>NZ_JAUFQE010000002.1:0-1233038 GCF_030409755.1 Vibrio lentus
AAGCTCTTTAACAATTTAAACCTATCAATCTGTGTGGGCACTCGTTGATGAATATCAAAACGTTATTGGTTCTTTTTCAAAAGAGCGTAGTAACAGTTACTTCGGTAACAAAATTGATTTCAATGAGCTGAGTGACCAATACGTTTAACTACTTGTAGTTATTCGGCACAGTCAATTCATTACTATTCTGTTGGAATGGTAATAGCTTTAGAATTACATGTTTACTTCGGTAAATATTAGTTTTGAAGTCAGTATTCGTTGAGTCACAAAATCTTAAATTGAAGAGTTTGATCATGGCTCAGATTGAACGCTGGCGGCAGGCCTAACACATGCAAGTCGAGCGGAAACGACAACATTGAATCTTCGGAGGATTTGTTGGGCGTCGAGCGGCGGACGGGTGAGTAATGCCTAGGAAATTGCCTTGATGTGGGGGATAACCATTGGAAACGATGGCTAATACCGCATAATGCCTACGGGCCAAAGAGGGGGATCTTCGGACCTCTCGCGTCAAGATATGCCTAGGTGGGATTAGCTAGTTGGTGAGGTAATGGCTCACCAAGGCGACGATCCCTAGCTGGTCTGAGAGGATGATCAGCCACACTGGAACTGAGACACGGTCCAGACTCCTACGGGAGGCAGCAGTGGGGAATATTGCACAATGGGCGAAAGCCTGATGCAGCCATGCCGCGTGTATGAAGAAGGCCTTCGGGTTGTAAAGTACTTTCAGTTGTGAGGAAGGGTGTGTAGTTAATAGCTGCGCATCTTGACGTTAGCAACAGAAGAAGCACCGGCTAACTCCGTGCCAGCAGCCGCGGTAATACGGAGGGTGCGAGCGTTAATCGGAATTACTGGGCGTAAAGCGCATGCAGGTGGTTCATTAAGTCAGATGTGAAAGCCCGGGGCTCAACCTCGGAACTGCATTTGAAACTGGTGAACTAGAGTGCTGTAGAGGGGGGTAGAATTTCAGGTGTAGCGGTGAAATGCGTAGAGATCTGAAGGAATACCAGTGGCGAAGGCGGCCCCCTGGACAGACACTGACACTCAGATGCGAAAGCGTGGGGAGCAAACAGGATTAGATACCCTGGTAGTCCACGCCGTAAACGATGTCTACTTGGAGGTTGTGGCCTTGAGCCGTGGCTTTCGGAGCTAACGCGTTAAGTAGACCGCCTGGGGAGTACGGTCGCAAGATTAAAACTCAAATGAATTGACGGGGGCCCGCACAAGCGGTGGAGCATGTGGTTTAATTCGATGCAACGCGAAGAACCTTACCTACTCTTGACATCCAGAGAAGCCAGCGGAGACGCTGGTGTGCCTTCGGGAACTCTGAGACAGGTGCTGCATGGCTGTCGTCAGCTCGTGTTGTGAAATGTTGGGTTAAGTCCCGCAACGAGCGCAACCCTTATCCTTGTTTGCCAGCGAGTAATGTCGGGAACTCCAGGGAGACTGCCGGTGATAAACCGGAGGAAGGTGGGGACGACGTCAAGTCATCATGGCCCTTACGAGTAGGGCTACACACGTGCTACAATGGCGCATACAGAGGGCAGCAAGCTAGCGATAGTAAGCGAATCCCAAAAAGTGCGTCGTAGTCCGGATTGGAGTCTGCAACTCGACTCCATGAAGTCGGAATCGCTAGTAATCGTGAATCAGAATGTCACGGTGAATACGTTCCCGGGCCTTGTACACACCGCCCGTCACACCATGGGAGTGGGCTGCAAAAGAAGTGGGTAGTTTAACCTTTCGGGGAGGACGCTCACCACTTTGTGGTTCATGACTGGGGTGAAGTCGTAACAAGGTAGCCCTAGGGGAACCTGGGGCTGGATCACCTCCTTATACGAAGATACCACGATGAGTGTCCACACAGATTGATTAGGTTTAGAAAAGTTAAGAGTAGAAATACTTTTCCAGATGGGGCTATAGCTCAGCTGGGAGAGCGCCTCGCTGGCAGCGAGGAGGTCTGCGGTTCGATCCCGCATAGCTCCACCATCTTTAAGTGTTTTTCTTTGAAAATATTTAAAAATGGTTCATTAGTTTGAATCAAGCTCTTTAACAATTTGGAAAGCTGACTGATTGATTTACTTACGAGTAATTCAATCAAATTTAAAAGTTCTCAATGTTTATCTTTATTGATAAACACAACAAACACATTCAAGTGTCTTGTATTCGAATCAAACGTTAGTTTGATTCACAATTGAGTCCGGCAAACAGTCATCAAGAATTAACCCTTCTTGATGACAACCAAAAACCTTGGTTAGTTGCCATACACTAAGACCCTTTCGGGTTGTATGGTTAAGTGACTAAGCGTACACGGTGGATGCCTTGGCAGTCAGAGGCGATGAAAGACGTAATAACTTGCGATAAGCCCAGATTAGGTAGTAATAACCTTTTGAGTCTGGGATTTCTGAATGGGGAAACCCACGTGCATAAGCACGTATCCTGTTGTGAATACATAGCAACAGGAGGCAAACCGGGGGAACTGAAACATCTAAGTACCCCGAGGAAGAGAAATCAACCGAGATTCCGAAAGTAGCGGCGAGCGAAATTGGATTAGCCCTTAAGCTTTTAATGATGCAGGTGAAGAGTCTGGAAAGTCTCGCAATAAAGGGTGATAGCCCCGTAACCGACACATCATAATCAGTGAAATCGAGTAGGGCGGGACACGTGATATCCTGTCTGAATATGGGGGGACCATCCTCCAAGGCTAAATACTACTGACTGACCGATAGTGAACCAGTACCGTGAGGGAAAGGCGAAAAGAACCCCTGTGAGGGGAGTGAAATAGAACCTGAAACCGTGTACGTACAAGCAGTAGGAGCACCTTCGTGGTGTGACTGCGTACCTTTTGTATAATGGGTCAGCGACTTAATTTTAGTAGCAAGGTTAACCGTTTAGGGGAGCCGTAGGGAAACCGAGTCTTAACTGGGCGTACAGTTGCTAGGATTAGACCCGAAACCAGGTGATCTAGCCATGGGCAGGTTGAAGGTTGAGTAACATCAACTGGAGGACCGAACCGACTAATGTTGAAAAATTAGCGGATGACTTGTGGCTAGGGGTGAAAGGCCAATCAAACCTGGAGATAGCTGGTTCTCCCCGAAAGCTATTTAGGTAGCGCCTCGGACGAATACTACTGGGGGTAGAGCACTGTTAAGGCTAGGGGGTCATCCCGACTTACCAACCCTTTGCAAACTCCGAATACCAGTAAGTACTATCCGGGAGACACACGGCGGGTGCTAACGTCCGTCGTGGAGAGGGAAACAACCCAGACCGCCAGCTAAGGTCCCAAAGTATAGCTAAGTGGGAAACGATGTGGGAAGGCTCAGACAGCCAGGATGTTGGCTTAGAAGCAGCCATCATTTAAAGAAAGCGTAATAGCTCACTGGTCGAGTCGGCCTGCGCGGAAGATGTAACGGGGCTAAGCTATACACCGAAGCTGCGGCTACGTACCTTAGGGTATGTGGGGTAGGGGAGCGTTCTGTAAGCCGTTGAAGGTGGTCTGTAAGGGCTGCTGGAGGTATCAGAAGTGCGAATGCTGACATGAGTAACGATAAAGGGAGTGAAAAACTCCCTCGCCGGAAGACCAAGGGTTCCTGTCCAACGTTAATCGGGGCAGGGTAAGTCGACTCCTAAGGCGAGGCCGAAAGGCGTAGTCGATGGGAAACGGGTTAATATTCCCGTACTTCTTACAATTGCGATGGGGGGACGGAGAAGGCTAGGTGGGCCTGGCGACGGTTGTCCAGGTTCAAGTATGTAGGCGGAAAGTTTAGGTAAATCCGGACTTTCTTAACGCTGAGATACGATGTCGAGCTACTACGGTAGTGAAGTCATTGATGCCATGCTTCCAGGAAAAGCCTCTAAGCTTCAGATTGTAAGGAATCGTACCCCAAACCGACACAGGTGGTCGGGTAGAGAATACCAAGGCGCTTGAGAGAACTCGGGTGAAGGAACTAGGCAAAATGGTACCGTAACTTCGGGAGAAGGTACGCTCTTATCAGTGAAGTCCCTTGCGGATGGAGCAGACGAGAGTCGCAGATACCAGGTGGCTGCAACTGTTTATTAAAAACACAGCACTGTGCAAAATCGTAAGATGACGTATACGGTGTGACGCCTGCCCGGTGCCGGAAGGTTAATTGATGGGGTTAGACTTCGGTCGAAGCTCTTGATCGAAGCCCCGGTAAACGGCGGCCGTAACTATAACGGTCCTAAGGTAGCGAAATTCCTTGTCGGGTAAGTTCCGACCTGCACGAATGGCGTAATGATGGCCACGCTGTCTCCACCCGAGACTCAGTGAAATTGAAATCGCTGTGAAGATGCAGTGTACCCGCGGCTAGACGGAAAGACCCCGTGAACCTTTACTACAGCTTGGCACTGAACATTGAACCTACATGTGTAGGATAGGTGGGAGACTATGAAACCGCGTCGCTAGATGTGGTGGAGTCGTCCTTGAAATACCACCCTTGTAGTTTTGATGTTCTAACGTTGGTCCCTGAATCGGGATTACGGACAGTGCCTGGTGGGTAGTTTGACTGGGGCGGTCTCCTCCCAAAGAGTAACGGAGGAGCACGAAGGTGGGCTAAACACGGTTGGACATCGTGTGGTTAGTGCAATGGCATAAGCCCGCTTGACTGCGAGAATGACAATTCGAGCAGGTGCGAAAGCAGGTCATAGTGATCCGGTGGTTCTGAATGGAAGGGCCATCGCTCAACGGATAAAAGGTACTCCGGGGATAACAGGCTGATACCGCCCAAGAGTTCATATCGACGGCGGTGTTTGGCACCTCGATGTCGGCTCATCACATCCTGGGGCTGAAGTCGGTCCCAAGGGTATGGCTGTTCGCCATTTAAAGTGGTACGCGAGCTGGGTTTAGAACGTCGTGAGACAGTTCGGTCCCTATCTGCCGTGGGCGTTGGAAAATTGAAAGGGGCTGCTCCTAGTACGAGAGGACCGGAGTGGACGAACCTCTGGTGTTCGGGTTGTCATGCCAATGGCATTGCCCGGTAGCTAAGTTCGGAATCGATAACCGCTGAAAGCATCTAAGCGGGAAGCGAGCCTTGAGATGAGTTTTCCCTGGCGCTATAAGCGTCCTAAAGGGTTGTCGTAGACTACGACGTTGATAGGCAGGGTGTGTAAGTGCTGCGAGGCATTGAGCTAACCTGTACTAATTGCCCGTGAGGCTTAACCATACAACACCCAAGGGGTTTTGTGGACTCAAAGAAATACCAAATACTTGAATGAGTTTGATGAGATATAACTTTTAAATCAGTTTTCCAGATTATTTTGCCTTCAGTTTTTAAAAAACTGAAAGTAAAAGCAAAATTTGCTTGGCGACCATAGCATTGTGGACCCACCTGATTCCATGCCGAACTCAGAAGTGAAACACAATAGCGCCGATGGTAGTGTGGGGTTTCCCCATGTGAGAGTAGGACATCGCCAGGCTTTAAATTAAATCTTTAGGTTGACCAACCTGGAGATATGGACGCTCACTTAGTGAGTTGACCACTGCGGAGTGGTAGTTCAGTTGGTTAGAATACCGGCCTGTCACGCCGGGGGTCGCGGGTTCGAGTCCCGTCCACTCCGCCACTTATTCAGAGTTTCAGCTCTTTAAAACTGAAAATAGGGGTGTAGCTCCAATTGGCAGAGCAGCGGATTCCAAATCCGCGTGTTGGGAGTTCGAATCTCTCCACCCCTGCCATATTTAAGGCTCTAGTCAAAAGACTAGAGCCTTTTTGCTTTTTTCGATATAGATAAATGAACAACGAAGTTCTACTGCTACCAATTATCTCAACATCTCTAATCGTTAGTTCAGTTTAAAACAACCTATGTTGTTGCATTGATATATTAAGGCTTCAGTCGAAAGACTGGAGCCTTTTTATTTTCTGCTCGCTTCTGCAATTTTATTTTTAAGACGATGAATTAACGCTGTTAATCGTCAAGTGCAGTGGCTGACCGTTATACGAAATTCAAAAATCAGTGACGAGTTTGAGATCTTTACGTCTCTTCAGTTAGCCAATAGCAGTGATGAAAGTTGGTTGATAAGATGTGTTGTTTGTTATTTTCATTTAATGCCCCGAAAAACTTATTACTTATATGCCCCTATTCCTCAATGACAGCTAGTATAAATACTAAAGACAAATCATTTAGGATCGTTATGAGGTTACTTTGCGCTGCGGCTACTGGGTTATGTTCATTCGTAGCCATAGCAACGCCTTGGGAAAAGGCGAAGAGCCCGACAATCAACTCAACATCATCTATTGGCAGTTATGCTAATGGCTGTTTAGACGGTGCACAGGCTTTGCCTATTAACGGGGAGGGCTATCAAATTATTCGCCCTCAGCGAGAACGCTACTATGGCCATACCGAGGCCATTCAGTTTATTGAAAGGTTAGGTGTGACTGCGAGCGAAAAACTCAATACCAATTTACTGGTTGGTGATATTTCTCTACCTCGAGGAGGACGCTTCTCATCTGGTCATTCAAGCCACCAGACTGGCTTGGATATTGATATATGGTTAAGGCTCACTGATGAGAGACTTTCCGAAAATGAACTCGCTGTTCCTAAGCCAATAAGCGTTGTCGACCTTACTAATTACAAACTGCGTAAATCAAATTGGAACGATGACCATTTTCAAGTTATTCGCTATGCAGCCAAAGATCAAAAAGTGGTACGTATTTTCGTCCATCCTGTTATTAAACAAACTCTTTGTGACCAAGAAAGCTCTGATGCCAATGAGAGAGCATGGTTAGGAAAAATCAGACCTTGGTGGGGACATCATTCTCATTTTCATGTTCGTTTAAAATGTCCTAAAGGTAGTTCTAACTGCATCGCTCAAGCAAACCCGCCAAAAGGTGATGGTTGTGGAGATGAACTTGCCAGTTGGGCTCCGCAGACCATTCCAGTGCCTCCACCTAAAAAAGTAGCTAAAAGTAAGAAAAAAAAGAAAGTTAAAGTAATGCCGAGTCAGTGTTTAGCCTTGATATCCAATAAGTAATCGCATCTATCGAGGTTAATTACAGTGGTAATGCCACTGACTTTCTCGTCTCTGAAACTGGAGAAATGTCACACTTTTGTCTAGAGTTTATAAACACGTAATTAAGAACATCGTTTGATATCAAAACAAACGAATAACGGCAATAGCAAAAACAACGATGAATTTGATAATGCTTAGTCAGGGATGGCGTGTTTTTGGGTGAAAGATGCGGCTTATGTGCAGTATATGAAAATCAAAGTCTGATACCCGTCTATAAAAATTCAAGGATAAGACAATGACTATGATTTGCGCGAGGGAATTCTCTAAATGGTTAAGACATAGATTCAATAGTGAGAAGACTGGTATTTCAATTTCTAGAGAAGATATAAACCAGCTAACCGGTCGACAACGGTTAGATCCTAGTTTTGTTAATGATGTTCATTATGAACTGATGCAGTATGGAATGGCGTTTGTCACCGATACCAGTCGGGAGAGTTTTTATTTGGTACCTGTATCCCAAACCAAAAATTGGCGAGAACAACTTGAATACCAATTTGAGAAAGAGATGTTCTGCAACATATATCCCATTGAAAAATCTGGTTAAAAAAAAGGTTCAACTTGATGATTAAGTTGAACCTTTTATCTTTTAGGTCAAGCCTTGAATAATGACAAACTTTTCTAATAATTCGTCGTCAGTTTCAATATGGTTTGGGTCAGTGATTATGCATTTTGTAATGGGACACACTGACTGACATGTTGGCTTCTCATAGTGACCTTTACACTCAGTACATAAATCAGGATCGATTTCGAAGATACTGTCACCCATAGTGATTGCACCATTTGGGCATTCAGGGTCACACATATCGCAGTTTATGCACTTGTCAGTTATTAGTAGAGCCATTTATCTTTCCAAAGTAACCGTTATTTACCTGAAGCGTTACGTGTATCTTGCCCTGCGCTCAAGTTACGCATTAACAAACCAAATTCTAGATCCATATCAGTAGGTACAGGAATAAACACAAAGTGTCCGTTACCTTTCGCATCGTCTACTGCTTCAGATTTACGGTTTTCCATAACTTCTAGTTTGAAGACAACGTTACCTTTCGGTGTCATCATTTCTAGGCTGTCACCAACTAGGAATTTGTTTTTCACTTCTACTTCAGCTAGGTCGCCACGGCGTTTACCTGTGAATTCACCAACAAACTGTTGAGTATCAGAGATAGAGTAACCGTATTCGTAGTTTTGGTATGAATCGTGAGTGTGACGACGTAGGAAGCCTTCAGTGTAGCCTCGGTGAGCTAGGCTCTCTAGCGTACCCATTAGACTCTCATCAAATGGCTTACCTGCAACAGCATCATCGATAGCTTTACGGTAAACCTGTGCTGTACGTGCACAGTAGTAGAAAGACTTAGTACGGCCTTCAATCTTCAATGAATGAACACCCATCTTCGTTAGACGTTCAACGTGTTGGATTGCGCGAAGGTCTTTCGAGTTCATGATGTAAGTACCATGCTCATCTTCAAACGCCGCCATTTTCTCTTCAGGTTTGTGTGATTCAGAAAGTAAAACGACTTCATCAGTTGGCTTACCAAGGCCTAGTGTGTTGTCAGGGCGCTCGTCTTGAACTTCAATACCTTGAGTTTCTACTTCTTGAATAGCAACGCCTGTAGGGTTAGCTTCAACGATCTGACCGTTTTCGTCTTCTTTCGCAGCTTCTGTCTTGTATTCCCAACGACAAGCGTTAGTACAAGTACCTTGGTTTGGATCGCGTTTGTTCATGTAGCCAGAAAGTAGGCAACGACCAGAGTAAGCCATGCATAGAGCACCGTGAACAAAGATTTCTAGCTCTGTTTCTGGGCAGTGTTCGCGAATCTCTTCGATTTCTTCAAGAGATAGCTCACGAGATAGGATCACACGCTCAACGCCTTGAGTTGACCAGAACTTCACGGTCGCCCAGTTTACTGCGTTTGCTTGAACTGAAAGATGGATCGGCATTTCAGGGAATGATTCACGTACCATCATGATAAGACCTGGGTCTGACATGATAAGTGCGTCTGGGCCCATCTCAACAACGGGCTTAAGGTCGCGAATGAATGTTTTTAATTTAGAGTTGTGTGGCTGAATGTTACATACAACATATAACTTTTTGCCTTGAGCATGAGCTTCATCGATACCGATTTGTAGGTTTTCGTGATTGAACTCGTTGTTACGAACACGAAGGCTGTAACGTGGCTGGCCTGCGTATACTGCATCTGCGCCATAGGCGAATGCGTAACGCATGTTTTTAAGGCTTCCTGCCGGTGATAATAGTTCAGGTACAAATGGTTTCTGTGTAGTCATTGCTTCGTTCTCTAATCTGATCTCAAGTCAGGTTGATACCACCAAGTGATATCAAAGGGGCGCAAATTTTACGCTAAAATGAGTTTGGTTGATAGCCCTAAAGATAACAATGGTATTAAGAAGCGAGTTGATAGGTATTGATAAGCGGGAGTAGGAAAGAAAATAAGCTCAGGTATCGTCGATACCTGAGCATCAAATCGGAATCATTAAGCGTTAGGTTGAGTTAACCCACCTAATGATTCAAATAGGTTTGGTAGGAAAACACTGAACTCACCACAAAGTAGAGAGAAGTCTGCATCAAAACGTGCAGCTTGATCTTCACGAGGAATATCGTCGTTCTCATCTTTTAGTTCATCACTGAATTTCAGGCGCTTGATGCTGCCATCTTCAGCAAGGATGAACTCTATGCGATCTTGCCAGTTGATCAGAAGCTTAGTCACAACTTTGTTGGCTTCAATGTGGTTCTTAATCTCATCAGCTTCTAGTTCTTGTTTCTTAACTCGAACAATACCACCGTCTTCTTGGATTGATTTAAGCTCTGCTTCATCGAGCATAGTGATACCTTGAGGCGTATCACCTGACTTAACCCATTCCGTTAACGTTGTTTCAATCGCTTGCTCTGGAATAGCTGGCACTACTGGCAAGCTACCCATTGTTTTACGTAATAATGCCAATACGTCTTCAGCTTTTTTGTAGCTGCTAGCATCAACAACAATAAAGCCTTCTTTCGGCATGATCAGTGCGTAAGTGAAGTTACTGCGGCTGAAAGCACGAGGAAGAAGATCGATGATGATGTCTTCTTTTAGGCTGTCTTTCTCTTTCTTTTTCAGAGGAGTACCAGACTCCGCTTCAAGCGTTTCTACTTTTGCATTCAATGAATCTTTGATCACAGAAGCTGGAAGCATTTTCTCTTCTTTCTTTGCACAGATGAGAATGCGGTTTTCTGATACGTGCGTCATCATATCGCCGTGTCTACCCATCGCATTTACCCAACCAAACTTCTGTTTGTCTTGGCTACCACAAGGGGTAAAACGGAACTCTTCAAGTTGTTTCTCTAGCTGATCTGCGTTGAAGTCTATATCACGATTAAAGCGATAGACGAGGCAATTCTTAAACCACATAAATATTTCTCATACCTTTATCTGAAGACGCTCATCATAGGAGATTTCGATCCATTTGTCTTATACCTGCAATAAAAATTAAAAGTGAAATGTTTGAGACAGTTATATGAAAATTTGTTTTCAAAGGTCACAAAAGTGTCATAATTAAACCAGATAATGCAATGCGTTGATTAAATACTAAGGCTATTCAATTATGTCGAGAAGGATTCTGGTCGTTGAAGATGAAGCACCTATTCGTGAGATGTTGTGTTTTGTACTTGAGCAAAAAGGCTACCAAGCAGTAGAGGCTGAAGATTACGATACAGCGGTAAACAAGCTATGTGAACCTTTCCCAGATCTAGTATTACTAGATTGGATGCTACCTGGTGGTAGCGGGATCAACTTTATCAAGCACATGAAGCGTGAAGAGTTAACTCGCAACATCCCAGTTGTGATGCTGACGGCTCGTGGTGAAGAAGAAGATAAGGTTCGAGGTTTAGAAGTTGGTGCTGACGACTACATTACCAAACCATTTTCGCCAAAAGAGTTGGTCGCTCGTCTGAAAGCAGTTATTCGCCGTGTAACACCAACGGCATTGGAAGATGTGATAGATGTTCAAGGGCTTAAATTAGACCCTGTATCTCACCGCGTTACCGCAAGCGAAGGTCCCGTTGATATGGGGCCAACCGAGTTCAAAATGTTGCATTTCTTTATGACTCACCAAGAGCGAGTATACAGCCGAGAGCAACTGCTAAATAACGTTTGGGGTACTAACGTTTACGTTGAAGATCGTACGGTTGATGTTCATATTCGACGTTTACGCAAAGCACTTGAATCTGCTGGTCATGACAAATTAATTCAAACGGTGCGCGGCGCAGGCTACCGTTTTTCTACAAAGGCTTAATGTGGCTTCACTGCCCAGTTTATGGAGTCCTGAATGGTTGAGAAGTTAACCTGGAAGAAGCTAGCTTGGGAGCTGGCTTTTTTTTACGCACCTTGGATTATAGTCGGATGGATATTCGGTTATTTACCTTGGTTATTGCTGGCTGCAACAGTATTACAGTTAGCATGGCATCTACACTATCAAATGCGTTTGTCTGCTTGGTTGTGGGATGAAAAGCGGTTAACACCCCCTTCAGGTTCTGGAAACTGGGAGTCTCTGTTTAACGGTATCTATCGTATGCAGCAGAGACAGCGTCGTAAGCGCAAAGAATTGACCAACCTTATCCGCCGTTTCAGAAACGGTGCTGAATCCCTTCCCGATGCCGTTGTGGTGTTTCGCGGTGAAGGCAATATTGTTTGGTGTAACAAGCTTGCTCAGTATTTACTGGGTTTTCGCTGGCCAGACGATTCAGGTCAACCGATCTCTAACTTGATCCGCACGCCGGACTTTATCAAGTACCTTAATAAACAAGATTTCTCAGAGCCGTTAGAGATGCCTTCGCCACTTAATGTGGAGCGTATGCTTGAGCTTCGTATCGTACCGTATACCGAGGGCGAACACCTCATGGTAGTACGTGATGTTACTCAGCTAAAACAGCTAGAAGGCATGCGTCGTAACTTTTTCGCTAACGTTTCTCACGAGCTACGCACTCCAATGACCGTACTTCAGGGCTATCTTGAAATGACGGAAGATCCAGACATGGTCGTTGGGCCTATGTGGCCTAAGGCTCATGGTGTTATGACTGAGCAATTGAATCGCATGAACAGTTTGGTCAATCAGCTTCTTACTCTTTCTAAGATAGAAGCGGCGCCAATGCATGAATTGGATGAAGTGGTTAACGTTCCGGCGATGTTGGAAGTTCTTGAAAAAGAAGCTGCTAGTCTCAGTGGAGAGCGAGAACACAAGCTGGAATTTGATATTGATAAGAGCTTACGCGTATTAGCTGATGAAGATCAGTTAAGAAGTGCGATATCGAATCTGGTTTACAATGCAGTGAAATACACGCCGCCTGGTGCGACCGTAAAGGTTCGTTGGTACCAAACCAGTCAAGGCGCGTGTTTGGATGTGTCAGACACTGGAGACGGTATCGAACCACAACACTTGCATCGACTTACAGAGCGTTTCTATCGTGTTGATAAAGCACGCTCACGCGATACTGGGGGCAGTGGCCTAGGGTTAGCGATTGTGAAACATGCGCTTAGTCATCATGATTCACATTTAGAAATTCAAAGTGAAGTGGGGGTTGGTAGCCGATTCTATTTCACGCTGCCTAGCCGATTGACAGTGTCATGAGTTCTTTAATACGCAGGATGCGTTTCCCCATCAGTTCATTATTAGCATTAGCGTTGGTTACCCCTGTTCATGCCGGGCAAGGTGCCGATTCTCTTCCAGATTATTCTAAGGTTCCGGGTATTTCTGGCAGCTTGTTGTCTGTCGGTTCCGATACCTTAGCGGGAATGACAACGTTATGGGTTGAAGAGTTTAAGTCTTACTACCCGAACGTGAATGCTCAAGTTCAGGCTTCTGGTTCATCCACTGCACCTCCTGCATTAACGGAAGGTACTGCTCACCTTGGGCCGATGAGTCGTCCAATGCGGCTACGAGAAGTGGAAGCGTTCGAAAGGGAGCATGGCTATAAGCCGACGGCGCTTCGAGTTGCTATCGATGCTATTGGTCTTTTTGTGCATCGTGATAATCCTATCGAGGGGCTTAATTTCCGCGAAATTGACAGCATATTTTCAGAGACATTGCGCTGTGGCGCGACTAAGCCGCTAAACAGTTGGCAAGATTTAGGTATCAGCCAGCCGTGGGCAAAACATAGATTCCAACTGTTCGGTCGTAATTCCGTTTCGGGAACCTACGGCTACTTCAAACAAAACGCATTATGTAGTGGCGACTTCAAGAACCGAGTTAATGAACAGCCAGGATCTGCATCGGTTGTACAGTCGGTCGCTTCATCAATCAGCGGGATAGGGTACTCAGGTATTGGTTATCGAGTGGCTGGTGTTAAGTTAATTCCTATTGCTGAGCATGGCTCTGATTACGTAGAACCGACCCGAGCGAATATCTTAAGCGGAGATTACCCTCTATCGCGTTTTCTCTATGTGTATGTGAATAAACACCCAGATAAACCGCTTTCTCCTGTAGAGAGAGAGTTCCTCACTTTTGTATTCTCGAAGCAAGGACAAGAACTGGTAGAGAAAGATGGCTATTTAGCGATACCGCCTGAGTTCGCAGAGCAAGAACTGGCAAAAGTCGGGCTATGATTCAGATACAAAACATGTAGAAACAGCTTGCTAAGTCGCAGGCTGTTTTTGTTTTGACTGTTCGTTACTCTACCTTTAACGACCATCCAGCATTTTGCCAACGTTGTTGTTCTTCTTTGAGTTCATGTTCAAGCAGTTGGTTTTGGGTCAACCAATCGTTGTTAGGGCCTTTCAATTTCCAGTTATCCTGTTGTTCAATCGTTAGAGTCATGTCTGAGACTAGTGTTTGATTTCTCTGACGATTGAGTAAGATAGCGAGTCTTAATATGCGAATTAGTAGCGTTATTTGTTGTGGAGAAAATAGAGACAGTTCCGGCAAGTCTTGTCGCTTAATCGCTTTTCTTTGGTGGCGAACCAATGTCGAGATAAGACGTTGTTGCTCAGTATTGAAACCGGGCATTGTCGTGTGCTTAAGCAGATAAGCCGAATGGCGGTGATAGCCTTGGAATGCGATGCTTTGTCCTACCTCATGAAGTAGTGCAGCCCAACCAACCAGATCATACAGCTCATTAGTGACCATAGTCGTTACTTGAGGCTGCACTTGTTTCAGTAATGCAAGGGCGAGTTCTTTGACTTTCTGGCCATGAGCTACGTCAACATGGTATCGAGAGACGAGCGTTTCGGCGGTTCTTGTTCGAACATCAATATCTTTAAATCTATCCTCCATGTCATAAAGAACGCCTTCTCTCAGGGCGCCATCAGAAAAATGTAGCTCTTGTATGTCTAGCGTATCCATAGCTGCTGAAAGAATGGTGACGCCAGCAGCAAACACTGGCTTTCTCTCATCACTTAAACCTGAAAGGTCTAAGGTTTTGGATGATGAAAACTCACATAAGTGACTTTTTAAATAGGACAGACGTTGCGGCGTAATGAGACCATCGGTAAACCCTAAGCCAATGAGTACCTCTTTTATTGATTTAGCCGTCCCTGACGAGCCAAAGGCGATTTCCCAAGGGGCCTTTGTGTATTCTTCAATCAATGGCACCAATAGACGAGTAGCCGCGGTATAAGCATCTGAGAAGTGTTGTGAGGTTAACTCTCCGTCAGCAAAGAAACGTTGAGTGAAGCTGACGCATCCCATAGGTAAACTGCGCATAATTAGGGGGGTAAAACCTCGCCCAGCGACGAGTTCCGTACTCCCTCCACCGATATCAATAACCAATTTAGATTCAGAAGCAGTTTGAGTGTGTTCTACACCGTTATAGATTATTCGAGCTTCTTCTTGACCTGAGATAACCTCTATTGGAAAAGGAAATAGTGGTTTGGCTTGCTCTAAGAAGTTTTTGGTGTTTTTGGCCTTTCTTAGGGTATGAGTCGCAACAACTCTGACATCATCAAGTTCAAAATCCTCTAGTCGTTCTGCGAACACTTTGAGACATTCTAAGCCTTGCTCGATAGCGCTTTCGGATAGGAAGTTACGTTCGTCCAACCCATCGCCTAATCTCACTTTCTGTTTGTGTCTGCTGACTAATTGCAGGTGTTGATCGAATACTCGAGCAACCACCATATGGAAGCTGTTCGAACCCAAGTCGATAGCGGCAATACATCGAGAATGTTTATTATCAATTAGCGGCATGATTTCTTCTCTTGTTTGTACTTCTTGCGAGCAAGTTTCTCCATACGTTTAATATAGTGGTAAGTGGAGAGTTGCGACGTCGGGTAATCGAGTGGTTTTGCTGGTGGTTGTATGTAAGGGTTGCTCATCGATTGGTCTAGCACTCGAGCTTTGTTGCTGTCATCGAAATGAAACTCAGTTATATCGATAATGGTTTGCTTGATCTTTGGATCTAAAATTGGAGTGGCGACTTCGATCCTATGATCGAAGTTTCGTGTCATCCAGTCGGCAGAGGAGATATAGACTTTTGGATTTCCAGCGTTACCAAAGATCATCACTCTTGGGTGTTCGAGAAAACGATCGACCACACTAACAATCTCAATCTGCTCACTGATTTTGGAGACTCCCGGTACGAGAGAGCACATACCACGAATGACCATTCTCACCGTTACATTGGCTTGGCTGGCCTGATAGAGCTTCTCAATGATCTCTCGGTCGACCAAATTGTTGAGTTTTAGAGTGATGCTTGCAGGCTTGTTCTCTATCGCGTTTTGTATTTCATTATCTATCAACTGATACAGGCGTTTTCTTGTATTCTTTGGTGACACAATCAGTTGTTTGAACTGTGATTTTTGATAAGGGTTTTCAATGTACTTAAAGACTTGTCTCACCTCTTGGGTCAAATCTTCATTCGCAGTGAGCAGAGAAAAATCGGTATACACGCGCGCTGTTACTTCATGAAAGTTACCGGTGCCAATATGAGCGTAATGCGCCGTATGCTTGCCTTCTTTCCGTTTAATGAGCAGCAGCTTAGAGTGAATTTTCAAACTTGGGATGCCATGGATGACTTTTATACCGGCTTCTTGAAGTTTCTTTGTCCACTGAATATTGGCTTGTTCATCAAAGCGGGCTTGCAGTTCAACGACGACAGTTACTTTCTTACCATTGTGCGCCGCATCGATGATCGAGCTGAGGAGCTTTGATCCTTCTGCAACACGGTAAACGTTTATTTTTATGGAGGTTACCTTCGGGTCAAAGGAAGCCTGCCTCACGAGTTCAGTGATGTGATTAAAGGTGTGATAAGGGTAATGCAACAAGATGTCACGAGCTTTGATCGCTTCGAAATAGTTTGGGTAGTGGCTGAAATGCGAACACTTAATCGCGGGTAGTGGACGATTAACTAAATCACGTCGATTAAGGCTTGGGAACTCAGAGAAATGTTTGAAGTTATGATAACGTCCACCCGCAATGACACTGTCATAGTCAGATAGTTTAAGTCTGACTTGTAAGAAACTGAGCATTTCAGCGGGCATTTCTGACTCATAGATAAGGCGTATCGGTAGTGCCGTCAAACGCTGTTCTAAACCCAACGACATAGATTCTAGTAGACTATTTTCATTGCTCTCTTGAAGGTCATAATCGGCATCACGAGTCATTTTTATAGCAAAGCAACGCACGGAGTCATACTCAAAGAATCCTTTAAGCAAGTCATCTAAACAAAATCGAACTATATTATCTAATAAGATCAAAGTCGTACGCTGTGAACCCGAAGTGTCTGGTAACTTAACAAATCGAGGGAGAGCTTCAGATGGGATTTCGAGTAAGACATATTGAGAAGATGTCTCTTGCTCAATGTCGATTGCCAAGTAACTTTGCTCGTCTTTCATAATATTGAGCAACTGGCTATCTTCGTTCAAGAGAAACGGAGTTAAATGTGGAAGTACTTTTTTCTTAAAGTACTTTTTGATCCACTCACTTTGCTCTTCGCTGATTTGCTGTTCGTTGACCAGAAAAATACGATTGCGCGCCAGTTCCAATAGTAAGTCGCTATACAATTCATGGAATCGAGCATCGAGCTTACTTGCTTTGCTCTGCATTTGAATTAGCAGGGCTTTCTGCGAGTTGGTAGGTAATTGAGGATCTTGAAGTAAGATCTTTCGTTTCACATCAGCAAATCGGACTTTGTAAAACTCATCGAGGTTTTTCGAGTAAATACCTAAAAAACGAACTCTTTCGATTAAGGGAACTGACTTGTCGGCCGCTTCTTGGAGTACTCTTTCGTTGAAGGATAACCAGCTAAGTTCTTTTGTGACATAGTCTTTTTCCATCGAGATGATAATCCTTGAGTGCTGGCTATAGAGCTGATTACTTTAATTTAGAATGACAAAATTCACAAAATCTATGATCTTACTTTAAGAAATATGGTCAACAAACTTGTTATTAGTTTCAGTTGTTTAACGTAACTTGTAATATAATTGTCATCTAACGTACATATTATGTCAGTAGCTAAAAAAAGGTAGATAAACAGATGGCTTCAGCCCAATTTTCATTGAAAGAGCGCGACAAAAAAAGATGGTTGAAAGATCGTCTCGTCCGTTTTTCGGTGACATGCGGTGCAGTCAGTGTTCTAGCTGCTCTGGTGCTGATTTTTGTTTACTTGGCGATGGTCATTTTACCGGTATTTTCTGATACTGGTTTAGAGACAGACCAAGCAGTGAAGACCGTTGCCGTAGAAAAGCCTATTGCCTTATCCGTAGATGAATACGGTCAGCATGCGTTTACTATCGAAAAATCCGGTTTGGTTCAGTTTTGGGATTTAGAGTCTCAAAATACACACTCTTACTTTGAGCGTAATGTTTTAGCTAACCCCATCGCTTTTTCTCGAAATACCCCATCTGAAAACTGGTTTGCCTTTGCCGATAGCGCAAGCAACCTTACCTTTTTCTACCCTGAGTATAGTGCGCCCGTGCTGCAAAAGGGCAGTGAAGCCGAACCTAAAATTGAGCAAATCGATCTCCCTGAACCATTTTTAAATGATGAATCATCAAACGGAGCAACAATCGAAAAATTCGTGTTCTCTAAGAATGGACGTGGTATCACGGTTGCCGCTCAGTTAAGCGATCAACGAGTTTTGGTTAAGTGGTACCAGAGTGATCTTACTGGTCAGTATGTTTTTCAGAAGAGACAATGGTTGTCGGATAAGTTGGGTTTACAGCAACAGTTGTTAGTCACACCTGATGGTCAAACCTTGTATCTCCGAGCACAATCGGATTTAGTGGTGTTGAAGTTATCCGATAGCGGCTTCAATGTTCGTGAAGTGATTGATCTTAGTTTGAATGATGCGAAGCACTCGGTGAAAAGTATCGATTTACTGTCTGGAGCTTATTCATTGTTGGTTACGCATGAGGACGGACAGGTTTCTCAGTGGTTCGATGTACTCAAAGATGAAAAGCGTAGCCTGACCCATATTCGAGACTTCCAACTTGCTGAACAAGTGCAATTTATCCTGCCCGATACTTATAGGAAGGGTTTTTATAGTTTCTATAAGAATGGCACATTACAAAGCCACTATACGACCAGTGAAAAGCTGTCGCTGTTCGAGCGCGCATTTGATAAGTCACCACAATTAGCGGCTATGTCTGCCAATGAACTGCATTTGGCGACGCTGATTGATGGCACAATCAGTGTTGCTAAAGTCGATAACGAATATCCGCAAATATCATTCTCATCGCTTTGGCAAAAAGTCTGGTACGAAAGCTATCCAGAGCCGCAATACGTTTGGCAATCAACGTCGGCGAACGATGACTTTGAAGAAAAATTCAGTTTAGTACCTATCACATTCGGTACTATCAAAGCCGCTCTGTTTGCTATGATGTTTGCTGTGCCGGTTGCTGTGCTCGGAGCCATTTACACTGCATATTTTATGTCTCCAAGAATGCGAAGAGTCGTGAAGCCGTCGATAGAACTGATGGAAGCTCTTCCGACCGTTATCATCGGATTCTTGGCTGGGCTTTGGTTTGCTCCAATTGTCGAAACGCATCTAACGGCAGTCTTCTCATTAATGGTGTTATTACCACTGAGCACATTGTTGACTGGACTTGTTTGGTACTGTTTGCCAAAGATGGTCACGAGCCGCTTCGCTAATGGTTGGCACGCCTTGATATTGATTCCGGTATTGATGATTACTGTGGTTGCTGTATTTGCTGGTGGAAACAGCATTGAAGCCTTGTTGTTTGACGGTGATATTCGCACCTTCTTAGCTAGCTATGGCATCGACTTTGATCAACGTAATGCGCTGGTGGTTGGTTTCGCTATGGGCTTCGCTGTCATCCCTACCATTTTCACGATTGCAGAAGACGCTATTTTCTCTGTGCCAAAACATTTATCCGATGGCTCACTGGCGTTGGGTGCGACGGCGTGGCAGACCCTAATTTATGTGGTGTTATTGACGGCTAGCCCAGGTATCTTTTCAGCGGTCATGATGGGACTAGGGAGAGCGGTTGGCGAAACCATGATTGTCTTGATGGCTACAGGTAATACACCAATTCTTGACTGGAATATTTTGGAAGGGATGAGAACGTTATCGGCAACGATTGCTGTTGAATTACCAGAATCTGAGGTGGGCGGTTCTCATTTCCGCTTGCTGTTCTTGGCTGCACTCTTGCTGTTTATCTTTACATTCGCGGTGAACTCAGTGGCTGAGTGGGTTAGACAAAGGCTGAGAGATAAATATCGTGCTCTGTAGTTTTAAAGGTTCACCTCAATCTCTATCAATGGCTGTTAGCGGTTTGATTAGCGTATCTCACGAACTTGGCTCTTTCTTGGGTTCAGCACGTCAGAGCAAGGTCGTTCATGATGAATAAACTGAAGTCATTATTGTCTTGGATTAAATCAGGCTCTCCGTGGATTTGGCTTACGGGCGGTGCGGTGAGCATCAGTATGCTCTCTGTTCTTGGTCTAATGCTGTTGATTGGTTGGAAGGGTTTAACCTATTTTTGGCCAGCTCCTTTGTATCAATGGCAAGTCGACTCCAAAGACTTGTCGTTAGTGGTCGATCTTGACGAAACGGTATCAAAGCAAGATGTATTGATTGGTCAATTATATGAACGTAAATACATCCCGATAGAGCAAGTGCCACAAGCCCACGACCTCTTGTCACCTCAAAACTTGTCGACCGGGCTAATCCAACGCTTAAGTATCAAAGTTGCGAACAGAGAGCTTTACCCAGCCGATTTTGTTTCAATTTTGGATGTTAACTTACGTGAGCCAACAACACCGTCTGAATGGGCGGTGATCGAGCGAAGCCGTGGGGGGTATTTCTTTGGTAAGCCGGTAGGGTTTAAAACGGCTTCGGGTTCTTATCAAACTAATATCGACCAGAAACTTGAGGATGGTTTGGCGTTTGCAGACACGTTAAGAGAAGAAACGTCACGTGTTGTGAACCAAGAAATACGTAATATCAGTTGGCAGTTGGAAAACTTGCGTTTAGAAAAGCGTAAGCTTGAACTCAATGAGTCAGTGAGTGATGAATACCTTAAAACTTATACTCAAACTAAGCTGAAATTAAACAGCCAACTTGATGAAGCGGAAGTAAAGCTAGAGCACCTCAGAACACAGCTGAACGTGGAAAGCTTGCTGGTGGAAGATATGACAGGCGAACGAGTTGAAATACCGCTCAGTCATATTCTTGATTATTGGTACCCCAACAAGATGTCCTATCCTGAAAAAGTTGGGCATTGGGGTAAGCAAGTTTGGAAGTTTTTATCTGAAAACCCACGAGACTCAAACTCTGAAGGTGGTGTGTTCCCAGCGATTTTCGGTACCGTGTTACTTGTGATCTTGATGTCAATCGTAGTGATGCCACTTGGGGTTGTTGCTGCTATTTATCTCCATGAATATGCAAAAAACAACGCACTGACACGTTTGATCCGTATTGCTGTAATTAACTTAGCGGGTGTACCGTCGATAGTGTATGGCGTATTCGGCTTAGGTTTCTTTGTGTATACCATCGGTGGTTCTATCGATTCTTTGTTTTATGCAGAGCGATTACCAGCACCGACATTTGGTACTCCAGGCCTGTTATGGTCCGCATTGACCTTGGCGGTATTAACATTGCCCGTTGTTATTGTAACAACGGAAGAGGGCTTAACGCGTATCCCTAGCTCGGTGAGACATGGTTCATTGGCGCTTGGCGCCACTCAATTTGAGACGCTTTGGCGCATTGTTTTACCAATGGCGAGCCCTGCGATTATCACGGGGTTGATATTGGCAATCGCAAGAGCTGCGGGGGAAGTGGCTCCCTTAATGCTGGTGGGTGTTGTGAAGCTAGCATCAAGCTTACCTGTAGATGGTCAGTTCCCATATCTACACTTAGAGAGAAAGTTCATGCACTTAGGCTTTCATATCTACGATGTTGGTTTTCAAACATCTAATATCGAAGCGGCACGGCCTTTAGTGTATGCGACTTCATTTTTATTGGTTACGGTTATCGTTGGACTGAATTTAACAGCCATCAATATCCGTAATAACTTGCGTGAAAAATACCGAACCTTAGGACAAGATTAAATGTTCTCGATTAATGAAACCTTGGGTTACCAAGCACCACTTGATGTTCACAACCTGAAAGATGAGCAAATTGCTATCTCGATTGAAGGGCTGAATCTTTATTATAAAGAGAGCCAAGCACTCGATGATATTTCAATGCAGATCCCTAAGGGGCAGGTGACGGCTTTTATCGGTCCTTCAGGCTGTGGTAAGTCAACTCTTTTGCGCTGCATTAATCGCATGAACGATCTTGTTGAAGGCTGTAAGGTTTCAGGAAAAGTGAAGCTTCATGGCAAGAACGTCTATCACCCTAAGGTGGATGTCGCGACTTTACGACGTCGTGTCGGCATGGTGTTTCAACGCCCGAATCCTTTCCCTAAATCTATCTATGAGAATGTGGTTTATGGATTGAGGCTGCAAGGTGTGAGCAACAGCCGAGATCTTGATGATGCAGTTGAACGCTCTCTGCGCGCCGCGGCGTTGTGGGATGAAGTGAAAGACCGTTTGCATGAGAACGCTTTTGGTTTATCAGGTGGTCAACAGCAGCGTTTGGTTATCGCTCGTGCGGTTGCCATCGAACCTGAAGTGTTGTTATTGGATGAGCCAACATCGGCACTCGATCCGATTTCGACATTGACGATTGAAGAGTTGATCAATGAACTTAAAACCCAATACACCGTTGTTATTGTTACTCATAACATGCAGCAGGCAGCTCGCGTGAGTGACCACACCGCTTTTATCCATATGGGTAAGTTGATCGAGTACTCAGATACTGATTCTATATTTACTTCGCCATTGAAAAATCAAACGGAAGACTACATTACAGGTAGGTACGGCTAACGTTTAAGTTCGCGCCATCTAGAGCTAAGTCACTCTGAAATAAATGACTTTATTCATTTCTTTTAAGGAGCTGACATGCATTTTGGTCGCCACATTTCAGGACAGTTTAATGTCGAATTAGAATCTATCCGTACACACGTATTAACTATGGGTGGATTGGTAGAGCAGCAGTTGTCATTTGCTATGCAAGCGCTTCATAAAGATGACGCGGAACTGGCCAAAAAAGTAATTCGTGACGACCATAAAGTGAATGCGATGGAAGTTTCCATTGATGAAGCATGTACTCGTATTATCGCGAAGCGTCAGCCGACAGCCAAAGATCTGCGTTTGATTATGGCGATCATCAAAACCATTACTGATCTAGAACGTATTGGCGATGTTGCTTCTAAAATCGCACAGGGTGCGATTGAGATCCCTTCAACGAAAGAGCAAAAATTTCACGTCTCGTTAGAACCATTGTGTCGTCAGGCAATTACTATGCTGCATCAAGTGTTAGATGCTTTTGCTCGTATGGATGTAGATGCGGCGGCAGAAGTACATAAACTTGATGATAAGCTGGATGCGGAATATGAAGCTGTAATTCGTCAGTTGATGACGTATATGATGGAAGATCCTAAGAACATCCCCAACATCTTGCAAGTGATGTGGTCAGCTCGCGCGATTGAGCGAGTGGGCGATCGTTGCCAAAATATCTGTGAATACATTATTTACTTTGTGAAGGGCAAAGATGTACGCCACCTTGGTGATCAAAGCTTAGATGACGCACTGAAGTAGGTATTAACTTTAGAAGCGAATTATTGCACCGAGGTTAAGGTTGATTGTTGTGTCGTAAGGCACAAAGGTCTTATTGTGATCAAAAATATTCATATCAACACCAGCTCGTAGCCCAAGCACTGGCGTTGCTTGGTAAACGTAGGCTCCACCAAGACTTAATCCATGTGCTGTCTTCTCTTCAACTTCGCCATTGCGCGTTTTTGTTCCGTCATAACTCGCTACACCAATCTCCGCTTGAAAGCCGTGGTTCTGATTTCTTCCAAACATATTTTGAATACCAACGCGGTATGCATCGACAGTCTCATCGTATCGATCGCTGTCATACCAGAGGTGGGAATAGCTCAGGTAAACTGCACCTAGATTCGCTACATCAGTAATACCTGCTTGCATTCCAAAGCCATGATAAGAACCAATCTTTAGTTCAGGAGATAAGTGAAGACCACTTGAAAATGCAGAGGTTGAGAATAAAGCCGAAGCTAAAAGAAGTGTTTTAAATTTCATAGTACCACCTAGGTAACCTATTGCTTTCCTTAGCATTAAATATGTTCCGTACATCTATTGAATTGAAGGCGCTTTTTTGAGCAAGAGATTCAGGCTTATCACGGTAGAGTGATAAGCCTTACTATTTAGAACTTATAACCGACAGTTATCGAAGTTTGGTTTAAATCATCGTGATCTAGAATCACAACTTGATAGCGAAGATCGGTATATAGGCCATTCGAAAAATCGGCTCTTACTCCGGTACCAACAAGAAGGGAGGTTTCTGTTTCTTTAATTGAAATGGATTCGACAGTGACTTTATCCGTGACATAGCCAAGACCAATTGCACCGTATGGTTTAATGTTGAATCCATTTAAGAAAAAGGCATAACCGATATCAGCATCCATTGTAAGTGTGCTTACTTCTGATTTGATAGAAGCACCCATAAAGTTGTCTTTTTCGCTATTGGTTTCATATGAGACATTAAGACCGATGATCCGGTTAAAGTCATAGCCATACTCAACTTTTAGCCCAGAGCCAAGATCTGTGGAGTGATAATCAGAGCTAACCTCTTCATATTCCCCTGTTGAGACACCTAGGCCCAATCGGTGACCTTGGTAGTTATCTTGTGCAAATGCAGTGCTGACAGATGTTAGTGCGATAATCGCGGCAAGTAATTTCATGACACTCTCAATAAAACAAATATTGAGCATCCTTACTATGTTCAATATTGACTCCGTGTCGATGGAGTAGATATTAAACAGTTCATAATTTTTATACTAAGTAGCTATTTTTATATCACAGATAAGTGCTACTTATTATTCTGAGCCAATAGAGCTCGCTGTATGATATCAAACAGCCAGTTGGTTAAAGGTGAGTTTCGATTCTTTGCGTGCAAATAACTATAGACCGGAGTCTTCAGCGTTTTTCCGTCGACTGAGACATCTATCCCGCGTAATGTCGGATAGTTTTCTACTGGGAAAAGGTTGGAATGGGGCATGTACATATCAGTATGTTGAATGACGTCGATCAGAGCCATGACCAACTCACTGCGAAAACCGATATTATGCTCGATGGAGAGGTCAGTTAAAATCTGAGACGCCAAGCTAAAATTGTCATTCCAACCTGGTGTTACTAAAGATGCGATTTCGTACCCTGCCATGTCATATGGAGTTATGGTGTCTTGCTTTAAAGGGTGATCTTTCCTAACAAATATACGTCCTGTTAATTCAATGAGTTGCCTTGTATAGACTTCTTTACTTGTCTTTTCTCCCAAGTAGCTTACTCCCATCAAAACCTCATCTTTTTGTATATCTGAGACAGACGAGTTTGACCATGGAACAAGCTTTAGTTTAGCGTTTGGTGCTTGTGCTCTTATATCTTTAAAAAGTGAGCCAGACAGACAAGAAAGTACCACTGGAGATAGGGCTATTTTCAACGTGTAATCAATCTCTTTCGGGTCAAAAGCGTTCGATGTATTAATCGCGATAGATAGACCGTCCATGAACGGTTTGATTTGATTAGTGAGCTGCTCTGAAAATGCCGTAGGTTGTAAGCCTCCATGAACCTTTACGAAAAGGTCATCGTTGAAGTGGTGTCTTAGCTTTTGTAGGGCTTGGCTAACCGCTGGCTGAGAAACGAATAAACGTTCCGCAGCCTTTCTAGTGTTTTTTTCTTGATAAACAATAAGAAATGTTCGTAACAGGTTTAAATCAAGAGAGCTGAATAAGTCTTTAGCCATATCTGTCCATGAAAGGTTTACTGCGTTATTAAATCTAATATACGTCAGTCAGTTAGATTAGTCAGCGTGGTTCTCTTCGATTTTTGGTAGCGACTATTGTCCTAAAGTGGTAAGGGCAGATCTTACATCGGATATCTTATTCGCATCAGTCACGGGGATCTGATAATCATCAATATCATCACTACCCATTTGAGCACTTGAGTTGCTTTCCATTAGGCTCGGTCTTGTCGATTTACCTGAAAGGTGAAGTGCAGGTACTTGGGTGGTGCTTTGAATCATTTTCGCATTTGTTGCGTTAACGCCAGCCCCTGCCATGATGTCGACTCTACTATCGGCCTGTTTAACCATCTCTGCCAAGACATTGATGCCTTGCTCAGCATTAACAGCAAGCCCTGATGTCAGGATCCTTTCACATCCAAGTGCGATGACCTGTTCTAAGGCTGTTTGATAATCAGAGCTTTGATCAATGGCTCTGTGAAACGTAATCCCAAGCTTTAATGAGTGCGCTTTGTCAGCTAGTTGCTGCATTTTTGGCATATCAATACTTCCATTAGGCGCTAACACGCCAAGTACGACCCCATTCAATCCTGCACTTGCACAAGCTTCAATATCTTCAAGCATACAGAGCATATCGTAATTATCGAAAATGAAGTCGCCCTGTCTTGGTCGTATCATAGCGTAGACAGGAACGGACGAAATTTTTGCCGCTTGCTTCATCATACCGAAGCTCGGAGTTAACCCGCCAAGTGCCAGTGAAGAGCAAAGCTCAATTCGATTTGCGCCGCCAGACAGCGCGTTGTGTAGAGATTCTAGGTTATCGATACAGACTTCAATTTCGATGTTCATCATGTTTATCCGTTTAAAAAGATACTGATGAAATCATAGCAACCTAGATACGGATATGAATAGGTGGTAGCAGAGGAAAATAGGGGTAAAGTTTGTTTTTGTAACTACCTCAATTAACTGATACTGAGGGAGCTTAGGGGAAATGAAAGACCGTCGAATAGATATGAAAAAAGCCCGAAGCGTTAACTTCGGGCTTTTAATAGGACTTTACTTCTTAACTGATTGGCGGTGCGCTTTGCGCTATTAGCTTATGCTTTATTTCTCTTTATAGAGAGTCTTCCAACCATTAACCCGCGTTGAGTTCGGGCTTAAGAGGTAATTACTTGCTTAGGTCGTCAGCGTGCTCAGATAGGAATGCTGCAACACCTTGTGGAGATGCGTCCATACCTGATTTACCTTCTTCCCATTGTGCAGGACAAACTTCACCGTTCTTCTCGTGGAAGTTTAGCGCGTCTACCATGCGTAGCATTTCGTCGATGTTACGACCTAGTGGAAGATCGTTAACTACTTGGTGACGTACAAGGCCGTCAGCATCGATTAGGAAAGAACCACGGAAAGCAACACCTGCTTCTGGGTGCTCAACATCGTATGCTTTGCAGATCTCGTGCTTAACGTCAGCAATTAGAGGGTACTTAACTTGACCGATACCGCCATCAGCGATAGCAGTGTTACGCCATGCGTTGTGAGAGAATTGAGAATCGATTGAAACACCGATTACTTCAACGCCTTTTGCTTGGAAATCTTCTAGACGGTTGTCGAAAGCAATTAGCTCTGAAGGACAAACGAAAGTGAAGTCTAGTGGGTAGAAGAAAACTACAGCTTTCTTACCTTTAGTGAATTCTGCGAAGTTGAAGTTATCAACGATCTCACCGTTACCTAGAACAGCTGCTGCAGTAAAGTCAGGGGCTTGACGACCTACTAGTACCATTTGGAATCTCCTAAAAAATTAGTTGGCCCAACACATCTTTGTTTGGGCTCCGTTTCTACGGGACAAACTATAGTACAATCGGTACTATAGAAAAAAGCGAATTAAATAGATTAAGTTAATCGAAAAAAGCGATGAGCCTAATCTTTGTCCAGTCCTTAGGTCTATTGACCTTTACGTAACTTATCCTACTCATATTACAAAGTAATTTCATGAATAAATGGCCAAGTCTTAAGCAGCTTCATTATCTTGTTACCCTTCACGAAACTCGTCACTTTAGTGATGCAGCCGATCGCTGTTTCGTCAGCCAATCCACACTAAGCAAAGGTATTCAAAACCTCGAAGAGCTGGTTGGTTGTCCTCTCTATGAGAAGAAAGATAAAAAGAGCCCATTAGTATTTACGCAAGCGGGTGAGCTGGTGGTTAAGCATGGCCGTGAGTTATTGGCGAAAGGGCAAGATCTCGTAGAGCTCGGGAATCTATGTAATGGAGACGCGATGCAAGGGCAGTTGCGAGTAGGATGTATTCCTACCATAGCGCCATTCCTTCTGTGTGATTTGGTTCAAGAAGCCAACCATCGTTTTCCACAGTTGAACTTACTGTTACGTGAAGACACGACGACTAACTTATTGGCTGCATTACGTCATGGTGAGTTAGATGTGTTGATTCTGGCTCTGCCTGTCGATATCGATAACATGGAGAGTAAAGTTGTTGGACAAGATCCGTTCAGAATGGTGATCAGTCGTAATCAAGCAGATGGCATTCGGGTTCCGATTAAATACGATGACCTGCCAGACGAGTCTGTATTTTTGCTGGAGAACGAACACTGTTTAACAGAGCACGCGGTATCAGCTTGTAAGTTAACCGACAAAGAGAAGATAAACCCGTTTACTGCGACAAGCCTACACACATTGGTGCAAATGGTGGCCAATGGTTTAGGAACCACCTTTATTCCGCAGATGGCCATCGATCATGGTTTATTGGAAAACCAAAACTTAGTGGTTATTGATCCACCTGGGCAACAGGCGTACCGAGATATTGGTCTTGTCTGGCGTCCCAGTTCATCAAGACGCGAAACCTTCCATCAACTAGCGGATGTGGTGTCTGAGCTGCTTTAAAATTTAGAGCATTAAATAAAAAGAGCGGCCATTTTAGCCGCTCTTTTTATTAAACCAAGCAAACTATCAATAAATATTGATAGTTTGCTTGGTTTAAAGTCGATTTTATTATCTTTTTTATCACTCCAATGATTAGTAAACGTGAGCAGTGCTAGGTTAACGATAAATTGAATTTATAAATATTGATGTCACATTTTTTATATGGATAGTTAACCTAGTTATTCGTATTACCCTCATTATACTAACGCCTAAAAATTGAGTGTGTTTGTCAATTTCTATAGTGTTAGTGACTGATTTAATTAATGGTTTTGACTTTGTTAACGTAAGTGTCAGAGCAATGTTTTTAATTTCTGTTGTAGTGGTGGAAATTCTAGAGACTAATGTAAATCGAAGAGGGTAGAGTCGAATAATTAGGTCGAGGTAAATAGTTTTGGTGCTATTTACCCATTAATCAAAAATAAAAGTCAAAAGAAAAATCATGAACGATACTAAACACAGTTTGGTAGGGCTTCTTATACCCTTAATATTATTGTCGGGTACTGCTAGTGCTACAGAAAATATAAGTAAAGAAACGTTAATTCAGTTATCTCAAAGTGATTATGAAACTGTAATCGATGAGACTTTGGCTGCGCTGTACCCCCAATATGCGAATAGCTCTAAAGCAAAGAGTTTGACTACTTTTCGTTACTTGGAGCGTATGTACACTCTCGACCCAAAAAGTGGCGAAATTATTGTCGCAATATCTGAAGGTAGAGAGGGAACTCGTTTCGATTCTTTGTGGGGAAATAAAGAAAAGCGCCAAGCAGACGATGCGATTGAAACCATTGAAAGCCTTGTTATAAAACCTTCAGATTTGGATGTTTTAAAAACGGTGCTTTTTGATGCCTATTATGACCGCGCTACCGCTGAATTTATTCTTGCCAATCGTTCAGTTGATGAGGCCAGAATACAATGGATTGAGCAAGCGAGTATCTCGACAATAGAACAACACCGCCAACAATCTTTCGATATTCTTTTACGTGCTTTTGATGATTATTGGAAGTTAATCGAAAATCACCCTCAAGAATTTGCTAGTGAGCAGTCATCTCGTAATGTACAAAGTGCTCGATATTTAAATGGCGATGGCAAGTCAGTACCTGTATATCAAGGTGGCAGTTTAATTGCGGGTTATAAAGATGCTTTATTAGCGTATCAGTTAATGAATGAATTATTAGCCCAGCAATTACACCTCAGTAAATTCAAGGCAGTATCGGCTAGCCCTGAAGAGCAAAAGTCTAAGCTTGTAGATGAAGCTAGTTTACTTCTTGATCTTGTTTCGTTAAAAGAGAAGCAGCTAAGTAGCTTGTTAGGTGCTGAGTCCTACACTCATATAATGCTGTCCTCTGAGCTAGGTAAGTTTAAAGGCAACACGGCCGAATTGAAATCGGTGATAACTTGGCTCAAAGGTGATGGGAACTATTTGGGATTACCTGATGACTTTGTCGTGTTGATGCCTGATTACAACTCACAAGAGAATGTTGAAAATAGCTCATTCGAGTCTTTGGAAAAAGTGTTAAGTGGGATCTCACACTCATTAGAGTATTCATTGAATAAAGCTCAAAAAGAACGTGTTGATTACCACTACCAATTGGATTTATTCACACGAAACTTTGCTCAAGAAAATAGCCGATTAAAGGAAAGATTGTTTACTTTACTCGGTTGTTCGGTCGACTCGGTTGCTAGTCCTTGTAAAGAGCAGACCAAGGGTCAACGTCAAGACAGTTTAATCGGCTACCAGTTGAAAAGCGTTCAAGCTGCAAAGACCGAAGGTGAACGAGCCTATAGAGTTCATCGAAATGTATTAAAAAACATATCGATAGAAATTGAACGTATTGAGCAAGAACAAAAAGTTAACGATACGATCGATAAGATTACGGTTAAACTAGGTCTTGATGAGATTCCTTTCAAAAGCCTAATTGATGAAAGTCGAAAGTCGAAAGTCGACTTTGGACATGAATTCAGTGCTGTCTTCCGAAGAAGTTAAGCGCTCTCTCGATATGCTAGGCCGCTTTTTGAATGATATCGGTTCCACCGACTTGTCATCGACATTTTCTGCTATTGAAAGCTTACAAGATGCTTTGAAGGGAAGTTCCCTTGAAGCTGAATTATATATTCAGAAGTTGGCTTTGTTCGAGCGTTCAAGAATCAAAGGCTTACGATCAAAACAATTAGATGTCTTTACAGAAGGTAGGATTAAGGAATTAACGTTAGAGCTAGAAACTGCTAAAGCTGATATGGCTAAGTCGCTTTCTAATTTAGTTGATGATGCCGGTAGATTATTAGCCTTTAGTGCAGAAGCTCAGCGTTTGGTTGCTCAAATAGAACAAAATGAACATCTTAAATCTGAAAGCTCTTTTGCTAATCCGCTGAATTTCAGTGTGTTGACTGTTGAAACATCTCGAGCTGAATCACAGTTCTCTAACCTTCAAGAATGGCTTTTTTATGCTGTACAAGCACTTGAATATAAATGGCAAGAGTCGTTTTATGATCGTATTGAGGGTTTTGATAAAAACTTTGTGTTTAAGCTCCAAGATACTCAACAATCAACCGTTTACTTAGACGCATTAAAGCGTTTTGACGATAAGAGGTATACGCCATTCGGCCGGAAAGTGACTGATGTTATTTCCTTAAAGGAACATATTTTCGGTTACATCGATAATCATGGTGGGAAAACCATTTACTATCCTGCTCCTGATGGTAGCGGAGATATGTTGACTGCAGATGAAGCGTTTAACGCAAAGTTAAAGCTGCTTTCTCGTAACTTTGGCTTTGATAAATGGTTAACTATAGAGTTCAGTACGGTGAAAAACTTTCCTAAAACGAACCTGTTTCATGGACCGATACTTGGCAACGAAGATGATGTGATGTGTTTAGAAGTTGCAGGGAATTACTCGGATAAAATTGACGGGATTTCGATTAACCTTGCAATCAATTATGACATATCGGGTGAATCTGCAACTCGCGCACTTCTTACTTATGGTGGTAAGAACTACATGCGTAGCCGTATTCCAGGAGTGTTAACTGATGATAGCGAAGGGCTTAAAGGTGATTTGATTTCCTATTCAACACGTTTTGCGGATATTTCCAATAACGGTGTTGTATCTAAAAGCAGTTTTAAGCAGAACATGAAGGCTAATATCATGACTGGCTATCATGATAATAAAGAGTTACTTAACCCAACTTATTCATTTAAAGAAAGAAGTGTTGCAGCTTCAGGATGGAGATTGTCTCTTCAGTTAGGTGACGAATATGGGGACATTGTTGAAACTGAAGCGATTGATGATATCCAAGTGATAGTGCAGCACAACCTGAAGGCTCGACGTGCCTCAATTTGCAGCGGCGAATCTGGTCCTTTATAACAACATAAATAATCTAACTTTGAGCCTCATAATTTCATGAGGCTCTTCTTATTGTCATATCACTCTACTTCAGCTTCTTCCGGCTCTACTTCCTCTTGTAGCTCTAATAAGTTAATCGCTATCGTGACGAAATCACTGTCAGTAATTATCCCCACTAGTTCGTAGTTTTCTACGACAGGTAAACAGCCCACTTTGTGTTTCTGCATATAGATCGCTGATTCTTTTAAACCCGCACGCGGCTCTACTGACATAACACTTTTATGCATGATGTCGTTGAGGGGAGTAGCAAGAGTAAAAGATTGAGCTTGTGGGATGTTTTGTAGACTGGATTCTTGAGCGGCTAGAACGTCTCGCTGTGTGACGACACCGAGTAGTTTTCTGTCGGCATCAACGACCGGAATATGGCGGATATCAAGCGCTTCCATCATGTGCTTTGCATCGGCCAGTGAATGTGAGCGCAATAGAGTATGAGGGTTGCGAGTCATCATATCTTCAACCTTGATCATACGAACCTCCTTATTTTTTTATTTGTTACTATTACTATAGTTTTTTATCTGAAAAATAACTGAGATCTAACGCATTTTCGGGTGAGTTTTATGCAACTAATTATCGAAATTAAAGCGTCTAATCTGTAGCATTATTTAACGCATCTTTACAATAATCAGTTGTCGTAAACCTTGCTATTGCGGCTCGTGTGCCTATACTAGCCCACTGCGAAATTTTTAGTCGCGCCTGCGATCTGTTTACGGTAGCTATTTCCTTACGGTAACGGTGTATTAGCGGCGGCGATTTATGATTCGACAACGATACAAACCTCATCAACTAAGACAAGACTACAAACATGCAAGTTTCAGATTTTCACTTTGACCTACCAGATGAACTCATTGCTCGCTACCCTCAAGAGGAGCGCACAGCAAGCCGTCTGCTTAAATTAGATGGCAACAGCGGTAACCTAGCTGATGGTTCGTTTAAAGACGTTTTAGACTTGGTTGAACCAGGTGATCTTGTCGTTTTTAATAACACTCGTGTTATTCCTGCTCGTGTATTCGGTCGCAAGGCATCAGGCGGTAAGCTTGAAGTGCTTGTTGAGCGTATGTTGGATGAGAAAAGCATTCTGGCGCATGTTCGTTGTTCTAAATCACCAAAGCCGGGCACTAAGTTGTTCCTTGGTGAGAACGATGAATATGAAGCTGAAATGGTGGCGCGTCATGATGCGTTATTTGAAATCCATTTCACATCTGATCAAAGCGTTTTAGATATTCTAAACAACGTCGGTCACATGCCATTACCGCCTTATATCGATCGTCCAGATGAAGACGCCGATAAAGAGCGCTACCAGACTGTCTATAATGAAAAGCCGGGTGCAGTTGCTGCGCCAACAGCTGGCCTTCATTTTGATGACAAGTTAATGGCTGGCATGAAAGAAAAAGGTGTTGAGTTTGCTTACGTGACACTTCACGTTGGTGCTGGCACATTCCAGCCCGTTAAAGTGGATAACATCAATGATCATCACATGCATGCAGAATACGTTGAAGTGCCGCAAGAAGTGGTTGACGCCGTAGCTGCTGCAAAAGCACGTGGCGGTCGCATCATTGCCGTTGGTACAACATCAGTGCGCTCACTAGAAAGTGCAGCGCAAGATGCACTGAAAAAAGGCACTGAGCTTGTTCCTTTCTTTGGTGATACCGAAATCTTCATCTTCCCTGGCTATGAATATCAGTTAGTGGATTGCTTGATTACTAATTTCCACTTACCAGAATCAACATTGATTATGTTGGTGAGTGCATTTGCTGGTTATGACAATGTGATGGGCGCATACGATCACGCAGTGAAGAGCGAATATCGTTTCTTCAGCTACGGCGATGCCATGTTCATCAACAAGAAAACAGCATAAATTAAAGCTTTGATCTTAGAGCTTGGTGAGCTAATAGACTCACCAATGGATACAAAATATTTACGGGTGCTAGCAGTAGGCTAGGAGTCGGGCAGGTCACTGTCTAATCTCTCGCAAGGAATACGCGACCGCTCCTCATAGAACTCGCTAGATTGAACTTATGTTTAGCTTCAGGTTCTGAATTATCAGTCAGATTGTTTCTCTGGCACATTGGAGGCTTCGTGAAATTAAAATACGAACTTAAAAAAACAAACAGCGGCGCACGTCGTGGTCAACTTCAGTTTGAACGTGGTAGCGTTGAAACACCAGCATTCATGCCAGTAGGTACTTACGGTACGGTTAAAGGCATGACTCCTGAAGAAGTGAAAGACACCGGTGCTGAAATCCTACTAGGTAATACGTTCCACCTATGGTTACGCCCTGGTCAAGAAATCATGAAACTGCACGGTGATTTGCACGACTTCATGAACTGGAAAGGACCTATCCTGACTGATTCAGGCGGTTTCCAAGTATTCAGCCTAGGTGCTACGCGTAAAATCACTGAAGAGGGTGTTCACTTCCGTAACCCTGTAAACGGTGACAAGATTTTCATGGACGCTGAAAAGTCGATGGAAATCCAAAAGGATCTAGGTTCAGACATCGTAATGATCTTTGACGAATGTACGCCTTATCCTGCGACGCATAAAGAAGCTAAAGACTCAATGGAGATGTCTCTTCGTTGGGCTCAGCGTTCACGCAATCACTTTGATAAGCAAGAAAACCCGAACTCACTATTCGGTATCGTTCAAGGTGGCGTATACGAAGACCTTCGTGATGTATCCGTTAAAGGCCTAACAGAAATTGGTTTTGATGGTTACGCTGTTGGCGGCCTAGCTGTAGGCGAACCAAAAGAAGACATGCACCGTATTCTTGAGCACACATGTCCTCAACTACCTGAAGATAAGCCACGTTACCTAATGGGTGTAGGCAAACCTGAAGACTTAGTTGAAGGTGTTCGTCGTGGTATCGACATGTTTGACTGTGTTATGCCAACGCGAAATGCACGTAACGGCCACTTGTTTGTGACTGAAGGTGTGATCAAGATCCGTAATGCGAAGCATAAAACCGATACAACACCACTAGATTCAGATTGTGACTGTTACACTTGTAAGAACTACAGTAAGTCTTACTTACATCATTTGGATCGCTGTAATGAAATCCTAGGTGCAAGACTAAACACTATCCACAACCTGCGTTTCTACCAACGAATCATGTCAGACATTCGTCAATCTATTGATGAAGACCGTTTTGAAGAGTTCGTTGCTGAGTTCTACGCAAGAATGGGGCGTGAAGTGCCACCACTAGGTAAAGAATCTTAGTATTTCTTTTTTGCGAGCCCCATCTCTCTTCCGAGTGATGGGGCTTGAAAATAAAGGGATGCAACCCAATTAGACAAACAATTACTAAAATATAATAGAGGATGTTTTTAATGTTTATTTCTCAAGCTCACGCAGCAGCAGAAGGTGCACCAGCAGGCGGCGGTTTCGAAATGCTTATCATGCTAGGTATGTTCGCTGTGATCTTCTACTTCATGATCTACCGTCCACAAGCTAAGCGCGTAAAAGAGCATAAGAACCTTATGTCTTCTATGGGCAAAGGCGATGAAGTTCTAACTAGCGGCGGTCTGATTGGTAAGATTACTAAGATTGCAGAAGACAGCGACTACGTTGCTATCGAACTGAACGCAAACAACGAAGTTGTTATCAAGAAAGACTTCGTTACAGCAGTGCTACCAAAAGGTACTCTGAAATCTCTATAAACAGCTAGAGGATCCTCGCTGTGCTAAACCGTTATCCGTTATGGAAGTATTTGATGGTGATGTTTGCCATCGCTATCGCTGCGTTGTACGCACTTCCAAATATATACGGTGAAGATCCGGCAGTTCAAGTTACAGGGGCGCGCGGCGCCTCTGTAGATCTGTCTACGCTGGATGCTGTCACCGACGCTCTTGAAGCAAAGAGCCTTTCTACTAAATCCGTTGCTCTAGAGAACGGTTCCATTCTTGTTCGCTTTAACGATACAGATACGCAAATCAGTGCCCGTGATATCATCACAGAAGCACTAGGCGATGACGTTATCGTTGCTCTAAACTTAGCTGCTTCAACTCCTGATTGGCTCGAGTCTATTGGTGCTGCACCAATGAAACTGGGTCTTGACCTACGTGGTGGTGTTCACTTCTTAATGGAAGTGGATATGGACGCTGCAATGGAAAAGCTCGTTGGCCAACAAGAAGAAGCGTTCCGTAGCGAACTTCGTGAAGAAAAAATTCGTTACCGTGCTATTCGCCCATCGGGTAAAGACGCCGTGGAAGTGATTCTGCGTAACGAAGAGCAGCTTGCTGAAGCGAAATCGCTACTGCAATCTAAGCACCAAGATATGACGTTCGTAGATTCAGAATCTAACGGTCGTTTCTCTTTAATTGCTAACTTCACTGAAACTCGCCTACAAGAAATCCGCAACTACGCGGTAGAGCAAAACATTACCATTCTACGTAACCGTGTTAACGAACTTGGTGTTGCTGAGCCTTTGGTTCAACGTCAAGGTGCTAGCCGTATCGTAGTGGAATTGCCAGGTGTTCAAGACACGGCTCGTGCTAAAGAAATTTTAGGCGCAACCGCGACTCTTGAATTCCGTGAAGTAGACAGCAGTGCCGATTTGGCCGCTGCAGCTGCTGGTCGTGCTCCTGCTGGTAGTGAAATCAAGCAAGACCGTGATGGTCGCCCTGTAGTACTTAAGAAGCGCGTTATCTTAGGCGGTTCTAGCATTACAGATGCAAGCTCAAGTGTTGATGAATACGGTCGCCCACAAGTTAACATCTCGCTAGATAGCGAAGGTGGTAGCAAGATGTCTACGTTCTCTCGTCAAAATATCGGTAAGCTAATGGCAACCGTATTTGCAGAGTACAAAGACAGCGGTCGTAAAACACCTGAAGGCCGAGTGATCCTAAGTAAGCACGAAGAAGTGATTAACCAAGCGACGATTCAATCTGCACTTGGCCGTAACTTCCGTATTACAGGTATCGACTCAACGGCTGAAGCTCATAACTTGGCACTTCTACTACGTGCTGGTGCATTGATTGCTCCTATCTCGATTGTAGAAGAACGTACGATTGGTCCATCTATGGGTCAACAAAACATCGATATGGGCATCATGGCGATGGTTTGGGGTATGGCTGCAGTAATGCTATTCACACTGCTTTACTACCGTACTTTCGGTTTGATTGCGAATGTCGCTCTGATGGCTAACTTGGTGTTGATTATTGGTGTGATGTCGATGATTCCTGGCGCGACAATGACGCTACCAGGTATTGCCGGTATCGTATTGACGGTCGGTATGGCAGTCGATGCCAACGTTCTTATCTTTGAGCGTATACGTGAAGAACTTCGAGATGGACGCAGTCCACAACAAGCGATTCACCAAGGTTATGCAAACGCATTTAGCACAATCGCCGATGCCAACATCACCACACTATTAACAGCAATCATTCTATTTGCTGTCGGTACAGGTGCGATTAAAGGCTTCGCGGTAACGTTATCAATCGGTATCTTGACTTCAATGTTTACAGCTATTATCGGAACACGTTGTATCGTGAACCTGATGTATGGCGGTAAACGTGTTAAGAAACTGTCGATCTAAGGCTAGGAATTAATATGTTTCAGATTCTAAAAGCAGAAAAAATGATCGACTTTATGCGTTGGTCAAAGGTTGCCTTTGTATTTTCTATCTTGATGATTGGTACGGCTATCTTCACCCTAACAACGAAATCGTTGAACTGGGGTCTAGATTTTACCGGCGGTACTCTGATTGAAGTGGGTTTTGAGGAACCAGCAAACCTACCCGATATCCGAAGTGCACTAGAAGCTGAAGGCTTTGGTGATGCTACGGTTCAGAACTTTGGTTCTGCGCGTGAGGTAATGGTTCGTCTACGCCCACGTGATGGTGTTGCGGGCGAAACGCTTGGTAACCAAATCCTGTCTGCGATTAAAGATGGTACTGGTGAGCAAGTTGAGATGCGTCGTATCGAGTTCGTTGGTCCAAACGTGGGTGATGAACTAACAGAAGCTGGTGGTCTTGCGATCTTAGTTTCTCTGATCTGTATCTTGATCTACGTATCAGTGCGATTTGAATGGCGATTGGCTGCAGGTGCTGTATTAGCCCTAGCGCACGACGTTATCATCACACTAGGTGTGTTCTCTCTAATGCAAATCGAGGTAGACCTTACTATCGTGGCAGCCTTGCTGACGGTGGTCGGTTACTCCCTCAACGATACCATAGTGGTATTTGACCGTATTCGTGAGAACTTCCGTAAGATGCGTAAAGGCGAAGCGCCTGAAGTATTGAACAGCTCAATCACACAAACATTGAGCCGTACCTTGATTACTTCTGGTACGACGTTGTTCGTGGTTATCGCTCTGTTTGTACAGGGTGGTGCTATGATTCACGGCTTCGCGACTGCACTTCTATTGGGTATTACGGTTGGTACTTACTCTTCTATCTACGTTGCATCAGCACTAGCTATGAAGTTGGGTATCACGCGTGAACACCTAATGCCACCACAAGTGGAAAAAGAAGGTGAAGAGTTTAACGAGATGCCTTAAGCCTTGGCTTAACTGTTTCGATAAACCAAAAAAACCGCTAGGCAACTAGCGGTTTTTTTACATCTGTATTTTGTGGTTGAGCTCAACGCAATTTAACGTTGAAGTGAGTTGCACTCAATGTAACTAAGCGCCACTCTGCTCGTATCTCGTATCTCGAAGAGCAGATACAAAAAAGCCTCGCAATCGCGAGGCTTTGAAAATCTTTTGCTCTTAACCAAAGAGCATTAACGCAAGGTCTGAATTACTTCAGCATACCTTCGTTAGAGTTCTCACGAACGTGCTTAAGAATAGACTTAACACCACGTGCGCTTGAAGCAACAACATTACCAGAAGTCATGTAATCAGTACCGCCAGCAAAGTCAGTCATGATAGCACCAGCTTCACGAGCGATTAGATCGCCAGCTGCTAGATCCCATGGCTTAAGGCCTAGTTCTAGGTAACCGTCAACACGGCCAGCCGCTAGGTAACATAGGTCAAGAGCTGGAGAACCAGTACGACGGAAGTCAGCACAGTCAACGAATAGACCAGTGATGATTTTCATGAAAGATTCAGAGTGTTGTTTTTGCTTGAACGGGAAACCAGTAGCAAGAACAGTACCTTGAAGGTCTTTAAGTTGAGTAACACGCATACGAGCGTTGTTAAGTTGTGCGCCAGCGCCACGTTGAGCTGTGAATAGCTCGTTTAGCATTGGATCATAAACACAAGCAACTTCTGTACGACCGTTCATGCGAACAGCGATAGATACTGAGAAGTGAGGGAAACCTTTTACAAAGTTGTTGGTGCCATCTAGTGGGTCAACGATCCATTGTACGTCAGAGTCTTTACCTTCAGTTAGGCCTGACTCTTCAGAAATAATGCTGTGCTCTGGGTAAGATGATTTGATTGTCTCAATAATCATGTACTCAGCTTCTTGAGCAATGTTAGTAACGTAATCGTTGTTACCTTTTAGAGACGTTTCGATCTTATCAGTTGTTTCTAGAGATTTAGCAATATGGTTGCCAGCTTTACGCGCAGCGCGTATCGCAATGTTTAGCATTGGATGCATAGGTTTTTCCCACAAGATGTTAAAGAACAGTTTAAAGCGGCGGCGAGTATACCAAATTTTTTGCAAAAGGGAAGTGGTTGTTTTTTGAACTCTTGAATTCACATTACGAGAAGGGTCTGACCATTTTACTTAGCTATGTGTTAATATCTCGCGATTATTTTTAAAGTGGTGTCATATAGCATGTTAGACAATGTAAAAGTCGTTCTGGTTGGTACGTCTCATTCGGGAAATATCGGATCAGCAGCTCGCGCAATGAAAGTGATGGGTTTGAGTCAATTGGTTCTTGTCGACCCTCAATGTGAAGTTGACGAGCAGACCTTAGCACTGGCAGCTGGTGCAGGTGACATCGCAGAAAATGCGACGATTGTTTCTACACTGGATGAAGCAGTAAAAGACTGTGGTTTGGTGGTAGGTTCGAGTGCGCGTTCACGTACGCTTGAATGGCCAATGCTTGAGCCGCGTGAATGTGGTGAAAAGTTTGCAGTTGAAGGTCAAAAACACCCTGTAGCATTAGTCTTCGGCCGTGAACGTACTGGTCTAACAAATGATGAACTGCAAAAGTGTCATTATCATGTGTGTATTCCTGCAAACCCTGAATACAGTTCACTGAACCTAGCAATGGCGGTACAAACGCTGAGCTATGAAGTTCGTGTGGCACACCTTGATATGGTTGCTAGTCAATATCAGCCGCAGCAACAAGATGACTATCCTCGTCACGAAGAACTAGAAATGTTCTACGAACACCTTGAAAAAGTGATCATCGATACCCAATTTATCTCTAAGGACAAGCCTGGTCAGGTGATGAACAAGCTACGTCGCCTATTCAGCCGAGCTCGTCCTGAACTGCAAGAGATCAATACTCTACGCGGTATTTTGACCTCTATTGAGAAGAGTAATAAAGACAAATAAAGCCCATGCAATAGGTAGGGGGGAATACCTGACTAAAATAGTCAACTAAATACTTGACCAATTTAGTCGGGTATGGGAAAATTCCAACCACATAAACAATGTGGATACGGTGTGATATGAAACTTACATCTAAAGGAAGATATGCGGTAACAGCTATGCTAGATGTAGCACTGCATTCGCAAAAAAAACCCAGTTCCTCTGGCTGACATTTCAGAGCGACAGGGTATTTCGTTATCTTACTTAGAACAGCTATTTTCTAAGTTACGTAAAGCTGGCTTAGTTGCTAGTGTTCGTGGTCCTGGTGGTGGTTACCGCCTAGGTGCTGAAGCGGGCGACATCGCTGTCGGAACTGTGATTGCTGCAGTTGACGAATCGGTCGATGCAACTAAGTGTCACGGTAGAGCAGATTGCCAAGGTGGTAGTCGTTGTTTAACTCACACTTTATGGCGTGATTTAAGCTCCCGTATTAGCAGCTTCTTAAATGACATTACGCTCGGTGAGCTAATGAAAGATAACGAAGTTTTACAGATTTCTGATCGTCAAGATATTGATCTTGCGGTTAATAATGGTTTTGCACAAAAAAATACGAGCACTACAACGATTAGTGCAGCACCTCACGGTGTTAATGCCCGCTCTTAGCGGTCAGTTTTTACATTGGAGTAGAAAATGAAACTGCCTATTTACTTTGACTATTCAGCTACATGTCCAGTCGATCCACGTGTTGCTGAAAAGATGGTTCAGTGTATGACGATGGATGGTAACTTCGGTAACCCTGCGTCTCGTTCACACCGTTATGGCTGGCAGGCAGAAGAATCAGTAGATAATGCTCGTGAGCAAATTGCCGATCTACTAAATGCAGACCCACGTGAGATTGTTTTCACGTCAGGAGCTACAGAGTCAGATAACCTTGCTATCAAAGGTGCAGCGCACTTTTACGAGAAGAAAGGTAAGCACGTAATCACGTGCAAAACAGAACACAAAGCGGTTCTTGATCCATGTCGCCAACTAGAGCGTGAAGGTTTTGAGGTTACATACCTTGAGCCAGAAGCAAACGGCATCATTGATCTAGACAAGCTTCAAGCTGCAATGCGTGAAGATACTGTTCTAGTTTCTATCATGCACGTAAACAACGAGATTGGTGTAATCCAAGATATCGGTGCAATCGGCGAATTATGTCGTGCACGTAAGATCATCTTCCACGTTGATGCGGCGCAGTCTGCGGGTAAAATCCCACTAGACGTAAAAGAGATGAAAGTTGATCTTATCTCTATGTCTGCACACAAAGCATACGGCCCTAAAGGCATCGGCGCTTTGTACGTTCGTCGTAAGCCACGTATTCGCCTTGAAGCGCAAATGCACGGTGGCGGTCATGAACGTGGTTTCCGTTCTGGTACTCTTGCTACTCACCAAATCGTGGGTATGGGCGAAGCGTTTGCTATCGCTAAACAAGACATGCAGAAAGACTACGATCACGCACTAGCACTTCGTGAGCGCCTATTGAAAGGTGTTCAAGATCTAGAAGCCGTAACCGTAAACGGCGACTTAGACCAACGTGTACCACACAACCTAAACGTGAGCTTCGCTTTCGTTGAAGGTGAGTCTCTGCTTATGTCTCTAAAAGACCTAGCAGTATCATCGGGTTCAGCATGTACATCAGCAAGCCTAGAGCCTTCATACGTTCTACGTGCTCTTGGTCTAAACGATGAACTGGCACATAGCTCAGTACGTTTCTCATTCGGCCGTTTCACAACGGAAGAAGAAATCGACTACGCGATTGCACAAATCCGTGTAGCGGTAAACAAATTACGCGACATGTCTCCTCTATGGGATATGTATAAAGAAGGGATTGATTTGAACACTGTTGAGTGGGCTCATCACTAATCTCACGGAAATAGAGGATTCGAGGTAACTATCATGGCATATAGCGAAAAAGTAATTGATCACTACGAAAACCCACGTAACGTAGGTTCGTTTGATAAAGAAGACCCAAGTGTAGGTAGCGGCATGGTTGGCGCACCGGCTTGTGGTGACGTAATGAAACTGCAAATCAAAGTATCTGCAGAAGGCATTATTGAAGACGCAAAATTCAAGACTTACGGTTGCGGTAGCGCAATCGCTTCTAGCTCACTAGTTACAGAGTGGGTTAAAGGTAAAAGTATTGACGAAGCAGCTGCTATTAAAAACTCTGAAATCGCAGAAGAGCTTGAGTTGCCACCAGTGAAAGTTCACTGTTCAATTCTTGCTGAAGATGCAATCAAAGCAGCTGTTGCGGATTACAAAAAGAAGCACTAATCGCTTCAATACCGTAATTACGTCGACAAAATAAGTAATATTTGGGAGCACCCTTTGTGCTCCCACCTGAGTTCTCAATTTATATAAAACACAAGGTTGTAGTATGGCCATCACCATGACAGATACGGCAGCAAGCCGAGTTCAAGCTTTCCTAGATAACCGTGGTAAAGGTCTCGGGTTACGCTTAGCAGTAAAAACTACTGGCTGTTCGGGTATGGCGTATGTACTGGAATTCGTTGACGAGCTTAACGAAGAAGACGAAGTGTTTGAGCACTCTGGTGTTAAGGTCATCATTGATCCAAAGAGCCTAGTATACCTAGACGGTACTGAGCTTGATTATGTAAAAGAAGGCCTAAACGAAGGTTTTGAATTCAACAACCCGAACGCGAAAGGCGAATGTGGTTGTGGTGAGAGCTTCAATGTTTAAACGCTTGAATCGTTAAGCGTTGTAAGCGAAGAATAAAATTAGGCTCTGAACAAAGAGCCTAAACTTAGGACCACCTTTACATGAATCATTTCGAATTATTTGGGCTACCACTTCAGTTTCAACTGGATGGTAGCCTTCTTTCTTCTCAGTTTAGAGATCTGCAACGCCAATTCCATCCTGATAAATTTGCGATAGCTTCTGAGCGTGACCGCTTATTAGCCGTGCAAAAAGCGGCACAAATCAACGATGCGTACCAGGTATTGAAGAATCCAATCAGCCGAGCGGAATACCTGTTGGTTCAACACGGAGAAGACATTCGTGGTGAACAACAAACCATGCAAGATCCTATGTTCCTGATGGAGCAAATGGAACTGCGTGAAGAGCTGGAAGATATCGCAGACAGTTCTGATCCTGAAGATGCGCTATTTGCATTTGAAGGCAAGGTTAGCAAAATGTATAAACAACAATTAAGTGCTATCCAACAAGAACTCGAAAGCGAAGCTTGGCTAGAAGCTGCAGACCGAGTAAGAAAGCTTAAGTTTATTGCAAAATTAAAGAATGAAATCGAATTAGTTGAAGATCGTTTGATCGGCTAGTTTGTATAACAAGGACACATCCATGGCACTACTTCAGATTGCAGAACCAGGGCAAAGCGCCGCTCCTCACCAGCACAAGCTTGCAGTGGGTATTGATTTAGGTACAACAAACTCGTTGGTTGCTGCAGTACGCAGTGGCGAGGCGAGCACACTCGTTGATCAACAAGGTCGAAGCATTTTACCTTCAGTTGTTCACTACCAGTCGGAATCTTATACGACTGGCGATGAAGCTCGTGCTAACGCGCAGACTGACCCTAAAAATACCATTATCTCAGTAAAGCGATTAATTGGTCGCTCACTGTCGGATATTCAACAGCGATACCCGTCTCTGCCATATCAGTTTGAAGAAAGTGATAATGGTCTACCTGTGATCCGTACAGAACAAGGCAACAAGAACCCAATCCAGGTTTCTGCTGATATTCTACGAGCGCTTGGCCAACGTGCTGAGACTACGCTAGGCGGTGAGTTATCTGGCGCCGTAATTACGGTTCCTGCGTATTTTGATGATGCACAGCGTGCTGGTACAAAAGACGCGGCTCAACTTGCTGGTCTTCACGTGTTACGTCTTCTTAATGAACCTACTGCGGCAGCGATTGCTTACGGTTTGGATTCTGGTAAAGAAGGGGTGATTGCGGTTTATGACCTTGGCGGTGGCACTTTTGATATCTCTATCTTACGCCTGTCGAAAGGTGTCTTTGAAGTATTAGCAACTGGTGGCGACTCTGCATTAGGCGGAGACGACTTTGACCACTTGATCGCAGAACATTTCCAAGAGCAAATGGGCTTATCAGAGCTAACTGCAGAACAGAATCGTATTCTTCTAGATGCAGCAACAGAAGCGAAGATTGGCTTATCTGAAGCTGAAAGCGTTAATGTTGAAGTGTTGGGTTGGGCTGGTTCATTAACTCGTGAAGAGTTTGAAGACATCATTAAGCCGCTTGTTAAGAAAACACTGCTTTCATGTCGTCGTGCATTGAAAGATGCCGAAGTTGACGCGGATGATGTTTTAGAAGTCGTGATGGTCGGCGGTTCAACTCGTACATTGCTTGTACGTGAAATGGTGGGTGACTTCTTTGGTCGTACGCCATTAACCAGCATTAACCCAGATGAAGTGGTTGCGATTGGCGCTTCTATCCAAGCGGATATCTTAGTCGGCAACAAGCCTGACTCTGAAATGCTGCTGCTTGATGTTATCCCGCTTTCTTTAGGTATCGAGACTATGGGTGGTTTGGTCGAAAAGATCATTCCACGTAATACCACGATCCCTGTTGCTCGCGCACAAGAATTTACCACGTTCAAAGACGGTCAAACTGCAATGACAGTGCACACCGTGCAAGGTGAGCGTGAGATGGTTGATGACTGTCGTTCATTGGCTCGTTTTGCTCTAAAAGGCATTCCACCAATGGCGGCTGGTGCGGCGCATATTCGTGTGACTTACCAAGTAGACGCTGATGGCCTGCTATCGGTGACGGCTATGGAGAAGAGCACAGGTGTTCAAGCTGAAATTCAGGTTAAACCGTCTTACGGCTTAAGCGATAATGAAGTGGCGAACATGCTGAAAGATTCGATGACGTTTGCTAAAGAAGACATGCAAGCGCGTGCTCTAGCTGAACAACGTGTAGAAGCAGATCGTGTTATCGAAGGTCTTATTGCAGCAATGCAAGCTGATGGCGATGAGCTGCTTGATGAGCAAGAAAAGCAGCAACTTCTGCAAGCTATTGAGGCATTGATTGAAGTACGCAATGGCGAAAACGCTGATGCCATCGAACTAGAAATTAAGAATACCGACAAAGCGAGCCAAGACTTTGCTTCTCGTCGTATGGATAAATCAATTCGAGCTGCACTGTCAGGTCAGTCAGTCGATAATATTTAATAGTTAGAGAATAGATAAACATGCCAAAGATTATTGTTTTACCTCACGAAGATCTATGTCCAGAAGGCGCTGTTTTAGAAGCAAAAACTGGTGAGACGGTTCTTGATGTTGCATTGAAGGCCGGTATTGGTATTGAACACGCATGTGAGAAATCGTGTGCATGTACTACATGTCACGTTGTGATTCGTGAAGGTTTCGACTCATTAGAAGAAAGTGATGACCTAGAAGACGATATGCTTGATAAAGCATGGGGTCTGGAAATGGAATCTCGTCTTGGTTGCCAAGCTAAAGTAGCTGATACTGACCTTGTAGTTGAAATTCCAAAGTACACACTGAACTTAGCTTCTGAAGAGCACTAAGAACTCAGCTCGACTAAACGTGTTAGTAAAACTGGCATAAAATATAAATCATTAAGATGACAAATCGTCGCTGATAAAGATAAGGAAGTGTTATGAGCTTGAAATGGATTGATTCGCGAGACATTGCGATTGAGCTATGTGATTTATACCCGGAGACTGATCCTAAAACCGTACGTTTTACAGACTTGCATCAATGGGTGTTAGATCTTGAAGATTTTGATGATGAGCCGAATCACTCGAATGAGAAAATTCTAGAGGCCATTATTTTATGCTGGATGGATGAGATGGACTAACCCTCTTGTTCTATAATTTGGTCGTTGGTTGGAATTTATCCAATATAAAACACAGCCAAGTTAACAATTCTTACTAAAAAAAGCGGACCTTATGGTCCGTTTTTTTATCAAAATGACATTTTACTTCTACATAATGCTAACATCAGAGCGCTAATAAAAAATAATCAGAATCACTCACTCAACGTGGTTCAAAGACAAGGAGAAATCATGTCTACACAGATGTCAGTATTTTTAAGTCAAGAAGCTGCCCAGCCTCAGTGGGGAGCAAGAGCTATCTTATCGTTTTCGGAAGCGGGAGCGACAATTCACATTGGTGAAGGCCACGATTTAGGTGCGGTTCAACGTGCTGGTCGTACGCTTGACGGACAAGGTATCGCATTGGTTGCACTTAGCGGTGAAGGTTGGGATCTTGAAAGTGTTTGGGCTTTTTACCAAGGCTACCGTGGACCAAAGAAAAAGAATGCATTGGAGTGGGATGCTCTAGCTGAAGCTGATCAAGTTGAATTAGAAGCACGTATCCGCGCGACAGATTGGACGCGTGACATCATCAACAAAACGGCTGAAGAAGTTGCCCCTCGTCAATTAGCGACAATGGCAGCTGAATACATCAAGTCAGTGGCACCAGCAGGCACTGTTAAAGCAAAAATCGTTAAAGACAAAGATCTCCTAACTGAAGGTTGGGAAGGTATCTACGCGGTAGGTCGCGGCTCTGAACGTACTTCAGCAATGCTTCAACTGGACTTCAACCCAACTGGCGATGAAAACGCACCCGTGTTTGCTTGTCTTGTGGGTAAAGGCATCACTTTCGACTCAGGCGGTTACAGCATCAAGCCAGGTCAATTCATGACAGCAATGAAAGCTGATATGGGTGGCGCAGCGACTATTACCGGTGGTTTAGGTCTAGCGATTGAACGCGGCCTAAACAAGCGTATTAAGCTTATCCTATGTTGTGCAGAGAACATGATCTCTGGTCGTGCATTGAAGCTTGGCGACATCATTACTTACAAAAATGGTAAGACTGTCGAGATCATGAATACCGATGCGGAAGGTCGTTTAGTTTTAGCTGATGGCCTGATGTTCGCAAGCGCTCAGAATCCAGAGTTGATCATCGACTGTGCAACGCTAACTGGCGCGGCTAAAAATGCATTAGGTAACGACTACCACGCACTATTGAGCTTCGATGATGAGTTATCTCATCAAGCACTAACAGCTGCAAACCAAGAGAAAGAAGGCCTATGGCCATTGCCTCTTGCTGACTTCCACCGTGGTATGTTGCCTTCAAACTTTGCTGATCTTTCAAATATCAGCTCTGGTGATTACACACCGGGTGCAAGTACAGCTGCTGCGTTCCTTTCTTACTTTGTAGATGACTACAAAAAAGGTTGGATTCACATGGACTGCGCGGGTACTTACCGTAAGTCATCAAGTGATAAGTGGGCTGCAGGCGCGACTGGTATGGGTGTTCGTACACTGGCTCGTCTTCTTATCGACCAAGCAAAATAATAATAAGAGTGAGCGGTATTTCGATACCGCTTATTCATAAACTCAGATCGAATGATCTTAGTAATTTCAGTATTTAATAACAAAAAAATGAAGTGAAGGAATCCCTATGGCTCTAGAAAGAACGTTCTCAATTGTTAAGCCGGATGCAGTTAAGCGTAACCTTGTCGGTGAAATCTACCACCGCATTGAAAAAGCTGGCCTACAGATTATTGCCGCTAAAATGGTTTCTCTTACAGAAGCGCAAGCAAGTGGCTTCTATGCAGAACATGAAGGTAAAGAGTTCTTTGGACCACTAAAAGAGTTCATGACTTCTGGTCCTATCATGGTTCAAGTACTTGAAGGCGAAAACGCGATTGCTCGTTACCGTGAACTAATGGGTAAAACTAACCCAGAAGAAGCGGCATGCGGCACTATCCGTGCTGACTACGCAATCAGCATGCGTTACAACTCAGTACACGGCAGCGATAGCCCTGAGTCTGCGGCTCGCGAAATCGAATTCTTTTTCCCAGAATCTGAAATTTGCCCGCGTTCAGCTGAATAAGCAGACAACAGCAAGTCTCAATAAAGGCTTCACTTCGGTGAAGCCTTTTTCGTTTCTGATGGATTCAAGCGTTACTCCCGAAAGCTACAAGGAACGCGGTTGGGAATTGGAGTGTGTTGTCGGAGATTCCAGATACCTCGTTCCTCGGTTCTGGAATGACGAGCAAGTAGGGTTAGTTGGAAGGCCGTGAAGATAACGAGCAGCGTTAGCAGGAGGTCGGAGAACGCGCAAGTATTCGGTGGTTAAAGCCCGTCATTCCCGAAAGCGACGGAGGAGCGTAATCGGGAATCTCTCTTTGAATTGGCCAAACTTAAGCAGGTAAATTTGACTGTGTAAATTTTAATCACTTAAGTTTGAATGTCTTAGTAAACACAAGGTTTTACAGTGCTTGTTGAAGTTGCGTAAAGGCTGTACAATTCGCGCCCTTAATTATTGTTCCGTCATTGAGAGGCATCATGACCACAGCTAAAGTCAATCTACTCGATTTTGATCGTAAAGGTCTTCGTAAATTTTTCACAGAAGAACTGAATGAGAAAGCGTTTCGAGCAGAGCAAGTGATGAAGTGGATTTATCACTTCGGTGTCGATGACTTCGAACAAATGAACAACATCAACAAAAAGTTACGTGAGAAACTGCTGCATCGCTGTGAGATTGTTGCACCTATCGTTTCTGAAGCTCAGCACTCTGCGGATGGCACTATTAAATGGGCGATGAGCGTTGGTGACCAAGACGTTGAAACGGTATACATCCCAGATGGTGACCGTGCGACGCTATGTGTATCTTCGCAAGTCGGTTGTGCGCTTGAATGTAAATTCTGCTCTACGGCTCAACAAGGCTTCAACCGTAACCTGAAAGTTTCAGAGATCGTTGGTCAAATCTGGCGTGCTGCACGTGAAATCGGTTTAGAGAAAGAAACGGGTCGTCGTCCAATTACTAACGTCGTAATGATGGGTATGGGTGAGCCTCTGCTTAACATGAAGAACCTAATTCCATCATTAGAGCTGATGCTTGATGATCTAGGTTTCTCTCTGTCTAAGCGCCGTGTGACAGTATCAACATCTGGTGTTGTTTCTGGTCTTGATCAGATGACAGACAACATCGATGTCGCTCTGGCGATTTCTCTACACGCACCAAACGATGCGCTACGTAGCCAAATCATGCCAATCAACGACCGTTGGGATATCCAAGATTTCCTAGCATCGGTTCGTCGCTACATTGCTTCTTCAAATGCTAACCGCGGTAAAGTAACGGTTGAGTACGTTCTGTTGGATCATGTGAATGATGATATGGACCACGCTCGTGAACTTGCTGAGCTAATGAAAGATACGCCTTGTAAGATCAACTTGATTCCATTTAACCCTTATCCGGGTTCGCCTTATAAGAAGCCAAGCAACTCTCGCATTGATCGCTTCCAAAAAACGCTGATGGAATACAACTACACAGTAACGGTTCGTAAAACTCGTGGTGATGATATTGATGCCGCATGTGGTCAGCTGGTTGGTGATGTTATTGATAGAACCAAGCGTACTAAAATGCTGAAAGCTGCCTCTGAAGCTAACTTAATCGCAGGTGATGTGATTCAAGTAAAAGCGGTTTAAATACCATTTAGAACGAAACAAGCCAGAAGGATTCCTTCTGGCTTGTTGCTTTTCTGGAAGGTGAATTTCCAATAATTGGATTTTTTCCCCACGCTTTCTTACATTTTTCGTTAAATTTTGGACAAAACCATGAGCTGACGGTAAATTTTGTCGAAAGTGTTTTTGCCTTGTAATGGCATTAGCTTATGATTAAATAATCTTAAATTAATTTAAGTGCTCGCTTGTTACCCGATAATCGTCAATGTGTCTATTTAGGTTGGCTACTTGATAAACTAGCTTCCTGAGAAAATCGCTCACCAACAGCGTGTGGTTTTCTACTTTAAGGGTTGATGAACTGGGTTGCAGGAAAAATTCCACATAGTAGGTTGTAAGATTGAGCTTAAACGAAAATAAAAAATGCTCTCATCAACCTGCGATAATACTTTAGAAGTTCACTCTCTATGAACACAGAACACGAAACACAAACACAAACGAAAGAAACCGTCGCTCCAGCAATTGAAGCGGGAACGCTGCTTAAAAATAAACGAGAATCTCTTGGTTTAACACAGAAGCAGATCTCTGATCGCTTGAAGTTGCGCGTTACGCTTATTCAGCAAATTGAAGAAAACCAGTTTGAATCAGATCAAGTGGCTACGTTTATGCGTGGTTACATTCGCTCATACGCGAAATATGTCAATCTTGACGAAAAGGTCGTATTGAGTGCGCTTCATCATGCCGGTGATGCTCAACATCAAGAACAAGAAATGCTGAGCTTTTCTCGTAAGACAAAAACAGAGAAGCACAACAGCCGTATTATGATCCTTACATGGAGCATCTTTGCTGTGATAGCGGGTATCTCATCACTTTGGTGGTGGCAGAACCAGCAGCAAGACACCCTATCTCAATCTCTCGTCAACACTGAAAGCTCGGAAGAGCTAGTGGTAGAAGAGTCGCTTGATCCTGAGTTGACTTCGTTAGAAGTGATTGAAGCTGAGCAAAACACAGAGACATCTCCTGTTACTGAAAATTCTGATGACCTTCTTACTGTAGTGAGTGCTGCTGAAGCCTCAGAGAATGTCGAGCAAGTAGAAGAGACACAAGACGTTGCAGAGGTTACCCCTGTAGCGGCTGAATCAGAGACAGTGACGCCTGAACCTGTAACCAACGAGCTAGTGATGCAGTTCTCTGCAGACTGTTGGATCCAAGTTAAAGATGCGGCAGGCAAGACTTTGTCTACTGGCATCAAAAAAGCAGGTCAGACACTCAATCTTTCAGGAACTGCGCCATACAAAGTGATTCTAGGTGCGCCAGAGGGCGTATCAATGACATTTGCAAGTGAACCCGTTGACCTTTCTGGGTATACTTCAGGCAAAGTAGCTAGAATAACCTTACCTTAGAGTTTATATGCAACACGAATCTCCTATTATTCGTCGCAAATCAACCCGTATTTATGTGGGTGATGTGCCGATCGGTGATGGTGCACCAATTGCTGTGCAATCCATGACCAACACAAGAACAACTGATGTCGCTGCGACCGTTGCTCAAATTAGAGCTTTGGAAAAAGTTGGCGCTGATATCGTTCGCGTATCTGTACCGACTATGGATGCCGCTGAAGCATTTAAGCTAATCAAACAGCAGGTTTCTGTTCCTTTGGTGGCTGACATTCACTTCGACTACCGTATTGCCCTTAAAGTGGCAGAGTACGGTGTTGACTGTCTGCGTATCAACCCTGGTAACATCGGTAACGAAAGCCGCATTCGCTCTGTTGTGGATTGTGCTCGTGATATGAATATCCCGATTCGTATTGGTGTTAACGGCGGTTCTCTTGAAAAAGAGATCCAAGAGAAATACACAGAGCCTACAGCAGAAGCGCTTGTTGAATCTGCAATGCGTCACGTCGATATCCTAGACCGTCTAAACTTTGATCAATTCAAAGTCAGCGTTAAGGCTTCTGATGTATTCCTTGCAGTCGGCTCATACCGTTTGCTTGCCAAGCAGATTGATCAACCTTTGCACCTTGGTATTACCGAAGCGGGTGGTGCGCGTGCGGGTTCTGTGAAATCAGCTGTCGGTTTGGGTATGCTTCTTTCTGAAGGTATCGGCGATACGCTGCGTATTTCGCTCGCGGCTGATCCTGTTGAAGAGATCAAAGTAGGCTTTGATATTCTTAAATCTTTGCGCATTCGCTCGCGTGGCATCAACTTCATTGCGTGCCCGAGCTGTTCTCGTCAAGAGTTCGATGTTATTAACACCGTTAATGCTCTTGAAGAGCGCTTAGAAGACGTTATTACCCCAATGGATGTATCAATCATCGGTTGTGTGGTTAACGGCCCTGGTGAAGCTGAAGTGTCTCACTTAGGTTTAGCCGGTAGTGCACGTAAGAGTGCCTTCTACGAAGACGGTAAACGTCAGAAAGAGCGCTTCGACAACGATGATCTTGTCGACAAACTTGAAGCTAAGATTCGTGCAAAAGCGTCAGTGCTTGATAAAGCAAATCGCATTGATGTAGAAAACTTAGAAGATTAATACAACGCGATGGGGTGTGATTGTCTATTCGCACTAACACCTGGTCGTGAGAAATTACGGAATAAATATTGTGGCTAAAAATATCCAAGCAATTCGAGGCATGAACGACTGCCTTCCAACTCAATCACCACTGTGGCAGAAAGTAGAAAGCGCAGTTAAAAGTGTGGTGAGCGCATACGGTTACAACGAAGTACGTATGCCTATCGTTGAAGAAACAAACCTATTTAGCCGTGCTGTTGGTGAAGAAACTGACGTTGTTTCAAAAGAGATGTACACCTTTGATGACCGTAATGGCGATAGCCTAACGCTGCGTCCAGAAGGAACAGCAGGTTGTGTACGTTCATGTATTCAAAACAGCCTTATTAACCGTGATGAACAGCGCCTATGGTACATGGGTCCAATGTTCCGTCACGAGCGTCCTCAAAAAGGTCGTTACCGTCAATTCCACCAATGTGGCGTTGAAGTGTTTGGCCTAGACGGTCCAGACGTAGACGCTGAACTTATTATGATGACAGCACGTCTTTGGCGTGAGCTAGGCATCGACAAACACGTTCGCCTAGAACTGAACTCAATCGGTTCTCAAGAAGACCGCGTAAGCTACCGCACTGCGTTAGTGGCGTTCCTTGAGCAACACATCGATGTGCTTGATGAAGATTGTAAACGTCGCATGCACACTAACCCTTTACGTGTACTTGATACTAAGAACCCGGATGTTCAAGCGATCTTAGGTGACGCACCTCGACTATCTGAATATTTAGGTGAAGAATCAAAGCAACATTTTGCTGGTTTGTGTGAACTTCTTGACGCTGTTGGTATCGAATACCAAGTTAACGAGCGACTAGTACGTGGCCTAGATTACTACAACCGCACAGTATTTGAGTGGATCACTGACAGCCTAGGCGCGCAGGGTACAGTATGTGGCGGTGGCCGTTACGATGGTCTTGTTGAGCAACTAGGCGGCAAAGCAACTAATGCGGTTGGTTTTGCAATGGGTCTAGAGCGCCTGGTTCTAATGATGGAAACGCTAGAACTTACAGAAGTTCGTCGTAGCGTTGACGTATATATGGTTGCTGCTGGCGAAGGTACTATGATCGCGGGCATGCAGTTAGCGAATCAATTGCGTGACACCGTTAAAGGCGTACGCGTGATGAACCACTTCGGTGGTGGTAGCTTCAAGAAGCAATTTAAACGTGCTGACAAAGTAGGTGCTGTTGTAGCACTTGTACTTGGTGAGAACGAAGTTGCTGATAATACAGTTGTGCTAAAAGATTTGGTTGGCGGTGTGCAAGAAACCGTGTCTCAAACGGAAGTTGCAGAGAAAGTTGCTGCGCTAATCTAGTTAGCCATTGAGCAAACGCTCATCATGAATATTAACGTCAGCACTATGCTGGCGTTTAAAGAATTAAAGAGGACAGGAAGTGGAACTTTACGATAGCGAAGAGCAACAAGTTGAAGCCATTAAAGATTGGTGGAAAGAGAACGGTAAAGCCGTAATCTTTGGTGCGGTTATTGGTTTAGGTGGTCTATTTGGCTGGCGCTATTACCAAGATTCAGTCGTTGAAGCGCGTGAAGCAGCTTCAGAAAGCTACACCTCTGTAATTTCAGCTCTTGATACTAAGGGCGTTGATGCTCAATCTGATATTCAAGCTTTCATCGACGCAAACAAAGATGCTGAATACTCTGTTCTTGCTGCTATGCAATTAGCTAAAGCGCAAGTTCAAGCGGGTGACCTTGCAGCAGCACTTGAACAGCTTGAGTGGGCAAAATCGGCAACTAAGGACGCGGCATTAGCACCACTACTTACTTACCGTGTTGCTCGTATCAAAGCTGAGCAAGGTGAATTTGACGCAGCATTGACTGATCTTGAAGCGATGACTGACGAATCTTGGAAAGGCCGTGTTGCTGAACTACGTGGTGATATTTCACTTCGTAAAGGCGACACAGATGCGGCTTACAGTGCTTACTCTGAAGCACAACAAGCTGCTGATGCGAGCCAAACGCTTCAAATCAAACTTGACGACCTAGCTAAATAAGGCGCTTTGAATGAAGAAGATGTTTCCAAAAGCGGCGTTGTGTGCGATTGCTCTTGGCCTGTTAGCGGGTTGTGCGGGTGAAGAAGACACCGTCATCATGGCTCCAGTACCAACGGTAAACAGCGAGTTCACTCCTAAGCAGGAATGGTCTACGTCGGTTGGTGATGGTGTTGGTCATTACTTTTCAAAATTAACGCCAGAGCTTGCTTACGACAAAGTGTTTGTTGCAAGTCGCGAAGGTATTGTTAAAGCGCTTGATCCTGAAACGGGTAAAAAGTTGTGGGAAACCGATCTTGAAAAAGATGTGCTCGCACGCTTATCAGGTGGCCTAACAGCGGCTTACGGCAAAGTGTTCTTAGGCTCTGAAAATGGCGAAGTGATCGCGTTAGACGAATCGACCGGTGAAGAACTGTGGCGCGTACCAGTGAACGGTGAGGTGCTTGCATCTCCTGCGACTGAAAGCAACATGGTATTAGTTCATACGAGCCGTGGCATGATGATCGCTTTAGATCAAGAAAGCGGCGAACAGAAGTGGACGATTAGCACTGAAGTTCCAAGTTTAACACTGCGCGGCGATAGCTCTCCTGTTGCTGTTTCTGGTGGTGTTTTCTGGGGAACGGCAAATGGACGTTTGGCTGCTGCTATCGTTGACCGTGGTCAGCTTATTTGGCAACAACCGGTTGGCACGCCAAAAGGCGCAACGGAAATTGACCGCTTGGTTGATGTTGATGCGTCTCCGATTGTTCTTGGCGGCACCTTGTATACCGTTGGTATCAATGGTCAGTTAATTGCTATCGATCTTCGTTCTGGTAAGCCAGTTTGGAAGCGTAACTACTCGTCAGCGATTGATTTAGCAAGCGATGGTAGTCGTTTGTTCGTTGTTACTGACAAAGACCATGTGGTTGCGGTAGATGCGCGTAGCGGTACTGAGCTATGGAGCACGCCATTGCTAGAAAACCGCTTACTGACAGCACCTGCTATTATTAACGGTTATGTAGTCGTGGGTGATACAGAAGGTTATCTACACTGGTTAGATCGTTCATCGGGTGAGTTCGTTGCCCAACAGTTAGTTGATGATAGCGGCTTTGCGGTTGCGCCAATTGAGCTACCTGAAGGCTACTTAGTGACGACTCGCAATGGCGATGTAAAGAAACTAACGATTAGCCAATAAAAGCGTGATACAATTCACAGTCGGCTCCTGGTTGGTAACAGCTAGGAGCCGTTTTGTTGTTATAAATTAATAAACCATGTGGTTATAGGTAAGAGTTTAAACTTGCGAACAAGTGCTTACCTATAACTACATTTAGAGAAGAAATTGTAGAGGTTGTTATGGTACCTGTTGTTGCTCTAGTAGGGCGTCCGAACGTAGGTAAATCTACGTTATTTAACCGATTGACTCGAACTCGTGATGCATTGGTTGCGGATTTCCCTGGCTTAACGCGTGACCGTAAATACGGCCATGCTCATTTTAGTGAGCATGACTTTATTGTTATCGACACTGGTGGTATCGACGGTACCGAAGAAGGTGTTGAAACTAAAATGGCTGAACAGTCGCTAGCGGCGATTGATGAAGCTGATGTCGTTCTGTTTATGGTAGATGGCCGTGCTGGTCTAACACCTTCAGATGTGGCTATTGCTAAGCACCTTCGCCAACTAGAAAAGCCTTCAATGCTCGTAGTAAACAAGGTTGATGGTATCGACCCTGATGCTGCAAGTGCTGACTTCTGGCAGTTAGGCGTTGAAGATATGTATCAAATCGCAGCGGCACACGGTCGTGGTGTAACCGCACTGATTGACCTTGCACTTAACCCATTCGCTGAAGCTTTAAAAGCTGAGAATGGTGAAGTAAGCGATTTGACTGAGTTTGAAGACGAAGAAGAAGAGCAAGTTGATTTCACTGAAGAAGAAGCGGAAGAAGAATTCCAGCGTCTTCAAGATCAACCAATCAAGCTAGCAATCATTGGTCGTCCGAACGTAGGTAAATCAACACTAACTAACCGTATTCTTGGTGAAGAACGTGTTGTTGTTTACGATATGCCAGGTACGACTCGTGACTCTATCTACATTCCAATGCAGCGTGATGAGCGTGAATACGTTCTGATTGATACTGCGGGTGTTCGTCGTCGTAAGAACATCAATGAAACGGTAGAGAAGTTCTCTGTAGTTAAAACACTGAAAGCGATTGAAGACGCTAACGTTGTGTTATTGCTGATTGATGCTCGCGAGAATATCTCGGATCAAGATTTAAGCTTGTTAGGCTTTGCGTTGAATGCTGGTCGTTCAATCGTGATTGCAGTAAACAAGTGGGATGGTCTAGACAGCGATGTAAAAGAACACGTTAAGAAAGAACTAGACCGCCGTTTAGGTTTCGTTGATTTCGCACGTATTCACTTTATTTCTGCACTTCATGGCACAGGTGTTGGTCACTTGTTTGAATCTGTTCAAGAAGCTTACAAGTCAGCGACAACACGTGTTGGTACTTCTGTTCTGACTCGTATCATGAAAATGGCAACGGATGATCACCAACCGCCTATGGTTCGTGGCCGTCGTGTGAAACTTAAATACGCGCACGCTGGTGGCTATAACCCACCTATTATCGTTATCCACGGTAACCAAGTTCGTAACTTGCCAGATTCGTACAAACGATTCCTAATGAACTACTACCGTCGTTCGCTAGAGATCATGGGTACACCGATTCGCATTCAATTCCAGAACAGCGAAAACCCGTTTGAAGCGAAAACAAACAAGCTAACGATTTCTCAGGAACGCAAACGTAAACGTATGATGAGCATGATGAAAGGCCGTAAATAACCCTTTCTAATCGATTTGATACCCGAGCCTGTCTCGGGTATTTTTTTAAGCAAAATTTACGTTAAGCCATAGCCTCACATTCTCACATCATTATGGGTTAGCGAATTAGACTCGATTTCAAAAGAAGAACAATATGAGCACTAGCGATTTGATTACATCTGCACAAGCAATCACACCAACCATCACTCAATTCTGTCATCAGGCTTGGCAGCTCAATGCCAAAGCGCTATATGTTGAAAGCGATAACAGTAAAACCTACTTGATCACTGATGTGACGCCTTTTCATCCTGTTAGTTATATTTGGCCAGATCACCCTGCAGACCAAGGTTTTGTCAGCGTAAATGGTGAACAGTATATTGTTGAAGATTGCCTTGTTGGTGCAATAGAACAATCTACTGGAAAGCTTCATATCGCAGCAGATATTCCTGTTAAGCGTGATACGGAAGGGTGGGCGTTTGTGGTTGTTCACCAACTACCGGCATCAGCTTCTACGATTAATATTGGCGATGAAGTTGAGTTGTCGGTTGATAAAGAATACCAAGCAAGCTTGAGCCGTGGGCATAGTGCTGGTCATATCGCTTTCTTAGCGTTGAATAAAGTACTGGCTGAGAGTTACTGGCGCAAAGATGCGGACAGAAAAGATCCGCTTGGCAGTTACGACTTCAATAGCTACGCGCAAGTCACCAGCTTTGTGACCCCAGAGTTGTGTACCGACAAGTATCGTTTGGGCAAAACCTTGAAGAAACGCGGCTTGAACGTCGCAGACATGCTAGCAAACCTTGATGGCATTGAAGCCGACATCAATCAAATGATGGCAGGCTGGCTAGCAGAGCCGACGCCAGTCGCGATGAGACTGGAAGGCGAGGCATTAACAGACTCTCGTTACTGGGAATGGCAGCTCAATGCAGACACTCTCGTGTCTATTCCGTGTGGTGGTACTCACATTGATAATACGTCAGAGCTTAAAGCATTATCGGTTAAGTTAACCCAGTTAGATGACCAGAATATTGAAATGCTGACGCATGTAATTCGATGATTTAGACTATAGATCGAAATAGCTTGTGCTGTTTATTTTGTTTTTATATGTTACTTTTGATATAAATGACTATTTAAAATTGAAATGCAGCACATGTAACTTATGCTTTCGGTGTGTGGTGATATAAATATTCTTTTTGGGGTAGATCGCTGATCAAAATAGATAAAGCGAAAGATCAACCTATGATCTTCGATTGTGTGTTGTGGTTATTTAGTGTGTTATTATTAACCAATAGTAAGCTTGCATAAGAACAAGCCGTACCTAATTACACAATAGAAAGCTTTAGTGAATGGAACAAAAATTTTTATTAGAAGGCCACCGAGCAGTCAACAGTTTGCTTCGAAAGCTTGCTCTTGGGATGGATCGTAAAGATTTAAATCATAAGATCATTCAGCTTACCGAGCAGCTTTTCGGGCAGCGTATGGCTTCAATTTTACTGCTCAACTCAGAGTCAAAGACTTTGCACCTTGAATATGCTCCGAACCTACCTGATTTTTATAATCAGCAAATAGAAGGGGTGGGGATTGGTGTGGGAATTGGTTCTTGTGGAGAGGCGGCGGCACTCAAGAAAGCCGTTATGGTTTCAGACATCAATAGGCACCCCAATTGGGTACCTTTCCTACCTCTGACCAATCAAGCTAATCTTCATGCGTGTTGGTCAGTACCAATCATCTCCTCACATGGACATGTTCTAGGTACCTTCGCGATTTACAGCCAGTACATCTCTGAACCCCATGAATTCGAACTCGAAATCCTAGAGTTATTGGCTTCACTGTATTCGGTCGCATTGGAGAAATATGAGTTAGAGAATCAACTTAACTTTTTTGCTCATCATGATTCCCTTACTCATTGTTTGAATCGCCGAGCACTGTTGAGTGAAGCTGAAAACGTACTGGCAAAGCGATGTTTTGGTGACAAGGTTATGGCGTGTCTGTTTGTCGATGTCGATAAATTCAAATCAATTAATGACACATATGGTCACAGCTTTGGTGATGGCGTATTGCTCGCTGTTGCAAAGGTTTTAGATGAAGCCACCTCGACATGTGCCAAAATTGGTCGCTATGGCGGTGATGAATTTGTGGTGTTCTCTTGTTTTGACTCTGAAGAAAGCGTTGTTAGCTTTTATCACAGCTTAGAAAGAACCTTGGAACAAGCGCTCTATATCAACGATATTCAGTTCGCAGTCAGTGTTGGGCTCTCTTATGAAAAAGATCCTGAATCATTAGAAACCTTGATCGTACAAGCTGATAAGAACATGTACCAAATCAAGCAAGCGAAGTCTCAGCGGTAGTAGATTGTAAAAATAGTAGTGAATTAGGAAATACTAATGAGTGAAAATATCTGCCCTAAGTGCCAGTCTGAGCTAGCTTGGGATGGCAAGTATCACTGTGAAAGTTGTCAGGCTCACTTTACTAAAGTTGGATTTTGCCCTGAGTGCAGCAGCCAACTTGAGAAGCTTCAAGCCTGTGGTGCAGCGAGCTATTTTTGTAATGGCGATTGCAACGAGTTGAAGTCTAAGTCGAGAGTGAAATTCGAATTCCAACCAGCGGAATAGCCTTAAATTATTTGGTTTGAACGACAATCGGTGATGTTATACCAGAGACTCAATACTAAAGTGTTGGGTCTTTTTTGTATCTGATGAAACTAAAGCTCACTCTTCGCGACTCTTGTTGTCACTTGCGATTCAATTACACCATCTTCAACTTGGGTGGTGATCACTTCGCCTACTTCGACGTCATTAATCGATGACACAGTCTTGCTCGATGCAGAATGGGTAATGCTGTAACCACGCTTTAGAGTTGACAGCGGGCTCACTGTTTCTAGCTTCTCTGCAGCCATGGCTAGCTGGTGGCGAGTCGTTAGTAATGTCTTGTCCATTGTATCCAACAGCTTTTGCTCTGAACGTTGCAGATGCAGTTTTTGTTCGCCAAGGCGTTTCACTGGCGAGTTCAACTGAAGCTGGTGCTGCTTACGTTCAACACGTTGTGCATGCTGCTTTAAGTATTGAGTCATACCACGACGCAAACGCATGTCTAGGTCATCAAGCTGCTGACTCTGCTTTTGCAGTTGGTAGCTCGGGTGTTGTTTCTCTAAGCGGTATTTCAACGTTTGAGTTGATTGTGCTTGTTTGATTAACACATGACGAATCGCACTCACCAAACGAGCACGTTTAGACGCGAAAGCTTGTTCTTTATGGCTGTTATCGCGGCTAACCAATTCAGCGGCTGCTGATGGTGTTGGAGCACGCATATCTGCGACGAAATCAGCGATAGTGACGTCAACTTCGTGGCCAACGGCGCTGATAATCGGGATCTGGCTTGCTGCAATAGTGCGAGCAACGATCTCGTTATTGAAACACCATAAGTCCTCTAATGAACCGCCGCCACGACCCACGATCAATACATCACATTCGTTGCGCTCATTGGCACGTCCAATCGCTTGAGCGATCTGAATCGAAGCTCCTTCACCTTGCACCATGGTCGGATACACGATGACTGGCAATGAAGGATCGCGCCTTTTCAGTACATCGAGAATATCGAAGAGGGCTGCGCCTGTTTTAGAGGTGATGACACCAACGCATTTAGGATGTTCTGGAAGAATTTGTTTACTCGATTGAGCAAATAAGCCTTCCGCCGCCAAGTTCATCTTAAGTTTTTCAAATTCTTGCTGAAGCTTGCCATCGCCTTCTGGCTGCATGCTTTCGATGATGAGTTGATAGTCACCACGCGGCTCATAAAGAGACAGACGAGCTTTGACTAAAACTTGATTACCGTTCTGGGGTTTAAAAGTAACACGACGGTTATTGCCACGAAACATAGCGCACTTAACCTGAGCGCGAGAGTCTTTAAGCGTGAGGTACCAGTGACCAGATACAGGTGCAGAGAAGTTTGAGATTTCACCAACGAGCCAGACTATTCCCATTTCGTTTTCTAATAGGAGACGAACCTCTGAGTTGAGGCGAGAAACAGTAAAGATGTTTGGATTAGTCATAGAAGCACTATCTTTCCTTGAAGGAAGGTCTTTCTTGGAATCTCACAGGGCGTGAGTATGGAAGATAGCGGCAATATAATACATAGCAAGGGGGTAAATGCAAATTAAAAATACAAAAATGTGTAGCCAAGCGATTTCGTTGGCCGTATAATCCGTCCGCAATATCTAATCCAAATGCAGTTTGATTTTCCTTAATTGGCTGCCCTCATTAGGCGAAACGATGAGATTGGATTGTTTCTTTTTACTCCTATTATTGTGAGATATTGCAAATGCTAAGAATTGCCAAAGAAGCGCTGACATTCGACGACGTACTGCTAGTGCCAGCACACTCCACCGTTCTCCCTAATACAGCTGATCTTCGCACTCAGCTGACGAAGAATATTTCCCTAAACATCCCAATGATCTCTGCATCGATGGATACTGTGACAGAAGCTCGCCTAGCGATTGCACTGGCACAAGAAGGCGGAATAGGCTTCATTCATAAGAACATGTCTATTGAACAGCAAGCTGAAATGGTTCGCCAGGTTAAAATTTACGAAGCAGGTGTGGTTTCTCACCCTGTTACTGTAAACCCTGACGCGACAATCGCTGATGTTGTAGCTCTTACTCAAAAACACGGCTTCGCCGGTTTCCCTGTTGTTACTGAAACAAACGAACTTGTTGGTATTATTACTGGCCGTGACGTTCGCTTTGTGACTGACCTTTCTAAGAAAGTTGACGTAGTAATGACACCTAAAGCTCGCCTTGCTTCTGTTAAAGAAGGTGCTACTCGTGAAGAAGTTCAAGAGAAAATGCACGAAGCGCGCGTTGAAAAAGTTCTTGTTGTAAATGATGACTTCCAACTAACGGGAATGATCACTGCAAAAGATTTCCACAAAGCAGAACGTAAACCAAACGCTTGTAAAGATGAGCGCGGCAGCCTACGTGTAGGTGCAGCTGTTGGTGCTGGTGCTGGTAACGAAGAGCGCGTTGCTGCTCTAGTTGAAGCTGGTGTAGACGTTCTACTTATCGACTCTTCACACGGTCACTCTGAAGGCGTACTTAACCGTATCCGCGAAACTCGCGCTGCATACCCTGATCTACAAATCATCGGTGGTAACGTAGCAACTGGCGCTGGCGCTCGTGCTCTTATCGAAGCCGGTGTTAGTGCAGTTAAAGTGGGTATCGGCCCTGGTTCAATCTGTACGACTCGTATCGTTACTGGTGTTGGTGTTCCTCAAGTAACAGCAATCGCAGACGCAGCTGAAGTAGCAAATGAATACGGTATCCCAGTAATCGCAGATGGCGGCATTCGCTTCTCTGGCGATATCTGTAAAGCTATCGTTGCTGGCGCATCTTGTGTGATGGTTGGTTCAATGTTCGCTGGTACTGAAGAAGCACCGGGTGAAGTTATCCTTTACAACGGTCGTTCTTACAAGTCTTACCGTGGTATGGGTTCTCTTGGCGCTATGTCTCAAGGTTCTTCTGACCGTTACTTCCAATCTGACAACGCTGCAGACAAGCTTGTTCCAGAAGGTATTGAAGGTCGTATCGCATACAAAGGTCGTCTAAAAGAGATCGTTCACCAACAGATGGGCGGTCTACGCTCAAGCATGGGCCTAACGGGTTCTGCAACTGTTGAAGACATGCGTACTAAAGCTGAGTTTGTTCGTATCTCTGGTGCGGGCATGAAAGAATCTCACGTACACGATGTTCAAATCACGAAAGAAGCACCTAACTACCGTTTAGGTTAATAATACGTCCAAACGTTTGAATAATGTGCTGATTTAGTCGGCACATTCTTTTATCTACCGTCTGTTTTGTTAAAAGTCCGATTTTCTCAAAACACGTGGTTAAAGATATCTAACGAAAACGTTTGCTTTATTTCTTGAAGAGTTAATCAGAGGTGAGTAAACTCGCCTCCGTTTTATCACATAGCCAATAAGACTGCTTACAATGACTAAAAATATTCATGACCAACGTATTCTAATTCTGGACTTCGGTTCTCAATACACACAGCTAGTAGCTCGTCGTATTCGTGAGATCGGTGTTTACTGTGAACTTTGGAGCTGGGACGTAGAAGAAGCGGATATTCGTGAATTCAATCCAGACGGTATCATCCTATCTGGTGGCCCTGAAAGTGTAACGGAAGAGAATTCTCCACGTGCACCTCAGTACGTATTTGATTCAGGTGTGCCTGTATTCGGTATCTGCTACGGCATGCAAACTATGGCTGAGCAACTTGGCGGTAAAGTAGCAACGTCTACTGAGCGCGAGTTCGGCTACGCTGCTGTACAAGTGACTGGCGAATCTGCACTTTTCGCTGACCTTGAGTCTACTCAAGATGTTTGGATGAGCCACGGTGATAAAGTGGTTGAGATCCCTGCTGATTTCACAAAGATCGCTGAAACTGACACTTGCCCATACGCTGCAATGGCAAACGAAGAGAAGAAGTACTACGGCGTACAATTCCACCCAGAAGTAACGCACACTAAAAACGGCCTAAAAATGCTTGAGAACTTCGTTCTTAACGCGTGTGGTTGTGAAGGTCTGTGGACTTCAGCGTCTATCATTGAAGATGCAGTTGCACGTATTAAAGAGCAAGTAGGTGACGACGAAGTTATCCTTGGTCTTTCTGGTGGTGTTGATTCATCAGTAGTCGCTATGCTTGCTCACCGCGCTATCGGCGACAAACTAACATGTGTATTTGTTGATAACGGTCTTCTTCGTTTAAACGAAGGCGAGCAGGTTATGGACATGTTTGGTGACCAATTCGGCCTTAACATCATTAAAGTTGATGCTGAAGAACGTTTCCTTAACGCTCTGGAAGGCGAAGCTGAACCAGAAGCTAAGCGTAAGATCATCGGTCACGTATTCGTAGATATCTTCGACGAAGAGTCTAAGAAACTGAAGAATGCTAAATGGCTTGCTCAGGGTACTATCTACCCAGACGTAATCGAGTCTGCAGCATCTAAGACAGGTAAAGCACACGTAATCAAATCTCACCACAACGTTGGTGGCCTTCCTGATGATATGGAAATGGGCCTTGTTGAGCCTCTACGTGAGCTGTTTAAAGATGAAGTACGTAAGATCGGCCTAGAGCTTGGTCTTCCATACAACATGCTTTACCGCCACCCATTCCCGGGTCCAGGTCTAGGTGTTCGTGTACTTGGTGAAGTGAAGAAAGAGTACTGTGACTTACTGCGTCGTGCTGATGCTATCTTCATTGAAGAGCTTCACGCTGCTGACCTTTACCACAAAGTATCTCAAGCATTCACGGTATTCCTACCAGTACGTTCAGTTGGCGTAATGGGCGATGGCCGTAAGTACGATTGGGTTGTATCTCTACGTGCAGTAGAAACTATCGACTTCATGACTGCTCACTGGGCACACCTTCCATACGACTTCCTAGGTAAGGTTTCTAACCGTATTATCAACGAAGTTAACGGCATTTCACGTGTTGTTTACGATATTTCTGGTAAACCACCAGCAACTATCGAGTGGGAATAATCTCTTAGAGATTTAACCAGTTTTGATTAAGCTCTTAAGCCTCGAACTCAGTTCGGGGCTTTTTTCTTTCTGATTCAGGGTATTAAAGAGCCATATCTAACCGCTAGAAACCAAATCAGTTGGAAACTAGATATCAGCTCAAGAAAGCATGAGACGCGTTGTTACGTTTAACTATACATAAAACTATCACTCGCACTTTTTATAAATTCATATCGCAACAGCTAGGCTATTTCCCATGTGCCACATACTCTTTGATGGACTTATTAAGGACAGATAAGAGAATCCATCATGTTAAAAATCAAATATTTGGCGACAGTAGTTGGCTGCACTTTAGCAGCACACAGTTACGCGTCTTTGAACATTCAACCTGATCCGCAAAACCCGAATGGCTACCTTGTTGAAAAGTCGGCACTACAAGCTGCTGAACAAGCGAAAACATCCGATCCTATGTATGCGATCTGGTCACAAGCATTACAAACTCGTCCCAATAGTATTGTTGAAGCTATTGAACCGGGTTTAGCCTCGAATCCTGAAAACGTGAAACGAGTCGAGCGTGTATTCCCTCAATCTGAATGGGACTTCCTCACTCAAATGGCTGCGCCAGAATACACCTACACTCGTTTCTTACGTGCGATTGGTAAATTCCCAGCCTTCTGTGGAGAGTACACTGATGGCCGAGACTCCGACGCCATCTGTAAAAAATCCATCATCACCGCTTTTGCTCACTTCTCACAAGAGACGGGCGGTCACATCGCGATAGATAACACCTCTGATAACCCATTAGCTCTAGAAGAGTGGCAGCAAGCGCTGGTGCATGTTCGTGAAATGGGTTGGTCTGAAGGTCAAGAAGGTTACACCACCGGTTGTGGTCAGAACGATTGGCAGAATGCACGTTGGCCATGTGCGGCGGGGCAGGGCTACTTTGGACGTGGTGCTAAACAGCTTTCTTATCACTTTAACTACGGCGCGTTCTCGGAAGTGATGTTCGACGGCGATGCAACGGTTCTATTGAACAATCCAGGTTTGGTTGCTGATTCATGGTTGAACTTGGCTTCTGCCATTTGGTTCTTCCTTACACCTCAAGCTCCTAAACCAGCAATGCTGCACGTGATTGACCGCACTTGGACACCCTCTCAACGTGAGTTGGATGCGGGTATTGGTTATGGCTTTGGTACCACGATCAACGTGATTAATGGTGGTATCGAGTGTGGTGAGCAAAACAAAGACAAAGGCCAACCAGTTAACCGTATTCGTTACTGGGAAGGGCTAGCGGCGCACTATCAAATTCCGGTAGAAGCCGATGAAGCCAATACTTGTTGGCAGCAAACGCCTTACGGAAGCTTGAATCTCAACGGCGCAACCGATGTGTTGTACACCAACTGGGATGGAAACTGGAAATACTACGCAGACCGTCCTGAAGGATACTCATTTGAATGTGAGTTGGTTGGATTCCAAACGGCATATTCAGCGCTGGTGGCTGGCGATTACGAGAAGTGTGTGACCAACTTTTATGGTTCTCATGCGAGCTGGCCTGAAGTGAAAGTGGTCGATAAGCTTGATCCAGTAGACCCTGGGACTGATCCGGGTGGTAACGGTTGGAGTGCGGCCAAGGTTTACAATGCGGGTGACCAAGTTACTCACAACGGTGCAACCTACGAAGCGAAATGGTGGACACAAGGGGATGATCCTGCCAATGGCGGCCCTTGGAAATTAGTAGTGGGTGAGCCAACACCACCCGTGACAGACCCATCGCCAGTTGCCCCTGCACCTGTCGATCCTGCTCCGGTAGACCCAACACCAGTTGAACCACCTGTGACCGAGCCGCCTGTCGTTGTTGACCCATCGGTGTTTATCACATGGCAAGCGGGCGTTAGCCAAGTGAGTAACGGTGATAAAGTGACGCATAACGGCAAGTGCTTCGTAGCGAAAAACGGCCCGGGTGTATGGGAAAGTCCTGTTCAGTCGAATTGGTTCTGGGATGAAATTAGCTGTAACTGATCGTCTGAATACTGAAGAGGTGACCTAAGTTACGAGTTCAGTAGTACGACCATAGCGATATAAATAGTCAAAAGCCGAAAGTTTCTACTTTCGGTTTTTTTTCGTTTCGAACTTGGCTATCTAAGGAGGGTGATTGTTCTATTTAGCTATGTTGAAGCGCATTTAAAGACTAATTATCCAGTTAGAGGATAAAGTTCTGTACAAATGGGCGTTGTGAATTTATATTCAAATTTAATTTATATTTATTCTTTCTATTTTAGGGTTAAGGTGTACCTATGGAACAGACAGATATCACGTCACTCATCCCCATTGTGATTACTTTGGTGTTGTCGTTGGCGACAAGGAATGTGGTGATAGGCCTTTTTGCTGGCGTACTAAGTGGCGTTGCGATGCTTACTGGCATGTTTAGCGAACTTAACCCACTTGATACGTTTGGTACCATGGTTAAAGGTTACCTAGTCCCGCAACTTACCGACAGCTATAACGCAGGTGTGATCATGCTGTTGGTGTTCATCGGTGGCTTTGTCGCTCTGATGGAAAAGTCGGGTGGTGGTGTTGCGTTTGCTAAGCGTGTGACTGAATGGGTAAGCAACAAGTGCCAAGCTCAAATCTCAGCATGGTTTGGGGGAATCGTTATATTTTTCTCTGACTTAGGCACCCCTTTAATCGTTGGCCCTGTTTTTCGTCCCCTTTTCGATAAACTGAAACTTTCAAGACAGAAGCTAGCATTCATTATTGATTCAACCTCATCGCCAGTTGCGATCCTTATTCCTTTCATTGGATGGGGCGTTTACATCATGAGCCTGATTCAAAAAGAGTTCACGGCTTTGAATGTCAACATGTCTGACTGGGATGCCTTCATCGGTGCGATTCCTTTTCAGTTCTACGCGTTCCTCGCGATTTTCATCGTTCCTTTGGTTTCATTTAAAGGCTTAGATTTCGGACCGATGGCAAAAGCCGAGCGTGATTGCCAAGCGGGAATCAACTCTGGTGTGAATAGCGAATCACTTAATCCTTTCTCGCATAAAAATGCAAAGGCCTCTTTTGTTTGGGCGCCGTTGTTAGTGATGCTAGTAGTGCTGTGTGCCATGTTGGTTCCTCAAGGCTTCCCATTCCAAAAGGTTGCGGGTTCTTCATTTAGAGCTGCATTATCTTCGGCTTACTTCTTTGCTGCGATTACCTTGATCTCGTTGATGGCTTACTACGGTGTAAGAAAGCTTTCGGATGGTGTTTCCGTATACCTAAAGGGCATGGGTAACATGATGCCTGTTGCGATTATCTTGGTACTGGCTTGGGCATTAAGTACAGTCGGTAAAGAGTTGGGCGCAGCGGCTTATATTGCCGAGCAAGCACAGAGTGGTTTCCCTTATTGGCTAGTGCCTGCGGTCGCGTTTTTGTTGTCGGCTATTATTTCATTTGCTACTGGTTCGTCGTGGGGAACCTTCGCGATAATGATGCCATTGGTTATTCCAACGGCTGTGGCAATAGATGCACCGCTACTCGTCGCAATTGGTGCAGTGTTGTCTGGTGGTTTGTTTGGTGACCATTGCTCACCGATCTCTGAAACAACGATTCTTTCTTCAACAGGGGCAGGGTGTGACCAGTTTGAACACTTTAAGACACAGCTTCCTTATGCGTTGATGAACGGCTCTATCGCTTTAGTTAGTTTTGTAGTGGCAGGCTTTACTGGAAGTGTATTGGTTGTGCTGGGTGCTCTTGTTGCTCAGCTTATCCTTGTAACTCTATTAGCTAAGCGCGATGCAAGTAAAAACGCTTCTTCAGAAGTTCAATCTCAAGTATCTGAATCTAAAACACAACAAGCGTAATTTAAGATTACGAATGGGGAACAGATACGGGATGCGAGTAATCGAGTAACGAAAAACTCGCTCTCTATTGTCTAAGTTTGATGCTAAGGGTTCTCGCTTACTCAAATCTGAAGACTCTTTTCTCATCCCTCATTTCGCATCTCGTTACTCGCATCTTTTTTTATAGCGCGATAGGGAACCTGCTTATTTATAGTTCCCATGAATCAATCAGCGCCGTTATGAAACTGATTTTCCATAAGATCATTTCTACAACCTTAGTTTGCGTTAACTTGATTATCCTTTATGGCGGTTTATAGATTAAAATTTTCTTACAAATTTTATCGATTTTTTTTAATCAACCACTTTAATAAGGTAAATTCGTAATGTCGACCAAACTAGCTAACCCAGCGCCACTAGGCTTAATGGGTTTCGGTATGACCACTATTCTTCTTAATATCCACAACGCAGGTTTCTTCCCAATGGATTCAATGATCCTTGCGATGGGTATTTTTTACGGTGGTTTGAGCCAAGTTATCGTGGGCACAATGTGTTTCAAACGTGGTGACACGTTCGGTACAACTGCGTTTACTTCTTACGGCCTATTCTGGTTGTCTTTGGTTGGTTTGATTGTAATGCCTTACATGGGTCTACCAGCAAGCCCGGCAGCATTCATGGGTTGGTACCTACTATTATGGGGCATCTTCACAGGCTTCATGTTCATCGGTTCTCTATGCTACCCAGTAGCGAAGCAGGTAGTATTCGGTTCACTAACTATCTTGTTCTTCCTACTTGCAGCTCATAACTTCACGGGCAGCTCATTGATCGGCACTATCGCTGGTTTTGAAGGTATCTTCTGTGGCGCTTCAGCTATCTACTTTGCAATGGCACAAGTAATCAACAACGAATACGGCCGCACAGTACTGCCTGTTGGTGAGAAGAAAGCACCTCAAATGGCAACACAAGAAATCGCAGCTTAATACTCTAACTTGGGAACAGTTAGTTTGTTATAAACAGCGATTTGTTATGAACAAAACAAAAGGGGTTAGCCGAAATGGCTAACCCCTTTTTTATGCGTTATTAATAGCGCGAGTTAAAGCGAACTATTTGTAAAAGCAATCTTACGATGAAGGCTGCTCTACAGGTTTACCGTCTGCAGCTTCTGCTTCAGGAGACTTACCTGTTTTACGCTTGTACTTCTCTTCCCAGTAAGTAGCACCTTTGATGCCTAATTTTACAGGGTTAAATGTGTACTCAGTTACGCCTTGTTTCTGTTGCTCTTCATAATCAGCAAGTGCTTTAAGCGCTGGCTTAGACATGAAGAAGATGATCAGAATACCTACGATGTTTAACCATGCCATCAAGCCAACACCAACATCACCCATTGCCCATGCAAGGTTCGCGGTTTTAACTGTGCCATAGAAAACTGCAGTGATAAGAACAAGCTTAAGTACGAACATCATGCCAGGGATCTTGATGGTACGACGTAGGTAAGCAATATTCGTTTCTGCAATGTAGTAGTAAGCAAGAATCGTTGTAAATGCGAAGAAGAACAGAGCAAATGCGATGAACGGCTTACCAATACCTGGTAGCGCACTTTCAATAGCAAGCTGTGTAAACACAGGGCCATTCGCACCGATGTTTGCTGCTAGGTTCTGTACAAGGAAGACACCTTCAGCGCCGCCATGAACGTTGTAAGCACCAGTGATGATGATCATGAACGCTGTAGCTGAACATACTAGAAGTGTATCGATGTAGATAGAGAACGCTTGTACCAAACCTTGCTGAGCTGGGTGATCAACACTTGCAGCCGCTGCCGCGTGAGGACCAGTACCTTGACCCGCTTCGTTTGAGTAAACACCACGCTTAACACCCCAACCAATTGCAGCACCGAAGCCAGCCATAGGTGTGAATGCATCGCCGATGATCATTGCGAAAACAGCTGGCACTTGGCCGATGTTTAGCAGAATGATAACGAACGCGATGATGATGTAAGCCAATGCCATGAATGGAACAACGATTTGTGTGAAGTTCGCAATACGTTTAACACCACCAAAGATGATGAAAGCAAGGATGATAGCAACAACAGTACCAGTGAAAATTTTAGCGAAACTGAATGTACCGATAGCTGTTTCAATCATGTCACCTGAACCAAATGCAGCTTCTACAGCATTACCAATACTGTTTGACTGAACACCTGGAAGCAAAATACCACATGCAAAAATAGTCGCGATAGCGAAGATCCATGCGTACCACTTCTGACCCATTGCTTTTTCAATGTAGTAAGCCGGACCACCACGGAACTGGCCTTCGTCTTCTTCTTTGTAGATTTGCGCTAGCGTAGATTCTGCGTAAGCAGTCGCGGCGCCAAAGAAAGCTACAACCCACATCCAAAATACTGCACCTGGGCCACCGAAACCGATAGCGGCAGCAACACCAGCAATGTTACCTGTACCGACACGGCCAGATAGCGAAACGGCTAGAGCTTGGAAAGACGAGATGCCTTTTGATGAGCTTTTACCCGATAGTAGCAAGCGCCACATTTCAAAGAAGTGACGGATTTGAACAAATCGAGTCATGATGGAGTAGAACAAACCTGCACCTAAACATAGGTAGATAAGTACTGGACTCCAGATTATTCCATTCAAAAAATCAACGAATGACTGCATGAGTATTTTCCCTGTTAGTTTTACTTATGATTGTTTTTCGAACAACACAATACTTCACTTGTAACCCAAGTGTTAAATTATTTAACTGCGCATTAGGATTACTGTGACATAAAGCAAGTTACAGAGGGGGTTTGTTAACGCTTAGTTCTAATTCGATAATCGTTTCATTTAACTTTATATGCAACTTGTTTTGTTTGTGGGTGTTTTGCAGAGTGAATAAATAGTGATTAATACAAAAAGGGTAACTTGAGGTATACAGAAGAAAAGAAATTGAGAAAAACAGTGTTCAAACCTGCTTAGCATGAACGGCTGTTATGTAAGTGGTAGGGTGGAATAAGCTAGAACATATCACCGACATCGAGTCCGTGGGCAGGCCTAAGTGGCTGCATTCTTGAGGGCATGATTACGGCAGTTTTAATCTTTATCAAAGAGGATGTCGCGAATTTGGTCGCAACTTCAAACAACCTTGAATCCTTGTTTAAGTAATTCTTGAGCGAACTCAGACTGAGTATTTGGTTCGCCATGTATCAAATGCACTTCTCTTGGTGGAACGGAAATTCCTGCTATAAATCGGTTGAGGTCCTCTTTATCGGCATGAGCCGAGTAGCCAGACATACCATGAATTTGAGCATTAACCTCAACGTCTTTGTTATCAATAAAAACCTGTGTTTTACCTTGTTGCAACTCGCGCCCGAGCGTTACGTGTGCTTGGTATCCCGCTAAAATGACATCGGTGCGTTTATCTGGAAGCAAAGCCGATAAGTAGTTCATGATCCTGCCGCCCTGACACATCCCAGAAGCTGCAACAACAATCGCAGGTTCACCTGTCGACTTGAGGCGGTTAACGATTTTTTTGTGCATTCTATGCCCATCAACAGTAATGCATTGTTCAAAAGCGAGTGGGTGACGTTTCACTTCAAGGCGCTGCTTAGCTTCTTGACCCCATAACTCTTTAAAGCGTCGGTAGGATCGCGTTACTTTCTCTGCCATAGGCGAGTCGAGGATGATAGGAATATCGGCGCTGAGTTGATGCTCAAAGATCAGGTTTTCAATATCAAACAGCAGTTCTTGTGTTCTGCCGATACTAAATGCCGGGATCAGGATGACACCACCATCGAGTAATGAACGGTCAATAATTGCTTTGAGGCGTTCAGAGCGTGAAGCAATATCGTCGTGCGTGCTAGTGCCATAAGTCGATTCGATAAACAGATAGTCGGCTTGTTGTGGTGGTTTTGGATCCGGCAGCAATGGCGTATTACTTGGGCCCAAGTCGCCTGAAAAGACCACCACTTCTTGGTTTGGTAACTTAAGCTCAATATAGGCGGAACCTAAGATATGCCCTGCAGGTTGAAAACGAGCATACAGAGTATTTGGCCTATGATGATCCTTTCCGTCGTTTTGCTGTTTAGAGACAATTGGAAACCATTCCCCATAAGGCTTAGGAGCAATCAACGAATGAATTTTTTTAAGGATGAGTTTGGATTGTTTATGACTGAGCCCTTGCAGTTTTAAGCCATCTTCAATCATTAAAGGAGCGAGTTCAGCCGTCGCCTGAGTGCAATAAATTGATTGGTTAAAGCCACTGGCAAGCAACCAAGGTAATCGACCAATATGATCAATGTGAGTATGAGTCAGCAGCAGAGCGTTAAGGTGGGAAGTTTCAAATTCAATATCAAGAGGGCGTGTATCTTCACCTTGAAGCTTTTTACCTTGAAGATCTAAACCTTGAAAAAGGCCACAATCGATGAGCACCGCTTGGCCTGAATCTCTTAATTCGTGACAAGATCCTGTGACGGTATGTTTGCCGCCATGGTGAATCACTTCCATCGTTTACTCCCATTGCTCTATAAAGCCATTAACGCCTGTTTTTATTTTGCGGATAAGCGCCGGCATGTAAAACAAGAACAATGAGAGTTGCGATCGTTGAGTGTCTTTTTAAGTAACTGAGCGATGACTCAGTGGGTTCGCTGCGAGTTAGTTCGTAGAAGAACCGTCTGAATCCAGTTCTGGGTTTTGTTGCGCCTCTAAACGAGCCACTTCGGCATCAAGCTCTGCTATTTTTTCTGCCATTAAGGCATGACAGCGATTCGCTAACTCTCTTGCGTCGCTGAGCTTGTATCCGGATACATCTATAGGTTCAAGCATCTCGGTGATCACAATGCCATTATTAACTCGGTTGAGGTCAATCTTATTGTGTGTGGTGCTGGTACACATCGGGGTGATAGGCACACCGGCTTCAATCGCCATTCGGAAAGCGCCCGTCTTGAATGGCAGTAGTCCACGCCCTTTACTGCGCGTTCCTTCAGGGTAAACCCAAACAGACAGATCTCGCTGATGAATGGCTTCCGCCACTTGCTTGATGGTATCGCGTGCTTTGGACTTATCTTCGCGGTTAATCATGATGTTACCGGTGATCCAATACAGCAGCCCAAAGAAAGGCACATACAACAAGTCGCGCTTGCCTAAAGAAACGGTACGAGGCCTTAGCATCCCAGGGTCAGTCACAAAGTCTAATATGCTTTGGTGGTTAGAGATGTAGACGCTTTTTTCTGATGTCGGTGCATTGTCTAGGCCGCGCTGCACCAGTTTTACACCGACGATCTTTTGTAGTTGATTGAACCAACGGCAGAAAACGTACACATGTTTAGGGTTCTTAGGGCTAAACAAGCAGTAAACAAAAGCACATAGAGTGGTGAAAATAATAAACACCGTAGCCAAAATAATACGAAGAACAGCAAGCACAATTCACTCCTTACTCACCGCAAGATTGCAATGATTAAATAGTTTTAGATGCTTGAAGTTTTCACTCTATTTAACCGAATTGCAACAATTAACTGTTATAGGGGGCTTTTTTTAGATCTTTATATAAAACAAGGACTAACAATGGGTGTTTAACACGAACATCGAGCTTACACGTGTTCACCAGTAGCGAGGCATGTTCACCAATACTGTTTATTTGGATCCGACTTTTCTACCCATTCAGGATCTTGACGCGACTCTAAATAGAGTTGTAGGCCGTTATAGGACATGAAAGCTGCAGGGCCACCAAGGTGTTCGAAATAGTCAAAATAATCGTCTTCGAGTGAACAAAGGTGAGCTAAATCTTTAACGTTATTCATCATTGCCCATTGAATAGCGAACACCGGAGCCGTCGAACCTGAAATGCTGACCTCTTCGACATTTGGGTTGAACAGTGAATTGGCTTGTTCAAGCAGTATCTCTTCTTGCTCAGACTCTTGCTGTAACACCTCTTCGATGATCTCTGAGCGTTTGGTATTAGAGACATTCTTATTCAGCTTGGCGATTCGAAGCGCGTAGCTAAAACGGTCTGTTGAAACGATGTCGACAAGTTGCGATAGCAGCTCTTTGTCTACGCCCGCAGCCTTGGTGAAATAATCGATACACGAATTGATTGAAGCATAGCGAGTACCGTCGAATTCAAAGCCACTGGTTTCGTCGTAGACCTCTATTACAATGTCATCAACCGACAAAGGCCAACCTTTATAATCGACGCGTTGCTTGGCGATTTGATACATCTTCCAAGCACTGCGCCCAAACCCGCCAAGTGTCGAGCCAGAGAAATCTGAATCAATAAGCTCTTGTTCCGTCCAATTTTCACCAATCCCTAGGTGCTTTGCGTACTTATCGATGAGTGCGTGTTTTATCTGATCGCGCACAGCCCAAATCGAAGTTAGATCTTTTGCATACCTAACACTCGCGCACTCCTTACAAGCTGGCAGTGCAATCGGTGAATAGTCTATCTTGGCAATAGCCTGTGCAGTCTTAGGGAATTCAACAACATCATTGGAAGGTTCACCACAAAACCAACAGGTGTGGCGCAGGTTGAATGGGATGTCTATGTACGAGTATGTGGTCATTAGTCTTTTATCGGCTGGGTGCTTGAGGTTGGTTTAATTATCAAAACAATTATCCCTGTTCAGACTTGTCCTTGCACGTTGTTATTGGATGTTCTGACTATATTTAACCAACGACAATAATAAAATCAACGCAATTCGGAGGCCATGTATGTTGTTTATTCTCGCTTTGCTCTGCATCTTTCTGGTGGGATACCTCGCCCAAACTACCGGCCTTTGCATGGTTCGGGGCGTTAAAGAGGCGACAAGCGGATCACCAATGTTGATTGTCGCGATTGTGTTTAGTGGCTCATTGGCTTGGGTGTTTATGGCATTAGGTTCGGCAGTGGAAGGACGAGCTTTATCTTCTGCGTTTTGGCCGAGTCTGTTTTCATTGTTCGGCGGTTTTTTATTTGGTATCGGAGCGGCGATTAATAGTGGTTGTGGGGTATCGACGGTGAGTCGTTTAGCTCGTGGCGAAGTGGTTATGTTGGCGACCATATTAGGGTGGTTCGTTGCTTGGTTGTTGTTTGCCCCAGTGTTGCCTACGGAGTTAAAAGGATCTCGGTTGGTATTATCTGATTTTTCCCGATATGCATTCCTTGGGATCATTTCGTTCATTATTGTGGTGAGTTGCTACTTCATGAATGCAGTAAATCGCAAGTTATGGTTCTCAATGTTGGGGATTGGGTTGATGGCAGGCTTTGTTTTCACGTATGAACCGCACTGGACGCCAAGTGGTTTATTGAAATCTATGGGTACTTCACTCTGGCATGGAAGAGTTGAAGATTGGCCAAGCAGCGAGCGTTTTATATTGATGATCTCGTTGTTAGTTGGAATGGTTAGCGCCGCGTTATTTACTGGATCCTTTTCTTTGAGGTTGAGCTCTATACGTCGATTGGGCAAGCACTTAGTTGCGGGTGTGCTTATGGGATTTGGAGCCGTAATGGCCGGTGGCGGGAACGATACTCAGCTGTTAGTGGCGATGCCAGTACTGTCGTTGGCGGGTGTTTTTTCTGTGTTGAGTATCATTGTGGGTATATATACCGGAGTTAAGTTGATTCAAAGTCGATAGTTAGCGACAGTACGTAAATAACATGGGCACGTAATTTGAGAACACAATGGAATACATCGGAATTGATGGCTGCAAGGCGGGTTGGATCGCTTGGATTGTCTCTGGCAAAGATCTCCCTGAGTTCAAGGTGGTAAACACGCTTGATGAATTGATTACAGATCTTACGGGAGCAACAACGTTAATCGATATGCCAATTGGCTTTAGCGATTCGCTTACTCCAGATAGATTATGCGATAAAGCGGCAAGACGTTTTCTCACCAGTAAGCGTGGCTCTTCCGTTTTTCCGGTGCCGTGTCGTGAGGCGGTTTACCAAACCGATTACATTGCGGGATGTAATGCCAATGTGGAGCAGCTTGATAAGAAGTTTTCTAAACAGACTTGGGGAATTGTGCCCAAGATCCGCGAGCTTGATGAGCTCATTGAAACTCATCCCAATCTTTCTATCAGGGAATCACATCCTGAGGTAGTGTTTGCAGCATTGAAAGACGAACCGCTGACGTTTTCCAAACGAACACAAGAAGGCAAAGAGGAACGACTTTCTATTATTCAGCAACTTGCCCCTCAATGGTGTGAAGGCTTGTCGTTGGCCATTTCAAATACCAAGCGTAAAGACGTCGCGATAGATGATATTTACGATGCTTTTGTACTGATGTTGATCGCCTATTACGCTCCGCAATTATCGACCTTACCTGAACTTTCTGATGTTGGTGGAGAAGCTGACAAGGATCAGAACGGACGAGTTAGAGAGATTGTCTATTGGAATAAAGCGCGCTAACAAAACGTGCCCTCAACTTGGCTTAGTATGCTATTTTCCAACTTCTGCTACCTTTCACTCTTACTATTTTTGAGTCTTTGATATGAAACGTTTTATTGTCGGCTGTCTGGCCACTGTGCTCAGTGCTGCGAGTTATGCTCAAGTTGCTCCTATATCTCAATGGCAATGCGACATGATGAAAAAGAACAATGTCTTGAGTAATGGTGCGCCCGTGGGTTGTGAGCGACTATCCAAGGTGGATTTCGATTTCATTAACTTCAAAGGGGAAACGCAACAGGGCAATATGATCGTGCTTGATGTTATTGCGCCTGCTGTTGAACAAATCTTTTCAGAGCTTAAACAGCGCAATTTCCCTCTTCATTCCGCTCGCCTAATGCGTGAATTCAGAGGTGATGATAGCGCCTCAATGGACGCGAACAACAGCAGCGCCTTTAACGCTCGTCCTATTACAGGCGGAGGTGCTTGGTCGAAACATGCCTATGGTGTGGCAATCGACATCAACCCGGTTCAAAACCCTTTCTTAGAGTTCGATAGCAACGGACGAATCACGGTAAAGCCTTCACAATCTGCGACTCGCTATGTGAATCGTACTCGTTTTCGCGCGCGTGATGAAATTGAACGTAGTGGCATGGCAGAAGATGTAGTTGAGCTTTTTGCCCATCATGGCTTTATGATCTGGGGAGGGGATTGGAATGCCCCAATCGATACTCAGCACTTTGAGGTCGGCTCAAGAAAGTTCGTTAACCAACTGCTCTCTAAACCACAACCTGAAGCCAAAGTGTTATTTGAGCGCTACGTCGAATCTTATCGACAGTGCTATCTCAAAAATAAAGGTGAGAACGCAGAAAAAGCTCGAGCTATCTGTGCAAAGAAAACAGTCGGGACTTTTTAGTGCTATGTTTATCTAGAACCGTTTGTGTTTTAGCAAGTTAAACTCGCTTCAGGTGTGTTTTGAATAGCTAAGGTCAGCGCTTGTCGTTGGCCTTTTTTGTATTCATTTTTTCAATAGAACACCACGTATTGAAAAGGTTATTGGGTATCCATTAGTCAATAATCTACAAGCGAATGCAGCGAAAAGTCATCGGTTTGTCATTGAAAAACTCATAGCGTTAACGTTTTGTGAGAACCATTGCTGGTGGGGGAACTCTTTGCCGAATCGCCAGTATTATTAGTGAACTGATCACAACGGACCAACTAATGAAAAAGATACCTTTGGCTCTAACTCTTTTAAGCACTCTACTTTTTTCACAATATTCTTTGGCTACAGACACTTCACACACCACTCAAAACCCGACCTACGAACTCGATGGTAAGGCGGTATTAGGCCGTACAGAGAATGTGTACCTTTCTAGTGTTCAAGGGCTTAAAGACGTTCCTTTCATTGGTAAAATTGATACCGGTGCAGAAACCACTTCTATGCATGCGGAAGACATTCATGTGAAGAGCACGAATGCCGACTACAAAAACCTCAAAGACAAAGAGTTGATGGCGGCAATAACCGAAGACCTGTTGAACAATTCCGATGTTGATTACGATGATTGGGATGGCAGTACCTTTGCAAAATATGAAGCGGTGGTCTCTTTCAAGGTTCAAAACCCACGTACGGGTGACATGGTATTAATTAAAGCGCCTTTAGAGCGTGTCAGCATGATACGAAGCCGTACCAGCAGTACGCCTTTGCTTCGTCCTACGGTTAAGATGTCGCTGACCATTGCGGATCAAGAGTTAAAAACAGACGTTAACCTGACCGACAGAAGCCACTTCTCTGCACCAGTGCTGATCGGCAAAACTTTTCTTGCTGACAACGCCTTAGTGTTTGCTGGTTACGACTATTTGCAAGAGCAGGAAAACGCGACGGTTGTTGGCCGTAAAGAGGTGGTGTCTATCTCCGGAATGGCGATGAACGCGACCTTCTCCTTAAAGAATCGCTACAGTATTCTTCATGCAAAAGACATCGATGTAGATAAGAAGAACAGTGAAGTGACGTTTGATATGTTCGACAACGATGGCAAACAGAAAGAGATAACACTGCCATTAGTTCGTATGTTAAGCGTGAGTGGTAAAAAGAGACCTCTGGTATATGTACCAGTCCAACTCGACGAAAACACAACTAAAGACGTTCTGGTGTACCTACGTGATCGCTCGAGTAGCGAGTCACAGTTGAGATTTGGTACAAGCACCGCAAGCGAACTTTTCATGATTGATACCAATGCTGAAAATATTCTTTCTGAAGGATCTGAGAATTTCAGCGAGGTTGCGAAAAAGACTGAGCCACTGATTATCTCACCGGAAGAAGATATCACATTAGATGGTTTCCCTATGAAGGCTGTTGCTTCATTTACTGTCAACACGCCTTTGTTGAAGGTCGACAGTTTTGAAATGACAGGTAAAGGCAAAGAGGCTTCTGTTGAATTTTATCTTACAGATGTAAATGGTGAGAAGCAGAAGATAACAAAGCCAATTATTAAGAAGCTTAAGGTCGGTGATGATACTCGTCCGGTGGTAAGTGGTGAGTTTTTGGGCGCTGGTAAAGTTCGCCAACAAGAGTTTGCTATCGATGTGCTTAACAGTAATGAGAAAGAGGCCTACTTTGTTTTAGGTAAGAAGATGGCGAAAGATGGGGTTTATGTGAATACTCGATCTGATTATCTTTTGAAATCGGAGCCTTTGTTTAAAGTAGGGCACATCGAAGTTGTTGAAGTCAACGGCATGAAGTTCCCGGCCAAGTTGGATACTGGAGCAGATGTAAGCTCAATGAACGCAGTCAACATCAAACGATTTAAGAAAGACGGCCAAGACATGGTGAGCTTTACCTATCAAAACAACCAAGGCGATAAGCAAGACTTCACTAAGCCAGTGATTGATGTAATGCGCATCAAAGCTAAGAAAGGCGAGAAGGTGAACATTCGCCCAGTGGTAGAAATGAAGGTGAAGTTGGGTGATCTAGAGAAAGAGGTGAGAGTAAACCTTCAAGATCGCTCTCGTTTTGAATACAGCATGATCCTAGGTAAGAACTTCTTGAAGCACGGCGCGGTAGTGAGTAGCGATGAAGATTACTTACTGGGTGATATGGATTAACACCTAAACTTATCTAAGTTCGTAACAGAACAGCTCTAAACGGCCACACATTTCAGCAATGGGATGTGTGGTTTTTTATTGAGTGTCTGGTTTTATTGTTGGTGTGCTAATGGTAACTCATTGTTAGCAATGTAATTTGTCATATTGTGGCAAGTAAAATGAAGATAAAAAAAGGGCCAACTCTTTCGAGTTGGCCCTTTCCAAACGTTTGGTGGAGCTGGCGGGAGTTGAACCCGCGTCCAAAAATCATTCATCATTGGTACTACATGCTTAGTCGATCTTTAATTTCACCAGCAACCTGCGAACCGACACGCTAGTTAAAGGCTAACCTGAATTGTTATTCGCGCTTTTCCTCTCAGGTGGGAGAATCCGCGCTAGCTAGTTTGGGTTTGATCTCTTATTGGTCCCCGTCTTACGAGCGGAAGCTAGGGTAAGAGAGCTCTGAGCAGGTTATTAAGCTGCTAGTGCGTAGTTTTCGTCGTTTGCGACTATTTTTTTGCGGCTTTTAACGTGGCCAACCGCCCCACGGCATGCACCTCAGACTTCAAAATTCCTGTCGAATCCTAAATCAGCCCCAAGTGTTATTTGCATAGTACCAGAAAAGCTTTGCCTGTCTAGCACTGTGCGTTTAAGTGCTTAAAATTAACGCAAATTACTCTTCATAATTCGTGCTTTATCTCTCGCCCAATCTTTTTCTTTCATATCAGTACGTTTATCGTGCAGCTTTTTACCTTTCGCTACGCCAACTTTAATCTTCGCCCAAGAGCGAGACCAGTAAAGCGCGGTTGCGACAAGTGTCATGCCTTCACGGTTAATACGACCGATAAGGTTATCGAGTTCTTTTCTCGACATTAGTAGTTTACGGATGCGTGTTGGGTTCGCCACGATATGAGTACTCGCTTGAGTTAGCGGAGTGATCGTCATACCACTGATGAATGCTTCGCCGTCTCGGATGTAGACGTAGCTTTCTGCGATATTGGTTTTGCCTTCACGTAGGGATTTTACTTCCCAGCCTTGTAGCTCAAGCCCCGCTTCTATCTCATCATCGATGAAATATTCGTGGCGAGCTTTCTTATTAAGCGCAATGGTATTGCTACCGGCTTTTGATTTTGATTTATTCTTTGCCATAATGGCCTCATTATACGGATTGCACCCTAGTTGGGGAATCCTTTTTATTTGCGCTCTGGCCCAATACAATTAAAATTGCAGTTTGTGTTAATGTAACGCTGTCTTTAACAGGAGTCTATATGCCAAAGGTTACTCGTTCAGCATTAGTGTCGTTTAGTGCCGACCAGATGTTCAGCTTGGTCAATGATGTTGCTCGTTATCACGAGTTTTTGCCAGGGTGTTCTGGTTCACGTGTGATCGAATCTTCAGATTCAACTATGGTGGCTTCGGTTGATGTCTCTAAAGCGGGGATCAGCAAAACATTTACTACCTCTAACCGCTTAGCGGATGGTGCTGAGATCTTGATGGAACTGGTGGACGGCCCGTTCAAAAAGCTGCAGGGTGGTTGGTATTTTACTCCGCTCGATGAGCAAGCGTGTAAGGTTGAGCTTAAGTTGGAGTTTGAATTCTCTAGTCGAATGATTGAAATGGCTTTTGGTAAGATTTTCAATGAGCTGACGAGCAATATGGTCAGTGCTTTTACTCAACGCGCGAAACAGGTTTACTAAGCCATGACTATTGAATCAGATATGATCCACGTAGAAGTTGTGTTCGCGCTTCCGCACGAGCAGCGTGTGTTTACCTTGGTGGTGAACAAGAACGCAACCGTGGAAGAGATCATCGCACAGTCTGGTGTTTTGGAACTGTATCCAGAGATCGACTTAGCGAAAAACAAGGTTGGCGTATTCAGCCGTAACGTTAAGCTCGATGCGACGGTTCGCGATAAAGATCGTATCGAAATCTACCGAGCACTGTTAGCCGATCCAAAAGAGATTCGCCGTAAGCGTGCTGAACAAGCAAAAGCGGCCGCTGCTAAATCGTAATGCCAAACAAGTTTGACTAAGAAGAGAGCTCGCTATGTTGGCGAGCTTTTTTGTGCCTGTTGGTTAGACAACACAACTAATTTGTTAACAGATATTAAAAAGCCTGCTCGTGAGCAGGCTTTTGCGATTCTTGCTTTGTTGACTGAGAGCTTTGTTGACTGGAAAGCTAGCGAAGGCTTTCGAAGAACTCATCACTGGCTTCAAAGTCACCATTGATCGTTACTAGAGTGCCAGTGGCATCAAAGTTCACGACAAGGTTTTTCTGAATAGGGTCGTTATGGCCTTTTTGGTGGTGGTAAATGTAGTACCACGTATCTGGGTAGCCATTTTCGATAAGCATAGGTGAGCCCATAACGTAACGAACTTGTGTTTTTGTCATGCCAAACTTGAGCTGATCGACAGCTTCTTGTTCAACATAGTTACCCTGATTGATGTCAATTCGATAAACCAACTTCTCTAGTAGAGAGCAACCGGTCAACATTGTTAGTGCAAGTGGAACTGCAACTAACCACTTTTTAATTCGCATAGTTTGAGATCTTTCTTCGCTAAAATACTGCCTGATAATAAACAAGCTCCAGCAAGAAGTAAAAAGCTCCTTGCGCTTTGAGCTTGTTATGACTGGCAATTTTGAATTAAGTTGCAAAATTGCCAAGAATTTTCGGTAAATTATCAGAAAGTTGCTGAATATGTAACCTATGCTGCGATTAATAACTCTTTTGCATTGGCAAGCGTCGATTCGGTAATCTGACTGCCACCAAGCAGTCGAGCAAGCTCTGAAACGCGTTGTTGTTCATCAAGCGTGTGCATTTGAGTCTCGGTTTTACCTGATTTCGTGTTCTTCGCTACAAACAGCTGTTGGTGACCGCAACCGGCAACTTGAGGTAAGTGCGTCACACACATCACTTGTGTAGACTCGCCCAGCTTACGTAGCATTTTTCCGACAACCGCAGCGGTTGGTCCACTGATACCCACATCGACTTCATCGAAAATCAGGCTTGGTGTATCCACTTTTTGCGCTGTGATCACCTGAATCGCCAGTGAGATTCGTGATAACTCACCACCAGAGGCCACTTTCGCAATCGGCTGCATTGGTTGACCTGGGTTGGTCGAAACAATGAAGGTCACGTTATCCATACCCAATGGAGAAGGGTGTGTGTTGGTGTTGTTCACTTCAATGGCAAACTGCGCTTTTTCCATGCTCAGTTCATGCATGCTTTGCGTGATCAGCTTGTTGAGTTCTTTTGCGTAACGAGTTCGAGATTTATGAAGCTTCTCTGATTTAGCAACGAACGATTGGTATTGGTTTTCTACCTCGTTGGCTAATTCTTCCAATCTTTCATCAGAGCAATCCAGCGCTTCAACTTGTTGCAATAAGTCTTGATGGTGCTTATAAAGCTCTTCAGGTAACACGTGGTGTTTACGAGACATCGACATCACTTTTGAAAAGCGTTCCTCAACGTAAGCCATACGACCGGGATCAACATCAATGCTGTCTAGGTATGTTCTTAATTCGTAGTTGGTTTCTTCAATCTGAATAATCGCTTCAGAAAGCAAGTTCGGTAGCTCAGCCAACCTTTCATCTAGCTCAGCTAACTGAATCAGGGAGTGATTGGCCGATTGCAGAATACCAAGCGCATTAACTTCTTCGCCTTCATAAATAAGCTCGATAGCTTGTTGGCAGGTTGTGGCCAATTCTCCGCTATTGGAGAGGCGCTTATGCTCTTGTTCGAGGTCTTCATATTCTTCCTCCCCAATAGACAGCTCATTTAACTCTTTGATTTGGTATTCAAGAAGTTGTTTTTGAGCTTGATTTTGCTGGCTATTTTCACGTAACTCTTTTAAGTGGTTATCGGCTTGTCGCCATGATTGGTAAGCGTTACGTGTCGACTTCAATAGGTTCAAGTGACCTGCGTATTGATCAAGCATCGCCATTTGATAGTCACTCTTCATCAATTGATGGTGCGCGTGTTGACCATGAATGTTGATCAACAGCTGTCCAAGCGATTTTAATTGTGAAAGAGGCACTGGGCTGCCGTTGATGAATGCACGAGAACGACCTTCTTTTGAGATGGTTCTGCGCAGGATGCACTCACTGCCATCAAGCAGTTCGTTGTCTTCTAACCAGCGGGTAGCATGCAGATTGTTCTCAAGTAAAAAAGCGGCACTGACCTCGGTTTTCTCTTCACCTTGTCGAACCATTCCTGCATCGGATCTTCCTCCAAGACACAAGCCTAAAGCATCGATAGCGATAGATTTACCCGCACCAGTTTCACCGGTGATTGTTGTCATGCCTTTAGAGAGTTCTAGCTGTAAAGACTTAACAATAGCGAAATTATTAACACTTAGATGAGCCAGCATTTTTATTTACCTGTATAACTGAACAATACTGTATATAAGTTCAGTATATACTGTTTCTTTATACAGTAAAGTCGACAGGTGAAAATTTTTTGTGACCGATCTCAGAATTGAGCGCGTCCGTAGATCACTGAAACCGCTATAGATTCCCAACTCAGTCGTTCCTCTCTCTCGGGAGTGGAGGTATAAGGAATTGCAGAGAAGCGAGAGCCGACGGGCTTTTTACTGGTAACAAAAAAGGCTGACGAATGTCGTCAGCCTTTAAAATTTCGGTTATTACTAGAGTCGTTTGTTTAGAACAGCTTACTCGACCAGCCTAGTTTGTTACGCAGAACATGGTAGTAATTGTAGTCTTTAGGGTGGATCAGCTTGAGTACATTCGGGCTTTGGTAAATGTGGATCTCATCACCAGGAGAAACAGGTAACGAGATTTGACCATCGCAGCTGACTTCCTGAGTTCCGCGATTATCAGGCGATACGATCAACTTGATACGACGTTTTCCATCCACTACCAGTGGGCGGCTTGAAAGTGTGTGCGGGAACATTGGTACTAATGAAATTGCATTTAAGCTTGATGACAGAATAGGACCACCGCCAGAAAGCGAGTAGGCCGTTGAACCCGTTGGGGTCGATACTATCAAGCCATCAGAACGCTGTGAAAAGGCGAAGCTGTCATCGATATAAACTTCAAACTCGATCATGTGCGCAACTTGACCTGGGTGAAGCACGGCTTCATTAAGTGCAGCATTGTGACTTTTTATTTGGCCGTGACGATGTATCTCTGTTTCGAGTAGGAATCGCTCTTCTTCCATAAACTCACCTTTAAGTACGTCGGTGAGTGAGGTTTGGAAGTTTTCAGGGTTTAGGTCTGTCAGAAAACCTAAATTGCCTCGGTTAACACCGATGACTGAAATATCGAAACGCGACAAAATACGAGCGGCACCCAGCATATTGCCGTCGCCACCGACAACAATCGCGAGATCGGCACGTTTTCCTAGTTCAATTAGGCTAGAAAAATGTTCTTTGGGGATATCGTCTAAAATAGTAGCGAGTCTGTCATCAACAAACACTTGATAACCCTCAGCACTTAACCATTGGTAGAGCTCTCTATGAGTCTGAATTGCTTGCTGATCTCGAGGTTTACCAATAATGGCGATGACTTCAAATGGCTTTTTCATAACGTTTCCAAACGAATTAGGCTTGAATCAAAATTCTTCATCCCCATAATAAAGGCAAGTTGAACGTCTATGCGAGTGTTTTATATCAATTTGGGGTGCAAACACACCTGTCACTTGCATTGAAAACGAATTCTGGAGAGATCATGAGCAACGAAGAAAACAAAGTAACGGAAGAAGAGCTAGATCAAATCATTGCTGAAGCTGAGAAAGTTGAAGAAGCTGAGCTGAATGAAGAGTCTGTTGATGAGCAAGAAGCAAAAATCGCTCAACTAGAAGCTGCACTGCTATCTAGCGAATCTAAAGTGAAAGAGCAGCAAGATTCTGTACTACGCGCTAAAGCTGAAGTTGAGAATATGCGTCGTCGTACTGAGCAAGAAGTGGATAAAGCACGTAAATACGCGCTAAACAAATTTGCTGAAGGCCTACTACCTGTTATCGATAACCTAGAGCGTGCAGTACAAGCTGCAGATGCTGAGAACGAAGCGGTTAAGCCGATTCTTGAAGGTGTTGAACTAACTCACAAAACGTTCGTAGACACAGTGGCTAAATTTGGTCTTACAGAGATCAACCCTGAAGGTGAAGCATTCAACCCTGAATACCACCAAGCTATGTCTATTCAAGAAAGCCCAGACCACGAATCAAACACTGTAATGTTTGTTATGCAGAAAGGCTACGAGCTTAACGGCCGTGTTATTCGCCCTGCAATGGTAATGGTTGCTAAGTAATTGAGTGGCCGTTTGCCAAGCAGTTGATTATGGTAATTGTGAAGTAACAAAATAGCGGCGACAAAATAATTCACTGGTTAACGTGAAATGGAAAGAGAGGCATAGGCCTCTCTTTTTTTATGCCTATAACTTGAGAGTCCACGTAAATAGTCACCAATATGGCATTAAGAATGTCGTTCTTTTTATTTTATCCAGAACAATGATTTAGAGTTTTATATTATGAAACTGGTTGTAATGTAAGAAATGTTTCGATGTCACACTTGTAATGTTTTTGTAAATAAATGCTTTTAATTGTTATCTTTGTATGTAAAATCCACTGCAATATAGCGATTCTGGTCGCATATATAACTATAAAAGTACAAATTTTAAACACAACAAACTGGAGAAGAACGATGGACAAATCGCTCTCAAGTAAGATTTTTGTAGGCTTGTTTGCTGGCCTAATTATTGGTACTGCTATTCAGTACCTATTCAGCGGCATTGCTATTTTTGATACGTACTTACTCGGCGCTGCTGAAGGTGCTGGTGGTATGTTTGTATCACTTATCAAGTTGCTTGTAGTACCTCTTGTATACGTATCTATTGTTTGCGGTATCGTTGAGCTAAAAGATATTCGTTCATTTGGCCGCCTTGGTGGTAAAACCTTTGGTCTTTACATTATTAACACCATCATCGCGATTTCAGCAGCTCTAACGATTGGTCTTATTTTCCAACCGGGTGCTGGTGCGAATCTAGCGGGTACAGTTTCTGAGACAATTGCGCTTACAACAACTGAAACGCCAGATATCTTCTCTCTTGTTGTTAATATCGTTCCTAGCAACCCTGTAGAAGCCTTTGCAAGTGGCGACATGCTGCAAATCATCTTCATGGCTATTCTGACTGGTCTTGCTATCCAAGCTCTTGATTCTCGTGGTGGCCCAGCTATCAAGACATTCAAGATGGCTAACGAAATCATGATGAAGCTTATCGGCCTAGTAATGAGCCTTGCACCATACGGTGTATTTGCTCTGATGATTCAACTAGGTGCAACACTTGATGCAAACACGCTAATGTCAGTTGCTGGCTATGTAGCGCTTGTTGTGGCAATGCTTGTGTTCTGGATTTTCTTCTTCTACCCAATGATGGTTGGTTCATTCACTGGTATTTCTCCAAAGCAGTTCCTACGTGCAACTCGTGAGCAAGTTCTATTCTCACTATCGACGGCAAGTTCGAACGCGACGATTCCAGTAACAATGCGTACTCTAACGGACAAACTGAACGTATCTAAGTCAGTGGCAGGTTTCGGTGTACCACTGGGTGCAACAATGAACATGTCTGGTGTATCTATCTACATCGCACTAGCAACTATGTTCGTAGCAAACGCATTTGGTCAGCCAATCAACACTGCTGACATCTTCACTCTAGGTCTAACTATCTTGCTACTGTCTATCGGTGCTGGTGGTGTTCCGGGCGGTGGTGTTGTAATGGTCGGTGTTCTATTGCACCAACTAGGTTTGCCACCAGAAGGTCTAGCGATTGTTGCTGCTGTTGACCGTATCTGTGACATGTTCTGTACTTCTTCTAACGTTGTTGGTGATACTGCGGTTAACACTATCGTTGCTAAGTCTGAAAACGAAATCGGCGTTGAAGCTAACGAAGAAGCTGAGCTAAAGAAAGCAGAAGCATAATCAGAGACTTTTCCTCTATAGATGAAATCTAAGTGGAAAGCCTGAATAGATAAACGGAGCCTAAGTGGCTCCGTTTTTTATTGGGTGATCAACCCAGTTATGAGGCTCACATTAAGGTAATGAGATGTATTCGTGTCTAATCATTCCTTTTATTAAAATAAATGTGAAAAAATCCAGTATCCCCCTTGAAAAGGCTTCGTGAGCCCTTATCTATGGTGCATACGAAAGCAAAATACATTTGCATTTAAATTTTGTGTATTAGGGTTGAATCCCTGATTACTACCCCCCACATAGTGGGTATAGCAAAAAACTAAATAGAATTTATTCGGAGAAAGCCTGATGGGTCGAATCATTGGTATTGATTTAGGTACTACTAACTCTTGTGTTGCTGTTCTTGACGGTGACAAACCACGCGTATTAGAAAATGCTGAAGGCGAACGCACAACAGCATCGGTAATCGCATACACTGAAGGCGAGACGCTAGTTGGTCAACCTGCGAAACGTCAAGCTGTTACTAACCCTCAAAACACGCTATACGCGATTAAGCGTCTAATCGGTCGTCGTTTTGAAGATGAAGAAGTTCAACGCGATATCGAAATCATGCCTTTTAACATTGTTAAAGCTGATAACGGTGATGCATGGGTTGAAGCGCAAGGCCAAAAGATGGCTGCTCCTCAAGTATCAGCTGAAGTTCTTAAGAAAATGAAGAAAACAGCTGAAGACTTCCTAGGCGAAGAAGTAACTGGCGCAGTAGTAACTGTTCCTGCTTACTTCAACGATGCTCAACGTCAAGCAACTAAAGATGCTGGCCGTATCGCTGGTCTAGATGTTAAACGTATCATCAACGAACCTACTGCTGCTGCTCTGGCTTACGGCCTAGACAAGCAAGGTGGTGATCGCACTATCGCTGTATACGACCTTGGTGGTGGTACATTCGATATCTCTATCATCGAAATCGATGAAGTAGAAGGCGAGAAGACTTTCGAAGTTCTTTCAACTAACGGTGATACTCACCTTGGTGGTGAAGATTTCGATAACCGCATGATCAACTACTTAGTAGATGAGTTCAAGAAAGAGCAAGGTATCGATCTTAAAGCTGATCCACTAGCAATGCAGCGTGTTAAAGAAGCAGCAGAAAAAGCGAAAATCGAGCTTTCTTCTACTACTCAAACTGACGTAAACCTACCTTATGTTACTGCTGATGCGACTGGTCCTAAGCACATGAACATCAAAGTGACTCGTGCGAAGCTTGAGTCTCTAGTTGAAGACCTAGTTCAACGTTCTCTTGAGCCACTAAAAGTTGCTCTAGCAGATGCTGACCTATCTGTAGGCGAAATCACTGACGTTATCCTAGTTGGTGGTCAGACTCGTATGCCTATGGTTCAAGCTAAAGTAACTGAATTCTTCGGTAAAGAGCCACGTAAAGACGTGAACCCTGACGAAGCTGTTGCAATGGGTGCTGCTGTTCAAGGTGGTGTACTAGCTGGTGAAGTTAAAGACGTTCTACTACTAGACGTTACTCCTCTATCTTTCGGTATCGAAACGATGGGCGGCGTAATGACTAAGCTTATCGAGAAAAACACAACTATCCCTACTAAAGCGGATCAAGTGTTCTCAACAGCTGAAGACAACCAAAGCGCAGTAACTATCCACGTTCTTCAAGGTGAGCGTAAGCAAGCGACTTACAACAAGTCTCTTGGTCAGTTCAACCTAGAAGGTATCCAACCAGCACCACGTGGCATGCCACAAGTTGAAGTAACATTCGACCTAGATGCTGATGGTATCCTGAACGTATCTGCTAAAGATAAAGCGACAGGTAAAGAGCAGAAGATCACTATCCAAGCATCAGGCGGCTTGTCTGAGGAAGAGATCGAAGCAATGGTTCAAGAAGCAGAAGCTAACAAAGAAGCTGACAAGAAGTTCGAAGAGCTAGTAACTGCACGTAACCAAGCTGACCAAATGATTCACGGCACTAAGAAGCAAGTAGAAGAAGCTGGTGAAGCTCTACCTGCAGACGAGAAAGCTAAAATCGAAGCAGCTATCGAAGCTCTAGAATCAGTTAAGTCTGGTGACGACAAAGAAGCTATCGACGCTAAAGTTCAAGAACTTATGCAAGCAGCTCAAAAGCTAATGGAAATTGCTCAACAGAAAGCTCAAGCTGAACAAGCTGGTGCTGACGCTGGTGAACAACCTAAGCAAGACGACGATGTGGTAGACGCTGAGTTTGAAGAAGTAAAAGACGATAAAAAATAATTTCGTCGCAGAGTAGCCTGATTTCGTTGTCGGAAGTGCTCACCTACTAGCGTAGGCTCCGCGCTTCCTCCTAGAACTCAAGCTACTTGCTTAGAAATTCATTGTCTCAAAGACTTATTATTGCGGGCGTCAGAGGTAACTCTCACGCCCGTAAATTTGTATTTAGACTTGTCGATCTAGATAATAGCTTTATTCGGTGTTTCAGCCGGCAGAACTTTTATCTAGATTGATACACAGACTACTGAAGTGATCATTCGGTAGTAGCAATTATTTGGTGACCTAGAACATGTCAAAACGTGATTTTTACGAAGTATTAGGCGTAAGCCGCGATGCATCAGAGCGCGATATTAAAAAAGCGTATAAACGCTTAGCGATGAAATTCCACCCGGACCGTAATCAGGGTGATGACAGCGCAGCAGACAAATTTAAAGAAGTAAAAGTAGCGTACGAGATCCTAACCGATGCTCAAAAGAAAGCAGCTTACGACCAATACGGCCACGCAGCTTTTGAACAAGGTGGCATGGGTGGCGGCGGCGGTTACGGCGGCGGTGGCCAAGGTGACTTCGGCGATATCTTCGGTGATGTGTTTGGCGATATCTTTGGCGGCGGTCGTCGTGGTGGCGGTCAAGCGCGTGCACAACGTGGTTCTGATTTACGTTACAACATGGAGCTTTCTCTAGAAGAAGCCGTTCGTGGTGTATCTAAAGAAATTGAAGTACCAACACTTGTTGAATGTGATATTTGTGATGGTAGCGGTGCTAAAGCGGGTTCTTCTGCACAAACGTGTGGTACTTGTCATGGCCACGGCCAGGTACAAATGCGCCAAGGTTTCTTTGCGGTTCAACAGACTTGTCCTACTTGTAACGGTAAAGGCAAGATCATTAAAGACCCATGCAACTCATGTCATGGTCAAGGTCGTAAACAGAAGACGAAAACGCTTAACGTTAAGATCCCAGCAGGTGTTGATACTGGTGATCGCATTCGTCTATCTGGCGAAGGCGAAGCAGGAGAGCACGGCGCTCCAGCTGGTGACTTGTATGTACAAGTACACGTAAAAGAGCACAACATCTTTGAGCGTGACGGCAACAACCTTTACTGTGAAGTGCCAGTTAGCTTCACAATGGCAGCGCTAGGCGGTGAAGTTGAAGTTCCTACACTGGATGGTCGTGTAAACCTTAAAGTACCTGAAGAGACACAAACGGGCCGTATGTTCCGTATGCGTGGCAAAGGCGTGAAAGGTGTTCGTGGCGGCGGTGTGGGTGACCTAATCGTTAAGCTAGTGGTTGAAACACCAGTTAAGCTAAGCTCTCGTCAAAAGCAACTTCTTCGCGATTTCGAAGAGACATGTTGTGGTGAAGCAGCGAGCAAGCATAAGCCAAAGTCTGAAGGTTTCTTCAGCGGTGTTAAAAACTTCTTCGATGACCTAACTAAGTAATTAGATAGTAATTTGAAAATCTTAAAGCCTGCCAGTGTGCAGGCTTTTTTGTATCTGTAGATTAGAGAAAAGAGGCTCAGAGAAGAAAGAGTCGAGATTTATCAGATAAATTCTAGAGCTCTTTGGTGGTTGCTCTTGTCACTTCCAACACGCTTCGGGCTCCGAAACACCCGAGTGGTGCAATTCTAACTTATCGGTATTCGAGTCTAAACATTCATCATTTACCTGCTGCGAAAGTGGTTCAGCCTGAATCGAATAGGTCGCGCTGCTAGCCGAAACTGCTAACGTGTAGTGACTGGTATCCGTATCGCAAAACAAACATGTTCCTCCAGAAATAATACTCTCCGCTGCCGACACGTAGCTTCCCATGTATAGCGTTTCCATCTTCAATTGTATCTTTGCCATGTCAGCCATTGCAGTGACTCGATGCGCTTTAATTACATGGCTCGTATAACTTGGGTAGGCAATGGCGCCGAGTATCCCCACGATGGCGACAGCGATCAATAATTCGATCAATGTCATTCCTTTAGTACTTAAGTTGTTGTTGTTGCATATATTTCTTCGAATCATCGCGAGTAGTTTCCTTTCATATCTCTGCCTATTTTTCTCCGGTGGTAGCATCGGCGCAAGATTAAATACGGTTACGCATCAGATTACATAGGAATTTGGGAAATGACTCGCGGGTTTACTTTATTAGAGCTGTTAATAACGGTATCGGTGTTATCGATACTGATCGCCACGGCTGCCCCGAGTTTTAGTTCAGTAACGCAAACCGTGAAGATGCAGCGATTGGCTGGCGAGTTGAATGGTTTTCTTATTCAGGCGAAGTCAGAGTCAGTAAAAAGGAATCAAGATCTTTGGGTTCATTTCTCGATGGAAAAGAATGAAGTGCAATCAACTGGAGATTGGACTATTTGGCTAAAACCGACCGAAGACTTGTCAGGGGAAACCTTACTGCAGTTGTCGGGCGAACCCTTTCGTGATCTCTCTTTTTCTCATAATTACACCGGAGACAGGATCACCTTTGAGAGTGTTCGTGGAAGACCGTCTCGAGGGACTCTGTATCTGGCGCCTAATACAGTTTCAACCGATCGGCTTTTGATCAAATTATCTAGCCCTCCAGGGCGCATTAAGGTGTGCGGCGAGTTGAGCGCGCAGTATGGCTATGATGCGTGTTAAGCCGATAGTAGCAGTGCCTAACAAGCAACGAGGAACATCACTGATTGAATTGATGGTGGCCTCTGTGATTGGCGTGTTCGCGATTTCTATTATTGGCAGTGTGTTTATTACGGGGCAGAGAATCGGCAAAGATAAAGGCATCGAGCTATTACTGCTACAGAATTTAACCAGCACCATGCAGGTGATGAAAGAGGATATCCAACGAGCAGGTTACGATGGTTCAAACGGTTACTCAATTAAGTTATCTGGCGCGAGTCACACCATCCAAGTGAGTGGCGGTGTTGCGGTTGGTTTTGTTTATTTCAGACAAGGCTCAAGTGACGATAAAGATCATCGACATATCGTTTACCGAAAGAGTGGAACTAGGCTACAAGTTTGTGAAAAAGGCACACTTGTATCTGCCGACCTCCTTTCGTTCAATGAAGTCACGGGTTGTTATTCGCTATTTGATGACAGCCTCATCGAAGTAGATGAACTCAATATTACTTCTCAGGTATTGGAGCAGAATTCTATCGAGAGCACGCTTACTGATATCAGTATTACAGCGTCAATTCCAACCGCAGGTGTTTCCAAATCGGTTTCGGTTTCTGTTAAGCAGAGGAACTGGCAATGATGGTGTTTAGAAAGCAACGCGGCGTGGTGACCTTGTTGATCACATCGGTGCTTTTAGTTGGTGCTTTAGTGGTGACGTTAGGTACGTATCGCAGTGTGTTTCATCAAATTAAAGTGGCTCAAAATGAGGTACAAGGAAGGCAAAATCACTGGCGTTCAGAAGGTGGTTTAGAGTGTACTTATTCCTATCTACGTGAGCTCGATAAAACCGTTTTAGATATCAAAGATGCCAGTGCACGTCCTGCCGACTTTTCTGATTGGTGTTCTCCTTATGATAATGAACCACAAATTGAGGTTTCGGATAGTGCGAGTTCTATCGCTTATATTGTTGAATCTACAACCGATACACAGCTGCTGTCTAAAACTATTCGTGAGAGCTCTCAGCTAGGAAGTGGGGCGATTCAATCAACAGGGCCGATTGAGATCATCGGTACATTGAGCCTGAAGCCTACAGTAAAAGAAGAACCGATCAGCGGTAATGAATATGAGTGTGTTAGTGTTACTTTTGCTGACCTTTTTACTTACCAATACGATTCAACACATGGTGATTCAGGACAAACATTAGGCTTAGAAGTGCTCGACCCAAGTGCGGATGGTCCGTTTTCTGGTTTTGATGGTGTGTGTGATAGCGAATATAAAACGGAGATCCCCAAAGGCAATTCAGGGAGTCGCTACTCAATCCATGCGCCTGATTCCTCTCAAGGAGCGAATCCACCTCCCTTCAAAAAAGACTTTAATCCCGATCCAAATATGAACCCGTTTTATACCTTCTTTGGTATCGCGAAAACGGATCAAAATATTGTCGACTTATCACAAGACACTGATCTTTTTAAGCGCGTACAGATACTGGATGCCACAGAGTGCGGCACCGAAATTATGGACCATTTTACTCTAGCGCAAACTAAGGGATTGTGGGTTGAGGGAAATTGCCATATCAATTCAGCGGTTGCTGCCGCCAACAATCAATCTCAACTTCTGGTGATTCAAGATGGTGTGCTCGCGTTAAATGGTGCCATGACTTACAACGGTGTGATCTATCATTTGGTCGATTATCAAAAGAGCCATGTTAAAACTCGTATAGATGACTTCTGGAAAGCGCTTGTCACTCCCAATGTATTTGCACCTTTTATCAAAGACATCGATGACGCTACCGTCCTGAAAAAAAGTGTTGGGATTCAATTTGCCTCTGGTTTACCTTCAGGTGGCCTTATCTTTGATTCGCCACTTGGTGTGACAACGATTGTGGGTGATATGGATTTGGATTTTCGTTCAGAATCTAATCCAAGTGATCCGCCTTCAATTTACCAATGGAAGCGAGGCTCATGGAATGACTTCTAAACACCAAGGTTTCAGTTTGATAGAGGTGCTTATCTCTTTTTTACTTATAGGGGTTGCTTCGTTAGGGTTGGTTAAGTTGCAGGTTTACGCGGAACAAAAATCGGACTTTGCGCTTCACAGTCTTGAAGCTCTGCACTTTGCTGAAAGGCAGATGGAATATTATCGGACTCGTGTCTCGGATGTGAGTGGGGCGGTCGGGCTAATTCCTTTTTCGGAACTTAACCAAGCGAACCATTGTCTCAACACAGCAAGCTCAAACCCCTTATCCGGTTTATCAAGTTCTGCCTATGCGATGACTTGTGAGGTGTCCAATGCCAGTGGTGCTTTGTCTGGCGCTTTGAAAAACATTACTGTGACTGTTGCATGGCAAGATCGTATGAACAAATCACAAAGTATTTACCTTGAAACAATGCTCTCCAAATTCAGTGAGTTTGACTGATCCCTAAGCAAACGTTTACTGCATGCCAAGGCACACGACACTCCTTTTACCGACACTTTTCATTTCTCGGACATTGTTTGCATACTAGTTAAATGACTGTATATGGAATGGTGTTTTTTGTGTTTTTATATTGTTGCCGTTGCATGGCATTTTTGCAAAATATGTCTCCATTTATGGAAAATAAGGTGGAATCTTGTGCTTTTTTATAGCGACTTTAATAGAATATGTGCTGCACCAATAGGCCGTGGTCAAAACTTATATTAGGCCTAAACAAACAACATCACATATGGAGTTACCATGAGTAACCAAGCCGTAAAAAAAGCACCATCGACTGAGAAGATCAGTGGGATGGACCGCTTTCTAAACTTCATTGAACGCGCCGGCAACAAAATTCCAGACCCAGCAATTCTGTTCTTCTGGGCTCTAGTTATCGTATGGGTAGCATCTGCACTTTTGTCGAATCTTTCATTCGACCTAATCAACCCTCAAACGGGTGCTGCTCTAGAAGTTAACAACCTACTAACTGGTGAAGCGCTTGCTAGCTTCCTAGCGAATATGGTTACCACATTCACAGGTTTTGCACCGCTAGGCATCGTACTTGTTGCTATGCTAGGTGTTGGCGTTGCTGACTCTTCAGGCTTCATTACGACTGGCCTTAAGAAGATGCTTAACTTCACGCCAGCTAAGCTATTAACGCCAATGCTAATCTTGGTTGCTATCGTGTCTCACACAGCAGCTGATGCAGGTTACGTTCTAGTAATTCCTCTTGGCGGTATCATCTTCCACGCTGCGGGTCGTCACCCTCTAGCGGGTATTGCAGCAGCGTTTGCTGGTGTATCAGGTGGTTTCTCTGCGAACTTCATTCCTTCAGGTATTGATCCGCTACTAGCAGGTTTCACTCAAACAGCGGCCAACGTTCTTGACCCTGCATACGTGGTTAACCCTCTAGCGAACATCTTCTTTACGGGCCTATCTTCAGTTCTAATCGTTGGTATCGGTTGGTACGTAACAGAGAAGGTTATCGAGCCTCGCCTTGCTAACACGCCTGTTGATGAAGATGCAGAACAAGCACCTGATCTAGGTACCTTCACAGCGATTGAATCTAAAGCATTCAAATTTGCCGGTTGGGCAATGGTTGCAGGTATTGGTCTACTTATCGCAGCTTTGGTTCCTGAAAACTCAGCCCTTCGTTCGCCTGAAGGTGAGCTAACAGCGTTCTCTGCACCAGTAATGAAGTCTATCGTTCCTCTGATCTTCATCCTGTTTATTATTCCGGGTATCGTCTACGGCCGTGTAGCGGGTACTTTCAAGAATAGTAATGATGTTATCAAAGCAATGTCTGAGACGATGGCAACGATGGGCGCATACATTGTAATGTCGTTCTTCTGTGCTCAGTTCCTATCTGCATTCGCTCAATCAAACATCGGTACTATGCTTGCGCTTTACGGTGCTGAAGGCTTGAAGGCGATGGACCTTCCAGGTGAAGCAACCGTTGTTGGTATGATTCTATTAACGGCTGCAGTTAACCTTCTTGTAGGTTCTGCTTCTGCTAAGTGGGCACTGATTGGTCCTATCCTAGTTCCTATGCTAATGGTTGTGGGTATCTCTCCTGAGCTATCTCAAGCGGCTTACCGTGTAGGCGATTCAGTGTCTAACATCATCTCTCCACTAATGGTGTTCTTCCCACTGGTTGTTGTTTACTGTCAACGTTACGTTAAGTCGACAGGTATCGGTACTCTAGCTTCTCTAATGATGCCATTCTCGATTGCTATGCTAATCGGTTGGTCAATCTTCTTGCTAGCTTACTGGGCTCTTGGTATCCCACTAGGTATCCAAGCTCCTTACACTTACACAATGTAAGCTAAGTACTAAAAGCAAAATTTAGTAAGATAAAATCATCGAAGCCCGCACCGAAATGTGCGGGCTTTTTTTTGCTATTTTTTTTGCTATTTTTTTCTATCCAAGATTTCTTACATCCAAAACTTTTTATATTCAAAACTTTTTATATCCCAAATAAACGCACTCAGCTTATACTCCGGATTACGGCTAATTGTTGGCCGGTAAAATTAGGAAATCCAATCCACATGAAAATTCTGCTTTTAGTAGGGTTAATTGTTTTAAATGGTCTGTTTGCCATGTCAGAGATTGCACTGGTAGCAGCAAAGAATAGTCGGCTGAAACGCTTAGCCGAAAAACACCGCTCCGCTCAGATTGCTCTTGAGCTAAAAGAAAATCCAACTCGCTTCCTTTCAACCATTCAAATCGGTATCACGGTCATCGGCCTGCTCAGCGGTATTGTGGGCGAGGCGACGCTATCTGCGCCATTGGCCGTTCAACTTGAGCTGTGGGGATTCGACCCAACCCAAGCGAATATCTTGTCTACTGCGGTAGTCGTTGTCGGTATTACTTACTTCGCGATTGTTGTGGGTGAGTTGGTGCCAAAGCGTTTTGCTCAATCCCAAGCTGAAAATATCGCCGTGTTAGTGGCGCTTCCAATCTTCTGGTTATCTAAAATCGCGACGCCGTTTGTGTTTGCGTTGTCTGCATCAACCGAAGGTATCCTCAAGTTAATGGGACGTGGTGGCGAAGAAGACAGTGTGACCGAAGACGATATTCATGCACTCGTGAAAGAGGGCTCTGAATCTGGTGTGATAGAGCGTGGTGAGCAAGAGATGATTCGTAATATCTTGCAGCTTGACGATCGCCTTGTGAGCTCGTTGATGACGCCACGTCGAGATGTCGACTTTCTTGATATTGACCAACCCGTTGAGCACATATTCAAAAAATTACGATCGTCAAAGCACAGTGTGTTTCCATTGTGCCAAGATCACCTCAATAAGGTGGTCGGTACGGTGTCGGCCAAAGCTTTACTGAATCAGGCGGGCAATTTAAGTATTCAAGTGATCATGGGGCTGTCTAAGTCTCCGATATATGTTCCCGAGTCTATGAAGGCGTTGCGTTTACTTAGCTACTTTAAAGAGTCGGGTACCGATATGGCGTTCATCGTTGATGAATATGGCGATGTGCAAGGCCTTGTGACTCATTACGATATTCTTGAAGCGATTGCAGGTGAGCTATCCAATAACCCCAATGACCTATGGACTGAGCAAGTTGAAGACGGGTTGCTGGTGGATGGGTTAATCCCTCTCAGTGAGCTCAAGAACCGCCTAGAGCTGTCAGAGTTAGAAGGGGAAAGCGAAGGCTTCCAAACATTGAATGGCCTTATCACTTGGCTGATTGGGCGTTTACCCGATACGGGAGAAGTCGTTGATTGTCAGCAATGGCAGTTTGAAATTATCTCGGTCGAGAACAACCGTATCGTGAGTGTTAAAGCGACAAAAATAGTCAATGAGTTGGGCGATGCTGTTAGTTAGATAAGCCGCTAGCGAGAGATTAAACGAATAAGCCCGCGCTTGTTGTTCATTATCTCTTTATTGTTCATAATCACTAAGATTAGGTATGCTTCCCCGCATACCTTTTTTTGTTCTTATCCTTTGTTTTCTGGAGTTCCCTTTGTCAGACCATCAATTCACCCCTCAAGATGAAATCTTCATGCGACGTGCCATTGAGGTGGCCAAGCAAGCTGAGAATGAGGGAGAGGTTCCCGTTGGTGCTGTGTTGGTAAAAGAGGGTGAGATTATTTCTGAAGGTTGGAACCGTTCGATTGGCAGCCACGATGCTACGGCACATGCAGAAATCGAAACCTTGCGTAAAGCGGGCCAAGCTTTGGAAAACTATCGCTTACTCGATACCACTTTATACGTCACGCTTGAACCGTGTCCTATGTGCGCTGGAGCCTTGTTACACAGCCGAGTAAAACGTATTGTCTTTGGTGCGCCTGACTTGAAAGCGGGTGCGGCGGGTACGGTATTGAACCTCTTCGAAAGCCAAGCTTCATACCACTATGCCGATGTTGAGCATGGTCTGTTAGAAGAAGAGTGCCGTGAACAGCTACAGGCGTTTTTTAAACGTCGTAGAAAAGAGATAAAAGAGAAGCGAAAGCTTGAGCGTTTGCAGGAAGAGCAGCGTTTAGAAGCCGAGAAGGCAAGTAACAAGAAAAAGCCAACTAACAAGAGGTAGAAGCAAGTTTTAGGCACCCTCTATCGTAAGAGTGCCGCAGAAAACTTACTCGGTGTATTTACTCAGAAAGTATCTGCATGAAAGCACGGTTGCGCCAAATGATCTTTTTCTTATTATTTGAAAGCATACGCTTACGACGGTTTGCAGCAACGGTCTTATCAAGGCGCTTCGATTTCAGTTTGTTCTTCATCATTTCAACGATTTCCTATTTGTCGTCTGGCTTTGTAATTATGACTTCAGTTTTAATTATAGTGGTTATTTGTTTATGAGCTTTGTCTCGAACTTAGCGATACTTTTTGAGTAGCTATCGCGATGGTCAGTGTCTGAATACAACAGAACATCATGGCGCTTATGGTGTGTCGTTATAAAGTTCAATTGTTACTGCAATATGACACCTCAAGTTTAACGGTCACTTTGTTTGTTTATTTTCTCAATGCGAACCAGCCAATACGAACCAGTGGCTCATGTATAAAAAAAGAGCAACGCTGTATGGCATTGCTCTTTTTCATTTATTTGGAAGACTCAGCTTCGTCGACAGCGGATTCAGCCGCACTGATTGTCGATTCAGCGCCCGAGATCTCTAAAGGTGGGATAACCACTAACCCTTCAAGGCTCGCTTCTTCTTCTTTATTTCGCTTGTTCACATGGCCAATAATGCTTTGATAATAACGGCGAATGTTCTCAACGTAATTCCTTGCTTCATCACCACGAGCATAACCGTAACGAGTTTTACTGTAGTACTTCTTCTGCTTTAGAAGAGGCAGTCTGTCTTTCACATCACCCCAAGCGTCAGGATCACCGCCTTGTGCTTTGGTTAAGCGACGTGCATCCATCATGTGACCGTAACCTACGTTATATGATGCGAGGGCAAACCAGATCTTTTCATGTTGAGTAATAGAGTCGGGAACTCGATTCACGATACGACGTAAGTATTCAACACCACCTTGTACCGACTGTTTCGGGTCAAGACGATTAGTTACACCTACGCTTTTCGCGGTTGGTAGCGTCAACATCATCATGCCTCGAACACCTGTAGGAGAACGTGCTACTGGGTTCCAGTGTGACTCTTGGTATGCCAAAGCAGCAATCAAGCGCCAATCAAATTCTTGTGAGTATTTCTGAAACAGTGGTGACCATTTTGGTAGCTTGCTATCCAAGGCGCGGATAAAGGCACGAGTATCAACGTAGTCAAAGGTACCAATGTGACCGATGTACTTCTCTTCCAATGAAGCCAGTTCGCCAGATTGTTTTAGGTTGCCGAAGAACTCAATTAGCAATGCATACAGGCTTTCATCTTCAGAACGCTCTAAGTACCAAGAGATAGGTTGGTCTTCAGTGAGTTCAAATGCCAAAGCGACGTCTGGGTACAAACGCTGTGCGAGTGACAGTTCAATCGAGTCTGCTACAGTAAACAAGCGTTCGCCAGTCGACACTTCTTTTAGCAGGTCATTGATGTCTGCATTACCGACCGCATCGTAGATAAAGTCATCGTGTGTGTTCTGTAGCTGTTTTAGTGTTGGTTCAAAGTGTGAGTCTTTCACCACAACCAAAGACGGCGTTAGTGTTTCATTTGATGCCGTTTCTTCTGATTCAGATTGTGCTTTTACAAATTCGGCCTGACGCTCGTTTTCAAACTTGATCAGTTGACCGAGGTTTCTTGGTCGCCATTGACCTTTCTTATACACGACTTGTTGGCTGACATAGTAATAAGCGGGCGCGGCGCGATACGCACGTGTCAGATTATTGTTTTGCGTTAACCCAGTCGCGATAAGATCGATCTCGCCTTTCTTTAGGGCAGGGAAGAGGCCGGATAAACGGTATGCAGGTTTAACCTCAAGCTTTACACCAAGCTCCTGCGCAAACTCACGAGCTAACTCGTAATCTAAGCCAGCAGGGCCATCGGGACCAATGTAATAAGAGAGTTGGTTATTCAGGGTGCCGACACGAAGAACGCCGCGATCTCGTATCTGCTCAAGGACACTTTTAGGTTCAGATTCAATCTGGCATCCCGTTAGCCCTAACAGAGCGATAACGAGCAGAAGGAATTTAGACGAAAAGATGAGCGTAAATTTAGGCATCAAAATGAAATCTCGAAAAGTGGAAGCCCCTTTATACCAAACCCCGCAAGGCTGGCAAAGCAGGTTTATTTAAACAGTTGTAAAAGTGCTGATAAATGCAGCAAAACTGTCATTTATATCGTTAGATGAAAAAAATAACGCAAACGGTTGCTTTTGGTGTTACGTCACAAAAAGAAATGCTTTATAATGCGCTCGCATTGAAGAGGTGGAATCGGCATAGGTTTGTTAACCTTCGGGAATAGCTTCGAAGAAAACAGTTAGGTTGTTCCTATAACCCACTGAATTTATTCCAATATCACCTTAATCAACTGCATAAGAGACCTAAGCACATGAGAATTTTGCGTGGCTCCCCAGCTCTATCTGAGTTTCGTGTTAACAAGCTTTTAGAGCTTTGTCGTGAATTAAGCTTACCTGTAACAGGTATTTACGCTGAGTTTGCCCACTTTGCTGATTTAACGGCAGACCTAGATGCGTCTGAAGTTGAGAAGCTAGAAAAGCTACTGACTTACGGTCCAACGATTGAAGAGCATGAACCTGAAGGTTTACTGCTGCTTGCAACGCCACGTCCAGGCACTATCTCGCCTTGGTCTTCAAAATCAACTGATATCGCACACAACTGTGGACTGGCTAAAGTGTCACGTCTAGAGCGCGGTACCGCTTTCTACATTGAAACTTCTTCTGAACTTTCTGAGCTTCAACTTGTTGAGCTGAAAGCAATCCTGCACGACCGTATGATGGAAGTGGTTTTTACTGACTTCGAATCGGCAGCTGCACTATTCACAGTTGCTGAGCCTGCTCCTTATGCGGAAGTTGACCTATTAACTGGCGGACGTAAAGCGCTTGAAAAAGCAAACGTTACCCTAGGTCTTGCGCTAGCAGAAGATGAAATTGATTACCTTCTTGAAAGCTTCACTGAAAAGCTAGGTCGTAACCCGACTGACATCGAGCTAATGATGTTTGCACAAGCGAACTCAGAGCACTGTCGTCACAAGATCTTTAACGCTGATTGGACTATCGATGGCGTTAAGCAAGAAAAATCATTATTCAAGATGATTAAGAACACCTTTGAAACGACACCAGAACACGTTCTGTCTGCTTATAAAGATAACGCAGCGGTAATGACAGGTTCTGAAGTCGGTCGTTTCTTCCCAGATCCAGAAACTCGTCAGTACAACTATCACCAAGAGAAAACACATATCTTGATGAAAGTTGAAACTCACAACCACCCAACGGCAATTTCTCCATGGCCGGGCGCATCAACAGGTTCAGGCGGTGAAATCCGTGATGAAGGCGCGACAGGTATTGGTGGTAAGCCAAAAGCGGGTTTGGTTGCCTTTTCTGTATCTAACCTTAAGATCCCGAACTTCGTTCAACCTTGGGAAACTGATTTTGGTAAGCCGAGCCGTATTGTTACTGCTTTGGATATCATGCTTGAAGGCCCTCTTGGTGGCGCAGCATTCAATAACGAATTTGGTCGTCCAAACCTATTAGGTTACTTCCGTACTTACGAAGAGAAAGTAAACTCTCACGCAGGTGAAGAAGTACGTGGTTACCACAAGCCAATCATGCTGGCTGGTGGTCTAGGTAACATTCGTGACGATCATGTTCAGAAGAAAGAGATCCCAGTAGGTGCAAGCCTAATCGTTCTTGGTGGCCCTGCGATGAACATCGGCCTTGGTGGCGGTGCTGCATCTTCAATGGATTCTGGTTCTTCTTCTGAAGACTTAGATTTTGCTTCTGTACAACGTGAAAACCCAGAGATGGAACGTCGTTGTCAGGAAGTTATCGACCGTTGTTGGCAGCTTGGTGATGCGAACCCAATCGCATTTATCCACGATGTGGGCGCAGGCGGTATCTCGAATGCTCTTCCTGAGCTAGTCGACGATGGCGAGCGTGGCGGTATCTTTAATCTACGTGACGTGCCAAACGATGAGCCGGGCATGAGCCCACTTGAGATCTGGTGTAACGAATCTCAAGAGCGCTACGTAATGGCGGTTGCTGATAAAGACATGGCAACATTCGACGCGATTTGTAAGCGTGAGCGTGCACCATACGCAGTGGTTGGTAAAGCAACTGAAGAGCGTGAACTTAAACTTGAAGATTCACACTTCGACAACACGCCAATCGACATGCCAATGGACATCCTATTAGGTAAAACACCTAAGATGCACCGTGACGCGAAGACGCTAAAAGCAAACAACCCTGCGATTGACCGTTCTGGTATCGAACTAAACGAAGCGGTTGACCGTATTCTTCGCCTACCAACAGTGGCAGAGAAAACATTCCTTATCACTATCGGTGACCGCTCGGTAACAGGCCTTGTAGCTCGTGACCAAATGGTTGGCCCATGGCAGGTTCCTGTTGCTAACTGTGCTGTAACAGCAGCAAGTTACGACTCTTACCACGGTGAGGCAATGTCTCTTGGTGAGCGTACACCAGTAGCACTTCTAGACTTTGGTGCATCAGCTCGCCTAGCGGTTGGTGAAGCAATCACTAACATCGCAGCGACGAACATCGGTGATATCAAACACATTAAACTGTCGGCTAACTGGATGTCTCCAGCAGGTCACCCAGGAGAAGATGCAGGCCTTTACGAAGCGGTTAAAGCAGTCGGTGAAGAGCTATGTCCAGCACTGGGTCTAACTATCCCTGTGGGTAAAGACTCAATGTCGATGAAGACTAAGTGGGAAGAGAATGGCGAGCAGAAAGAAGTAACGTCTCCGCTATCTCTTGTTATCACTGCGTTCGCACGTGTTGAAGATGTTCGTAAGACGATTACGCCTCAGCTTCGCACTGACAAGGGTAATACAAGCCTAGTTCTTATCGACTTAGGTAACGGCAAAAACCGTATGGGTGCTACAGCACTAGCGCAAGTTTACAAGCAGCTTGGTGATAAACCAGCAGACGTAGACAATGCAGCACAACTAAAAGGCTTCTACGAAGGTGTTCAAACGCTTGTAGCGAACGACCAAGTTGTGGCTTACCACGATAAAGGCGATGGCGGTCTATTCGTAACGCTAGCTGAAATGGCGTTCGCAGGTCACTGTGGTGTTAACGCGAACATTGAAGCGCTTTTATCTGCATCAGAGAACAGCGAAGATACGCTAGCAGCACTCTTCAATGAAGAGCTAGGTGCAGTAATCCAAGTTCGTAACGACGACCTAGACGCAGTTCTTTCTACTCTTGCAGCAAACGGTCTAGAAGCGTGTTCACACGTAATTGGTAGCGTTGTTGGTGAAGGGGAAGCATCAGACGAAGTAGTGATTAAGTCAGGCGCAGACGTTGTAATCCAACGTAACCGTACTGAACTACGTACTATCTGGGCTGAGACGACGCACAAGATGCAAGGTCTACGTGATAACCCAATCTGTGCAGACCAAGAGCACGAAGCGAAGAAAGACAATTCAGACCCAGGTCTGAACGTAAAACTAAGCTTTGACGTAAATGAAGACATTGCTGCTCCTTACATCAACACGGGCGCTAAGCCTAAGATGGCGATTCTACGTGAGCAGGGTGTTAACTCTCACGTTGAAATGGCAGCAGCATTCGACCGTGCAGGTTTCGAAGCGACTGATATTCACATGAGCGACATCCTAACGGGTCAAGCGGTACTAGAAGAATACAACGGCCTTGTTGCTTGTGGTGGCTTCTCTTACGGTGATGTACTGGGCGCTGGCGAAGGTTGGGCTAAGTCAGTTCTGTTTAACGATTCTACTCGCGACCAATTTGAAAACTTCTTCAAGCGCGAAGATACGTTCTCTCTAGGTGTGTGTAACGGTTGTCAGATGTTGTCGAACCTACGTGAACTTATCCCAGGTGCAGAATACTGGCCACGTTTCGTTCGTAACGAATCTGAGCGTTTTGAAGCTCGTTTCAGCCTCGTTGAAGTTCAGAAGTCTGATTCTGTATTCTTCAACGGCATGGAAGGTTCTCGTATGCCAATCGCTGTTTCTCACGGTGAAGGCCGCGTAGAAGTGCGTGACAACGACCACCTAAACGCGATTGAAAACTCGGGTACGGTTGCTCTACGTTACGTTGATAACAACGGTAACCAAACGCAGCAATACCCGAATAACCCGAACGGTTCGCCTAATGCTATCACTGGTTTAACAACGACGGATGGCCGTGTGACTATCATGATGCCTCACCCAGAGCGTGTATTCCGTACGGTTGCTAACTCTTGGTCTCCAGAAGGTTGGGGCGAGAATGGTGCTTGGATGCGTATGTTCCAAAACGCACGTAAGAATGTGGGTTAATCACTTACCTACATGCTGCGTTAATCTAGATTGGATTAACTAAAAGCTAAAAAGTTAAAAGCGTAGATCGAAAGGTCTGCGCTTTTTTATTACACAAATTTTAGGAACCAACGCGAAACAAATTAGGTTTGCAGTTTGCTGTTCTAAAAATCTCCACTACGCTAAATGTTATGGAATCAATTTGTTAGGCCGTCATTTCTTGTATTCATGCAAGAACAATTCAATTTGGCCGTTCAAAAACTGAATCAATCATCGTGGCATAAGAGGGATCTATGAAAACAACAATCACAAAAGCAGTTGCAGTGGCAGCGATTGTCATGTCATTAGCTGGGTGTGTCGGTAGTAACGCCGTTACTGGGAAATTAATGAAGTTCAACGTCGAGGTTGTAGATAACCGTTACGCTCGTGCCGGGGTCAACTTCTTGCTTGCGCCAGTTTACGCGCTAACAACAGCAGCCGATTACATTGTATTTAACTCAATCGAATTCTGGGCGGGTAAAAACCCACTCACAGGCGCACCTCACATCTTTGATAGTAAAGTCGACACCATGATCGATGTGAACGACAGCCTAGACGATTCACTAAAAGAAGCGCCACTTGGTTTCAACAATCGTCAGATTGAATGGGGTGAAATGCAACAGATCGATGAGAACACCATTCAAATGGACATCACCTATAACGATGGCCAGAAAGCCGTTCTGACGGGGGTTCGTGATGGCGATAAAGTCAGCTATTACATGGATGGTACGTTAGTTTCAGAAACCTCTATTCAGGCTCTCGAACAGCTAGCCGCAGAAAAAGCATAACCTTCTCTGCTTTACCGCTATAAAAAGAAAAGCCGCTGGATTTAACCCCAGCGGCTTCGTATTTTTTAATATCTAGTAATTTAGCATCTAGCGCGTAGATTAGTTGTTGCTGTGTAGCTCGCTGTTCAGTTCAACAGCAGACTTGTTCGCTAGGCACTCAATTTGACCAGTGATCGAGTTGCGACGGAATAGAAGATCAGAAACACCAGCTAGGTCACGAGCTTTAATGATTTCTACTTCGTTGCCTTCTTTATCTAACATGCGAACCTTAGTACCCGCAGTCACGTAAAGACCTGACTCAACCGTACAACGGTCGCCCATTGGGAAACCAAGACCAGCGTTTGCGCCTAGTAGGCAGTTTTCGCCGATAGAGATAACCATAGTACCGCCACCAGACAGAGTACCCATGATAGAAGCGCCGCCGCCGATGTCAGAACCGTTACCCACTACAACACCCGCAGAGATACGACCTTCAACCATGCTTACGCCAGTAGTACCCGCATTGAAGTTGATGAAACCTTCATGCATTACTGTTGTGCCTTCGCCTACGTGTGCGCCAAGACGAACACGAGAAGTATCAGCAATACGAATACCTGTTGGTACCACGTAATCTACCATTTTAGGGAACTTGTCTACGCAATCTACAGACAGAGCGCGACCAGCAAGGCGAGCTTCGATTTGACGCTCAGCTAGCTCTGGAAGATCGATTGGGCCTTCGTTTGTCCATGCGATGTTGTGCAGTAGACCGAAGATGCCGTCCAGTACCGTGCCGTGTGGCTGAACTAGGCGGTTAGAGATAAGTTGTAGTTTTAGGAAGCCTTCAGCAACTGATGCTGGCTTCTCGTCAGCCGCAAGAACAACAAGAACAAGTGGCTGCTCAGATGCAGCTGCTTTTTCTGCGAAAGATGCGTTTGCTGCATCGTCGTTTGCTGCGAATGCTTTCGCTAGTTCTGCGCTTTGTGCAGCAGAGATTTCGATAGCTTGGTTGCCTTCAGTGTAACCTGCAACTTCAGCCACAGCAGCTACAAGAGCATCGCTTGGGTTTAGAAGTGGGTTAGGGTAGAACGCTTCAATGATTTTATTGTCGCGGTTTTTGGTTGCCGTACCGAAGGCTAGTGAAAAGTAAGCCATGTTGAATCTCCATGTGTTGAGTCTTGATTTTGCTATTCAATAACAGCGGCTCGAATAACAAGCGCTGCCGTTAGCAAAGTTAATTTAATTGCGTTCATCATAAAGAGAGCGCCCTTGTTATGAAAGGGTGTATCGAGATAAAGTCTGTAAAATGATATTGCTTGTCTTTTTAGCGATAGTTTTCATTATCCGGATATTACTGTTAGCGCTTAATGTTTCGCTGATCGGTTGAGTTGCACCGCGTAACCTCATTTTCATTTCCGATACAGCTCTATAGCTCCCCTTCTTGTTCTCCGTATCAATAGAGTCAGTCACATTTCCTTTATAAATCCATGTTTATTATCATAATTCATCGAGTTCTGTTGATTTATCGTTTGTGCTTACAGTCCGAGTAAATACTCAAGTTTTCAGCTGTGTAATTAAGAGAATGATCACTAAAACCCTTCGATATATAAGTATATTTCCAGCCATAACGACATTAAAACGATTAATAAAGGATCTTCTATGAATTTTACTAAGTCTTTACTGGTGCTCTCTATCGGCGTAGCGATGGTTGGCTGTGGCTCGGACAATGATACGACAGTGACATGTGATACAGCTGCTTCTTGTACCAAGTTTACTGTGTTACATACCAACGATAATCACGGTCGTTTTTGGGAGAACAGCAAGGGTGAGTACGGAATGGCGGCTCGCAAGACTTTGATCGATAGCATTCGTGCAGAAGTCACCCAAAACGGTGGTGAAACTATTCTATTGTCTGGTGGTGATATTAACACCGGTGTACCTGAGTCTGACATGCAGGATGCGGTTCCCGATTTTGTTGGTATGAACCTTCTTGGTTACGACGCGATGGCATTAGGTAACCATGAATTCGACAACACCTTAGATGTGCTTGAGATGCAATCTGAGCTAGCTGACTTCCCGATGCTAGCGGCGAATATTTATATCAAAGATGGAGACACAGTTACTGATGAACGCCTTTTCTCTCCATATAAAGTATTCACCATCAATGGCTTAAAAGTTGCTGTTATTGGCCTGACAACCAAAGATACGGCGAAATTAGTTAACCCTGACAATGTCGCGACGATTCACTTTGCCGACCCGCAAGTCGAAATCAAAAAAGCCATAAAAGAAATTGAAGCGAATGAAACTGTTGATTTGATTTTTGCTACGACTCATATGGGGCACTATGCAGATGGTCAGCATGGTAGTGAAGCGCCTGGCGATGTGTTGCTTGCTCGCTCTCTAGAAGAGGGGCAGTTAGATGCCATTATTGGCGGGCACTCTCAAAATCCAGTTTGTATGGAAGGCAATGAATACGCTGATTTCAATCCTGGAGATGATTGTAAACCGGATCAGCAAAATGGTACCTATATCATGCAAGCTCACGAGTGGGGTAAGTATGTAGGTCGAGCTGACTTTGAATTTTATGATGGTAAATTGCATTTAGCGAAATACGATCTCGTTCCTGTAAACTTAAAAGAGAAGGATGAAAATGGTGATTATCAGTTTATCCAATCTGAAATTAAGCCTGATGCAGCTGTAAAAGCTACTCTCTATCCATACCAACAACAAGGCCAAGATCTACTAGATGTCATCATCTCAAAGACAGATGAAAAACTGGAAGGTGATCGTAATGTGGTTAGATCTGAGCAAACCAACCTTGGTCACTTATTAGGGGAAGCATATCGTACTTATGACTTAGTGAATGCTGACTTTGGTGTGATGAATTCCGGTGGTGTTCGTGACTCAATCCAAACGGGTGATATCGCTTATCGTGATGTGCTGACGGTTCAACCTTTCGGGAACTTCGTAACCAAAGCAACAATGACAGGGGCAGAAGTAAAAGCGTATTTAGATGTTGTTGCGACTATGACAGCAGGCTCCGGCGCTTATGCTCAATTGGACAATATTAGCTTAACCGTCGATTGTGACTTGAATGACGTGACCATTCGAGACATCAATGGCAAAGGCTTTGATTTAGCAGATACTTACACATTTTCTGTTATCAGCTTCAGTGCCGCTGGTGGCGATGACTACCCTGTAATTGATGTTGAATCTACTCAAATGACAGATGCATCTGTACTACGTGAGTTTTTTGTAAAGAACCCGGATGTAACCGCTGCAAATTATGCTCCGGTGGATGGTGATCTAATCTATAGGAGTAATGGAGTAGACGTGAAAGGCTGTCCAGCGAACTAATTTATAATCCGTAAACAAAAGCGACAAAGAAAATAGCCAGCGAATCGCTGGCTATTTTTGTATCAGAACTTAGTCGTTCTGAGCTTAAACAAACAGCGCTTTATAAGCCTGTTCAATCCCTTCAATCAGCATCTGCATACCGATGACTGCGAGTATTAAACCCATCATTCGAGTAATCACGTTCAATGCACTTGGCCCGACCGCTTTAACGAAGCGTTCGCCGAATACAAATAAGACATAGGTTAGGGTGCAGAGGAGGCCAAATGCCACAATGGTAATGATGGTCTCGTAAATCCCCTCGGTACTGGCAAAGTTCATCGCAGTGGCAATAGTGCCCGGGCCAGCCAGTATTGGCATGGCTAAAGGTGATACTGCGATACTTAGCGCTGCGTCTCGCTGGGCGTCTGAGTTTACTTTCTCTTTTGCTTTTGAATGTGTTGAGTCACCTTGCAGCATGTGAAAGCCAATCAAAAAGACCAGAATACCGCCTGTGATACGCAGTGCGTACAGCGTGATACCAAAGAGGTCAAAGATCAGTTTGCCAGAAATCGCAAAAGTACTGACGATAACGAAGGCGATAAGTACCGATCGGAATGCGATAGATTTAACCGTTTCCCTATCATTATCACCGGTTAATCCAAGAAAGATTGGCGTATTAGCGATAGGGTTCATAATGGCAAAAAAGCCCATGAACACGGTAATGGTATGAATGATGAGCTCTTTCATATTATTCCTTTGAAAAGATGCAGTTAAATACTAGGGCGTGTTGAGCTTTCGAGCTGATTTTTGCAGCGAGTTGCTGGGCATTTATACAAGGCAGAGGCTTTGACGTGTAGCTGGCCTACATGAGAAGCCGATAACGTAGTAGAAATGACCAGCAAACGCTGCCCGAAGGGTTCGGCTAAAAGCGTTTTACTCTTTGTTGAGGGAGATTTGCTTAGAATGACTAGGCTACTTCTCCCTCGCCGCGATTAAAACGCTTTTATCTCGAACAAAATTTAACCACGAAAGGTCAACACGCCCTAATAGTTTGTGTATTTAATCTTAGATACAAATAATTATTAGAAATAGATAGTAGAGCAAGTGTGAATAAAAAACAGCCAGCATAAGGCTGGCTGTTTGGTTTTAGTGATAGGTGTAGAGTTTTGGTCGTCTGTTATTGCTTGTTTCTCAGTTAACGGACTCTCTTCTATGGATAGATCGTGGCGCCAACGTTGTCGTTATGCGTTTTGAGATTCGCTCACAGCCACAGCCAATGCAACCGTCGCACCGACCATTGGGTTGTTACCCATACCGATGAAGCCCATCATTGCCACATGAGCCGGAACAGAAGAGCTACCGGCGAACTGAGCATCAGCGTGCATTCTGCCCATGGTATCTGTCATGCCGTAAGACGCTGGACCTGCTGCCACGTTATCTGGGTGCAATGTTCGACCTGTACCGCCGCCTGAAGCAACTGAGAAGTAAGGTAAACCTTGGCGAGTACGTTCTGCTTTGTAGATACCTGCAACAGGGTGTTGGAAGCGCGTTGGGTTAGTTGAGTTACCCGTAATACTTACATCCACTTCTTCTCTGTGCATGATTGCTACGCCTTCACGTACATCATCAGCGCCGTAACATAAGATCTCTCCGCGAGGGCCTTGTGAGAAGCGGCGACGTTCTGTTTCAACAAGCTCGCCTGTTTGGTAATCGTATTGAGTGCGAACATAGGTAAAACCATTGATGCGAGAAATTAAGTAAGCTGCATCTTTACCTAGACCATTGAGTATTACCTTTAATGGGTTGTGACGTGATTTGTTGACGTTGAGTGCGATTTTAATCGCACCTTCTGCAGCAGCAAAAGATTCATGGCCCGCAAGGAAAGCAAAGCAGTGGCTTTCTTCATTTAGAAGACGTGCAGCCAATGCACCGTGGCCGATCCCCACTTGGCGTTGCTCAGCAACACTGCCAGGTTTGGTGAATGCTTGAAGGCCTTCACCAATGATATTTGCTGCTTGTTCTGCGCTGGTGGCTTTGCGAAATAGCGCCAGTGCTGAGCCAAGGATATAAGCATCGGCAGCGCTTTCAAAAGCAATAGGTTGGGTATCCATCACTAACGCTTTTGGGTCGACATTGTGTGATAGACAGTATTGGTTCGCTTGCTCTAAAGAGTCGAAGTTCATTTCTGCCAATACGCGAGTTACTGATTCATTAAATTGAGTGTTCATCATATCTTTCCTCTAAATTGGCAAAAATTATTGTTGGCGTGGGTTAATGGTGGTTACGGCTTCATCGAAGCGACCGTAAGTTCCCATAGCAAGGTCTGCTGCTTCATTAGCTGACATACCTTGATTAATCGCCTTCATCATTTTGCCGAGGTTGAGATATTCGTAGCCAATTACTTCGCTATGGTCATCAAGTGCAAGCTTGGTCACGTAACCCTCTGCAAGCTCTAGGTAACGAACGCCTTTCGCTGAGGTTGAATAGCTAGTACCTACTTGGCTACGTTGTGTTTGACCTAGGTCTTCTAATGCAGCGCCAATTTCTAGGCCGCCTTCAGAGAATGCAGATTGAGTTCGACCGTAAACAAATTGCAGAAAGATTTCGCGCATGGCTACGTTAATAGCGTCACACACCAAGTCAGTATTCAGGGCTTCAAGAATGGTTCTTCCTGTGAGGATTTCGGCTGCCATCGCGGCTGATTGAGTCATGCCTGAACAACCAATCGTTTCGATTAGTGCTTCTTCGATGATGCCGTTTTTTACGTTTAGCGTTAGTTTTGCCGCACCTTGTTGTGGTGCACAAGTGCCTACGCCATGGCTTAAGCCAGAAATAGCGATGACATCTTTTGGGCTAACCATAGCGCCTTCAACTGGAATTGGAGCTGAAGTGTGAAGATCACCCCTTTGAATAGGGCACATTGATTGAATTTCTGAAGAGTAGTGCATAATGTTTTCTCACTGTTAGAGCCATTTAGGGCCTAGGGCGTTGAGAAAACAGGACGTGTTGGAAGAGGTGCGGCTAATTCACTACAGATCTTGAGTATCGGTAATCCAAAGGTGTCATGAAGCTAGGTCTTAATAGACTAAGTCCATTTCAAAATGGAGGAATAGCGATACATCCAACAGTATTACCTGTTTTCGATTCTGTAGGAGTCATTAGCACTGTTCGAAAAGAACGGGCGGTTGAAGCAAAAGCTTAGGTGGAACCCCATCACCTGATGACTATAGATTAGATCTTTATCACACTTTTGTGCAAGTGAATGTTTAGAGCGATTTCGACTATAAACAAGCTTCATTATATTTCAATAAGTATAAAAAAACGCCAACAACGGACTCTTATTAGAGGCGTTATTGACGTTTTCTAGAAAAATATCAGCTAGTTATGCTGCATCTTCTTCTGCGTCTTCAACAGCTTCAAGTTTCTTTTCTTTTTTCGGAGCTGGTTTGCGCTTAGCACCTAGTGCGTAAAGAACTTCTTCTTTATTCTTCGCTAGGTACATTGCAAGTTCTTCTTGCTTGCCTTCATCTTCAACTAAATCGCTTTTGCTTAACAGTTCAAAAAGCTCATCAGCCATATCCAGCATTTTGTCGTATGCGTCAGCTTCGGCTTTAGAGGTAAAAGTCATTTTCTCTTCTCCGTTGCGTTCGACCACGTACTTGACGATAACAGCCATGGTTAATCCTCTAAGTTTGATAAATTTTACTGGCTTTTTATACAGTTTCTGATGCAAAAAGTCCAGTTGATGACCTAACTATGCGGCCTCAATCTTGATGTGTAGCCCAGTCTTCACAATAACCCATGAAAGATTTCAGCAGCGGGCTTTGATATTTGTCTTTGTGCACCAGCATCCAGAATCGGCGTTTCATGTCGAGCGGGACATCGAGTGCTTTTACTCGGCCGGAATCAATCGCTCGTTGTGCGGCTAACCGTGATAAACAAGCGAGCCCAAGCCCTGCAGAAACCGAATTGATGATGGCCTCGGTGGTGTTGAGTTCAAAGGATTCATACCAATGTTCGATACGAGGTGCGACAGCACGCAGGAAAAACTCGCGAGTTCCTGAACCTGACTCTCTCAGTATCCAGTGGCTGCCTTCTAAATCTTGCAATGCAACTTTGTCTTGAGAAAGGAGAGGGTGTTGATTACTAACGATAATACACATTTCATCGCTACTGAACTGGCTAGAGATCAACTCCGGATGGAGTGTTTTTCCTTCAATTAACGCGATATCCAGTTCATAATCCACCAACTTTTGGCAGATCAGCGCACTGTTTGAAATGAACAAGCTCTGATCTTGATGCTGAGTTAGTTCGCGAAAGCCAGACAGAATAAACGGTGCGACCTGATTACCAATCGTGTCACTCGCGCCAACCTTTAAATTGCCACTTAATGGTTGGTCATCTCGGAACAAAACATCGATACCTGCGGCTCTATGAAGAATCTCGTCAGCCAAAGGAAGTAGCTTTTGTCCTTCTTGATTGAGAATTAATCGGTTGTTGACCCGGTCAAATAGAGAGTGGCCCAATTGTTTCTCCATTTCGCCCAGCGCCATGCTGACAGCAGCCTTAGACAAAAACAGTGCTTCCGATGCGGCGGTAAGCGTCGAATGTTGGGTAATGGTGACAAACACTTTGAGTTGTTTGATTGAAATATTAGCCATCAGGTTCCTAGTTTTACGCTGCTGGTGGAAAGGTATCGTTCAGTATTAATGAACACTTGTTATATATAATTGGATATTGTTTAACGAAGCGCAAGCGTATTATGGCTTCAACAAGCTGATGAGTTCACAAGTTTAGTGAATTAAGTTTAAGAGAGGCTGACATGATTCAACGTATTAAATATAGATTAACAGGAGCTCCAACACCCATGGCAGGGTTAGCACTCGCAATTGCAAGCTTAGGCTGGTGTTGGGATGGCGTTTTAGTCGCACAAGGTACTTTACACACACCGGGTTTGGTGCAGTGGATCAGTGCTGGCATTGCGGCCGTATTACTTATTGTTTTAGCTGTGAAATTTTTGATTCATGGCCACTTATTACGTGAAGACCTTGCTCACCCTGTTGTTGGTAGTGTTGTACCCACATTCGCGATGGGTTGTATGGTGGTGTCTGCTTCGTTGGCTCCAATCTCTCAATTCTTACAAGAAGCTGTGTGGCTCGCTTCGGTAGCGTTACATGTCGTGTTCTTGGTGAGCTTCTTATACCACAGAGCTAAAAACTTTGAGATTCACCACATGGTGCCAAGTTGGTTTGTGCCACCAATCGGTATTATCGTGGCAGACGTTTCTTTTTCAGGTAATCCGATCTTAGAACCTGTTGCTCACGCGACTTTAGTTTTTGGCTTATTGGTTTATGCCGTAATGCTACCGCTCATGATCTACCGTTTGATCTTCTCTCATGAAGTGCCTGACGCAGCAAAACCAACCATTGCGATTATGGCGGCACCAGCAAGTCTATCTTTAGCTGGCTACCTAACGGTGACGGCAAATCCTTCGCCAGTGATCATTGGGTTACTCTTTGGCATTGCAGTGTTGATGACGTTTATTATCTACATCGCGTTTTTCAAACTACTTCGTCTGCCATTCAGCCCTGGCTATGCGGCGTTTACATTCCCAATCGTGATTGGTGCAACGGCGTTATTCAAATTGGCGGCTTGGATGCAAACTGTTGGTGTGGAAACTCACTATGTGGATCAAGTCTTCAACCTAGCGTATCTAGAATTGATTGTGGCAACGTTTGTAGTGGGTTATGTGGCGGTTCGTTATTACATGAATTACAAACCTCACCGTGTTCTAAGTGCGGTAGGCAGTAGATTGTAAGAAGCAATAGTTCAAAAGATAAACGGACCTTAAGTTTTCAGTATTTCATAAGCTTATATTCCTAATCCAAACTCGGCACTTATGCTAATCTGGCTTTATATTGTGGCAAGATTAGCGTGAGTGCACTTTGTTTACTGTTTACCATTCCAATAAAGTCGATACTTTAAAAATCCTTCTCGTTCACTTAATCAAAAGTGACCCTTTAGCCAATCCTTTCGAAAAAGAGCAGATCTTGGTTCAGAGCCCAGGTATGTCTCAATGGCTTAAGATGGAACTCGCCAAAGAGTTTGGTGTAGCAGCAAATATAGACTTTCCTCTTCCAGCAACCTTCATTTGGGATATGTTTACCCAAGTGCTTCCTGATGTGCCTAAACGCAGTGCTTTTAACAAAGAAGCGATGACGTGGAAGCTAATGAGTTTGCTACCCGCTAAGCTTGACCACCCTGATTTCTTACCCCTGCAACGCTATCTTGAAAATGACGAAGATGACTCTAAGTTGTATCAATTGGCAGAGAAAATTGCCGATATCTTCGATGGCTACTTGGTGTATCGACCTGAATGGATGGCGATGTGGGAAGCGGGAGAGCCTGTTTCCGAACTTATTGATGACGAAGGGCAGCAAGAACACCCTTGGCAACCGATTTTGTGGAAAGCACTTTATGATCAGACGTTGTCTCAAGGCCAATCAAAGTATCACCGTGGTAACTTATATCACGACTTCATTGAAGCGCTAGCCAGCCAACAAGGTCAGTTACAACACCTGCCGAAACGTCTGTTTGTGTTTGGCATTTCGTCGCTGCCTCCTCGCTACATGGATGCTTTGAAAGCACTTGGCGAACAGATTGATGTGCACTTGATGTTTACCAACCCTTGTCAGCATTACTGGGGCGATATTCGTGACCGTAAATACTTGGCGAGAGTGGAAGCGCAGCGTCGTAAGCAGTTTGCATTGGTTGATGGTTTACCTCAGCTTGAAGGCGAAGTATCACCATTGAAAGATGGCATTGAAGCCAACGTTGAAGATGAACTACACACCAGCCAAGCCGTGGGTAATAGTTTACTTGCGTCTATGGGTAAGCTGGGTAGAGATAACCTGTTTTTACTATCTCAATCAGACAGTGAAGAGCATGAGTTCTTTATTGATGTTGAGAGGGATAACCTACTTCATCAACTGCAAGCCGATATTCTCCAGTTAGAAGAGCATCAAGACGATCACATCTTAGATTCCAGCAACCATAAACAGGTGGTTGAGCTTGGCGATCGCTCGTTAACGGTACACGCTTGTCACAGCCCAATGCGTGAGGTTGAAGTCCTTCATGATCAGCTTTTGGCGATGTTTGATGCCGACCCGACACTAAAACCACGCGATATCATCGTAATGGTGTCTGATATTAATGCTTATAGCCCAGCGATTCAGGCGGTATTTGGTAATGCTCCGGGTGAGCGTTATATCCCTTACTCGATCTCTGATAGAACCGCAGACCAAGAAAGCCCAATTCTGACCGCTTTCATGCAGTTAGTCGCGCTACCGAACACGCGCTGTTTAGCTTCTGAGTTGCTAGAGCTGTTAGAAATTCCTGCGATGATGGCACGCTTTGGTATTGACGAGTTTCAATTCGAGCAAGCCAAGCAATGGGTTGAAGAAGCGGGTATCCGTTGGGGTGTCGATGCTTCAACGGCAACAGAATTTGATCTACCTGCGACCGAGCAAAATACTTGGTTATTCGGTATTCAGCGCATGCTCTTAGGATATGCGATGTCGGATTCTGCGGGTTTATTTGAAACTGAACACTCTCCGATTGCCGCTTATAACGAAGTTCAAGGCATTAACGCCGAACTTGCAGGTAAGTTAGCGCACTTTATCGATCGTATTGCCCATTACCGTCAACGCTTAACTGAAACACAATCTATCGATATGTGGCGTGAAACCTTGCTGCAAATGATTGATGATTTCTTTGCGGTTGAACTGGAAGGCGAGGTGGTGCTCAAATCGATTCGCGATGCACTTTCGCAACTGAATGAACAGCTTGATGATGCCTTGTATGAACAAGAGTTGTCGCCAAGTATTATCTACCAGTACCTCAATAATAAGTTATCTGGCGCGCGTATTAGCCAGCGATTCTTAGCTGGCCAAGTTAACTTTTGTACCTTGATGCCGATGCGTTCTATTCCGTTCAAAACCGTCTGTTTGTTAGGTATGAATGATGGTGTTTACCCTCGCTCAATGCCGCCAGAAGGTTTTGATCTAATGAACGGACGCACACGGGCGGGCGATCGTTCTCGTCGTGATGATGACCGCTATCTATTCTTAGAGGCGATGCTGTCGGCGCAAGAATGCTTGTACATCAGCTATGTCGGCCGTTCGATTCAAGATAATACTGAGCGAGTGCCGTCGGTATTGGTTTCAGAGTTGATTGAATACTGCCAACAGAACTATTGTTTGAGTGACGACCAAGCCTTACCAAGTGATGATTCAGGCATCAACCTGACTCAAGCGATCAGTTTTGAACACACCATGACACCGTTTAGCCCAGCAGCCTTTACTCAAGGTGATGCAAGCCATGTGCTGAGTTACGCCAAAGAGTGGCTTCCAGCGGCTAACCGTTCCGGTGAACGCAGTGGTGAATTCAATCGTGCCTTAGATGACTATTTGTTGGGTGCGTCGTACCCGTTAGAACTCGATTTGGTTGAATTACAGCGTTTTTGGCGTTTGCCAGTGCAGTACTTCTTTAATCGTCGTCTAAAAGTGGTGTTTGAGCCGCCACTTCCTGTTATGGAAGATGATGAGCCATTTGTACTTAATGGTTTAGAGAGTTTCCAACTTAAGGATGCTTTGCTGCAAGTGTTACTGGACCACCCTGAAGGCGCAGACGAAGCCGTTCGATTGTTTGTCTCTGAGCAAAAAGCACAGGGCCGATTACCGGTTGGCGCCTTTGGTGATATCGAATTTGAAACCAACCGTGTGCAAGCGGAAGACTTAGCCAAAGAGATTCGATTTGTGAGTGGATCACCGCAACAAGATCTCGAAGTGAATATCGAATTTGATGTGTTAGGCGAAGGCAAACCTGTTCGTTTGATGGGTTGGTTAACTCAAAACTATCAATCAGGTCTAGTGCGTTTCCGTAGCGGTAAAATACGCTCTCAAGATTATTTGGCAGCGTGGATTGATCATCTATGTTGTGCAGTGATGGGACACGGAAAAACGACCCATATTATTGGCTACGACAGAAAAGAGGGCGTTGTTCACCAAACGCTACAACCTATCGGCGATGCGCAGCAGGCGAAGAGTTTGCTGGCTGAATTAGTTCGACTGTTTTACCAAGGCATGACAGCCCCATTGCCGTATTTCCCGAAAACCGCCTTGGCTGGCGTTGAAGCGGGCTTTAGTCGTGGTAAATGGGTCGATGACGAAGAAAAGTCACTTAAGAAAATGGCCGATACTTTTAATGATAGCTTCGCTTTCACGGGCGAGGGCAGAGATACCTACATCTCACGTATTTGGTTTAAGTGGGATGATGAACTGGCTACTGAGTCGCGTATGTATTCAACGCTTGTGTTACAGGCGGCAAGATTGGCTGCTGCCGATCTGGAAGAGCAGGAATAATCAGCAGTGATCAGCAAGATCGCCAACGATACTAAAGTCAAAGAGATGCGCTTGAATAAAGACATGGAAAATAAAGAGTTAGATGTAAATTTGGAGTGCTTGGCTTATCAAAAGGTTAGAGATAATCGAGGTATAAGCTTAGTAAAAGCGATAGATAGTGACTTGCGGGAAGTCAGGGTACAGGAAATAAAGTGGCCGCCAGTAAATCATTATTAGTGTAGGGCGTTCGCTGTACGGCCACAGGTCAGAGGGACCATTATTCTTTGGTTCAAAGTAACGCCGTAAAGTACAAAACTCGTACGCGCTCCTGAACTCGTGGGCGCATAGTAGCGAGGCGATCTGAATTGATCCGTGAGAGAGATCGCACTAACTATTAACAAATTAGCGTAGGACGTAAATTGAATGACGTTTTCCACGCTAGGTCACATTTGTAACAACACATTTATCAGAAGGCAGTAAGGCATGACGACCACAAGCAGTGTTCAGGTAATCGCTCCACAGACACTCGATACCATGACGTTTCCACTTCATGGTGCGCGTTTAATTGAAGCATCAGCGGGTACGGGGAAAACATTTACCATCGCTGGCTTGTACTTGCGCCTACTGCTCGGGCACGGCACGGCCGCTCCACAAGGTGATCTGACTGAAGCCACTCGACACCATGAGCCGCTAACCGTAGACCAAATCTTGGTTGTGACCTTTACTGAAGCGGCAACGGCAGAGCTACGTGATCGTATTCGTGCTCGAATCCATGATGCACGGATTGCGTTTGCACGTGGGCAAAGTGACGATCCAGTGATTGCTCCTCTGTTACAAGCCATCGATGATCATGCTGGTGCTGCGAAAACCCTACTCAATGCCGAAAGACAAATGGATGAAGCCGCGGTCTACACCATTCATGGCTTCTGTCAGCGAATGTTGACTCAAAATGCTTTTGAGTCTGGAAGCCGTTTTGACAATGAATTTGTGACCGATGAAAGCCATCTGAAAGCACAAGTGGTTGCCGACTATTGGCGTAAACAGTTCTACCCATTGCCTATTCAACTTGCAGATGAGGTGCGAAATATTTGGGGTTCACCGGCTGCATTATTAGCAGACGTAAATCGTTATCTGACGGGGTCTCCACTAAAGCTAACCGTAGAAGCGATGTCGGGTGATCTGCAAACTCTGCACAATCAAAACCTAGACAAAGTGAAGCAACTTAAAGCGCTGTGGTGTGAATCTGAAGCGGACTTTTTGGCTTTGATTTCAGGTTCAGATGTGAACAAGCGCAGTTACACCAAGAAGTCTCTGCCGACATGGCTAGAAGCCGTCAAGGCATGGGCGCAGAGCGACACTCATGATTACCAGTTTCCAGATAAACTAGAGAAGTTCTCTCAAGCCACTTTAGTTGAAAAAACACCGAAAGGCACCGCGCCTCAGCACGCCGTTTTCGAAGCGATTGAGGACTTCTTAAATTCTCCAGCAGATCTAAAAGCCCCCTTGTTGGCACATGCGATTACTCATTGTCGAACTATGCTAGCCAAGGCTAAACAGCAGAAGCAGTGGTTATCATTTGATGATTTGTTGACTCAGTTATCCGCGTCAATTGATGTCGATGAGCAATCACTGCTGGTGGAGAGAATCCGCACCTTATACCCAGTGGCGATGATCGATGAATTCCAAGATACCGATCCGCTGCAATACAGTATTTTTAGTCGAATCTATTTAGACAATCCGCAATGTGGCCTGTTTATGATCGGTGACCCTAAGCAGGCTATCTACGGTTTCCGCGGTGCCGATATATTTACCTATATCAAGGCAAGAAACCAAGTTAGTGCTCACTACACGTTAGGCACTAACTGGCGTTCGAGTGCTGATATGGTCAGCGCGGTAAACCAAGTGTTTATGAATTCGGATAGCCCGTTTATCTACGACCAAGACATTCCATTTTTGCCCGTAGCAGCCAGCCCATCGGCCGACAAACGCCAATGGGTGGTGAATGGTGAAACTCAGCACGCGCTCACCTTTTGGCTGCAAGAGGCGGAAGACAAGCCCTTACCGAAAGGCGAATATCACAAGGCAATGGCCGAGGCGACGGCGAGTCAAATTCAAACCATTCTTACCGCTTCTCAAAACCAGCAAGCCTATTTTGATAACGGCAAAAAACAACATGCCGTGAATGCCGGTGATATTGCTGTCTTGGTTCGAACTGGTAGTGAAGGTCGTCTGATTAAGAACGCGCTATCCGAACAAGGCATCGCTAGTGTCTACTTATCTAACCGAGACAGTGTGTTTACTAGCTTGGTCGCGCAAGATATCCAACGTTTACTGCAAGCGGTACTGACACCTGAAAACGATCGTGCGTTGCGCGCTAGTTTAGCCTCAGAGTTGTTTGCTTTGGATGCCGCATCATTGGATGAACTCAACAACGATGAAGTGGTTTGGGAAAACGTCGTTAACGAATTCCGAGAATACCGTAAGTTGTGGCTACAGCGTGGCGTACTACCAATGCTGCGCAGCGTGATCAGTAAACGACATCTAGCAGAGCGCTTACTGGAAGAAGAAAATGGTGAGCGCTCACTCACCGACTTAATGCACATTGGTGAATTGCTGCAACAAGCTAGGCAGGAACTCGACAGCGACTATGGCTTGTTACGTTGGCTAGCAGAAGCGATATCAGATGCGCAAAATGGTTTAGGTGGCAGTGAAGACGACATTCAACGCCTTGAATCAGAAAGAAACTTAGTTCAAATCGTCACTATTCATAAATCGAAAGGTTTGGAATATGACTTAGTATTTTTACCGTTCGTGGCAAGCTATCGTGAAGCGAGTGAAGGTAAGTTCTACGACCATGAATCAGATACCACAGTGCTTGATATTACGGGTAGCGACAGTGCTTTAGCGCAAGCCGATAAAGAGCGATTGGCAGAAGACTTACGCTTGATTTATGTAGCGCTGACTCGTGCGGTTTATGGCTGTTTTATTGGTATGGCTCCTTTACGTAAAGGGCGCTCAACCAAAGAGCCGACAGGTGTTCACTTAAGTGCCATGGGCTACTTGATTCAAAACGGACAAGAGCAAGGCATTGCTGAGTTGAATCAAGCTTTGTCAGCGATTGAGGGTAAAAATTCAAGCGTATTGCTGTCTGAAACGCCTACCGCTCACGAACAAGTGTTTGTGCAAACAGAGCAAGTGAGTGAAGACTTACATGCTAGTGAACTGAAGGCTTCAATTGACCGAGCTTGGCGAATCACCAGTTACTCGGGGTTAGTAAAACAAGGCAGTCACGGCGCGAACCATGATGCCACGATTGAGGTGTCTGGCTTCGATATTGATTCGGCTGATGAACACGATGAGTCGGAATTGATTGAACCTGAACGTTCTATATTCACGTTCCCTCGCGGTGCCCGCCCTGGTACTTTCTTGCACACCTTGTTTGAGGATGTTGAGTTTACTGAGCCAGCAACAAGCGAACATAACACGCAAGTAATCACTCACTTATTAGAGTCTGAACAATACGAATTAGAGTGGCTACCTGTACTTCAACAACTGGTTGATACGGTGCTGAACACCGCGCTGGATGGTAAGAACCTAAAGCTAAGCGAGAAAGGCTCAACGCAACGCTTAGTTGAGATGGAGTTCTTACTACCGATCGAAGTACTTGCCGCATCGGAATTGAATCAAACTATTCAATATCATGACCCTTTGTCGGCTAAAGCGGGCGACCTAGGTTTCCAAACCGTGCAAGGCATGTTGAAAGGCTTCATCGATTTGGTGTTCGAGCACCAAGGTAAATACTATGTGCTCGACTGGAAATCGAACCATTTAGGTGACGACGTTGCCGTCTACCATGGTGAAGCATTGAAATCGGCGATGGCTGACCACCGTTATGATCTGCAATATCAAATCTATGCGTTGGCATTGCACCGCTTCTTACGCAGCCGCGTTGCGGATTACAGCTATGATCAGCACTTTGGTGGGGTCTATTACTTGTTTTTAAGAGGAATGGACGGCCAATCTCAACAAGGTATTTTCTCTGCTAAACCTACATTGGCTTTGCTCGATGAAATGGATCAATTGATTGACGGTAAAGTGATAGACAGACGTTCAGCACAATTGAATGACAATGAAACTGGACAGATGGGGCTTTTATAATGACAACAACGACCACTAATACCAGCACAGAAGCTGCGAACACGCTAAAGCCAGTTTCACTTATCCCTGAGCAGCTCATGGATGTATTACAGTTCCTAGCTGATAAGGGCTCAATTCGTCAGTTGGATTATCAGTTTGCTCGTTTTATTTCTCAGCAAGCGACGAGTCATTCTCAGGAGATCGGTTTTCTCGCTGGGGTGGTGAGCCATGAACTAGGCAAGGGGCATATTTGTACTCAGCTTATACAAGCTCAAACTGCAGATCTAGCTCAGTTACTTGGGTTGTACGGTGAAACGGCACTGCAATTGAATCAAAAGTTGTTAGGTATTGATTGGGCGACTGTTCTGCAATCATCTAACCTCGTTGGCACAACCAATGACTGCGTTAAGCCGCTAATGTTTGATGGACAGCGTGTCTACTTACAGCGTTATTGGAACTATGAAGTTGTGTTGGCTGAAACTCTAAATCGTTTAAGTAAGCCAGTAGAGTTCAATATTGAGCAGAAAAAAGCACTGACTGAAACGCTCAATCAGCTTTTTGCACGCAGTTATCACTTCTTGTTTAACGCATTAGCCAAGGCAGAAGCAAACCAACAAACCTCTCAGGTATTACGTCAGCAATTAGTGTGTGACCATCTAGATATCGTCGATGAACAGGCTTTGGATTGGGGTTCTATTGATCAAGCGATTGTTCAAGCCAAACAAGTGACCGATTTAGATGTGCTGGATAGTCTAGTGCCGTTATCTGTCTGTTTGAACTGGCAAAAAGTAGCGGCAGCGGTGGCGTTAAGTCGTCGCTTCGCGGTGATTTCTGGTGGGCCGGGTACCGGTAAAACGACCACGGTAACTAAGTTGCTGTCGGCGATGGTCGAGCAATCACTCAGCCAAGATAAAACACCGACGATCAAGCTGGTGGCACCGACAGGTAAAGCGGCAGCACGTTTAACTGAGTCGATTGGTAAAGCGATTGAACAACTGCCTTTATCACCTGAAGTGAAGGCCAACATACCGACGGAATCGAGTACCTTGCACAGACTACTCGGCGCGATTCCTAATCGAGCGGAGTTTAGACACAACCGACGCAATCCACTTCACCTTGATATCTTGGTGGTGGATGAAGCATCGATGGTCGACTTATCCATGATGTATAAGCTGGTGGATGCGCTACCTGAGCATGCAAGGCTTATTTTGCTTGGCGATAAAGATCAACTCGCTTCTGTTGAGGCGGGGGCGGTGTTAGGCGATATCTGTTCATTCAATTCTGCCGGTTACAGCAGCGCGCAAGGAAACTTGATTGCGGAAATGACAGGCTTTGATGCGATAGCCAATACAAGGCAGGTCAAAACAGGATCGGTTAACCCTCCTGCGATTGCAGATAGCTTGTGTATGCTGCAGAAGAGTTACCGCTTTGATGCGCGTTCAGGTATCGGGCAGTTGGCAAAAGCGATCAATAACGGCTCTGCTAATCAGGTCGATCAAGTGTTTGCGAAAGGGTTTGAGGATATCGAAAATCATCCCCTGTCGAGTGACAGCTATAACTTGATGCTGCGAACTTTGGTTAATGAGTATGGTGCGTATCTGAACCGAATGAATGTGCCGTTGGAAGAGCTAGAAACTCAAGAAGCACGCGCAAAATCGGTGCTCGATTTGTTCAGTCAGTGTCGATTGCTGTGTTCCATTCGTGAAGGTGACTTTGGTGTTAAAGGCCTCAACCACAGAATCGAAAGGGCACTTGCTGCAAGGCGCTTGGTGAATCCTCACAACGATGAATTGTGGTATCACGGGCGACCAGTAATGGTAACACGCAATGATCATGGCTTGGGCTTATACAATGGTGATATTGGTATCTGTATGCTTGAAGCTGATGCAAGTAGCTCTTCTTCAACTGACGATAACTCAGCCCCTCGATTGAAGGTGTACTTTGAATTGCCCGATGGCAGTGTAAAAGCCGTACTACCAAGTCGAGTGCCTGATCATGAAACCGCGTATGCGATGACGATTCACAAATCTCAAGGTAGTGAATTTGATCTGACCTTGATGATCTTACCGCCTGATTTCAGCCCGATTCTAACGCGAGAACTTATCTATACGGGTATTACACGTGCTAAGAAACGACTGATGATGTTCAGTGATACGAATGTATTGAAGCGTGGTATTAAGGTGAAAACAGAGCGAGTGAGTGGTTTAGGAAGTCGCTTAACCAGCTAACAGTCAGTAGTTTTAGCTAAGGTGTTGCTGGAAGTAAAGCTAGGAAATGGCAGGGTAAATCGTATACACAAAGCAACCATCCCTGGTTGCTTTGAACGTTATTAGGAATCCGTGCCTAAAAACGCTCGAGTAAACGATATATGGTTTATCTTATACTTTGCTTGGCAATTCAAAATAAACTCTTTTAGGTTCTCGCTCACAGGGAACACGCAGTGTACGTCTAGCCCTTCTAAGAATTGGTTATCAGCCATATCCCAAAAACTTTGCAGCGAGTTACAAACAATGGTTCTCATATCAATGTTGCTCTTTTTGCTGTTTATACTAACGAGCAGAGCTACTGCTAGCGTGCTGACCGTTAACGGGTATAGCAATCCGTGCAGTTACCATCTCAATGAGTTCGATACGACTATCGAGATGGCAATTCCTATAAAAACATTTGTTAATATTATTAAAGCGCTTAAATTCTATACAATAATCAGTGTGAGTGAAAGTGCATATTTAATAAAACCTATACAGTAAACGATTACATTTGCAATTAATTTACGATCAAAGTGAGATTTTAGTCCAAAACTTTATTTACACGTTCAATGCTAAGATCTTTGAGTTTCTCTGATAGTTGTATAGCCCCTGTTTTTCCATTGGCAATTCATCAACACCTATCTCGTAAAACCCCTGTTCGCGGAACCAATGAAGGCTGTGTGTGGTAAGAACAAATATTTGGTCGATGTCACGCGACTTGGATTGATGACGCATGTAATCCAGCAATAATTGCCCACGGTTCCCATCGCGGTAGTCAGGGTGGATAGCAACACACGCCATCTCCGCCATGTGATCTTCGGGATAAGCATATAGTGCAGCGCAGCCAATAATCAGACCGTCTTTTTCGATAATGGTAAAGCGATGGACTTCTTGCTCTAACTGCTCTCTTGAGCGACGAACGAGAATACCTTGCTCTTCAAGAGGGCGAATTAGGTCAAAGATACCACCGATGTCATCGATCTGAGCTTGTCTGACTTGCTCAGCACTCGCCATGACCACTTGGGTTCCAATACCGTCGAAAGAGAACAGCTCTTGGATTAATGCGCCATCCACTTTGTAGCTGATTAAGTGACAACGAGGCACACCAGCACGACACGCTGAGATCGCGCCTTTCAAGAATCGAAGTGTCCCTGTACTCATGTCTTCAGCTGGATTTTGAGATTGAGTTAAGCGTTCTAGAATTTGCTTGGCGTCTTTAGGGAAAAGTTCGGCGAGTACATTACCGTTTTGATCCGTTACCCCTTGCTCCGAGCAAAAGCCAATTAACTTATCAGCCTTTAAACGAATGGCCACTTGAGTTGCGACCTCTTCAGAAAGCAGGTTAAAGCTTTCACCTGTTACCGAGCTGGCAATAGGGCCAAGTAGGACGATGGAGCCTTGGGCTAGTGTACGATTAATCCCTTCAATATCAATTCGACGAATACGCCCGCTGTGACAGTAATCTGTGCCGTCATCGACACCTAATGGCTGAGCGGTAATAAAGTTGCCGCTCATGACGTTCAGTTGAGTGCCCGCCATTGGGGTGTTGTTCAGGCTCATTGAGAGTCGAGCTGTGATGGCGAGTTGCAATTGGCCTGCAGCCTGCATCGCAACACCCAGAGAATACTCATCGGTGACTCTAATATTCTTGTGATAAGGCGTATGGCAATCTTGCTTTGCTAACAGTTGGTTGATCTGCGGCCTTGCCCCATGAACAAGAACAATCTTGACCCCAAGGCTGTGGAGTAAGGCAATATCACTAATAATGTTACCAAAGTTTCTATCGGCAACGGCTTCTCCTCCCAGCATAATTACCATGGTTTTACCACGGTGGGCATTTACGTAAGGGGTTGATTGTCTGAAACCTTTTACTAGCGCTGTACTTCTTAATTTCACAGAACAAGTCCATTTGTGTTTATTTATTCGTTAATTTAGCATTTAAATTCAAAAGTAAACAACACATTTTTGGAATAAAGCGCAAACTATTCTCATCTAGGGTTCATTATATAAACTGTCTCAGTGTAGAATGCGCATAGCATCTTTATGAGTAGTTACCGAATGCAACAAGCTCCAGCAAGAAAGAACAAGATAGATGAGATAACTAAAGGCCTCTACAGTGAAGCTGAGCAGCGCAACCAATCTAAATTGAAGCGTAAGATCATTGAACGCAGCTTAATGGCATTAGCGTTGGTCGGTACGTTTGCGGTGGTGTCTCTTTTTGGTGATGTTATTAATCGAGTGCAAGATGCAGCAACACCCGATCACTTGCTTTATGGCACCTGGGTTGAACAAGATGTTGCTCATTATGCGACAGATGAATTTGTGCTAAATGACAACGGTGTTTCAGTCGGTGGTTCAGTCATTTCGACTAACTTTGAGTTCGATGGCAACTATTTTGAATATAAGGCGGGGGATAAAACGTATCGCTTCCGCATGACCAAAGCTGATCATACAGAAATGGTGCTCGATTCAGATGGGCACTACAACCCAGTATTTCGCCTCAAAGGCTATATTGATAATTCCGGTCGATAGGTTATCTTACTGTAAACTCTTACAATCTAAGATTGTGTTATCTGACCGTTTTTGTCATCCTCGATGCATAGAATTTTTAGGATGACTCTTGTGATTAAAAAATGGCTTCCCCTTGTTGCCGCCTCTTTACTATTTGGCTGTGCTCAACCAACCGATCGTGCTCAACAACACCTTGATGATGAATTTCCCCGTACCTTAAATAAGGTCGATCAAGTTGAATCCAACAAACCAAGAGACTACACCGCATTTTCAGAACAAGCTGAGATGGTGGTTTCTAAATCCCCTTCAATGGCAAAAATCTATGAACCGCTTTATCAGCAGCTTAATGAGTGGGCGATGCAAAGTGGTGATCCGAGCGAGCTAGCTAACTTCGGTGTTCAAACCGCTCAACTTGGTGGTGGCGATAAGCAAGGCAATGTTTTGTTCACGGGCTACTTTTCTCCGGTGATGGAACTGCGCCATGAAGCAAATGAAGAATACCGATTCCCTGTTTATGGACTTCCTGATTGTGATAAAGATTGTCCGACTCGCGAAGAGATCTACAATGGTGCATTAGAAGGCCAAGGTCTGGAATTAGGTTACGCAGCAAATCGTATCGACCCGTTTATGATGGAAGTGCAGGGCAGTGGCTTTGTCCATTTTGGTGACGACGATACGCTTAAATATTTCGCGTATGCGGGTAAGAACAACAAAGCTTACGTGAGCATTGGCCGTGTATTGATTGATCGAGGCTTAGTTCCACGCGAAAAAATGTCATTAAAAGCCATTAAAGAGTGGGTGTTGGCGAATGAGCCTTCAGTGGTAAAAGAGCTGCTTGAGCAAAACCCTTCTTTTGTTTTCTTTACTTCTAGGGAAGATTTATCGGTAATGGGTAGCGCAGGCATTCCATTGTTGCCAATGGCGGCGGTTGCAGGTGATCGTTCTATTCTCCCGATGGGCACACCTATTCTTGCTGAGGTTCCGTTACTGAATGCTGATGGTACTTGGAGCGGCGCGCACCAACTAAGACTACTATTGGTTTTGGATACCGGTGGTGCGGTTAAGCAGAACCACTTAGACCTCTACCACGGTATGGGACCAAGAGCGGGTACTGAAGCGGGTCATTACAAACATTTTGGTCGAGTGTGGAAGCTGGGTTTAGATGGCAGCGCAACCGAAGCGCCTTGGGCTTTGCCTCCTGAAAAGGTCGAGTAAACAACAATAAAATAGGGCATTGAAAGCGAATCGCTAATCCCCTAGACTTTTAATTCAAGAGTGCGTATAAAACGCACTCTTTTCTTTTTCTCAGAAATAAATTGGCGGCAACAATGCGTGAATTGACCACTCCAGCTTCAGAAAACTATGACCAACGATTTGGTGGCACTCGTCGCTTATATGGCAATAGTGAAGTCGACATACTTAGAGCCGCACACGTGTGTGTTATCGGTATTGGTGGCGTGGGTTCATGGGCTGTTGAAGCGCTTGCTCGTACTGGTTTAGGTGAGCTGACGTTGATCGATATGGATGACGTGTGCGTGACTAACATCAACCGTCAAATCCACGCTATGTCGGGTACGGTTGGCAAGAGCAAAATCGAAGTAATGGCAGAGCGGGTCAAGCTGATTAACCCTGAGTGTAAAGTGAACCTGATTGATGACTTTATTGGCCCAGACAATCAGGCTGAATACCTATCGAAAGAGTTCGATTTTGTTCTCGATGCGATTGATAGCATGAAAGCTAAGGCTTCCCTGTTGGCGTATTGTCGTAGCAACAAAATCAAAGTGATCACCACGGGTGGCGCTGGTGGGCAAGTTGACCCGACTCAAATCAAAGTGGCTGATCTAACTAAGACGATTCAAGACCCGTTAGCGAAGAAATTGAAAGACACATTACGTCGTCATCATAATTTCCCTAAGAACCCAGCGCGTAAGTTTGGTATCGATTGTGTGTTCTCTACTGAGCAACTTAAATACCCTCAAGCCGACGGCAGTGTATGTGCTGCGAAAGCGACAGCAGAAGGTCCAAAGCGTATGGATTGTGCGACGGGTTTTGGTGCGGCAACGGTTGTTACGGCTACCTTTGGTTTTGTGGCGGTTTCACGTATCGTAGAAAAGATCGTTCAAAAGCATACTAAGTAATGTCTTCTATTCAATTAATAATCGACTGGATATTAAAATGACCACATTCCCAAGCTCTCCATTCGGCACTGAAATTACCAGTGATGATATTGTCTCGAAGATGCAGACATTCAGCGGCTGGGAAGACCGTTATCGCCAAGTGATTCAATGGGGTAAGAAATTACCTAGCATGCCTGATGAGCTTAAGAGTGAGCAGGTTGTGGTTTCTGGTTGCGAAAGCCAAGTGTGGCTAGTTTCTCAGAACATCGATGGTGTTTGGTATTTTTGCGCAGATTCGGATGCGCGTATTGTGCGTGGTCTTATTGCTTTAGTGATGGCTGCGTATGACGGTAAAACATCAGAGCAGATTCAAGCGTTCGATATCGATGGATACTTTGAACAAATCGGTTTAATTACTCATCTAAGCCCATCTCGCGGCAATGGATTAAAGGCGATTGTTGCTCAAATTCAAGAGCTAAGTGCTTAACATTTCTTAGACACACAGAAACAAAAAGGGTTGACGCTAAACGCCAACCCTACATAATCTCGCTACTCGCTACTCGCTACTCGCTACTCGCTACTCGCTACTCGCTACTCGCTACTCGCTACTCGCTACTCGCTACTCGCTACTCGCTACTCGCTACTCGCTACTCGCTACTCGCTACTCGCTACAGCATATCAACGGCTTTTTCTATCGCCGCTACGAGCTTTTCAACATCATCTAGATTGTTATAAATACCAAATGAGATTCGTACTGTCCCTTTTACATTAAGTGCATCCATTAATGGATGAGCGCAGTGGTGACCAGCGCGAACTGCGATACCTTGTTGATCCAACAGCGTAGCAATGTCTTGATGGTGAACACCGTCCATCACAAAAGTAATCACACTTGCACTGGGTTGATATCCCAAAACCTGAATATCATCCAGTTTACTGAGTGCAAGATAAGTCTCGTGCTGTAACTGGTGGATATGATTTTCGACATCTTGCTGAGCAAAACCACTTAACCATTCTATTGCGGTACTTAATGCTATTGCTCCTGCTACGTTTGGCGTGCCCGCTTCAAATTTCCCCGGCAGTTCAGAAAATGTGGTGCCAGAGAAAGACACGCGCTCAACCATCTTGCCACCACCATGCCAAGGTGGCATCGCTTCAAGCAATTCAAGCTTGCCATAAAGCACCCCAATACCAGCTGGAGCATAGAGCTTATGTCCAGAGAACACGTAGAAATCAGCCCCTAAAGCAGCAACATCAACGGGCTCATGAACGATACCTTGCGCGCCATCGACCACAACAATTGCATTCATCTTGTGTGCTTTCTCGATAACTTGTTCAATGGGCTGGCGAGAACCCGTAACATTGGTTATCTGAGCCAGAGCAACAATCTTAGTTCGTTCATTCAAAAAGGCGTCAAACGCAACAACGTCAAAGTCACAGTCCGATGTCATCGGTACTTTCACGACTTTAGCACCAGTTTGTTCTGCCACAATTTGCCAGGGCACGATGTTGGCGTGATGCTCCATTTCACTGACTAAGATCTCATCGCCAGGTTGAAGCGTGCTTCTAGCGTAAGTTTGTGCGATCAGGTTAAGTGCTTCGGTTGCACCGCGAGTCCAAATAATCTCTTTTGACGATGTCGCGCCAATAAACTGAGCGACCTTGTCTCTTGCTGCTTCAAATTGACTGGTTGCTTGAGCTGTTAAGCTATGACTGCCACGGTGAACATTGGCATTTTGCTTGGAGTAATATTGGCTAATAGCATCAATAACCACCTGAGGTTTTTGTGTCGTCGCCGCGCTGTCTAAGTAAATCAACGGTTGTTGGTTGATGGTTTGTGATAGCGCAGGAAACTGCTCTCGGATGTGATTGATATCAAGCATCTATTCTTACCTAAATCTTGGAAATTGGTGCTAGCTTTATGCTGAGCGGTATCGTTATTTTATCGCGACTTGTTAACCGTTGCTGACTAATCTTGATGATTCCAGCTATTTTCTCGTTCTTTAACCTGAGCGAAGAGCTTTTGGTTAACAGGAACCTCTATCTGATGCTTGAGTGCCGTCTTTAAAAGGTGTCCGGTAATGAAGTCGATCTCTGTCTTTCGTTGGTAAAACATATCTTGCTTCATTGAGGAATTGTTCTTTGCTGTCGCTTGAATAACCTTGCTGACGCTTGTCTCTAATTCGTCAAATGAACAAGTAATACCTTCAGCCTGCATCACTTGCGTGAGTTCTTTAATTATAGAACTCAGAGCTTCGCTAAATCTTTTGTCAGCAAGCTCTCCGTTTTTGATCTGTTCCAACCCAGTCAGTGGGTTGATGGCACAATTGATGGCGAGCTTAGTCCATAGCGCCGTTTTTATTTCAGGATTCCAACTCACGGTAGGTAAAGCGTGTTCCAACACATCAACTAAAAAAGTGCACAGTTGACCTTTGAGGTTAAAAGCACCCAACTGGGTTTGTCCGATTCCTGTATGGGATACATTGTTGCGATTGGGTTTGAATGCCGCTTGGGTGGTGGTCGCCAATACTACTGGGTGAGCATCAATTTGAGTCTCTATATGGTCGACCGCGCCCATTCCATTGTGCATGAACATGAGAATGGTGTCAGGGTCTAGGTGTTGAAGCAGTGGAGTGGTTGCTTCTTCTACTTGCCAAGCTTTGACCGTGAAGATCACTAGGTCACTTTCTGATAGCTTCTCGATATTGTTGTTACTGAAGGAAAGTGAAGCTTGTCTATCAAGCGATACGTCAATTGAGTTATCAGTGGAGCGACTCCACAAAGACACATTATGACCCGCTTGAGAGAGTTTGATAGCCCACAAAGAGCCGATAGCTCCAGGCCCAATAATTGAGATGTTCACAGCAATACCGAGATAAGAAAGTGATGCTGCAAGGATAACGAGGCATTAAATGAAAGCAATAAAAAATGGCACCCGAGGGTGCCATTTTGGAAACTTTCTTAGAAATTCGATTAGAACTTGTAAGTAACTGCGAAGTAGTGTGCTACGCCAGATGTAGAGAACTCACCAAACTGTGGGTTAGCGTTATCAATTAGGGCACCGTCTTTTAGGCCGTATACATCTTGATATAGTTTTAAACCGTAACCTACTGCAAATTGGTCATTGTGCCAGTAAATACCGTTGAACATTGCGCCGCCATTACTAGATTGGTTGTATGAACTATCACGACCAAATTCGTAATCGATGTAACCTTGGTAAGCAATGAATGAGCCGTTATCAAAGTTTACGAATGGTTTGAACCAGTTAGTCGAGAACTGGTAACCGTTCCAATCTTTTGCATTTAGATCGTACGTTGCGTAAAGGTTGAACTGCATTTTGCCGAACCAAGGTACCATTACGTCAGAACCAATACCTGTTTTTGTTGCATAGCCGCCGTCAGCTTTGCCATCGATAGTAGTGTAGTTTGCAACATATAGTTCTTTTACTGGACCGAAAGAAAGATCTTTACCAGTTAGGCCATCGATAGACATACGTGGAGCAAATTTAACAAACAGTTGATCATCATCTGCTTTGTCGCTGCTGCTATCGTTAGTTAGGTTAAAAACGTCAATGTAACCATAAAGATCGAAGATTCCAGAGCGACCACCAAATTCCATTTCAAGGTAAGTATGGTCTTTATCTTGTGGCTTCTCGTCGATAGTGTGCATGATATTAAACTGCATCCAGTTGTAATCATTTTTGTGAGTATCGCCGTCAGAATAATCCGCTGCCATTACCGGAGCAGAAGTTGCTGCAAGTAGGCCAAGAGTTAAAAGTGATTTACGCATAATGGAACTCTCTATGTTTGAAATAAGTAACCCGCTAATCCGTGCGTGTTTATGATGTCCGAATGCCGAGCATAATAGCGATTTTGTTCTCAAATAAAAGTGAGACGCGATGAAAATTGCAATTATTAATGTGAACTTGATCACACTAATGATCTAAATGATGGAACTTTAAGATGGCAATGCATCTTGATGCACCACTAATTCTATTGATTTTGTGAAATTCGATTATTTTATGGATAAATTGGTGAATTACTGCCCTAAGCAAACGATTCTACTGAATAGAGTGACATGCATATCAAAATCAACAGTATTCCTTTCCAAGCCTTTTCGCGCTGAAAAGTGACTAAATCAAATCGCCCTCCATCCTGTGTTTGATCTATTTTTGACCAACTCCGTAATGGTGGGGGAATCAATTGATGAACAACTCATGTGATGAGTAATTTGGAGTACGAACCTGATTACTTTTCAAATCACAGAAATATTTGAGACAGTTCACTGCACTAAATACCGAGAAGTATTTAAAGATTTTTACTGAGCTAATCTTCTGTGTGACGAACTGGTCTAACTTTTTGGAGAGAAGACCGATGAAATATTCACCATTATTAGCGGTAGCAATTTCAGCGCTGTTCATTGTTGGGTGTGACGATGACGATGAACCAACGACACAACTGCAAGCCGTTCATGCATCACCCGATGCACCTCTAGCTAACGTTATTGTAAACAGTCAGGCTCGTTGGACTGGCGTTGATTATGCTCAAGCGTCTGGTTACGCCTCTGTCAATCAAGGACAGACATCAGTACAAGTCGATGTTCAACTTCCTGGTGACGCTGTCGCTACGGTGATCCCTCAAAGCCAATTCGATTTGAGCGGTGATTTAGATTACACCGTTATGGTGGTCGGTGATGCTGATGGTTCCAATAACCCTGTAGAGGCTTTAGTCGTGACACGCCCCGCTGAGGGAACCGCAACAAGTTCAAGCCTAGATGTGCAAGTTGTACATGCAGCAACAGGAGTTGGTGCGGTGAACCTGTATGTTACTGGGCCGAGTGATCCGTTGGGCGCGCCGCTTGGGACTCTAGACTACAAAGATTTTACTGATGTGTTGAACATTCCAGCTGGTCAGTACCGAGTAAGATTAGAAACAGTGAGCGGAAGTGCTATTGCTTTTGACTCTGGAGAAATCACACTGTCTGGCGGTAGCGAGCTAACTATTGCGGCGGTGCCAAGAGCTGATTCAAACAGTGCATCTCCGGTGAAATTGATGGTGATGGATGGGAAAGGATCGTCTTTAATTTACGATATGGCAGAAACTGCTGAGGTAAGAGTGGGGCACCTTGTTGATGGAGCACCGGTTGTTGATGTGTTCGTGAATGCAGCGGCATCGACTGATTTTGCAGATTTGATGTTCAAAGATGTAACGATGTTTAAAGATTTGGCTGTGGGCAGTTACGACTTAGATGTGTATCAAGATGGAACCACGACTTCGGCATTCATTGACGTCGATGGGTTAACTGTATTTGCTGGAATGGATTACAGCATTTATGCCGTCGGGACTGTCTCTCCATTGAACTTGGAAGCACTTGTCGTTCCTGAAAACCGTCGTCCGGTAGCGACTAGCGCAGTGTTGAACATCACCCATGCGGCGGCAAACCCAGTTGCAGCTTCGGTTGATATTTACTTGACTGAGAACGTAGGAATCTCTGGAAGTACTCCTGCGTTGAGTGATGTGAAATTTAAAGATTACGCGAATGGCATTTATGTGGCTGCGGGCTCTTATTATGTGACGATCACAGTCGCAGGTGACCCATCGACTGTTGCGATTGATTCTGCGCCTGCAACTTTGACTAACGGGGTCGTGTATCAAGTGGTGGCGATTGATGATTCGATGGGAACTGGCTTTAACTTAATAGTGAGTGATACGACAGACTAGCTCCTGAACATCTGAATACAGAAAATAAAAGAGGGTAGCTCATTGCTACCCTCTTTCTTTCGTTTGCTTTTTCTCTTATTCGTGGTTCTGTTTAGCTTTTTCTAACAAATCAGTGAAAAAGTGGCGTAACGAATAGAGCATGATCAAACTCGGTATCACCATTAATGATGTCAGTATAAAGAAGGTTGACCAGTCATTGAGGAAGTCGACCAATTCACCGCTGAAAGATGCCAACGTCGTTCGACCAAAATTACCTAAAGATGCTAATAGAGCATATTGCGTTGCAGAGAAAGCTTGCCCAGTTAATAGCGTTAAGAAGGAAACGAATGCCACTGTCGAAAAGGCGGTTGTGAAGTTATCGACAATAATCGTTGCAAGGAATAAGTTTTCATTGGGTCCTACTTGAGCAATCCATGCAAACATGAGGTTACTGGCAGCCATTGCCACACCGCCAATCATCAGCCCGCGCACAATCCCGAACTTCACATTAAAGACACTGCCTAACAAGGTGAAGAAAATTGTTGCACCCCAACCAATTAACTTGGAATAGTGGCCGATTTGTTCATTGCTAAAGCCGATCTCTTTATAGAAGGGAATCGACATTCTGCCTAAGAAGGCTTCACCTATCTTAAACAGGAAGACGAACAACAGCAGGGTAATTGCAACTTGAACACCGTTTCTCTTAAAGAAATCGTAGAAAGGCTCTAGCACTGTAACGCTTAGCCAGGCCACAACTTTAGAACCCACAACCTTATTATGGCGCTGCTGTGCTTCTTTTTGTAGCGCTTCGCGTTGTGTTGTTGGTTCCCCAACAAATAAAGTGAATAGCATTAGAATAATGACAACACCAGCCATGCCGTAATACACGCCATTCCAACCTATCGTATCGGCGTTGATAAAGGCGAGGTAACCCGGAAGAGAATAGCCTGTCCACCATCCCATCACGGCCATTGCGGATGCTTGTGGTAACTTTGATGATTCTGATTTTGGAAATGAATCAATACGGAAGGCATCAATCGCGACATCTTGGGTTGAAGAGGCGATCGCAATTCCGAGAGCAAGCATAGAGGTGAACATCAAGTCATTGGCTGGATTTACACCAGCGATGAAGAGTGTGCAGACCAATACAAAGCTTTGGCATAGGAATATCCAACTGCGTCGTTGACCTAATATTGCATGTAGGATTGGCAGTTTGACTCGGTCTACCAATGGTGCCCAAAGAAAGTTAATGGCATAGACAGCGAATACACTACCGAAATAACCAATCGCAGCACGAGTTAAACCAGCATCTTTTAGCCAGCCCGACATGTTAGAGCCGATAAGAACCCAAGGAAAGCCACTCGAACAACCCAGCATAAACACCCAAAGTAGACGTTTATCTAGGTAGCTACGGAAGGTCTGCATCCAAGAAAGAGAGGGAGTGCCAGATGACATGGGGCGTCCTTGTATAGAAAAACGCCCTTAAGAGGTTAAGGGCGCTGTATGAGATTACTTAAGAAGTGTTACTTTGTTGATGATGATTGGGTCGGCTGGGATATCTGACATACGGCCCATTCGCTTAGTCGGAATGGTTGCCATCTTTTGTACGACATCGAAACCTTCAGTCACCGTACCGAAGACAGCGTAGCCAGGGTTGCCACCTTTTGCATTCAAGAAGTCGTTATCCGAAAAGTTGATGAAGAACTGGCGAGTCGCAGAATCTGGCGCGTTAGTGCGAGCCATTGCAATCGTTGCTGTATCATTCTTTAGACCGTTACTGCCTTCATTTTTGATAGGGGCATAAGTCGCTTGTTGATTCATGTCTTGATCGAAGCCGCCGCCTTGCGCCATAAAGCCAGGAATAACACGGTGGAAGATAGTGCCTTCATAGCTACCGTCGGCAACATATTTAAGGAAGTTATCAACACTAATCGGTGCTTGCTCTTGGTTTAGCTCGATAGTGAAGTCGCCTAATGTCGTCTCTACGTTCACTTTAGGGCCAGCCCAAACGCTCACGCTAACCAGCATTAATGCAATAGAAGTCAAAATACGGCTCATTAGAAACGTTCCTTCATGTAGTTTTGCAGTTCAGCGTCGTTAGCAATCTCAGTAAGAACCAAATTGATCACATCGTTAAGAACCATTGAGATATCGTCGTTTGAAGCGCTTAATGCACCAGTACGAGTTGCCGTACCGTTGAATGTTTTAACGAGCTTACCTTCAGGTGTTTCAGCCGTTACTTCAAGTGTTACTTTACCGTCCATTTTGTTTTCCATAATAGTGTGTTCTACGGTAACAAGCGCTTCTTGAATCTCTAAAACAATTGAGTTTTCACTGTTTACGCTTGCACGGAAACCTTGAGAGTCCAGTTGTTTTGCTAATGCGTCCTCTAGAGAAATACGCATGTTTTGTTTAGCGTGAATCGGCTGGATATTTGAACGGCCACTATCAACCAAAGCAACATACTGAGCGGCACGAACATCTTTGCTCGTTAGTGTGTATGTTTTGTTTTGAACGATATTGCTTGAGCTTAGTGAAGCTTCTGGCATTACGTTGATCTGTTCTTGCTGAGGGGCTGAACAGGCAGTCAGAGCCATGATAGAAGCAGCCAAAATCAGTTTTTTCATTCCTTTATCCTTTCTAAATTCACACCAGAAGCTCGGTATTTTAAATTCTTATGAAGCAGTCTACTGCCTATTTATTAAAATTTGCAGGCTCTCTTGTTGCCTGTAATATCTCAAATTTTTGGTTCAATTCAAGCGTTTCGACATTTGCTTCACCAAATAATCTTGCTAGTTTGACATCGTATCCGAGGTGTCGGTTACCAATAACAATTAATTTGCCCCCGTTACTAAGAACATGCTTTGCATCACAGAACATTTGCCACGCAATGTGATCCGTGATCGCTTGCTGTTGGTGGAACGGAGGGTTACACATAACTAAGTAGGTGCTGTTTTTCTTAAAGCCATCTAAACAGTTGTTTGCGATGAACTGGAAGTTACCTTCTTCGCCAAGGTTGTCTTTTACATTCTGGCGTGCAGACTCCACAGCCATGAAGCTTTCGTCTACACAGGTAATACGAGCTTGTGGGTTTAACTGACCAGCTTTCACACTCAGTACACCATTACCACAACCCAAATCAATTATGTGACGCAATTCTGGATCTTGTGGAATGTGTTCCAACATATAACGAGCGCCTTGATCGAGTGACTCGCCTGAGTAAACATTTGGTAAATTTTTCAAGCGAATATCTTCACCGTCCACATCCCATTCAACATAAGGTTCTACTGTTTGAATCGGTTGGCAGTTTGGAGAAGAGAACACAAGGCGATGTTTTTTCTTAGCCAGAGAGGTTTTGGTTTCGCCCAGATACTTTTCAAACAGGTTCAGTGTTGAAGTGTGGATCTCTTTTACTTTATTCACACCAATTACTTGGCAGCCTTCAGGCAGTGCTTGGCGCAATTGACTCAATTGCCATATTAGGTGGCGGTTGGTTTTTGGCAATTGCATGATCACAAGGTCGATACCGTGTGGAATATCATCCATCGTGTTTAAAAAGTTCACACGGTTGCTCTGATTGCGCTGTAAGTTTTTTAGCGTTCCGCGATGAGAAATGAAAGAGTCACTCATCATGGTCACATCATGGTCTTTCGAGAACCAAGCGGATAGGGCGCCAAAACTGTCGTTCATTATCAGGATGTGTTTACCAGGTTCAAGATTCATCTCTTCAACATGGCTAATCAGGTATTCGTCGCCGGCATCCCAAGCTTGAAGGGTTTCATTTGAACGGTTGGGGAAACGATTTAGGGTTAAAGTTCTATCGTGAAGGGTAAGTTCAGTTTTCATTGCTTGAGATACTTATGTAAGAAATAACAAAGATATTGTCTCAAATGCAGACTGAACAAGATATAAAAAACTCGACTAAACCCCTTGAGTCAGCGATGAAATACTCAGACAGTCGCTTAGTTAGGGTTTATACTGGAGCGACAGATAATGCCAATACGCTATTAAGGAATCACAATGATCCAAGAAGTTATCGAAACAAAATTGCACAATGAGTTTTCACCAAGTCATTTAAACGTGGTGAATGAGAGCTATATGCACAATGTTCCGGCTGGTTCTGAGAGTCATTTTAAAGTGATTGTTGTCAGCGATGTGTTTGAAGGTTTGCGTCTTATTGCTCGTCACCGAGCGGTAAATAAAGCACTTTCAGAAGAACTGGCGAATAATATTCACGCGCTATCCATTCATACCTATACAAAAGATGAATGGATGAAGCAGTTAGATAACGTGCCAGACAGCCCTATGTGTATGGGCGGTGGAAAGTAATAGATTCAATACATATAAAGAGAGGTGGTTATGCCGCCTCTTTTGTCATCAAAACTATGTGTTTTTAGGTTTTATATCACTCAGATTGATGTCAAATTGAGCTATCAAAAACACCTATAATGAGTAATGTTTTTATTAACAGTGTTTCAACATAACTCGTAAAATATTAGTTTGTGACAGAGTATTAATCTCTTGTTTAAAACACGATTCAAAAGCCATTTTATCTGTGCGGCTCGTCAAATTTATACATATTTGAGAGTCCATATGCTTCAAATCTCACCAAATAAAGGCCGTATTCAAGTTATTGGTCATGGCATCAAGTTGTCAAAAAATGCTAGAATACGGCACCTGATAAATCTCACATAATTAGTGTGATGAATTTATTAAGATAATGTTGCGATTTTGGTATCTCAAATCTACCGAAACCGGACACTGTAATGTCGTGTCTAAGGGCGGAATAAAACGTCCTGAATTTACGCAATTAAAAGAATCTTTTTCCCGATAAAGTAGTGCAAGTGCGTATGATTACAATAAAGAAGGGTTTGGATCTTCCTATCGCAGGAACTCCATCCCAGGTGATTAATGATGGTAAGTCCATCACTAAAGTCGCCTTGCTTGGCGAAGAGTACGTTGGTATGCGTCCTACGATGCATACTCGCGTTGGTGATGAAGTGAAGAAAGGCCAAGTTCTTTTTGCAGATAAAAAGAACCCAGGTGTTGTATTTACTTCTCCAGCAAGCGGTAAAGTTATTGAAGTGAACCGTGGTGCTAAGCGTGTTCTTCAATCAGTAGTGATTGAAGTAGCAGGCAATGAGCAAATCACGTTCAATAGCTATGAAGCTAACCAACTAGTAGGCCTTGACCGTGAAACGGTTAAAGCTCAGTTAGTTGAGTCTGGCGCATGGACCGCTTTGCGAACTCGTCCGTTCAGCAAGGTTCCAGCCATTGATTCTGAAACTCAGGCTATTTTCGTAACTGCTATGGATACTAATCCGCTAGCAGCTGAGCCAGAATTAATCATTAACGAGCAGTCTGATGCTTTCGTTGCTGGTTTAGATCTTCTTTCAATTCTGACTAACGGTAAAGTGTACGTTTGTAAAAAAGGTACTAGCTTACCTCGTTCAGCTCAGTCTAACGTTGAAGAACATGTTTTTGATGGCCCACACCCTGCAGGTCTTGCAGGCACGCATATGCATTACCTATACCCGGTAAATGCACAAAATGTAGCGTGGAGCATTAACTACCAAGACGTGATCGCATTCGGTAAGCTTTTCCTTACTGGTGAGATTTACTCTGAGCGTGTTGTTTCTCTGGCTGGTCCAGTGGTGAATAACCCTCGTCTAGTTCGTACTCAAATTGGTGCTAGCCTTGAAGAGTTGACGGACAGCGAGTTGATGCCAGGTGAAGTTCGCCTGATCTCAGGTTCAGTGCTATCTGGTGTTCACGCTTCAGGTCCACATGCTTACCTTGGCCGTTACCATCAACAAGTTTCGGTTCTTCGTGAAGGTCGTGATAAAGAGCTATTCGGCTGGGCTATGCCTGGTAAGAACAAGTTCTCTGTTACTCGTTCATTCCTTGGTCACGTGTTTAAAGGTCAGTTGTTCAACATGACAACGACGACAAACGGTAGTGATCGCTCTATGGTTCCAATTGGTAACTACGAGAAAGTAATGCCATTAGATATGGAGCCTACTTTGCTGCTTCGCGATCTATGCGCTGGCGACGTTGATAGTGCACAAGCACTTGGTGCGCTAGAGCTAGATGAAGAAGATTTAGCACTGTGTACCTTTGTATGTCCTGGTAAGTACGAGTACGGTCAGTTACTTCGTGAATGCCTAGATACAATTGTGAAGGAAGGGTAATTTTCATGGGCCTTAAAAAGTTTATTGAAGACATCGAGCATCATTTTGAACCAGGTGGTAAACACGAAACGTGGTTTGCGCTTTACGAAGCAGCAGCAACACTTTTCTACACACCAGGTACTGTTACAAAGAAAAGCTCGCATGTCCGTGATAGCGTTGATTTAAAACGCATCATGATCATGGTTTGGCTTGCGGTATTCCCAGCAATGTTCTGGGGTATGTACAACGCAGGTGGTCAGGCTATCGCAGCACTAAACCACATGTATTCAGGTGCAGAACTAGTTTCTATCATTGATGGTAACTGGCACTACTGGCTAACCGAAATGCTTGGAGCCTCCTTAGGGGCCGATGCAGGTTGGGGTAGTAAGATGCTCTTGGGTGCGACTTACTTCTTACCTATCTACGCAACGGTATTTATCGTTGGTGGTTTCTGGGAAGTGCTGTTCTGTATGGTGCGTAAGCACGAAGTAAACGAAGGTTTCTTTGTTACTTCTATCTTATTTGCGCTTATCGTTCCGCCAACGCTTCCTCTATGGCAAGCAGCACTAGGTATTACCTTTGGTGTTGTTGTAGCTAAAGAGATCTTCGGTGGTACGGGTCGTAACTTCTTGAACCCTGCTCTTGCTGGTCGTGCGTTCCTATTCTTTGCATACCCTGCACAGATTTCAGGTGACGTAGTTTGGACCGCTGCAGATGGCTTCTCTGGTGCAACTGCTCTTAGCCAATGGGCTCAAGGCGGCGGTAGTGCACTAATGAACGTAACATCGGGTGAAGCAATCACTTGGATGGACGCATTCATTGGTAACATTCCAGGTTCTATCGGTGAAGTTTCAACGCTTGCACTTATGATTGGTGCAGCAATGATTGTTTACATGGGCATTGCTTCATGGCGCATCATTGCGGGTGTAATGATCGGTATGATTGCTGTGTCTACGCTGTTCAACGTGATCGGTTCTGATACTAACGCAATGTTCAGTATGCCTTGGCACTGGCACCTAGTTCTAGGTGGCTTCGCATTCGGTATGTTCTTCATGGCGACAGACCCAGTATCAGCTTCATTTACCAATAAAGGTAAGTGGTGGTACGGCATCCTAATCGGCGCAATGTGTGTAATGATTCGTGTAGTTAACCCTGCATACCCAGAAGGCATGATGCTTGCGATTCTATTCGCAAACCTATTTGCTCCTCTGTTTGACCACGTTGTAATCGAGAAGAACATTAAGCGGAGACTAGCGCGCTATGGCAAGTAATAACGATAGCATTAAAAAGACGCTGTTTGTTGTTATCGCATTGAGCCTAGTGTGCTCAATCATCGTTTCAACAGCTGCAGTTGTTCTTAAACCTAAGCAACAAGCTAACGCAGTTCTGGATCAGCAAACTAAGATCCTTGAAGTTGCGGGCATTGAACTTGCGGGTAATATTCCAGAACTGTACGCAGAGAACATCGAACCTCGTTTAGTTGATTTCGCTACTGGCGATTTCGTTGACGGCGATGCTGCTGCATACGACCAACGTAAAGCGGCAAAAGATCCAGCTCAGTCAATCAAGCTTTCAGCTGAAGATGACATCGCTAAGATCATTCGTCGTGCTAACACGGGTACTGTATACCTAGTGAAAGATGGCGCTGAGACTTCTAAAGTTATCATCCCTGTTCACGGTAACGGCCTTTGGTCAATGATGTACGCATTCGTTGCGGTAGAAACTGATGGCAACACAGTTTCTGGTATCACTTACTACGAGCAAGGTGAAACTCCTGGACTTGGTGGTGAAGTTGAGAACCCAACTTGGCGCGCTCAATTCGTTGGTAAGAAATTATTCGACGAAAACCACAAACCTGCTATTCAGGTTGTTAAAGGTGGCGCTCCTCAAGGTTCTGAGCACGGTGTAGATGGCCTTTCTGGTGCAACACTGACTAGCGTTGGTGTTCAACATACATTTGACTTCTGGTTAGGTGATATGGGCTTTGGTCCGTTCCTAGCAAAAGTTCGTGACGGAGGTCTGAACTAATGTCTAGTGCAAAAGAAATTAAAAAGAGCATCTTAGCGCCTGTGTTGGATAACAACCCAATCGCGCTACAGGTTCTTGGTGTGTGTTCTGCTCTTGCGGTAACCACTAAGCTAGAAACAGCATTTGTTATGACTATCGCAGTAATGTTCGTTACTGCTCTGTCTAACTTCTTCGTTTCTTTGATCCGTAACCACATTCCTAACAGTGTGCGTATCATCGTTCAGATGGCAATTATCGCATCATTAGTAATCGTGGTAGACCAAGTGCTTAAAGCATACCTATACGATATCTCTAAGCAGCTATCTGTATTCGTAGGCCTAATCATTACTAACTGTATTGTAATGGGTCGTGCTGAAGCATTCGCAATGAAGTCTGCGCCAATCCCATCTCTAATCGATGGTCTTGGTAACGGTCTTGGTTACGGTTTCGTTCTTATCACTGTTGGTTTCTTCCGTGAGCTTCTAGGCTCTGGCAAACTATTTGGTATGGAAGTACTACCTCTAGTGAGCAACGGTGGTTGGTATCAGCCAAACGGCTTGATGCTTCTAGCACCTTCTGCATTCTTCCTAATTGGTTTCTTGATTTGGGCAATTCGTGTGTTCAAACCAGAACAAGTAGAAGCGAAGGGGTAAGGTAGTCATGGAACATTATATTAGTCTGCTAGTTAAATCGATTTTCATCGAAAACATGGCGCTTTCTTTCTTCCTAGGTATGTGTACATTCCTAGCGGTTTCTAAGAAAGTTAAAACTTCTTTTGGTCTTGGTGTTGCGGTAGTTGTAGTACTTACAATCGCTGTTCCTGTAAACAACCTTGTTTACACACACATCCTAAAAGAAAATGCACTTGTTGCCGGTGTCGATTTAAGTTTCCTTAACTTCATCGCATTCATCGGTGTTATCGCTGCACTTGTACAAATCCTAGAGATGGTTCTAGACCGTTTCTTCCCACCTTTGTACAACGCACTAGGTATCTTCCTTCCTCTGATCACAGTTAACTGTGCAATCTTTGGTGGTGTATCTTTCATGGTAACGCGTGACTACAACTTTGCTGAATCTGTTGTTTACGGCTTCGGTTCTGGTGTGGGTTGGATGTTAGCTATCGTTGCTCTTGCGGGTATCCGTGAGAAGATGAAGTACTCTGACGTACCTCCAGGTCTTCGTGGCCTTGGTATCACGTTCATTACTGTTGGTCTGATGGCGTTAGGCTTTATGTCTTTCTCTGGTGTTCAACTGTAGGGTAAGCACCCAGTAATAAGGAATAACAAATGCAAAGCATTATTCTTGGCGTAGCGATGTTTACCATTATTGTATTGGCTCTAGTACTAGTGATTCTTTTCGCTAAGTCTAAGCTAGTACCATCAGGTGACATCACTATTGCTGTAAACGGCGACCCTGAAAAGGCGATCGTTACTCAACCTGGTAGCAAGCTACTTGGTGCCCTAGCTGGCGCTGGTATCTTCGTATCTTCTGCTTGTGGCGGCGGTGGCTCTTGTGGTCAGTGTCGTGTAAAAGTTAAGTCTGGCGGTGGCGATATTCTACCTACAGAACTTGATCACATCACAAAAGGTGAAGCTCGCGAAGGCGAACGTCTTGCATGTCAAGTTGCTATGAAAACTGACATGGAGATTGAACTAGACGAAGATATCTTTGGTGTTAAAAAGTGGGAATGTACTGTTATCTCTAACGATAACGAAGCTACTTTCATCAAAGAACTTGCTCTAGCTATCCCTGAAGGTGAAGAAGTTCCGTTCCGCGCGGGTGGTTACATTCAGATTGAAGCTGAACCACATCACGTGAAATACGCAGATTACGATATTCCTGAGGAATACCGTGGTGACTGGGATAAGTTCAACTTGTTCCGTTACGAGTCTATCGTTAAAGAGCATTCGATCCGTGCTTACTCTATGGCTTCATACCCAGAAGAGAAAGGCATCATCAAGCTTAACGTGCGTATCGCAACTCCGCCGCCAAACAATCCTGATGTAGCTCCTGGTGTGATGTCTTCATACATCTGGTCTCTTAAAGAAGGCGACAAATGTACTATTTCTGGTCCATTTGGTGAGTTCTTTGCTAAAGACACAGACAATGAAATGGTATTCATCGGTGGTGGTGCAGGTATGGCGCCAATGCGTTCACATATCTTCGACCAACTTAAGCGTCTTAACTCTACTCGTAAGATGTCTTACTGGTACGGTGCACGTTCTAAGCGTGAGATGTTCTACATTGAAGATTTCGACGGCCTAGCGGCTGCAAACGAAAACTTCGTGTGGCATTGTGCTCTGTCTGATCCTCAACCTGAGGACAACTGGGACGGTTACACTGGTTTCATCCACAACGTACTGTACGAAAACTACCTGAAGGATCATGAAGCTCCTGAAGACTGTGAGTACTACATGTGTGGTCCACCAATGATGAACGCAGCTGTTATCGGCATGCTGAAAGATCTTGGTGTAGAAGATGAAAACATCCTACTAGATGACTTCGGTGGTTAATCCATTTAAGTGATTGATATTATGGCTGACTCCTACGAGTCAGCCATTTGTTTTTCTAAAGCTCGTTTTGACAACATACTGGCTTATATAAGAAAGAGTAAGGTATTTTTAAGACCTATGTTTACTCTTATTTTTCCTTATATAAATCCTCAACATTAAACAGGAGTAAGCAAGTGAGAATTTGGCTTGTTGCATTAACTTCTTTGATTTTTCTTGCTGGCTGTGAAAAGCCGATTGAGCAAGTGCATTTAAGTGGCCCTACGATGGGTACTAGCTACAATATTAAATACATCAATGGTGATGAGTTCCCTGAGTCAAAAGAGATTCACACCGAGATTGATCGCTTGCTTGAAGAAGTAAACGATCAGATGTCGACTTACCGTGAAGACTCAGAGCTAAGCCGTTTTAATCAACACAAAGGTGCAGACGCATTTGAAGTTTCTGAGCAAACTGCGATTGTAGTGAAAGAAGCGATTCGTTTGAACGGTCTTACTGAAGGTGCGTTGGATGTTACCGTTGGCCCTTTAGTGAACTTGTGGGGTTTTGGCCCTGAAGCACGTCCAGAAGTTGTTCCAACAGACGAAGAGCTTGCTGCTCGTAAAGCGAAGGTGGGTATTCACCATCTAAGCATTGAAGGCAATAAACTCAGTAAGGATCTACCAAACCTGTATGTCGACCTTTCGACGATTGCAAAAGGTTGGGGCGTTGACGTTGTAGCTGACTACCTTGATTCAATTGGCATTCACAACTACATGGTTGAAATTGGTGGTGAAATTCGCTTGAAAGGTCTAAACCGTGACAATGTGGGTTGGCGCATAGCGATTGAGAAACCAAGTGTAGAAGAGCGTACTATTCAAGAGATCATCGAACCAGGTGATATGGCGATTGCAACCTCTGGTGACTATCGCAACTATTTCGAGCGTGATGGTGTTCGTTACTCACACATCATCAACCCAGAAACAGGTAAACCTCTTCATCACAAAGTGGTTTCTGTGACTGTTTTAAACCCGTCTTCAATGACTGCAGACGGTTTATCTACAGGCCTTATGGTCTTAGGTGAAGTAAGAGGAATGGAAATCGCTAACCAGCATAACATCCCAGCGTTTATGGTGGTTAAAACAGCAGATGGCTTTAAAGAAATTGCTTCAGAAGCATTTAAGCCATACTTAGGTAAATAAGGTAAGCGAGAGAATTATGAATACATTTCTGATTACATTTGGTGTTTTTCTTGCCGTGATCACAGCAATGTCGATTGGCTATATTGTCCAAAAGAAAGTTGTGAAAGGTAGCTGTGGTGGTTTAGGTGCTGTTGGTATCGACAAAGTCTGTAATTGCCCAGAACCTTGTGATGCGCGTAAAAAGCGCGAAGCACGTGAAGCTTACCGCGTTGAGAAACTGGCTGAGCGTCAAGAAAAAGAAGCGGCTTGGAGCAAGGATCGTATCGCTTAATCGGTGATAACGGTTGATGCTAGTTTTCCTAAATTAGTCTTTAACTAATGGGTCATCTAGCTCTCTAAACGCAAAGAGCTCAAGGCATTGTCTTGAGCTCTTTTTGTTCCTAGAGACTTAAACGCTTAAAGTGAACAGCCTATAAAGGGTTTGGCTGTTATATATGTCTATATAACTACCTATGAACTCTTATTGCGAGTGCATACAAGCTGGTTTCTACCTTGCTCTTTGGCCGTATAAAGCAGTTCGTCGGCAGCTTTGATTTGTTCATCTAACTTGCCGTCTAAATCAGTGACACCAATACTGATGCTGACTTTAATACTTTGGGATTCATGTATGACTTCATGATCTTCTATTGCCACTCTCATCGATTCTAGATTATCAACGAAGCTTTCAAACGACCCACACGACTGAATACAAAACTCTTCACCACCAAAACGAACGGCTACATCATCGCTGAAGTGGTCCTTGATGATACCGCCCACGGCAACCAGTACCGCATCACCACCATCATGGCCGAAGGTATCATTCACTTTCTTAAAGAAATCGATATCCATCATCGCTATATTTCTTTCTTCACAGCCTTTGCATGGTTGATTGAACAAATAGCGACGGTTCCATAGCCCCGTAAGTGCATCTTCATTGGCATGACGAAACAGTTCATTGGTCGCTTCCTTCATATCGAGAAGCTGGTGAATACGGCAGAAAAATTCTTCTTGGTTAAATGGCTTATAGAGGAAGTCGTTAGCGCCCGCTTTAAGGAAGCGCGCGGTCATGGTGCGATCGTCGCTACCTGATAGACCAAGAATAGCGAGTTGGTTGCGGTCGTGGTTTACTCGAATGTCACGGGTCATCGAAATACCATCTTTTTTCGGCATGTCATGATCGGTAACGACAAACGTGATATCAGGATCCTTGCTGAGAAGCTCTAGTGCTTGTTCGCCATCTTTCGCTTGAATCGTTTGAATATATTGATGTTCGAGGAGTTGGACGACATATCGACGAACTACAGCTGAATCATCAACCACCAACGCTTTATGGTGTCGGTTATTCGAGATTCGATTAACCAGAGGAAGTAAGTAACTGACCGATGACATACTGTCTTTAAGGATGTAATCAAGCACACCTTTGGCGAGAACCTGTTCTCGAAGTGTGTTGTTGAACATACCGGTTAGTACAATGATTTTTTGTTGGTAGCCGAGTACCAAATCAATGATTTCACCATCTTGACCATCGGGTAGGCAGTAATCTAATACAGCACACAAGAAATCCGTCTCTTGCTCTAAGATCGCTTTCGCTTCCTCAATTGATTCTGCGAGTGCGACTTCATAGCCACTGTTTTTTAATTGCTGGTATAGATAGTTTCGGAATGCTCGACTGTCCTCCACCACTAGTATTTTTTCACTCAAAAGCTATCCCTACTTATCGACTAAATACTCCTTACAATACTATCAGAAGAGTGGACTGCTGTTGAAGTGAAACCTCTTGAGCTGGACACGAGATCATTTTAAATCGAGGAATAATTGATTATACTGTTCATAGATACAGTTGTAAGATTGAGTTATTCCTAAATGTGCAGTGCAGGCCAAGATAAAATCAGAAAAATAATCCATGTCGATATGGATTGTTTTTAAACTCTGACGTGTTAGTTTGAAGAAAAATTTGTAAGTATTTTTATTGTTTACTACCTTTCACTTATAGGTGGCAACTTAATGGTAAAAATGTATGCAAAGAGTACGTGATAAAACTCATAACAAGCACTGGATTTATCTTGATGATAACGATGTGCCACTTCTGTTACCTTGCCTTTATAGTCGTTACACCACCTTGAATGGGCTTTCTGTTGTCCATGAGAAAGTAAAGAACGCTGAGACAGAGCAATATGACTTCCAATTCAAGGAGGTTGAAATTGGTGAAGATGCTCAAAACGTCAGGGGTGAGAAATTGGGTGTTTTCCTTGAGTGGTTAGAAGATTATGCCAAAGAATCAGATCAGCCCCTACTTACACTCGATAACCATATTGCTCTTCCCGATGAATATATGAATACATTCATTAATGACCATCTAGTTCATAAGATGGAAGTTAGTGAAGTTGTCGTTAATCGAGCAGTAATGTCATTAGAGAGTTATTACAACTGGCTTTCTTACTTCTTTGATATGTCATATAAAAAAATCTTTATATATTCAGAAAATAGACAATTAGTTCGCTTAAATAGCAAATCAAAACTTATCATAAAATATCTCCTTCCAGCGACAAGGGAATTGCTTTACGCCAATACAAATACTTTTTTGGAGGAGATTGTTCTACGCAATGGTGGAGAGCTTGGTTGTCGAACCAAAGAGAACCAAGGGTTTTACTTGGAAGATTTTAAGGCTGATGGCTTTATTCAAAAAGGCTTATTGAACCTTTTTAAAGATATTATGGCTAATCCTGATAAAGAGGAATTTGAGTACCACCTAGCTTCTTTTCACGCAAAATATGGTTCAAAGAGAAAGTTTTATATTCAGCGTTCTCACCTTAGTTTAATGAAGCGTTATTACGACCAAGAGCGCCCTAAAACTGAGAGTAACCAGTTATTGGTCTCCAACTCTACTAATGACACTTTTGGTAAGCCCGTAGGTAAACAATACGGCACTCAGCTTTTTTCTAGGGTGTTAGAGAAAGTTCGCAAATTAATACAAGAGAATCCAGAAGCTTACTCAGGTTATCAAGAGTTGGATAAAGCTCTGAGTTACCACCACTTAAGACACTCTTTTGGCACTGATATTTTTTATGAAGGTTGTCAACAAGCAAAGAAATCATACGAATCGATTACCACGGAATCTGCAGTGTATATTGAAACCGCAAGACGCTTAGGACACAAAGTAGATAGCAAGTATTCAAACCAAACCACAAAAATGTATATTCATGCTTGTGGCCAGAGAGAGCAGTTACTAAGAGAGGTGGTTCTTGGATAATTTAGAGGAATTTTCAAGCACTGAGATAGAAAGGGTGCTATCAAGTGAATTTAAGAAAAAGCAACCGATAGCATCACTAGAGTTGCCTTTCTCTGTTAAGTCTATTTCTATCCCTCAGAGTAGAAAAAGTGCTGCCTATATTCTATCCATGACTGACACCGAGGATTCCGATAAATCGATTATCTACAAGGCAATGATTGCGGCTTATAACTACGCCTTTTTTGACAAAAGTGCTGCGTTTTCTGCAACAGTATACTTTTCGAATGCAGCCAAACCATTCATTGAATGGCTCAATGCCCACAAAATTGAAAATCGCTACGAAGCTATAAAACTTTACGAAACCGACCGTATGGATGAGTTAGAGAATCATGGTGGTTATAGCCCTTTAATTACTTTGAAGTGTGTATTGGGTTATGCCATTGAGTCTGAATCATTAAGAAAAGAGTTAAGTAGTGATGAGTATGCGTATCTTATTGAGCTTCGCAAAACAAAACACACCCCTAACCTGAATAAGTCTCAAAAATCTATAGCCAGTTATTTCGGTGCATTAGACTGGTTAAGAAGAGACGATATTGGTATTGGAAGTGAGCTTTATTCCGCTCTCGCTTCCCCAAAGTTGGCGGTGAATTCATTAAGCTTAACCGCAGCTACTGTTATTCTTGCATTGAAAACCTATAAAGATGAACTACAAGCGCTGATTAGGAGTATTAAACCGCAGTTAAGTCCCTGGTTAGTTATTGAGTCAAAGGATAGTAGATTTGAGAGGTGTAAAGCAGTAGGTAATATCATTTATTTGATGTTGTCTGCTTACCATAAACAAGATAATTCATCGAATACCCTTAAAGCAGCGCTAGAGGTTTTGATTCTTTCTAATTCAAGTAGTTTAGTTACCTACAATACTATTACTCCAGCATTAAAGAGCCAGAATGAGTGTGATAGCCTTTTTTTGAATAAAAGACGTGACAAAACGAAAGTTAATGTGGGTTTCACAGGTTTGCATTCTTCTGCAGTACTAGATGGCACTCTTTTCTCTATCGAGTGGATTAAGGGTGTGTTAAATGGCGATTCATCAAAAGCACTGACTAATGTAGAGGGGTTAATGTTTGCTTGGTTGATGGCCAGCTTAACGGTGCAACCAAATGACATACCTAAACTAAGGCACTCTGATTTTAGATTGATGAAAGTTGGTGGAAGAGTCACTAATATTGAGTGCGAGTATTTTAAAGGTCGGGCTAAAGTGTTTCATACAACCCGTTCTTTATCCGCTCGAACACCAGAAGGTAAGGCGCTTTTAACACTACTTGAACAGCAGGATGAAGGCTTGCCTTTCTTTGCTAAACAATTATTGGTAATTAGTAACAACATCAACGCACTTTTAGGTGTTTTTGCTGCGATACTTCAAATAAGCGACTTGTCTGAAAAGCTTGAAGCTGCACACGAAAAACAACAGCAACCCAATTTAATGCCTCAAGTAATTTGCGTACTGATTTCCCACGGTGCCCATCCTGAAAATGTTATTGATAACCCTAGGAAAATAACGATAGAAGAGAGATGTAAATTAGTCGCTCAATCGCAATCACCTTGCCAGAGAGGTATTTTCGGTCTTCAAGTTATTAAAAATAGTGCAGTTCATGCATTTAGTGACTCATACACATTGAATTACTTGATTAATCGAAACTCTCATTCGAACCAAACTGAGAAAGTAAGCTACCTAACCGAAGATAATGAAGAATGGATGAATAGCTCTGGTCGAATCACTCGTGAGGTGATGCTGGATTTGATTCATAATGTTTTTAATTTGAACTTTAAGGCTGAGAATGAAAAACAAGTCGCAGCATTTAATAGTGAGTTTATGGCGGTCACAGATTTGATTTCATACAAGCATGAGGAAATGAATGCAAGGCTTAGAGTCGTCACAGGGCAAGAAAAGGGTCGAGTTAATGAAGTGGGCGTGATGGCGTTGAGTGACCAAAAAGAAAATGAAGCGTTATCGCCGATCTATGTCTCAGATAGCCCTATTACTGTTTTAAAAATGCACAATTATCTCCATGAATTCAAAAAGAACTATAAGAAGCTCCTTTCTCATAATCCTGACCACTTATTTAAAACTGTGATACCGACTGTGGAATGGCTAGAAGACACCCTACCCAAGATGAGTAAAGCATCACAACGTAAAGGTAGGGAGCAGTTTGACTTAATGATAAAAAATGGCGTGGTAATGAGCGTCTTTCACTCGATGTAAGGGGGATTTATGACACAAAAAGTATTTAAAAATCCAGTTGATAGTTTTTGGTATGACCAGAATTTAAAGTTGACCGCTAACCCATTTTTCATGAGTGATAAAGGCGATGTATATTCTGATACTTGGTACTTTAAGATTAGACGCAATGGCGCTATCACAACATTGGATTTTTCATTGTTTGATTTACCCGCTTTTAACCATGAATCCATAGCGACTTACTTAAAGGATGGGTGTGACCACCCTTTAAATGCGAAAAAATATGCAAAGTTAGTTTGTCTGAGTGTCATCAGTCCTAGGGACTCTCAAGCTGTTCTTCCTGTTTATCAAATGATGCTGCACCTTTTCGCCTTCCTTAAAGAGAATAGCGCAACAAGCCTTACTGTATCGTCATTGGAGTCTTTTTGGATATCAGTTATGGGAAGAACGACCAACCAGTATGGATTTGTGAATCGTATATCAACGCCTTCTTATCGAGGAGCAATTAAACCAGTTCAATTTCATAAAATAAGAAATAATCTTAAAGCATTAGGTGTTGTTGGTGTTATTGATTCCATTCCAACACAAAAAAAAATAGAAAAAAGCTTAGATGAAGTCTGTCAATCACAATACAGCACAACGCTCAATGAGTTTAAAAAAGGCGGTAGCTTTAACTTTCTTGGGCTTGAGTTGGGGCAGTATTACGTTGACCATCTTAATCAGGTTTATCAAAACGACTTTCTGTATGCCTCTGTATGTCGGTTGGTATTTGAGAGTATCGACACTAAATATGGGATGAAGAGTTTAGATACCAGTTTATCTAATAGCCTCCGTGAAATCATACTTACTGCAATATTAAATGACAAAGAGTATAAGCCTACCGGCCACAGAGGCGGAATTAATTTTAATGCTCTTGCAGTGGAAGTGAGAGATGCGCTTTTTGAGGAATACTTGAAGCGATTTGAGTTGGTAACGCCTTTAAAAGACCAATCCATTGAAGCGTTAGTTATTGAGTTAGGATTATTCTCTCGAAGTGATTCAGTGGAATTAATTCGAATATTAATGCTGCAAAAATACTTAGGTTTAGAGGGGAATAAGAAATCACATCAGGTATGGCAAGGCTATTTGCTTTCATTAGATAAAACCTTTTTAGAGGCAGAATCTTTAAGCCAATTATCCGTAGATGATGTGTACGAAAAAATGCAAATAATTGTCTCTAAGCAAAGATTGGGGAGGGAGCTGTTTCTTGCTGATATTGGCGTTTGGGCAAATAAACAATTCTTTCATTCAGAGTTAAAAACGTATCGAAGCTTTAAAGAAATTCTGAATATTCCACTTTATGCGATGACTAATCTTGTTGTGGCGTGGACAGGCTATCGACTATCTGAATTCGGTTTTCCATTGAATGCGATACACTCTGAACCGAATTTGGATATTCTCGACAATGCTCACGTTCCATTTCGCTTCAAGCTTAAATGGCTTGTCCCTAAAACGGGCGGTTCAACCAAAATTAATCGAGAAATCACCTCTCAGTGCTATCTAGTTGCCGCACAATTAAATGAGGTGTTCGGGCGTGAAGGTGATGAGCCGTGCCTATATTCTTGTGCAGAACAGGCTAAAAAGGAGAGCATTAATCAATCTGCAAAATACATTGATAATAGAGTTAGAGCGAATTGGGAAGGCTTTGTCAGAGCGTACCAGCCTTTTAATGATGTGGTTAAGCTCGATACCTTAAATAGCAAGCACACTGCTCAGTTGACGATTGATGAGCAAAAAGAATTAGAATTGCTGTCAGCCAAATACAGTATTGGCAGTGCTCGTTATAAGAACTTGCTTTCTTGTGCTCAAGAGGTGAAAAAAGATTGGGTGAGACTGTCCTGCACAAGTTTTAACTCCGCTAAAGCTCAAAAAGCGCTGAAAGTCTCTATTAAACTATTCTCTAAAGGTGAGCCTCTTGAAAATACAAAGCATCAAGAAATTATCGAAACTTATCTTTCCGATGAAACTAAAGCGCTGCTAGTCAATGGCTCAGTGGATTTGAATGATAAGAAAACAACGATGGATATTAGCTCTGAGTTATTAAAAGGTGCGCGCTATCCTTCTCCCCACGCTTTTCGTCATATATGGGCTGAGTCAGTTCTCACACGCTATCAGGGTGATGTGGGTGCGGTTATACGCCACCAGTTTGCTCACCTAGATAATTCTTTCTTCATGGCGTACCTAAGGGATAAAGATGCTAGAGGGTTAATGCAATCAGCGAAGCAGCGTTACCTAAACTCATTGGTCGAATTGCTGATTATAGAGTCAGAGCAAGTTGGTAAAAAATACGTAGGCGGTTTGGCACAGTTCGTGAAAAAAGCGACAACATTAACGCAAGTGAAAGATGATAATGGAATACTTGCTCTAAGAGAGGCGTTAAGTGGTCGTATCATTGATATTCAGGTGAATACTTTCGCTACTTGTATTCCTCGTGATGGAGCGGATTCTAGAGCAAAATGTTCGAAAATGGGGTTGTTAAACCCACAAGATGCCAAGCCTGATCTTTGTCTGAATTGTACCAATGTACTCATCACTGAGGGTAATATCAAAGGGATATGGCAAGTGATTCAACCAATGGTTAAAGAGTCGTTACAGGAGCACGCTTTTGGTTTCTTTTTAGAGGCACACCTACCAACACTCAAATCAAGCTGGAAGCGCATCAAAGAGCTTAGAAGTGAAAAGAACGTTGTGAGTGTCGATAAGATTTTAGCTGCAATTAGCAAAGCAATTAATGCTATAGAAAGTAAGGTTAAGGAAGAGGAAAAGCTGTATGCATAATGACTTTGAATTAGATGAGCTTATGTCGGATAAGTTTCTGGACTCGTTAGACGATACCTTAGATAAATCAGAACAGAATGAACAATCTTCATGGGTGGTTAACGAATCCGAGCATACAACCCATAAAGCTTACCATGCCATTCTTAATTTAAAAAAAGAAGCCGAAGAAGCGATTTCAAGCTTTGGTGAGGTAGCAACAAATAAGACTAAGAAGTTCTACCAAATTAAAAAGTCTAATGTAGCTAGAGTGGTTGGCCGGTCAGCACAAAGCATTTTTAATGCGTCCTCATTCAGTAAAGACATTGAAGGCTTCTTTGATGATGTTAATCAAGAGCTTTTAGAGATGCATGAAATTGAACAAAAGAAGCAATTAAAAAGAAAGAAAACGGGCATCAGAGTTAATAAAAAAGAAGTTATTGTTCAGAGTCATCAATCTTTAGAAAAAAAGTACAACGCACTTAAAGCTCGAAGCGTCAAAGAAACATTGGATTTAGCCGTTGCCAAGATGCCTTTGGATTTGAAAGCAAAAATGGGACTTATGTAAGTCGTCAAAAAAGCTATATTTTCGTTACAAACAGATGCATATATCTTGGGCTTAATCTTCATCTGGAATCAAATCATAGATAGAACATTTGAGAGCTTTAGATATCGTAAACACCTTATCTAAAGTCACATTTTTTCACCACGCTCAAGAACACCAATATAATTTAAACTAAAGCCGCACTGTAGTATCCGACTCATGAACCCACGGGGCGACTTGTTAGTGTTTGAAGTTCCAAGGTAGGAGTGAGTCGATATCAGACTCTACTTTCGCCAGCTCTTTCATGCACTTGACCATGTATTCGTAGAGGATAAGACCATTGGCTTTCGCAGTCTCGATGATGCTGTAAAGCATGGCGCTCGCATCAGCACCGTTTGGTGTGTCTGAGAATAACCAATTTTTTCTGCCAATGACTAGCGGTTTAATTGCGCGTTCAGCGCGATTATTATCGATAGATAAGTGACCATCATCGATATAACGTATGAGCTTTGGGCATTGTGCCCGAGCGTGTATTTTATCGCTTTATCTAGTGGACTAGAGCCTATCACTTTCTGGGTCGTCATCCATTCGTAAAGTTCATCCAGTATCGGCTTGGCATGCGCTTGACGCTCCGAGCCCTTTCGCTGGATCGTGTAGTTAATCCCTTATCGGACAGCTATTTTCAAATGACTCTTCAATAAGCCGCACTGTCACCTCAAGAATCTTCTGCTTATCCGTTTCAGACAGCTTATTTAGATTCACAGCTAACTCCGCAGAAATCTCATCTTCACAAAAGAAGTAACTCAAAGGCACACCAAGTTCATCTGAAATTGACTTTAACGTATTGATATCCGGCGCATGTTTTCCCTTTTCGTATTGATTCATTCTCGGGCTTGCGGAGCTTTCATCCATTCCTATACGCACCCCCAAAGCTTTTTGGGAGAGTTTCGCTTTTTTGCGTGCTTCTTTAAGACGCTCAGGGATTGGGTTAGTAAATGACACTTATAGTTCATGTCTCTGATCTCAAGGTAACTAAGATTTTCTTAGTTTTACTGATTTCTGTATACTAAGCAATCCTTAGTTTTTGGTTGGTGTAATTTTGGAAATGAAACGGGCTCGAAGAATTAGTGCGGTCATGCACAAGTTATTGATAGAAAGTGGGTTAGATGGATTCACCGTGCTAGAAGCGAGAGATTTATGGCTATCACTTGGTAATGTGGACTCCAATTCAGCCGAAGCTCGTAAAAAGGTGTACCGAGCAATTTTTCACTTTGAAAAGAAAAGTTGGTTGCGAAGTGAGGGATCAGGTCGGAAAAAGCGTTACTTTCAAACGGAACAATTTAAAGGTTTACATAACAATGTAACCACGAATAACCAAGCGGATATAAAGCCTAAAGTACCCATTCAAAACTATTCCATTTTGATCAATGAACGTAATGAATATAAGGGTGAACTTGAGATCGTACTTGGGGAGATTGACGAATATCAATCGATCGTATCTCGATTTCCTGAGCTAGAAAATAAACTAGCCCCTTTGCATCAAGAGGCTAAAGAGCGCGCCGCTTTATTGCTCGGTAAAGTGAATGTTTTAACAAGGGTGCTGAATACTCTCTATGAAGGAGATGAGCCGTGTTAAGGGAATGGCAAGGTGAATGCTCTGACAGAGCGTTGAAAAAATATCAATCCAGCAGCTCACATTTCTTTTGCCAAGCTACACCAGGGGCTGGTAAGACAGTGCTTGCCGCTACTATTGCGTCAAGGCTGCTACAAAGTGACATGGTAGATCTTGTATTGTGCTTCTCGCCATCATTGACGGTTTCTGATGGTATAAAAAGAACCTTTTCATCGATACTTAATTGCACATTTAATGGTGGTATAGGAGCTATAGGGCAATCTTTAACATACCAATCTATCCAGTTCCTCAATGAGGAGTTTTGGCAAACATTACGGAAGCACAGAGTCTTTGTTGTCTTTGATGAAATACACCATTGCTCTGGCTCTGAGGTTGAAAAGGCGAACATTTGGGGGCAGCAAGTTCTTACAAAGATTCAAGGGCTTGCTACTTTTACCCTCGCACTTTCAGGTACACCGTGGCGTTCAGACTCTTTACCCATTGTCATGGGTGAGTATAGCGACCCAGACGGACAGCTTCTTGTCGATTACCAATACACTCTTAAACAAGCTATAGCTGATGGTGTTTGTAGAACGCCTAAAATCGTCTTGGTTGATAATGAACACTTATCTGTTAATAGTAGCGAAAAAGTCGAATCCTTTTCATCAATATTAGAGATGCTTAAACAGACAAAAGCATCCTACCAGAGTGTTATTCACAACCAAGAGGCGATGGAATATCTACTCTGTTTAGGGTGTGAGCGGTTAGAAAAAGTACGTACCAGGTCCCCCAATGCCGGTGGGCTGATTGTTGCAGCGTCGGTTCAACATGCGCAAACAATCAAAGAGATACTATCTCAAAAGTTTGGGCAAACCGTTTCTATCGTCACTTATCGACATGAAGAACCGCTGGCAGAAATAGAGCGTTATCGACAAAGCGACGCACAATGGATTGTTAGTGTAGGTATGATCAGTGAGGGTACTGATATTCCTCGCCTTCAAGTATGTTGCCATATGAGTTCAGTCAAAACGGAATTGTATTTCAGGCAGGTGCTCGGAAGAATACTTCGTGTGAATAATACAATAAACCAACAAGCGTGGTTATTCACTTTTGCTGAACAAAGTCTGATTGAGTTTTCTGAAAGGATTGAACAGGATATTCCTGAGTCTCGTCTCTATGTAAGTATGGGGAAACCTATCGAAACAGAGTTCTCTGGTCGAGGAAATAGCTTAAGTGTCGCGCTTCCGCTTGAGTCCCCAAAAGGTGGGAGAACAACAGTATCTTGGGAAAGCAGTACAGACAGTTCAAATAGTCTCTATGGAACACTAGGGGCGTTTGATGAGCTTCGACTTGGGGCATTTAAGCAGAGAGTGATCTCGGCTTTCTCTTCTATGTAGTTGAAAAAAACATAGGCTACAATTTCACTAAAGGCACACTGGGGAGGCCGGAATGAATTACTTTGCAGAGGACCCCTTCTAGGTAATGCAAACCTGGAGGGTAAATGAAAAGGCTAAAACAGCAGTACCAGAACCGTATAAAATACCAGTGCCAATATCTTTGGGGTCTTTATCCAAGCGTTCGCAGTGGAACTCATAAGCACTTTTCTACCAAGCAGGAAAAGAGCTATTATTTTCTTCACAAGGTTGAGTGTAGAGGTTACCCGATTAAACTGCGAGCCGCGCGAGGAAGAGCGTTAGCTAACCCATGGGACGACTACCCGTCGTATGTGTATGGCCTAGCAAAAAGTTGGAAGCATAACTCGAGGCGTCAAAAACAATACTACCGATAACCCATCAAAGCTCTCTATTCTGGAGAGCTTTTTTATACGAAATACTCTCTTCAATCGAAGGCTAATTATTAGCATCACTATGGTGTTATTTTGATTTTAAATTATTGATTTTAAATGTTAATTTATTGACGTTTACGCTGGTTGTTATTAAGTAAACCACCCACATCGCAAGTTGCGATGCGCAGGTTGCGATTCGCTACCTGCGAATGTGATTACCGAGGGAGGTTGACGGTCTAAATACCGAAGGATTCTGTCGTTGCTTTATTCATAGTAGTCCACTATTGCAGATTAGTTTCTATTCGATAATTGATTCCTCGGCACGTGCCTCCCGTAACTCTCTTGTATTCAGCTTTTCTTCAAGCCAGATGTTCCTTACTGTTGAGTGACTAATCGAGATGTTAAAGCGCTTCCTCATCTCACCACTTATCCTAATAGAGGTTAGGTGAGGCGATTTTAGTGTTAATGAGATGACGATATTTCGAGTCTTTTCATCGATGCGATTATTGTTGTGTGATTGACCATACAGACGTTTCAAAGCAAGTGGGCCATGGGCTTCAAGTAATTGACGGTTGTTGTGAATGCTTTTGACAGAACAACCGCTTTGTCGAGCCGCTTCTCTCACATTGCCTAACTTATTGGCAAGCTCTATGACATCGAGCTTTTTCTGAACTTCTTCTCCGTATTCTTTCCTAGAGCTAGGCTCAGTAAGCTCTTTAATCGATAACTCTCGGTCGGCAAAATAAGCCGTAAAACCCCCATCAAGTTGCTTACGTAATTCGACTTGTTGACTCACGATAGAGTGCCGTAACGGGGAGGTGATTTGATACATTGCGTTGGCGTAACTGAAGGTATGATCTCGACGGATTTTTCGATATTCTTTTTGAATACATATCGCGTCAATGTTCAGGTACTTCGGAACGGGTGTATGCTCAGAGCGCATTAATTTGGCGTTAACTGTGAGGGTCGTTGCCCAATACTCAGGGATGAAGGTGTTTTGTAGGTAGTTATTTGCACTGATCATATCAGTAACCCCAGCCAACCTTAACTCAGGGACTAGACGATCTTGGAACGTATCAAAGGCACGTTCGATGCGACCCTTGCCTTGAGGCGAATTGGCAAAAATAATTTCTATACCCAGCTCTTCACAGGCTCGTTGCATCTGGGAGAAGTGGCAACGTTTTGGTCCACCGAAGATGCCAGCTCTATCGACATAAAGAGTCTTAAAAAGCCCTTTTTTCTCGATATAAGTTTTCATTACTTTGAGGCATCCTTCGGTGGTTTCTGAAGGGAAAAACTCCGCATGAACCTCACTGGTTGCATCATCAATCATGGCGATAAGACAAGATTTTTTATCACCGAACCAAAGGTGTGGACTGCCGTCCATTTGCAGCATTAAGCCTTCGGCCTCCATACGCTCACGTCGTCTTCTTACCTTAGAACGTCGATGTTTGGCTCGTTTTACATGATGGATTTCATGTGCCCAGGTACGAAGCGTCTCCCGCTTTACTTTGATGCCTTCAAATACCTCTAACATGTCGGCGAGATGAAGCATGTTAAAGTCGTAATACTTGGCCTTTATAAGAGCTTGAACTTGCTGCTTTAAGGTAATGGGTATTTTATTAGCGGGTGTCCTTCCTGTGTTGCCATGAACCACAAATCGGATACCATCAGAGCGATATCGCCTGAGATAACGTTCAATGGTTCTGCGAGACTTATTGAGGAGCTTAGAGGCATTAGTAATTGATATTTTACCGAGAGCAACTTTCGCGATGATATCCACGGTAAGCTGAGATTGAGTATCCATAACGATCATCCTATACACCCCTGACTAATTCGTAGCACTAGTCAAAGGATTACGTAAAAATAGAGACCGTCAATTTCCCTCGGTAATTAAGCGAATGACAAAGTCGCTTGGTAGTTACGATACGACAGAATCGCTTGGTGATCACAGATTCGCTACCTGCGAAACGAAGTTATTTTTGCCCCTTTTCTACTTAGTGCAATTACTCAGTAATGATTTGCGCTGCTGAGTTTTTCATACGTGAGTTATGGTAGGAACTGCGTATGAAAGTTGCACGTACGGTTTCTAGAGAGGCAGCACTTCGTCTACTCAACTAAAATTTTGCTTGTGCCGACTGTCTATTTAAATCATATGAGCGGCAATTGACTTACTTTTGGTATTGTCGGTAATGTGTCTTTGGGTGTGAGTTACACAGGTACGAAGAGATGTAATGTTACCGGTTGAGTTGCCTACAATAAAACGAGCATCAGGATCTTTTGTGAAACTACGCTTTCACATTTTGAACATTAATGGAGATATAGTTTCATTATGAACTCACGTCGTAGAGCAGTGGTTTTTCCTAGACAGCAACGCATCCTCGATCAACTGGGTGAGAATATTGAGTTGGCGTTGAAGCGACGGCATATATCACAGGAGTTGTTACACCAACGAACGGGGGTATCAAAACCGACATTACGAAGGATTATCAGAGGTGATTCAACAGTGTCTATTGGGCACTATATGATCGTTTTGTCAGTATTAGGCCTCGAAAATGACCTTGGTATGGTCGCCAGTGATCGTGTGCTTATTGGTAAACTTGAATCGATAGAGAAGCTTAAGAGTAATTCAAATACATGAAACATTGTTGTTCTGTTGCCTTTAGGACCGCTATAGTTTTCAGCTACTACTTAGTCGTTATTTGGGACTGGCTAACATCTAAGTAATGATTAATCTTATCAGCAGCAGGAGTTCACAATGAAAGTTTATGGACAAAAAACGATAGAAGTCGTTGTTGATCGACATTGTGATATTTGTGGTGTTAGCGTGATGGTCGATTCAAATGGCGTTCAGTTAGAAGAGGTTGGTTAACTGACTGCCAACTGGGGATTTGGGTCAAAAATGGACGGTATTATTCACCACCTTGATATGTGTGAAAGTTGTTTTCAAGTTGCATTATCTGCTCTAAAGTAGCATCGTCGAAGCATTGTGATGTTCGATGTTGAGCAAGACCTTCCCGATGAAAAATTTGGTCAACAACCTGTTGGCTAAAATCAGACTCGCTTGTTAGTGAAGCAAGCCGTTTCCCAATTGTGCAACAACCTGTTGCACAAATCAGTCAAAATCAAAAATGCCCCTTTCTGTGTTGCAGGCACAGTAAGCCTGTCCATTTTTACCAACTCTGTTGACCAAATTTTAGTAATGCTACAGAGTATTTATCGAAATCGCGCTGGAGCAGATATCACTCATCTATATCATCAAAAATGCTTCGACTGCTCGTATAGCTTACATTCGGTTCATCAACTATGATGTCTCGCGAAGCCGAACTGTCTTCCTCCAGTGGGTTTTCATCGACCCATTCTTTAACTAACATGCGCTGTTTTTCTATAATATTTCTAATACGCAAACTATGTGGATATTCATCTACAATGCCTGAAAGCAGTTGAGTAAAACGATTCATGTGCCACTCTGGGTCTTCTTCGGGATCGTGCTCTTCTTGATGTAAATAACGTACTTCCTCAATTCGCGGCAGTAATTCAGTACGAATCGCTTCTCTTAGTATTCTCACTTCCTTATCATTTAATAGTGAGCGGAGCTCAGGGTCACCTAGAACTCTGGCATCTTCACCATTTTGAGCATATTTCGAGACCGTAGTTACCAGTGTTTTACGCGCGCTTTCTGGTAAGATGCCTAGTTTGAACAAGCGAATAGCTAAGTCTACTTCTACCGAAAAATCTAAGTTCGGCGTAGGGGTCGTGATATGATCAATTAATTTGGGGTCAGCTCTGAGATACGATTCGAGAAACTGCTTGTTGCACCGTCCGTTTAAAAAACTTAGCAGTTCTCGTCGAGCCCACCAACCTGACATCCATTGAGTCTTATAGGCAGAACTTGTTTTATATGTAATAAGTCGCTTAATGAGTAATTCAAACATAGAACTAGGCAGTACAACAGCTTGTTCAATGTCTACGTTGCCACAAGTTATCTGACGCATCAGCTTTTGGATATCGCTACCGCGGACATAAATCCCAAGCAGCTCCGGACTGCCTCGAAGCATGACAGAGTATGCGTCTCCAATAGTTGGGTGTTTGAAAGTCCAAAAGGACTTTCCGTCCGAATTCACGTGGACTACTAGACTATCGCGCAGTGCTTCGAGTGCAGCTGTACATCCTCCCAAGTCACTGCCCAATCGCCTCAGAGTATCATCCTCAGCAGCCGTCAATGTGACCGGGCTTTGCAATTGACCGTTGGACATATAAATTAATGCTAATGCTGCTTTGCAACCGGCGTCTAGCTCTTTACAGGTATCTATGAGGAATTGTTCGCGCTTATCTACAAACCTCTCCAAGCTCAAATCAGACAGGTACAAATTTTTGGTGAAAAATGGATCTGCCAACCTCCTAGCTGTTTCTGGAATGAACCTATCATGATCTGCAACAGTCTCTAAATGTGGTTTAACCGCAGCACGAAACTCTCTGGGTTGTCTTCCAAGCTTTAGATGGTTGTAGAGAATCTGCCTTCGTTCGTCTGGCGTTAGGTTATGAACATCTACAACAACCTGGCTCTCCTGGAAGAGTGGGAAGGCGCCGTCCTTCAAATCCTGACGTGCACGATTATAGATGTAGTCTCGTGACGTCATAACGATACGGTTTCCTTGGCGAAGAATGGTTCTCACCTCATTGAGGATATGATTCCAACCGGAGGCAAGGCCACTTTCATACTGAGTCACTCCGAATGCGTCATCGATCCAGAATAGTTGGGACTTTTCATTAGGATTCCAACGCTCAACGACTGACTGGGGTGTCATCAACTTAACCACAGACGCTCCCCATTGGTCAGCAGATGACATAGCAAGTAATGATGCTATGGTCGTTTTTCCTGAGGCTGGCTCGCCAACTAGAAGCACAAAACTATGCGTGTCGAGAGCTTCAGCTGCTTTTCGATAAGACTCAGTTAAAACGACCTTAGCTAGATCTTCTTTCATTGTTTCGAGTACAGCTTTGGCTTGAGCATATGCTCGGTCGTCTAGAATTTGGCTCAAGTCTCCGAGACCGTATACTCTTGGAACCATCATCCTTAAATGCTTATTGTCACGAATTTGGTCTTCCAGCCAAGTGGAACCCAATATAAGGAAATCTTTGATTCCTGCTTCTTTGGACCTTTCCTTAATCTTTAGTTCGGTAGCACCGGAAACACCAGCGTTTGTCATTAGAATATAAATGTCACATTCATTCTTGCTGACTAATCGTTCGGCTTTGCTGAATTCGTCTTCGAGATCTGATGGTGTGAGAGAGTGCCCAACGCGAGCGGTGAACTTACATTGGATCACAAAGCGGCCAGAGAACAACTCACCATTTTGTTGGCTCCAGATACCTGAAAATGCTCCATCTCTACCGCCGTCATTAGTATCTAGAAAGGACTGGACCGTTTGACCGAGAACTTCGCGTAATACCGAAAGGCACAACTGTTGAAAGCTGTGCCAACCAAGAGTATGAAGATTAAACATATAAATTCTAAATCCATTTCTATTTTATTGGCTTAGCTTACATCATGCCATCTTCATCAGAAACACTTCAAAGGCCAATAGCTGAGTTTTGAAGGAGTGAACAAAATACTTATCCTAGCTTCTTAACTTGCACATAGATTCGCCCGAGCCCAGTAATAAGCTCGATATCCTCATCAAGTCCAACCGACACAGCATCGACATCAGCCGTTGGAGCTAATAGTAAGCATCCAACAGCATATAGGTGTTGATATAGAAATCCTCTGTGTACAGCTTCGATTCTCCTTAGCTGTATACCATCCAGTATATCTAGAGAGCGTGGCTCATCGCTTTCATGCATTACTATCTTCCTTAATCGTTTTTCTGTAACTAAATTAGCACTTTAATACATAGGAGTTAAGGTCATATCTAACAGAAGGTGTCTAGAACGTTAGTGGAAAATTACTTCAGATAGATAGGAACGCCTCTACCCCTTTCTGTGCTTACTCTCATAAAATCTCAATCCTCAACTAATTATTTTTTATGCATGATCTAATGGATCGTCCAAAGACAAGACTTGGTTTTATTACCTCGGACTCATGATGTGCTAGAAGTAAAGACTGAAGACGACCAACGCATCAGCGTTAAAACTCTGTTAACAGTTGAGCAGCAACTTGCCATAAGGCGTGATCAATGTGGATATATTGAGCCAACTTCGCTTCATTACGGTGGAGTAATTTTCGATTATTTGACGAAAGCCCTTATATGCAACAAGGCTTGTGTTACATTGAAAAAAACAGCTAGTTAGAAAAACTTATGAAAATCAATGTATCGAAAATCAAGAAAGATAGTATTTTCACTGACGAATATTTAGCGCTAACGCAGAACAACGAGTTAGATTTCGAACGTAAGAAAGTATGTGTGGTATATGGACCTAATGGTACTGGAAAAACAAGTTTATCCAAGGTCTTAAACCAAGACCAAGATGTAGAGTACACGCTGGACATTGGTGGTATAGAACATACCGAAAATAGTGATCCGATAGCTCATATCATATCAGACCAAAATGACAGAAACGTAATTCAAGGTGAGACTCAGGATTTTATCCTCGGCGATGATATTAAAAGGGAATACCAACTTAAAGAAAAACTGAACGACAGCTTTTCCTTACTGTTCGAAAAAGAACTTGTTGGTATCCTCAAGAAAAACTATCAAATAGCTAAAATGAGTACGAATTTTGATGAGCTCATTCTAGATAAAGACCTATTAGGTTACATAGCAGACATAGCAAATAGTCGATCCAGAGGTAAAAAAATAGATCGTAAAAACTTCATTGATAAAGTATACGGATACCAATTAGCAGAAACGCCAGACTATGATGAAGCGAAGCTAAGGTTTTTCATTGAGGATTTTGCCAAAAATGACTCAATCATTCGCGCTTTATCAAACTACAATTTCCAACTTGATGATAAAGAACAGAGCATAGTCAAACTTGAAGAGCAAAGCGAAGCTGTAATAATTCTAGAGAAATTTAATTATATAGATGAATGTTTAGTCTGCGACCATCCTATTGATGTAGTAGCTAAACTAGCTCAGAAAAACGAACAATATGAACAAACATCCAATCAAATGGATGAAAAAGAAAAAGAGATAGCAGAAAAGATCATCAAGAACCTGTCTCAGCCTGACTCGTTTAATATCAAAGATAGAGTTAGAACTGCTATAAAGAAATCTGATAAATCCTTCATTGAGGATCTAGTCGTTGAATTCAACAATTATAAATCAGTGTACTGGCAGCTTCTCAAACATGACTTTATAACAACTTCAACTAATCACGCGTTACAAGAAGACTATGAAGCCTATCAAGCATTACTCAAGAATAAGCCAACATTTGGAAGTGAAGACATATTGTTCATCGAACAGTTTCTAAATGAATCTCTTGAGCGTGAAATTTCGCTAGAGCGTGATGATAATAACAATATTAGACTTATGTTAGGAGGGAAAGACTTTTTAAACAAAAACCGCCAAGACCTTGAGCTAAGTAATGGTGAGCAGAACTTCCTTTCACTCGCATTTGAGCTCTTAAAAGCGAAAAACTCGGCATGTGAATTAATCGTACTTGATGACCCGATATCGAGCTTTGATTCCATTTACAAGAACAAACTAGCATATGCGATTTTAAGCTTCTTATCTTCCAAAAAGACTCTAGTCCTTACGCACAACACAGACTTAATTAAACTATTAGAGCATCAGGCAAAACAGTGCTTAAACTTGTACTACTTCAACAACGTATTAGGCGAGAGTAACGGCTTTACGCCAATTAACCCTCAAGAAATGTCGATTCTCTTGTACATCCATGAATTCTTAAACCTTTTAAGAGAGGATATAAAAACGGAAATTGATGATGAAAAACAATTTCTGATATCTCTAGTTCCGTTTATGCGTGGGTTTTGTCAAATTAGGGGATTGGTAGAAGAAAAGAACAAGTTAACTCAGTTAATGCATGGTTACTGTGATGAAATGATCAATGTTACAGAAATCTATGAGAAGCTATTTTCTGACAGAGTGCTAGGGAATGTTCATAAAATATCAGCGAAGGAAGTTGTTGGTTGGGACTATACAAAATTTAGCCCTTTAAAATCAGAATCTTACCCTTTACTATCAAAAACACTAAGGCACACACTTACATATTTATACTTGAGGCTAAATGTTGAAAAAGTTTTAGTTGATACATATGCCATCAATACAAACAAACACGATATGCTATCTAGTATCATTTTCGCATCGTTTAAGGGAAATGAACGTGAAAAGATACAACATCGTGTCTTTTTCATGTCAAAGAAGACTCTTCTAAATGAGTTTAATCACTTTGAAATGGATATGAACATCTTTCAGCCTGCAATCGATATTACAGACAAAGCTTTAAACAAAGAGCGAGAGCAGATACTCAAGCGATTAAAAACACTATGAATTAAATGATAGGCACCGAGAGGGGGCCTATCATTTAAGTACACTAGGAACCCAAGGAACTGCCGTAGAGCGTCGACTACCTGAAGTAGAAGACGCTTTCTCTAGTGGATTGGATGCTCTTAGTGAGGTGGTATGAAGGGTATCTGCTTTTCCATCCCTAATGTTATTCGCTAAATTTGAAATTAAGTAATTAGTCTAAATTGTTTTTGTCCAGAGGCGTGTCAGCATGATCGTCGTTGGCATGCCCCCAGTTTTTGTGATCAGCAAGGGATCGGATATCCCGCGCCTTCAAGTATGTTGTCATATGAGTTCATTAAAACGGAACTGTACTGCAGAAAAGTGCTTGGGCGCATACTTCGAGTTAACTCTTCAGAAGTACAACATGCTTGGTTATTTACCTTTGCTGAGCCAAATCTAATTGAGTTTGCAGAGCGAATTGAAGATGACATTCCGGAGTCATGTCTTTATGCCCACATGAGAGAGCAAAACAAGCCTCAGATTCCCATTCAGCGTAATGCTTCTAGTAATTCTCGCTCTTTGCTGAAGAGAGTAACGGCTCGAATGTTACTTGGGGAAGTAACGGTGCCCATGTCTATGAAGGCGGTTTCGGAGGGAGTCTAAGAGTATTTGATGAGCTTCAGCTTGGGGCATTTTGGAAAGGGTTATTTCGTCTTTTTCATCTATATAGTTGAACACTGCATCGTAGATTCTTTTGCTAATACCAGATTTGAATTGCTATACTGCTGTGCAAATACACAGTACAAAGGTGTTGAAAAAGGTTTATGCACCTAAACCATTCAAAAACATCGATTAAAGTATGCGAAAAATAATTCATATTGATCTCGACAGTTACTATGTCTCTGTAGAAGCAAGGGACAACCCCTCTTTACGTGGAATTCCTCTAGCAGTTGGAGGGAAAAATGGTCGCGGTGTTATTGCAACTTGTAGTTATGAGGCGAGAGCTTTTGGTGTGCGTTCGGCTATGTCTACAACAAAAGCGTTACAACTTTGCCCAAGCTTAACAGTAGTGTCTGGAAATATGGAAAAGTATAAGGCGGTATCTAGGCAAATCCATGAAATATTTAGACGGTATACGGATGTAATAGAGCCACTATCCTTAGACGAGGCGTATTTAGATGTCACAGGTTCTAAGCTGTTTCAAGGTTCAGCAACTTTAATTGCAGAAGACATACGCAAGTCTATTCAAACTGAATTGAATTTAACGGCTTCGGCAGGAATTTCCCCATTAAAGTTTGTTTCTAAAGTCGCTTCAGATGTGAATAAACCTAATGGTATATGTATTGTCCCACCTTCTGAGATCCAAACTTTTATAGACGAATTAGAATTAGGGAAAATAAATGGTGTTGGGAAGGTGACGTTAGAGAAATTAAACAAACTCGGCTTATATAAAGGGGATGATGTTAAGAATTTCGATAAAAACACTTTGATTTCAAAATTTGGCAAATTCGGACATACACTTTGGCAAAGGTGCAATGGTATTGATGATAGAGATATTGTTGTCGAAAGGATTAGAAAGTCAGTAGGGGTTGAGCGGACATATTTAAATGATATTCATAGTTTGGATGAATGCATACTAGCAATAAAGCCTCTGTATGTCGAATTAGAGCAAAGGTTAGAAAAAGCGCTTGCAGATAAAGTGATCACGAAACTCGGTGTAAAATTAAAGTTCAACGATTTTCAACAAACAACGGTTGAACATAAGTATGATGAAATGGATATGCAGTTTTTTATCAAGTTATGTGAAGAAGCCGTTGCTAGAAGTCATGGACGAAGTATACGTTTAGTCGGATTAAGTGTTGGTATTGAACCCAAGAAATCAACGGACCAATTACAACTCCCTTTGTGATTTTTGTAAGTGGATTTTTAAGAAAATACTAGTTTTTTACATAAATTTCTCGGATTTTTTTGTTAGGGGTTTTTGTTAGTAAGAATTTGTATCTAACCCTATGTTATAAAGACGCATTCACTTACTCAGCCAGTCAAACTTACATTTTTCACCTAAGGGTTCTTCAACGCAGCTGTAGAAATGCGTGACAACCCGGCTTACCGAAATCGACCACTTGCGGTTGGTGGGCATGAAAAACAACGGGGTGTCTTGAGTACTTGTAATTATGAAGCTCGCAAGTTTGGTATTCGTTCAGCGATGCCAACGGGGAAAGCACTGCAACTTTGTCCTAATTTATTAGTGGTTCCGGGAAGAATGCAGGTCTATGTTGAGATCTCTAAAAAGATCCGCGAAATATTTTCTCGATACACAGCATTGATCGAACCTCTTTCTCTAGATGAAGCGTTTCTCGACGTGACTGAATCAACATTGTGTCACGGTTCTGCGACCCTGATTGCCGAGTCAATTCGCCGTGATATTTGGAACGAGTTAAACCTTACGGCTTCAGCGGGTGTCGCTCCGATAAAATTTCTGGCGAAAGTGGCTTCGGATATGAATAAGCCCAATGGGCAATTTGTTATCCCTCCGCAAGACGTACAAGCTGTTATCGATGATTTACCACTCGAAAGAATCCCAGGCGTTGGCAAGGTCAGCATTGAAAAGCTCCATCTAGCGGGATTCTTTACATGCAAGGACATCAAAGGGGCAGACTATCGAGACTTGCTTCTGAAGTTTGGTCGACAAGGTGCATCGCTGTGGAAGCGAAGCCATGGTATTGATGAAAGAGAAGTCATCATAGAACGCGAGCGTAAATCCGTAGGCGTTGAGCGAACGTTTACTCAAAATATTTCGACTTATGCTGAGTGCTGGCAGGTGATTGAAGACAAATTGTTTCCTGAGCTTGAAACCCGCCTAGAAAAAGCCAGCCCAAGTAAAGCAATCATCAAGCAGGGTATTAAACTCAAGTTTGCCGATTTCCAGCAAACAACCATAGAACACATACATGCTTCATTGGATCGAGAACACTTCAAAGAGCTATTGAGTGAGATCTTAAAAAGACAACAAGGGCGAGAGATACGCCTGCTCGGTTTGAGTGTGATGTTACAACCTAAAGAACAAGTGAAGCAGCTGAGTTTCTTTTAATTTTCATCAGCTAGGTTTATGCAAACCTAGCTGACTTCTTGGCACTAGTACCGTCTTTTAATCTTCTTATCTTGGTAATCGTTTTACCAATGCTAAGGTTTCACTGAACGGTTGTTGTTCTAACTTTCCGTACCCCGACATTTTGCTGGCTTTTAATTTGGTAGAAAGCGGTGTCGCGATTCCACATAAAAAGCGCGTAATGGCTTCATCGGTAATCAGTTGTTGGCTGTTGGAGATGAATTCTTGAATCCAAGCGACGACGATCTCTTCATCTATAGGGCCAGCTTTCACGCTTGGTAGTGTGGCAATTTCACCTCGGCATACTGAGCAGTGACCACAGTTTTTGGGTGCTTTATCATCGGTGAAGTAACTCGCAAGGCGAGAGCTTAGGCAGGTATCAGCCTCAAAGAAGCTCAGCATTTGGTTAAGACGGTTTATCTCACTGTTCTCTTTTGCTTTAAACAACTCAGTTAAACGTTCTGATAATTGCATCATATCTTCAGATGTATTGTTGATCGCGTAAACATCGGTGATCTGCTTACTTTCCAACTCAATCCAGCCTTGTTCATTGAAGTAATCGATAGCCGCAATCACACGCTGACGATCGGCTTGGAAGTGAGTCCAAAGCGCATCGAAATCGACTTGGCACCAAACTCTGGCTTGAGGAGAGCATTGGAAAATCGCTTCTACAAAATGGCGACGTTCACTTTGGAATTGCTCGGTGATCTGCTGCTTAGGACGAATGAACTTAAATTTGTAGTCAGCAAAATAGCTGTATTTAGGTTCAATCACGCCTTCAATTTCTAGATAAACCAACAGTGTTTTTAGTGGAAGTTGACGAATGTTAGATTCACGCGATAGTTGGTTGAGCATGATCTCCCATTGGTTTGCTCCAGAAGCGCCATTGTTTTGGTTTTCGTAGATCTCTTTTAATACCGCTTGGATTGAGATGTTGTCTGGTGTATCACCAAATACGAAGTTCTCTAGCGTACTGAGGCCATACTTGTTGGCGAGAAGAATACATGCTGAAGGTTGACCATCTCGGCCTGCTCTGCCGATTTCTTGCGAGTAGTTCTCTATTGATTTGGGTAAATCGAAGTGAATCACACGGCGAATATTTGATTTGTCGACGCCCATCCCGAAAGCAATAGTCGCAACAATACAATGCACGTCATCATTCATGAATTGATGTTGAATCGCATCTCTATTTTCTGGTTTAAGCCCTGCATGGTAAGCGACTGCGTTGATTCCAGCATTGCGCAGTTGTTGAGCCACCATCTCTGCCGTTTGTTGAAGGGTGACATAAACGATGGTTGGAGCTTGAGGCGCTTGATTGGCGACAGAGCACAGCGTCTCTAGCTTACTAGCTTGTTCACAAGGCTGAATCGACAGATCGAGATTTTGACGATAGAAACCCGTAACCACAACACGTTCTTCATTGATATCAAACTTAGACTTCATGTCTTGGATAACTGAGGTGGTTGCGGTTGCAGTCAATAGCAATACCTGCGGGATATTCAACTGTTTTTGGTATTGAGGCAACTTGAGATAGTCTGGTCTAAAGTTGTGTCCCCACTCAGAAATACAGTGCGCCTCATCGACCACAAGTAGCGAGATTGGAACCTGAGAAATAAACTGACGAAAGCGTTCGTTCTTCAAACGTTCGACGGAGATCATCAGGATCTTGGTATCTCCGTTACGCACAGACTGCATCACCTGCTGAGTGGTCTGTCTGTCTTGACTAGATTCTATTGCAGCGGCGCTGATCCCTTTACTGTGTAAGAAGCTCAACTGGTCTTTCATTAAGGCTAACAGTGGAGAAATAACCAAGGTTAAATGAGGAAGTTCTAACGCGGGTAACTGGTAGCACAGCGATTTACCTGAGCCCGTCGGGAAGATAGCCGCGGTAGAGTGACCGGATAGAACATTATCAATGACTTGCTTTTGCCCATTACGCAGTGAATCGAATCCGAATACTTGTTTTAGCTTCTGCTCAATCATTTGTGTTCTACCTGAGTTGTTAAGTGTCGTATTGATGCTAAAGCGTTCGCCTGTCTATGATCGCGTCGCTTGATGAATCAAATGTCTTGCACCTGATTGTACCTAATTCTATTCTGTAGCTCCTATAGAAAAGCACTCCAAAAGTATGAATAAGTCTGAGCTTCGACAAATAATTTTAGAGCAACTCGAATCACGGTTAAGCATCGCACAATCTGCGACTCAGCGAGCTATTGATGCTGCCACCGATGAAGAGACCGTGCCAGAGCACAAGTACGATACCTTGGCGTTAGAAGCCTCGTACCTTGCCCATGGACAAGCGATGCGGGTTCAAGAGTGTGAAGATGACATCCAGTGTTACCGAAACCTCGTATTACGAGACAGTGAAAGAATTACCGTCAGCAGCTATGTTGTGGTCATTGACGAACATGATGAACATAAGCACTTTTTCCTAGGGCCAAGAGTCGGGGGGCTTTCTGTTACATGGAACGACAATGAGATTGCCATTGTGACGGCGAATGCACCATTTGGTCAGGCTCTAATGGGCAAAGAAGTCGGTGATGAAATTGAGTTTAGGGTCGCTGATAAACAGTTTTGCTATGAAGTAGTATCGATTGACTGAATGACAGGCTTATAAATATAAACGTTTTTCTGACAAAGAAGCATAAACTAGCGGTATAGTCGTTGGGCAGATTGATGAGAGGGTGTTATGAAAAAAAGCGTATTAATTGCATCATTAACAGTGGCTACCGCTGTTGTGAGCCTGCCAACTTTTGCAGCTCAGTGTCGAGTTGATTTGAAAAATGAACTACGAATTGACGAGCAGAAAGTCGAAATCCATCAAGTAAATGGTGATACAGCTATTCTTGATGGCAACAACGATCTTTATATTCATGGTGAAAAGGTCGCACTTGATGCCGACCAACAAGCGGCAATTGAAAAATACCGCGACAGCATGAATGAGTATTTACCACGCGCAAAACAAATGGCGAATGACAGCTTAGCCTTGGCGAATGATGTTATTGATGACATCGCTGCCAGCCTAGATTCTCCAGAGTCGTTTGATAATGTAAAAGAATCAATGAAAACGTACTTTGCTGAATTAGAGGCTCGTTATTATAAAGATGGCGAGTTAGTCCTACCGGCTAATAGTTTCGATTCGATGGCGAATGGTTGGTCTGAAGATTTCGAAAAGGCTAAGGAGATCTTTAACCAAGAGTTTATCTCAAGTGCCTTTAATGCGATGTCAGAAAAAATGAAGCAAGACGGCGGACTAAATCTGACCGAAATGGCTGATAGCATGGCTGAATTAAAGCTTAAAGTTGAAGAGCGAATGAAAGAACACTCTCAACAAGTACAAGAGGAAGCGAATGAGTTCTGTGATTCTCTAGATGAGATGGCAGAGCAAGAGCAAGAGCTGCATAAAATTATTCCGAACCTAAAAGACTACCAAGTATTTACTATCTAGCCTGAGTTTCAGATTCGTTAGAAGAGCACCTATTGGTGCTCTTTTTTATGGGTTAAATAAGCTAACAATTAACTTAGGAATACCTCTCAGTAGTCGGATCAATCGTTGTCTTGATTTTATGTGGTCAGTTAGTCTGGGTAATTGTTAATAACTTGGTCTTAAATACTAAATAGATTGTAAAAATAAGCTAATTGTTCATTTATTAGTTGTGCCTATCATTGCTTTTGATTACTGTACTTCTCAACTAGTTCACTGATTTTTGATGCGGGCAATATGGACCAACAATCTTCCTCTTCAAGAGAGCACTTTAGCTCTCGTTTGGGTTTTATTTTAGCAGCGGCGGGTGCAGCTGTTGGCTTAGGTAATATTTGGGGTTTCCCAACTCAAGTTGCCAGTAACGGCGGTGGCGCTTTTCTGCTTGTTTACCTAATCATGATTTTCGTGGTTGCTTTCCCGATGCTGGTGGTTGAGATGGCGATTGGCCGTCATGGTCAAGCGAACCCTGTCGATAGTATGCGCTCGTTGACGACAAATCCGTTAGGTAAGAAAGTCGGTGAATTTGTCGGTTGGATTGGCTTAAGTGTCCCAAGTGCCGTGTTAGCATTTTATAGTATTGTCGGCGGTTGGTTGATTTGCTTCCTAATTGGTGCAGTCGCTGATCTTGTCGGTCTAGAAGCTGTTGCTGATTGGTTTAAAGGCTTCAGTGTTGAGCGCAATGTATTTGGTACGGTCGCATTCTATGTGCTGACTATCTTGATTGTTCAGGGTGGTGTTAAGCAAGGTATCGAGAAGTGGTCGACTCGCTTAATGCCGGCATTGTTCATTTTGTTTGGCTTACTGTTTGTTTACATCATGACGCAAGCTGGTGCGATGGAAGGGCTGAAACATTACTTGGTGCCAGACTTTGAGAAAGTGTTGGATAGAAAACTGATTCTAGCGGCAATGGGACAAGGCTTCTTCTCGCTAACCATTGGTGGCTGCTCTATGTTGGTTTATGGTTCTTACTTAAGCAAGAAAGAGAACCTACCAAAAATGGCGATGAACGTAACCTTGGTTGATACCGCTGTCGCTTTTATTGCTGGCTTAGTGGTTATGCCTGCAATGTTTGTTGCGATGCAAAAGGGCGTACAAATCTATGCTGAAGACGGCTCACTATTGAGCTCTGACACGCTGGTATTTACGGTTCTGCCTTTGATGTTTGATAGCTTAGGCGTACTTGGTCAGATCTTCGCAATTGTCTTCTTCTTGTTGCTAACGATTGCTGCTCTTACTTCTTCAATTTCGATGCTGGAAGGACCTGTAGCACTAGTGAGTGAGCGTTTCAATACAAGACGAACGCCAACAAGCTGGGTGATTGGTGGTGCCATCGCATTGTTCAGTGTGGTGATTGTTTACAACTTTTCCGCGATGTTTGGTATGGTTGCGATGATAGCGACTCAGTATCTTCAACCGGTCGCAGCTCTGATGTTCTGTGTGTTTGGTGGTTGGGTATGGAGTCGAGCTTCAAAAGTGAAAGAGCTTGAACATGGCTGCCCTGACTTTCAGCTTGGTTGGTTTGGTAAAGTGTGGCCAATGTATGTGAAGTTCGTGTGTCCAGTCTTGGTGGCAACAGTTATCTGGGCTTCATTTGGTTAGTAGACCATTTAGCATCTAGATGATTAGACCTGCAGTTCAAGGCCACTCTTAATGAGTGGCTTTGTTGTTTTCGTATCGAACAAGCTTGTTTTGCTCGATAGAAAAAAGGCGCTGAACATACAGTTCAGCGCCTTTTTAATTTTGGCTTAAGCAATGTGGTTACTTAATTTCCATACCTTGAGCTTGCAAGTCGGCATGGTAAGAAGAACGTACAAATGGGCCACAAGCTGCGTGAGTGAAGCCTAGTTCAAGAGCAATCTCTTTCAGTTCATCAAACTCAGAAGGCGGTACGTAGCGTTCTACTGGTAAGTGGTGACGGCTTGGTGCCAGGTATTGGCCTAGTGTCAGCATCGTTACGCCATGTTCGCGAAGATCTTTCAATACTTGAACGATCTCTTCTTTCGTTTCACCAAGACCCATCATTACACCAGATTTCGTTGGGATGTCTGGGTGTTGCTCTTTGAATTTTCTCAACAGATCAAGAGACCACTTGTAGTTCGCGCCTGGACGAGCTTTACGGTATAGACGTGGCGCTGTCTCTAGGTTGTGGTTGAAAACATCTGGCGGGTTGTCTTTCATCAGATCAAGCGCAACGTCCATACGACCACGGAAGTCTGGAACCAGTGTTTCAATGCGAATGTTTGGATTCTGTTCGCGAATTTCACGGTTACAGTCAGCAAAGTGCTGAGCACCACCATCACGCAGGTCATCACGGTCAACTGAAGTGATTACAACGTACTTCAGTTTCATGTCTTTAATCGTCTTAGCCAGTTTCTTCGGCTCTTCTGCTTCAGGAGCAACAGGACGACCATGGGCAACATCACAGAACGGGCAGCGACGAGTACAGATAGCGCCAAGAATCATAAACGTTGCCGTGCCGTGGTTAAAACACTCGGCTAGGTTAGGGCAAGACGCTTCTTCACAAACTGAGTGCAGGTTGTTTTTACGCATTGCTGATTTGATTTCTTGAATACGATGGCTGTCTGAAGGAAGTTTAATCTTCATCCATGCAGGCTTACGTAGAACTTCTTTCTGTTCAGCAGGCATATTCTTTACGGGAATTAATGCCATTTTGTCAGCGTCACGATATTTAACGCCTTTTTCCATTTGGATTGGTTTGCTCATGATTTTATGCTTCTGCTGTAATGTTACTGGTGGCTTGAATGTCTACTTGGTCATAGCCGAGTAGTTCTACTAGCTCTTGTATTAACTGTTGCTCAACGCTCTCTAATTCACTTGGTCCGCCTAACTGGCTTACCTGCGCCATTTCCATACCTTGGTAACCACATGGGTTAATGCGTAGGAATGGGGATAAGTCCATATCGACGTTGAGTGCAAGCCCATGAAATGAGCAGCCGCGTCGAATACGTAATCCGAGTGAACAGATTTTCTTGCCATCGACATAGACACCAGGAGCGTCAGGTCGGGCAGTTGAATTTATATTGTAAGCTTTCAGAGTGTTGATTACGAGGTTCTCAATATGAGTCACCAAATCACGTACTCCGAATTTTTTGCGGCGGATGTTAATCAAAAAGTAAGCGACTAACTGGCCTGGGCCGTGATAAGTCACTTGGCCACCGCGATCGCTTTGAATGACAGGGATATCACCAGCATTTAGTACATGCTCGGCTTTGCCTGCTTGTCCTTGAGTGAAGACTGGGTTGTGTTCAACCAACCAAACTTGGTCTATGTCTTCTTCTGTGCGTTCGTCTGTGAACTTATGCATGGCTTTCCACACAGGTTCGTAATCCTGACGGCCTAATTTTTTTACGATTAGCTTATTTTGCAAAGCTGCACTCCCTCAAGGATTAATAAAGTGAACGCATTATAAACGCGAAACATGATTCTAACTACAGACGGACTGCAAGGTTTTTCAACTTTCTTTGTATTTATTGAAAATTAAGTTGAATGATTTGGAGTCCAATAGGGTGCTTCAAACAAAAACAGCGGCAATAAGCCGCTGTTTTTCATGCGTAATCGTCGATTACAGAACCATACGAACGATTTCGATATCGCCCAGCTCTTTGTATAGCGTTTCTACTTGTTCAATAGAAGTCGCTGTAATATTGATTGAAACAGAGTGGTAGTTACCTTTCGCACTCGGTTTTAGTGTTGGGCTGTAGTCACCAGGAGCATGGCGCTGGATCACTTCTAGCACTAGCTCTGTAAGCTCTGGCTTAGCGTAGCCCATTACTTTGTAAGTGAATGAACAAGGGAACTCTAAGAGGTCTTTTAGTTTTGCATCAGAATTGATGTTCATGATTAGCTCCAAAAGGCTAGACTCTCGCAAATTGGCGAAATGTCGATAAAAAGCGTGTTCGGTCAACAGACACGAGTAATAAGCCGGAATACTACGTGTAAATATCACCGAACTCAAGATCAACAAAAGCCGCACATGGCGGCTTTTGGTTCGTTAATGCGTAAATAAGTAATTTACTCATTAGCTTAGCTATACAAGAACTTTATGTATTGCTAGAACAAACGTTTGACTCGTTTAGAATAAACCTTTGAATAGCAGTACTAGGTAGTCCCATAGGCGGCTAAATAGGCTGCCTTGGTCTACATCTTCAAGTGCAAGTAGCGGGTATTCAGCAACGTCTTCACCATCAACTTGGTAGAAGAGTTTTCCTACAACATCGCCTTTGCTAATCGGTGCTTCCAGTTCTTTTTCAAGAACGAAGCTAGCTTTTAGGTTCTTCGCTTGGCCACGAGGTAGAGTCACGAAAGTATCTTCGTCGACACCTAGAGCAACTGTGTCCTTACTACCCATCCAGATTTTTTCTTCAACGAATGTCTCGCCAGCAGTATGTGGTGCCACTGTTTCGAAGAAACGGAAACCGTAGCTCAGTAGCTTTTTGCTTTCTGTTTTACGAGCGTTCGCATTCTTAGTGCCCATCACAACCGCAACAAGACGCATTTTGCCTTCTGTTGCTGAGCTTACTAGGCTGTAACCTGCGTTGCTCGTGTGGCCAGTTTTAATGCCATCAACGTTCATGCTCTTATCCCATAACAGACCGTTACGGTTGTACTGGGTGATGCCGTTGTAAGTGAATTTTTTCTGTGAGTAGATACGGTACTCATCAGGAACGTCACGAATCAGTGCCTGACCAAGTAAAGCCATATCATAAGGCGTTGAGTATAGGTTTGGATTGTCTAGACCGTGCACGTTAGCGAAGTGCGTGTCTTTCATGCCAATAGAGCTTGCCCAAGCGTTCATTAGGTCAACGAATGCGTCTTCAGAGCCAGCAATATGCTCAGCCATTGCAACACAAGCATCGTTACCTGATTGAATGATGATGCCACGGTTCAGTTCTTCAACTTTAACCGTTGTACCTACTTCAACGAACATCTTAGATGAGTCTGGGAAGTTTTTAGCCCAAGCGTTTTCGCTAATGACAACGTCGTCGTCTAAGTTGATGTTACCACGGTCAAGCTCTTGGCCAATCACGTAGCTCGTCATCATCTTGGTTAAACTTGCTGGAGAAAGCTGAGTGTTCATTTCTTTCTCTGCTAGTACTTTGCCTGAATGGTAATCCATCAGAACAAAACCTTTAGCGGCGATTTGAGGTGCATCAGGTACAACAATAGGAGCGGCGAATGACGATGTAGCTATCGTTGCAGAAAGAGCAACAGAAGTAGCAAAAATCGATTTAACAAGTTTATTAGATTTAATCATTTTGAATGCAATTATTTGGTGAACTATTCATATATTAACAGAATCACTCTGTCACACCAGAGCGCTGATTACCAGAAGTAACTGTTAGATTAATTAGCGAGTTAGCGTGTGCTTTTTTATATAAGCTGACGGGTAACCCATCAGCTTAACTTGTTCTAATTTCTCTTGAGTCAGAGCATAGTCATGAAATGGCCCAAGCATCAGACGGTAGTTGTCGTCATTTGGCTGCAAGAACGTTGCTACAGCTAGCTTTTCGCCTAGATCTTTGGCTAACTTCTCGGTTCTATCTTCATGTGGCGATGTGGCTACCTGAATAATAAATTGCGGCAAAGCAGCCTTTTTATTCGCGTCTGTTGGCATAGCCACAGTGATGACTTCTATCTCAACATTTGCTGTGCCTGTTCTCAAGACATCGAGCTTGTAAGCTGCCGCATAACTAAGGTCAATGATTCGGCCTTCATGGAATGGGCCTCGGTCATTGATACGAACAATCGTCGTTTTGTTGTTATCGGTATTTGTCACTTTTACATAGCTTGGAATGGGCAATGTTTTGTGCGCTGCTGACATCGAATACATGTCGTAGATCTCGCCATTTGAGGTTAAATGGCCATGAAATTTCTTACCGTACCAAGAGGCTTTTCCTTTCTCGGTAAACCCTTCGGTCTTCTTTACGATTTTGTAGTCTTCACCACGCAGAGTGTAGTTAGTGTTACCTCCTAAGCTGTAAGGTTCATATTGAGGGTGAGCGTCCTCTAGGTGCTCGACTGAGATTGGCACATCTGGCGCAATATCAGAATCAATGTCGTAACGGCCTTTTTGCTCTTGGGAAGAGCAACCATTAATCAAAACCGCCAAGCCGACGATAGACAGCATTTTTTTGATTGGCAGTTCATTGACCAAAGATGTTGTTAGGGGGAATGCTTTAATAGACATCAATTAGGTCGCCTTTGAGAATGCTTTTCTGTGTGTATGGATCGACATTAAAATACCAAATCCAGCCATGAGAGTAACCATTGAGGTGCCGCCGTAACTGACTAGCGGGAGAGGGACCCCAACTACAGGTAGAATGCCACTTACCATGCCAATGTTTACAAAAATATAAACGAAGAAGCTCAGTACAATACTGCCAGCCATCATTCGGCCAAATGCCGTTTGCGCTTGGCTCGCCAGAAATAAACCACGTCCAATAATGAATAGGTAGATAGCGAGCAAAAACAAAATACCTATCATGCCCCATTCTTCGGCAATTACCGCAAAAATGAAGTCAGTGTGTCGCTCTGGAATAAACTCCAGTTGAGATTGCGTGCCTTGTAGCCAACCTTTTCCGGATACCCCACCAGAACCTATCGCAATTTTACTCTGAATGATGTGGTAGCCCGCACCTAATGGATCTGATTCAGGATCAAAAAGGGTTCTTACACGTACTTTCTGATATTCACGCATCAAGAAGAACCACAGGATCGGGATGAACCCACCCAGTGCAATCGCTGCGCTCATAATTATTTTCCAGCTGATCCCAGCAAGGAAGATAACGAAGATACCAGAGGCCGCAATCAGGATAGATGTTCCTAGATCGGGCTGTTTAGCGATGAGAATCGTGGGTACAAACACCATCACCAAGGAGATCGCAAGGGTTTGGAAAGTTGGTGGTAGTGAACGTTTACCAATAAACCTAGCCAACATTAAAGGAACCGCAAGCTTTAGTAGCTCTGAGGGCTGGAATCGAACAAATCCGAAGTTCAGCCAACGTTGTGCACCTTTAGAGGCTTCACCAAAGAACAGTACTCCGAGTAGCAAAATAACGCCGCCTGCAAATAGCAAGGGAGCTAAGCTCTCATAAGTGCGTGGTGAGAGTTGAGCCAAGAAGATCATCACACCTAAAGACAGAGCCATACGCATCGCTTGGCGATCCATCATCGCAAGGCTTTGGCCGCTTGCGCTGTACATGATCAATAAGGCAAAGCCCATTAAAACCAGAATGCCGAGCAATAGTGGCAGGTCGATATGTAGCCGTTCGAATAAGGCTCTATTTCGTCCAGTTGAAGGATCAAGTTTCATTATTTTATTGCCTTACTTTCATAATCTTCTGCAAGGATAATATGGTCTAAAATCCTTCTTACTACTGGGCCACCATTGGATGAACCACCACCTGCATTTTCTAAAACAATGGTGACCACTGCTTCAGGGTTTTCAAAAGGAGCGTAACCAGTAAAGAGGGCGTGATCGCGTAAATGCTCGGCAATCTCGTCCGCGTTGTACTCTTCATCTTCCTTCAGGCCGAATACCTGTGCGGTACCGGATTTACCGGCAGAGACGTAAGACATCTTCTGGAATGAGCGTCTTGCCGTGCCTTTTTTGCCGTGGTTTACCAGTTTCATGCCTTCTTGGGCAATATCCCAATACTTCTGCTTTACACCTGTTACTGGTGGATAGGTCTCGATTTCCGAAAGAACTTGTTCATCGAATGGGCGGCCGTTCTCTATGGTTGAGCGCAATAGATGAGGTGCAGTTACTTCACCCTCATTAACCAATACCGAGGTCGCTTTCGCTATCTGCATTGGTGTCGCTGTCCAGTAACCTTGTCCAATACCAACGGGAATGGTGTCACCTTGATACCAAGGCACACGATGTCGCGCCATTTTCCACTCACGGGTTGGCATGTTGGCTTTACTTTCTTCGTAGATATCAATACCGGTGTAATCACCGAAACCAAACATCATCATCCATTTAGATAAGCGGTCAATGCCCAGATCAAAGGATATTTGGTAGAAGAAGGTATCAACAGACTCTTCAATTGCTTTGACGATATCAACTTTACCGTGTCCCCAGCGCAGCCAGTCACGAAACGGTTTGGTTTTTGAATTGGGTATTTTCCAATAACCCGGGTCATTTCGTGTCGTGTTCGGTGTAATGACACCTTCTTGCAATGCTGCAACAGCAATGAAAGGTTTGATGGTCGAAGCGGGTGGATATATACCTAAAGTCGCTCGGTTAACCAAAGGTCGGTTTTTATCCTGTAATAGAGCATTGTAACCCTTAGATGAAATACCGTGTACGAAGGCGTTCGGGTCATAGCTTGGGCTTGATACCATCGCTAATACACCATTATCTTTTGGATCGAGAACGACAGCTGAGCCTCTGCGCCCGTCGAGCAATTTGTGCACGTACGTCTGCAGTTTGATATCGAGGTTTAGCACGATATCTTTACCCGGTACTGAAGGGACAAATTTGAGTGTGCGAATTACGCGTCCACGGCTGTTGACTTCAACTTCTTGATAGCCAGCCGTTCCGTGCAACATGTCTTCGTAATAGCGTTCAATACCAAGCTTTCCAATGTCACGAGTGGCTTGGTAGTTGGAGTCTTTTTCTTCTCGAACTAGACGTTGCATGTCGCGATCGTTGATTCGCGAGACATAGCCAATTACGTGGGTGAGAACATCACCATAAGGATAGAAACGTTTTAAAGTTCCGGTGACTTCTACGCCTGGAAATTTATGTTGGTTAACTGAGAAAACAGCCACTTGCTCTTCAGTGAGCTGGTTAAGAATCGGTACCGACTTAAAGCGTCGTGAATTACGACGATCACGATTAAAGCGCTCGATACGTTCAGGAGGAATCTCAATTAAGGTTTGCAAACGGATGAGCGTGTCATCCATATCTTTAATTTTTTCTGGGATGATCTCTAGGTTGAAAACCGGGCGGTTTTCCGCAAGGAGCACTCCGTTTCGATCGTAAATCAGACCGCGATTGGGCGCGATAGGCACAACCTTTATTCGGTTGTCATTCGATCGAGTTTTATAGTCCTGATATTGGTTGACCTGAATGTTATACAGGTTAACAACCAACATTGTCATCATGACTATGATCCCTATAAACGCAACAAAAGCACGGCTAGTGAATAGTCGTGCTTCTGCTTTGTAGTCACGGATTTGGCTACGTTTACGTAACATTAACGCTTATTCTCGGTGGTACGGGTGGTTAGCAGTGATGCTCCAAGCTCGATACAAGCTTTCAGCCATGATAACGCGTACTAATGGATGAGGTAAGGTCAGTGCTGACAAAGACCAGCTTTGATCCGCGGCTGCTTTACATGCAGGGGCTAATCCTTCAGGCCCTCCAATCAGGATGGACACATCACGTCCATCCAACTTCCAACTTTCTAATTGCTCAGCAAGCTGTGGTGTATCCCATTTTTTACCTGGGATATCGAGCGTGACAATTCGATTACCTTTTGGAACCGCTGCCAACATCGCTTCACCTTCTTTTTGAAGGATACGTGCAATATCGGCGTTTTTGCCACGTTTGCCTGCAGTGATCTCAATGAGCTCTAATGGCATGTCGTGAGGGAAGCGACGGCGATACTCTTGAAAGCCTTCTTCAACCCACTTTGGCATTTTAGTGCCAACAGCAATCAGTTGGATTTTCAACGCTTAGCTCCAAAGCTTTTCTAGTTGATACAGCTCACGATGCTCTTCTTGCATAACGTGAAGCATGCTCGTACCCATATCTAGGACAACCCACTCACCTTCTTTTTGACCGTCCATACCTAGCGGTTGTAGACCTACTTTTCTTACTTCATCTGCGACATGTTGTGCAATAGAGGCAACGTGGCGCTTAGAAGTGCCAGTACAAACAATCATGAAATCAGTCACACTTGATTTGCCTTCTACATCGATAGTTACAATCGATTCTGCTTTCATGTCGTCGGCTTTGTCTGCAAGAAAGTCTTTTAGTTCTTCACGTAACACTGGGTGTTCCTTTAATCTGAATTTAGCTTTGTTTAGGGTATTTTGACCCTAGAATATAACACGCTTTTATGCGTGAAACGGTATAGAAGCGGAAGGGATACAAAACTCTACGCTTAACTGATGAATTAGTGGCCAAGGCGACTGTTCATATTGGGTTTTTGTCATCAATTCAGCTTGAGTGAGCAACGCAAACAGGGAGTGTAATCGAGAAATCGAAACTCTTGTTAGCGCTGCGTTATAAAGAGGTTTCTTAGATTGCCATATACGGTGCTTGTCAAAAACCTGCCCGATTGGCATCTGTTTCATTTGTTGCTGCATTTGTAATAGCAGAGCAAGCTCACGTTGTATGCTACGCAGCAAGATGACGGGTTCGACACCTTCGGCTTCTAACTGACGCAGAATTCTCTGTGCACGGTTACCTTTGCCAGCCAATAACGCATCACTCCAATGGAATGGCGTAAAGTGGTTATGCCGGCTGAGTGACTCTTCAAGTCGGACTAATGTGAGTTTTCCATCAGGATACTGAAGAGCGAGCTTTTCAAGGCTTTGAGTTAGGGCGAAGAGGTTGCCTTCGTGCCATTGAGCCAGCATTTGAATAGCTTCTGGATCAGGTAATAGGCCAACCTGACGACAACGCGCTTGGACAAACTGAGGCAAGCGGCTGACATCAGGAGTTAAACAGCTTACCCAATGCCCTTGATTCGAGAGTGCTTTGAACCATTTTGCATTTTCTTGGGCTTTCGTCAGCTTAGTGCCAACCAATATCAATAAGATGTCGTTGTGAATATGTTCCGAGATCGCGAGTAATTCTTTTGCAATCGCAGCGTTAACCCCAGACTCAGGTAGCTCAAGTTCGATGATCTGGCGACTTGAAAATAGGCTTAATGCTTGAGTGCAGTCATAGACTTGATTCCAGTCGAGGCTATTATCAATCGCAAAACGGTGACGTTCTTCGAAGCCTTGCTCTTTGGCTGTCTTTTGAATCGCTTCTCGGCTTTCTTGCAGCAGCAAAGGCTCATTACCAAAAATTAGGTAAACGTTGCTTAATTGCTTAGTAAGTTGCTCAGATAAACGATCGGCAAAAATACGCATCGAATAAAACTATTGCTCAACCGTTACGCTAGGCTCAGCATCAGGTGCTGTACTGGCGTCGATCTCAACGTCGTCAATTTCGATGTTCTTGATGTTGTACTGCTTTTCTAGCTCTTTTACTTGAACGTTCTCTAGAGCTTGTAGATCCATGCTACCGGCTGCAATGTTCGCTTTCAATCGAGCCATCTGACGAAGGATCTGGCTTGTCGCAAGCTTACGCATTTCATCTTCAATCATGTCACGTTCAACCGATTTTGCGAGTGCTGTGAGCGGGTTATCAAGGTAACTACGAGTCACGCTGGTTGAGAATGTTTTTGAACCTAGATCGGGGATGGTTACTCGATATGAAGCGTAGAACGTCAGTTCAATTTCTGCTGCACGAGTATTTTGGTAAAGAGATAGAGTGCGTTCGCCAACACTCTCACTAATAATGTGCAAGTTAGGTGTATTTTCTGCCGGTGGCACAATTTCTACATCATTCATACGCAGCTGGCCTTTCATCATACGTGTGAACGTACTGTATTGGTCGTAACTGGTCACAGAGATCTTGTTGAGTTCTTCTGGTACGGAGTAATCACCACGTAGGTGGAAACCACAGGCACTTAGCAGGCTAACGGTTAAAACAACAATAGTAACTTTCAATGAAGATAGTGAAATCAGGCGCATTATTTGATGGCTCTCATGAAGGTAGAATACTTATTTAAAGGCTTTAGAGCTTTCGAATCGTAGGACTCTGAGTCTAAAGCACTTAAATAAGTAGACAGGGCAATGTTGCACCCTGTCTAGAGACTACTGAAAACAAAATAGGTTCGCTTCAGCAGTTATATGTGCAGACTAAAGCTAGTTCGCTTTAATCTGCAACTAGTTAGTTAGCCAATGTTAGTTAACTAATATTAGTTAGCTACGATGTTCAGAAGCTTGCCAGGTACGAAGATAACTTTACGAATAGTTAAGCCATCTAGGAACTTCTTAGCGTTCTCATCGTTTAGACCAAGCTTACGAACTTGCTCTTCTGTTGCGTCAGCTGCAACCGTTAGCTTCGCACGTAGCTTACCGTTGATCATTACAACGATAGTCTTCTCGTCTTCAACTAGCGCTTTCTCATCGAAAGTTGGCCATGTCGCTGAGTCTACGTTTGATTCACCTAATGCAATCCACATTTCGTAAGAGATGTGTGGAGTCATTGGGTAAAGCATGCGAACCACTGCTTTTAGCGCTTCATCAAGAATTGCACGATCTTGTACAGATTCTTGAGGTGCTTTCGCTAGCTTGTTCATCAATTCCATGATCGCAGCGATGGCAGTGTTGAATGTTTGGCGACGGCCGATATCGTCCGTTACTTTCGCAATAGTTTTGTGAATATCACGACGAAGTGCTTTCTGATCACCAGACAGCGCAGAAGCATCAACAGATTCAGCAGCACCTTTAGCTGAGTGAGCGTGAACCAGTTTCCAAACACGCTTAAGGAAGCGGTTTGCGCCTTCAACGCCAGACTCTTGCCACTCAAGCGTCATGTCTGCAGGCGATGCAAACATCATGAATAGGCGTACTGTATCAGCGCCGTACTTGTCTACCATCTCTTGTGGGTCGATACCGTTGTTTTTAGACTTAGACATTTTGATCATGCCTGAGTGTTCAACGTCGCGGCCCTGGTTGTCGATTGCTTTTTCAATGCGACCTTTCGCGTCACGGTCGATAGTCACGTCAGTTGGAGCAATCCATTCCTTCGTGCCTTTCTCGTTCGTGTGGTAGAACGCATCAGCGAGAACCATACCTTGACATAGAAGCTGTTTGAACGGTTCATCAGATGTCACGTAACCCGCATCACGAAGAAGCTTGTGGAAGAAGCGAGAGTAAAGCAGGTGCATACATGCGTGCTCGATACCACCAACGTATTGGTCAACTGGCAACCAGTAGTTTGCTTTCTCTGGATCTAGAATGTCGTCAGCTTGTGGTGAACAGTAACGTGCGTAGTACCATGAAGATTCCATGAACGTATCGAACGTATCAGTTTCACGTAGCGCTGGTTCGCCATTGAATGTTGTTTCAGCCCAAGACTTATCCGCCTTGATTGGGCTAGTTACGCCATCCATTACCACGTCTTCTGGAAGAATAACGGGTAGTTGGTCTGCTGGTACTGGGTGAACTTCACCATCTTCAGTGGTTACCATTGGGATTGGAGCACCCCAGTAACGCTGACGAGAAACGCCCCAGTCACGTAGACGGAAGTTTACTGTTTTCTTACCTTTGCCTTCAGCTTCAAGCTTCGCAGCGATTGCATCGAATGCTTCTTGGAACGCAAGACCATCGAATTCACCAGAATCGAACAGTACACCTTTCTCAGTGTAAGCCGCTTCAGACACATCTAGCTCAGAACCATCTTCAGGTTTGATTACTGGGATGATATCGATGCCGTACTTAGTTGCGAATTCGTAGTCACGTTGGTCGTGAGCAGGAACCGCCATTACAGCACCTGTGCCGTAATCCATAAGAACGAAGTTAGCTACGTAAACAGGAACAACACGACCGTTAAGAGGGTGGATAGCCGTTAGGCCAGTATCCATACCTTTCTTTTCCATCGTTGCTAGTTCTGCTTCAGCCACTTTGGTGTTACGACATTCTTCAACGAATGCTGCAAGCTCAGGGTTGTTCTTTGATGCTTTCTCTGCAAGTGGGTGACCTGCAGCGATACCAACATAAGAAACACCCATTAGTGTGTCTGGACGTGTTGTGTATACTTCTAGTGGCGCTTCTTCACCGTTAACAGCGAAAGATAGCTCTACACCTTCAGAGCGGCCGATCCAGTTGCGCTGCATGGTCTTAACCATTTCAGGCCAACCTTCAAGGTTGTCTAGATCGTCTAGTAGCTCTTGAGCGTACTCAGTGATCTTAATGAACCACTGAGGGATCTTCTTTTGTTCTACTGGAGTGTCACAACGCCAGCAGCAACCGTCTTCTACTTGCTCGTTCGCAAGAACCGTTTGGTCGTTTGGACACCAGTTAACAGAAGAAGTCTTCTTGTAAACTAGGCCTTGCTCGTAAAGTTTAGTGAAGAACTCTTGTTCCCAACGGTAGTACTCAGGAGTACACGTTGCAAATTCACGTTTCCAGTCGTAACCAAAGCCTAAAAGCTTAAGCTGGTTTTTCATGTATTCGATGTTTTCGTAAGTCCACGGTGCAGGCGCTGTGTTGTTTTTTACAGCTGCGTTTTCTGCAGGTAGGCCGAATGCATCCCAACCGATTGGCTGCATTACGTTTTTGCCTTGTAGACGTTGGAAACGAGATACCACATCACCGATGGTGTAGTTACGCACGTGACCCATATGCAGTCGGCCACTTGGGTACGGGAACATAGAAAGACAGTAGAATTTTTCTTTATTTGGGTCTTCACTTACAACGAAAGTCTCGCTGTCATCCCAGTGTTGTTGAACCTTTTGTTCAATCTCTTGCGGGTTATATTGTTCTTGCATCGATGGTATCCGGTTATCTTGGAATTTGTGAGTTCGGTTAGAACAGAATCTTACAGATCGTCATAGAATACCTAAAGGAGCTTAGTACAACAATAGTTATACCCTTCATACTTGCAGTTGCAGCATGGTTGATTGCGTAAATTCAACCGAATTACTTAGGACAGCTATACTTAAGGGTATGAATTGCATTTGTTTGTTAGGAACTGGTCGCTTCACTTAAGGTCAGTTCACTAAGATAAAGCTTGGTCATCTTAAGGAGGTCGTTATGCCGAAGAAAAAAGCACTCTATGAAGAAGTCGTCGAAGAGGTGATAGAAACGCTGAAGCATAGTCCTGAAGAGCTTAACAACAAAATAGAAACGTCAGGTAAATATGCGAAAGCAGCCAATGACATGACCAAAGACGAGCTGTCGTTGATTTCCGCTTACGTGAAGTCGGATTTAAAAGAGTTTTCCGAAAGCTATGAAGAGAGTAAAGGTGATCCATTTTATTTGATGATCACAGATTCTATCTGGCAAGGGCTTCTGGATATCACTGATCGCACTAAGGTGGAATGGGTTGAACTGTTTCAAGACTTAGAACATCAAGGCTTGTATCAAGCGGAAGAGGTTATCGGACTCGGGACACTCGTTTGTGATGAGTGTGGGCATCAAACCGAATATAACCACCCAACGACGATTATTCCGTGTATTAAATGTGGCTCGACAGGGTTTAGCCGTAAAGCGCTTAAGCCATAAACTCCTGAACCATATTAAACCGCAGCAATAAAAAAGGGTTGACTGAATTAGCCAACCCTCAACAACTTTCCGTCGAATCTCGAATCTCGAATCTCGAATCTAGTCTTTTCTTCTCATAAACCAGCCTGCCACCAAACTCAGTAATGCCCAGATATACAGTGGCCAAGTACCGACCACGTGATAAGGGGTTTGACCATCCGTTGAAATGAGTTCAGCTTTCAATACTGCCGTTTCAAACTGCGGTATTTGTTTGATGATCTTGCCTTTGTGATCCGTTACTGCCGTTACACCATTGTTGGTAGAGCGAATTAGCGGCTTCCCAAGCTCCAGAGCACGCATCTGTGCGATTTCCATATGTTGCAATGGCCCAATCGAACGGCCGAACCACGCATCGTTAGAGAGCGTTAGAATAAAGTCAGTTTCATCTGTTACGTTTTGTCTAACTTGATCATTAAAGATGATCTCATAACACAACGCAGGCGCTAGATGACGACCATTTGCCACGATGTTTGGTTGAACAAAGTCGCCACGGCTGAATGATGACATTGGCAAGTTAAAGAAAGGTGCTAATGGGCGCAAGATATCTTCAAACGGAACAAACTCACCAAACGGTAACAGGTGATGCTTATGGTAGCGTTCGTCTGGATCGTAGCTGTACTCACCATATGGATTCACACCAAGTGAAAGAACACTGTTGTAGTACTTCTTATCTTCAGATTGATTCAGCACGCCAGTAATGATCGAGCTGTTGTTCATCTTCGCTGCGCTATCTAAGTTGCGTAGGAAAGATGGAATCTCAACTTCGAATGCTGGGATAGCCGCTTCAGGCCAGATGATGATATCGGCGTCCCAGTTTTCTCTGCTTAGGTCTGTGTACTTCATCATGGTTGGCCAGCGATGGCTAGGTAGCCATTTGCTGTCTTGATCGACGTTGCCTTGAATCAATACCACTGACGTTGTTTTCTCAGGGTTCGGTGTTACCCAGTCGATGTTTCGAATACCGAAACCGGCACTGAAGACAATCGCAGGAATAATGCCGACACTCCACGCCTTATTTATGACTGTATAAGCGAGTGCAGAGGCTGACACAATAATCGCTAGCGTAACAAGCTCGACACCACCAATCGGTGCGAATGAACCTAGTGGCGAGTCGATTTGGCTGTAACCTAGCCATAACCATGGGAAGCCAGTCATTACCCAACCGCGTAGCCAATCACAGATTAACCATAGTGCAGGGGCAGCAAGAAAAAATCGGCTTAGGTTATTGCTCGGAAAAAATTTGTTTAAACTCCAAGTAAATAGACCGGAGTAGATCGCAAGATAACCAACAAGCAATGCCATTAAGAATAAATTGGCAGCCAGAGGCATTCCGCCAAAGCCATCAATACTGACGTATACCCAACTAATACCAGTCGTGAATTGACCTAAACCCCATGCGTAACCAATCCAAAGCGCACTTTTAGGAGAGCGATTATTGATCAGTAACAGCAATAACGCTGGGCTGAGAATAGCAAGAGGCCATATTGAATACGGAGCGAATGAAAGGGTTGTTATAGCGCCAACAAAAACGGCCGCAAGCGGCCGTAATAGGCGATGATTAAATAGTTTAGTCATCTAATTTCTGTCATCTCTTTAGAGAGAAGTTGTTATTCTTCGATAGTTGGAAGAGGTTGTTCGTCAGGTATCGTTACCTGCAACTGAATCACACGACGGTTATCAGCTGATGTCACTTTGAAATGGTAGTTTTCGATTTCTACAATTTCGCCACGAACCGGTAAGTGACCTAATGCTGTCATTACCATGCCGCCGACTGTATCCACTTCGTCATCACTGAAAGAGGTCTCAAACGTATCGTTGAAATCTTCAATAGTGGTTAAAGCTTTAACAGCGAAGGTATGCTTACTCAGCTTACGAATATCTACTTCTTCTTCATCGTCGAATTCGTCTTCAATTTCACCAACGATTTCTTCGAGGATATCTTCAATGGTTACCAGGCCAGAAACACCACCAAACTCATCGACAACGATAGACATGTGGTAACGCTCTTCTTGGAATTCCTTCAGCAGGCGATCAACTCGCTTACTTTCAGGAACTACCACGACAGGGCGAATCACTTGTTCGATATCAAATGGGGCACTTTCTGAACCCAAATACTTAAGTAGGTCCTTCGCTAATAGAATGCCTTCAACATGGTCTTTATCTTCACTGATCACTGGGTAGCGAGAGTGTTGAGCATCAGTAATAAGCGCAATCAACGTATCTAAATCGTCGGTGCGTTCAACTGTAACCATTTGAGAGCGAGGCAGCATGATATCGCGTACTCGCATCTCTGAAATTTCCATAACACCTTCGAGCATGTCGCGAGTGTCGTGGTCAATTAGGTCATTGATTTCAGAACCGCGGATAACATCCACAAGTTCTTGGCGATCTTTAACTTCGCCTTGAAATATTTGGCCTAGACGTTCAAAGAAGGACTTTCTACTCGGACCTTCAGATTTTTTACTTCCCTCAGAAGTGGGGGGGTTACCTTCGTTCATGATTTCTCAAAAAATAACGCTATCAGAAGTGTGATAGCACACATTAAAACTCAGATTCCTGTGAAAATAACAGGTTCGATGAGTTCTTGTTTCTCTGCAACCTACGTTACTAGAATCAATTTACTTTTCTAGAATGTAAGGGTCTTCAAAGCCCATAGTTTGCATGATTTCTGTCTCGAGTGACTCCATCTCTTCAGCTTCATCATCTTCGATATGATCATAACCTAGCAGATGCAGACTGCCATGTACAACCATATGAGCCCAGTGTGCTAGCAGAGGCTTATTTTGCTCTTCTGCTTCTTTTTCGACAACTTGGCGGCAGATAATAAGGTCACCCAGTAGATCTAATTCCATTCCTGGTGGTGCTTCAAATGGGAAAGACAGCACGTTAGTTGGCTTATCTTTTCCACGATAGTCATGGTTGAGCTGGTGGCTCTCTTCTGTATCAACAATACGAACGGTGAGCTCGGCACTCTCTTGAAACTGAGGAATTGTCTTATCCAACCAAAGCTGAATATCTTGTTCGGTTGGAAGACCTTGCTCATTTTCGACCGCTATTTGCAGGTCTAGTTCAATAGACATCTATTTATCACCTTGTTCTGCAATTACAGAGCTATTTTGTGTTGCTAATCGTGTCGTAACGGCTTGTTGAGCCTCAAGAAGCTTGGCTTCGCGTTCTTCACGCTTACGTTGTTCAAACTCTTTGCGCTCTTTCTGGTCTTTTGCTTCCCACTTCTCGTACGCGTTGACGATACGAGCAACCACAGGGTGACGAACGACGTCTTCAGACATGAAGAAGTTAAAGCTAATGTCATCAACGTCACTGAGCACTTCAGTTGCGTGGCGTAGGCCTGATTTCGCACCACGAGGTAAATCGATTTGAGTGATATCACCTGTGATAACAGCGCGAGAGTTAAAACCGATACGGGTTAAGAACATTTTCATTTGCTCTACCGTGGTGTTTTGGCTCTCATCTAGAATGATAAATGCATCATTCAATGTACGACCACGCATGTAAGCCAGAGGAGCAACTTCAATCACGTTACGCTCAATCAGTTTCTCAACACGCTCAAAGCCAAGCATCTCAAAGAGTGCATCGTAAAGTGGACGCAAATATGGATCGACTTTCTGGCTTAGATCTCCGGGAAGGAAACCAAGCTTTTCACCCGCTTCAACGGCAGGGCGAGTCAGTAGGATCCGGCGAACTTCTTGGCGTTCGAGAGCATCTACCGCTGCCGCTACTGCCAAGTACGTTTTACCTGTACCTGCAGGGCCAATACCAAAGGTGATGTCATGAGTGACCATGTTCATCAAGTATTGAGCTTGGTTGGGTGTGCGTGGCTTGATGACGCCTTTTTTAGTCTTAATGGTCACTTCTTTGCCGTAGTCGATTTCAGACTCGACATGCTGCTCCAAAATACCTGACTCGGTGACCGCGAGGTGAACCTGTTCAGGTTCAATATCGGACACGTTGCCTTTGACAGGAGCCGTTTCTACATAGAGGTGCTTGATGATATCTAGAGCGGCCGCTGTGGTGTGAGGCTTGCCTACTATGGTGAAGAAGTTACTACGGTAATTAATTTCAACGCCAAGACGGCGTTCAAGGTGTTTGATATTGTCGTCGAATGGACCACATAAGCTTGCCAAACGTAGGTTGTCGGCAGGTTCTAGGTTGATCTCTAAAGTAACGATTTTATTGCTCAAATTAGCCTCTCATTTTGTGCCACTCACTCTTAAATAAAAAAAAGAGCAAGAAGCCCGATTTAGACCGGGCTTCTGATGGTGATTCCCTATTTCTAAGATGGTCACTTAGTTAGGTAATTTCAAGCTTTTCGTTTGAGCTTTATTCTCAAACGTTATCTGACTAAGGCGTAAATGTCGCTACACCTAGCTCGTCTTCGCGTTTAGTTTTTTCCATCATTTCTGCTGGAGTCATTGCTACGCGTAGACCCATGTCTTTTTCTGTACGAACCAGTTCACCACGTAGTGAGTTGGTGTAAACCTCAGTGATCTTCACATCTACGAACTGGCCGATTAGGTCAGCAGAACCTTCGAAGTTCACAACACGGCTGTTTTCAGTACGGCCACGAAGCTCCATTAGATTCTTTCTTGATGGACCTTCTACAAGAATACGCTGCTCTGTACCTAACATTAGGCGAGAGAAACGCATAGCTTGAGTGTTCACCGTTTGTTGCAGCTCGTATAGACGATCTTTCTTCTCTTGTGCTGGCACATCACATGGGTAATCTGCTGCTGGCGTACCTGGACGAGGAGAGAAAACAAAACTGAAGCTCATATCGAAATCAACTTCTTTGATCAGTTTCATCGTATCCTGGAAGTCTTGCTTAGACTCACCAGGGAAACCAACGATAAAGTCAGAGCTGATTTGAATATCAGGGCGAGCTTTACGCAGTTTGCGAATGATAGATTTGTATTCGATTGCCGTATGTGGACGCTTCATCATTGTTAGAATGCGGTCACTGCCACTTTGTACTGGTAAGTGAAGGAAGCTCACTAGTTCCGGTGTGTCTTTGTAAACTTCAATGATGTCGTCGCCGAACTCAAGCGGGTGGCTTGTTGTGAAACGAATACGGTCGATACCATCAATAGACGCAACTAGGCGAAGTAGTTCTGCAAATGTGCAGATGTCGCCTTCGTGAGTTGGACCACGGAATGCGTTTACATTTTGGCCAAGTAGGTTTACTTCACGTACACCTTGTTCTGCAAGTTGTGCAACTTCGTAAAGTACATCATCCATTGGACGGCTAACTTCTTCACCACGAGTATATGGCACAACACAGTAAGTACAGTACTTAGAACAACCTTCCATGATAGAAACGTACGCTGTTGCGCCGTCTGCTTTTGGCTCTGGAAGGTTATCGAATTTTTCGATCTCAGGGAATGAGATGTCCATTACAGGTTTTTCGTTAGACAGAGATGACTTAATCATTTCTGGCAGACGGTGTAATGTTTGAGGGCCAAAGATAACGTCAACATAAGGTGCGCGTTGACGGATATGGTCGCCTTCTTGAGTTGCTACACAGCCACCCACACCGATCACCACACCTTCTTTTTTATCTTTGAGCGTTTTCCAACGACCAAGCTGGTGGAATACCTTTTCTTGCGCTTTTTCACGAATAGAACAAGTATTCAGGAGTAGTACATCTGCTTCCTCAGGTACTTCAGTTAGCTCATAGCCATTTGCAGCGTTAAGCAGGTCAGCCATTTTTGATGAATCATATTCATTCATCTGACAGCCCCAAGTTTTAATTAGCAGTTTCTTACTCATTTTTTGTTCGCTCGATCGTTAGTTTAATTTAAGGGAGCAAATCGCCCAGTATTCATCTGCAAGTGCCGTTTGTCATATTAACTCGTTCAGCTTTTATGACTGGCTCTGGCAGCAAGCCGCGTATTGTACTGGTTTCAAAACCGACTGACTAGTAGTCTGATAAAATCTCTTCGGTAGTGGTTTTTATTATCGTTAACGCTAGGTACAGCAAGGGGTAACCCTTTTTTCGAATAAGGTTTTTGGTTACAAGTTAGTTGTGAAAACGTACAATTGAAAACAGTCAAAGAATCAAAATGATAAGTACAAAATATGAATAGTTACGACATTGTAGTAGTGGGTGGTGGCATGGTTGGTGCTGCGACTGCAATCGGCTTTGCTAAACAAGGACTGAATGTTGCCGTGATCGAAGGCTTTGCTCCAAAAGCTTATGATGACTCACAAGCAATGGATATCCGTGTATCAGCAATTTCTCAGGCTTCAGTTGATTTGCTTGAAGAGCTGGGTGCATGGCAAAGCATCGCTGCAATGCGTGTCTGTTCTTACAAACGTTTGGAAACTTGGGAGCACCCAGAGTGTCGTACACGTTTTGATGCCACATCTATTGATTTACCTCGTTTAGGTTACATCGTTGAGAATCGATTAATCCAATTGGGTTTATGGGGTCAGTTTGATACTTATGACAATTTAGAACTGTTATGCCCAGAGAAATTGGACACGATTGAATTTGGCGAAACCAATATCGTGAAACTTCAGTCGGGTACTCAGTTATCAGCGAAATGGGTGATTGGCGCTGATGGTGCAAATTCAGTCGTTCGTCAGCAAGCTGGGATTGGTATTACAGCTTGGGATTACCGACAGCACTGCATGCTTATCAATGTAGAAACAGAACTTCCTCAGCAAGATATTACTTGGCAACAGTTTTTACCGAGTGGACCTCGTTCATTCCTTCCATTGTGCTCGCTAATGTCTGAAGGCAAAGAGGTGGGGCAGGGTTCTTTAGTGTGGTATGACTCGCCGTCTCGTATTAAGCAACTTTCTGCGATGAGCCCAGAAAAATTACGTAATGAAGTTATCACTAGCTTCCCTGAAGAACTGGGTGATGTGAAAGTGTTGAACTCGGGCTCATTCCCTCTGACTCGACGTCATGCTCAATCATACTCGAAGAATAATTGTATTCTTGTCGGGGACTCTGCACATACGATTAACCCTCTAGCAGGGCAGGGTGTTAACTTGGGCTTTAAAGATGTGGCAGCACTATTGGATATCACCAAAGAGAAAGGTGAATTGAATCAATCTGTGGTGAGGCGCTATGAAGTGATCAGAAGGGGCGACAACCTAATGATGCAAAGTGGCATGGACTTTTTCTACAAAACGTTCAGTAATGATATTGGCCCACTTAAGTTTGTGCGTAATGCAGCACTAAAGCTAGCAGAAAACTCAGGGCCGATTAAATCACAGGTGCTTAAGTACGCTTTAGGGTTGTGATTGGTTAGTCCAAATTATCTAGTTATAAAAAAAGGAGAGCTGAGGCTCTCCTTTTTTGATTTCGTGATAGTGCTTAGTGCTTAGTGCTTAGTGCTTAGTGCTTAGTGCTATTGCGTCACACAAACAGGTGCATCAATGGCTAAAGAGCATCCAGTATAGATGAGGGATCCATCCTCAATATTTCGTTTGAATGACGTGAGGTTGTTGGAGTTCTGGTTTGCAGCGATAAGCCATTGCCCACAGTTGGTAATATGAAAATCGCGAGGAAAATTACCTTCAGTGCTGTAGCTATCAATAAAAATAGGCATTTTGGTGGTCGGTTCGATTTTGAAATTACTGATCCTTGATTGATGTCGGCAAGACACATAAAGGAATTGCTCATCTGGCGATAGCTTAATTGCAGCCGCTGCTTCCCCTTTCTCCATATTGGGAAGTGCATCAACCTCTTCCACGATACTCCACACTCCTAAAGACTTTTGCAAAATCAATATCGTTTCAGAGAGTTCACACACCACATAGGCTCGATCTTCAGCTTGGTTAAATATTAGGTGACGAGGTCCATTCCCTGTTGGCACTTTGATAGATTGCATTGGTTCATCAAGGAACTCTTCTTGCTCTTCGTCAAAGCAATAGAAGTTGATTCGATCGGCTCCGAGATCGACGGTGACAAACTGCGGAGAGTTCTTTAGGAAAAGGCTTTGATGTGCATGTGGGCCCGTTTGTCTTTCTGTATTAGGTCCAGAACCAACCATTTTGAGTGTTTTGAGCCGTTTATCTATATTGCCATTGATACTTAAACTAAAGATATCGAATGTCCCTGATGAATATTGCGATGTAATAGCAAACTTATTGTGGGGATCTATCGTGATATGACAAGGGTGATCTCCTGAGATTGGCCCAGTATTTGACGCTATTGTTGAATCAGAATTCGGTATATGAATTAGCTGTGGTTGTATCTTTTGGTCAACTTCAGAAGCAGTGTAGATCCCTAGCTTTGTCGTGGTGACAAACGAGGGGTTAGTGCAGGCTGCTATAAGCTCTAAAGGCAACAGCGTTCCCGTTTCTAGATCTAACTGAGTTTGATACACACCTTGGCTATTACTTGGAGAACCTGTGTAGCAACCGATCGTTAAAGGGAGGGTTTTCATAGGAAGTCATACTCAGTTAGGAAATGGAGCAGACATTGTCTAATAAAATCGCAGTAAAAGTGAGGTTATAGGAGAGAATACTTGGTGACTTGGCTTGCAGATTTACATATTCCAGATAAAACAAAACCCAGCTAAAAAGCTGGGTTCTATTCAATGATGGTGCGGTCGGAGAGACTTGAACTCTCACACCTCTCGGCGCCAGAACCTAAATCTGGTGCGTCTACCAATTCCGCCACGACCGCAGCAAATCTTTATAGTTATATCGACATTGGTGATTCAATATAACGTTGTTTGTACTTTTTCTTTCCTAAAGAAAGAATGGTGGCTACTGCGGGATTCGAACCTGCGACCCCATCATTATGAGTGATGTGCTCTAACCAACTGAGCTAAGTAGCCAATAATGAATTTTATGTATTCACTATTTTATCTCTAATTAAAGAGAAATAATGGTGCGGTCGGAGAGACTTGAACTCTCACACCTCTCGGCGCCAGAACCTAAATCTGGTGCGTCTACCAATTCCGCCACGACCGCAGCAAAGCTTTTACTCTAGCGAAGAGTATAGTTAAGAAGACTTATGGTTTGTCTAAGTAACGTTGTAATGGCTGGGCTACCTGGATTCGAACCAGGGAATGCTGGCATCAAAAGCCAGTGCCTTACCGCTTGGCGATAGCCCAACAGGATATCAATTAAGATATCTAAATAATGGTGCGGTCGGAGAGACTTGAACTCTCACACCTCTCGGCGCCAGAACCTAAATCTGGTGCGTCTACCAATTCCGCCACGACCGCAGCAAAGCTTTTACTCTAGCGAAGAGTATAGTTAAGAAGACTTATGGTTTGTCTAAGTAACGTTGTAATGGCTGGGCTACCTGGATTCGAACCAGGGAATGCTGGCATCAAAAGCCAGTGCCTTACCGCTTGGCGATAGCCCAACAGGATATCAATTAAGATATCTAAATAATGGTGCGGTCGGAGAGACTTGAACTCTCACACCTCTCGGCGCCAGAACCTAAATCTGGTGCGTCTACCAATTCCGCCACGACCGCAGCAAATCTTTATAGTTATATCGATATTGGTGATTCAATATAACGTTGTTTGTTCTTTTTCTTTCATAAGGAAAGAATGGTGGCTACTGCGGGATTCGAACCTGCGACCCCATCATTATGAGTGATGTGCTCTAACCAACTGAGCTAAGTAGCCAATAATGAATTTTATGTGTTCACTATTTTATCTCTAATTAAAGAGAAATAATGGTGCGGTCGGAGAGACTTGAACTCTCACACCTCTCGGCGCCAGAACCTAAATCTGGTGCGTCTACCAATTCCGCCACGACCGCAGCAAAGCTTTTACTCTAGCGAAGAGTATAGTTAAGAAGACTTATGGTTTGTCTAAGTAACGTTGTAGTGGCTGGGCTACCTGGATTCGAACCAGGGAATGCTGGCATCAAAAGCCAGTGCCTTACCGCTTGGCGATAGCCCAACAATGATATCATTAAGATATCTAAATAATGGTGCGGTCGGAGAGACTTGAACTCTCACACCTCTCGGCGCCAGAACCTAAATCTGGTGCGTCTACCAATTCCGCCACGACCGCAGCAAAGCTTTTACTCTAGCGAAGAGTATAGTTAAGAAGACTTATGGTTTGTCTAAGTAACGTTGTAATGGCTGGGCTACCTGGATTCGAACCAGGGAATGCTGGCATCAAAAGCCAGTGCCTTACCGCTTGGCGATAGCCCAACAGGATATCAATTAAGATATCTAAATAATGGTGCGGTCGGAGAGACTTGAACTCTCACACCTCTCGGCGCCAGAACCTAAATCTGGTGCGTCTACCAATTCCGCCACGACCGCAGCAAAGCTTTTACTCTAGCGAAGAGTATAGTTAAGAAGACTTATGGTTTGTCTAAGTAACGTTGTAATGGCTGGGCTACCTGGATTCGAACCAGGGAATGCTGGCATCAAAAGCCAGTGCCTTACCGCTTGGCGATAGCCCAACAGGATATCAATTAAGATATCTAAATAATGGTGCGGTCGGAGAGACTTGAACTCTCACACCTCTCGGCGCCAGAACCTAAATCTGGTGCGTCTACCAATTCCGCCACGACCGCAGCAAATCTTTATAGTTATATCGATATTGGTGATTCAATATAACGTTGTTTGTTCTTTTTCTTTCATAAGAAAGAATGGTGGCTACTGCGGGATTCGAACCTGCGACCCCATCATTATGAGTGATGTGCTCTAACCAACTGAGCTAAGTAGCCATCTGAGAGCGAAGTAATATAATATAATCTCGCTTCCAATGCCATTATCTTTTTAAAGATAATTACACTTTAAATTGTGGCTGGGCTACCTGGATTCGAACCAGGGAATGCTGGCATCAAAAGCCAGTGCCTTACCGCTTGGCGATAGCCCAACAATGGTGTCAATTAAGACATCTCAATATGGTGCGGTCGGAGAGACTTGAACTCTCACACCTCTCGGCGCCAGAACCTAAATCTGGTGCGTCTACCAATTCCGCCACGACCGCTTTATTTCCTAAAAACTCTTTGTTGTCAAAAGACATACGTTTAATAACAAACAGAGTGCTTAGGAAATGGTGGCTACTGCGGGATTCGAACCTGCGACCCCATCATTATGAGTGATGTGCTCTAACCAACTGAGCTAAGTAGCCATTTCCAAATTGTTGTTCATTTCGAGACGTTGCCGCTTCGTTGTGAACGGGGCGCATTATGCGGAGTTGAGTGAAACCCGTCAACTTTTTTTTTGAATAAATCACGAATAAACATCTGTTCGGTTTCTTTTTAGTCAAAGAGGCGTATTTGTCAGCAAAAAATAGGTTCAAATGCCGATATATAGGAAGTTAAGTTTTGGATAATAAGCTATTTATAAAGAGCGAAAACGAAAAAGGCCAGTGAATTTACTGGCCTTTTATTAGATGTTTATTGGTAATTAAACGTTGAAACGGAAGTGAACAACATCGCCATCTTTAACGATGTATTCTTTGCCTTCAAGACGCCATTTACCTGCATCTTTTGCTCCGCTTTCACCGCCAAATTCGATGAAATGTTCGTAACCAACGACTTCTGCACGGATGAATCCTTTTTCGAAGTCGGTGTGGATCTTGCCTGCAGCTTGTGGTGCAGTCGCACCTACAGGGATCGTCCAAGCGCGAACTTCTTTAACACCCGCAGTGAAGTAAGTCTGAAGAGTAAGTAGTTCGTAACCAGAGCGGATCACTCGGTTAAGGCCTGGTTCTTCGATACCCATGTCCGCTAGGAACTCTTCGCGATCTTCATCGTCAAGCTCAGAAAGCTCAGATTCGATTGCAGCACATACAGCAACAACAACGTTGTTCTCTTTTTCTGCATACTCACGAACGGCGTCTAGGTAAGGGTTGTTTTCGAAACCATCTTCAGCAACGTTTGCGATGTACATTGTTGGCTTAAGCGTTAGGAAGTTAAGGTAGTCGATTGCTGCGACTTCTTCTTTGCCCAGTTCAACAGTACGAGCCATACCACCTTCAGTCAGGATCGGTAGTAGCTTTTCAAGAACTGTAGTTTCAAACTTAGCGTCTTTATCGCCGCCTTTTGCTTTTTTAGCATTACGGAAGATCGCACGTTCACAGCTATCTAGATCGGCAAGAGCAAGCTCAAGGTTGATCACTTCGATATCTTCGATAGGAGATACTTTGCCAGAAACGTGAACGATGTTTTCGTTTTCAAAGCAGCGTACAACGTGACCGATAGCGTCAGTTTCGCGGATGTTAGCTAGGAATTTGTTACCTAGACCTTCACCTTTAGATGCGCCAGCAACTAGGCCTGCGATGTCTACGAATTCCATTGTCGTTGGAAGGATCTTCTGTGGATTAACAATTTTTGCTAATGCATCTAAGCGTAGATCTGGAACCGGAACGATACCTGTGTTTGGTTCGATCGTACAAAATGGAAAGTTTGCTGCTTCGATGCCTGCTTTAGTCAGTGCGTTAAACAGAGTTGACTTACCAACGTTTGGTAGACCAACGATGCCACATTTAAAACCCATGATATAAACCTTATTCTGCTTTGAACGTATGTAAGCGATTTTGTGCTTTTGGTAGGCCATCTTTTAATAAGATGTCTAGGCTGCGAACCGATTCGTCAACGACAGCCTCGATACACTCTTGCTCTTTAGCAGGAGCTTTGCCTAATACATAACCTGCAACTTTATCTTTATGTCCCGGATGGCCAATGCCTAACCTAAGACGATAGAATTCTTTATTGTTACCCTGCTTGCTGATGATGTCTTTTAGGCCATTGTGCCCGCCATGACCACCACCTTTTTTAAACTTACCAATACCTGGAGGGAGGTCTAACTCATCGTGAGCGACCATGATCTCTTCTGGTTTAATTTGGTAGAACTTTGCCAGTGCTGCAACGGCTTTCCCGGATAAGTTCATAAAAGTCGTTGGGATCAGCAAACGAAGATCTTCACCATGAACCATGATACGACCCGTTAGGCCAAAGAACTTTGGTTCGTTCTTCAGTGTCACGTTGTGTACACGTGCTAATTCTTCAACTACCCAAGCACCCGCATTGTGGCGAGTTTTGGCGTATTCTGGACCTGGATTAGCCAGTCCAACGAGAAGTTTTATTTGTTGGCTCAAGGTATGGATCTCTCTTGGGATTTCAAAAAGCGCCGTATGATATCACAGTTTATGAAAAAGGTGCGAGCTAGCTGATAGCAACTCAATGATTCGAAACTGTGGTCAAATTAACTTTGTGGTCGTTATACCAATCGTAGTAAATAACTGGTCACCCTAGCTGGTTAAAATGCTCGATAACTGCGTTATAATTTTTGATTGTAGAATAACTACTTATCAAAAAATCACGCCTTGTTCTCAAGCTTTATTCCTGCGCTATTTCTGAACACTTACTTACTGTGATTGGTATTAGATATAAAAAAAGCACTTCATTGAATGAAGTGCTTAATATCTTTTTCAGATTGTTTTGCTAAAGCAAAGCTATAGAGCTTTGATTAGTTGAACATCGCAGAGATAGACTCTTCGTTGCTGATACGACGAATCGCTTCAGCAAGCATGCGAGAAAGGCTTAGCTCAGTCACTTTACCTGTCGCGGCCATTTCTGGAGAAAGCTTGATTGAATCAGTAACAATAACTTGGTCTAGAACTGAATTGCGGATGTTGTCTGCAGCAGTACCAGAGAATACAGCGTGAGTTGCGTAAGCGAATACACGCTTAGCACCGCGCTCTTTAAGCGCTTCAGCTGCTTTACATAGTGTGCCACCAGTATCGATCATGTCATCAACGATAACACAGTCACGACCTTCAACATCACCGATTAGGTTCATTACTTCAGAAACGTTAGCACGTGGACGACGCTTATCAACGATAGCGATATCAACATCACCTAGCGCTTTAGCTGTAGCACGAGCACGTACAACACCACCAAGGTCTGGAGAAACCACAACTGGGTTTTCTAGGCCACGGTTAGCCATGTCTTCTAGAAGAACTGGAGTGCCGAAAATGTTATCAACAGGTACATCGAAGAAGCCTTGGATTTGCTCTGCGTGTAGGTCGATAGTCAAAACGCGGTCAACACCAACGTTAGAAAGGAAATCTGCAACAACTTTTGCAGTAATAGGCACACGAGCAGAACGTACACGACGATCTTGACGGGCATAACCGAAGTAAGGGATTACAGCAGTAATACGGCCAGCAGAAGCACGGCGCATTGCGTCAATCATTACCACCAATTCCATAAGGTTGTCATTGGTTGGTGCACAAGTTGATTGAATCAGGAATACATCGCTACCACGAACGTTTTCATTGATTTGTACAGCGACTTCGCCATCAGAAAAACGGTCTACAGTAGCATCTCCAAGAGAGATGTATAGACGATCAGCAATACGTTGGGCTAGTTCAGGTGTTGCGTTACCAGCAAATAGCTTCATATCAGGCACGGTGGAAACCTCGGGTTGCGTCCAGTTTTAAATAGATTGTGGGTGGGCTGATTGGTATTCAGCCAAAGTTTCTTTTAAAGGCGAAATGTTTCGTCCTCTCGCGACAAACGCGGAAACTATGTCAGGCAGTTGCTCTAGTACCGATTCGGCTTCTTTTTTGCTGCTAAATTCAGCAAAAACGCATGAACCCGTACCAGTCAATCTCGACGGCGCGTATTGTAGCAGCCATGAAAGTTGCTTATCAACCTCTGGGTACAGCATTCGCACAATTTTTTCGCAATCGTTTACGTATTCTTGCTCTAGAAGCGTTGACAGTGCTCGCTTCGGCGTATTTCGAGTTAATTCTGAATGTGTGAATATGTCTACAGTTGCTATGCTCACTTGAGGTTTAACAACGAGATACCATTTTTCATCCGGATTAGCGGGTTGTAATTGTTCACCAACACCTTCAGCAAAGGCGGCATGGCCTCGAACGAAGACAGGAACGTCTGCACCAAGCTTTAAGCCAATCTCTGCTAACTGGTCATCAGACAGGTTGAGTTGCCATAAATGGTTGAGAGCGACCAACACGGTTGCGGCATTTGAAGAGCCTCCGCCAATGCCACCTCCCATAGGAAGCACTTTCTTTAACTGAATATCCGCACCGAAAGTCGTCGATGTATATTGTTGAAGGGCAGTTGCGGCTTTCCAAATCAGGTTATCTTCTGTCGCAACGCCTGGAATTTCAGGTGTAATTGTTATCGAGTTTGTTTCTCGGTTTGCGGTAACCGTAAGTTCATCGCCAAAGTCGACAAACTGAAATAGGGTCTGAAGTTCGTGATAGCCATTATCGCGTCGGCCAGTGATATAGAGAAATAAATTCAGCTTAGCTGGCGAAGGCCAGTGCGTTGGCGTTGTTATCATTTTTTCAGTGTCCACTTCGAAACTACAATGTTGATTTTGTTATCGTCTTGCTTGAATGACAATCGAGTAGGGAGGGGAATTGTCTCTACCTTTGCGTTGTCGTCACCTGATAGTTGCTTACTCGGCATCTCTGTATTGCGATAGTTAGCAAAATTCAGTGTCCATAATTGACTGCTGACTTGTTTAGATAGAGATTCAAGCGTGTTGGTGCTGTTTAGTTGGTAGCTATCTGCTTGGTCGGGAATGCCAAGGAACCATTGCGGCAGGTGATCAATGGGGATCTGCAATCCAGTAAGTTGCTCTACCAATACAGATGCACTTGCATGGGTGAATTCCTGATCATCATAAGTGACTACTTTGGCGCCCGAGCTGTCAATCGTGAGGTTCAAGGCGGTTTGACCAAGGAAAGTGGTCAGTCTCAATTGGCTTTGATTTGGGGAGTGCTTCCAAATGAAATTAAGGCTTTGGCGTTGCTCTGGAGAAATGTAAGCGAGCTTGCCTGAGGCTTGGTAGTTTTCTATCTGTAGAAGACGGTTTTGGTGACTTTGCCACTCAACGCTGGTCGGTTGTTCTGGTATAGACGAGCAACCCACCATAATTATGGTCATAAAAATAAGAGACGTGATTTTACGAAGCTTGCTCATATTTGCTCACAACTTGTTCAAATTTATCTAAAAAACGCTTCAACTATAGCATTGAATTCACGAACTCAGGAAAACAAATCCCGCTTGCTCTTTAAATAGAGCCATGCATCAAGTAAAATTCGCCCCTTGTTTCCATTCCCTGATCGAGAACTTCTGATACATGTCTTTGCTTGCCGTAGGTATCAATCACAATACAGCGTCGGTTGAATTGCGAGAAAAAGTCGCTTTTGGTCCAGATAAATTATCTGAGGCACTTAAGCAACTTAACGCAAATGCACACGTAAATGGAAGTGTCATACTTTCTACCTGTAATCGAACTGAAGTGTATTGTGACGTCAAAGGCGTGGCAAAAAACAAGTTGATCGATTGGCTGTCTGTATTTCATCAAGTTAGCCCTGAAGAATTAAAACCGAGTATCTACATCCATGAAGAGCAAGCCGCGATTAAGCATTTAATGCGCGTTGCCTGTGGTTTGGACTCTCTGGTTCTGGGTGAACCGCAAATTCTTGGTCAGGTAAAACAGGCTTACACCGATTCGCGAGAGAACAAATCTGTTGATGCTTCAATGGAAAAACTGTTCCAGAAATCCTTTTCTGTTGCGAAGCGAGTTCGAACTGAAACCGAAATTGGTGGCAGTGCTGTTTCTGTTGCTTACGCAGCCTGTACATTAGCTAAACACATCTTTGAATCTATTGCTGAATCAACGGTGTTACTGGTGGGTGCGGGAGAAACCATTGAACTGGTGGCTAAACACTTGTCAGCCAATGGTTGTACCAAGATGATTGTGGCTAACCGAACTCGTGAGCGTGCTTTAGGGCTAGCTGAAGAGTTTGGTGCTGAAGTTATCAGCCTGAATGAGATTCCTGATCATCTGCATCGAGCGGATATTGTGATCAGTTCAACCGCAAGTCCGTTACCTATTATTGGTAAGGGCATGGTAGAGACCGCGCTCAAGACAAGAAAACATCAGCCGATGTTGTTGGTTGATATCGCAGTGCCTCGTGATGTTGAGTCTCAGGTCGGCGAACTGAGTGATGCTTACCTGTATTCCGTTGATGATCTTCAGTCGATCGTTGATGGTAATATCGAGCAACGTAAAGTTGAAGCGATTCAGGCTGAAGCAATAGTCAGTGAAGAAAGCGCCGCGTTCATGAGTTGGATGCGTTCACTGCAAGCGGTAGACAGTATTCGTGACTATCGTAAATCGGCCAATGAAATCCGAGAAGAATTATTAAGTAAGAGTTTACAATCACTTGCTGCTGGCGGTGACCCTGAGAAAGTCTTACTTGAGCTAAGTAATAAGCTCACAAACAAATTGATCCATGCTCCAACGCGTGCACTTCAAAGTGCAGCAGAGCAAGGAGAACCTGCAAAATTAATGGTCATTAGACAGAGTTTGGGTCTAGAAAACCCTCAATAATATTCGACCTCCAACAGAATAAGACATTATGAAAGCCTCGATTCTAATAAAGCTTGAAACACTTGTTGAACGCTATGAAGAAGTTCAACATCTACTTGGTGATCCCGATGTACTTGGGAATCAAGATAAATTCCGTGCCTTGTCAAAAGAGTATTCTCAATTAGAAGAGGTGACGGGGTGCTTTAAATCATACCAGCAAGCTCAAGAAGATTTAGAAGCTGCTGAAGAGATGGCAAATGAAGACGACGCAGAAATGCGTGAAATGGCTCAAGAAGAAATCAAAGATGCGAAAGCGAACATTGAACGTCTGACTGATGAGCTGCAAATTCTTCTGATTCCAAAAGATCCAAACGATGAGCGTAACTGTTTCTTAGAGATTCGTGCCGGCGCAGGTGGTGATGAAGCGGGTATCTTTGCGGGTAACCTTTTCCGTATGTACTCTAAGTTTGCCGAGAAAAAAGGCTGGCGCGTCGAAGTGATGAGCAGCAATGTTTCAGAGCAGGGCGGCTTTAAAGAGATGATCGCTAAAATCAGTGGCGATGCTGTTTACGGCACCATGAAGTTCGAGTCTGGCGGTCACCGTGTACAACGTGTACCTGAGACTGAATCTCAAGGTCGTGTTCATACATCAGCGTGTACTGTTGCGGTTATGCCTGAGATCCCAGAAGCTGATCTACCAGAAATCAAAGCTGGCGACCTTAAGATTGATACTTTCCGTGCATCTGGCGCGGGTGGTCAGCACGTTAACACCACGGATTCAGCAATCCGTATTACTCACTTACCAACCGGTACAGTAGTAGAGTGTCAAGACGAGCGTTCTCAGCATAAAAACAAAGCGAAAGCGATGGCTGTTCTTGCGGCTCGTATCGTTCAAGCTGAAGAAGAGCGTCGTGCTGCTGCGATTTCAGATACACGTCGTAACCTATTAGGTTCTGGTGACCGTAGTGACCGTATTCGTACCTACAACTACCCTCAAGGCCGTGTTTCTGATCACCGCATCAACTTAACTATCTACCGCCTGAACGAAGTTCTGGAAGGTGATATGCAAAGCCTGCTTGATCCTGTTCTACAAGAGCACCAAGCCGATCAACTAGCAGCACTTGCTGAGCACAACTAATTACTATGCAGTCAGCATATACGGTTGAAAGTGCTTTAAAGTCAGCAATCGTACAGCTTCAAGAGGGCGATAACACATCGCCCTCGATTGATGCTGCGGTACTGCTTTGTCACGCCTTAGATAAACCTAGATCTTACCTACTGACTTGGCCTGAGAAGCATCTTACTTCAGAACAAGAATCCGAATTCAATACCCTTCTAAAACGTCGCTTAACCGGTGAGCCAGTGGCTTATATTGTCGGTGAACGTGAGTTTTGGTCACTGCCGTTAAAAGTCTCTCCTTCTACTTTAATCCCACGTCCAGATACGGAACGTTTGGTTGAAGTGGCGTTAGACAAAACGTATGGCAAGCAAGGTGCGATTCTCGATTTAGGAACGGGTACTGGTGCGATTGCTTTGGCATTAGCGTCGGAGATGCCGAACCGACAAGTGACGGGGATTGATCTTCGCCCTGAAGCGCAGCAACTTGCGACAGAAAACGCTCAGCGATTAAACATCACTAATGCCACTTTTTTACATGGCAGTTGGTTTGAACCTTTGAACTCGGTGAATTCTGAAGAAGAAGCTGTGAAGTTCTCGTTGATTGTCTCGAACCCACCTTACATTGAGAAGAATGACCCTCATCTATCTCAAGGTGATGTGCGTTTTGAACCGATCACAGCGTTAGTCGCTGAAGAGAAAGGTTTAGCTGATATTCGACACATCTCTGAAAACGCACGCGGTTTTTTAGAAAACGAAGGCTGGCTAGCATTTGAACACGGCTATGACCAAGGCTTGGCGGTACGTGAGATAATGCAACAACTGGGCTACTTGGATGTGGTTACAGAAAAAGATTACGGTGGTAATGACCGAGTGACATTGGGTCGTTACTGTTCATAGATAGTGGTTGCTCATAGGCTGCTGTTCATCATCTTGTGAGCAATAGATGATTAACTGGCTAAATTGATACCTTTAACTCGACAATACACTTAACTCGATAATGCATTTAACGTAGAAATACAGAGAATTAACGCAGAAATACAGGGCATTAACGGGTATTGTGTGGTTCGTGTTAACGAAAGCACATATAAAAATATAAAGGAATACCATGTACGAAGGTTTAAAACATTTTCACCTACTCACTATTGCTATAAGCGCGCTACTTCTTTCGATTCGTTTCGCTCTGATGATGGCTAACTCACCGAAGCTTAAGCATCCTTTTTTGCAGCGTTTCCCTCATATCAATGACTCGTTGCTGCTGCTATCGGGTATTGGTTTGATTTTTATTACAGGCTTTATTCCGTTTACACCAGCAGCACCATGGTTAACTGAAAAACTAACCTGTGTAATGGCTTACATCGCATTGGGTTTCTTTGCACTTAAGCTAGGTAAGAACAAGCTATTGAGAGTTTTCTCATTCTTTGGCGCTCTAGGCTGGCTAGCAATGGCAGGCAAAATCGCAATGACAAAGACTCCAACATTTTTCGGTTAATGACGTATGTACGAATTTTTTGATGAAGACTTTGATCAGCTAGAACTTGCTGAAGGCGCATTGATCTTAAATAAGGCCATTGACCCTGAAACTCAAGATAGTTGGGCAGAGCAAGAACTCGCAAGATTATTAAAAGACGCCGAGTTTGCGTTAGTTAATGAAACCGACGAGCAACAGAAGTTTGAATCCTTTATTCGACTATTCTTTTACGAGTGGGGCTTCGCTGGCGATAAAGACGCTTACTTCTCATCGGAAAACGCGTTTATCGATAAAGTACTTGAGAGAAAGAAAGGGATCCCAGTCAGTCTTGGGGCTATCTTCCTTTTTCTAGGACGCAAGCTAGGCTTTCCTGTAGAGGGTGTCTCTTTTCCGACTCAGTTTCTGCTTAAAGTCAGTTGGTATGGCCAAACTCCGGTCTATATTAATCCTTACAATGGCGAGTATGTTGGTCAGCAAACGTTACGAGCATGGTTAATTGGCCATGATGGCCCATTGGCTAAGCTGAAAAGTGAGCATTTGAAAGTCGCAGACCACCCAACCATTATTGGTAAGTGGTTGGCTTTATTGAAAAGTGCATTGCTGAGAGAAGAGCGTTATACGCTTGCATTGAAGTGTACTGATCTTGCGTTAACGTTTGTGCCGGATGATCCGTATGAAATCCGTGACCGTGGTTTCATCTATCAGCAATTGGATTGTCACCAGATTGCCGCCACCGATTATCAGTACTTTATTGATCAATGCCCAGATGACCCTGCATCTGAGTTACTTAAATCTCAAGTGAATGTCATGACGGAAAAAACCGTCGTCGTTCACTAATTAATTATTATTTAGAGAGAATATGATGGAACAGAAAATAGTTCATATTGGCGATATGCCAATCGCTAACGATAAGCCATTTACGCTATTTGCGGGCATGAACGTTCTTGAATCTCGCGATCTAGCGATGCAGATCTGTGAGCACTACGTGAAAGTAACAGAGAAGCTGGGCATCCCTTATGTATTTAAGGCGTCTTTTGATAAAGCGAACCGCAGCTCTGTTCACTCATACCGTGGTCCTGGCATGGAAGAAGGTCTTAAAATCTTCCAAGAGCTGAAAGATACCTTTGGCGTGAAGATCATCACTGATATTCACACTGAAGCACAAGCTCAGCCTGTTGCTGATGTGGTTGATGTAATCCAACTTCCAGCGTTCCTTGCTCGTCAAACTGACCTTGTTGAAGCAATGGCTAAGACTGGCGCGGTTATCAATGTGAAGAAGCCTCAGTTCATGAGCCCGGATCAAGTAGGTAACATCGTTGATAAGTTCGCTGAGTGCGGCAACGAGAACATCATTCTTTGTGAACGTGGTTCTTGCATGGGTTACGACAACTTAGTTGTTGATATGCTTGGTTTTGGTGTAATGAAAAAATCATCAAACGGCAGCCCAATCATCTTTGATGTGACTCACGCGCTTCAAATGCGTGACCCATCAGGTGCTGCATCTGGCGGTCGTCGTGAGCAAACTGTTGAGCTTGCTAAAGCGGGTATTGCTACTGGCATTGCTGGTCTGTTCCTTGAGGCACACCCGAACCCAGATCAAGCGCGTTGTGATGGCCCATCAGCGCTACCTCTAGATAAACTAGAGCCGTTCTTGAAGCAGATGAAGGCACTTGATGACCTTATCAAAGGCTTTGAGCATATTGATATTAAATAATTGAGATGGATGTGAAGTAACGGAAACGTTATTTAACAAAGTTGATCTAAGAAAGCCCAGTTCTCTGAATTGGGTTTTTTTTAATCTCGTAAAAGCAGCCGAACATAAACCGTTCATTTAAAGAGTTGTTAACGTGGCTGGTTATTACCTAAGAAACTCGTATATGAGTGTGAGGTCAGTCCTGTTTGCAGTAAATTACTGATGTTCATCACACTTTGTAAGTAAACGATTGCTTGTGATGCAGGGGAAGTTTGAGTGTAATCTCATAATTTTGTTACACTTAACTGCTGAACTATGCGTGACCAATTCGACATAAATATGAAATCATCATGTTACATCTGAAATGTTAATTTAAGATAAGTGATGTGAAGTCTTATTGTTCGAACTCCAAATAAGGGGTCGCAATAGATCATAAAAAGCAGTGGATTCCCCTAAAAAGTTCAAAGGTATGACAATGAAGCAACGCCTTATTCTAAAGACAGCACTAAGTGCTGCAATCCTAGCTACTCTAGCTGGGTGTGCGTCTCAATCAACTCAAGATTGGAACCAAGACGAAACTTACAAGCTTACGGTTCTACATACTAACGACAACCATGGTCGTTTTTGGCAGAACAAATACGGTGAATACGGCATGTCTGCGCGTAAAACGCTTGTTGATCAACTTCGTGCTGAAGTTGAAGCTGAAGGCGGTAGCGTGTTGCTTCTATCTGGTGGTGACATCAACACTGGTGTGCCAGAGTCAGATCTTCAAGATGCAGAACCTGATTTCAAAGGTATGAATAAAATTGGTTACGATGCAATGGCATTGGGTAACCACGAGTTTGACAACTCTTTAGACGTACTACAAAAGCAGATCGACTGGGCTAATTTCCCAATGCTATCTGCAAACATCTACGACAAAGCAACAGGCGAACGCAAGTTCCAAGCTTACGAGATGTTTGAAAAGCAAGGTATCAAGATTGCGGTTATCGGTCTAACAACTGAAGACACGGCAAAAATCGGTAACCCTGAGTTCATCGCGAGCATTGACTTCCGCGACCCTAAAGAAGAAGCGAAGAAGCTGATCGCTGAACTTAAAGAAACAGAGAAGCCAGACTTAATCTTCGCCGTGACTCACATGGGTCACTACGAAAACGGCCAACGTGGTGTTAACGCACCGGGTGATGTAGCACTTGCTCGTTACCTAAACGAAGGCGACCTAGACATGATCGTTGGTGGTCACTCTCAAGAGCCTGTATGTATGGAAGGCCCTAACGTTGCGAAGAAAAACTTCAAGCCGGGTGATGAATGTAAACCAGACGTACAGAACGGTACTTACATCGTTCAAGCTCACGAATGGGGCAAGTACGTAGGTCGTGCTGATTACGAATTCCGTAACGGTGAGCTAGAGATGGTGAGCTACGATCTGGTTCCAGTTAACCTTAAGAAGAAAGTTAAGATTGACGGTAAGAAGCAACGTGTTCTTATTCAAGATGAAATTGCACAAGATCCAGAGCTACTTGAATTCCTACGTCCGTTCCAAGAGCAAGGTCAAGCACAGCTAGAAGTTCAAATTGCTGAGACAAATGGCAAGCTTGAAGGCGATCGTAACGTAGTTCGTTTCCAACAAACTAACCTAGGTCGTTTGATTGCGACTTCTCACATGGAGCGTGCTCAAGCAGACTTCGCTGTGATGAACTCTGGTGGTGTTCGTGACTCAATTGAAGCGGGCAACGTCACTTACAAAGATGTACTGAAGGTACAACCTTTTGCAAACATCCTGACTTACACAGACATGACAGGTAAAGAAGTTCTAGATTACCTAAATGTTGTGGCGACGAAACCAATCGATTCTGGTGCTTACGCTCAGTTCGCTGGCATTTCAATGACAGTGACAAACGGTGAAGTATCGAACGTATTTATCGGTGGCAAACAGCTTCGTTTAGACGAAACATACCGCTTCACAGTGCCAAGCTTCAACGCGGCTGGTGGTGATGGTTACCCTAAACTATCTGACCACCCTGGTTACGTGAACACAGGTTTTGTTGATGCTGAAGTACTGAAAGAGTACCTAGAAGCGAACAGCCCGGTTGACGTGAACAAGTACGCACCGTCTGGTCAAATGGTTTACAAGTAACTGAACCCAGTTAATTGAATCACTAGGTGCTAATTTAGATTGACTCTAGCACCATGATAAATTTAACTAAAGCGACGCCTCGGCGTCGCTTTTTGTTTATCTATCGTTTGGATTTGTTATGACCCCTGCAATCAATCTTGCCAAGAAAAAGAAAATCGCTCATACCGTGCATCAGTATCATCATGATGCAAACAACACCAACTATGGGTTAGAAGCGGTTGAAGCTCTGGGTCAGGATCCCAAACGTGTATTCAAAACGCTGTTGTTCTGCTTGAACGGTGTTGCTAAAGATTTGGCTGTAGCTGTTATTCCTGTTGACCAGAAGTTAAACCTTAAGCTTGCAGCTAAAGCAGCGAAAGGTAAAAAAGCAGAGATGGCCAATCCTGATATCGCGCAGAAAACCACGGGTTATGTGGTGGGTGGAATCAGTCCGCTTGGTCAAAAGAAAGCACTGCCTACCTTTGTACATTCCACTGCGACGGATTTTGAAACGATATGTGTGAGTGCAGGAAAGAGGGGCTTGGAAATCGAGCTAGATCCAAAGGACTTAGCGATGCTGACTCGCGGCCAGTTTGCTGATCTATGTTTATAGATTGTCGTCGTTATGATGATAAAACTATCGAATGAAAAACAAGAACGCCCGCTAGACTAATCTAGCGGGCGTTCTTATATCGAGTGTCTGGTCTTACTTATTCTGACTACTTCTTTAGGCCTAATGTACCACCAACGCGTTTTGCTGCTGGTTTATTTGGTCTGTTTGAATCTTGACTACGGTGTGTTGGTTTGCCGCTTCTACGATCGTTATTGTCGCGGTCTGTGCGATTGCGATCTGAGCTGTTTCGATCTGAATTTGAACGCTCTGAACGAGAGTTCGATTTCCAGTTCTCGGTGTTGCCGCCGCTTTCACTATTCGACGAATTACGACCACGCTTCGAGTTTGGCGCATGGCGGAATTCATCCGCGTTATTACCGCGATAGGTGCGAGTACGATTCTCGTTTTGATTACGTCGCGCTGTTGAGGTTTGATTTTCCTCACGGCTATCAAATAACTTAGCATCGGTTGCCTTGCGAATTCGCTGACCTTTTGCGTTCATTTTTGATGCATCTTCAGTACTCACTGAACCTTCGCACATCGCTAATATCTCAGCGATTTCTTCTTCACTCAGGTAGCGCCACTTTCCGTTTGGAATGCCATCAAGTGAGATGTTCATAATACGAACACGACGTAGTTTGAATACTTCATAGCCTAACGCTTCACACATACGACGGATCTGGCGGTTAAGGCCTTGAGTTAGCGTAATTCGGAATGAAAACTTGGTCTCTTTCTCGACATTACACGGCAAGGTCACGGTATCCAAAATCGGAACACCAGAAGCCATCTTCTTCAAGAACTCCGTCGTAATCGGCTTATCTACACGAACCACGTACTCTTTTTCGTGATTGTTACCCGCGCGCAAGATCTTATTGACGATGTCGCCATCGTTGGTCAAGAAGATAAGACCATCAGAAGGCTTATCTAGACGACCAATAGGGAAAATACGCTTGTGGTGGCCGATAAAGTCGACGATGTTACCAGGAATATCACGCTCAGTTGTACAGGTGATACCTGTTGGTTTATTAAGAGCAATGTAAATCGGCTTCTCTTTTGAACGTACTGGCTTGTTGTCGATCTCAACATCATCACCTGGCAATACTTTCGTTCCCATCTCAGGGATCTTGCCATTAATAGTAACTCGGCCTGCATCGATCAATTTGTCTGCTTCACGACGTGAACAAAAACCAGTTTCACTGATGTATTTATTAAGGCGTTTAGCTTGGGATTCTTGTGACATGATATTCTCTTAGCGTTTCACAACGGAAATATAGATAAACAAAAAGCAACTATGGACAGTTGCTTTTACGTTTTAATTCGTTAACTGAGGCAATTTTAACACCTAGAATGAGCTTCGGCACTAAATATCTATTTTCGGCACTAAATATCAATTGTTGTGTTCAATGTGCTTAGCTGAATGTTCGAAGACGATGGCCTTCTTTTCACTAAGCTTCTGATGATTTAGCGAGTCCGTTTTTGGTGACGCTCTCTGTTCTCTAGTTTTTTGTCGTTACTCTTTCTGAGCATGACGTAAACGGCTCCAGTACCACCATGAAATTGCTGCGCTGAGTGAACGCATTGAACATCATTAATTTGCGATAGCCAATTGGCTACATAGCTTTTCATCATCGCTGGTGGATTTGAGCGCTCGCCTTTACCGTGAACAATAATAACGGTGCGCACATCCATTCTTAAACATTGGCGTAAAAACGAAAGAACTTCGTTACGAGCATCTTTCAATGTTTTCCTGTGGAGATCGAGCTTAGCTTGAATCGGATATTTACCTAAGCGCAGTTTTTTGTATACGCCTTCTTGAACGCCATCTTTTTTATACGCAATAACGTCATCAGGTTTCAGCATTGGAGAGTAGTCGAGAGAGAGGTAATCTTTTTCGTCCTCAGACAGCCACATAGCCGCCTCACGCTTTGCAAGTTGAGACTCGGTAACTCGATGCACTTTTTGGTGCTCAGCGGTGTCATGGTCGATACGTTTCACATCGCCCATCATTTCTTGGAATAGATCTAAGTCGTCATCATGAGACATGGTGTTCATCTCAAGTTGTAGAAGGATAGGGTAAGTATACCTAAGTTGTGGCTGGGTTTAAAAATGAAAAAACCGGAGGAGACAAGAGAAGTCAACTCCGGTGCAAAGCGTTTTAACATTTATTTATCAAGGAAATGATACTTAAAAGTAAATGATTTAGGCTGAGCGATACTAGTGAGGAGATTTTTCAGTCATAACTTTGTATATGAAGAAGCCTCCATAAAACATCATGAGACCCAGAGCCCCGAATATTACTATCATTGAAGATAGCCCCACTGCATTACCAAATAGGAGTTCTAGCCAAAAGTCCATGTGTATACCTCAAAGTTATATGACATGGCCTAGTGTATTAAGTAGCGTTATCAATTCACTGATCTGGATCAATCCTGTTTCATAAGTTAAATACTTGTTGGTGAGTGTGTGTTTTTCGTCACATTAGCCGTTAGGTTGTACGTCTTTTGTTCGAACGATTCGATATTGTAAAAAAGAGTGAAAAAAGCCCTTGCGGATAAATTCAGAATCCGTATTATACGCTCCATCGACAGGCAATCAGCCAGTTAGATATCTCGGTGAATAGCGCAGCTTGGTAGCGCATCTGGTTTGGGACCAGAGGGTCGGGGGTTCGAATCCCTCTTCACCGACCACATTAAAGAAAGCCGTAGCAGAAATGCTACGGCTTTTTTGTATTTGAACCCTTTGGTTTCTATTTGGTTTGGGACATGAGGGTGGGGGCTGGTGCGCCAGTCCGATGGAAGCCCAGCCGCGTCGAATCCCTGCTTAACCGACCAAGATTTAGAAAGCCTGCTCATTGAGCAGGCTTTCGTCGTTTAAGGGTATTGAAAATAGGATTTAAACCTAAGTGGGGTTCGCTTGATGTTCAAAATAAGCTCTTCACCGATTACATTAAAGAAAGCCGTAGCCTTGTTATGCGATAGACGGGGCTATGGTTTTTTTGCATTTCGGGATAGTTGTTAACTGGTGAGCGAGAAGGGCTTAAGGGGGGCATGACATCAAAAATAGGCTCTCCGCTGAGCGCATTGAAGAAAGTCGTAGCGCGCCTTATGATAGAGAGGAGCAATGGCTTGCTCATTATGGTTTTCACCTGCTTCGATTAAACGAACTCACTCGTTGCAATATTATTCTTCACCCAAATCAGAGCTTGTAAGCGGTTCTTCACTTTGATTTTTTTGAATGTATTGTGAAGGTGTGCTTTGACCGTATTCTCACTAACGTAAAGCGTGTCAGCTATCTGGGTGTTAGACGCCCCATCTCCAAGCAATTTAATTATCTGCTGTTCGCGTTTTGTCAGTTTGAGGTAGTGGGGGCTGGTTTTTGCGCATTGTCTATCTCTATAAAACCGGATGTATTTATAGATCAACTTTCTGCTCACCCACATTTCACCCTGTAGAATGCAGTTAAAGCCAGCCACAAGCTTTTCAAGTGTGTCTGAAGTATAAAAAATACCGACGAGGTATTGCCATTTAAGCATTTGAGAATGTGAAAAGTCGTTTGGTGTATTGAGTAGCACTTCATGTACGTCACTTTCTGCTTCATTTCTTAGCTCTTGGTACTTCCCAATGTACTGTTTACTCATCGTTGGGAAATCAATAATAATCAGTACTAAGTCTTCGTTTTTAAAGGATTTAATGTTAATCCTTTCGGGTGAGATGAGTTTTATGTTTAAGTTAACTTTCTGCTCGATAGACTCTTTAAGTAGTATTGATTGTAAATTGTTTTCCGCAAGTAAAATGGCGTTGTGAGCCTCCTGCTTAGCCATGTGAAACTCCTTTTCTCAATTCATTACTTGAACTAGAGGTTATATAGTTTATAGCACGTATTGTTATTTTGCCAACTTTCAAGGTTAAATATTCACCAAGATTATGTAATTAATTTAATAGTATTGCAGAAGGTAAATTAATACTTTAAGTGAAGGGGAATGATTAGGGAGTTTTATTTTTTATCTGATTGATTTTACAATCTTTATGGATTTTCCATACCCCCTTATTTGGATGGAATTTTATAACTGCAGGGAATTGGTTTATATTAAGAATCAATTTCGTTGTACCGCTGCTTGTATTTTGCTTGAAACTAGAGTCAGTTCTGGTACTTACCGTAAATGAAGATACCATACTGTTATTAACTGTGAGCATAAGGTTGTTATTTTTTATCTGGCACTGCACTGGATTTAAATCGGAAGAAAATCCATTTAAATGATAAGAAATAAATAAAACGGCGACCAGCGCCGTTTTAATAAAAGTATGAAGTCTCATATTAGTTTTGGTAAATAAGACCAACGTTCCCGTTAGCACCGTTACCTAAAACAACGGCATTATCATAAGAAGTTTGCTCAACCATAAGTTGGTTCATGTTACTGTTGGTTAAATCAACAGTTGCATTTGAATAAGAGCCCGTTTGTAACGTAAATATACGGTTATCGTTACTGTTCATTAGATCGATATCGACATCATTTCGGTCACCACCACCTACATCTGTATTAACGATAGTCTCGACATAGTTTCCGTCACCCCAAATGTCGATAGCAACGTCATTTCTATCTACACTGCCATTACTAAACTCAGTGTAAGTAGTGTTGGAGTTACCGTTGATATAAACGTCAGCTTCGTTTCGGTCGGCACCGCCCTTAGCTTTTACGACTGAAATGTTTTCATCGCCCATTTGAGTGACACGTAGATCATTTAGTCGACCTCCACGCTGTACTTTAACTCTAGCTTGGTTGTGTAAACCGTCTTGATCAATCAGAGCATTATTTCTTACACCACGTATTTTGGCATGTGCTTCATTGAGGTTACCACTTTGTTCAATTACTACATCAGACTTGTAACTCGCATGTGTGTTCACGAGTGCAACATGGCCATCTGTCACTCCTGATGTATTTTGATTGATAAGCACATTCGCTTGATCGCCATTACCCATTTGCCAAACAGCAGTATTATCCATAGCTAAGGGCTCAATGGCTGCTACTTTGCCTGCAATACCAAGATCTGTCGTACCTTCTTTAACACCAGGGCCTGGCTCTGGGGCTGAAGTTGGAAGCGGATCTGCGTTAGCTGCGTTAAAACCAATAATGGCACCGACTATAATTCCAATTTGCGTAAGTTTCATAAGTTGTATCCTTATACATTTCCATGTCGACGTTGTTGTTACTTAATACAAAGTAACTTGAATCAAGCTTCCATACTGCGCGCTAATTTGCTTGATTGATGTAGATTCTCATTGAGCTAGACGCTTTCACTAAAGCAAAGTCGTTGCCGTCTTGAGAAATTCCTAAATTACTTCTTCCAGAACCAACCAAATAAGCAGTATTGCCATTGCCTTTTTGGTCAATGCTCAGCTGACTACTCTGTCTTGAGAAGTTAGCTTGTCCGATAACTGCTAAATTGTTATTCCCGTCTTGGGAAATAAGCGCTTCAGAATTTACTCCGAGTTGCCCAATTGCGGCATCGTTATTTGAACCATTCTGGTCTATTAAGGCGGTATTATTGCGCCCTGTTTGACCAATGTATGCGGAGTTAGAACTTCCGCTTTGCGTTATCTTCGCTCTGTTGTTCGCGGTAATACCAGGACTGCGTTGCTTTATTATTGCTATTGAATCAGTAGCATTAGATATATTTAATTCTGAATAATTATCTAAATCTCCAGAAGAGAAGCTTTCTAAATAATTATAATCATTGACTATATCTTGATTAACATTATGTAAAAAATCCCCTTCTATATCTGACGCGATAGCATTATTAAAACCTCCTGATAAAAAATATAAACAAGTTAAGCTGATAAGTGATGCTTTCCCAATTACCATCATCTTTACCTTAAAGTGTTCGTGATTATGATCCCTACGAAAATAAACTGCGTAGGGAATGAGTGAACCTTTGTCTTATCGAAATCCTAGGCCTTGAATTTACGAACAGCTATAAACTTAAAGTTGAAAATATTTAGTTGTTCATATGAAATTTAATTAGTATTTGACCGAATCCTACCAACCTTAGTTAATCAATTCCCTTCAGTAATTAATTCGAAAGTTTATATATGCCACTGTAAGCATGAATTACGCTTTATTCAGTTTCAACGAATCACATTCTCATTTTGTAAATGGACTTTGAATGGGAGCACATATGAAAATCAAGCTGCTTACAATAACTCTGCTTTCCTTTGCTCTTCATGCAGAAGAAAAGAGTCATGGTCTTGAAAATGCTGCTCCTTTAGAAAATGGACAAAAACTTGAGGACTCGACAAATAATCTTAAGGAAAAATTCAATGACTTCAGTGAAGTCGATGGAATCATTGTGGACAGAACCATTACGCGGTTGGGAGAGGATTTCTATTTTTTCTTCTCGCAATCGCTCAATGATAGTTATCCCGACCTTAAGGAAAATTTGACGGTAAAAGAAAGGCCAACGGCGTTATCAGGAAGCATCATAGAGGTTCAACACTCTAGAAAACCTATCTTCCGTACGGCGTTGTCCCCTGGTCGTAGACAAGCGAAAGAACGCGCTGCCGATGCAACACGAGTGGTTGGGAATTACATCATCCGATGGCAAGCTGAACGGATCTTTCAGGACACTTACGATCTAGACCATGATGAATTTTAAGGAGCCAAGGATGTCGATATTTTTCAGAAAGGCTGTGCTTATTGTGTTGCTCGCTTCGCCTTCGGTTTACTCGAGCGAGTTAGTTTACACGCCCGTAAACCCAAGTTTTGGCGGAAATGCTTTAAACAGCTCTCACCTTTTTAATCACGCTAATGCCATCAATGATTTTGAAGACCCTAATGCTAGGGATATCTTTGATGAACAAGAGTCTGCGTTAGATCGTCTAGCTTCGAGTTTAGAGTCCCGTTTAATTAGCCAATTGCTTGCTGACGTAGGTAATGGAAACACGGGGCAGTTGGAAACTGATGATTTTTTCCTGAATATTGTGGATGATTCCGGGACTTTGTTGGTTCAAATCGTCGATAAAGAGACTGGGGAATCGACAGAAATCAGTGTCTCTGGATTAAACCCCGACCTCTAATCACAAGGATTGTGTTATGAAATCGATCATTATCGTCTTCTTGACCTTTGTGTTGGGAGGGTGCACTTACTCTATGCAAATTCCAGAGACTTCTGAAACGCCAAAGCTGATGCCGAGAGGATCGACTTATACGGACCTGATCTCATTACCTCAACCTCGCGGTAAAATACTTGTTTCGGTTTATGATTTTAGAGATCAAACGGGACAGTATAAACCTCAGCCAAACAGTAACTTTTCGACAGCGGTACCACAGGGTGGAACGTCTTTACTGACCACGGCATTGATAGATTCCCAGTGGTTTGTTCCTCTAGAGCGTGAAGGGCTCCAGAACTTGTTGACGGAACGTAAGATCATTCGTGCTGCTCAGAAAAAAGACAAGGTAGTGAACAATCACGGAGCCGACTTAACATCGTTGAGCTCTGCGAATATCGTTATTGAAGGCGGTATTGTTGCTTATGACTCTAATATTGTTACAGGTGGGGCTGGTGCGAAGTATCTTGGCATTGGTGGCTCAGGGCAGTATAGAACCGATCAAGTGACGGTTAACTTAAGAGCCGTTGATGTAAGAACAGGGCAAGTTTTACTGAGCGTTACGACATCCAAAACCATTTCCTCACATGAAATTGGCTTCGGTGCTTTTCGATTTGTTGATTACAAAGAGTTACTCGAAGTTGAGATGGGTTATAGCCAAAATGAACCGGTAAATATCGCGGTAATGTCAGCCATAGATGCGGCTGTGATTCACTTAATCGTTAAGGGAATGAAACGTGGGATGTGGTCACCAGGTGACCCTGATGCAATTAGACATCCAATTATCGCCCGCTACTTAGCCGCGGACACTGACATCCTTTAGTCAACTGAGTAAGCAGCAAAATAGGGCTATGCGGAAAACGGATTTTTCCCTTAGCCCTGTTTTTTTTGATTATCAACAATGTTCTATTTCACATCACAAGTGATGTTCTTGATTGGCGTCTCTGAGGTAACAAAGCAAACATACGCTTCAACAGGGTTATTTGGACCAATTCGAATGTAACCTGCCTGTACTTCATCTTCGTTAAACGTCACCGAGTGAGAGTTACCCGTTTGGCCATCGTAGAAGCTTGCTTCAAAATTACTATTCATTTGGCTTGCGATACGGTTGCGTGTTGTAGACGTCGTGAATGTAATATTCGCGCATCGCATTGGTGGCTTCTCAGTAATCAAAAACTGTCCGCTTTTTTTATCTAACACGCCACCTTTTGTATCAGGCTGAATGTCTATTGGTTGGAATTGTTCTATCGTACAAGTTTCTTTGGCAGACGCTGCCGTGGGCATCAGGATCGCGAGGGCTAAAGGTAAAGCGAAGAGTACTGGTTTCATGAGAACAACACCGTATATAAAAAGAGCGAAAGATAATAGCACCGTTATGGTGCTATTAAATGTAATGATTCTGTTATTAAGGGCATGCTTTTATGAAGGAAAGGTCATGCTCTTACTAATTAGCTGTCTTCGTTAACCTCGAACTGACACTGAGCTTGTTGGCTTTGTGACTGTTTAGTGACATTGAAACCTTTATCTTCCAATAACTGCAAAAGATTGCCTTCGCCAATCAGGTGTAAAGTACCGACGACCAGCACGTAGTGTCCCTTTGAGTCGAGTTTCCAATCATTGGCGGAGAGCTTGTTTGCCCAATCGACGTTGCGATCCGTCAAGAATGCTTTCTCAAGCTCTGTTGGCATTTCAGACAGTTTCGCAAAGTCCTCAAGTTTGGTTACATCACCCGCTTTCCAGCTCTCAATTAGGCAATGAACCACACGATCAGTTTGGTCAAATTCTTCAAGGCTACTGACTAACCACTCTTTACCGGAATCTTTTTGTCCTGCAATGAGGTCTATCTGAAATTGTAGAGGCTCTAAACTGATGACAGGAACGTCTTGCGTGGTTGCTTTATAAGCGAGTGTGGCATCGACACCGTTAGCTGAACCGTAACCAAGTTTCTTCAACTGCTGCATCTGTATCGATAAAGAGGTTGCCCAAGGCGGTGAGCTAAGTAGTTGCTGAGTTGGCATATCTAGAGACTTTGAGATGCTCGTTAATAATTGTTTTTGTTCTTTGTTTAATACATCACCCGTGGTCACTGTGGTCGTGGGATACACCACGCCTTCTGTCTTTCTTATATCCGTCTCGACAATTAATCCGTCGCTCTGTTTTAACGTGTCAGTGATCTGTGCGGGAAGCGGGTACATACTCTCATCCCCAACGTGCACAGAACCTAAGATAGTGAGGGTCAAATCCTCTTTCTTTGCTTGCCAATAAAGGGGTTCGGCGACCGCTTGCTTTGCTGAAAAGGCGAAAGTGAGTAACGTAAGGTACAAGAAAGTGCGCAAAGAGAGCTCCTTTAGAAAGAAATAAACTCGTTAAAAAGGGTTTTGACGGAGTTTTTTGACGGTTTTTTTTGAGAACGATGTCACGTTGTTTGTACGAAAAGTATAACAACACGAACAAACTCTTAAACCTTTCTCTCTATCAACAACACGATTTTATGAAATCCGTTAAAAAGATTGTGATTCATTTCTCAAATTTTACGTCAAAATAAAACTGACGGAAGTGCCGTCGATTCTAACTTAATGATTTTTATGTAATTAATTTTATCGCAAATTTTGAGATTTGAAGCTGGTCACTTTATTAACTTGATTTAATTCACGGTAAAAAATAAGCCCATATAGTTTATCTAACTTTCGAAGCGCTCCACTTTGCTTCTGACTCAATTTGAAATTTATGGGTGAATACGATGTTGAAGAGAAACTTACTATCTGTAGCGGTACTGGCTGGTTTGACGGGTTGTGCTGTAACGCAAGCACCTGAGCAACAGGTTGTTAATGCACTGGCTGATAACCTTGATGTGCAATATGAAATTCTAACCAATCACGGTGCGAATGAAGGCATGGCCTGTCAGGATCTAGGTGCTGAGTGGGCATCATGTAATAAAGTGAACATGACCCTAACCAATGACGGTGAAGCGATTGATTCGAAAGATTGGACTATCTACTTCCACAGTATTCGCCTTATTTTAGATGTTGATAACGAACAGTTTAAAATCACTCGTGTAACGGGGGACCTACACAAACTAGAGCCTACAGATAAGTTCGATGGTTTTGCCGCTGGTGAAGAAGTGATTCTTCCACTAACAAGTGAGTACTGGCAACTGTTTGAAACTGACTTCATGCCGGGTGCATTCGTAACTGCGCCAAACGCAGAACCTAAGATGATTGCTTCATTGAATACTGAAGATGTCGCGTCGTTCGTAACAGGTTTGGAAGGAAACAACCTTAAACGTACACCTGATGACAACAATGTCATGGCAACCGCGGTTACTCGCTTTGAAAAGAATGCTGATCTAGTAACGCAAGACGTTTCAACAACGCTTTTACCAACCCCAATGTCGGTAGAAGCGGGCGAAGGTTCAGTGAGCATTGCTGGTGGTATTGCATTACCGAAAGAGGCATTTGATGCTGAGCAGTTCGCTGCAATTGAAGAACGTGCAGATGTGGTAAACGTAGATGTGAGTGGCGACCTACCTGTTAGTGTTGCCGTTGTTCCTACTCAGTTTACGGGTGATTTAGCAAAATCTGGCGCTTATGAACTAAGCATCTCGGAAGAGGGGATTGCGATTAAAGCGTTTGATAAAACAGGTGCTTTCTACGCAGTTCAGTCTATTTTTGGCCTAATAGACAGTCAGAACGCTGAATCACTACCACAACTGTCGATCAAAGATGCACCACGCTTTGATTACCGTGGTGTGATGGTGGATGTTGCTCGAAACTTCCACTCAAAAGATGCCATCCTAGCAACGCTAGACCAAATGGCTGCATACAAGATGAATAAACTGCACCTTCACTTAACTGATGATGAAGGTTGGCGTTTAGAAATCCCAGGTTTACCAGAGCTAACGGATGTAGGGTCTAATCGTTGTTTTGATTTGGAAGAGCAAAGCTGTTTACTGCCTCAGCTAGGCTCAGGTCCAACAACAGACAACTTTGGCTCTGGTTTCTTTAGTAAAGCGGATTACGTCGAGATCTTAAGCTACGCAAAAGCGCGCAGCATCGAAGTAATTCCAGAAATTGATATGCCAGCACACGCTCGTTCTGCTGTGGTATCAATGGAAGCGCGTTACACTCGCCTAATGGCGGAAGGCAAAGAAGCTGAAGCAAGTGAATATCGCTTGATGGATCCACAAGATACTTCAAACGTGACAACTATTCAGTTCTACGATAAGCACAGCTTCATCAACCCATGTATGGAATCATCGACTCGCTTTGTTGATAAAGTGATTACTGAAATTGCAGCAATGCACAATGAAGCGGGTATGCCGCTAACGACTTGGCACTTTGGTGGTGATGAAGCGAAAAACATCAAGCTAGGCGCAGGCTTTCAAGATGTTGATGCTCAAGACAAAGTGGCATGGAAAGGTAACATTGAGCTAGACAAGCAAGACAAACCATTCCAACAGTCTCCACAATGTCAGTCTTTGATTGCTGATGGTTCGGTGAGTGATTTTGGTCACCTGCCTGGCTACTTTGCAAAAGAAGTATCAAAAATTGTTGCAGACAAAGGCATTCCTCACTTCCAAGCTTGGCAAGATGGCTTGAAGTATGTGGAAGAGGGGGAATCTGGCTTCGCTACTGAAACGACTCGCGTTAACTTCTGGGACGTTCTTTACTGGGGCGGCACTTCATCAGTGTACGATTGGTCAGCGAAAGGTTATGACGTGATTGTCTCTAACCCAGATTACGTATACATGGATATGCCATACGAAGTAGACGCAGCAGAGCGCGGTTACTACTGGGCAACGCGTGCAACGGATACTCGTAAGATGTTTGGCTTCGCACCAGAAAACATGCCACAAAACGCGGAAACCTCATTAGACCGTGACGGCAATGGCTTCACTGGTAAAGGTGAGATTGAAGCAAAACCTTTCTACGGTTTGTCTGCACAGCTTTGGTCTGAAACAGTACGTACCGACGAACAGTATGAATACATGGTGTTCCCTCGCGTACTTGCGGCAGCAGAGCGTGCATGGCACAGAGCGGATTGGGAAAACGACTACAAAGTGGGCGTTGAATACTCTCAAGATACCGGCCTAGTAAATAAGCAGTCTTTAAACAGCGACTTTAATCGATTCGCGAATATTGTTGGTCAACGTGAACTGGCTAAGCTTGAGAAAGCGGGCATTGATTACCGACTGCCAGTACCGGGCGCTCAGGTTGTGGATGGTAAGCTAGCGATGAACGTACAATTCCCAGGCGTAGAGCTGCAATACTCTGCTGATGGCGAAAACTGGTTAACGTACGATGAGCAACAACGTCCTTCGGTTTCAGGCGAAACTTACATCCGCTCTATCTCTGAAAGTGGCGAGAAAGTAAGTCGAGTAACCTCAATTAAATAATCGATAAGCAACATTAATAGAAGAGCTCCCTCGTTATTATCTTACTCAAGGTAAAAGTGGGAGCTCTTTTTGTTTAAGGCGAGTTAAGTCTTTCTCTTAAACAGAAACATATAGAAACCGTCTTTGTTTATATCGTCAACAATGCACATAAGGTGAGTTTCGTCGCAAAAGTGACGGGCTTCTCATTATTCTCTTCAAAAAATAAGTCCCCTATAAAAAACTCTAAACCAAATGTGATTGAACTAACTGAATCTAATTTTGCGTCGTAAAATAATGTGATCTTGATCTGTATGTTTTTTCTTCTTGAGTTTTTTATCAATTTTTATATTTTTAAGTGTCTGATTTTAATGTATTAAATAACTTGTTCTTTTTTGACAGTGAGAGAGATCACTCTGCTTGTTCTTTTATTTTGAAACGCAAATTAATTCGAGCAACATAGATTTCATGCCAGGGAGGCTACCAACTACTCAAGCGGTGAAGGTGAATGATGTACCGAAGATATGCCGCTGAAAAAATCAAACTAAGGCAGTTTACTATGAAAAAAATTATCGCTCTAAGTGCTCTTTCTCTTGCTTTCGCTTCTAGTGCTTTCGCTGGTTCTTCTTACGTAACAGGTAACATCCAAATTCACGATGACGGCCGTATCCACGGTTCTGATATGACTTCTACGTTAGAAGCTGGTCACACGTTTGACAACTCTCTAGGTGGCTTCACGGTTTACTCTGAGTTTGATGGCATCCAACTGGGTGAGCTTGAAGGCCTGACTTCCGCTGAAACTGGTGGTGCACCAACAACAGGTAACAATACTCCGGGCATCACTGTCGGTGGTGAGCAATCTTTCAACATTACTGACAAATTATGGGTTGCTGCTGGTTACCAACACCTATTCTCTGCGGGTGAGAGCATTCAGTTCCGTCCACTAGTTAAGATTGGTTACAACTTCGATAACGGTATCTCTATCAGTAACCGTACTCGTGCACACATCGATGATACTTCGGCTAATGCTGACACAGACTACCGCATGGATAACCGCATTGCTTACACAGTGAATGCTGACCTAGCACTTAGCTACAACAACGTTTACATGATTGACGCTGAAGCAATGGACCACGAGTTACGTGCAACATGGACTCGTCAAGGCGTTCAACCTTACTTTGAGTTCCGTAGCCAAGCTAACGGCGTAGACTTCGCAAACGGCGATTCTAAGCAGAACAACGCATTCGTATTCGGTGCTTCTTACGGCTTCTAAGCTGATTCACTTGGCGTTTAGTCGATTAGATTATTAGCCGAGTGAGCATCTTTGCTAAATAACTTTTTTGTTGAATAACTTCTTAGCTAATTAGCGAGGGGAACATAGCGGTACTAACAGCCCGGTTGATACCGCGACAAGATTTGCTTTACTGTCCAAAAGCAAAGAGCCTAGCAAGTAAACCACAGTCTTGGGTTTGCTTAATGCTAGGCTCTATTTTTATTGCTGTTCGCAGGTCTATTTACGCTCTATTTCCCGTTGTAATGACGGTATTCAAACACCTGACCTTTCTCGTTAAACGCATAAACAGAATACTCGTCTTTCTTATCGCCATACTCCATGCCCGGCGAGCCCATTGGCATGCCTGGAACCGCCAAGCCAATCGCATTGCGTGGTGGGTTTTCTAAAAAGGCTTTCACGTCCTCTGCTGGAATGTGCCCTTCAAATACGTAACCGTCGATCTCTGCCGTATGGCAAGAAGCTAGCTCTGGCGTTACTCCTAACTTCTGCTTGATAGGATTCATGTCATCATGGAGTTTCTCTGTGACATCGAAACCTGCGTCTTGCATGTGTTCTGTCCATTCTGTGCAGCAGCCACAGTATGGAGACTTATGGTTCAGAACATCAGTAGCGAGAGCTTGTCCTGAAATTGCAGCGAGTGCAGTAAGAGTCATAACTTTACGAATCATGGTTAACCTCATGAATATGGTTTTTGTTGATATTAGAATGAGTGGGTTTGAACAGTCTTAATCTGTTGGCATTGCTGACTACGGTGATTGATGACATCGCCATCGCAGCGCCTGCAACGACAGGGCTAAGTAAAAATCCAAAGAATGGGTAGAGCACACCAGCCGCAATTGGAATACCAAGTGAATTATAGATAAAGGCACCAAACAGGTTTTGCTTCATGTTTCTCACGGTCGCTTGGGAAAGCTCAATCGCGTTACTGACCGATAATGGCGACGAGTTGAGCAGCGTCATTTGCGCACTTTCAATCGCCACATCGCTGCCGCTACCCATTGCTATGCCTATATCTGCTTGAGCAAGTGCAGGCGCGTCGTTAATACCGTCTCCGACCATGGCAACACTCTTATATTGCTGTTGCAGCTGAACAATGTGTTGAGCTTTCTGCTCTGGTAGTACTTCCGAGATAACCTCATCAATACCGACGCTTTTGCCAATCGCTTGAGCTACAGAATCGTTGTCGCCTGTTAATAACACAGTGTGAATTCCGGCGGATTTTAGTTGAGCAATGGCTTGTTTGCTATCTATTTTTAATGCGTCTGAAATGCCAAATATGCCTTCCAGTTTTTGATCGATTACAACGAAGATGGGTGTCCATGCTTGTGTTCGACAAAGCTCGATAAAGTCCGCGCCAATGTCTGTATTGATGTTGAGTTGGGTGAGGTACTTAAGTGAGCCGACTTGAACGTGCTTGCCGTTAATTATTGCTTGTACGCCACGCCCACGTTGGTTTTCGAACTCGCTATGGGGTAGTGCTGAAACTTGTAAGTTCTCTGCATATTGGCAAACGGCTTTCGCTAATGGGTGTTCTGACCCTATCTCTACCGAATAGGCGTAAGCCAGCAGTTCTTGCTCTGATAAATCGCCATAAAAGGCCTGCTGAACGGTTGGTTTACCTTGGGTTAGGGTGCCTGTTTTATCAAACACGACAGCATCAATTTTGCTTGCAGATTGCAACACATCTGCATCCTTGATCAGAACACCAAACTCAGCGGCTTTGCCAACGCCAACAGTAATAGAGAGCGGTGTCGCTAAGCCCAATGCGCATGGGCAGGCGATGATTAGCACTGTTGTTGATACCACTAGCATATAACTGGCACTCGGTTGTGGGCCAACAAAAAACCAAACTAAGGCAGCAGTTGCTGCGATCGCGACCACAACAGGGACGAAAACGGCAGAGATAGAGTCAGCGAGCTTAGCAATCGCAGGCTTGCTGCTTTGTGCTTGGCGAACCATCTGAATGATTCGAGCCAACATGGTGCTTGAGCCAATTCCCGTGGCTTCAATGATCAGGCTGCCATCACCATTAATGGTACCGGCTGAAACGCCATCATTAATCGATTTAACGTTAGGAAGCGGTTCGCCAGTCAGCATCGACTCATCGATATAAGATTCGCCAGATACGACGACACCATCGACAGGGACTTTTTCTCCCGGTTTCACTCGTACTTGCATACTGACTTGAATAGCTTCGACGGCGATGGTTTGTTCTTTACCATCGACGATAACCACCGCTTTTTGAGGCTGTAAATTAATCAGTGCCTGCAAAGATTTGGTGGTGCGTGCCTTGGCTTTGGCTTCAATGTAGTGACCCAAAGAAATAAGGCCAACAATCATGGCGCTCGCTTCAAAATAGACATGGCGCGATGGTTCTGGGAACCATGATGGAATTAGCACAACCAGCATTGAGTAGAACCACGCGGCGCCAGTGCCTAAAGCAACTAACGTATCCATTGTTGCGCGCTTGTGCATCAGTGATTGCCAAGCGTTAGTGAAGAAGCTGCGTCCTGAAGTGGCTAGCAGTACCAAACAGACGAAACCGACCAATCCCCAAGCCAGTTGGTCGTTAAATGTAGCAATAGTCATGCTGCCACCGAACAGACCCCACGCCATCAGTGGAGCACCGATAAGCAGCGCGCTTACTGAATTCTTTAGGAAAGCTTTTTGGGTACGAAGTTGTTGCTCTTGCTGTTTTTGTTGTTGAGTTGCCGCGTCATCAACGAACTCCGCACCATAACCTGCGGTTTTTACCGATTCTATGAGAGCGCTTTCGATGACGTCTCGTGTTTTAGACGTGAAGACCAAGGCTGTCTGTTCTGCGAGATTGATCTGAGCTTGGTCGACGAACTCATTCTTTTTCAGTGCTTTCTCTACCGAAGAAACACAACTCGCACACGTCATTCCCTCAAGAACAAGGTGATAAGTATATTGGCTAGCAGCAGGTTTATCTTGGGTCGGTTCCACTGGCGCTGTTTTTTTATCGTCTTCTGAATCTGAATCTGAATCTGAATTAGATAAAGGCTCATTAACCTCAGAGTAGGAAGCCGCGTGATAACCTACGCTTTCGATCAACTCAATAAGCTCGGATTCTGAAAGCAGAGTAACCAATGACAATTCATGTTTGCTGATTTCTAGCTCTGAGATTTGCTCGGTTTGTTCAAGTGCTTGAGTCAGCTTGCTCACGCACTTACCGCAGCTAAGACCGGATAACGAAAGGTGCAGCTTATTGCCCATGCTATAACCAAGCGTCGCCAACTGTTCACTGAGTAGAACGTAATTAATTGGAGTCGAAATATCGATGTATGTCGGCGATATATCATTGATCGTCGTATTGTCGAGTTCGCCAAACAGTGTGCGAACTTTCTTCGCACAACCCATGCAATTTAGGCCGTTGAGCGCGGTTGTGTAATGGTTCATATCGATACTCCAATTCTCATCTACGCCTAACATAAACCTTCCCGTAAGGGTAAGGTCAAACATAAATTCAAGAATTTGATCTTAGTGGCATATGAATGGGTGGGGTACGTTGATGAAATAAGCGGGAGTTAAAGAAAAGCGTGGCTATAATTTATTGGCTCAGGCTATAGATTTGCTACATCGAAGCTGAATTTGGCCTTTCTACAGTGGCTTTCGCACAAGATCCGCGCATTAATCATTCACTACTGATTGTAGATTTAAGCGGTGGTGATAAAATAGCGCCCAAAATTTAGTGATATTTGGCTATTACAGACTTTGTATTAGACCCCACTAAAAGAATCACCTACATAATCAAGGTATTTAAATGACGGTTAAAACTCGTTTTGCTCCTAGCCCAACTGGCTATCTTCACGTTGGTGGTGCACGTACTGCACTTTACTCTTGGCTATTCGCTAAGAACCAAGGTGGTGAATTCGTTCTACGTATCGAAGACACGGACCTTGAGCGTAACTCTCAAGAAGCGGTTGATGCAATTCTAGAAGGCATGCAATGGATGGGTATGGAATGGGATGAAGGTCCTTACTACCAATCTAAGCGTTTTGACCGTTACAACGAAATGGTTGATAAGCTACTTGCTGAAGACAAAGCATTCAAATGCTACGCGTCTAAAGAGCTGCTTGACGAAATTCGTACAGAGCAAGAAGAAAACAAAGAAATGGCTCGTTACGATGCGAACCACCCTAAAATTGTTGCAGCAAACGAAGCAGCGAAAGAAGGTGATGCGTGCGTTATCCGTTTCCGTAACCCTAAAGAAGGCAGCGTAGTATTTGATGACCAAATTCGTGGTCGCATTGAAATTTCTAACAGCCAACTTGATGACCTAATCATTCGTCGTACAGACGGTGCTCCAACTTACAACTTCGTAGTTGTAGTGGATGACTGGGATATGGGTATTACACACGTTGTTCGTGGTGAAGACCACATCAACAACACACCTCGTCAAATCAACATCTACGAAGCACTAGGCGCGCCAGTTCCAACTTTCGCTCACTGTGCAATGATTCTTGGTGATGACGGTGCGAAACTTTCTAAGCGTCACGGTGCTGTTTCTGTAATGCAATACCGCGACGAAGGTTACCTACCAAATGCACTGAACAACTACCTAGTTCGTTTAGGTTGGTCTCACGGTGACCAAGAGATCTTCTCTCAAGAAGAGATGATTGAGTTCTTCAGCCTTAAAGCCATCAGCAAGTCTGCATCTGCATTCAACACTGAAAAGCTACTTTGGTTGAACAACCACTACATCAAGACTTCTGAGCCTGAGTACGTTGCAAAATACCTGCAATGGCACCTAGACGCACAGAAGATCGATACAACAAACGGCCCAGCGATCACTGAAGTGATCAAGCTAGTTGGCGAGCGTTGTAACACGCTTATCGAACTTGCTGAGCAGTCTCGTTACTTCTACGAAGACTTCTCTGAGTTTGAAGCTGGCGCAGCTAAGAAGCACCTACGTGGTGTTGCTAAAGGCCCACTAGAACTTGCTCTTGCTAAGGTTGAAGCGCTTGAAGATTTCACTACTGCAAACATCAAAGATGGTGTGATTGCAGCGGTATGTGAAGAGCTAGAGATCGGTATGGGTAAAATCGGTATGCCACTTCGCGTAGCAGTAACTGGCGGTGGTCAGTCTCCTTCTGTTGATGCTGTGATGGAGCTTGTTGGTAAAGAGCGCGTAATCGCTCGCATCAAGATGGCTCTTGAGTTCATCGCTGAGCGTGAAGCTAACGCTTAATTGAGCGATTGCTAGAATCAAAAAAGGGTCAGTAACTTGGTTACTGACCCTTTTTATTTGTCTCGAGCTTTAGTCTCTGAACGATTTCGTTAGAGCTTGTCGTCGGCAATCATTTGAGTTGCTTGCGCGGCTGTTTTCTTATCGAACAAGATATCCATCATCGCTTTGATGCGTTCCATATCGTCACCAAACTTAGAAAAGTTTCCGCTGTTTGGCGCTTTGAATTCGACATTGCCTACGCGCTGTTGATCCTGATAAGCAGAGATCTTTGCGTCAGCCACAAAGGTTCTGAAATCCCAACTCCAACGAGAGATATAATCCAGCGTGATGTCCTCTGGATTATGTTCTGAGCCGTCGGCAACGACTTTACATTTGACCTGATTATTCAGACACCAGTCGAGCATGGAGTCGAGGAAAACCGCACGAGTTTTCTCGTCTTCAACAATCGTTACTTGTTCGATTGTATTTGCTTCTGGTAGTGCGTTTCCTGAATATTTCGGAGCACTACAACCTGCGAGTAAAACGACAACAGCAGCAACTAACCAGTTTTTCATTATCTATCCTAGATTTTTTTGAAGATGATTGAGGTGTTGATTCCACCAAAAGCGAAGTTGTTGCTCATCAGATATTCAACGTCCAATTCGCGACCAGAGCCTGTGATGTAATCGAGCTTGCCGCATTGTTCGTCGATATTCTCAAGATTCAATGTTGGGCTGAACCAACCTGAATGCATCATCTCTAGGCTTAACCAAGCTTCAATCGCACCACACGCGCCAAGCGTATGACCAAAGTAGCTTTTCAATGAGCTGATTGGCACTTCACCAAAAATGTTCGCGGTCGCATTACTTTCCGCAATATCGCCTTTTTCAGTCGCGGTACCGTGCGCAGAAACATAGCCAATTTTTTCAGCCGGAAGTTGAGCATCTTTTAGCGCTTTTTCCATACAAATTTGCATGGTTTCCATCTGAGGTTGGGTCACATGAGCGGCATCGCAGTTGCTGGCAAAGCCAATGATCTCAGCGTAGATCTTCACGCCACGAGCAACGGCATGTTCATACTCTTCAAGAACAAGCGTACCGGCGCCTTCACCGATAACAAGGCCATCGCGCTCACTGTCGTAAGGGCTAGGAGATTTTTTTGGTGTGTCGTTTTTTAAACTGGTAGCAAAAAGGGTATCGAAAACGGCAGACTCAGTTGGGCATAGCTCTTCACCGCCACCGGCAACCATCACGGTTTGGTAGCCGTGTTTGATCGCTTCATAGGCGTAACCAATGGCTTGGCTTCCTGAAGTACAGGCACTGCTGGTGGGGATCACGCGGCCGCGTAGGCCAAAGAACAGTCCCACGTTTACCGCAGCGGTGTGTGGCATCATTTGCACGTAAGTTGTTGCGGTGATCGCACGTGTCGACTTCTCGTTGAGCATTACGCCAAACGCGCCAACCGCATCTGTACTGCCGGTGGAAGAGCCGTAAGCAATGCCTGTTTCGCCGTTTGTCAAAACGTCGTGGCCGATCAGCCCAGCTTGCTTTAATGCGTTTTCTGTCGCAACAGTGGCTAGGCGAGACACACGTCCCATGCCACGTACTTGCTTACGCTTATAGTGTTTTGGTAATTGGAAATCATCAATAGGTGCAGCAAGCTTAGTGTTGAGGCCATCATATTGCTCAAAGCTTGGCATATATTGAGTGGCATTTTCACAGGCTTTTAGTTTTGGTTCGATGTGCTGCCAATCATTACCAAAGGCAGTAACACCAGACATGCCAGTTACAACAACGCGGCGGGTCATACTAAGCCTCCATTGACTGAAATCACTTGGCGAGTAACGTAGCCTGCAATATCAGACATTAGATAACTCACAAGGCCTGCTACTTCTTCTGGCTCACCCATACGTCGCAATGGCACTTGAGGGAGAGCATGCTCTTTCACGTGCTCATCAACCATGCCTGTATCGATTAAACCCGGAGCCACACAGTTTACTGTGATCTTGCGTTTTGCGAGTTCTAGAGCAAGTGACTTAGTCGCGCCAATTACGCCCGCTTTTGCTGCTGCATAGTTGGTTTGACCGCGGTTACCCATGATGCCGGATACCGACGCCAGAGTAACGATTCGACCGCCTTTGCGTTTTTGAACCATTGGCATCACGCACGGGTGAAGTACGTTGTAGAAGCTGTCGAGGTTGGTATGGATAACACCATCCCACTCTTCTTCAGTCATAGCTGGGAATGCCGTGTCACGAGTAATACCGGCATTGTTCACCACACCATAGTAAGCGCCGTACTCGGCAATATCTGACTCAAGCTTTTCGCGACACTCGCTGCGATTGCTGATATCAAATTGGATGAGACGTCCTGCGCCACCCAGTTCAGTGACCGACTTCAATGTGTCTTCAGCACCTTGCTTGTCACCCATGTAGTGAACGGCGATTTCAAATCCGTCTTTCGCGAGTTGAATAGCGATCGCTTTACCAATGCCTTTGCTGGCACCTGTGACTAAAACCTGACGGGTCATGATGGGCTCCTAGTTTTCATTTCTTGTAATTTTTGTTCGGTCGGCACGTAGACGTTGAGTTGGCATTGAGCCACTAACTCACCTTGGTCTTCGACTCGGGCGGTAAACACGGCCATGCCACTGTCTTCCATCAGTTGCTCGGCGTAGATATCAAGGGTCTGACCTTGAGTGAACTCATCACACAGTGACTTGTAGCGACGAGAACCGAGTAAGAAGCCGATTGGAGGAGTCGTGCCGTTTTTCAGCGCATGGTATCCAGACCATGCCGCTACAGACTGAGCCATAAACTCAATACCGACATACGCTGGTACGGTTTGAGATTCGGCATTAAAGAACAGGTTATGAGCACCAATATCGACCTGACAGTGAATCGACAACGCCTCTACGTTGATAGCACGATCGATTAATATCATCGGATCATCGTGTGGGAGAAGTTGGTCTACAGAAGGGATATCAGTCATTTACTACACCAAAAATCAGGCTAATGTTGTTGCCACCAAAAGCGAAAGAATTGCTTAAGATGTTCTTTACTTTAAGTTTCTGGGAACAGTTTACCAAATCAATCTCAATATCTTCAGCTTTATCCTGACATTTTTGTAAGGGAAGCGGTAAGTCATGTTTTAAAATATGCCATGCTATTGCAGCCTCTATTGCACTTGCGGCTCCAAGAGTATGCCCGGTGAGAGGCTTGGTGGAACTGACGGGAACCTTGTTTGCAAAAATACGATGAATGGCTTTGCTTTCCATTGAATCATTGAGTGGAGTTGCGGTGCCATGAGCATTGATATAACCGATGTCTTCAGCTTGTAATTGAGCGGAATCTAACGCCTTTTGCATAGCTTGCTCCGCACCATTTCCCTCAGGGTGAGGCGCTGAAATATGGTGTGCGTCAGAGCTATCGCCACAGCCTAACAAGGCAATGTTCGACGTGTTTGGGGTTGTATTAACACTGACCAGTTTTGCCTTGCTGAGCAACATAAATGCTGCTGCTTCTCCGATGTTGATACCATCTCGTGTTGCACTAAACGGCTTACAATGTGTGGTTGAAAGTGCTTCAAGACCATGAAAACCATTGAGCGTCAGCTCACATAAGGTGTCGACACCTCCAACCAACACAGCATCAGCCATGCCTGAATCTAACAAACGTTGAGCGGTCAGAAATACGCGGCCACTGGACGAGCAAGCGGTCGATATCGCATAGCTTGGTCCTGTTAATGCACAATGTTGGCTAACAAATTCAGAGGCATTGCCTAGTTCTTGTTTTGAATAATGGTAATGCTCAGGAAATTCACCATGTGCCAGTTTATGTTTGAATGCTGCTTCGCCGTCCGAGATACCTGAGGTGCTGGTGCCAATAACTACGGCAATCCTGTCTGCGCCAAATTGTGATTTTGCTTGCTCAATAGAGTCTTTGATTTGATTAAGAGCGGATAACGCCAGCTGATTGTTGCGAGTGGCGTATTGCGTTAGATCAGATGGGATCGCTGGCAGCTCGCCAGCCACCTTACCGACGATAGTGTGCTCACCATCATTCAGCATATCGCTTACTTCAACCATGTTTGATTCACGCGCACCTTTGAGGCAGCCATGAATGTCAGCGATACTTGAGCCTAACGCGGAGTGGAAGCCACAATCTTGGATATAAATAGGCATAGTGTTCAGATCTTACTTGGGTTGTCGACAATCGCTGAGTTCAACGTTTGTATGGTGATGGTGTAGCCCTGGGTCAAATGTTTGAAAACAATATTGCCCGTGGTTTTGTGTGTTCCGGGCTCTGCTTGGTAATCAATTTCAATGATTGCCTGTTGGTTTTCATCAAACACGGTGCGGCTGTTGTCTGTATCGACCAAATGCCAACCGATGCCTTGCAGAGGCTGAGCCCATGCTTCAATTGGCCATAGAGTCAGCATTAAATTAAATAACACCTGCTCAGGTTGCGGCAGGGTTGCGCCAAGACCGGACAGAACTTGAGTCTCAATGGCTTGGTTTTGGTATTGCAGCGATAAGATGCGCGTTCCCCAAGAGGAAAAACCCGCTAACACGACTTTATTTGGTGTGACTTCGACTTGAACAGGCAGTTGCTGTGTATCGTCTTGCCATGTTGCGCTGATCAGTTGGCTCGCCGTAAATGAGTATCCCAGTTCAGCAGGCAGCGGCAAGGCTAGCTCGGTGTCTTTATCGATTGCGACACTTGCGCCTGTAGGCTGTTGAGATACCATCGAACAAGCGCTGAGTAATAAGCCCAATCCAACGGCGAGCGCTATCTTGATTGTTTTGTTCATCTAAAAGCCTCTCGAGAGTTTGATTTTTCCGCTGGTTGTTGGTTGTTGATTGCAAGTGGCGAAAGCAGCCACGCGACGAAAATGCCAGTTAGGACGGTAACACCGAAACTATGAATGGCATGAGTTTGACTCAGTGACAATAAGCCAAATGAGAGTAGCGTCGTGAGGCCTGACAAAGTAATCGCTAATAAGGTGCTTAGTGATTTCTTCTGCTCAGCAAAGAACAGGGTATAGTCGATACCAATCCCTAAAATCAGAATCAGTCCAAGCAAATTAAACAGGTTCAATGTTGAGCCTAAAATACCCGTGATCGCTAAACCAGCGACTCCGGCAATTAACGATGGCAACAGCATTAACAGGCTTTGCTTTACACCGTAGCGCCAACCTAACACCATCCCAATAGCGGCCAAAGCAATCAATAATAGCTCGGTGATCTTGACTCTGTATTCCGCAAAGAGAGCGGAGATTTCATCGGCTTTATTAAGGTATTTAACACCTTGTTGCTGAGCAAAGCTTGAATCGAGCCATTGAGAGAACTGTTCTGAATCTGTGACGTCTTTGATCAAAATGACCGACGCGGCTTGCCCATCGATCGGTTTTAACCAAAGTGGTCGAACAGGCTCTGACACTGGTGATTCTAAAAATCCAGATACCGTGATTTCCTCGAACTTAGGTAGCTCTGGAAAGCTAGGCCAACCAAGAGTGTTCTGCAAGATATGGCTTTGCTGGCTATAAAGTTGTTCAACCAATTGATAGTTATCATGCTGTTGTTGTTTGCTTAACAATTGTTGATTGATGCTGCGATATCCGGAGATACCTTGGCTATCGACCAAAGAATCTAAGCTCGTGGTGATCTCTGCCAGTTTTTTTAGCAGTTTTTGGTCGCTGTTGGCAGTCACCAAAAGCATATTTTGACCGCTGCCTAATCCTGATATCTCAGTAATGGCTTGTTCTTGCTGTTTGAGTTGTTCAGGCATCGCTTGAAGTTGACGAATATCGTCGTCGTAGCGAATTTGGCTGAGTGATATCAAACTAACGACAGTCACTATTAATGGTAAGCCAATTCTAAATTTTTGGTTGCTCCAGAGGCTTAACCAAGTATGCCAAAGCTTCGATAAGGGAAGAGGGCGTTCTTGGCTTGGTTTTGCCGCTAAAACCGGATACCAACACACCACACTGGCGTAAGCTGCGATCAGTCCAATCGACGAAAAAAGAGCAAGTTGCTGTAACCCCGGGAAAGGTGCCACCAACAGACCTAGGTAGCCAATCAAGCTAGTGATCAGACCCAAGGTGATCGCAACGATAATATGTTTCAACCCTTTGTCGCTTTGCCATTGATTACCAGCCGCCAAACGATCGGTTAGGTAATGGAAAGAGTAGTCGATGGATACGCCAATTAAGCTGGCACCGAACACCAAACTAAATAGGTGAACCTTGCCGAAGATAGCGACGGTGCTTGCAAGGGCAACCAACAACCCAGTACTGATTGAAAGCAAAGACAAGGCAAGTGGGAGGGCGCTACGAAATGTCAGCCACACCAATAAAATCACACCTGCTAATGAGCCCAAACCAATGGTACTGATTTCTGATTTCGCACTTTCGGTACCGTAATTGGCGTAGAACACCACACCGGTATGCTGCACTTTGACACCAAACTGCGTTTCGATCTGGCGCTCAATTGAATCAAGATCTGGAAGCTGCTCTTGAATCGCTAAACTATAAGGCGAACCTGCCAGAGTCGCTGTCACCAAAATATGAGTTTGCTCATTAGACTGGGCTGTGAGGTAGCCTTCTTTCAGAACAAAGTTACTTGATTGAACGCCAACAGCGCTGATGTAGTCGCGAAATAATAAAAATGGGTCGAGAGATAGCTCTGCGGCAGTGACGCCTGAGAACGGATTGTACAGAGACTGAATGACATATTGAGCTCGCGAATCCGGCGAGTGTGTCAGCGTCTCTTTTTGTTGTTGGGTCAGCAGTTGAGCTCGGTGACGAAAATAGAAGTCGCTCCACTGGCTTTGAGTACTGGCGTTGATTTTTCCTTGAACTTGCTTAAACAGAGTTGGCTGGCTTGAGAAAGCTCTTTGGTTAAGTTTTTTTTCAAAAGCGTCAGTCGCTGTCATGGCTTGTTCGACGTCGGAGGCACTTATGATAAACACCACTTGCTCGCTCATCGAGCTGGATATCTGCTGAAAGGCTTGCTCTACCATGGGATCTTGCTGGTTTTCTGGCAGCAATTTCATGATGTTGCTTTCAATGGGTACCGACGAAGAAAAAGCGAATTGTTTGATCAACAATCCGCTAAATAGCATTACGACAACAAGCCAAGCAAGGGCTAGGCTAGAATTGGAATTGTTGCGCTTCAGCATCTGATAATACTTCCGGTAGATGGCTTAACTGGCTAAATTCGATCACTGTGCTGTCCCCACGAACTTCTCTAAGTTCGATACGTTCAATGTCACCTTGTCCTTGCAGTGTGATGGCTTCAAACACCGCGTTCATTGGCGCATTCTTTGGCTTTAGAGTGAGTGTCCATCGTGTGTCTTCTGAACTTGAGTTTGCACTTTCATCAGAATTTTTCGCAGTCGCTGGTTCAAATGACAGTGAGAATTGCTCTTGAAGTTTTTGGGTGTCTCCGTGAAACACTGACAAGAAGATATGACTGAAATAAAACGCCATCGGGTTTTCTTTGTCGGTGATGATTTTAGCGGGTTGATCGGCAAACCTTTGGCTCAGTTTGTTATCCGTGAGCACCAGACTTACAGGAAATGGTGTTACTTGCGTCCAAAGCAAGCCACTCGACTTATCTAATAAAAACGTGCCTTGTGACGTCAGAGGTTGGGCGAACATTTCCATGTTACGTGTTTGAGTGAACTCACCACGAACGATACTATTTTCGCTTAACACGGTTTGTAGCTCTGAAATAGAACCGACAGCAATCGTGTTCTCGCTAGCGCCAGCAAAGTGACTCGCCATCATTGAAGCAAGCCCTAATAGTGCGATGCTGATTTGCTTACGCCCGTGTTTAAACAGACTCATGTTTCACCTGCTGCTGTGTGTTAGATGCTTGATATGGGTCTGATTGTTGGTCGCTTGATTGCTGCTCAGCTGATTGGGGTAAGCAGCCAAATTGATGCCAGTGCTCGACTTTATCGGTAAACACCTTAGGCGAAGCAAAACACATCTCTTGCTCTTCAATGGTTACTGCAACCTGCATGGTGTGGGCGCGTGTCATACGAGCACCTGTGTTGGCATCGTGAATTTCGTAGTCAACACGCAAGCGGTTTTCCCACTCAGTTAACTTAGCGGATACCTTGATCTGATGATTAAACGGTATCGCTTTGATGTATTTTACGCGCGTGTCGATGATCGGCCACATGTAGCCAGAACCCTTCATCTCATGGTAGTTGTACTCAATCTTATCCATCATGATGCGTCTTACTTCTTCAAAAAATCGGAAGTAGTTGCCGTGATAGATCACGCCCATCGGATCGGCATCTTGGAACGAGGTGATAAGTGTCACCTCAGATTGTAATGGATGAAGGATTTCAGACATAAATCGCTCTCAACAATATTGCGTAAAGGGTTGGCTACTTTATGAGTTTAGCTACTTTATGAAGTTAGCTACTCTATGAGTAAAGTGACCAGTGCTGACTTTGAATACGAGCAATGAAGTGACGTAGATCGCCTTCAAGTGGTCGATCTTCAACGATAAATTCAAACTCTTTGAGTACTTCGTCGCGAATGTGCTTTAGGTTTTCACTCATGTGGTGCTCATCAAGCTCATTGTGGCGTTTACGAAGCTCAAGCGCTTGTGTACCTGCCAGAAGTGACGCTGCCGCTACTTGTTCAGTCAGTTCAAGAACGCGTAAGCAGTCACGAGCTGCAATGGTGCCCATACTGACTTTGTCTTGGTTGTGACACTCGGTTGAACGAGAGAACACGCTTGCTGGCATGGTGTGTTTCAATGCTTCTGCTGTCCAAGCTGAAACGCCAATCTGTACCGCTTTGAAACCGTGGTTGATTGGTTTACGTTCGCCTTCAGCACCCGTTAGGTTAAATGGTAAGCCGTTGTTGAACTTGTAATCCATTAGCTGTGCCATTTGGCGATCAAGTAGGTCTGCAAGGTTGGCTACCGCTGTTTTTAGTGTATCCATTGCCATTGCGATATGGCCACCATAGAAGTGTCCACCGTGCAGTACGCGCTCATTGTCGCCATCGATAATTGGGTTATCGTTAGCGCTGTTGAGTTCGTTCTCAATCATTTGGCGTAGCCAAGGCAGAGAGTCTTGAACGACACCGATAACGTGCGGTGCACAACGCAGTGAGTAACGATCTTGTAGGCGATCACTGTTACGTGGCGGGCGATCCGCTTGTAAGTCGTCACGTAGCCATGCAGCAACTTGCTGTTGACCCGGATGAGGCTTCACTGCAAACAGCGCTTCATCGAAATGGAAATCGTTGCCTTGCATACCGACAGACACCATTGCGGTGATCTTAGTCGACAGCTGAGCTAGGTATTCTGCACGTTTGTAGGCGATACAAGCCAAAGCCGTCATTACTGACGTGCCATTCATCAATGCTAAGCCTTCTTTTGGCTTAAGCTTGATAGGGTTAATTCCTAGCTCTTTGTAGACGTCACTAGTAGGGCGAACTTCGCCTTTGTAGATAACATCGCGCTCACCAATCAGTGCTGCCGCTAAGTAAGACAGCGGCGTTAAATCGCCACTAGCACCAACCGATCCTTCTTGAGGAATACGCGGTGAGATATCTTGGTTGATCAGAGTAACGATCTGGTTGAGCAAATCGTGAGTCACACCAGATACACCTTGTGACAATGAACAAAGGCGTGTTGCTAATACCGCACGAGATTGTTCGTGAGACAGTATTTCGCCTAAACCACAGCCATGAAAGCGCGTTAGATGCAGTGGTAGCTCATCAACTAGGTTTGGCGGAATCGCAACGGTACAAGAGTCACCGTAGCCTGTTGTCACACCATAGATCACGCCTTCTTCTTTCAATAGGCGTTCTAAAAAAGCGACACCACGGTCGATTTTTGATGTGAATGCTTCACTTGAGTTCATCGAGGCTTTTGCGCCTTGTGAGATAGCGACAACATCCTCAATCGTGAGGCGTTCGGCACCAAAGGTGATGCTATTTGGATTCTTTTTCGTCATGGTGCTTGCTCAATGTCCAAAAATTAAAAAAGTTGTACCACTGAAGCGGTGCTTTCAGTGTGTAGTGCTCAAGTCGATTTGCGTATTTTTGCACGACTTGCTGTAAAGATTGTTCGCGAGTCTTTCTTGGTAGTTCTATCTTGTCGCTAAAATGCTCGAAATAGACATCAAAATGCGGCTTAGATTGTGAGTCGTCACGTAGCCCAAATAATAGGAAGACTGGCGCTTTGAGAACCGAGGCTAACATAAATGGCCCTTGAGGGAAGGGGGCTTCCTTACCCAAGAACTCAGCCCATACTGAACGGCTCTCTTTGCTGGTGGAAGTTCTATCGCCAACAATCACAATCCACTCGCCTTGCTCCAACTTCTGTTGCAACAATATGGCGGTATCAGGGCCCATTGAAGTTACTTGAATCAGGTTTAAATCAGACTGCGGGTTGACCGCTTTCATCACTGAATTAAAACGTTCAGCGTGCTCTGTGAACACCAGCGCATTGATTTTGATGTTCGAGTGTCTGCGACCTAAAGCGCGGCACAGTTCGATATTGCCAAGATGAGATCCTAGAATCAGTACACCTTGTTGGTTTTCCACCATGCTTTCGAATTGGTCTTGGCCATGAATCGTCAGGTTATCTACCGAGAAATCGCCTTTCCATGCCGCTAACTTGTCTAGCATGGTATGGCCAAACGAAAGAAGATGGTTATAGCTGGTTAATTCAGCGGGTAACTCAATATTCTGTTGTTCAGCGTATGCCTTAAGCTGAAATAGGTACTGTTCTGAGGCGTTTCGTGCGCGCTTACCCGTTAGGTGGTAGTAACGCATCACACCGCGCAAAATAAGATTAAATACGCCTCGGCCTAACAAGGTATAAACAGTCAATAACAGTTTGATGCCGAGCACGGTTCCGCGTTCTTGAGTGCGAGACCAATGGGGTTGTTCTGACTCGTTTTTGTTGGATTCGGCCAAGGAACCTTGGTTTTGCCCACTTTTAGCAGAATCGGATTTGAAATGGCGAGCAATCAATTTTGGTGCTCTCGGCAGCATGCCAAAGAACAGTCTCGTGTGCATCCAGCTGATTTTTACGTTATCCCACAGCGCATCGAAATGAGATATGCCGTTTTCAGGATAGATGACTCGCGTTTCAACGAAGTCGATGTCACAGCCTTCCCAATACAGGCGAACCAAAATCTCGATATCGAAGTCCATTCGAGACCCAACATCGTATTTATTCAGTACGGTTTGCGTCTTATCGATTGGATACGCTCTGAAGCCACACATGCTGTCTTTAATCGATAGAGATAGAGTTTCTATCCATACCCAGATGTGCGTCGCGTAGCGCCCGTAGAGCCTTGCTTTAGGCACGCTCTCGTCGTAGACAGGCTGACCTGATATCAGGCGTTGTGGCTTAGTTTGCGAAGCTTGGATTAACGCGGGTAGTGCTTCAAGGTCATGTTGTCCGTCAGCATCAATTTGAATGGCGTGGCTAAAGCCGAGCTGTTGCGCTTTTTTGATACCGGCCTTTACTGCGCCCCCTTTGCCTTGGTTTTGCTCGAGCGTCACCAAAGTCACATTTGGGCTTTCCGCAAGCGGAGTCAGAAACTGTTTGGTCGCGAGTTCACTGCCATCATCAACAATAATAATCGGAAGTTCGAAATTAAGAAGTGATGAGACCACCGAGGGCATGGTTGCACCGTGGTTAAAGCACGGGATTAGGAAGCAAGCTTTGTAGCTGCTTTCTTTTAGATTTTGTTGAGAAACAGCCTCGATGGGAGCGCTATTCACTTTTCTCTCCCAGCTTCATTTTGCCTGAAGAGTGGGTCTGTTCACCGTTGTTTGAGGTGTAACTAAAGCTCAGTTTGTCTTTGTCAGCGTCCCACTTTAATGACAACTGAATAGTCGAGTCTGGCAGGATCGGTTCTTGGAATTTGATGACTTCCATGCCTTTAAAGAAACCAGGGACACTCAGTTCTTGGACTGCGTAGTGAAGTGCCCAATCAATCTGTGTAACACCCGGAAGAATAGGGAAGCTCTTGAAATGCCCCTTAAAATCGGTGATGTCTCCAGTAATATGGAGTGTCAGGGTCGATTCTTTCTCTGCAGTGTCAACAGCAATGACGTTTGGTTTTCTCTTATCCATAGCGTGTGCTTAGAATCCTTGGGCTGAAAATGGGTGTTCTGACAAAAATATAAAAAGATAATCTCAGTGTAAAATACGATCAGCGGTTTCTATGATTTTATTAGCTGTTCTATGTGAGATGTTAATCGCTTACCTTGGCTGTTGAGAGGAATCTCATCAACAATGCGATACTTTCTTGGGATAGCGATCGGTTCTAACCATTTTCTAAGTTCTGAACGCAGCATCAACCAGAATTTACCTTTACTCATGGTGGCGAGTTTCGCTTGGCCTTCCTCTGATAATACCAAAACCGACGCCAAGATTAAGCGCTCCGGTTCTTCAAATGGAATGACGACACATTCACTTATCCAAGGCAGTTGCTCAAGTCGCTTTTCGACTTCAACCAGTGATACTCGTTTTTCTTCTATCTTGATCACTCGGTCGGTTCGGCCTTTCAATATAAACTGATTATCCGAGACCATTTCGCACTCATCGGCGGTTTGATACCAGTTATTGTTATCGATGTAGGGCGACAATAACTTAATGCAATTCTCACTGTTGAGACTTGCCTCAATACAGTCAAAAAGTTGCCAAGGTGTTTGAGCGCTCTCTTGCTGGCGAAATGCGATGCCACCAGTTTCTGTGCTGCCAAAAACCTCGATAGGTAAATGACCAAGCAGATTCCGAGATTGGTGAGCCGATTCAGTCGGTAATGGGCCACCGGAAGAGAACACACCAGCAAGCTGCGCGGTATTGGTCTCATGTTTTAATCGTTTGAGTAGAGCTGGGCTGCTGATCAGCACACAGTTTTTATTGGCGTGAGAAAGGATCTGCTCAGGGTACTCAAGGTTGTTTCGAGCAAATGGAACACCAGAGCATAGTGGCCATAAGATTCTAAACAGCAAACCATAGATATGTTGATGCGAAACCGTGCTGTGAACTCGATTACCTTTGAGTAATTCGCCCCAGTTTCTCTCTAGCTGAGCAGTTTCTATATCTAGATGTTCTAGTGTTTTATTGATTGCCTTCGGCGTGCCGCTTGAACCTGAAGTAAATAGGGTCAATTGGATTGCTGCTAACTCAATGGCGGGAATATTATCGGTTAGAGGCTCGCGTGTTTCGGTGTCCAATAAGGTTTGGATATTGCGAACTTCACTTACTTCCACGGCACCAATCACATCATCGACCAACAGACAGTCAAAATGTTCATTCAGCTCGGCAAGCGCACAAGGTTGATAGTTACCTGGCAAAATGATGTGTTTGCGGCTGACTGTGCACGCTAAAAAGGCCACCGAAAATAGGTAGCTGTCTTGGGTGCAAATCGCGACTCGCTGAAAAGGGGATGAAGATAAAAGGTGTACGAGCCGAGATAAGTCGTCGTTAAATGTTTGCCACGTAATCTCGCTATTGTCGTCAAAGCAGACAATAGAATCAGGCGATCTGTTCTGACTGAGAAGTTCAGACAAGGAAGTGTAAGAGACGGTTTGGGTCATAACAATTTAACTCTGACGAATGCGCTGTCTTACTACCCACTCTCCTGCAAAAAGTAACCCGGCGAACAAATAGCTGAGTAAGCCATTGTATAGGGTCCATATTTCAAGCGGTTGGAAGCAGGTGTAAAGAGCGATAGAGCCATTGATAACAAAGAACAGGCACCAAACTTTGGTGACTTTTCGTGTGTAATCAACGCCACTTTGCGGAAGTTCAGGCTCTTGGAGACGAGCAAGACGCTCGATAATTGTTTGAGGTTGCCATAGGCTTGAAGCGAATACAGCCAACATACAAACATTAACGATGACGGGATAATAGGTTAACCAGCCATGCTGCTTGAAGGTTAATCCTAGTGCCAGCAGAACAATTCCGGCACTTCCACTGATCCAAGCTAAGTGTTTTAGCTCTTTGATTTTAGCCTGACCGCCAGTGAAAATGCGGACAGCAAAGATAGCGGCTAAGACGATACCAACGGTTTGTAGGCCAAACTTGTTGAGTCCAAAGTAAACCGCTATTGGATAAGTGAAAAGTATGATTGCCGACAGTAAAGTCAGCAGAGGACGCATTATGCGTCCTTCAATAGTTCAACCACAGACTCCACAACGTCATTAACGGTGCGTACTGCTTTGAACTCTTCAGGCTTGATCTTCTTACCTGTGACGTTCTGTAAGTGAACGACTAAATCAACGGCATCAATGCTGTCTAGGTCTAGATCGAGATAAAGGTGTGCTTCAGGAGTGATATCTTCAGCATCAAGCTCAAACAGCTCAATAAGCGCATCTTTAACCTGGTTGTATACTTCTTGTTGGTTAGCTTGTGTCATAAAGATCTGTCTAGTTGTTCGTTTGAGAAGAGATGTAATTCGCTAGATTTTCAACCGACGAGAAGTGCTGTCGAGTGTTTGAATCATCGGCATCGATAACAATGTTGTACTTTTTCTTGATAGCAAGGCCAAGCTCAAGTGCATCAATAGAATCTAGTCCAAGTCCATCACCAAATAGTGGAGCTTCCGTTTCAATTTCATCAATGCTCATGTCTTCAAGGTTCAATGCGTCGATGATCAGTTGTTTCAGTTCGTTGTGTAATGTTTCCACTTTGGCCTACTTAATGCTTTATCTAAATGCTGCTTTAAGGGGGCGATTCTACATTATGCGATGTATTTTCGAAATGCTGATATCGCCAGTTGTTTATTGATTTGCTAAATGTTTTCTTCGGAAGGGAAAATAGTATGTGCAAGATGATGATTAAGGCGTCTTGCTGCCGAAGTTAAGTTATTTGCATTCTCAATAAATGGTGCGACTTCTATTTTACCTTTCACCGCGATATGAAAAAAGGGTTTCGTAGCAGGAACTTGATACCATTTTTTCTCTTTCGTTAAGAATGTCGGAGAAACCGTAATATGAATCACGCGTAAATCGGTTTGTGTTCGAGTGGCAATTTGTGCCGCACCACGTTGTAAGGATGGTTCAATTCCCGGCGTTGTGCGAGTGCCTTCTGGAAAAACCAGCAGGACATTGCCACGTGAAAAGCGTTCTTCACAACGTTCTAAAAGATCGTCAGGTGCTTGATTGGGTATGTAACCCGCCGCTTTAACAATCCTCTTCATAAACGGGTTTTCCCATATTGCCGCTTTGACGAGGCAATCACATTGAGGAAGTTGAGAGGCGATTAGCACATAGTCGATTAAGCTCGGATGGTTGGCAACGATGATGCAATTACGATCTTCACGTAGCAGTTCGGCACCATCAATTCGATAATCAATCGCACCAGTGAACTTCATGATCTGGCAGAACGCATTGAATGAGAAGCGAATCAGTCGTTGAGCCTTAAGCTCTCTTTGAATGGTGTTTGATGTGGTGAGCGCGATCGACGGCAAGATCAAAAAGCTGAGAACTAAGCCACCTAAACCGAATATGGTGAAGCAAAGCCCTGTCGCGAATACTCGCCAATATTGGTCGACCTTACTCATTCTTGAGTTCCAGGTTTCGCGTTGTTTACCCACGACCAAGCTTGGTGTTTGCCTGTAATCGCCCATCGCTGCGTACCCAGTAGAATATGTTGTAGTGTTTGCAGACCTTGCGGTAAATCAGGCATTGACCTGTCGTGAGCTATGGGGCTACTAGCTATTGAGTTGCTGGTGGTTGTTCTCGAAATTGAGTATTCATTACCTGCTGTGATCACTAAACCCAGAGCATAATCGGCATAGTGCTGAGTTTCGTATTCTTGATAAAGCTCAGGCAGCGGTTGGTCAAAGTCGATGACTAAGACACGATGCGATGGGTATTGGTGAAGGTAAAGATAAGCTTCAATCAGCGCGTTATGGAAAGTATCTTGCCCCGCGGCGATTGAGGTCAATGGAATCGGTGCTTTTACGGCAATGGTGGTTAGGCCTGCTGCGGTATTATGTACCGACTGCGAGAACGCCATTGGAGAGGCATCGTCACCTTCTAGTATCGACTGAATCAATGTGGCAGTTCGGTGCAGTTCACCATGTCGGCTGGCAAAAACCAGATAATCAATCGAGGTGTCTTTTAATAGCGTTAATGCGGTTTGGACGGCAAGCTTACTTTGTTTGCTCATTCGGCGGCGCATCATCGGCGGGATAGCTTTAAATTCAGTTGAGCCATCTTGTGGCCAATCTAAATTCTTGCTCCATGTTTGCCATTCGGCATTAGAATTGAGCCCCGCAGAATTTGCAGACCATTTCTCAATATTAAACGACATTAATTGGGATTGATTTGACATAGAGTATTGATTTGCTTTGGGTCTAACTAAATACTACGCATGCTTATAAATAAACACAGATAAGGAATTTAAATGAAATTACTAAAAGTAGCGGTTTCAATGTTATTCATATTCGTTCTTGCAGGGTGTGGACGTGTCCAACCTGTAATGAATGTTGAGGATACTCCAGTTGCACTTAATCTTCAAAGCAAACAGGTGAAATCAGCTATTTATGAGTCGGCTGAGAATCGAGGCTGGTTGGTTTCAGAAATAAAGCCTGGCTTGATCCGTGCGGAACTGTATGTTCGTTCACACCATGCGGTGGTTGAAATTCCTTATAGTGACAAGTTTTACTCTATTCTTTACGTTGAATCAGAGAATTTGAAGTATGACGATGGTGAAATACACCGTAATTACAACCGTTGGGTTAATAACTTAAACGTTGATATTAAACGTAAGCTTGCACAAATGGCTGCTGAGTAACCCTCTATTATTTTAAAGTTAGGTTTTTCGTGTCGGAATATAAATTAGATCCATTCAATGCATTAGAAGCAAAAACAGAAGCGCAAAAGTTGTCTTTCGCTCCAATTGTTTTTCACACTGCTCGTACACTTCGTGATTTAGGTATTTTAAAGGCCTTAGATGGTGTGGGTAACGATGGTTTACCAGCTGAGTCTATCTCTGAAATAACCGGCGTATCTGAGTACGGCGTGAAAGTGTTACTCGATATGGCGTTGAGTGCTCATATTGTTACGTGGGAAAAGCCTAACTACAAAATGGCCAACCTTGGTTTCTATCTTTTGCATGATGGCATGACTAACGCAAACATGGATTTCACTGCCGATGTTTGTTACGCCGCGATGATGCATCTAACTGAAGCGATTGAAGAGGGTACACCTGCGGGTTTGAAAGAGCTGGGTGACTGGGAAACTATTTACCAAGGCTTGTCTCAATTGCCAGAAAAAGCAAAAGAGAGCTGGTTCAAGTTTGATCACTTCTATTCAGATCGCTCTTTCCCTGTTTTGCTTGAGAAGGTGTTCAGTAAGAAACCTAAATCGCTGGTAGATATCGGCGGTAACACGGGTAAGTGGGCGATGCAGTGCTGCAATCACGACTCAGATGTTGAGATAACGATTGTCGACTTGCCACAACAACTCGAAATGGCAATGGCAAATGCAACGCAACATGGCCATCAAGGCCGAGTGACGCCATTCCCAGCCAACATGCTCGATAAACAACAAGCGTTGCCGACAGGCGCGGATGTGTGGTGGATGAGCCAGTTCCTTGATTGCTTCTCGCCAATGGAAATTCTGAGCATATTAAAGCGTGTTCGCTCTCATATGTCAGAAGAGGCGACGGTCTATATCCTTGAACTGTTTTGGGATGCACAGAAATACGATGCGGCTTCTTATAGCTTAAACGCGACGTCGCTTTACTTCACTTGCTTGGCCAACGGCAACAGCCGTTTTTACCGCAGCGAAGATTTCTTAGAGATCGTTGAAGAAGCTGGCTTTGAAGTAGTGACCCGTACCGACGATATCGGTCTTGGTCATACGCTTCTTGAATTGAAAGCTGGCGCGCAATAAAAAATAACAAACATGGCTTAAATTAATGAAAAAACTGTCAACTCAAGTAGTGATCATCGGAGCTGGGCCATCAGGGTCTATTGCCGCGTCTTTGCTTCATAAAAAAGGCATCGATGTTCGAGTGATTGAAAAGAGCCTTTTCCCGCGCTTTTCTATTGGTGAAAGCCTATTACCTGCTTGCATGGAAGTGATTGAACAAGCTGGGATGAGCGAAGCGGTGGCTGACGCTAATTTCCAATTTAAAGATGGTGCTGCTTTTCGTAAAAATGGTGTGTACACCGCGTTTAATTTTGAAGATAAGTTCTCTGCTGGGCCGGGAACGACGTTTCAGGTTCAACGAGGCGCCTTTGATAAGGTGTTAGCAGACACTGCCGAGGCGCAAGGTGTTGCCATTGATTATCAACATGAGTTGATGGGCATTAACTTCACTGAAGACAGTACCATTTTAGACGTACAAGTGCTTGATGGAGAACGCTATCAGCTCGAAGCGCAATACGTGTTGGATGGCAGTGGCTTTGGTCGTGTGTTACCGAAGATGCTTGATTTAGAAGAGCCGTCATCGCTTCCTCCACGCAAAGCTATTTTTACGCACATTAATGATCATATTTCAGCGACGGAGACAGACCTTGAATATGACCGCAACAAAATTCTAATCTCGGTGCACCCAACTAACCCTGATGTTTGGTATTGGTTGATCCCGTTTAGTAACGGTGTGTCTTCGTTTGGTATTGTCGGGGAGCCTAAGTTCTTTGAATCATACCCAGAAGACAAGATTGCCGCGATTAAGCAACTGGCAACAGAAGAGCCGGGTTTGGCTGAGATACTGGCAAAGGCAGAGTACCCGAACCCTGCGGGCGAAATCGGTGGTTATTCTGCCAACGTAAAACACCTTGCAACAGACAAATACGCGCTATTAGGCAATGCCGGTGAGTTCCTTGATCCTGTGTTTTCATCAGGCGTGACAATTGCGATGAAGTCGGCTCAGTTTGCGGTTGAGTGCGTGGAAAAGCAGCTCAATGGTGAGAAGGTTGATTGGGATCGTGATTATGCGGATCCGCTGATGGTTGGCGTGAATACCTTTAGAACGTATGTTGAAGGGTGGTACTCAGGTACCTTGCAGGATGTGATTTTCTATCAAGATCCCAACCCGAAGATTAAGCAAATGGTGTGCTCAATTTTGGCTGGCTACGCATGGGATCAAACCAATCCTTATGTGAAAGAGTCAAAGCGTCGATTGACGACACTGGCAGAGATATGCCGAAGCTAGGTGGTCGATTTAGGGTGTAGCAACATGCTAAAGCACCATGATGACTAGTCTATAAATCAAAACAGCCGCGATGCGGCTGTTTTTGTATCTGATAAATATGGCAAGCTGATTCTCAGCTCATTCGCTCTACTGAGGTAGATACTACTTCAGGTCGATGCTGTTCAGTCGTCCCATAAAGATAAGCAGCTCAATCACGTCTTTGTGGGCCTCAAGGAGCGCTCGTTTGGTTTGGCTATAGGCGGCGAGTCGCCCGTGCTTCCTTATAGAACATACTTTGGTTTTGTATTTGTACTCACCACTTTCAGAGAATACGCGCCACTTAGCGATGTAGCATTCATCTCTATGTTCAGGATCTGTCTGAGTAGGGTTTGGTTTGAATACTATTTTAGGTTCTAAACTGTGCGGCAAACGTGTCATCAGATAGGGCTCTCTAAGGACTTTTGGCCAAAACTTTCCCCAGAGCTTTCTGCCAAGCTCATCTCTCAACTTGATGGTTTTCTTTAGTGCTTTGTCTTCACCCATACGAACAAAACCGACAGAACGATGTAACACCGTATCTTCAGGAGTATGGATGTGGATTTTAAAAGCGGTTTGGCCTTTCGATATAAATCGATAACCGGTCGCACCAATTAGATTATTCTGGCTCATAGTTTGCTAAATGATGATTATGTTATTAATAAGGTTACGACAAATACGTTAAAACCGAAACTAATCATCATGAAAAAAATAAAGCCTTAACAAAAGTGCTAAGGCTTTATTAGAAACTATGAAGCGAGGGTGACGCTAACTACATGATTTTCTGCATCACATCACCAATTTGAATGCTTCCAGCCAGGCTAGGTTGATCAATCGTGAGTTCGGCTTCATTTTCATAAACACGAGAAACCGTCAGCGTGATATCACTTTGAGATACCTTGTTACGCGGTAAACCTCGTTGGTCGATAAACGAACCTGTATGCCACAGTTGCAGTTTGTCACCTTTCTGAACGCCATGCATTCGCCCTAAGTCAATGGTCACCGTATTGCCAAATACCGCGGCAACCTCAGGAAGGGTGATCTTACAAGACACTTCAGATTCTAAGTCCAACATAATATTACGACTGACGCGCAGCATCATACTGCCGTAGGTCGATGCCCAGAAGCGAGCGCTGCGGGTGTCCACTTCACTGGTCTTAGCAAATGGCCACTTAGCTACTTCACGATAGCTGCGGTTGTAAACCTGATGACCCGTCTTACCGTCAAAGACTTGCATCTCTAACGCAAATTGTCGGTTGATAACATCGTCCTTTAACAGCTTAGATTCAATCGTTGCGGTTAAGTCGGTAATGTCGCCACCAATGATGTATTGCGCCCCCGTATCTTGAGCAATCATTTTAATGACTTCTGGTTGGCGCTTATCAATGTCGAAGTCGGTCGTGCCCACTGAAACAAAACTGCGAGACTCTTGCGCTAATTGTCGGTCTACAACATGGCTGAAGTCATCACCAATGTTATAGATTCTTCCCATAACGGCTTGCTGCGGGGAGGTAACATCAATATTACCGACGAGAAATGTCTTTTTGTATTGGCTCTCATGGCAAGCATTTGCCGAAGGATAGATGTCGATCCTTGCGGTGATCATTAAATTGCCACCGCGAGTTTTCTCTTTCTGAACCAAGATGTAGCGAACTTCATGGTTAGTAAACTGAAACTCTTTTTTATTCGAATCTAGATAGGGCGTGAGGTTGGAGATACTACCAATATCAGCACCTGAGAACTGCACAGCTTTATATACAGCGTCTTCCAGCGCGTGGATGCGTGCGCTTTCTTCCGACGATACGATGGCTGCTGTACCGGTAACTTCATACCAAGAGGCATGAACACTGAAGCTTATGGTTATCAGTGAACTTATTGAAAATAAGTAAGATATTATTTTTTTCATCTATTCGTTACCAGTTGGGTATAAATATTGCTTAACAAATAACTATAAGCTTGAAGCTGACTTAAGTGCGTTTTTCTTAATCTGAACCATTAATGAAAAGCAAAGACTGTTCCAACATTGTAATCCATTGAAAAGAATAATGGTGAGAACATATTGGAACAGGTAGCACTAAATATATCTGGAGATAAGAGAATGAAAAACTGGCTCGTAGTAATGAGTGTCATGTTGATGACATCATGTGCTTATTCGCCCATCTATAACGGCAAGTCTGAGTATTCAGGCAGTCAGTTTATGTTGATGGACAGCCCTCGTCATACCATGGATTTTTTCGTGGAAAGTATGACTGAAGATCTGATCATTTCGAATACGAGTATTTCAGCGAGAACGCCAATTGCTATCACTTCGTTTGTTGACCTACAACATATGGATACAACAAACTGGCTAGGTAATTCAGTTTCAGAAGGCTTCATTCACCAGTTTCAGCGTCGTGGCTTTAAGGTCGTCGATTTCAAAACAACGGGCTCTATCCAAGTGACTCACCAAGGTGACTTTGCGTTAAGCCGTGATTGGAAAGACCTCGCGCAGGAACAAGACGTGCAATACGTGCTAACAGGTACGATGCTACGCCAAGAGGGCGGTGTGCTTGTGAATGCTCGCGTGGTGGGTATGCAAACCCGCATTGTGGTGGCTTCTGCGCAAGGCTTCTTGCCTGCAGACCGTATTGGTCGTGACCTAGATACTCTGAACAGTATTCGAACTCAAGATGGCGTTATCATTCGTTCTGACCCAACGATCAGTCAGCCTTATACTGTTATTCTTCGCCCTTAGGAGTTCGAGATGAAGAAGTTAATATTTGTTGTTGCCGCTTTACTGCTTGTTGGCTGTCAGCCACTGCAAAACATGAGGCCAGACGACTATTTGGTTGCTGTTGGTTACGCAAGTATCAGTGAGCAATCAGGCCGTAACGACGAAGAAAAACGCATCCGTGCTATGCGAGCATCCAAAATTGATGCTTACCGTGAACTTGCTGAGCAAGTGTATGGCATGCGAGTGAGTGGCCGAGCTGAATTATCAGATCAGCGCTTGGGTACCGAGCGAACGACAGGTGCTGTCGACGGCGTTATTCGTGGTGCGGAAGTGGTACGCAGTTACCCTGTCGGTGATAGTTACGTGACGGAGCTTCAGTTAGACATCCGTAAGATGGAACAACTGCGTAATTACGGTGAAGTTCAGGCTGTACCTGAGAAGAGACAACAAACGCTGTTCTAGTCTTTATGACCATTTAAGTTATATGACCGACGAATTGTATAAGTGGCCCTCGCTTTCCAGATGGCAGGGCGGCAATAAATAACGACAGTGAATGTAAAAGCGGCAAGTATGAAAATACTTGCCGCTTTTTTGTATTTACAGGTTGGGTGTGGGATCTAGGCTTGGTATGAAAGATAAGTCGAGTAGTAAGTTAAGGGTTGGTGTTGCGAAAGACGCAAGGTGAATTAAGGTACTGGCTAGAGAATAGAGAATAGAGAATAGAGAATAGAGAATAGAGAATAGAGAATAGAGAATAGAGAATAGAGAATAGAGAATAGAGAAGTAGCTGGTGGCTTGGTTAGGCTTTAACGTTGGTGCCAAGTGTAGAAATCGTATGCGTTTGACCACCGGCATTGTAGGTCATGCCGATCTTTCCGTGGCTTTGTTGCATCATATTGCTGAGTTTTTTAAAGCTGAGGTGTGCTCGATTCAAGGCTTCACCATTAACAAGGTTCGCTTGATGGCAATCGTACACAACAGATTTGATGGTTTTAACTAACTGAGCCAGATCTGGATTCTCGGTCAGTTCGGAGATATTGCTATGCGCTTCGATTCGTTGATCGGTTGTTCTTAATTGTTCAACTAAGACAACTTTCTCTTTAGCGATGCGTTCAATGTCGGTCGATTTTCGGCTAGTAATAGCGGTTTTCTCTGAATCTAATAGATCAGATAGGGCTTTGGCATTTTGAAGTTGGAAATTAACTAAATCTGCTAGTGCCGCCATAACGTTATCCTACTAAAACCTTAGTGCTCTTTAAGTGGAGATAGCTTGAACTAAGAATCTATCGCTTAAAGACCTTTTAACTCATTTTCGAACTTGATCATGTTGTCAGCCAGTTTTTCTGGGTCGACAGTGTATGAACCGTTCGCAATCGCTTCTTTGATCGCTGCGACTTTTACCGTGTCAAAGCTTGGTTGTGCTGCCATATCTTGTTGGAGTTGGCCAATTGCTTTGCTTTGTTGACTCAGTGAAACCGCGTCTTTGCTTGTCGGTGATTTAGCTGCAACATCAGAACGTGATGCCTGAGAGCTAGAATCAGAGCGCGCTGCTGATCGGTTTGTGGTCGTTAGGGTCTGCCCTGAACGAATATTATCGATGCCTGCCATAGTTAAGCCTTTTTCTTCAAAAATGGGAACCTGTACAGTCAATATCGACCAAGGGTTCGATTACTTTAGCAATTTTTAGCTCAATAGTCGAAAAGGGGCAAAACACCGCAGCCGTCATATTCAGCGTTAGAATTGAGAGTAAAATCACTAACGATTACCACCCATTTAGAAGTAAAGCGTTAAAAGTAAACCGTGACTTCAGACATGTTGGTAACAATACCTTCGATTATACGCTGAGATTTGTCATTTTTCACTCTTACTTGATCACCCATCGAGCCATCAGTTAACGCAGTACCTTTGGTGGTAATGGTCATGCCACCTTTTACTGCCTGTATGATAACCTTCTCGTTTCGGCACACGACACAGATATCACCTCGTTCAACAACATCACCGGGTCGCATGTTCTTCTTCACTTTTGCACCAATCACCTGTTGTGGAGCGGTGAAACCTTGACGACGAAACTTGTTAAGCGAAATCATGGCGGTGGTGACATCGTATTGACCGACGATCTCGCCTCTGGCTAAAGAACGGGTGGTGGTAACCAGTGGTACCGACATTGAAAGTCGAACAGGCACGTAAATCCGCCACTCATCCGGTATACATTGCACTAAAACCGTAATACTACTACGGGTATTGGTGGTGGTTGAAGCACTGGTTTCAAGAGGGGTTGGGCAATCTGTTGCTTTTACTCTTGAGTCGATATTTGCTGCATTAACAAGGAGTTCGCCACCTTGAGGCTGCTCAATGGTCTCAAAGATGTGTTGTTCCGCCGCAGACTGAATCATTTCAATTTGTTCTGGAGTCGCAGCTTGTATAAAAAAACTAAACAATATTGACAAAATGCCGATAAACTTAGCGACAGTTTTAAAAGTAGCTCTACACATTGCTATAGAAAAAGGAGGCAGATTTGTTTTACGATGCGTCATTCTGTTTCTCTGGTAGTTCGTAGCCTGCAGTAGACTAACACTTTTTATCCAAAAAAGTTTGATATGGAGATGAGCTCATGACGGGTATTCTTGATTCAGTGAATCAGCGTACGCAACTCGTCGGTCAAAACCGATTAGAATTACTAACCTTTCGCCTAATGGGGCGTCAGCGTTACGGCATAAATGTCTTTAAAGTAAAAGAAGTGCTTCAATGCCCTAAGCTGACAAAGATGCCAAACTTGAACCCACTAGTTAAAGGCGTAGCACACATTCGTGGCCAAACGATCTCAGTGATCGATTTGAGCTTAGCGATTGGTGGCCGTCCTACAACGGATGTTGAAAAGTGTTTTGTGGTTATCTCTGAGTTTAACCGAACCATTCAAGGTTTCTTGGTCAGTTCAGTAGAGCGCATTATTAACATGCACTGGGAATCTATCCTTCCGCCGCCAGATGGTGCAGGTAGAGCTAACTACCTGACAGCGGTAACCAACATTGACAATGAATTGGTAGAGATTCTTGATGTTGAAAAAATCCTTGCCGAAATTTCGCCTGTTGATGAAACAATGGACAGCAAGATTGCTGAAGACATTGCGAAAGTTGAACAAGAGAAACCATTAGTCCGCCGTATCTTGATTGCTGATGACTCTACGGTTGCTCGTAAGCAGGTTCAGCGTGCGATTGAGTCTATCGGTTTTGAAGTGATCTCAGTGAAAGATGGTAAAGAAGCCTATGAGAAGCTGGTGCAGATGTCATCAGAAGGCAGTATTTACGATCAAATTTCATTAGTGATCTCTGATATCGAAATGCCTGAAATGGACGGCTATACGCTGACTGCTGAGATTCGCCGTCATGCAGAGCTAAAAGATTTATACGTAATTTTACACTCATCATTGAGTGGTGTATTTAACCAAGCCATGGTTGAGCGTGTAGGGGCTAACTCCTTCATCGCGAAATTCAACCCTGATGAGCTTGGTGCAGCGGTTAAAGCTGCGTTAACTAACTAAAAGAGACATTAATGACTGCTATAACAATAAGTGATCAAGAGTATCGCGATTTCAGCCGTTTCTTAGAATCTCAATGTGGCATTGTATTAGGTGATAGCAAGCAGTACTTAGTGCGCAGCCGCCTAAGCCCATTAGTAACGAAGTTTAATTTAGCGTCGTTATCTGATTTGTTGAGAGATGTAGTAACAGGTCGAAACCGTGAGTTGAGAGTGGCAGCAGTGGATGCTATGACGACGAACGAGACACTTTGGTTCCGAGATACTTACCCGTTTGCTGTACTTGCGGATAAGCTTCTACCGGAAATAGCGGCAAATAAACGTCCTATTAAGATTTGGTCTGCGGCAAGCTCTTCAGGCCAAGAAGCATACTCAATGGCAATGACGATTCTTGAAACTCAAGCACGCAAGCCAGGTATGTTGCCAAACGTGTCGATCACGGGAACGGATATATCAGCGAGTATGTTGGATATGTGTCGTAAAGGCGCTTATGACAACCTAGCGCTGGGTCGAGGCCTTTCTCCTGAACGTCGCCGTACCTTCTTTGAAGATGCGGGTGATGGCCGAATGAAAGTTAAAGATAATGTGAAGCGTATGGTTAATTTCCGTCCGCAGAACTTGATGGACAGCTATGCCTTACTCGGTAAGTTCGACATCATCTTCTGTCGTAACGTATTGATTTACTTCTCGCCTGACATGAAGGCGAAGGTACTGAACCAAATGGCAAACAGCCTAAACCCTGGTGGCTATCTACTATTGGGTGCTTCAGAATCGTTAACAGGTTTAACCGACCGTTTTGAAATGGTTCGTTGTAACCCTGGCATTATCTACAAATTAAAGTAATTGCGGGCACCGCATAAGGTGTAACGTTACTGTCTAATTTCAAAACCCAGCCTAGTGCTGGGTTTTCTTTTTTCCGCTAAAGCTATATCTTTAAGTCAGAGTGACATTCCAATTTACTCTGTTTTTTGGCTTGTATATTGCAAGTTTACCCACGAGTAACCTGTAAAAGTATTGATAGCCCGCTTTGTTTTAAAAGTTGGTATACATATTGCTTTGGTTATCTCATAACAGTCAGTTCTTGAGTTGAGGTTTACATGGCTATTTCTTTTGACAATGCTTTGGGCATTCACCAACACACGGTTGGTGTACGTGAGCGTAACGCTGAGGTGCTTTCCACCAATATCGCGCAAGCCAACACGCCTGGGTATAAAGCAAAAGGATTAGACTTTAAGAAATCACTGCAAGCGGCAAGTTCTGGGGCAAGCATTGGTCTTAGTCGTACAGATGGTCGGCACATTTCTGCCTCAACAACGGTGAACGGTGAAACGAAGTATCGAATTCCTACCCAACCTGATACAGGAGATGGCAACACGGTTGATTTGGATTTGGAAAGAAACCTTTTCATGCAAAACCAAATTAGGCATCAAGCCTCTCTCGACTTCTTAGGAAGTAAGTTCAAGAATTTAACTAAAGCGATTAAAGGGGAATAATTAGATGAGTTTATTCAATGTATTCAATGTGACTGGTTCTGCGATGAGTGCTGAATCTGTTCGTCTAAATACGACCTCGAGCAACCTTGCGAACGCGGACAGTGTAAGTAGTTCTGCTGAAGAAACTTACAAGGCTCGTCACGCAGTGTTCGGCGCTGAGTTAAATAAAGCACGCAACAGTGGTCACACTGTGCCTGTGAAAGTATTAGGTATTGTGGAAAGCGATAAGCCGCTGAGCGCGGAGTACAACCCGGATCACCCATTAGCGAATAACGAAGGCTATATCTACAAGCCTAACGTGAACGTTATGGAAGAAATGGCAAACATGATTTCGGCATCACGTGCGTACCAAACAAACGTGCAGGTTGCTGACTCGAGTAAACAAATGCTGCTGCGTACGCTGCAGATGGGTCAATAAGGATAAGGAGGTAGCACATGGCTGGAATCAACAACAATGTTGGTCAAAGCGGCTTGTCCTATGTTGACCAGCTGAAGAGTCTTCAAGATGGCGCTAAAAAGCCCGACGAAACAACAGGTAAGCAGGATCTTAAACAAGAAGACTTCTTATCTTTGTTGACTAAGCAATTAGCACAACAAGACCCTTTTAAGCCGGTTAGCAATGACCAGATGATTGCGCAAATGGCTTCATTTGCGACCGTAGATGGCATTGGCAAAATGAATACACAGTTTGAAAGCTTGAATTCATCAATGACTTCTAACCAAGCACTGCAGGCTTCCTCTTTGGTTGGCCGCGATGTATTGGTTCCTGGTGCGGCAGGTGTGAAACCCGGTGATGGCGGTATGGCGTCCATGGTTAAGCTTCCTCAAGCAATGGACAATGTAATTGTTCGTGTTGAGAACGAAGTTGGCCAATTGGTTCGCACTTTTGATATCGGCTCTAAACCATCAGGCGACACACGTGTTGAATGGGACGGAAAAGACGAAGACGGTAACCCATTGCCGGCTGGTAAATACAACGTGAAAGCGTCGGGTTTACTGGATGGCGAGAACACAGAGTTCCAAGTGTCGAGTTATGCGAACGTGAACAGTGTGCTTCTTGGTAAGGGTGATGGCAACGTACTACTCAATCTGGCTGGTTTCACATCGCCAGTACGACTTGCTGAAGTACTAGAAGTTGGTAAAGCGTAACGCTTTAAAAGAGTGATTATGCTAGCTAGAGAGATTAGGAGAATATTGGAATGTCATATGTAGCTTTAAGCGGTCTATCCGCTGCACAACTAGACCTGAATACAACCAGTAACAACATTGCGAACGCAAACACATTCGGCTTTAAAGAGTCGCGTGCGGAGTTTGGCGATGTTTACTCAAGTTCGTTATTCACTAACGCAAAAACGACGGCAGGTGGCGGTGCGCAAGCTAGCCAAGTGGCGCAACAGTTCCATGAAGGTTCAAGTATTTATACTAACAACCCAATGGACTTACGTGTAAGTGGTACAGGTTTCTTTGCAGTATCGAAAGACCGTATGGTACCGGAGATCAATGAACTAACGCGTAATGGTGCATTTCACCTAAACAAAGACAACTACATGGTTACTGCTAACGATGAGTTTCTTTTAGGTTACGATGTTGATCCAAACTCGGGTGAAGTTCTTTCTTACGCGCCAAAGCCACTCGACATTCCTGCTGAGTTTGGTAAGCCAAAACAGACAGAAAACATTGAAGTAGGGGTTAACCTTCCTGCAAACGGTGATCTTAAAGACCCGGCTGCATTTAACTTCAAAGATGCTGATACCTATAACCGTGCAACGTCTTCGACGGTATACGATTCTATGGGTCAGTCTTACAAGTTAACGACTTACTACCTCAAAGATCAGACTCAACCAAACACTTGGCAGACGTACTACACCATGTCAGATGAGAACGGTGAAAAGCCGGTCAACATTACTGGTGGTGATGCGACAAATGCACAAGGTCATGTTGGTCACACCATGAAGTTCAACAATGACGGTACATTGGCGAGCCTTAACAATGGCCAGCCAATTAACTCTGAAGCACTAGGTGCTGGAGCGAACCCAATTGATCTGAACGGTGCTGATCCAACGCAAGTGCTTAAGTTTGGTCTAGATTCGTCAACTCAGTTTGCTGCTCCATTTGAACTGACTAAGTTCGATGAAGATGGCGCGACAACAGGTTTCTTAACCAAAATCGATTTCGATGAGTACGGCAGTGTTTTAGGTACTTACTCAAATGGTGAAAACGTGATGCTTGGCCGTGTAGGCTTGGTTCGTGTACCCAATGAGCAAGGTCTAGATAAGAAAGGCGGCACTCAGTGGGATTCTACTAATGACTCAGGTTCTAAAATCTGGGGTGAATCGAACAAAGGTTCATTTGGTAGTATCAACAACGGCTCACTAGAGCAGTCGAACATCGATATGACTCAAGAACTGGTTGATTTGATTTCTGCTCAACGTAACTTCCAAGCGAACTCGCGTTCTCTAGAAGTACATAACCAACTGCAACAGAATATTCTTCAGATTCGTTAATCGTTTCGAGCGTTTGAATCATCTGCGAATACCCAATTCAATGTTATTGAATTGGGTATTGTTGGTGAATTTGATATGGCAGTTCACTTTTCTATTTGCCGCCCTTATTGCCGCACGGTAATGCCACTGGCAACAATTCTTCCTCAATGATCCTTTTGTGATCCCTCTTCTTAGTCGTTTTTCTATTTAAATTATTGATAAATAACAGTTAAAAATATTGGCACAGTGTTTGCTTTATTAGCCCCAGAAGATGATTTTTGGAGCAAAATTATGGATCGCGCACTGTTTCTTGCCATGAGTGGCGCTAAGCAAAATATGCAAGCTTTGCAGCTACGTGCAAACAACCTTGCCAACGTAAGTACAACGGGTTTTCGTGCTGATTTAGCACAAGCACGTTCAATGCAAGCGTACGGTGAAGGCATGCCTACTCGTGTTTTCAGCATGACAGAACGTCCGGGTCATAATTTCGCACAAGGTAGTGTGGTCACCACTGGCCGCGATCTCGATGTCACGATACAAGGTGATGGCTGGATTTCGGTAATGGACAACACGGGCCGTGAAGGCTTAACACGTAACGGTAACCTAAAGGTTGACCAAAACGGTTTACTAACCAATGCAAGCGGCCATTTGGTGTTAGGTGAGAACGACGCACCCATCACACTCCCTATTCCTATCAGTAAAGTAGAAATCGGCACAGACGGTACCATTTCGGTGATTCCTCAAGGCGCTCCAGCTGAAGAATTAGCGATTGTCGACCGTATCAAACTTGTGCGTCCAGATAATCAAAGTTTATTTAAAGACACGAATGGTCTATTCCGTTCGAAAAACCCAGATCAGGCATACGAAGCAGATGCAGCGGTAACGTTGCTAAAAGGTGCCATCGAAGGCAGTAACGTAAATGCTGTCGGTGAAATGACCAGCCTAATTGACTTACAACGTCAATTCGAAATGCAGGTCAAGATGATGAGCACAGCAGAGGAAATGGACAAATCGTCTGATTCACTGCTTCGTATGAGCTAATAGAATTTAAAGGAATTTGCTATGCATCCAGCATTATGGGTAAGTAAAACAGGTTTAGACGCCCAACAAACCAATATCTCAACAATTTCAAACAACCTTGCCAACGCCTCAACCATTGGCTTTAAAAAGAGCCGTGCGGTATTTGAAGATCTGTTCTATCAGAACATCAATCAGCCGGGTGGCCAATCTTCTCAGAATACTGAGCTGCCAAGTGGTTTGATGTTGGGTGCTGGTTCTAAAGTTGTGGCAACTCAAAAAGTTCACACGCACGGTAACGCACAAACGACATCGAACAGCCTAGATATGATGATCGAAGGTGATGGCTTCTTCCAAGTGGAAATGCCAGACGGTGAAACAGGTTACAGCCGAAATGGTCAGTTCACATTGAACGGTGACGGTGCGATCGTAACTTCGGGTCAAGGTTATGCTCTGCAACCAGAAATCGTTATTCCTGAAGATGCGATTTCGGTGACGGTTGGTAACGATGGTGAAGTATCGGTTCGTCTTCGTGGTGAGCAAAATAACGTCGTGGTTGGCCAAATCACCATTACTGACTTCGTAAACCCAGGTGGTTTAGAGCCAGTCGGTCAAAACCTTTACTTACCAACGGGCGCAAGTGGCGATCCGCAAGAGGGCGTTCCGGGCTTTGATGGTTTGGGTAACATCCGTCAGTCGATGCTAGAAACATCGAACGTAAACGTAACCGAAGAGCTGGTTAACATGATTGAAGCTCAACGTGTTTACGAAATGAACTCAAAAGTTATCTCGTCAGTAGACAAGATGATGAGCTTTGTTAACCAACAGCTGTAATTGGCTTATTTGCCGTTTACTGACTTATTTACAACTAATAGATCGGTTTCTAGTAGATAGACGAGTTTCTATTCATTGATCTATTTACCATTGCCTGCTGAGAGTATATCGCCATGAAACGTATTTTTTGTTTAGCTCTGTTTCTGTCTATGACAGGTTGTTCTGTACTGGATCCCATTGAAACTCCAGCGCAAGAAAACGCGACTACAGTGGTTGATGCAGTGGAAGGTGATAAGTCGGCTGAAGAGAGCTCTGGTATTATTGACACACTTCGTGGCAGAACTGATCCAATCGCGGGCGACCCTGCATGGGCACCAATCAACCCAAAGAAGAAACCTGAACATTATGCCGCAGCGACAGGCTCGCTGTTCAATGTGAGCCATATTGGCAGCATGTATGACGACTCAAAACCTCGCGGTATTGGTGACATCATTACTGTCGCTCTCGATGAAAATACACGAGCGACAAAAAAAGCCAACGCAGACATGTCTAAGTCGAACGACGCATCAATGGAACCATTGGCTGTTGGCGGCCAAGAGCTGACCATAGACAAGTACAACTTCTCTTACGACCTGAGTAACACCAACACCTTTGCTGGTGATACCTCAGCCAACCAAAGTAACAGCATCAGCGGCTACATCACCGTAGAAGTGATCGAAGTGTTAGCCAATGGCAACCTCGTGGTTCGTGGTGAAAAGTGGATGACACTGAACACGGGCGACGAGTATATCCGCCTAAGTGGCACCATCCGCCCTGACGATATCGATTTCGAGAATACCATTGCTTCGAACCGAGTTTCTAACGCGCGAATTCAGTACTCAGGTACTGGTGTTCAGAAAGATATGCAAGAGCCTGGATTCTTGGCACGATTCTTTAATGTATCTTTGTAGAGCTTGATCCAGTGTCGACATACTGACACGCCCAGAATTATCTAATTTCAAGCTAAATCATTATAAATTAAAGCAATACAGACAGGTTACTCAATGAAAAAACTGACACTCGTACTATTCGGCATGCTATTTCTTGCCACCAGTGCCCATGCTGCGCGTATTAAAGACGTGGCAAAAGTGGCGGGTGTTCGTAGTAACCAACTTGTAGGCTATGGTTTGGTCACAGGCTTGCCGGGTACCGGTGAGACAACTCCCTTTACCGATCAAACATTTAACGCAATGCTGCAAAACTTTGGCATTCAATTGCCGCCTGGCACCAAGCCAAAAACCAAAAACGTAGCGGCCGTTATTGTTACCGCTGAACTGCCTGCTTTCTCTAAGCAAGGTCAGGAAGTTGACGTCACCGTTTCTTCTATTGGTTCTGCTAAAAGCTTGCGTGGTGGTACCTTGCTACAGACCTTCCTAAAAGGTTTAGATGGTCAAGTGTACGCGGTAGCACAAGGTAACTTGGTGGTAAGTGGCTTTAGTGCTCAAGGCAACGACGGCTCTAAAATCGTCGGTAACAACCCTAATGTCGGCATCATTTCTAGTGGTGCAACGGTTGAACAAGAGATCCCAACCCCATTCGGTCGTGGCGATTACATCACTTTCAACTTAATCCAATCAGATTTCACAACCGCTCAGCGTTTGGCTGATGCGGTGAATAATTTCCTAGGTCCACAAATGGCTTCAGCGGTCGACGCGACTTCAGTAAAAGTTCGCGCACCACGTGAAATCAGCCAACGTGTGGCTTTCCTTTCTGCCATCGAAAACATCGAATTTGACCCTGCAGAGGGCTCTGCAAAAATCATTGTTAACTCACGTACTGGTACGATTGTAGTTGGTAAGCATGTTCGCTTAAAAGCGGCTGCGGTAACACACGGTGGTATGACGGTCGCAATCAAAGAAAACCTCAACGTGAGCCAGCCGAATGCATTCTCTGGTGGCCAAACGGTGGTGGTTCCTGATTCAGATATCGAAGTAACCGAAGCCGATGGCAAGATGTTCAAGTTTGAACCAGGCTTAACGCTGGATGATTTGGTTCGTGCGGTGAACGAAGTGGGCGCAGCGCCTTCTGATTTAATGGCAATCCTTCAAGCACTGAAACAAGCGGGTGCAATTGAAGGCCAATTGATCATTATCTAAGGAATAAAGCATGATTAAGAATAACAATGACATCGGCTTTATTCACGACATCGGCAGTTTAGACCGTCTTCGTCAACAAGCAGTAAACGGTGAAGAAGGTAGCGAAAAAGAAGCACTCACAGCAGCGGCAAAACAGTTTGAATCGATTTTTACGTCGATGTTGTTTAAGTCGATGCGTGATGCGAACTCAAGCTTTAAGTCAGATATGTTGAACAGCCAGAACGAACAGTTTTATCGCCAGATGCAAGATGACCAAATGGCGAGTGAACTCAGTGCATCAGGTTCGCTCGGTCTTGCGGATATGATTGTTGCTCAGCTAAGTGCAGGCCAAGCAAGTGATGCGACAGAAGATAAGGTTCGCAGTGAAGGCTTTGATACCTCATTGGAAAGACCTCAGTATTCAGGTCGTTCCGAAGAGAGAGCATCTGAAGTTCAATCTGCTTCCGCTGTTAAACAACCCGCATCTTTCGATTCTCCAGAATCGTTTGTGACCTCAATGAAGCCTTACGCTGAAAAAGCGGCGAGCGCACTCGGTGTTGATTCGTCATTGCTATTAGCACAAGCGGCACTTGAAACAGGTTGGGGGTCTAAGATGATTAAGAACTCTTTGGGCAACAGCAACAACCTATTCAACATCAAAGCAGATAGAAGTTGGAAGGGCGATAAGGTCGCGACTCAAACGCTTGAGTTTCATGGCAAAACAGCCGTTAAAGAGTCAGCCTCTTTCCGTTCTTACTCTAATTTCGAAGATAGCTTTAATGATTACGTGAAGTTCTTGAACGAAAACCCAAGATACGAAACAGCGCTACAGCATCAAGGCAATTCAGAGAATTTCATCAAAGGCATTCATCAGGCAGGTTACGCAACCGACCCTAACTATGCAGACAAGGTTTTACGAGTTAAAGCCAAGATCGATGAGATGAACTAGCGTCGTCAATCAACATAGAGAGCTTGCTAATGGCAGGCTCTTTTTTTATCCGCCCCTTTCGAACTTGCCACTCCTTTCATCGTTATCTCCTTACACTTCAATAAATTATTGCCTTTTAGCTCTCCGAACTTTCTATTGGCACATATATTGCTTTTTAAACCTGTAGTTAATCAGTTCATTCTGATTTTGTTAAGTTTTTTGGGGGCATTATGGCGTCGGATCTTCTGAATGTAGGGGCACAAAGTGTTCTTACGGCTCAGAGACAGCTAAACACCACAGGTCATAACATTTCTAACGCCAACACAGAGGGTTATAGCCGCCAGTCTGTGATTCAAGGTGTGAATGACCCGCGCCAGTACGGTGGGCAAACCTACGGTATGGGTGTACATGTGGAAAATGTTCGCCGCTCTTGGGATCAGTTTGCCGTTAAAGAACTTAACTTATCGACAACCAATGCCGCTAATAAAGGCGATACCGAGGCCAACCTCGATATGTTGTCGAGCATGTTGTCATCGGTCGCTTCAAAGAAGATTCCAGAAAACCTCAACGAATGGTTTGATTCCGTTAAGACTCTCGCCGATACCCCGAATGATGTGGGTGCGCGTAAAGTCGTGTTAGAGAAAGCAGGGCTTGTAACTAAAACCTTGAATGAATTTCATGAGACGGTGCGTCAACAGTCTGATTCTACGAACAAAAAATTAGAAGTCGGCATAGAACGTGTAAACCAAATAGCGGTTGAGATTCGTGATGTTCAGCGTCTGATGATGCGAACACCAGGGCCTCACAATGATTTACGCGATCAGCACGAAAAGCTGATCAATGAGCTATCTGGTTACACCAAAGTGACGGTAACGCCGCGCTCTAATGCGGAAGGGTTTAACGTCCATATTGGTAATGGTCATACCTTGGTTTCTGGTAGTGAAGCAAGTCAACTGAAGCTAGTTGACGGTTTACCTGATACGCATCAGCGTCGATTAGCGATAGTTGAAGGCAAGTCTTTGAAGCCGATTACCAGTAATGATATCGATGGAAAAATCGGTGCCATGCTCGATATGCGAGATGAGCATATCCCAGGCATCATGGACGAACTTGGACGTTTAGCGACGGCTTTCTCTGAGAAAGTAAACTCACTCCAATCACAAGGTTTGGATCTCAATGGCAATGTTGGCCAAGACATCTTCACCGATGTGAACTCTGAGCGTGTAGCGAAATCACGCGTGACGGCTGGCAGCCAATCAAAGGCTGATGTTGCCGTTTATATTGATGACACTTCTGCCTTAAAAGGCGGCGAGTACGGTCTTAAATATGACGGTAGTGACTATGTCGTGACCAAGCCTGACGGTGAAACGGTCAAAGTCAGCACTAATTCAGCGGGCAATGCTTTTTATCTAGATGGTATGCGAGTCGAAGTTCGAAACCCACCTGAATTGGGTGAGAAGCTGTTACTGCGTCCAACTCGTAACTTTGCTGCTCAGATTCAGATGGCAACCAAAGACCCAAGAGATATTGCCGCACAAAGTTATGAGGCATCGACCACGTTTGCGAAAGGCTCGGCGGGTTTCAAGATCCTAGCGGCCGGTCAATTGCGTGAGTTTGAAGTGATTGTTTCACCAAAAGGTGAGCAGTTTGCCGTGACTGATCCGAAAGGCAATATTTTAATGCAGCCGCAGCCGTACCCACCTGAAGGTCCGGTTACGATTAATGGCACGACTTTCGAGTTGACCGCTGGGGCTGTGGCAAACGATAAATTTACGGCAAACCTTGTCCCATCAGAGGGTGACAACGGTAACTTGCGTAAGCTGCAAGATCTCCAAACAGGAAAGATCTTGAATGATGGTGAGTCTACGATTTTAGACCTTTACCACAACTTGAATACCAATACGGGCCTGAAAGCGTCGACGGCAAATCGCTTAAGCGACATTGCCACCTTAGAAAAGGAATCCGCTCAGGAACGTATTGCTTCAGTGTCGGGGGTTAACCTCGATGAAGAAGCGGCAAATATGATGAAATTTCAGCAAGCGTATATGGCTTCTTCACGCATCATGCAAGCAGCCAATGATACGTTCAATACTATTTTGGCTCTGAGGTAGGAAGTATAAATGTTGAATCGTATTTCTAGCTTCCACAACTACCAATCTGTTCAGAACGACTTGCGTCGTCAAGAGAACAAGATACATCACAACCAAGCACAACTTGCTTCCGGTAAGAAGTTGCAGTCGCCAAGTGATGATCCTCTTGCGACCCACTATTTACAAAATATTGGTCAGCAATCAGAACAGCTTAAGCAATATAGTGACGCAATTGTCTTAGTTCGTAATCGACTGGAGCATCACGAGGTATTGGTCTCCAACACCGAAGGCTTTGCTGATGAAGCAAAACGAACCGTGATGGAAATGATTAACGGTGCGCTCTCTCCAGAGGACCGTTTAGCGAAGAAACGCGAGATCCAAGAGCTATCAAATAATTTTCTGCATCTAGCTAACTCTCAAGATGAGTCGGGTAACTACACGTTTGCGGGTACTAAGCCGAAGAATCAACCCTTCTTTAGAGATAACCAAGGTAACGTCAGCTATCAGGGCGATGACTATCAGCGAAAGATGCGTGTAGCGAGTAGCTTCGAGATGGCGATGAATGATCCAGGCAGTAAGTTATTTATGGAAATAGATAACCCGTTTGGTGATTACGAACCGCAGTACGAACTCGAACCCGCTTCTGAATTACTTTTGGAACGTGCGACGAACTCAGCTGAAGATGGGTCAACGTATAAAGTGACGTTCGTTGATATGCAGACAGGAAATTATGCTTATCAACTTGAAAAAGATGGCGCAGTGGTGGCCGCAGAAGACTTTGATCCTTCGACTGGCATTGTCTATGAAGGGCTGAATATCCAAATCAAAGGCCAAATCACTAAAGGTGATTCGATCACCTTAGAACCGCGAGAGACTTTCTCTATCTTTGATACGTTCAAAGAAGCTGCTGAGCAGGCTGAAAACCCGGTATCGGATGCATCAGCAACAGCGAAATTGCACCAAGTAACCGAAGAGTTCCACGCTGCGTTTATCCATTTGACCAAGGCGAGAACCGATGTTGGTGCGCGTTTAAGTACGCTGGATATTCAAGAGCAACAGCATGAAGATTTTAAGTTGTCTTTAGCCAAAGCAAAAAGCAACTTTGAAGACTTGGATTACTCGAAAGCCATCATTGAGTTCAATGAAAACTCTCGAGCACTGCAAGCTTCCCAACAAGCGTTTGGTAAAACAAAAGACCTGACCTTGTTTAATTATATTTAATGAACAATCTGTATTTAGTGGTGAATTAACCCTCACCATTGAAGTTAGATTCTTTGCCGTATGTGCTATGCCGTATGAGCGAATCACTTCAACCTTTGCCGGTTTCTTATACAGGATGTCATCTGTTTGAAAATAGCGGCAAAAAGCGGCAATGGGTCAACGAAGGTACTTTTTGTTCCCCAAGCTAGTTAAACCAAATCGAGTTAAGTTTTCATTTAAGTGATTGATTTTATATATGTTAAAAATTAATCGAAACAGTATTAAACTTGGCATATAACTTGTATCTGTGTTGGTCATAAAATGATTTATACAGATCTTAAACCCTGCATAGGGTTTAGCGAGTAATACACGGTCAGTGCTTATCCATATGAGAGTAAAGCTGGCCGCTTCGCAGAAAGTTTGCGAACTCATAAGGAGAGCAAAATGGCTATTAATGTAAGCACTAACGTTTCTGCTATGACAGCACAGCGTTACCTGAATAAAGCGTCTAATGATTTAGCGACTTCTATGGAGCGTTTGTCATCAGGGCATAAAATCAACAGCGCGAAAGATGATGCAGCCGGTCTGCAAATCTCTAACCGTTTAACGGCGCAATCACGTGGTTTAGACGTGGCAATGCGTAATGCCAATGATGGTATTTCAATTGCACAAACCGCTGAAGGCGCGATGAACGAATCAACCAATGTACTACAACGTATGCGTGATCTGGCGATTCAATCATCAAACGGTACGAACTCGGCAGCGGAACGTACAGCGCTTAATGAAGAGTCTTCGGCACTTCAAGATGAGCTAAACCGTATCGCGGAAACGACCTCGTTTGGTGGTCGTCGTCTGTTGAATGGTTCATTTGGTGAAGCATCTTTCCAGATAGGTTCTAGTTCTGGTGAAGCAATGATTATGGGACTCACTAGTGTTCGTGCTGATGATTTCCGTATGGGCGGTACTACGTTCGATTCTGAAAATGGTAAAGATAAAAGCTGGGAAGTGCCGCCAACGGCGAGCGATCTTAAGTTTGAATTTAGAACCAAAGCAGGTGAAGACATCGTTTTAGATATCAATACCAAAGCGGGTGATGATATCGAAGAGCTTGCTACTTACATTAATGGTCAATCGGATCTTGTGAACGCATCGGTGACCGATGATGGTCGCATACAACTATTCGTTGCTGAACCTGACCTTGACGGTGCAATGTCGATCTCTGGTGGCCTAGCATCTGAGCTAGGTATTAAGAGTGAAGGCCGTGCAACATCGGTTCAAGATATCAGCCTGACTAGCGTTGCAGGTTCACAAAACGCAATCAGCGTAATTGATTCTGCAATGAAGTACGTAGATTCACAGCGTGCTGATTTGGGTGCTAAACAGAACCGTCTAAGCCACAGTATTAATAACTTGGCAAACGTTCAAGAGAACGTAGACGCTTCTAACAGCCGAATCAAAGATACGGACTTTGCGAAAGAGACGACGCAAATGACCAAATCACAAATTCTGCAACAAGCAGGTACTTCGATACTTGCTCAAGCAAAACAGTTGCCTAACTCTGCAATGACACTATTGCAATAGTTATTGGTTGAACTTGCTGCTCGTGTTCAGACGTGAGCCATGCAGCAAGGGAAACTGGCAAGCATACTTACTATGAGTGTTTAGCTCTCTCATCTCTCACCTGCTATTCATTTTTACGGTAAGAATGCAACGGCGAGTCAGAAATGTGTTCATTTCTCGATGATCTCCACACAGGCTCTGACCTGCCAACTAGCCCCGGTTCTCTCAAAGGAAAAGGGGCTTTTTCCTTTCTGTTTTTTATTTCTCTGTTTCCTATCTTTCTTATTTCTATCTTTTTGTTTTCCTGTCTTTTGCGTTTCCCGCTGGCTTCTAACTTTAGATTTCTGATCCTTCAGTTTCAATTCAACCCATTTTATTCGTTACAAATGCTTTCCTTGGCTAGATAAATTGCACAGTTTTTAAGCCCATCTGCGATCTTTGGTGATTGATCATTTCTGAGCTTTGACCAATTTGAACGACAGTTAGCGTGTTTTTTGAACAAGTCAGGATCTTTAGCCCATTAAATTCAATAGCTTCCTTAGAAAGGTGGTAGTTGTAAGTTCCTGATAAATAACTAGTTAATATTTTATTTTTGGTTTTTTAAAAGTTTTTCTAAAGCTTCGGGATTTTGAGCCGTTATTAAAAGTAACTTTGAGAGAACTACTTGGTTTTCCGAGACGTCGGAAACCGCTATACCGGAAAATCAATTGGAGAAATCACCATGGCAGTGAATGTAAATACAAACGTTTCAGCGATGACTGCGCAACGTTACCTAAACAACGCAAACAGCGCACAACAAACATCAATGGAGCGCCTAGCTTCAGGTTCTAAAATCAACAGCGCGAAAGATGACGCTGCGGGCCTACAAATCTCTAACCGTTTGAATGTTCAGAGCCGCGGCCTTGATGTTGCTGTTCGTAACGCGAACGACGGTATCTCTATTGCACAAACTGCTGAAGGTGCAATGAACGAGACAACCAACATCCTGCAACGTATGCGTGATTTGTCTCTACAATCTTCAAACGGCTCAAACTCAAAATCTGAGCGTGTAGCGATTCAAGAAGAAGTAACAGCACTGAACGACGAACTGAACCGTATTGCGGAAACCACGTCTTTTGGTGGCAACAAGCTGCTTAACGGAACTCACGGTACTAAATCATTCCAAATCGGTGCGGATAACGGTGAAGCGGTAATGCTTCAACTGAAAGACATGCGCTCTGATAACGCTCAGATGGGTGGTAAGAGCTACCAAACTGAGAACGCGAAAGATAAAGACTGGAACGTTCAAGCTGGCGCAAACGACCTAAAAATGTCGTTCACTGATAACTTCGGCCAAGCACAAGAAATCGATGTGTCTGCGAAAGCGGGCGACGACATCGAAGAGCTAGCAACTTACATCAACGGTCAACAAGACTCTGTTAAAGCGTCTGTAACTGAAGACGGTAAGCTACAAATGTTTACTGGTAACAACAAAGTTGAAGGCGAAGTGGCATTCTCTGGCAGCCTTGCTGGCGAACTAGGCATGCAACCTGGCAAAGATGTAACGGTTGATACTATCGACGTAACATCAGTTGGCGGCGCACAAGAATCTGTAGCAGTCATCGATGCGGCACTTAAGTACGTAGACAGCCACCGTGCTGAACTGGGTGCTTTCCAAAACCGTTTCGACCACGCTATCAGCAACTTAGACAACATTAACGAGAACGTTAACGCATCTAAGAGCCGTATTAAAGATACCGATTTCGCGAAAGAAACGACTCAGATGACTAAGTCTCAGATCCTTTCTCAAGCTTCAAGCTCGATTCTTGCTCAAGCGAAGCAAGCACCGAACTCGGCACTTAGCCTACTAGGTTAATCGATTGAAATGCCACGTTGACTATATGTTGTTGATCATCATAGGCGTTAACGTAAGGCTTCCACAAATTAGCTCGTGGTGAGAGATGAGCGCTAAACAGACCCAGCTTCGGCTGGGTTTTTTATTGCCTGTTATTTGGGAAAAGTGCGCTGTCGGTGAACAGGAGTAAAAGCGAGATTCCCTATCACGCTCGTCACTCGCTGTAGGGAATGACGGGGATAGAGTGATGATGACTTCACAGCATCGCGAGATGAGTACTGTTGGCCTGAGTGCATAATGTTTCAGTTTGAACAAAGGTATTTGTCGTCATTCCAGAACCGAGTAGAACGAGGTATCAGGAATCTGTTGTGTTAATAGAAGCGTTGTTCAATATCTCACTTATCACAGTGACCAATGACGAGTGGTTCATAAATTAATGGGACATCTGCCGTCATCGCAGAATCGAGTAGAACGAGATATCAGGGACCTTTTGTGGTTTTTATATTCAACACCACGCTCATTAATCCAAGTTGAATGGAAGCTTTAGCGAATGTCGCTCTATTAATTGAATCCCGATCACACTTTTCTTTGTTGTTGAAAAGAATACGAAAAAAAGCACATTTTTTATTAAAGCTTCTACTTAAGGGGCCGTTAAAGGGATTGAGAGAAATGATATGTACCAATGTAAGGTGAGAGAGACACTGGTGCATAAACAAAATTGACATGTATTTGTGTGAGGTGAGAGTCACATAAGTACATTAAAAAATGCCTAAAGGAGATCAACTATGGCGATTAATGTAAGCACTAATGTGTCTGCAATGACGGCTCAGCGCTACCTAAATAGCGCGGCTGAAGGTACTCAAAAATCAATGGAGCGTTTGTCTTCTGGCTATAAAATCAATAGCGCAAAAGATGATGCTGCAGGCCTACAAATCTCTAACCGCTTAACGTCGCAAAGCCGTGGCCTAGATATGGCTGTGAAAAACGCGAATGACGGTATCTCTATTGCACAGACAGCTGAAGGTGCAATGAATGAGTCAACCAACATTCTGCAACGTATGCGTGACCTTTCTCTTCAATCTTCAAATGGTTCAAACAGCAAATCTGAACGTGTTGCTATCCAAGAAGAAGTCTCTGCTCTAAACACAGAACTTAACCGTATCGCTGAAACGACCTCTTTTGGTGGTAACAAGCTTCTTAACGGTACTTACGGTAGCCAATCTTTCCAAATCGGTGCTGATTCTGGTGAAGCAGTAATGCTAACGATGAACAACATGCGTACCGACACTCAAGACATGGGTGGCAAAAGCTACGGTGTTACTGAAGGTAAAGATGCTTCATGGCGTGTGGCTGCGGGCTCTGACCTAACGATCAAATACAACGATAAGTTTGGTGAAGCACAAGAGTTGTCTATTTCTGCGAAGGAAGGCAACGATATGGAAGAGCTAGCAACTTACATCAACGGTCAAAGCCAAGACGTTAAAGCGTCTGTAGGCGAAGGCGGCAAACTGCAACTTTTCGCTTCAAGCCAAAAAGTTGATGGTGATGTTGAGTTCGGCGGTAGCCTTGCTGGTGAACTTGGTATTGGTGCAGCTAAAGACGTGACTGTTAACGATATCGACGTAACTTCAGTTGCTGGTGCAAACGAAGCGGTGTCTATCATTGATGGCGCACTAAAATCTGTTGATAGTAACCGTGCTTCTCTTGGTGCTTTCCAAAACCGTTTTGACCACGCAATCAGCAACTTAGATAACATCAACGAAAACGTTAATGCATCTAAGAGCCGTATCAAAGATACTGATTACGCGAAAGAAACAACAGCAATGACGAAGTCTCAAATCCTACAACAGGCGAGTACTTCTATCCTAGCTCAAGCAAAACAATCACCATCAGCAGCTCTAAGCTTATTGGGCTAAACTTACTTCGGTAAGTAGCGGTAAACTCTACTTTGGGTAGAGTTTTACTGTATGGCTCACAAAGGAGGGAGGGAGACTGTTATGGAAATATCATCCAACACATCGAACATCCAGCCTTATGGCTCACCTAATGGCATTAAATTTGCAAGCGATGAAGGTAGTAGTGCGTCGAGTACTTCACGACTGAAAGAAGCAACATCTTATGGCAAAGTAGAGAAATCGAAAGAGGAAGCTACTGAAGCGGCGATTCAATTGGCTCAACATAGACAAGAGTTAAATGATGAAGAGCGAGTCAAGATGGTAGAGAAGGTAAACGAGTTTATCTCTTCTCTCAATAAAGGTGTTGCCTTTAAAGTCGACGAAGAATCGGGGAGAGATGTGGTCACGATTTATGAGACCACGACTGGAGATATTATTCGCCAGATTCCCGATGAAGAAATGCTTGAAATTCTAAGACGCCTAGCAGCCCAAAACTCAAATAGTCGAATATTTGAGGTGAAGGTTTAAGTCGTATTATTGAGGTGATTTAATGAGTTTTGGCCCAATGGGGATTTCGTCTGGCATGGATATCAATTCCATGGTCAGCAAAATTGTTGATTCTGAGCGTGTGCCTAAACAGCAACGAATCGACAATGAACGAACGCGAATCGATACCAGCATTAGTGCCTATGGAAGACTCAGAGAATCTCTCGATTCGATGAAAAACCTGATGACAAACTTTCGTCAGGAGAAAGCTTTTGCTGTGAGAACAGTCGAAAGTACCGATGAAGGTCTGGTGTCTGCAACAGCGACTACCGAAGCGATCGCTGGCAAATATGCCATCGATGTGTTGCAGCTTGCCCAAAGCCATAAAGTGGCTTCTGATGTATTGTCAGAAGACATGAAATTTGGTCCAGGCAAGCTGCAGATTTCATTAGGTGACAAGAGCTTTGACGTACAAGTTAGCGATAGATCGAAACTGATCGAGGTTGTTCGCGGAATTAACGGCGCAGATAAAAACCCAGGCGTTCGTGCTTCTATCATCAATGATGTTGAAGGCCCGCGACTTATCGTTGCTTCCAATCAGTCTGGTTCTGACCAACAAATCAATATCAATGTCGATTCCGACTCTGCAAATCCCTTAAAAAAGCTCGAATATAGAACGCTTGAAGAGCGTGTTGAATCGTTAGAGAAAGCTCGCCTTGCTGCTCAAGAACTCCTAGCTCTAACACCGGCAGGCAAAGCTGTCGAACTCATCGATGACGCGATCGCTAACGATGATCCTAATGTGAGTGAAACACTCGATGAAAACGGAAATATCATTCAGGCAACCCAAACAGATTCCACAGCAGCCGATGAAGGCTCTCAAAGCCTGAGCTACGGCGAACAAGCCGCAGCTGACGGCCAGGCAGCCCTAGACGCAGCCCAGGCTGCAAAGTCGGTCATGCCTGAAGACAATATTCCAGGTTGGAGTGAGACGGCCTCTGGTACGCTCCTAGACTCCTATTACTCACCTGAACTTGAGCTTGATGAAAAAGCAATTGAGAAAGCACCCGATGTTCCGGGTTGGTCAAATGCAGCATCAGGTACCTTGACCGATTCATACGTCACGCCAAAAGAAGCACAGCAGAAACTCGAAGCCGAACAAGCGCGTATTGAAGAGAAAATCGCTCAAGAAAAAACTGAGCTGGCTGAAAAAGTAGAAAAGGGCGAATTAACCGCTGAACAAGCTAAAAACATAGAACGCTCTAAGCTATCGCCAGAAGAGCGTGAGCAATTGGAAAAAGTCGACAAAGTACAAGCCGACCTTGCTCAAGCGCAGCAATCATTTGATACCTATAGCGGCATGACGGAAGTTCAAGCTGGCCAAGATTCCATGGTGGTTTTGGACGGCGTTGCTCAGCTTTCTAGCAATAATAATGTGATTGAAGATGCCGTTGAAGGTATCGATATTACGGTTAAAGGAAAAACACCGAAAGATAAGCCACCGGCAGAAATCGGTGTTGAGTACGACCGCAATAGTGTTCGCCAAGATATCGAATCCTTTGTGAGTTCTTACAACCAGTTTTATCAAGTGTCTAAAGACTTGGCGGGTGTCGACCCAACAACAGGCCAAAAAGGCCCACTTTCTGGTGACAGTACGGTACGTAATGCCGACTCAAGGCTAAAAGGCGTCTTCTCGTCGAGCATTGAGGGTGCGCCAGATAACCTTAAATCATTGACTGAGTTTGGTATCACGACAACTAGACAAGGCTCGCTAGAGATCAACTACGACATGCTTGACCGTCAACTCAACAACAACTTCGATAAGTTGGGTGAGTTCTTTGGCGGTAACAATGGTTTCGCCAAAAAAGTAGAAGATGCAATTCAAGGCATCACCGGTATTACGGGCTCTATTCGTACACGAGAAAAGAGTCTGGTCGAACAGAATTATCGCTTAGTTGATGATCAAAGTGCATTGGACCGTCGCATGGATAGCCTACAAAACCGGACACACTCTAAGTTTACGGCTATGCAAGATGCGACCAGCAAAATGCAGTCTCAATTGGGCAGTATGATGAATGCGTTGGGTTAATCGATGAATACCCAGCTTCAAGAGCTTTGTGAACTGGATCAATTAATTATCTCTAAGCTCGAGTTTAGTGAAATTAATGCTGAAGAAATAACGCAGCTTGTCGATAACAGAGAACAGTTATTGCAAAACGTGCTTCAATTCATCGACTCACACCCCGACGTTAAGCAAAGTTCTGAATGGTTTGAAGCTATTACCAGAACCAGAAAATTGGTCGAATTGATGCAGTCTGAGACGACTCGAGTAGGTAAGAACCTACACAAATACCGTCACGGCGCTAAATCAGTTCAACAATACAAAAAGTTTTTATAGAAGAGGTTTACTATGCGCGGTTCTTTACAGGCATATAAAAAGGTATCAGTGGATAGTCAGCTAACAGCTGCCTCACCCCATAAGATTGTACAAATGTTGATGGCGGGTGCTATTGAACGCTTGATTCAAGGTAAAGCGGCAATGCAAGCGGGCAACATTCCAGTGAAAGGTGAGCGTCTTGGTAAGGCTCTAGATATCATTATTAGCCTACGTAGTTGCCTTTCTATGGCCGATGGTGGCGATATTGCGAAAAACCTAGATCAACTTTATGAGTTCATGATCACGCAAATTTCTGCGGCAAATCACAAAAATGATCCACAGCCAATTGATGATGTTATCGATATTATCCGCGAAATTAAGAGCGCTTGGGACCAAATTCCGAACGAATATCACAACTTGACGTCTGCTGACGTAGGTATTTAAAGAAAAACTATCCTTCCAACTAGCGACACTTACGTTAATTGGTTGGTTGCCTTATTTTTTTAATCAAATAAAATAGAAGCCATTAGATAGCCTAATGGCTTTTTTCGTTGCTGATTTCCTTAATTTGTCCACGTAAAACATAATCATTGATATATTCTTCTGTTTTATAGATTACGTTGCTCACCGTTTTTCCGCATCGCACCAAAATAAAGGCAATAATTCCTACTTATGCATGGTTTGGCAAAACTGCTTGTCGTCGATGATAATTCTCAAGATCGTCACAATTTAAGCACAATATTAGAGTTTGTAGGAGAGAGCTGCGAAGTAATCAGCTCGGAACAAGCACGTAAAGTGGATTGGTCACTACAGTGGTCAGGCTGCATTATTGGCTCAATTAAAGGTAAAGGCTTCAACGCTTTACTCAATGAAAAGCTCGTTCACGCAAATCACATCCCATTGCTTGTTATTGGCAAGCATAATCATTCGGTCGATGAACTCACCAACTATGTTGGTGAATTAGAGCTACCTCTTAATTACCCTCAATTAAGTGATGCATTGAGACACTGTAAAGACTTCTTAGGTCGTAAAGGTGTCCAAGTTGTTTCTTCTGCACGTGATAACACACTGTTTCGTAGCCTCGTTGGGCAAAGTGCTGGTATTCAAGAAGTTCGCCACTTAATTGAACAAGTTTCTTCAACTGACGCGAATGTACTGATTCTTGGTGAATCGGGTACAGGTAAAGAAGTGGTTGCTCGAAACATTCATTATCATTCTAAGCGTCGCTCTGGGCCTTTCGTGCCAGTGAACTGTGGCGCTATTCCGCCAGACTTATTGGAAAGTGAGCTATTTGGTCATGAGAAAGGTGCGTTTACCGGAGCGATTACCGCACGTAAAGGGCGCTTTGAGTTAGCTGAAGGTGGCACGCTATTTCTTGATGAAATCGGCGATATGCCAATGGCGATGCAGGTTAAACTGCTGCGCGTGTTACAAGAGCGATGCTTTGAACGCGTTGGTGGTAACAACACGATTCAAGCTGACGTTCGCGTGATTGCGGCAACACACCGCAACCTTGAAGACATGATCGACGATGACTCGTTCCGTGAAGATCTTTACTATCGCTTGAATGTCTTCCCGATCGAAATGCCTGCGCTTCAAGATCGCAAAGAAGACATTCCATTGCTGCTTCAAGAGCTGATGACTCGAATGGAAGCGGAAGGCAGCATGCCTATCTGTTTCACTGCTCGAGCGATTAACTCTATGATGGAGCATTACTGGCCAGGAAACGTTCGTGAACTAGCAAACTTAGTTGAGCGTATGGTTATCCTCTACCCGAACAGTTTGGTAGACGTCAATCACCTGCCCACTAAATATCGATACAGTGATATTCCTGAGTTCCAACCAGAGTTTAATAGCTTTGTATCAGAGGAAGAGCAAGAACGTGATGCTCTGGCTGACTTGTTCTCAGAGGATTTCAGCTTTGACCAACAAGACGATCTCGCTGATAACGCCAATGCACCTCAAGAGTTGCCTCCTGAAGGTGTAAATTTGAAAGAGCTTCTCGCTGATATGGAAGTGAACATGATCAATCAAGCTTTGGAAGCTCAGGGTGGAATTGTTGCTCGTGCTGCTGACATGCTTGGAATGCGCAGAACGACTCTGGTTGAAAAAATGCGTAAATATAATCTACAGCGATAGAGCTCAGATTCGCTCTCAGCGGTATCAAGTTAAGACGGGTGTTGAGTTAAAACCTCGTTTTGATTGAGACAGTAGAAAGGACATAGTCGAGTTGTTGCTTGCTTAACTATGTGATAAATATAGCAAATAGCCTGACGCGTGTTTTACGTGTCAGGCTGTTTTAGTATTTGAGGCAAATTTTTGACATGCACGAATCAGAAAATCAATCACACCTAGATTCAGTTGAACAGCAGGTTGAGCGCTATAAGCAAGTGCTTGATGTGATGCCAGCAGGTGTCATCTTGTTAGATACTCATGGGGAAGTAAGAGAAGCGAACCCAGAAGCGCACCGTATTCTTGGTGTTGAGTTAGTGGGTGAGAAGTGGTTTTCGGTGATTCAAAGTGCCTTTGACCCTAAAGACGATGATGGACATGAGATTTCATTAAAGAACGGACGTAAGGTTCGCTTAGCGATCTCAGCGTCTACCACGGGTCAGCTTATTTTGATTACCGACCTGACAGAAACTCGTCTTCTACAGTCTCGCGTGAGTGATCTTCAGCGTTTGTCGTCGTTAGGCAGAATGGTTGCCTCATTGGCGCATCAGGTACGAACTCCGCTTTCAAGCGCGATGCTATACGCGTCGAATCTTGCCGCGCCCAACTTACCTCCGGCTACAAAGACACGTTTTCAATCTAAGCTTATGGATAGATTGCATGACTTAGAGAAGCAAGTGAATGACATGTTGTTGTTTGCCAAAGGTGGCGACAACAAGGTTGTGAAGCCGTTTACCGTCGCTGAACTGATCACTGAATTTCACCCAATGGTGGAAGCGGCATTAAAATCGAACCAGATTGATTATTGTCAGGAAGTGGAAGGCGAAGAGACTCAGATGTTTGGCAACGCTAATGCTATTGCGTCTGCTCTGAGCAACCTAGTTTTGAACGCAGTGCAAATTGCTGGCAAGGAATCGCAGATTGATGTGTTCTTTAGGCCCGTAAACGGCGAACTTAAGATATCAGTACAAGACAGTGGCCCCGGCGTACCGAAAGAGCTTCAAGGTAAAATTATGGAACCCTTCTTTACCACTCGTTCGCAAGGTACCGGTTTGGGGTTAGCGGTTGTGCAAATGGTCTGTCGAGCACATGAAGGCCGATTGGAATTAATATCAGAAGAAGGGGACGGCGCATGCTTTACAATGTGCTTGCCGTTAGAGAGAAGCACTTCTTCTGAAAATGAATAAGTTTTAACTGAATTTACACTGGAGAATCCTATGGCTCAAAGCAAAGTGTTAATCGTCGAAGATGATGAAGGTCTACGCGAAGCCCTTGTCGATACACTCGCACTTGCTGGCTATGAATGGCTAGAAGCGGATTGTGCGGAAGATGCTCTGGTAAAATTGAAATCGAACTCCGTTGATATCGTTGTCTCTGATGTACAGATGGCAGGTATGGGCGGCTTAGCATTGCTAAGAAACATCAAGCAGCATTGGCCAAATCTTCCGGTCTTATTGATGACGGCTTACGCCAACATTGAAGACGCGGTAGCGGCAATGAAAGAAGGCGCTATTGATTACATGGCAAAGCCATTTGCGCCTGAAGTTCTGCTTAATATGGTGAGCCGTTACGCTCCCGTAAAATCGGACGATAATGGCGATGCCATTGTTGCCGATGAGAAAAGCATCAAGCTAATGATGTTGGCCGACAAGGTGGCTAAAACCGATGCCAACGTGATGGTGCTAGGGCCAAGTGGTTCTGGTAAAGAGGTGATGTCTCGCTATATTCACAACGCTTCGAGCCGTAAAGATGGTCCGTTTGTTGCGATTAACTGTGCCGCGATTCCAGATAATATGTTGGAAGCGACACTGTTTGGCTACGACAAAGGCGCATTTACTGGCGCTATTCAAGCTTGCCCAGGTAAATTTGAACAAGCGCAGGGCGGTACTATTTTGTTGGATGAGATCAGTGAAATGGATCTTAGCCTACAAGCGAAACTGCTGCGAGTGTTGCAAGAGCGCGAAGTTGAACGTCTTGGTAGTCGTAAGAGCATCAAACTGGACGTCCGTGTTTTGGCAACCAGTAACCGCGACCTTAAGCAGTATGTGTCTGAAGGGAATTTCCGTGAAGATTTATACTACCGATTGAACGTATTCCCAATTACTTGGCCAGCCCTGTGTGAACGTAAAGGCGATATTGAGCCGCTTGCAAAGCATTTGGTTGAACGTCATTGCACCAAACTCGGTATGCCTGTTCCTACTCTTTCCGAGCAAGCGATCAGTAAACTCGTCAATTATCCGTGGCCAGGGAATGTACGTGAACTCGATAATGTCGTGCAGCGCGCGCTAATTCTGAGTGAGCAAGAAAATATTTCAGGTGAACACATCTTACTTGAAGGTGTTGATTGGCAAGACGCAAGTGGCCTACAACAAATTGTTGAAGGTAATGGTGTTGCAGCGCCAGAAATTAAGCCGATTGCTGAAGCGAATCCTATCAATAAAGTTGTGGCAGGCAGCGAAGGGCTTGGAAATGAGCTTCGAGATCAAGAGTATGCGATTATTCTTGAAACATTGATTGCTTGTAATGGCCGCCGTAAAGAGATGGCCGAAAAATTGGGAATTAGTCCACGTACGCTGCGTTATAAGTTGGCAAAAATGCGTGATGCTGGAATAGATATCCCAAACTGAGGCTAGATTAGTGGTGCCAGATTTCTGACTGCTGTAGTACGATGTCTAGTCAAATTAATGTGTGGCACGCTAATTGCTCTGTCAATAATACAGCTAAATAGATGGTCATAATTTTGACTCCTGAGGTAGTAGATGAGAATAGATGGTTTACAAGGCGAAATGCAGGCAATGATGGTTGAAGCTGCTAGCGCGCGTCCCGCTGCAACGGGGCAAGCGGTTGGTGCAGACTTTGGCAATATGTTGACGCAAGCCATCAATAACGTGAACTCACTACAAAAGACCTCTGGCGATCTTCAAGCTCGCTTTGATAGCGGTGACCAGAGTGTATCTCTATCCGATGTGATGATCGCTCGGAATAAATCTAGTGTGGCCTTTGAGGCGACGATCCAAATTAGAAATAAATTGGTCGAGTCGTACAAAGAGCTTATGAATATGCCGGTATAAGTTAGGTAGTTGAATAGTGGCAGAAAATAGTCAAACAACAGATTTAGCCGTAAGCGATAGCAACGACCACGCACTTATTGCCGGTTCAGAGCTAGACGGAGAAGGGCAAAATCCCGATCTAGGTGAACGCAGTTCATCAAAGTTCGACATGGCCGTAGGTGATCTTGATTTACTTCGTCAGGTCGTCTTAGTCCTTTCGATTTCTATCTGTGTCGCGCTTATTGTGATGCTGTTTTTCTGGGTTAAAGAGCCAGAAATGCGTCCATTAGGGGCGTATGAAACAGAAGAGTTGATCCCAGTTCTTGATTACTTAGATCTACAGAAGATCGAGTATTCTCTTGAAGGCAACACCATTTCAGTACCGGCCAGTGAGTACAATTCACTGAAGCTTAATATGGTACGAGCGGGATTGAATCAAGAGAGAAACGCAGGTGACGACATCCTCATGCAAGACATGGGTTTTGGCGTATCGCAACGTTTAGAACAAGAACGCTTAAAATTAAGTCGTGAAAGACAACTTGCGAAAGCCATTGAACAGATGAAACAGGTGCGTAAAGCGCAGGTTTTACTGGCCTTGCCAAAGCAAAGTGTGTTTGTTCGACACAACCAAGAAGCGTCCGCTTCTGTATTCCTAACGGTGAAAACCGGCGCCAACCTAAAACAACAAGAAGTGGATTCTGTTGTTGATATGGTAGCCAGTGCTGTACCGGGAATGAAGACCTCGCGCATTACTGTGACCGATCAGCACGGTCGACTTCTGAGCTCAGGCTCTCAAGACCCAATGTCCACAGCTCGTCGCAAAGAGCACGAACTCGAACGCAACCAAGAGCAAGCGTTGCGTGAAAAAATTGACTCTATTCTTATCCCTATTCTTGGTTTTGGTAATTACACCGCTCAGGTTGATATTCAACTCGACTTTAGCGCGGTAGAGCAAACAAGAAAGCGTTTTGACCCGAACACACCAGCAACACGAAGTGAATACACGCTAGAAGATTACAACAATGGTAATACCGTGGCAGGTATCCCAGGTGCTTTGAGCAATCAACCACCGGCAGATGCTTCTATTCCTCAAGATGTTGCTCAGATGAAAGATGGAGCTTTGACAGGGCAGGGTTCGGTTCATAAAGAAGCGACTCGAAACTTCGAGCTAGATACCACCATCAGCCATGAGCGTAAGCAAAGTGGCACGGTTAATCGCCAAACGGTTTCTGTCGCAATCAAAGATCGTCAGTCGTTGAATCCAGATACCGGTGAAGTCGTTCACACGCCAATCCCAGCGAGCGAAATCAATGCGATTCGTCAGGTATTGATCGGTACTGTGGGTTTTGATGAAACTCGTGGTGACCTACTTAATGTATTGAGCATGCAATTTGCGCCTCAAGTGACCGATATCGTAGCGGATGTACCAATTTGGGAGCATCCAAACTTTAACGATTGGATCCGTTGGTTTGCAAGTGCGTTGGTCATTATTGTGGTGGTGTTGGTTCTGGTTCGCCCAGCAATGAAGAAATTGCTTAACCCAGCGGCAGACAATGATGATCAGATGTACGGCCCTGATGGTATGCCAATTGGCGCCGATGGTGAAACCAGCCTGATTGGTGGCGATATCGAAGGTGGTGAATTGTTCGAATTCGGTTCGAGTATAGATTTACCTAACCTTCATAAAGACGAAGATGTGCTTAAAGCAGTACGTGCTCTTGTAGCGAATGAACCAGAGCTAGCAGCTCAAGTAGTTAAGAATTGGATGGCAGATGGCTAACGAAATTGTTCCACAACAAGCTGAAGGCGGTGAAGTGCTTGATGTCGCTAGTGTGGACATCGACTCGATATCGGGTGATGAACGCGCAGCGATCTTGTTATTGAGTCTCAATGAAGAAGATGCAGCCGGTATTATTCGTCACTTAGAGCCTAAGCAGGTTCAACGTGTAGGTAGTGCGATGGCACGTGCCACGGACTTGTCGCAAGAGAAAGTCGGCGCAGTTCACCGTGCTTTCTTGGATGATATTCAGAAGTACACCAACATCGGTATGGGCAGTGAAGACTTCATGCGTAACGCACTGGTGGCGGCTCTGGGTGAAGATAAAGCGAATAACCTTGTTGACCAGATTCTTCTGGGCACTGGCTCTAAAGGCTTGGATTCTCTTAAGTGGATGGATCCTCGTCAGGTGGCAAGTATCATCATCAACGAGCACCCTCAGATTCAAACGATTGTATTGTCTTACTTAGAAGCCGATCAGTCAGCTGAGATCTTATCTCAGTTCCCTGAACGTGTACGTCTAGACTTAATGATGCGTATTGCTAACCTTGAAGAAGTTCAACCTTCGGCGCTTGCTGAACTGAACGAAATCATGGAGAAACAGTTTGCGGGTCAAGCTGGTGCTCAAGCAGCCAAAATTGGTGGCTTGAAAGCTGCGGCTGAAATCATGAACTACATGGATAACAACGTCGAAGGCGTCTTGATGGATCAAATCCGTGACCAAGACGAAGACATGGCAACGCAGATTCAAGATCTTATGTTTGTCTTTGAAAACCTTATCGAAGTTGATGACCAAGGCGTTCAACGATTGCTGCGTGATGTTCCACAAGACATTCTTCAGAAAGCACTTAAGGGTGCCGATGAAGGTCTACGTGAGAAGATCTTCAAGAACATGTCTAAACGTGCTGCCGATATGATGAGAGACGATATTGAGGCGATGCCGCCAGTGAAAGTCTCTGAAGTGGAAGCGGCTCAGAAAGAGATCTTGGGTATTGCGAGGAAAATGGCAGACAGTGGCGAGATTATGCTATCTGGCGGTGCCGACGAGTTCCTCTAATACGAAATCTCAAAGCCCCACAATGTTGGGGCTTTTCTTTATCCAATCTCGAAATCCCAATTATTTAAGTCTAACTCTCTGAATTTAAATAGTAGTTTGACTCACACATAGATAGGTACTGATATGTCAGGTGATAGAAAACGCGGCTTCCTTCGTCCCGATGAAGATAATACGGTTGCCCAGCCTCAAAAATGGGGGCTCCCTGATTACACTTCTGACGTGAGTAAAAATGCTAAAGAGACGGCGTTTAATTACGACCCTAGCTGGATGCCCACAGTTGAAGAAGCCATTGAAGACGAAGAGCTTGTTCTGACTGAAGAGCAAATCGAACTGATCAAGCAAGGCGCTTATCAGGAAGGCCTTCACCAAGGGCAAGAAGCTGGCTTTAAGCAGGGCTACGAAAAAGGCAAAGAAGAAGGACTTGTTGCTGGTCATGCAGAGGGCAATGAATCGGGTAAGCTTGAAGGTGTTACTGCTGGGCAAGAATATATTCAACAACAAGTCGCGGTTTTCATGGGGCTTGCTAACCAATTCGCACAGCCGTTAGAGTTAATGAACGCTCAGGTAGAGAAGCAGTTGGTCGACATGGTGTTAACCATGGTTAAAGAAGTCGTTCATGTTGAAGTTCAAACCAACCCGCAAATCATATTAGATACCGTGAAAGAATCGGTCGAGTCATTGCCGATCTCTGGTCACGCAATTACTTTAAAACTTAACCCTGAAGATGTTGCGATTATCCGTTCTGCACATGGTGAATCTGAACTGGAATGTCGGAATTGGACTCTAGTAGCAGAGCCTGCACTCAACCGTGGTGATGTGCAAATCGAAGCCGGTGAGTCGAGTGTTAATTACCGCATGGAAGATCGCGTGAAAAACGTGATTCAAAACTTCTGTGGCGCCAATCGTCATCAAGGTCATGAGTAATGCTTGAACTCGCGAATCGCCTAAGCCAATACAAAGTCGAAGGGCTGAAATCACGACCGATTGCCTCAGGTAAGTTGGTGCGTGTGGTTGGCTTAACGCTTGAGGCGACTGGCTGTAAAGCTCCGATTGGTAGCCTGTGCTTGGTCGAAACTATGTCTGGTCAGATGGAAGCTGAAGTGGTGGGCTTCTCCGGTGATAATCTATTTTTGATGCCGAGTGAGCAAATCACGGGGATCTTACCGGGTGCACGTGTTACGCCAGTGACCTCTGAAAGCGGTATTCCTGTCGGGATGGAACTGCTTGGCCGTGTTATCGACGGCGTGGGTAATCCACTTGATGGATTAGGTCCAATCTATACCGAGCAACGCGCTTCATTTAACGCAGAACCTATCAACCCTTTAGCTCGTAAACCTATCTCGGAGCCGCTTGATGTCGGCTTGAAGGCCATTAATGGCTTGCTCACGGTGGGTAAAGGTCAACGTATTGGTCTGTTTGCGGGTTCCGGTGTGGGTAAATCGGTCACGCTTGGCATGATGACTCGAGGCACAACGGCGCAAGTGGTCGTAGTGGGTTTGATTGGTGAACGTGGACGCGAAGTAAAAGAATTTATCGAAGAGATTCTTGGTGAAGATGGGCGTAAACGTTCGGTTGTTGTCGCCGCTCCTGCGGATTCGTCACCATTAATGCGCTTGAAGGGTTGCCAAACCGCACTAGCCGTTGCCGAATATTTCCGAGACCAAGGTTTAGATGTTCTGCTGTTGATGGATTCACTAACCCGTTTTGCTCAAGCACAACGTGAGATCGCTCTGTCGGTCGGTGAGCCCCCTGCTACTAAAGGATATCCGCCATCTGTATTTGCCAAGCTTCCTGCGCTGGTGGAAAGAGCGGGTAACGGTAATGATGAACAAGGCTCTATTACCGCTTTCTTCACTGTTCTAACCGAAGGTGATGACTTACAAGACCCGATTGCCGATGCGTCGCGAGCAATTTTGGATGGTCATATTGTGTTGTCTCGAGAGATGGCCGATGCGGGTCATTATCCTGCGATTGATGTAGAGAAGTCGGTCAGTCGTGTTATGCCTCAAATTACCACTGAAGAACATGTTTTGATGTCGAAAGCAGTGCGCCAAGTGTTGTCTATTTGTCGTAAGAACCAAGATTTGGTATCGATTGGCGCCTATAAACCTGGGACTGATCCTGCGATTGACAGTGCCTTCACCTTGAAACCGAGATTGGACGAGTACTTACAACAGAAAATGAAAGAAACGGTTCCCTATGACATGTGCGTCAACATGTTGAAGCATGTGTTAGGCGGCTAAGCTGTGTTGAATAAGGTCAATCATGGATAACGCGTTAGAATTTCTTCTCGATCAAGCGAAAGACCAAGAGAACCAAGCCGTATTGGCGCTAAACAAAGCGAATTCTGAGTTGCAAGGTTACTACGATCAGGTCTCGCAGATTGAAAAGTACCGACTGGATTATTGCCAACAATTGGTCGACCGAGGTAAAGCGGGGCTTACAGCCAGCCAATATGGTCACTTGAATCGTTTCCTGACTCAGCTTGACGAAACGCTTTCCAAGCAAAGAGAAGCGGAACACCACTTCAAAAATCAGGTCGATAACTGCCAAGACTATTGGATGGAATTACGTAAAAAGCGTAAATCCTACGAGTGGTTGATGGAGAAAAAGCAGAAAGAGAAAGCCAAACTGCAAGACCAAAGAGAACAAAAACAAATGGATGAGTTCTCGACTCTGATGTATGGCCGAAAGAAGATGTGATCCTAAGCCACGAACGATACAGGTATTGTTCGGCAGATTGTAAAATCGAAACTTATAGGCATGTTTCTTGCTCCGTTTTATATAAAATTGCGTGTTATGCCCGACAAAGGTATGAAAAACGCCCGACTTTCTTTTTGTTGCCTAGTTTGTGGCAGCAAAGCTAGTAGATAGAGCTTGTATATATGAATGTTAGTCTTTCCTCAAATTCAGCGACCAACAAAACGTCATCATTGTTGGACACCGGTTCTGCCTCTCCAAAGGTAGAAGAAACCGGCGACTCAAAAGGTTTCTTTGAGTCTTTTAAAGAAGCGCTAGGCTTTGAAGAAAGTGACAGTAAAACAACAGTTAAAGATGCCGACAGCGCCTCTAAATCTGACGGAAAGCAAACCTTGACTTCGAGAGATGAGAGTGCATCGGTTAAATCGAGTTCTGCTGAAGATGAAGCATCTTCTGAAGTGACTAAAGGCGATGGTAGTGAACCTAAGAGCGAAGACGCAGCAAGTGAAGCTCAAGCCAAGCAAGCTTCTGCAAAGTTGGAGGCTGAAAAAGTTCTTAATGAAAAAGCAGTTACTGAAAAAATTGCCGCTGAACGAACGTCTGAGGTAGAACCTCAACAGAAAGGCACAAGCTCGTCGAATCCAACCGATGACAATACACTCACCGAGAAGTCACTAGCCAAAGGGGAAGAACCTCAAGGTGCATCTCAAGCGAATGCTGCGATGAGTGAGGGTAACAAGTTACTTGGTCAGTTGGATGAGGCAAATAAAACGCTCAATCAAACACCGAACGGCAAAGGCTTGCCTCAGCAAGCTCAAGGTCATATCGCGGGTGCTTCTGTTGCAGGGGCTTTCGCTACAGGCGAAATGGGCAAGGCGGCACAACAAGCTAATGTAGCAAATCAAGATAATGGCTTGGACGTCGATTCTGAAATCGCAGTGCTTACCGGTGGTAAAGGCGTTTCTCAACTGACAGATGATGAAATCCGTCAATTGATGGACAAAGGCATTACTCCCGAGCAAATCGAAGCGAGTATGAGCCGAGAACTGAGCCAAAAAAAGGCGGCTAGCGATGTTGCGGCTGTTCAAGGTCAAGCAATCTCGCCAGCAGATATTGAGCTCGCAAAGCAGGTTGACGCTCATACCAAAGCGTTGAACCAATTGAATGCGCAAATCGACTCAGAACAGTCAATCGTCGATGGTCTGCTTCAAAAGCAACAAAGCGGGGCTAAGTTGTCGGTTGATGAGCAAACCGCTCTGGCTAAAGCGACGACTAACCTCGAAGTATTGAACCAGCAACTCACTAATGTTCAACAGCAAGCAAACGCTCTGTTAAGCCAAGCTCCGGACTTGAACGGTGCATCAGGTCAAACAGCCGCAATTGATTGGGATAATACGGATTCGGCTGAAGCCAAAGCGTTAGCAGCAGTGGCATCGACAGCGGCTGTTGCGACGGCAGCCCAACAAGCGACGTCACAGATGTCATCTCAAGCGGCAACTAATGCTGTGGCAGACAAGGCAACAATGTTACATGCCAATAATGCGCACGCGGCTCAACAGGCTGCAGCGCAACAGTTAGCAGCTCAGCAGGGCAATGCCGCTTCTGCACAACAAGCAGCCTTGGACCCGAGTTTAACGGCGCAAAGCTTGGCAATGAATGCACCAGTAGCAACGACTAAAGCGGGTGCAACGGATATGTTGCTCAAAGCTGGCGCTGGCACGGCTGCATTGTCTGGTCTCGGAAAGGCTGGTGCTAAAGAAGACTCCAAAGATTTGACATTGGCTCAGCAGATAGCGTCTGCCGCTGGTGTGCAAGGTACTGCAACGACAGGTTCGGCTCCCACACGCGCTGAGATTCAAGCGGCTCAACAAGCTCCTTTGCAGCTCACTAAAGAACTGGCCAATGAGCAAGTGGCAGAAAAAGTACAAATGATGATGTCTAAGAACCTTAAGAACTTGGATATCCGCCTCGACCCACCAGAGTTGGGTCAGATGAAAATTCGCATGACCATGAATAATGATGTGGCGAACGTGCACTTTACGGTGAGCAATCAACAAGCCCGAGATGTGATTGAGCAGACTTTGCCACGCTTGAGAGAGATGCTTGCTCAACAAGGTATGCAACTGGCCGATTCGTCCGTCCAACAACAGAATTCGGGTCAGAGCCAAGATAGCTATAACAATGGTGAACAACAATCAGGCTCTAACCGCACAAATGATGGGCAAGGTGATGAAAACCTTGATAACGGCAGCAATCTTGAATTGAATGTCGCATCAAAGCGTGATGGAATTAGTTATTATGCCTAGTATCAGGTTTAGATCCGTTAGTCCGTGGAAATAACAGGAAGTTAGAGAAGAATATGTTTGCAGAACAAGCCCCTGGTCAAAAGAAAAGTAAGCTACTTATAATTATAATTGCTGTCGTTGTTTTACTGCTTGCTATCGGTGCTGCTGTGTTCTTTTTTATGGGCTCTAGTGACGATGCCTCTGAATCGAAATCTCAGTCTGCTACTGCTGTAGTCGCGGTTGAACCTGTGATGTATGTTAATATTCCACAACCTTTTTTGTTCAATGTCACCGGTGACAAAAAAGATCGTCTGGTACAGATCAAAGCGCAGCTTATGGTACGAGGCAGCAAGAATGAAGACCTTGCTCGATACCACTCTCCACTCGTTGAAAGTACGTTATTGGCGACCTTTGCCTCTGCAACGGTAGACCAATTGCGCTCTCCGATAGGGCGAGTAGAACTTCGTGACAAGGCGACAGAAGATATTAAAGCAAGTCTGGCTCAAGCAGTGGGTCAGCCTGTTATTGAAAAAGTGTTATTCACTGACTTCGTAATTCAATAGGTAATTTGTGACCGATTTATTAAGCCAAGACGAAATTGATGCGCTATTACATGGTGTCGACGATGTTGAAGAAGTTGAAGATGTCTTAGAGTCCGAAAACGAGAATGCGGTTAATTTCGACTTCTCATCTCAAGACCGAATCGTTCGTGGTCGAATGCCGACCCTTGAACTTATCAATGAGCGTTTCGCACGTCATATGCGGATCAGTTTGTTTAATATGTTGCGAAAAACGGCTGAAGTGTCGATCAACGGCGTACAAATGATGAAATTTGGTGAGTACCAAAACACATTGTATGTACCCACCAGTTTAAACATGGTGCGCTTCCGACCGCTAAAAGGCACGGCGCTAATCACCATGGAAGCTCGTCTTGTTTTCATCTTGGTAGAGAACTTCTTTGGTGGTGATGGACGCTTCCACGCCAAGATTGAAGGTCGTGAATTTACGCCAACTGAAAGACGAATCATCCAGCTACTGCTTAAAATTGTATTCGAAGACTACAAAGAAGCTTGGTCTCCCGTGATGGGCGTTGAGTTTGAATACTTGGATTCAGAGGTGAACCCAAGTATGGCCAATATCGTCAGCCCAACAGAAGTGATTGTGGTGAGTTCGTTCCATATTGAGGTTGATGGCGGCGGCGGTGATTTCCACGTGGTTATGCCTTACTCCATGGTAGAGCCGATTCGTGAATTGCTGGATGCGGGTGTGCAATCAGACAAGATGGAAACCGACGTTCGTTGGAGTTCGGCGCTGCGTGATGAAATCATGGATGTGCCAGTCAACTTCCGTGTCAATTTGCTCGAGCAAGATATCTCTTTGCGTGATTTGATGGAACTTCGTCCTGGGGATGTTATCCCGATGAATATGCCAGAACATGCGACGATGTTTGTTGAAGAACTACCAACCTACCGTGTGAAAATGGGCCGTTCAGGTGAAAAGCTGGCCGTACAGATTTCTGAAAAAATTCAAAGACCGCACGTGGTTAAAACCGATCTCGCTTTCCTAGGTAAAGACTTGATGTCTGAACTAGAAAACAGCGATGATAACGATTAGCAAAATATAAATGTATAGGAATTGGTAATGGAACCTAGTGAAGATCAAAAGCTAGCAGACGAATGGGCTGCAGCACTTGGTGAAGATCCTTCAGCACCGTCAATTGATGTTGATGATGTTCTCGCGGCGCCACTGGATGAGCTAACGGATTCGTCGTCGCCGATTTCTGAAGATGAGCGTCGTAAACTGGATACCATCATGGATATCCCAGTGACCATTTCAATGGAAGTGGGTCGCTCTCAGATCAGTATCCGTAACTTACTTCAATTGAACCAAGGTTCGGTTGTTGAGTTAGATAGAATTGCTGGTGAATCACTTGATGTAATGGTTAACGGCACTTTGATCGCTCACGGCGAAGTGGTTGTCGTGAATGACAAGTTTGGTATCCGTTTGACTGACGTGATTAGCCAAACCGAACGTATTAAGAAGCTACGTTAATGAGCCTTTCGTCTCAAAGGCTAGTGGGCTTGTCTCGCGAAGTGACCCATTTATCTCGCGGGATGACGGGTTTGCTTCGTGGAATACTAGGCATAGGCTTGTTTTCTATGCCTTCGATTGCCTTTGCTGCAGCGCCGCCTTCTCTCGATTTAGCGACCACTTTTGGGTCGCTAATTTTCGTTATAGCCTTCATCTTGTTTATCGCTTGGCTGCTTAAGAGAATGCAAGTGCCAACAATGTCTAACCAACAAGGGTTGTCCATTGTGAGACAGATAGCGGTTGGGACAAAAGAACGTATTGCTATCGTTCAAGCGGGTGAGGATCAGTATCTAGTGGGTATCACTACCCAATCGATTCAACTGATCTCTAAGCTTGATAAACCTCTTACTCAGGAGATGCTGGAAAAAAGCACATTCTCAAGTCAGCTTTCCCAGCTAATAAAAAAAGATGCAAACAAGTAACGGACTTTTGAACTCATCTTACTTTTGCCAAAGCGGAGTTTTCCGAATGGTGAAAGTGTGGTTAGTTCCGCTCATTCTCCTCTGCTCTCTAGTCTTCAGCATGTCGGTATTTGCACAAGCTGAAGATGGCACCGTGATTCCAGCGAATACGGCTGGTTCAGAGTCGGTCACCATCAGTACGATGGAGCAAGACCAAGCTAAATCGCAAACCATGACCACGGGCAGTCTAACGGGAAATGGTGGCGGTATTCCTGCCTTTACCATGACAACCAATGCCAACGGTGGTGAAGACTACTCGATTAATTTACAAATCTTAGCCTTGATGACCATGCTTGGCTTCTTGCCAGCGATGGTGATTTTGATGACGTCGTTCACCCGTATTGTAGTGGTGATGTCTATCTTGCGTCAGGCGATGGGTTTGCAACAAACACCTTCAAACCAAGTCATCATTGGTATCGCGATATTTTTGACCTTCTTCATCATGTCTCCGGTGATCAATCAGGTCAATGAGCAAGCGGTTCAACCTTATCTGAATGAACAGATATCGGCACGACAGGCATTCGATGTCGCCCAAGGTCCGATTAAATCCTTCATGCTCAAGCAGACTCGAATCAAAGATTTGGAAACCTTTGTTGAGATCTCGGGCGCGGAAGTGACCAACCCTGAAGATGTTTCGATGGCGGTTCTGATTCCAGCATTTATCACGTCAGAGCTAAAAACAGCATTCCAAATCGGCTTTATGTTGTTCTTGCCGTTCCTAATTATTGATTTGGTCGTTGCCTCGGTGTTGATGGCCATGGGTATGATGATGTTGTCACCGATGATTGTATCCTTGCCATTTAAATTGATGCTGTTTGTCCTTGTTGATGGTTGGAACTTGATACTCTCCACACTCGCCGGCAGTTTTGCCTTGTAGCTGGGGGAATAATGAATCCTGAAATATTCGTAGAATTGTTCCGAGATGCACTTTGGATGGTACTGATAATGGTGTGCGCCATTATCATTCCTAGCCTGCTGATTGGTTTGGTCGTGGCGGTATTCCAAGCTGCAACCTCAATCAATGAACAAACCCTCAGCTTCTTGCCTCGTTTGATCGTAACTTTGTTGGCGTTAATGTTGTTTGCTCACTGGATGACGCAGATGATGATGGAGTTCTTTTTTGAACTCATTGAACGCTTACCGCAAGTGTTGTATTAAACCGCAATGGAATACCCAACAAGTCTAGTACTCGAGTGGTTAGCCAATTACTTTTGGCCATATACTCGCATCTCAGCCATGCTGATGGTGATGACGGTAACCGGGGCACGCTTTGTGTCGCCACGTATTCGTCTGTATCTAGGCTTAGCAATTACGCTTGCGGTTATGCCGGCCATTCCTGCTGTCCCTAAAGACATTGAACTGTTGTCGTTTCAAGGCTTTCTGACGGTTTTTGAACAGATCGTGATTGGTGTCGCCATGGGGTTTGTCACTCAGTTTTTGATTCAGACCTTTGTTATGCTCGGTCAGATTCTGGGTATGCAATCGAGCTTGGGCTTCGCCTCTATGGTTGATCCAGCAAACGGCCAGAATACGCCAGTACTTGGTCAGCTGTTTATGTTGCTCGCGACCATGTTCTTTCTGGCGACAGACGGCCACTTAAAAATGCTGCAGCTGGTGGTGTTTAGCTTTACCACATTACCTATTGGCAGTGGTTCTTTAACCGCTGTTGATTTCAGAGAGCTAGCCTTGTGGTTGGGTATCATGTTCAAAACAGCGTTGGCGATGTCTTTATCTGGCATTATTGCGCTGCTCACGATTAACCTCTCTTTTGGTGTAATGACACGTGCTGCACCTCAGCTAAATATATTCTCTTTGGGTTTTGCGTTTGCGCTACTCGTGGGTCTGTTGCTTTGTTGGTACATTCTTGGCGGCTTATATAGCCACTATGAGCTGTATTGGTTACAAGGAGAGCAGCAGATATGTCGTCTCATCAGATTGGATTGCTAGGAGACTGAAATGGCAGAGTCAGACGGTCAAGAACGCACAGAAGACGCCACGCCCAAACGCTTGCAACAGGCCAAAGAAAAAGGGCAGGTTGCAAGGTCAAAAGAGTTAGCGTCAGCGTCGGTACTGATTGTAGGCGCGATTTCTTTAATGTGGTTTGGCGAATCGATGGCGAAAGCTCTGTTCGAGGCCATGCAACGCCTGTTTTCGCTCAGCCGTGACGAAATTTTTGATACCAATAAGCTACTGGAAATCGCTGGTGGCGCCTTGGTCAACCTGCTGTTTCCACTGTTCTTGATTCTTATCACTTTGTTTGTGGCGGCTGTGATTGGCGCTGCGGGCGTCGGTGGTGTTAACTTCTCGATGCAAGCCGCTATGCCTAAGGCGTCTAAGCTCAATCCTTTGAGCGGTATTAAGCGTATGTTTGGCCTACAAAGTTGGGTTGAGCTACTGAAATCTATTTTGAAGGTCGCCCTAGTATCGGGCATGGCTATCTATCTTATCCAAGAATCTCAACATGACTTAATGCAATTGAGCATGGACGTGTATCCACAGAATATATTCCACGCCTTGGACATCTTGCTTAACTTTATTCTGCTTATCAGTTGCTCTTTGTTGATAGTGGTGGCGATTGATATCCCATTCCAGATTTGGCAACACGCCGATCAACTTAAGATGACCAAGCAAGAAGTGAAAGATGAGTTCAAAGACACCGAAGGTAAGCCTGAAGTTAAAGGTCGTATTCGTATGTTGCAGAGAGAAGCGGCTCAGCGACGTATGATGGCTGACGTTCCTCAGGCAGATGTGATTGTTACCAACCCGGAGCACTTTTCAGTCGCTCTACGCTACAAACAGAATCAAGATAAAGCACCGATAGTCGTTGCCAAAGGTGTCGATCATATGGCGATGAAGATTCGTGAAATTGCACGTGCAAACGACATCTATATTATTCCAGCGCCTCCATTAGCTAGGGCGCTTTATCACACTACCGAGCTAGAACAGCAAATTCCTGACGGTCTGTTTACGGCTGTTGCTCAAGTGCTTGCATATGTATTCCAGCTGAAACAGTACAGAAAAAGAGGGGGGGAGAGGCCAAAATTGCAAGATTCTAATATGCCGATCCCACCTGATTTACGTCATTAGATCAATTGCTTGAGCTCAGCCCAATGAAGCCGGATAATGGTTGCTGTATCTGATCGTCTTTATTTGCAAGTTGTGACGATAAATTGACGTTGAGATATTGGTACAGTGCTTGCTATATCAATGCCGAACATTATAAGTCCGATCAGGGAAAACCTGACCATTATAAACCTTATTGCTATAAACTTTGGCAATACAGCTTAGCCCTGAGCCTCGATTCGCTTGGTGGAAAAGCTACAACATAGCGATACTACCCAGATTTATGAAATTTACCCTCCCTTTTGCGGACAAGCTACCTAAAATCCCTAACCGTGCCATGCCTGCGATTGGCGCGCCCGTTATGGTACTTGCCACGCTCGCTATGGTGGTGTTGCCAATTCCAGCTTTCTTGTTGGATATGTTCTTCACCTTCAACATCGCACTGTCAATGGTTGTGCTATTGGTTTCGGTTTATACCCGTAGGCCTTTGGACTTTGCTGCATTCCCAACGGTACTTCTGATTGCCACTCTACTTCGACTGGCCTTGAACGTTGCTTCGACACGTGTGGTATTGCTCCACGGTCATGAAGGGGGCGATGCTGCCGGTAACGTGATTGAAGCTTTTGGTAATGTGGTTATCGGTGGTAACTATGCGGTTGGTTTAGTGGTGTTCTTGATTCTAATGATCATCAACTTCATGGTTGTTACCAAAGGTGCGGGTCGCATCTCGGAAGTAAGTGCACGTTTCACGTTGGATGCCTTACCCGGTAAACAGATGGCAATCGATGCCGATTTGAATGCGGGTTTGATCGACCAAGATCAGGCTCGTACCAGACGTTTTGAAGTCACCAAGGAAGCGGATTTCTATGGTTCGATGGATGGTGCATCTAAGTTCGTTAAAGGCGATGCAATAGCCGGTATCTTGATCTTGTTCATCAACATCATTGGTGGTTTGAGTATCGGTATGGCTCAGTTCGACCTTGGTTTTGGTGAAGCAATCGAAATCTATACGCTACTGACTATCGGTGATGGTCTGGTTGCGCAAATCCCGTCTCTATTACTTTCTATTGCTGCGGCGATGATGGTAACGCGTCAAAACACCGATGAAGATATGGGTGAGCAACTTGTCTTCCAAATGTTCGACAACCCTAAAGCCCTAATGATCACTGCCGCCATCCTTGGCATCATGGGTATTGTTCCTGGTATGCCGCATTTCTCATTCTTGAGTCTTGCCATCGTTGCAGGTGCAGGTGCGTATTACATCGATAAAAAGAACAAGAAGAAGGCTGAACAACCCAACCTTCCTGCTACCGTTGAAGCGAATGGAGAAACGGGCTCCCAGAAGGAGCTTTCTTGGGATGATGTTCAACCTGTTGATATTATTGGTTTGGAAGTCGGATATCGTTTGATTCCGTTAGTAGACAGAGATCAAGGTGGCGAGCTGCTTGAGCGTGTAAAAGGGGTTCGTAAGAAGTTGTCTCAAGATTTTGGTTTCTTGATCCCAGCGGTACACATTCGAGATAACCTAGAACTCACGCCAAACAGCTACCGAATTACTTTGATGGGTGTTGCTGTGGGTGAGGCTGAAATTAAGCCTGATATGGAACTCGCGATTAACCCTGGTCAAGTCTACGGGATGATCGATGGTGAACCGACGATTGATCCTGCATTTGGCCTTGAAGCTGTGTGGATTAGAGAAGAACAGCGTGAACACGCACAAGCGTTAGGTTACACGGTTGTAGATTCGTCTACCGTGCTGGCAACACACCTCAGCCAACTATTAACTAATAATGCCTCACAGCTTATTGGTCATGAAGAAGTACAAAACTTACTCGAGATGTTAAGTCGTTCGACACCTAAGCTGGTTGAAGGCTTTGTACCTGATCAGTTGCCACTTGGTGTGGTCGTGAAAGTGCTACAAAACTTGTTGAATGAAGCCATCCCAATTCGAGATATCCGCACTATAGTCCAAACTTTGTCGGAGTATTCAAGTAAGAGTCAAGAACCTGACATACTTACTGCTGCGGTTCGTATATCCTTGAAACGATTAATTGTTCAAGAAATCAATGGTATAGAGCCTGAATTGCCAGTGATTACCTTGATTCCTGAGCTGGAACAAATCTTGCATCAAACTATGCAGGCATCCGGCGGAGAATCTGCTGGTATTGAACCTGGTTTAGCCGAACGTTTACAGACATCCCTCAGCCATGCAACGCAAGAGCAAGAGCTGAAAGGTGAGCCCGCCGTGTTACTGACTTCTGGCGTGTTACGTTCCACTCTTGCGAAGTTCGTGAAAAACACGATCCCAAGCTTAAGAGTTTTGTCTTACCAAGAGATACCGGACGAAAAACAGATACGCATTGTACAAGCTGTTGGTAATTAAGCCGCCTAATTAGAACGGACGATCGAATTGAAAATTAAACGATTTTTTGCAAAAGATATGCGAACCGCACTGCTCCAAGTTAAAGAAGAACTTGGTTCAGAAGCGGTGATCATGTCTAACAAAAAGGTCGCAGGTGGCGTTGAAATTGTAGCCGCTATTGATGGCGAATCTAGTCCATCGACAGCCAGCTCAAAACTCAATAAGCCTCAGCAGCCTACGCAAAGTCAATATACCCAAATGGCAGCGCCAGCCGCTTCCGCTGGGCGTCGTCAGTTAGATGATGACAAAGTTAGTCTACAGTCGAGTGCTGAAGGCGGACGTTCAATGACTAAGCGCTTCGCTAACATGCTTAAGCAATATAGCCATGGCGCAGACGACGAACCGCAACACCGAGCTGAAAATGAAGACTCGTTATCCGCGTTGCTTAACCGCCAGTCTGGTAGTAATCGATCGCTAGGAAATCAGCAACCTCTCGGTAACCAACAATCTCTCGGTAATCATCAGCCTCGTAGCGGTGGCAACGTAGATTCAGCTTTTGCTCGCGAGTCTGGTTTGTCTAAATTGATTGCTGAAGATCGCAGAGTAGAGCGTCCAGCTCCTCGCTTAGATCCTACTCGCTACGATCGTGGCCGTGATCCTGGTCAGTCGAAAGGTTCAGATACCGAAATGGAAACGATGCGCGAAGAGATGACCTCAATTCGCCGTCTGTTAGAGCATCAAGTCTCTGGGCTGATGTGGCAAGAAGTCGAACGTCGCGAACCTTTGCGAGCGATGCTTATCAAGCGCCTAGAACGTATGGGTGTTTCGGCAGAACTTGCCGATCAAATGGCTTGCTACATTCCAGAAGACACAAAACCAGCACGAGCATGGAAAGCCTTGCTTGCTCTGGTCGCTGATCAAATCTCTGTGACACAAAAAGATATTTTAAAACGCGGTGGTATTGTGGCCTTACTTGGCCCGACTGGCGTAGGTAAAACAACTACCGTTGCTAAGCTCGCAGCCCGTGCAGCAATGGAGTACGGTGCAGACAACGTTGCGCTAGTGACAACAGACACATATCGCATAGGTGCACATGAGCAGTTATCGATTTATGGTCGAATTATGGGTTGTCCTGTAAGAGTTGCTAAAGATTCTAGTGAACTGGCCGATGTAATATATCAATTACGTAATCGTCGCCTGATTCTGGTTGATACTGCAGGTATGGGACAGCGAGATGTGCGTCTATCTGAGCAGTTAGACACATTGATGCAAGAGAGTGGTTCCGTTATCAATAGCTACCTTGTGTTGCCGGCAACTGCGCAACGTAAAGTGCTGCAAGAAACCATTGAACACTTTAGAAGAATCCCGTTGTCAGGATGTATCCTGACTAAGCTGGATGAATCGCTCAGTTTGGGTGAGTTCATCAGTGTGGTAATACAAAATGCATTACCAGTTGCTTACATAGCAAATGGTCAACGAGTTCCTGAGGATATCGTTATAGCTCAGCCAAAGTACATGATTGCTAAGGCGAATGAGTTATTAGAGAAATCTACAGAGAATGAACCTCATTACTGGAATAGCGATTCTGAAGGACTCTAGGCGGCGGATAAATATGAATGAAAATATGATACATGATCAAGCTAGCGGCCTCCGTCGCTTAACGAAGCCTTCAATCACGAAAGTTATCGCTGTAACTGGCGGTAAGGGTGGGGTAGGTAAATCTAATGTGACGTTAGGTATGGCTATTTGCATGGCTCGCCAAGGCAAAAAAGTCATGGTACTGGATGCCGATTTAGGATTGGCTAACGTCGACATCATGCTGGGCATTCGCTCTAAACGAAACCTAGGACATGTTTTGGCGGGTGAGTGTGAACTTAAGGATGCGATTGTCGAAGGGCCGTACGGAATTAAGATAATTCCAGCGACATCGGGTACACAAAGCATGACTGAACTTTCACATGCTCAACATGCTGGTTTGATTCGAGCGTTCGGTTCTCTTGAAGACGAGATGGATATCTTGCTAGTCGATACGGCAGCAGGCATCTCGGATATGGTGATTAGCTTTTCAAGAGCGGCGCAAGATGTCGTGGTTGTGGTCTGTGATGAACCAACTTCGATTACTGATGCCTATGCCTTGATTAAGCTCTTGAGCCGAGAGCACCAAGTTCAGCGATTCAAAATCGTTGCAAATATGGTCAGAAGCTATCGCGAAGGCCGAGAATTATTTGCAAAGTTGACTTTGGTCACAGAGCGTTTCTTGAATGTGAGCCTCGAACTCGTAGCATGTATTCCTTTAGATGATAAAGTACGTCAATCAGTCAAGAGACAGAAAATCGTAGTAGATGCGTTCCCTCGCTCCCCTGCGGCGTTGGCAATCAGCTCATTAGCAAATAAAGCATTGACGTGGCCAATACCAAAAACACCAAGTGGACATTTGGAATTTTTTGTTGAAAGGCTGCTGAACCGTACTGAATTTGTAGAGGAACCATTTGGTGAATAAAGCGCTTACCTACGATCAGCATGCAAATCTCAATAGCCAGCAGGCTTTTTTTGAGAAGTACTCTGTGTTGGTTAAACGTATCGCTCATCACTTGTTGGGGCGATTGCCGCCTAATGTATTGGTTGATGACTTAATTCAAGCTGGCATGATTGGCTTGATTGAAGCGCAACAAAACTATGATGGTACGAAAGGCGCAAGCTTTGAGACGTATGCAGGTATTCGAATTCGTGGCGCTATGTTGGATGACATTCGCCGTGGTGATTGGGTGCCAAGATCGGTCCATAAAAATAATCGAGAAATCAGCAGTGCGATTGCAGAACTGGAGAGTGTTCTTAATCGAGACCCAAGTGATGCCGAAGTGGCAAAACACATGGGACTCAGTTTAGATCAGTATCACAGTGCTTTAACCGATATTAACTGCTCAAGATTGGTCGGTATCGAAGATTTAGGCGTCTCGGATGATGTCATATCTCCGAATGAAGACTCTCAAGACAATACGCCTTTTCAAGGGGTTGCTGATGAGTCATTCCGCCAAGCTTTGATCGATTCGATAAAACAACTTCCAGAAAGGGAAGGCCTCGTGCTTTCACTTTATTACGACGAAGAACTCAATTTAAAAGAGATTGGGGAAGTGTTAGGTGTCAGCGAATCTCGTGTCAGCCAAATACTGAGCCAATCTATGCAGCGTCTACGCACTAAGTTAAGTGCTTGGACACAGAACGACTAACAACACTGGTTTTATTCAGTGGAGGCTAATTTGAACAAAAACATGAAAATTCTCATTGTTGACGACTTTTCAACGATGCGCCGAATTGTTAAAAACCTACTACGCGATTTAGGTTTCAACAACACTCAAGAAGCAGACGATGGCTTGACCGCGTTACCAATGCTGAAAAAAGGCGAATTTGATTTCGTGGTAACTGACTGGAACATGCCTGGTATGCAAGGTATTGACCTGTTAAAACACGTTCGTGCAGACGCAGAACTTAAGCACCTTCCAGTGCTTATGATCACGGCAGAAGCGAAACGTGAACAGATCATCGAAGCTGCTCAAGCGGGTGTTAATGGTTACATTGTGAAGCCTTTCACAGCGGCAACTCTGAAAGAGAAACTTGATAAGATTTTTGATCGCTTATAAGCGTCAATAATAACCTGTTTTTAGGCGCTTCTAGAGAAACACTCACTATTAAGTTTGTTGTTTACCTTAATAGTCGAAGCGTCACAAAGTATGCGGAGTAAGGCCGAACTCAGGATGATTTCATTAGAACAAGCAAAAAAATTAGTAGAGCTGCTTGAAAACGACGAGCAGCAAGGTGCTGATTCTCTTGTTAGAAGCATTTACGAAGATAATTTTAGTCTTCAAGACAATCCAATGCTTCAAGAAATAGGAAGTCTGACTCGCGACCTCCATGACTCTTTGGCTCAATTCAATTTCGATGAACGCATCAGCGTTATCGCAAATGATGAAATCCCTGATGCTAGGGATCGCCTTCAATATGTCATTGATAAAACGGAAGTTGCAGCAAACAAGACGATGGACGCAGTCGATCGTTGTATGCCAATAGCAGGCAACCTACACGAGTGTTTACTTCAAGTAAGGCCTCAATGGAATGAACTGATGCATGGCCGCATTGAGCTGGCACAATTTAAAGCTTTATGTCACCGCATTGATGGATTACTTGTCCAAGTAGAAGGCGATAGTACTGAACTACGTGGACAACTGACTGAAATCTTGATGGCTCAGGATTTCCAAGATTTAACTGGGCAGATCATTAGCAAAGTTATTACCTTGGTAAATGAGGTTGAAGGACGTTTGGTAGAGATTCTCACGGTATTCGGTGCGAATCAGATAGAGCCAACTCCAGAGAAAGAGAAGAAAGCATCTATTGCTCCTGAGGGTCCAATCATGAACCCAGAAGCGCGCGAAGACGCTGTGGCATCTCAAGATGAAGTCGACGATTTGTTATCCAGTCTTGGATTTTAAAGGTAACGTATGAGCTACGATTTAGACGAAGATATTCTTCAGGACTTTTTAGTCGAAGCAGGAGAGATACTTGAACTCCTATCAGAACAATTGGTAGAGCTTGAGAATAACCCTGACGACAAAGACCTATTAAATGCTATTTTCCGTGGTTTCCATACAGTAAAAGGTGGTGCTGGTTTCCTAGCATTGACTGAGCTGGTGGATACTTGTCATGGTGCTGAGAATGTGTTCGACATTCTAAGAAATGGCCAACGCAGCGTAACATCAGGTTTGATGGACACGATGCTACAGGCTCTCGATACAGTTAATGTACAGTTTCGAGCCGTGCAAGATCAGGAAGCTTTAGTACCCGCTGACCAATCTTTATTGGATGAACTTCATCGTCTCTGCAAACCAGAGGCTGCTGATGAAGTCGCGCCAGCACCTGTTATCCCTGAACCTATTGTTGCTGCGCCTGAGCCTGTTGTAGAAAGCTCTAGTATCAGTGCATCTTCAGTGGATGATATCTCTGAAGATGAGTTTGAACGCCTACTTGATGAACTTCATGGTAAAGGCGGCTCACCAACAGCAGCTTCTGCACCAACTCCGCCGCCAGCGCCCGCTGCACCTCAGCCAGTTGCTGACAGTGGTGATATTACTGATGACGAATTTGAAAAGTTATTAGATGAGCTGCACGGTGCCGGTAAGAGTCCGACAGCGGCAAGTTCAACGCCTCCACCGCCACCACCTCCTGTTGCTGCTCCAGTTTCGGCGATGTCTGAAGGCGATGACCTGATGACGGACGAAGAGTTTGAGAAGTTACTTGATCAGTTACATGGTTCAGGTAATGGCCCGTCGATTGAAGAGCTAGATGCTGCAACTAAGCCTGCTGATGTAAAAGCTGCTTCTGTTGCACCTGCACCACAAGTCGCGCCTAAGCCACAGCCAGCAACTCCTGCTGTTGCGAAACCTGCTGCTAAAGCTGAACCTAAGCCGAATGTTCCAGCTAAGAAGCAACAAGCAGAAGCAACGGTTCGTGTTGATACATCAACTCTCGATACCATCATGAACATGGTGGGTGAGTTGGTATTGGTTCGTAACCGACTGGTGAGTTTAGGCTTAAACAGCAACGACGAAGAAATGGCGAAAGCTGTATCGAATTTAGACGTTGTTACCGCAGATCTTCAAGGCGCGGTAATGAAGACTCGTATGCAGCCGATCAAGAAAGTTTTTGGTCGTTTCCCACGAGTTGTCCGCGACCTTGCTCGTAGTTTGAAGAAAGACATTGTTCTTGAAATGCGCGGTGAAGAAACGGATCTTGATAAGAATTTAGTAGAAGCACTTGCCGATCCACTGATTCACTTAGTGAGAAACTCTGTGGACCACGGTATTGAGATGCCTGAAGCTCGTATTGCGGCTGGCAAATCACAAACAGGTAAAGTGATCCTGTCTGCCTCGCAAGAAGGTGACCATATTGAGTTGGCTATCGTTGATGACGGTGGCGGTATGGACCCTGATAAGCTTCGTGCTATTGCGGTTAAACGTGGTCTGATGGACGAAGACGCAGCGTCTCGCTTATCGAACAAAGAGTGTTTCAATCTTATTTTTGCACCTGGCTTCTCAAGCAAAGAGCAAATTTCAGATATCTCTGGCCGTGGTGTAGGTATGGACGTTGTGAAAACAGCGATCAATACACTGAATGGCTCGATCGATATCGATTCTGAAATGGGTCAAGGCACCAAGATTACGATCAAGGTTCCACTGACGCTTGCGATTCTACCAACCTTGATGGTCGGTGTTGCGGGTCACCCATTCGCATTGCCATTGGCTTCTGTGAACGAAATTTTCCACTTAGACCTCAGCCGTACTAACGTGGTTGATGGCCAGTTGACTATCATCGTTCGTGATAAATCTATCCCGTTGTTCTACTTGCAAAATTGGCTTGCACCAAAAGCCGGTATTGTTGAACTACGCAAAGGACATGGTCACGTTGTTATCGTTCAGCTTGGCAGCCAAAGAGTTGGTTTTGTTGTCGATACGCTGATTGGCCAAGAAGAAGTCGTTATCAAGCCACTTGATAAGTTGTTGCAAGGTACGCCAGGTATGGCAGGCGCGACAATTACAAGTGATGGACACATTGCATTGATTCTCGATGTGCCTGACTTGTTGAAGCAGTACGCTGCAGCATCAAGAATTTAATTTAAGGATAAATATGGCGATTAAAGTATTAGTCGTTGATGATTCGAGCTTTTTCCGCCGTCGCGTAAGCGAGATCATCAACTCAGAGGCTCGCCTAGAAGTCATCGATGTAGCTGTAAATGGTAAAGAAGCGGTTGAAAAAGCAAAGAAGCTAAGACCTGACGTCATTACTATGGACATCGAAATGCCTGTCATGGACGGCATCACCGCCGTTCGTGAAATTATGGCCGCGTCTCCAACGCCTATTTTGATGTTTTCATCGTTAACGCATGATGGTGCTAGAGCTACATTGGATGCGTTAGATGCCGGAGCTCTGGATTTCTTACCTAAGAAGTTCGAAGACATCGCTCGAAACCGTGACGATGCTGTCGCTCTGCTTCAACAACGTGTGATTCAAATTGCCGCGAAGCGTGCATTCATGCGTCGTGTGCCTGTTGCTCCTCGAGCAACGGCAGCAACAACGACGTCGACACCTTCATCGCTACGTCAAACAACTTCAGCGGCAACGCCTGCTGCGAAGCCTGTTGTTGCATCGACTGCAAAATTTAGAGCGTCAGGTAAAAAGTACCAGTTAACTGCCATTGGTACGTCGACTGGCGGTCCTGTTGCACTACAGAAGATTTTGACTCGCATTCCAGCTCACTATCCACATCCGATTGTGTTGGTTCAGCATATGCCGGCTACCTTTACCGCTGCGTTTGCAAGCCGACTGAATACCTTGTGTAAGATTGAAGTTCGCGAAGCGCAAGACGGAGATGTGTTGAAACCTGGAGTGGCTTATCTTGCTCCCGGTGGTAAACAGATGATGATTGATGGCCGTGCAGGATCTGCTCGCTTGAGAATTATCGACGGCGGCGACCGAATGAATTACAAGCCTTGTGTGGATGTCACATTCGGTTCTGCTGCGAAGATCTACGGTGACAAAGTCTTATCTATGATACTGACTGGTATGGGCGCTGATGGTCGAGAAGGTTCACGTATGTTAAAAACTGCGGGCTCGACGATTTGGGCACAAGACGAAGATAGCTGTGTTGTATACGGTATGCCTCAAGCTGTAGCAAAAGCTGGCATTTCTACTGAAGACCTACCTCTAGACCGCATTGCGGAAAGGATTCTGGTTGAAGTTGGCTTAGCTTAGGTAAATCGACATGATTGTTTGGAGTGTTGCAAACCAAAAAGGTGGTGTTGGTAAAACAACCACGACAGTGACCTTGGCAGGCTTACTTGCCTTGAAAGGGCACCGTGTTCTATTGGTTGATACCGATCCACATGCATCACTAACCACTTATCTGGGTTACGACTCAGATACAGTGGAGTCGAGTTTGTTTGATCTGTTTCAGTTGCGTGAGTTTAATGCTCAGACGGTAAGACCGTTGCTGTTACAAACGGAAGTCGAAGGCATCGATATTATCCCTGCACATATGTCGCTCGCGACATTAGACCGTGTAATGGGTAATCGCAGTGGAATGGGGTTAATTTTAAAGCGTGCGCTTGCCGCTTTGAAAGACGACTATGATTATGTACTGATCGATTGTCCGCCGATTCTTGGCGTGATGATGGTCAACGCATTGGCAGCCAGTGATCGTATCTTGATCCCAGTCCAGACTGAGTTTTTAGCAATGAAAGGGCTGGAGCGCATGATCCGCACTCTGACCATCATGCAAAAATCTCGAAAAACACCGTTTAAAGTGACGGTGGTACCGACGATGTATGACAAGCGAACCAAAGCTTCATTACAGACGTTAACTCAGCTGAAAGAAGATTATCCAAATCAAGTTTGGGCGTCTGCTGTCCCTATTGACACTAAGTTTAGAGATGCAAGCCTAAAGCGCTTACCAGCATCTCATTTTGCATCGGGTAGTCGTGGTGTATTTGCTTACAAACAGCTGCTTATTTATCTCGAAAGGCTGGCGATAAATGAGCGCGAATAACGAATCAACAATGGCGCGACCAAGCTTATCGAGTGAACAAGCACTTGATGATTACTTTACTGCGCTGTTAGGCGATGAAGTTCTGGATTCTGACGAATTTGTTGTTGACGAGTCTAACGATGAGTCATCATCTGCAGAGCCAGAGCCAGAGCCAGAGCCAGAGCCAGAGCCAGAGCCAGAGCCAGAGCCAGAGCCAGAGCCAGAGCCAGAGCCAGAGCCAGAGCCAAAACGTTCTAGTTACTCCACCTATGCAGAATTGCGACAAGCGGAGTTTGAGGTTCCAAACCTTGAGGATGTACAAAAACTGCTGAGTCGTTTAGAAGCGACGAATGTGGTTGATGAACTGAATCTTGATGAATTAATGGATCAAAACACACAGAAAATTGCTCAGCACGCAGACATGCAAATGTTTGATGCTGCCGTTGAATCCGTTCAGCTTTCTGTAGAACCTGAAATTCAAGACTGGAATCTCCCAGAGCCTGATTTATCAATGGCTGTTGAGCAAGCTATCGAGCCGACAATTGAGTCACCAATAGCTGAAGAGTCGCACGTCGAAGCTCAGCAAGACGAAACGAACACTGAAAAGCCAGAGATTGAATCGGTCAGTGAACCAGAGGTTGAGCTTGAAACTCAATCTGGCGGCATTGAGCGGTTTACGTCTTGGGAAAGTACAGCTCGAACAGAAGATTTTCAGGTACTGTATTTTGATGTCAACGGGGTAACTTTTGCGGTTCCTCTTGATGAACTGGGTGGTATTCATCGCCTTGAAGAGTTAAGCCATTTGATTGGTAAGCCTGCTTGGTATTTGGGTTTGCAAACAAACCGAGAGAGTCAGTTAGATGTTGTCGACACCGCAAAATGGGTGATGTCTGAGAAACTAACGAATGATGAATACAAAGAGAACTATCAATATATAGTCATGCTCGGAGAAAGCTTGTGGGGGCTTGCCGGCACTGAGCTGAAAGGCACCGAACTTCTCAATACAGATAAAGTACGTTGGCGAGAAATGGCAGGGAAAAGGCCTTGGCTCGCTGGTATGGTAAAAGAAAAAATGTGTGCTTTGATTCACGTCGAAGCATTGATCGCCATGCTAAACGCAGGGCTAGATGTAAAAGCATTAAGCTAGTAATAAGCATTAGGCTAACAACAAGCATCAAGTTAACAATAGTGGTCGGTAACGACGGCAAGAGGATTAAATATGTCTCATATGAGTGAAATTGAAGTAAGAAAAGACCCAACTAATGATGAAGTACTTCAATGGGTGACATTCCAGCTAGAAGAAGAAACTTACGGCATTAATGTTATGCAGGTACGTGAAGTACTTCGCTACAGCGAAATAGCTCCAGTACCGGGTGCTCCAGACTACGTTCTAGGTATTATCAACCTACGTGGTAATGTTGTGACTGTTATCGACACTCGTTCTCGCTTTGGTTTGATGCAAGGTGAAATCACAGACAACACTCGTATCATCGTTATTGAATCTGAGCGTCAAGTCATTGGTATCTTAGTGGATAGTGTTGCTGAAGTGGTTTACCTACGCTCTTCTGAAATCGACACGACTCCAAGTGTTGGTACTGACGAAAGTGCTAAGTTCATCCAAGGTGTAAGCAACCGTGATGGCAAGCTGCTTATCTTAGTAGATCTAAACAAACTACTAAGCGAAGACGAATGGGATGAGATGGCTCACCTGTAATGTTTGAAGCGCTTCCTTTGAGTCCTGCGGTGTTAATTGCAGGAGTCGGCGTGTTTACGTTGTTCATCTTGATTTTGCTTAGCAAAGTGAAAAGTGCTATTCAAAAACAGGTAGATCAATCACGCCTTCAAGTTCGTAATTTGGACAAAGAGCTGCAAAAATCGAGTAAGCAATTACTTGAGGTTCGTTCTGTTGTTCTTGGTCTTGGTCAAAAAGTGACTGAGCAGCAAGATGTGATTAAGCATTTGAATGAGCGTATTGTTGAACTCGAACACGCTGATACTGATGGTCGTTTGTACACACGAGCAACCAAAATGGTTCAGCTTGGTGCTGGGATCAACGAACTGATTGAAGAATGCGAATTGCCAAAAGCGGAAGCTGAGCTAATGATGTCTCTGCAGAATAAGCTTGCAGGCAAAGAGAAGATTCCTTCATTAAGAAGTAATCCGTCATCTTTTGATGAACAGCCTTCTTCTCACGATCGCAAGCCTCCACCTCGACGTCGTTAAATTGAGCGCTCAATCCGTATTAATATTCAGATGTTTATTATGTACTCCTCTTAAAAAGAAGCTTCGGCTTCTTTTTTTATGTCTGTCGCTTTATTTATAGAACGATGTTTATAAGTGCTTGTATCTAGAGCAATATCTGCTTCAAGAATAAAAATGTGTAAATTGTGATGCGGTAGTAACAGTTTCTTACGGAGTTTGTTCCCTCGAAAACGCCTAGTCCTGTTTTGTGACCTTGTTGGTGTGCTACTATAGCCCTCTCATTACTCGACTAAATTTACCTATGCTAGAAGTCTCTAATTTAACTGCTATTCGTGACGACAGGGTTCTATTTGAATCGTTGTCTTTTCAGCTAAAACCTGGCGAACTGGTTCAAGTTGAAGGTCGTAACGGTACTGGAAAAACGACACTCCTGAGGATCATCACTGGCTTAGGTGACCGTGATGAAGGCACTATCTCTTGGGATGGTAGCTCTATTGAGTCGAGTCGAGACATTTATCATCAGAACCTTCTGTTTCTTGGGCACCAAACGGGTGTTAAGCGCGAACTTAGTGCGTATGAGAACCTTAGTTTTTATCAATCGATTCATAACGCTGATACAACTAAGGAAGAGCTCTATCATGCCTTGACTCAAGTGGGTCTGGCTGGAAGAGAAGATGTCCCTGCAGGTCAACTTTCAGCAGGTCAACAACGCCGTGTTGCGTTGGCACGTCTTTGGTTGAGTAAGCAAATGTTATGGATTTTAGATGAACCACTGACTGCAATTGATAAGCAGGGTGTCAAAGTTCTGGAATCTCTTTTTTCTCAGCATGCGGATAATGGTGGCATTGTGTTATTGACCACTCACCAAGATATGTTTGCTGACAGCCCGAAACTAAGAAAAATAAAGTTGGGTGAGTAATATGATCTCTTCAATGACAATGATCATTCGACGCGAATTGCTTATCGCATTTCGCCGTCAAGCGGATATTTTTAACCCTCTGTGGTTTTTCATCATTGTAATCACCCTTTTCCCGTTAAGTATTGGGCCTGAGCCAAACTTACTCGCACGCATTGCAGCAGGCATCGTTTGGGTTGCCGCTTTACTTTCTGCATTGCTCTCTTTAGAGCGTTTGTTTCGCGATGATTTTCAAGATGGCGCCCTTGAGCAGATGATGCTGATGCCCATCCCGTTGCAGTTGGTAGTATTGTCCAAGGTCATAGCACACTGGTTATTGACCGGGTTACCATTAATTTTGATTAGTCCTCTATTGGCTGTATTACTGTCTTTGGATTTCGATACCTGGCTGTCGGTTGTTTTAACGTTATTGGTCGGTACGCCTGCATTGAGCTTTATTGGTGCGATTGGGGTAGCTTTAACGGTAGGGCTTCAGAAAGGTGGTGTGCTTTTAAGCCTGCTTATTTTACCGCTTTATATCCCAATTCTTATATTTGCTACATCAGCGATTGATGCGGCAGCACTAGGTGTTGCGTATAACGGACAGTTAGCAGTGTTAGGGGCGATGTTAATGGGCACAATGACGCTTACCCCATTTGCTATCAGCGCAGCACTGAGAGTGAGTGTTAACTAGTTAATTATCTGATTAAAACTAGCTAACTAAGCGCTCACTTCCACTTTGTTTGTTCAGAGTGAACTAATTAAAACTTTCAAACTCATAGAGTCACTGGAAAAGATACAAGCCAACTAAATTATAATAATTATAGCTGTGATAGCTGTAAGCAATATGAAGTAAGAGTGAGATTACAACATGTGGAAATGGCTCCATCCCTATGCCAAAGCAGAAACGTCTTATCAGCTCGCTGGTAAACTTTTGCCATGGTTCTCTATCCTAGCGCTATTGTGTCTATCCGTCGGTACTGTATGGGGGCTCGCGTTCGCACCTTCAGATTACCAACAAGGTGATAGTTTCCGAATCATCTACATCCATGTTCCGTCAGCAATTTGGTCTATGGGCGTATACATGTCTATGGCGATTGCTGCCTTTATCGGTTTGGTATGGCAAGTCAGACTGTCTGAAATGGCTGCGTTGGCAATGGCTCCGATTGGTGCTGTGTTTACTTTTATCGCGCTATTAACGGGTGCGGTTTGGGGTAAACCAATGTGGGGTGCTTGGTGGGTTTGGGATGCACGTTTAACCTCAGAGCTGATTCTACTATTCCTATATTTGGGTGTGATTGCATTACACCACGCCTTTGATGACCAAAAAACAGCGGCAAAAGCGGCGGGTATTTTGGCTATCGTAGGTGTTATCAACCTGCCGATTATTCACTTCTCTGTTGAGTGGTGGAACACTCTACATCAGGGCGCGACAATCACTAAGTTTGATCAGCCTTCTATTTCAAATGACATGTTATGGCCGCTTCTTCTGAACATATTCGGTTTCGCCTTCTTCTTTGGTGCAGTCACTATGGTGCGTTTTAGAAACGAAATCATCAGTAAAGAAAGTCACCGTCCGTGGGTTCGTAAACTTGCGGCTGATAAAGCGTAGTAGGGTAGGTAATTATGTATTTTGAATCTCTGAGTGATTTCTTTGCCATGGGTGGCTACGCCTCATATGTATGGAGTGCATTTGGAATCACATTCCTTGCGATGATCGTCTTACTGGTAGTAAGTGTTCGTCGTGGTAAGCAATTACTAACTGAAGTACAAGCGAAGATTGATCGTCAAGCTCGTATCGATGCAGCAAAAAATATGGAGAACACTCTATGAACCCAAGACGCAAAAAGAGGCTGGGCATTGTCTTAGCGATCTTTTTTGGTATCAGTGCAACTGTTGGATTAATGGTTTATGCACTTAACCAGAACATGGATCTGTTCTACACGCCAACTGAGCTTGTTAATGGCAAAGACGGTAAAAAACCTGAAGTTGGCCAACGCCTACGTATTGGTGGCATGGTTGTAGTCGGTTCTGTAAGCCGTGACAACGAATCACTACGTGTAAGCTTTGATTTGAAAGATGTTGGCCCTAAAGTAACGATTTTATACGATGGCATTCTTCCTGATCTTTTCCGCGAAGGGCAAGGTATTGTTGCTCAAGGCGTTCTAAAAGATGCGACAACAATTGAAGCGTTCGAAGTATTAGCGAAACATGATGAAGAGTACATGCCTTCTGAAGTTGCTGAAGCAATGAAGAAAACCCATGAGCCAATGCAGTACTCGACAGAACAAAAAGAAGGAAGTGCTCAATGATAGCCGAGATCGGCCACTTTGCCATGATCCTGTCCCTAGGGCTGGGATTGCTTTTGAGTGTGCTCCCCCTCTATGGAGCCTCTCGAAATAACACTTTATTGATGAATAGTGCACGACCGTTGTCGTGGGGTATGTTCGGATTCCTAGCGATTTCGTTTTTCATCTTGTGTTACGCGTTTTACACCAATGATTTTACGATTCAATACGTAGCAAGTAACTCAAACAGCCAACTTCCTTGGTACTATCGCATTACTGCGGTTTGGGGCGCTCACGAAGGCTCTTTATTACTTTGGGTTCTAATCCAAGCGGGTTGGACGGTTGCTGTTGCTACGTTTAGCCGCGGTATGCCTCAAGAGTCTGTGGCTCGCGTACTTGCAATCATGGGTTTGATTACTGTCGGCTTCTTGCTGTTCATTATCATAACGTCTAACCCGTTCTTACGTACGCTGCCTTTCTTCCCTGTCGATGGCCGTGACTTAAACCCACTATTGCAAGATCCGGGTTTGATCATTCACCCGCCAATGCTTTACATGGGTTACGTAGGTTTCTCGGTAGCGTTCTCTTTTGCTATTGCCTCTCTAATGAGTGGCCGTTTAGATACGGCATGGGCTCGTTGGTCTCGTCCTTGGACAATCGCTGCTTGGTTATTCCTAACAGTAGGTATCGCACTAGGTTCATGGTGGGCTTACTACGAACTTGGCTGGGGTGGCTGGTGGTTCTGGGATCCAGTAGAAAACGCTTCATTCATGCCTTGGTTGGCTGGTACTGCACTGATGCACTCACTAGCGGTAACCGAAAAGCGTGGCACATTTAAAGCTTGGACAGTATTGCTGGCTATCTCTGCATTCTCACTAAGCTTACTAGGTACGTTCCTAGTTCGTTCGGGCATCTTGGTATCGGTTCACGCATTCGCGTCAGATCCTGCTCGTGGTATGTTTATTCTAGGTTTCCTAGTGTTCGTTATCGGTGGTTCTCTGTTGTTGTTCGCTGTTAAAGGCGCATCGGTTCGTGTCCGTGGTAACTTCGATTTAGTTTCTCGAGAAAATGCACTACTCGGCAACAACATATTATTGATTGCTGCGTTAGTGGTTGTGTTAGTGGGTACATTGCTTCCACTAGTTCATAAGCAGTTAGGTTTGGGCTCGGTTTCAATCGGTGCTCCATTCTTTGATATGTTGTTCTTCTGGTTAATGATTCCGTTCTCGTTCCTATTGGGTATCGGTCCACTGATTCGTTGGAAGCGTGACAACCTGTCTAAGCTTATTAAGCCCATGTTGGTTTCAGGTATCTTCTCGCTAGGTTTAAGTGCGCTAATGGTGACACTGCTGGCTGACCGCTTCAGTGGTACTGCTTTTGCTGGTTGGGTTATGGCGTTCTGGATCTTCTTCATGCACGGCTTTGAGCTGCATGAACGTGCGACTCACCGTCATACCTTCATGAAAGGTCTAACTAAACTGCCTCGTAGCCATTGGGCGATGATCTGTGGCCATATTGGTTTAGCTGTGACAGTGATCGGTATCGCGATGGTGCAAAACTACAGTATTGAACGTGATGTTCGTCTGGCACCTGGCGAAAGCTACCAACTTGAAGAGTACGATTTTCTATTCACTGGTGTTCGTGACAAAGATGGCCCTAACTACGATGGTTACATCGCTGACTTTGAAATTACCAAAGAAGGCAAATACATCAACACGCTTCACGCTGAAAAACGTTTCTACACTACAGCTAAGTCTATGATGACTGAAGCGGCGATTGATCGTGGCGTAACACGCGACCTTTATATCGCAATGGGTGAGCGTTTAGACGACAACAAGTCTTGGGCTGTTCGTATCTACTACAAACCGTTTGTACGTTGGATCTGGGCGGGTTCTTTGATCATGTCGATTGGTGGCGTAATTGCAATCAGTGACCGTCGTTACCGTTTCCGTAAGCCAACGAAAAAGTCGGCTCAAGAGCAGGAGGCCTAATGAACAAGAAGATTTTATTTGTTCCACTGATTGCTTTTATGATTCTAGCTGGAGTCTTTGCAACCCAACTGATGCGTAACCAGTCGGGAGATGATCCGACTAAACTGGAATCGGTATTGATTGGTAAGCAAGTGCCTGAATTTGGCCTAGAGGATTTGGAACAACCTGGAAAGTTTCATGATCAAGCGATCTTTAAAGGTGAGCCATTGCTGCTTAACGTTTGGGCGACTTGGTGTCCTACTTGCTATGCAGAGCACTCATACTTGAACAAGCTTGCTGATCAAGGCGTTAAAATTATTGGCCTTAATTACAAAGATGATCGCAATAAAGCAGTAGGTTGGTTGAACGAACTGGGCAATCCATACCTGATCAGCTTGTTCGATGGTAATGGCATGCTAGGCCTAGACCTTGGTGTGTATGGCGCACCAGAGACGTTCCTAATTGACGCTAACGGTGTTGTTCGTTACCGCCATGTTGGAGATGTGAATCCAACAAACTGGGCTTCGACACTTGAGCCGATGTACCAAGAGTTATTGGAGGAGGCAAAATGATTAAACAAACACTTGTAGCATTGTTTGCCACATTCGCTATCTCTGCGTCGGTAACAGCTGCGCCTATCGAATTTCATGAGTTTGATACGGTCGATCAAGAGCAACAATTTAAAGATTTGAGCAATACGCTTCGTTGCCCAAAATGTCAGAACAACACTATTGGTGATTCGAACGCGGAACTTGCGGTCGACTTGCGTCAAAAAGTGTATGAGATGACAAAAGATGGCAAGTCTGAACAAGAAATTATTGATTACATGATTGCTCGTTACGGTAACTTTGTAACGTACAACCCGCCACTGACCTTAGCGACATCGATCCTTTGGGTTGGCCCGTTTTCGGTTGTTGTATTAGGTTTTGGTTTGATTGTTTTACGAAGCAGAAAGTCAAAATCGAAAGCAGTAGAGTCCAATAAAGACTGGGATGCAGACAAAGAAGCACGTTTAAAAGCGTTACTCGACGAAGAGAACGACGGAGATAAACAGTAATGACTCTATTTTGGATTTCTACAATTGTCCTTTCGCTAGCTGCAGTTTTATTGATTGTTCTGCCTTTCTTGAACAAGAAAGAAAACAACGATGACGTGCTTCGCGATGAGTTGAATAAAGCCTTCTATAAAGATCGCTTAGTTGAATTAGAAGTAGAAGCGGAAGAAGGCCTTGTTGATAACCAGCAAGAACTGATCGCTGACTTAAAGCAGTCGCTACTTGATGATGTTCCAGCACAAGAAAAGATCAAGAAGACACAAATCTCTACGCTGGGTGTTGTTGTACCATCAGTGATTCTTGTTTTGGTTGTGACCTACGGTATGTACTTTAAATTTGGTGCATTAGATAAGGTTCAGCATTGGCAAGAAGTGAGCGCTAATCTTCCTGCATTGTCTAAAAAGCTGATGTCATCAGAAGGCGGTGCGTTAACGGATGATGAATTGGAAGACCTAACTTTGGCTCTTCGTACTCGTCTTCACTATCAACCAAAAGACTCAACGGGTTGGTTGTTACTGGGCCGTATCGCATTAGCAAATCGCGATGCTGAAACTGCGAAAGATTCAATGGAAAGAGCCTACAAGCTTGAACCTAAGAATGAAGATGTTCAGTTAGGTTTCGCTCAAGCATTGATGCTTTCTCCTGATGAAGCCGATCAAAACCAAGCTCGTTTGATTTTGAGCCGCTTGATTCAAAATGATTACGTTGATCTTCGTGTGTTCTCATTACTAGCGTTCGATTCGTTTGAACGTCAAGACTACCCAGGTGCTGTGAAGTACTGGAGCATCATGCAACAGATGATTGGTCCACAAGACAGTCGCTACGAGATGCTGTCACGCAGTATTGAAAGTGCTCAGAAGAAAATGGGCGACACCATGGGTGTTGACCAAGGTAAGAGTGTTGCAGTAACGCTTGAGCTGTCTGGCGATGTGAATGCTGATCCTAAGTCTGTGTTGGTTGTTTCGGTACATAGAGCCGATGGTTCGCCAATGCCGGTCGCAGCAGCCCGTTACCCATTGGGTTCTTTCCCTCGCACTGTTGTTCTCGATGATGGTAACAGCATGATGGAAGGGGCGAAGTTGTCTAGTCTTGAAACTCTGATGGTTAGAGCTAGGCTTGATACAGATGGTAATGTTTCAACTCGCGATGGTGATTGGTACGGTGAAAGTGAAGTGGTTGAACTGGGTGCTCCAGTGACCATCAACATCAATAAGCAATATTAATCATCACTTTGCATACGTGTTAGCTATTCCGATTTCACGATAAACGGTATAGACTTATGCAAACAATTGAGGCCAGCGATTGCTGGCCTTTTTTATTATATGAATTCCTTATGGAAAAGGTGATATGTCTGTCAGTGTTTTAAGACTCTCGAGTTTACTTTTTATCGCAAGCTTAACGGTGGGCTGTTCTAGCGCGCCAGATGAAAGCACTAATGATAATAACCTCGAAACCTCTGAATACGTCGAAGAGTCCCACCCGAATGACCCTTTCGAAGGGTTCAACCGAGCTATGTGGGATATCAACTACGAATATCTTGATCCTTATTTAGTTCGTCCTGTTTCACTCGCTTATGTTGGCTATACTCCTGTTCCAGTTCGCTCTGGTATCTCAAATTTTTTAGCCAACTTAGATGAACCTGCAAGTATGGTGAACAACTTATTCATGGGTAATGGCGAGAAAGCACTCGATCATTTCAACCGTTTTTGGATTAACTCAACCTTTGGTCTGTTGGGCTTGATTGATATTGCGAGTGAAGCCGGGATCACCAAGTATGATGATAAGTCGTTTTCTGATGCGATTGGTCATTATGGGGTAGGGAATGGGCCGTACTTTATGGTGCCGGGTTATGGTCCTATTACGACTCGTGAAGTGACGGAGCAAGTGGATAGTTTATATGTGCCTTTAGCTCTGTTGAACTTCTGGGCAAGCCTCGGAAAGTGGGCATTTGAAGGTATGGAGACTCGTGCACAGCTAGTTTCTCAAGAAGCTCTGTTGGATGACTCGCCAGATCCGTATGCGTTAACGCGAGATGTTTATATTCAACGTCGTGACTTTAAAGCCGAGATCGAGCCTGAAGAGGTCGACCTTGAAGAAGAAGATTTGATCGATGGTTATCTAGAAGATTACTAGAAATATGATTTAGAAAATCGATAAAAGAAAGGCTCGATATTGAAGCAACATCGAGCCTTTTTATTGTTTGTTACTTTAGATTAAGTAAAACAGATTAGAAGCGGTAGTTAGCTTGGATACCTACTAGCCAGATGCTACCTGTCACTTCACCTTCGAAAGTGCCGCCAAACGGTGCTGATGCCGCATCATCTTCAAGCATCTTCGCATCTTTCGCTAGAATGTAGGTGAAGCCTGCATCTAGAGTTAATTGCTCAGACCATTGATAGCCTGCACCAATGCTTAACCAAGTACGGTCCGTTTCAGGAATCGTCGCAGTACGGTGCTCTTCACTTACGGCTGAAGTATCGTATGCAATACCAGAACGCAAAGCTAACTTAGGCGTCATTTGGTAAGTGGTACCAAGAGCAAAGCGGTAGTTGTCTTCCCAGTTCTCTTCTTTGATTGACACTGATTCCGTTGGGAAATCAGCAACAAGCTCTTTGAAGCTGCTCCAGTTAGTCCAGTTAATGCTCGCGTGAACCGCGACTTTCTCTGTCAATTGGTGGAAACTTGCAAGCTCTGCGGTCGCAGGAAGCGCAAGATCCATTGAGCCATTTCTCTTCTGACCTTGAGGTAATGTGAAGCCTGCGCCCTCTGCATGACCTTCAAGTGTAAGGTCAACTTCTGATTTGTAGGTAAAGCCAAGACGGTTGTTTTCATTGATCTGCCACGCAGTACCTACTTGCCAACCCCAAGCTGTGTCATCGCCTTCCATATATTTTAGAGTGTCGCCTTTTGCTACACCAGCAAGTGGAAACGGAGCCGACGCAACTGCGCCAAAGCTGCCTTCAGCCATGATGTAGCGAATACCGCCACCAATAGAAACGGTTTCTAGTATTTGGTAAGCCGCGTTTAAGTTTAGCTCCATTGTCGTAACACTTGCTTCGTTACCGTGGTTAGCGCCACCGAAGTCTGTACCTAGGTCTGTTTCCATACCGTAGTTAGTACCAGCAGCAAAACCTAATGCAAACTTGTCGTTGTACTTATGAGAAACATAAAAGTTTGGAATTACTGCGCTATGTGCAAAATCGCTAGAGTTAGATGAGGACTTAGCGCCAGTAAAAGCAGACGTAGAAGTGCCATCGATATCAATGTTCGGGTCAACATAGATAGCGCCAACAGAAACTTGTGTGCCTTCTAGGTAAGTAAGAAGAGCAGGGTTACGCCATTGTGAACCAGCGTTGTCTGCGATTGCTGCTTCACCAGCGTATGCACGGCCTAGGCCTGTTGCTGAGTATTCTGCTAGTTGAAAACCTGCCGCTTGAGTGACGGTAGAAGTCGAAAGTAGTCCAACTGCCACTGCAGCAGATAGAAGAGTCTTATTCATTTTCATTATTATGTTCGCTGAATCATAAGTATTTAGTGGCGTGATTCTACGTTTAGAGTTATTACTTTAAAAATGAAATTCGAATAAAACAGTGTTTTAGGGATTTAATGACAAAATGTGACTGATTATTAGGTAAATAGTCTGAATGTTTCGGCTGTGTTGCGAAGTTTGAGCGTACACCTGTAGGCGTATTTTACCTTTGCAGGCTACAGCTGTAAGCCTAAATCGATGTCAGTCAGTGGTTTAGGCAACAAAAAAGGGTCGCATAATGCGACCCTTTGGAGATTACTTATTCGCGTATATTAGAAGCTACGGCTGTACTGAAGACCCAGTAGGATTGCATCAGCATGAGTTGTGCCTGTAATTGACGAAACTGGTACAACAACTCCCGGAGCTGGCTCCACTTCAGTTGTTTCTTTAACATCTACATCGTCACCCATCAGGTACGTGAAACCAAAGTCGATGTTTGACTTTTCATCTAGGTGGTATGTAAAGCCTGCTGAGAACCACTGACGATCTGAGTCAGGAACAGAGATTGAAGTTAGCTCATCCTGTGCGCTTGTGTCGTACATGTAACCCGCACGTAATGTCCAAGTTTGGTTTAGGTAGTACGTACCACCGATAGCGTAGTGCATACCATTTTGCCATTCGTAGTCATTTAGTACGCCAGCGTCTTTAGCTTCTAGCTTGTCGAAAGAGCTCCAGCCGATCCATTGAACAGAGTAGTGTACTGCAAATTTTGTATCTTCAATGCGGTGGTAACCAGAGAACTCAAGAAGATCTGGTAGAGGCATGTGTAAAGTGTCGTTCTTGTACTCGGTACCTAAGTAAGAGATGTCGCCTTTTGCATCAAGCTCAGGAGAGTAGTGATAAGCTAAACCGAAACGGTTGTTCTTATCTAGTTCGAACACAGTACCTACGTTAAAGCCTAGCGCCCAACCATCAGCGTCAACATTTAAAGCATCGCCCTGCATACCAAGTGGGTTTGGTCGCTGAAGCTTACCTTTACCGTAGATTAGATCAAGGCCAGCACCAAAGCTCCATTGTTCGTTTAGACGGTATGAACCAGCAAGGCCAAAGTTAACACTTTGTACATCTGTTAGACCACCAAACTCGTTACCTGCGTAATCTCCAGAAAATTCAGTTTTCGTACCGAAGTTAGAGTACGCGTTCACACCCCAAGCAAACTTGTCATTTACAGGAACGATAAGGTGGATGTTTGGAGCGATAGAAGTACCACCTGCGTCATCGTAGTTTGCATTTGAAGACAAAGGAGAAGAAACTCCGCCTGGATTGTATTGAGCATCTTTAACTTCAATCATTGAAGTGATCGACTCAAAACCAAGAGAAAGTTCAACGCTATCAAATAGTGCCATTGCTGCAGGGTTACGTGCCATTACTGACGCGTTATCTGCGATTACTGCATCACCAGCGAAAGCACGGCCGATGCCGGTTGCTGATTGTGCGTTAAGTTGGAAACCTGCTGCCATCGCTTGCGAAGACGCCAGTGTGATTGTTACTGCTAAAAGAGACTTTTTAAACAGACGCGTGTTGTTGGTAGTCATTCATTTATTCCTTTATATATCCGCCTCTACAGGGCGATTAATTTGAGCAATTGCTCAATGGTGGCTGATCCTATTCGGAAGTATACGATATACAAATCCGACCATTGGAAATTTTGAGGATAAAATTATGGAAATGACGCCTATCTGACACGAAAATGGTGGGAAATGCTTCTTTTTAGAGTTTTAACTCTAGATGTATTGGTGGTGTGAATGGTTTTTCGGTTTGTCTATAAATAAAGCCCAGCAATATCAAGAGTATAGTTGCTGGGCCTTTTGTGACGGGGCTTTGAGAGCGAGTTAGCTCATCGGTTTGATCATTTTGGTTAGCTTTTCGGCGATCTTAGAAACGTCCTCGCCATCTTCACCTACGAGGATCAGACTGCTGTTATCGATAGGTGTTACCGAACCTGACATGCCTTTTTCATCGAAGTCGATCGATTTGTCAGTCGGAATCCCTGTTAAAAACAGCGTGACTTTGCCTTTTTCACCTTGGAAAACCATGTGCATTGCATTGGACTTACCAAAGCCACAATGATTTAGGTAGTAAACGTGATAAGGAAAAGCTTTATCAAACTGAAAATCAAATGGGTTCATTTTGGCATTGATCTGTTGTGATGTGACTTGTTCATCAATTCCACTGACGAAGCTCTTTTCATTAACCACATGTTTCATTGCTGTATCAGCCAAACTTGCTTGAGCTGGAGAGACTAACGCATTTCCCCAGTTAACTTGGCCAACGAGTAAACCTGCAACGAATGCAACTGAGGCTGCCATTGCCATCGCTCGTCGAGCAAAAGTAGGCCTTACTACTTTGCTTTCTTCGCTTGAGGTTTGATTGAAGAGAATGCGATCAGCAAGATCGTCTGGCACATCCACGTTCATTGCTGAATGGATCTTCTTATCAAGCGATAGTACATCGTCTAAAAAGTTACTATTGGCTTCGCTATTTGCTGTCGCATCAATAATATCTTGTGTGCGTTGTTTAGGTTCCGACAATACACGACGACGAAATTCCAAATCATCCATTATGTTGCCCCCTCTCTGCCTCTTCTGTATCCAGCATCTCTTTCAACTGATTTCGAGCTCTGAATAAACGTGTCATCACCGTGTTCTTGTTGAGGTCGAGAATATCCGCGATCTCATCACCACTAAACCCACCAATCACTTGCAAGAAAAGAGGTTCACGATAATCAATTTCAAGTTTCATGATCTGAGCTTGTAACCACAGATGTTGATGGTGTGGGTCATCACTGACACTAGCATCATTACCATGATCGTCGATATCAACCAGATCAAACTGCTTGCGTTCAAAACGTCGAGCGTTCTCGCGTCTCAAGATGGTAATCAGCCAAGACTTAGCGGCTTTTTCATCTTGTAGGCTATCGAGTGACTTCCATGCTCGAAGGCAAGTCTCTTGTACTAAATCCTCGGCAATGCTTTTGTCTTTACATAACCAATAGGCGTAGCGAAAGAGGTCACGATGATAGGCACGCACGAGTGCTTCGTATTTTCTTTGTTTGTCCATATCAGAGTTGACCGGACGCTTGGCTGTTTTCTTTCCAAACATTTTTATTATTGACACACGAGCCTCCATAATTGCTCTGCGTATAGCTGTCCTCTATACGTTGTGCTTCGTTTTTATATTTTTAGAGCTAACGATCATCGGCAGGAAATCGTAAAATCACATTAAAATTGATCTACTTCAAAATCTAAGGCCTCGAACCCGTTATAGTACACCTTGTCGTCTAGTTAGTCATTCGTGGCTAGCATGTTGAGCAAGACGACACTTCCTTTTGAAGGCTGACTTTACTTTCTCCTAATCAGGAAACTGATTATTTCAATTGGCGTTAAGTTAATTGCTTTATATACGTTCCGACCACACAGCTTTGTGTGGTTTTTTTTTGCCTTCAGAAAATACTCTGATACAAAACCATCGACTCTTTACCCACACATAACAGTCTCAACTAGCAATAGTTTAGTCTCTTAGGACAACCTTTCCCCCAAAAAGGTTCGCCTGAATGTGCAGTTATATTTTCAAGCAGTGAGATACTCGTATCACGTTTATTTAAACGCTCGTTTGATTTAATTAACAACTTCTTTACAATGCTTCAGGTCAGACCTCTTAACTTTAAGGAGAAACCATGGGCAAACAGGAAGTCAAAACGCGTTCTGGAGAACGTGTTGCCGTTGTCGCTGGACTACGAACCCCATTCGCTCGTCAGAGCACAGAATTTAGCCAAGTGCCTGCGGTTGACCTAGGCAAAATGGTTGTGAGCGAAATGCTTGCACGAACGGATATCGATCCTGCGCTTATTGAGCAAGTTGTATTCGGCCAAGTTGTGCAGATGCCAGAAGCGCCCAATATTGCGCGTGAAATCGTATTAGGCACCGGTATGGACATTAATACTGATGCTTACAGTGTGACACGTGCTTGTGCAACGAGCTTCCAAGCGGCAGTTAACGTCACAGAGAGCATTATGGCTGGCACGATTGATGTCGGTATTGCGGGTGGCGCTGATTCTTCTTCTGTATTGCCAATCGGTGTTTCGAAAAAGTTAGCGGCAAACTTATTAGCGCTCAGTAAAACCAAAACCATGGGTCAAAAGCTTAAGATTCTTAAAACGCTTTCCGTTAAAGATCTTATGCCAGTACCGCCTGCTGTTGCTGAATACTCGACTGGTTTATCTATGGGTCAAACCGCTGAGCAGATGGCGAAAACTCATGGTATCACCCGTCAAGAACAAGACGCACTTGCTCACCGTTCTCACTCTTTGGCTTCTCAAGCTTGGAAAGAGGGCAAGATCCAAGGTGAAGTGATGACAGCCTTCCCAGCGCCTTATAAAAAGTATTTAGCAGAAGACAACAACATTCGTCATGACTCGACCGTTGAAGGCTACGCTAAATTACGCCCAGCATTCGACAGACAATACGGCAGTGTAACGGCAGCCAATGCCACGCCTCTTACCGATGGCGGCGCCGCGGTGATGTTGATGCGCGAAGGCAAAGCGAAAGAGCTAGGCTTAGAAGTGCTTGGTTACATTCGTGGCTACGCGTTCTCAGCGATTGGTGTTGAAACGGATATGTTGATGGGTCCGACTTACGCGACTTCTCAAGTTTTGAAGAACACGGGTCTAGAATTATCAGATCTAACACTTATCGAGATGCACGAAGCGTTTGCAGCTCAAGTTCTAGCTAACGTCAAAATGTTTGCAAGTGACGAGTTTGCTCAGAAGAATCTTGGCCGTGACAAAGCGATCGGTGAGATTGATATGGAGAAATTCAACGTGCTGGGTAGCTCAATTGCTTACGGACACCCGTTTGCAGCGACTGGTGCGCGTATGATGACTCAGACACTGCGTGAACTTAAACGTCGTGGTGGTGGCCTAGCATTGAATACTGCTTGTGCGGCTGGTGGTTTAGGTGCAGCAATGATCTTGGAGGTGGAATAATGTCTACGACTCTTGATGTGAAAAAAGAAAAGAAAGCAGTCAAAAAAACGGATTCAAAGCCAGTGACTGCATCTAAAAGTGACAAGACGGTTTTAAACGATGAAGCCGTAAAACCGGCGACCGCGTTTTCTTTAACTATCGATGACCAAGATATTGCATGGCTTGCGATCGATGTGCCAAACGAAAAAATGAATACGCTACAAGCAGCGTTTGCCGAAGAAATGAAGGCAATCTTCGATCAGTTGAAGGAAAAGCAAAGCCGAGTTAAAGGCTTAATCGTTCATTCATTGAAGCCAGATAATTTTATTGCTGGCGCTGATGTTCGAATGCTTGATGCCTGCAAGACGGCTGATGAAGCACAATCTCTCGCTCGTCAGGGGCAAGAGATGTTCCAAGCGCTTTCTGATTTGCCTTATCCTGTTGTCGCAGCGATTCATGGCCCATGTTTAGGTGGTGGCTTAGAGCTAGCACTATCGTGTGATTACCGCGTATGCACAGACTCAGACAAAACTCGCCTTGGCTTGCCAGAAGTCCAACTTGGTCTGCTACCTGGTTCTGGTGGTACGCAGCGTCTTCCTCGTCTTATCGGTTTACTGCCTTCTCTTGACCTTATTCTTACGGGTAAACAGCTGCGCGCTAAGAAAGCGAAATCGCTAGGTGTCGTGGATGCTTGTGTGCCAGAAACTATCTTGCTGGAAGTGGCTAAGAGCTTTGTTGAAAAGAACTCAGGCGGTAAAAAAGGCAAGCGTTTGGCGTCTAAAAGCCAAGCTTCGACCAAAGAAAAACTAATCTCACGTACGGGTCTTGGTCGTAAGGTTATTTTTGAACAGGCTTCGAAGAAAACTAACCAGAAAACACGCGGTAATTACCCTGCAGCCGATGCGATTCTTGATGTGATTCGTTACGGCCTTGAGAACGGTTTTGATAAAGGTCTTCAGTATGAAGCGAAACGTTTCTCTGAACTGGTAATGACTTCAGAATCTAAAGCCCTTCGTTCGATTTTCTTTGCAACGACTGAAATGAAAAAAGAACACGGCGCAGACGCAGAACCGAAAGCGGTTAAGCGTGTTGGTGTGCTAGGTGGCGGTCTAATGGGGGCAGGCATCAGCCATGTCAGCGTTGCTAAAGCGAAAGTACCGGTTCGTATTAAAGATGTGTTTAACGAAGGTGTGCTCAATGCGCTTAACTACAACTACAAGTTGTTCGATAAGCAGCGTAAACGTCGTATCCTGAGCCGAGCTGGCCTTGAAAGTAAGATGCTTCAGCTTTCTGGTGGTATCGACTTTACAAGCTTTAACCATACTGATGTTGTGATTGAAGCGGTATTTGAAGATCTTGACCTTAAGCAGTCAATGGTTGCGGACATTGAAGCCAATGCCAAGCCTAGTACTATCTTTGCGACCAACACTTCTTCATTGCCAATCCATAAGATTGCAGAGAAGGCGCAACGACCAGAAAACGTGGTCGGTCTTCACTACTTCAGCCCAGCAGAAAAAATGCCACTGGTTGAAGTTATTCCTCATGAAACAACCTCAGAAGAGACGATTTCGACGGTTGTTGCATTAGCGAAGAAGCAAGGTAAAACCCCTATTGTTGTTAAAGATACAGCTGGCTTCTACGTGAACCGTATTCTTGCTCCATACATGAATGAAGCGGCGCATTTGTTACTGGCGAATGAGCCGATTGAAAAGCTCGACAGCACGTTATTGGACTTTGGTTTCCCGGTTGGCCCAATTACTTTGCTAGACGAAGTCGGTGTTGATATCGGTGCGAAAATCATCCCAATTTTGGTTAATGAATTAGGCGAACGTTTCCAAGGCCCTGATGTGTTCGACATTCTGTTGAATGACAACCGCAAAGGCCGTAAGAGTGGCAAAGGTTTCTACACTTACAAAGGTAAGAAGAAGGAAGTTGATAAGTCAGTTTACAAGCTGCTTAAGCTGCAACCTGAACCTAAGCTAAGTGATAACGACATCGCAATGCGTTGTGTGTTACCGATGCTTAACGAAGCGGTTCGTTGTCTAGATGACGGCATTATCCGTAGTCCAAGAGATGGCGATATTGGTGCTATTTTCGGTATCGGTTTCCCGCCATTCCTAGGTGGTCCGTTCCGTTATATGGATCAAGTGGGTATTAAGTCACTGGTAGAGATGATGAACGACTTCGCTAAGAAGTACGGTGATCGTTTCGCGCCATGTGATGGCCTACTGACACGCGCTGGATTGGATGAGTCTTTTTATAAGTAACTCTCTAGTCTGCTAGTTATTGAGCCCGTATCAAGCAATTGATGCGGGCTTTTCTGTTTGGTGGCTGAGCGAAAGGAATAAGATTCCCAACTCAGTCATTCTTCCTTCTCGGGAATGACGACTGAGATGTAAAAAGTAAGCTATTGTGTTGCACCCAATAAAAAAGGTTGATGCTTTCACATCAACCTTCTGATCTTTTTACTAAGAACGACTAACCAAGCTCACAGTCTTTCGGGCGCAGTTGAAACTCATCAATAGAGCCTATTTCCACACCTGCTGATAGCTTTTCTTCTTCGTTATGCGCATTACCTTGCGCGTGCATAATCAGACGATTTGCGGTGCGTGGTTTAAGTTGGCTAACCACGAAGCGCATCATGTCAGAGCGAGTCAGACCTTTGAGCTCTTCTAGCACACGATCTCTTTGATTGAATTCCAAGTCCTTATTGCCTATCGCAACCCATAAGCGCTGAGCTCGACCTCGTAAGGTGGTATCTGGCGTTGAAATTTGATTCCAGAGGCCGCGTTTACTGCTGTGCCATTGATAGTCATTAAGCTCTAACAGCACCATGTAAAAGGCATTGAGGAACTCGTCTATTGAAGCCAACAGATCTGCTGGCGCTGCATTCGGGGACTGCACGTACAACACAATACCTGGGTGTCGGTTAAGCGGCATATTACCGGTGCCGACCATATAACCTAGCTGTTGCTTGGTACGAATCTCGTGGAAGAAGGTGGCCGACATTAAGTGGTTAGCCAGTGAATACAGCGCAATGTTTTCAGGTGAGATATCGGCGCACTGGTAATAAACCACGATCGCTGAATCATCTTGGTTACACACCACTTCACGTTGAAAGCTGCCGTTCTCACCCAACATGATTAACGGGCGCAATGACTCTTCGTAGGCTTGGTCTTGAACACGCAGGGCATCTTTTAGCGTTTCCGCCATTTTGTGTGCATCGGCTTTTTTCCAGTCGCCATACACAAACATCTCTACATGCAGTTCAGCCAAGATAGCTTGAACAAAAGAAGAGAGTTCATCGACCTCTATCGTTTCCAGCGCTTCAATTAATACAGAGTAGGGCGGGTTATTTGGCTGCAAGATCCCGGTCATCGCATTAAACAGCTGCGAAATAGGGCGGTCTTGCGACGCATTATTCCAGTTTCTTAGCAATTGATGCTTAATCGTTTCGAAGCGTGTTGGACTAAAGTCGCGTGCTTGAAAGCGTTCAAGGATCATATTGAGCAATTGTGGCTGCTTCTCGCTGAATCCAGAAAGCGTGAGTGTGACACCACCTTGATGGGTATACATGTTGTAGCCCATACCGGCGATTTCAGCCTGATAAGTATCCTTTTCAAGCGAGTCTAAGAACATCTCTACACACAAGCGTGTTTTGACGATATTTCTAGGGCTAGCTACCGAGTGTGGGCTGTCGATGGCGATATACACGACACCTTTCGGTACTCGAAACTGATGATCTTGTAGATGCCACAACTTAAATCCGTCTAACTCTTCGAGCAGCTGTGGAAATTCAGTTTGCTCTTCAAGCTCGGCAGGGTCTAAGTCATAACAAATAAATGGGTTTCTATCGGGTAATTCAAATTGCCAACCGGGATTGATGCAGGTAAAACACTGTTGCTGTTCGCTGCTAAACGGTGTCACGGAGTAGGGCGTAAAGTACCACTTCGCTTCTCGGTCATATTCGAAACCTTGGGCAACAATGGTCGCGCGCATATTGTCGACGGTTAAGTAAGGAAGCAGAGACCGTTGTAACTCGTCATCGAAATGCGACATTTTATAATCGCCATACACCACGTCTTGCTCTTGGTAGTGTTGCATGTTGATCACTAGGTGACTTACGACATCAAGCGGCCTTGCTGGCTCTTGAAAGCGGAACGCGGACTCTAAAACCGCACGCTTCTCTAGGTAACGCCACTCTTCAATACCTTGTTGTTCAATCAACTTGATGTACTGGAATACGGCTTGGATGATGTTGTCCGTTTTGGTCAAACCTTCGATGGTCAATGAACAACTGACCGTGAAATCACGATAGTTACTGCCACTGGCACCACCACCGGCCGAGAGAGAAGTAATCCAACCTTTTTCCTTCAGTTGCATCATTAGGCTGCCGTCACCCTCATAACCTAATAGGTGAGCAAAGAACGACAGTGGCTTAATACCATAGTGTTCATCCATGCTTGGCATTGGGAAAGTTAAAATCAGTTTTCGTACTTCTTTTATCGGCTCTACGTGTACTTGTACGCCAGTGCTTAACTCGCCAACAATGGGTACTTCAACCTTCTTGCCTTGTAGGTTGTTATTGGTAATCGAGCTAAAGCGATCCTCAACCCAGCTTTGCATCTCATTTAATGACTGATTGCCAGAAAGTGTCAGCGTCATTAAGTCAGCAGAGTATTGTTGCTGGTGGAAAACTAAGATCTCTTGTCGAATCGTCTCACCGTTTCTGTCGCCCAACGTATCGATATTACCGACAGAAAACTTCGAGAATGGGTGATTGTGATTTACCAACTCTTTGGTAACTTGGTACAAGCGTCGCGAGTCGTCATTGAGTTTCATCTTGTACTCAGAATCAACAGCTTGGCGTTCTTTGTCTAAGGCTTCTTCGTTGAACAGGGGAGCCGTGAAAAATTGGCTGAAGCGATCGAGTGCGGTTTCAAAGGCATTCAATTCAACATCAAAAAAGAAGCAGGTGTGCTCTGTTCCTGTCCAAGCGTTGTTGCTACCGCCATGTTGACTGATAAAACTTTGGAACTCTCCGACCTTTGGATACTTTTCAGTTCCCAAAAATAGCATATGCTCTAAGTAGTGAGCTAAACCCTCTCGGTCTGTAGGGTCATCAAAATGCCCGACATTAACGGCGAGTGCGGCTGCAGCTTTTTGAGCGTTCTGATCGTGAACTAACAGTACTCTCAACCCGTTATCCAATGTTACGTAACGGTATTGATGTTCATCATTAGGGCTTAAATGCACAGATGCATCTCCAGAGAAGGTGGTTTTTAAATTATGTACGCGATGATTTAAGGTGCAAACCTCGCGATCATATTTTGGGATATGAAGTGCTTTTTGGCGACTTCTAAATCACTTTTATCGATTTTTATCAGTGATTTATTTTCTTTTAATAAGATTGTTAAGAAAGTCGAACTCTTTAGCAAGTGACTTGATATAATTATTTATATAGACTGCGGTTTCTCTAGTTTGAGAGCCAAACGCTAAGTAGCGTATCGCTGATATGGGATATATCGACTTTCGAAATGTTACGTAGACAGGACTGAACATGAAAATATTCATAATGCGCCACGGTGAAGCAGAACATTTTGCTAACTCGGATGCAGAACGAGCGTTAACGAAGCGCGGTAAAATGGCGTCTCTTGCGGTAGCTCAAGCTGCAAATGAGCAAGGGTTTAGCCAGTTCGATAAAGTGCTTGTGAGCCCATACTTAAGGGCACAAGAAACGTGGTTAGAAATCTCTCAAGCGTTTTCTGGAAAGAAAGTAGAAACCTGTGATGATATTACGCCTTACGGAATGTCCGACGATGTGTTTGATTTGACCATAGCAATGGCTGAAGTAGAAAAGCTAGAGACCATTTTATTTGTTTCTCATTTACCTCTAGTGGGCTATTTAACGGCTGAATTTGCGACGGGCATGGCGCCACCTATGTTTCCAACATCAGGGCTAGCGTGTATTGAATTCGACCTTGAAAAACAAAAAGGTGAGTTGCTTTGGAACATTAATCCATAGCTGAGACCGTTTTCTCAAGATAAATAAAAGGGCACCTCATGATTATTGAGATGCCCTTTGTTGTTTCTAACGGACTATTTTGACCAAACGACAAGGTGCTGGACGTACTTTTTAGAATAAAGAGCAAGTCGATGGCTATTTATCTGGGATAGCGAGTAAAACCAGTAGCGCCCCATGGCCGCCAAACTCTAAAGGCGCTTGGTGGAAGGCCATTACGTCTGGGTGCTGTGCTAACCACAGTGGCACTTTCTGCTTCAAAATGTGCTTGCCGATACCATGCTGAACACAGGCACATGCCACACTTTCTTTAATACAGTGTGCAATCATAGCCCCAAGCTCACGTTTGGCTTCTTGCTGCGTCATACCATGCATATCGAGATACACGTCGGGCACATAGACCCCACGACGTAGACGTTTCACTTCGTATTTAGAGACATCATCGCGCGCATAACGTGTTGGTCCTTCCTCACTAAGGTGCGGAATGAACTCGTCAGAGAAGTAAAACTCGCTATCACTGGCTTGTCTGGCCGTTCGAGTAATTTCTTTTTGCTTGGTATTTCTTTTTGGCTGCTGGACTATGGTATCCTGTTGCAACTTTTTAACGCCCTTTACTGCATCGTTGAATAAGGCGAAATCGTCATCAAAGTCGGTGTCTTTTTTGCTCATCAGGTTATGAATTCTAAATTAGAAACGTAATTAGCAGTATTGTAGCGCTTTTCGGAGACAATTTTGGATAAGATTTTTGTAGAAGAAGCGGTATCAGAACTACACACGCTTCAAGATGTGATTCGTTGGACTGTTAGCCGCTTTAACGCAGCGGGCCTATTTTATGGTCACGGCACTGATAACGCGTGGGATGAGGCGGTACAACTTATTTTACCTACTCTGTATCTACCGATTGATGTTCCTCCGCATGTTTTGAACTCTCGTCTAACAAGCAGTGAGCGTCTACGCATTGTTGAGCGTGTGATCAAGCGTATCAATGATCGCACCCCTACAGCTTACCTAACCAACAAAGCTTGGTTCTGTGGTCTTGAGTTCTTTGTTGATGAGCGCGTTCTTGTGCCTCGTTCTCCAATTGGTGAGCTGATTGAAGCTCAATTCCAACCTTGGTTAACTGAAGAACCTGTTCGTATCATGGATATGTGTACGGGTAGTGGCTGTATTGCGATTGCATGTGCTCATGCTTTTCCTGATGCGGAAGTGGATGCGATTGATATCTCTACTGACGCACTGCAAGTTGCAGAGCAGAACGTTCAAGATCACGGCATGGAGCAACAAGTGTTCCCAATCCGTTCAGATCTTTTCCGTGATTTGCCAAAAGAAAAATACAACCTGATCGTATCGAACCCACCTTACGTGGACGAAGAAGATATGAACAGCCTGCCAGATGAGTTCACACACGAACCAGAACTTGGCCTAGCTGCAGGTACAGACGGACTGAAACTGGTTCGCCGTATTTTGGCAAACGCACCAGACTACCTAACTGATGATGGTATTCTGATCTGTGAAGTCGGCAACTCAATGGTTCACATGATGGATCAGTACCCAGAGCTTCCATTCACTTGGATTGAATTCTCAAACGGTGGTCACGGTGTATTCATGATTACTCGTGAGCAGTTAGTGGCTTGCGCAGACGAGTTCTCTATCTACAAAGACTAGGTTACTGTTAGTTGTTAGCTTAGGGATTAAGCTGGAAACTTAAGGTTAGAACCTTATAAGACGTTCTATTTAAAACGTTTGAATTTAAACGCCATGCAGCAATGCATGGCGTTTTTTATTGCTGGAATTTAAGGGATAAGTAATCAACACAGAGTGAACGTACTTAATATTTAGTTGCTTAATATGAATAGCTATTACATATTGGTGCCTAATATTTAGTCGTTTTAGTGAGTTAAGGAGAATTCGCGATGAGCTTTGATACATGGATTTATTATTTGTTGGCGGTGTTAATTTTAACAGCCTCGCCAGGGCCAAGCTCTTTGTTGTGCATGACTAAGGGTGTGCAATCAGGCTTTAAGTTATCGATATTTACCGCCTTGGGTAGCGTGACTGCCATTACCGGAATCTTAACGTTATCGTTTACCGGTTTAGGGGTGATTATTGCTTCATCAGAAGTGGTGTTTAATATCATTAAGTGGACGGGTGCTGCTTACCTTATTTATCTCGGTTGGAAGTCGCTACGGTCGAGTCAGCAAGATTATGACAAGCTATCGAATCAACAAGCAGGCTCTCAACCTGTTAAAGAAAGCGCTGCGCAGCATTATGTGAGTGGCTTTATTGTTGGCGCGAGTAATCCAAAAGCTATCCTGTTTTTTACCGCACTTTTCCCTCAGTTTATTGACCCGTCGATAGCGCTATTTCCTCAATTTTTGGTGTTCGCTTTGACCTTCGTTGTCATGGAATTGTCTTGGTTATTGGTCTATGCCTACCTAGGTGCAAAATCATCAACTTGGTTATTTGCAAAGGGTCGAGCCAAGGTGTTTAACCGTGTTACAGGGGGCGTGTTTATTGGTGCTGGAGCGCTACTTTCGACGACAAGCCGAGCATAACTTTTCGATTTATCAAAGGGCTGAATAGTTACAGAAAATTCTTAGTGCTGTCATAAAAGGTTAATATTAATATGCTTGCTGCTTTTGGCGAAAAGCCGATATATTGGTGTTACACCATCACGTTCTCAAGGAGAGACATATGCAGCATCAAGAAATGATTCAACACAGTAACTTTGGCGTTATCAGCCGCACTTGGCTTTTCTCTACCCTGTCTCTAGTGGGTATTCTTGCTCTAATGTAGTCAGCTTTATGGCTCTATATTTTTAGTTTTTATTATGAACACACTTGTTAAAAAGTCTTCAAAGTCAGAACTCTTCTTCTCTTAATGTGGCTCTTCTCATCAGGCTAGCCACTTAACCTTTTCTTAGCTGTACCTTCCTCTCTGTAACCTTTTTCTCTGACGAATCTCTTTGTCTGGTTAACCCTTTATCTCAATAGACTCACTGCATAACCTGATCTGAAGTTGTTATCAAACTGTGATAATCTTAAGTTATCTTTTATTTACAGTGTATCTCTCATGTCTGTCTGGGATTCTATTTCATTTAACAATCGATTTACTGCATTACCTCGATTGTTCTATACCCCAATTCAACCTACACCGCTCAGCAATGTCCAATGGCTCGCATGGAACCATAACCTTGCGAATGAACTCGGCTTTCCGTCATTTGAGGATGCCTCAGAGGAATTGCTTGAAACGCTGTCGGGCAATGTTGAACCTGAGCAATTCTCGCCAGTAGCAATGAAATACGCAGGCCACCAGTTTGGCTCTTATAACCCTGATTTAGGTGATGGGAGAGGGCTCTTGTTAGCTCAAGTTGTCGCGAAAAGCGGTGAAACGTTCGACTTACACCTTAAAGGTGCGGGTAAAACCCCCTATTCTCGTATGGGCGATGGCCGTGCTGTTATTCGATCAACCGTTCGTGAGTACCTATGTAGTGAAGCGATGGCAGGGCTTAATATCCCAACCACTCGCGCGTTGGCGATGATGACCAGTGACACACCCGTATATCGAGAGAAGCAAGAGTGGGGCGCATTGTTGGTGCGTGCTGCTGAGTCACACATCCGTTTCGGTCACTTTGAACATCTTTTTTATACCAATCAGTTGGCTGAGCATAAGTTGCTGGCCGATAAAGTCATTGAGTGGCATTTCCCTGAATGTCTTGATGAAGAGAAACCATACGCTGCAATGTTTAATCAGATTATTGATCGCACTGCGGAAATGGTCGCGTTGTGGCAAGCGAATGGTTTTGCCCATGGGGTCATGAACACCGATAACATGTCGATCATCGGCCAAACCTTCGATTATGGCCCGTTCGCCTTCCTTGATGAATATGACCCGAGATTGATCTGTAATCACTCCGACTACCAAGGTCGTTATGCCTTTAATCAACAGCCTAGAATTGGATTATGGAATTTGTCAGCTCTGGCTCATTCACTTTCGCCGCTGGTGGATAAAGCCGATTTAGAGGCAGCGTTAGAACAGTACGAGCCGCAAATGAATGGTTATTTCAGCCAGTTAATGCGTCGTAAGTTGGGGCTGCTTTCGAAACACGAAGGTGACAGTCGCTTGTTTGAATCGTTGTTCGAGCTGATGTCGCAAAACAAAGTCGATTACCCAAGGCTCTTTAGAACGCTGTCGAACCTAGATACATTGCCGCCGCAAGACGTGATTGATTTGGTTATAGACCGCGAGGCCGCAAAGCTATGGGTGAATAACTACTTGCAACGTTGTGAATTGGAAGAGAGTTCAGTGACCGAGCGCTGTGAAAAGATGCGACAAGTAAACCCGAAATACATCCTCAGAAACTACCTAGCCCAGCTTGCGATAGATAAAGCTGAGCGTGGTGATAGCAGCGATATTGATGCATTAATGGTGGTGCTGGCAGACCCTTATGCGGAACATCCTGACTACGAACATCTTGCTGCCTTGCCGCCTGAGTGGGGCAAAGCCATGGAAATCAGCTGTTCCTCTTAACCTCCTATGATTCTTTGAGTCGCTAAGTACAGGTAGAGGTCACTAAGATGTGATCTTTATCTGTTTGTTCGTCTAACTTTACAAACATGTCAATAATCAAATAATCGGCCAGCCTATACACTATGTGAATAAGTTGTAAATTTAATAGGTTTGGGCGATGCCAACAAATACTCGAATTCTCGTGGTGGATGATGATCAAGAAATCCGCGAGCTGCTGGAAGAGTACCTCACTAAATCGGGTTTCGATGTCTCCTCTGTTGGAGACGGTGTTGAATTAAAAACCCACCTGCAAAGCCAAGGTTATCCCGACCTGATTCTGCTCGATGTGATGCTGCCCGGTGACGACGGTTTTACCTTGTGTCAGCGAGTTCGAAAACAATCAAATGTGCCTATCATTATGCTGACAGCGGTATCGGATGAAACCGATCAGATTATCGGCTTAGAAATTGGTGCAGATGATTACATCGCGAAGCCGTTTAGCCCTCGTCAGTTAATGGCTCGAATCAAAGCGTTATTGCGCCGCGTTCAAGTGGTGGATGACAAACCGAGTGATGCACTGCCAAAGCAGATTATCTTTGGTGATTGGACACTTGATACGCTCGCGCATCGAATTTCCCACAATGAAAACTCAGAAGAGATGGATTTGTCGGGCAGTGACTTTTCTTTGTTAATGCTGTTCTTAACTCGTCCTAACGAAGTTCTCGACCGTGACACCATCTCTTTCGCGACCAGAGGCCGTGAAGCGCTGCCTTTTGAACGTGGCATTGATGTGCAGCTTAGTCGTCTGAGAAGCCGATTGGGCGACAGTGGTAAATATCCTCACTACATCAAAACCATGCGCGGCAACGGTTACATTCTTGCTGTGCCTGTTCAGTATGAACACTGATAATCAAGTGCTGTTAATGAACACCTTGCCAATGAAGTATTTCCTATGAACTGGTTGAGTCGATTAAAACCAAACTCATTGGTCGCAAGAACATTGTTGCTGACCTTGTTAGCCGTTGTGATTGCTCAAGGTATCGCAACGTCTATTTGGTATAGCGAATCCAAACACAAAGAACTGGAAGGGATTCGTTCTGCCTCTTCGAGCATGGCAAACATGTTTGCCTCAACGGTGACTTTCTTCCAATCTTTGCCCGTCAAGTATCGTCATATCGTATTAGATCAGATCCGCAATATGGGCGGTACGCGCTTCTTCGTTTCTTTCAATAAAGAGGCTTTGATCGTTGAACCGATCCCTGACACGCGCTTAAAAACCGCATCGATAGAAGCGATAGAAAGTGTTTTAAGTAGCAAGCTCAATAAAGTCGAATCGGTGCGGGTAGATTTTTCTCGACCTGAACACCTTCGCTTGCTTAAAAACGACATCTACTTAAGCGATCTCCCGCGATCGTGGGCGCATCACACCTTAACGTTAGAACCTCTTAATCCGCCAATTCTGGTTGTTCAAATAGAGCTAACCAGTCATGAATGGGTGTACATTGCCGCACTGTTGCCAGCGCCATACGTGAAACTCGACGATACGATTCTTGGCAGAGAGCAGGTGATCTTCTTAGTTTCTTCAACGCTCATTTTACTGGTGTTGACTTACTTGATGATTCGTCGCCAAGTACGTCCTCTTAAAAAGTTGGCAAGAGCGGCTAATGAAATGAGCATGGATATTCAGCAGCCCCAACTGAAAGAAGAGGGGGCGACTGAACTGGTCACGGCAACCAGAGCCTTTAACCGCATGCAGCAGCGGATTCGTCGTTATGTTGCCGACCGAGAGCATTTGTTCTCTGCTATCTCTCATGACTTGAAGACACCAATCACCCGACTCAGGCTTCGTGCTGAGTTGTTGGAAAGCGAAGTAAAGAAAGACAAATTCAACAAAGATCTTGATGAGCTTGAGATGATGGTGAAAGGTGCATTACAAGCAGTAAGAGACACCGACCTTCATGAAAACAATGCCATTATCGATCTCAACGAGATGATGCTCTCCGTGATTGAATTGCACAACCAATACCAAACTCAGGTCGAGTTTGAACCTGCTGTGGTTGAGCCTTTGGTAGCTAAACCTTTAGCGATTAAACGCGTGCTCACCAATCTTATCGACAATGCTGTGAAATATGGACAATCCGCCGAAGTCGATATCAGCAGTGATTCAGTGTGGGTCATTGTGACGATTCAGGATCACGGCAAAGGTATCCCTGAAGACAAGTTAGAGTTGGTTTTTGAACCCTACTTTAGGCTGGCAACCGACGACCAAGGACACGGCTTAGGGCTCGGGATCTGCCGAAATATCCTGCACGGACACGGCGGAGATCTCATTATTCGCAACTCCTCTCAAGGTGGCTTAGAAGCTAAAGTCTATATACCAAGAGGCTTAGAAGTGTAATGTAACAATTGTGTTACATAGGGCTTACCTTTTGTTTCAATCTTATAAATCAGAATAAGTAGACTCTTTATTGAACCGGACGTCGAGTCCGCTAAACATGGAAGATTATAATGAAAATCAATAAAACCCTACTTACTCTATCTCTTCTTGCTGCCTCAACATTTTCTCAAGCTGGTGAAGTGGAAGTGCTTCACTGGTGGACTGCCGGTGGTGAAGCGAAATCTGCTGCGGTACTGAAAGAGATGATTGAAGAACAAGGCCATACGTGGAAAGACTTTGCTGTTGCTGGTGGTGGCGGTGAAAGTGCGATGACTGTTTTGAAAACTCGAGCAGTGTCGGGCAATCCTCCATCTGCCGCGCAGATTAAAGGTCATGATATTCAGGAGTGGGGTGGTTTAGGTTTTCTAACGTCTCTCGATGCGACTGCTAAACAAGAACAATGGGATGAACTACTACCAGAGGTGGTTACTAAAGTGATGAAGTGGGATGGCGAATATGTGGCAGTTCCTGTCAACGTTCACCGTGTTAACTGGCTTTGGGCTAACCCTGTTGTTTTAGAAAAATCAGGCGTTACGGTTCCAACTACGTTAGATGAGTTCTTTGTTGCTGCAGACAAGATTAAAGCGGCTGGTTTCATTCCATTGGCTCACGGTGGTCAACCTTGGCAAGACGCGACGGTATTCGAAGCCGTGGCACTTGATGTACTAGGCAGTGAAGACTACAACAAAGCGTTCGTTGATCTTGATATGGACGTGTTATCTGGCGACAAAATGGTGGAAGTGTTCACCAAGTTCAAAAAGATGCGTGATTACATCGACAGCAACTCTCCAGGTCGTGATTGGAACGTCGCAACTTCAATGGTTATCAATGGCGAAGCCGCGATGCAAATCATGGGTGACTGGGCGAAAGGTGAATTTACTGCGGCAGGCAAAGTACCGGGTAAAGATTACATCTGTGCGCCAGCACCGGGCACTGATGGCCAGTTCACTTTCAACATCGATAGCTTTGCGTTCTTTGAGTTAAGTGACAAAGAGAACCAAAAAGCGCAGCAAGACCTAGCGAAAACCATTCTTACCAAAGATTTCCAAGAAGTCTTCAACCTTAACAAGGGTTCTATCCCTGTACGTCTAGATATGGACATGTCTAAATTCGACCAATGTGCGTTGGATTCAATGGCTACCTTCAAAGCGAGTGCTGAATCGGGCGATCTTGTTCCGAGTATGGCTCACGGCCTAGCGACAACAAGCTACGCTCAAGGCGCTATCTATGACGTAGTGACCAACTTTTTCAACGAGAAAGATGCCGATCCTAAACAAGCGGCAGCTAAGTTAGCAAAAGCAGTGAAAGCGGCTATTTAATCTAACTTGATAAGTGACACACAACGCACGTGAGTGACGGGTTGTGTTGCTTTATCGAACCCCCAGGGTGGGTAGGCTCGTAGGGAGCCTATCTACTCTTCACTCCCAATTCTGATATGCGTGATGCTGATGTGGTGCCGAAAGGTAAGCCATTGGCTCGATTGTGCAACAAGGATAAGTTATGGAGCATGTTTTGACTGAGTCGACTCCAAAACCCACAAGGAGCCAGCCTGCACCGAAACCGAGTTTTGCTGACAGGTTGCAACATTGGTTACCTAAAATAGTACTGGCGCCCACCGCGTTAGTGACCGTGGTGTGTATCTACGGCTATATATTCTGGACGGCAGCGCTGTCGTTCACCAACTCTCGATTTTTGCCGAGCTTTAACTTCGTTGGTTTAACCCAATATGAAAAGCTGATGGATAACGACCGCTGGATCACCTCAATCACCAACCTCGGTTTGTTTGGTTTTCTATTCATGGCGATTGCTATTTTGTTAGGTGTTGGTTTGGCTGTGTTGCTTGACCAAAATATCCGCCAAGAAGGCGCGATTCGTACTATCTATCTTTACCCAATGGCGTTGTCATTCATTGTGACGGGTACGGCGTGGAAATGGATTCTTAACCCGGGTCTTGGCATTGAAAAGCTGATGCAAGACTGGGGCTTTACTGACTTCAAATTCGATTGGCTCGTCGACTCCGAAATGTCGGTCTATACCTTGGTTATCGCAGCACTTTGGCAGTCTTCTGGATTCGTGATGGCGATGTTCTTAGCGGGTCTTCGCGGCATCGATTCTTCAATCATCAAAGCGGCGCAAATCGATGGGGCAAGCTTACCTACCATCTATCTCAAAATCATTTTACCTTGCTTGCGCCCTGTGGTTTTCAGTGCGGTGATCATTACGTCGCACATTGCGATTAAGAGCTTCGACCTTGTGACCGCAATGACGGCTGGTGGCCCCGGTTATTCATCGGATCTTCCTGCACTATTCATGTATGCACACTCCTTTACTCGCGGTCAAATCGGCCTTGGTGCTGCCAGCGCCATGATGATGCTTGCCGGTATTTTAGCGATTCTCGTGCCTTATCTTTACTCTGAACTTAGGGAGAAAAAGTCATGATGAATAATATCAATTTTGCTCGAATCTTTATTTATTCAGCACTGCTTTTCTTCTGTTTAGTGTACCTAATGCCATTGTTCGTGATGGCGCTGACCTCATTCAAAACTCTGCCTGACATCAAGGCGGGTAACTTGATGAGCTTACCGAAAGAGTGGGTGTTTGATGCTTGGTATAAAGCGTGGGACACCGCTTGTACGGGCGTGAAATGTGAAGGCATCAAAGGCTACTTCTGGAACTCGTTTCAAATGGTGATTCCTGCGGTTGCGATTTCAACATTGCTCGGTGCATTCAATGGCTATGTCGTGACGAAATGGCAATTTAGAGGTTCAAACCTGTTCTTTAGCTTGTTGTTGTTTGGTTGCTTCATCCCATTTCAAGTGGTGTTGTTACCAATGGCAACCATGCTCGGCAAGATGGGGCTAGCGAACACAACTATCGGCTTGGTGATTGTGCACGTTATCTACGGCATGGCGTTTACCACTCTGTTTTTCCGTAACTTCTACATCTCGATTCCTGATGAATTGATCAAAGCGGCAAAACTTGATGGTGCAGGTTTCTTTACCATCTTCTTCAAGATTTTATTACCGATCTCAACGCCAATTATCATGGTGACGGTGATCTGGCAGTTCACTGCAATCTGGAATGACTTCTTGTTCGGAGTGGTTTATTCCGGCTCAGAGACTCAGCCGATCACCGTGGCATTAAACAACCTAGTTAACACCAGCACTGGCGTTAAAGAATACAACGTCGACATGGCTGCCGCGATCATCGCCGCACTGCCAACGCTGTTGGTGTATGTCTTCGCAGGAAAATATTTTGTTCGTGGCCTAACGGCAGGATCAGTAAAAGGATAATTACCCATGGCAACATTAGATTTAAAACAGATCCGTAAAACCTATCGAAACGCGGACAACGAAACGTTAAAGGGCATCGACATTAGTATCGATTCGGGGGAATTTTTGATACTTGTCGGCCCTTCGGGGTGTGGAAAATCCACCCTAATGAACACCATCGCTGGGCTCGAAAATATTAGCTCGGGTGAAATCGTGATTGATGGTGTCGATGTGGCGCAGGTTGAACCTAAAGATCGCGATATTGCGATGGTATTCCAGTCGTACGCGCTTTACCCAAACATGACGGTACGTGGCAATATCGCTTTCGGTCTGAAGATCCGCAAGATGCCGCAGCAAGAGATCGATGCTGAGGTTAATCGAGTGGCAGAAATGTTGCAAATTGAACAATTGCTGGAGCGTAAACCGTCGCAGCTTTCTGGTGGTCAGCGTCAACGTGTCGCGATGGGCCGTGCTCTAGCTCGTCGTCCTAAGCTGTATCTGTTTGATGAGCCGCTTTCTAACTTGGATGCCAAGCTACGTGTTGAAATGCGCCACCAGATTAAACGTCTCCACCAGAAGCTGAATACCACAATTGTTTATGTAACCCATGATCAGATCGAAGCAATGACGCTCGCTGATCGCATCGCAGTAATGAAAGACGGTGAACTGCAGCAGTTAGGTACACCACAAGAGATCTACACCAAGCCAAATAATATGTTCGTGGCGGGTTTTATGGGCTCACCATCAATGAACTTCATTAAAACCATGGTGGACTTGGATGAGGAACAGAATCCGATCATCAAAGTAACTGGCACGGCGGAGCAAGAACACCACATTCGATTGCCACAGAGTATGCGCGATCAAGATGGCAAGGAATTGGTCATTGGGTTGCGTCCTGAACACATTACTGAGCAAGAAGGTGATGATATGTCGGCAACTACAAAGCTAGACCTGCAATTGGAAGTGTTGGAGCCAACAGGGCCAGATACTATTGCGATGGTCAAAGTGAACGATCAAGAAGTCGCGTGTCGTTTATCGCCAGAATTTGAAGTGTCGGTTGGGCAAATGGCACCGCTTCATTTTGACTTATCAAAGGCAGTATTCTTCGATGCTCAAACTGAAGCGAGAATCGACTTTTAACTTCTAACGTCTAGTTGCTGAGTTAGTTTAACAATCAAAGTTCATGTCTAAATCAAAGGCAGTATCACCAACTAGTAATAAGTAATGTGATGCTGCCTGTTTCGTTGTCTATACTTGCTTTTTATCCCTTATAAAAACAGAGGGATAAACGATATATATGCTTCTACTGCAATAATATCTTGATTTAGTATCCCTTAGCTCTATAAAGCTGACGTAGAAACGCGTAGGATCACACTACTTTAGACCAAAAACTAGGTTGCACCTTGGTGCATAAACAGAAGAATACATGAAACTAACAGCAAAACCAGCGGCGAATAACGCTTTACTTATTTCTATTACGACACCGGATTTTAAAGGTGACGAAGCAAAAGAGTCTCTTGCCGAACTTGCTCGCTTAGTGACAACCCTAGGGTTTAAAGTCGTCGGTACACAATCGCAACACCACAGTTCATCTCAAAGACAGAATGTGTTGGGTGCGGGTAAGCTTGCCGAAATTGCACATCTAACTGGTTACCAAGGCTCTATTGAAGAAGCTGAAGATGAAGACTTTCTTGATGAGTCGGGTTTGTTTGATTCTGAAATCGATGAGCTAGATTTTGATGATCTTCCAACGGGCAACTTCCAATACGGTGCTGCTGATGTTGTGGTATTTGACTGTGATTTAAGTCCATCTCAAATGCGTACTGTTGAGGCGAGTTTGGGGGTGGAAGTATTTGACCGTACTGGCATCATCATCGAAATCTTTAGCCGCCACGCTCGTACTCGTACTGCTCGTCTGCAAGTTGATATCGCTCGTCTAAACTACTTAGTGCCACGACTTCGTGAAACGGCTGAGGGTGATAAAGAGCGTCAAATGGGTCAGGGCGCCGGTGAAACTTCACTTGAGCTAGACCGTCGTAACGTACGTGACCAAATTGCTGCGCTTAAGCGTGAGCTAGTAAGCGTACAAGATGAAATGAAGACCCGACGCACAAGGCGCGCGGAGCTTTTCACTGTTGCTTTAGTTGGCTACACCAATGCCGGTAAATCTTCGATGATGCGTGCAATGACCGCAACCGAAGTGGTCGGTGAAGATAAACTGTTCGCAACGCTAGACACTACGGTTCGTGCGCTTCAGCCAATCACTCAACCGCGTATTCTGGTTTCAGATACGGTGGGTTTCATCAAGAAATTGCCACACGATCTGGTTGCTTCGTTCCACTCAACGCTAGCAGAAGCGCACGATGCTTCATTGCTACTTTATGTCGTTGATGCTTCTGACGTTTCATTCCGCGCACAACTTGATGTGGTACACGACGTATTAGCTCAAGTGGGTGTAGAAGGCAGCGAAAAACTATTAGTTCTGAATAAGTGCGATAGATTGACTGAAGAGCAGCAATTAGAGCTGATCGAAGAATTTCCAGATGCGATGCTGACGTCGACTCGAGATCCGCTGGATATTACGAAACTGCACAAGTACATCGTTGGTGTTGCAGAAGAGGGCATGATTGAAGAAGAGATCACGATTCCTTATTCTGGCCAAGGCATCATCGGTGAGATTCGCTCAAACATGAGTGTGGTTAAAGAAGAGTACGACTACGAGTGTATTAAGTTGACCGTTCGCTCTAGTGAAATTGACTTAGCTCGACTGAAAAAGCGTATGCAGAAATCTTAATCACTTAGCTAGTTTAAGAAGAATAACCAAAAGAAAAGCGACCCGTTAAGGTCGCTTTTTTTTGTTCGTTGAGCTTAATTAACGCTGTATTGAAATGCCTAGGCCATTCTTTGCGTTGGCTTCCAGCGTGCTAGTTCCGGATCAAGCTTGATACCTTGCGAAGTCAGCAGGTTAACACGAGCCAAGTAGGCTGCGCCGTGCATTAGGTGTTTTGCTAGGTCGACTGCATTACGCTGCTGGTAATCGTCTAAGTAGCTGTCTTTCGCCCATGCGTTGAATGCGCCAAGTGCAGGACCTGCCCATACTTGGTAATCCATTTCACGACCTTGTTCGCCGGTGTTTGACCAACGGCTAGAAAGACCCAAGTACCAACGGAAAATCAACGCCATCTTACGCTTCGGGTTGCCTTCCGCTCGTTCGATCTGTTTAGGATCGCGCTCGTTAAAGTGAGCCACAGTCCCTGCCCAAATATCATCCAGTGTTGAACGGAAGACTTGCTTCTCAAGTTTCAGACGCTCTTCTACTGGAATCGCTTCAATTGAATCGTAGCGAGTGTAAAGTTCGTACAGTTTGTTTGCACGCATTGGGAACAAGGTACCACGCTTAACCACTTGCAGTTTCACGCCCATTTCGAACATGTCGGCCGCCGGAGCCATAGTCACGTCAGCCATTTCAGTTGTCGATAGCAGCTTACGTGTGTGTTCGCTCGCGCCAGCCTCAACACACGCTTGGTTGATTGAACCAGTAACAATGTAAGCAGCACCCATGTTAAACGTCGCTAGAGCAGCGTCAGGCGTGCCTACGCCACCACCACAGCCAACACGCAGCGGTGTTTTGAACTGGTACTGTGCTTGGATTTGCTCTTTCAGTGCAAGAATCGTTGGTAGTAGGGTAACCAGTGGACGATTGTCGGTGTGACCACCAGAATCGGCTTCTGCAGTAATGTCATCAGCCATAGGAACCAGCTGTGCCAGTTCCATCTGTTCTGCTGTGATTCGACCTTCATCAACCAAAGCTTGCAGCATTTTCACCGGAGCAGGTTGCATGAACTTACTTGCAACTTCAGTACGGCTTACCTTAGCAATAACCTTATTACTAATCTGAATCTCACCTTGTGCATCGCGGCTAAGGCCAGCTGCACGGTAGTGAACGATTTGCGGTGTTAAACCTAAGAAGGCAGAAGCCTCAACGGTTTTCACTTTGTGCTTCAAAAACAGCTCAACACTGCCGCGCTCTAGAGCGGGTTCGCTTGGGCTGTGAATCAGGTTAAACGCGTAAGGACCGTTTGGTAGTGCTGCTTGGATACGATTAATCGCTTGCTCAACACGAGACGGGATTAAACCCGCCGCGCCAAATGAACAAAGAATGCCAGCTTGGCCAAGCGCAATCACCAACTCTTCAGATGAAATGCCGTTTGCCATTGCGCCCGCATAGTAAGCGTATTTCACGCCATGACAGCGACGAAAATCTTCGTCGCCTAGGCTTTGTGTACCAAGAGCTGGGGCAAATGCGCTAACAGGTTGGTTGTTCGCTGAACTTGCTGAATCGCCCGATGCAATCTCAGCTTGTTGGCTTACGCCTAAGCCTTTTTCTGGGTGGTTCACGATGTAACAAGCAAGGCTTAAGTCTTTTAATATTGTCGACATTGCCGCGTTATCAAAGCGAGTTGTGCTCTCTTCGATCTGCCAAGGCCACGGAGATAGCTTTTCGTTATTGATTGTAGTTTGAGTTGTCATAATTATTTCTTTCCTAGTCCCGTGTCAGGCTTATGCTTCTTCGATACAAATTGCGATGTCTTTCACTTCGTAAATACGCAGGCCATCTTTGCTCAGGTTTGCGTCGCCAACGATGATGCGTTTGCCGTCTTCGTCTTTGATTGCAGTGATGTGTACATCCAGTGACATCTGTTTGTTCAGAGGGTTAATCTGACCACGGTATTTCCACTTCACTTCAGATTGAATTTGACCAAACTTCGGATTGCGGAAGCCAGCGCCAAGGTCTTTGTTCAGAGCGTAGGTTTGCATTAGTTCGATGATCGCTTCGACACCTAGAGAGCCTGGCATTACCGGATCTTGATGGAAGTGGAACTGGAAGAACCAATCGCTTGGGTCAATCGTACGCTCAGCGTATAGGTAACCTAGGCCATCTTTACCACCATCGCTGGTGATCTGCACCGTATCGATAAAGTTTAAGCGACCGCCAGCCAGTTGGTAGTGCTCTTGTACTTCACCAGTAGCAGAAACAGGTGCATTGAAGTAACGCGTCGTTTTGTCTAGTAGGTTGATGTTTACATCAGGCGTGCGGTTGTTATCAACATGCCAAGGGTGAGTCACTTTACCGTTGTCCAAACCAAGTTGATCTTTCAGTGCTGCGCCCTTGAAGTAACCAAATACCGCTGTACCTTGGTAGAAAGGCACGCCGTCAGTGCTCAGTTCGAAGCTGAAGCTCTGAACGATGTTGGTGCCCATCATTACTGTTGAAAGCAGACGAGAATCGTTGGTAATCGTTTTGCCGCGCAAGTCGACGTTACGCAACATTTTACCGCTGCCATCTAGGTTGCGGAAAAACAGTTCTTCACCTGGGAAGCCCAGTGTTGTGCCCATGTAGCCTGAGATGAAGCCGTTTGGCTGCAGTGAAATCTCCATCAATACCGAGTAAGGCATTAGGGTCTGGTGGCTGTTTTCATCAAAGTACCATGCGTTTTCTGGCACTTCGTATTCTGCAATACACGATGAAGGCTTCTTGAAGTCGCCACGCTTACCATCGATTTCAACGACACGAGTGGTTAGCTGTAGGTCGCCACACGGAGTACGTGGTGGAATCATGCCACGGTAGATAGAGAAATCAGGACCGAAACATTTCTCGATATCACCAGTCGCGAATTCGAACATATGATAAGGCGTGAATGGAACCGTATCGGGTGTGCGGTTCGGGTAATCAGGAGTTACCGGAGCTTCAACGTGTTGAAGAGGAACCACACCTTTGTTTGGTGCAGTTTCTAGGTCTTCAATTTGAGCCATTAATGGCGCATTAGCTGAAGCCTGCTGATTAACGGCTGGTGTATGTCCCAAGTTTTCGATAACAGGGGTCGCGACAGCTGTTTCTAAAGAAGGCAGGTAACGAGTACATTCGTCGTCTTCTTTGATCATCACCCCCAAGTTTTGGAAATCAACAATCACTTTGCCGTTCAGCAAAATATCGATGTTGGCTTTCGCGTATGGACGAGGGCTTAGACCAATCTCAGTCACTTCCATGCGGTACGTCAGCTCTGCCGATTGTGGTAGCACTTGTCCACGACAACGTACTTGTTGAGGCGCATTCTCAAGCGGTTGGAAACGACCATTTTGAACAAGCGTATGCATGCCAAGGTGCATCATGAAGAACTGAAGCAGTTGACCACAACCTTCTGCCATCAAAGAACCAGCCATTACTGAGTCATCTTTGAAGTGACAAGGGAAGTACCAGTGCTCAGGCTCTAGCTGCTTGTGACCTTCAATCAGACCAAGTCCCCATGTGCCGCCTTGCGGTTCAACACGGCTAACCTTTTCGATCATCATGAACTTCTCTGAGCTGAAGCATAGAGAAGGCTGGTGGCTATTGGATTGGTGAGTTGGGCCAAAACACTCTGCAATGTTGGCAGTCAGTAGATGACGCAATTCTTGGTGGTTAAACTGCGTTTTAGGGCAGTGCAACATAGGGTCGAAGCGTTGCTTAGTTGCAAGCTTACGAGCCTTGATTTCATCTTCAGTGTGAATCACACCTTTGCCATCTGCTAGCTCTTCGTCCGTGAAGAAGCCCGCACAGCCGTTATCCATTTTGAGGATCATCTTGTCGCCAACGAAACATTCGTACGAGAAGAAGAACAGCAACGTGTCGCCATTGCGAGCAAAGTTGTTGATTGAGATATCGTAACGCAGCGTATCGCCACCACGAGGCAAGTCACCAAGGAAAGTCAGCGTACAATCAAGCAGGCGATAAACTCGCTCGCCTTTGTTTTCAAAATCGATACCTAAGTAGCTGATCAGCATTAGATCACACTGACCAGATTCAACTGCAACAGCCCAAGGGATCTGACCATCAACAAGATACGGCGCATCAACTGGGATGTCGTATTCGGTGGTCATTGTGCTTGGCTTGTACTCGTTAACGGTCGCGTTTAGCTTGGTTACACGAGATACCAATAGGTAGTCAGTGGTTGGCAAGCGAACGCGGCGCGAGTAGCTATCGATGATTGCGTAATCAGGGCCAAATACATTGGCGATATCGCCTTCGGCGTATTCAACCAGATCATCGTAATCCCAGATACATGGTTTACGGATAGGTTTTACTGGTGCTGGTGTCGCAAGTACGTTGACTGGTGTTGACTGAACCTGAGCTGGTTGAGCTTGAACAGGCTGAGCTAATGTTTCGGCTGAGCTATCTAAACCAGACGTAATTGCGTTTAACTGTGCTTTTAATAGCGCATCAGCCATTTGCATGCCTTGGGCACGAGTGTGCAGGAATGCTTTGTGTACTTGCTGCGCCGCTTGCTGGTTTTGAGCAAAAGCTTGGTTGTGTGGTGTTACAGACGGCTGTAATGCTGCGTCCGTATTAGCGTCGATTGGAGACGTGCCATTTTTAGCGGATAGGACATGAGTCATATTGCTGTGGTTACCTGTTAGCTGACTGTGGCGAGTTGGCGCCAGAGTAGGGGATACTGATGTAGGAGTTTCGATGACTGGCTCTACCGCGTTCTGCGCTAATGCTTTCTTCTCTAACTCTTTTTGCACAAGAGCTGCTTGAATGCTTGCTGTCGTTGGAATCGACGCCACTCTTGCTGCTTGTTTACCAGAAGCTTTTTGCTGAATCGCAGCCAAGTTGGTCACTGGGGTTTGGGCAATATGTTGATAGATATCACGACCACCAAGAGTCACTTGCTTAACCAATTGACGTTTAGCATCGCTCGCCAGTTCATTGCTTAAACGAACGGAAAGTGATTGAGATTCAACACCCGATTGGCTTAGTAGCAGCTGTGAACATTGTCCTTCGCTGATGTTGGCAACAATCGCATTTTTAGAGCTGACATTCGGATTTAGAGGTGCAAGGTTCAGATTGAGTAGACCGTGTAGCAGGCTTGCCATACCAGAAGCTGCAGAGCAGTGACCCACACGCTGACTCGCTTGAGTCGTCTTTGTGCTCGATAAACTTAGAGATGAAGACTGATGTGATGAAGATTCTGGTGCATGGTTAAGTTCAAGCAGAGAAACATCGTTCGAGCTCATACCGACTTGAGTCAGTAACTCATCAGCAACGGCGTTGTTACGCTCACTTGAACCAAAAGCCAAGGCGTTGATTCTGCCGTAAGCCGCATCTTGGTTGCTCGCTACTTGACCTTCTTCCACAAGAACAATCGCACCTGCGCCTTCGCCCACATTCCAACTACCGTCTTGCGGTTGTCCGAATTTTGGATCAAGCGACACTGGGCTCATGCTGTTCTTCAGAATCACATGCTCTGCACTGCCGCTTAGGTCGACGGCTGCAATCACAACAGCGTCCATGGATTCTTGCGACATTAGGTTTTGTGCGACATCAATACAACGTGCAACTGACTGTTCAGCGGCTGAAATCGTAAAGGCAGGGCCGTTAAAGTCCCACAATGAAGAGATACGCGAAGCCATGATGTTGCCGATGAAACTGGTGTATTGGTTCAGCTTGGCTGCGTCCATCACACTGTCCATCGCGATGGTTTCTAGCGCTTGGTATTCGTCTTGAGTTAGTTTGATGCCCATGTTGGCAAAGCTGTCAGCCAATTGGCTATGCAGGTTTACGCGTCCACGGAATTGGTGCATCTCAAGCTCTGTTTCCATCGCAACGAGTACTGCAACCTTTTGGCCTGCTACAAGCTTGGCATCTTTAATGGCTTCGTCTGCAACTTTCATCAGTAGCAACTGCTGAGAGATCAAACGGTCATCTTCATTTGGCGGCACTTTGAAGCGAAGGAAATCGAGATCGAATTGATCGATGTAGGCTCCGTTTGGAATGCCGGGTAAACCAAACTGATTCAGGAGTTCTGGATGTTGGTCTAAGCCTTTCCAGCGTTTCTTAGGCAAAGCAATGAAAGCATCGTTGTTGGTTTCAATCGCAGTGCTCAGTGCATTGATACTTTGCAGAGAACCGAAGTGAGACGCGAGGCCTGTAATGCTTAAATTAGACGGTTGTAGGCTTGGAGAAGCCGACTCTAAAGTCTGGTTTACATGACGAGTGTCTGAATACGCTTCAAGCAGTAAGTGAGCGTTACAACCACCGAAACCAAAGACAGAAACACCTGCGCAGCGCTCTGGGTTACCCGCTTTACTTGGCCAAGATTGAACCTGCGTTGGCAGAGTCTGTGAGCCAAATAAACCTTCCGGCGACGATAGTGGCTTATCCAAGTTAATACTTGGCGGAAGCACACCTTCTTTCATCGCAAAGATCATCTTCATGATCCCTGGCATACCTGCCGCAGTCAGCAAGTGGCCGAGGTTGGACTTCGCAGAGCCAATCAGTGGCGGGTTAGAACCATTCAATTTGTCAGCAAAGAAACGCTCCATTGAGGTTAACTCAACTTTGTCACCTAATGGCGTGCCGGTTGCGTGACACTCAATCACTTCAATGCTGTCTGGTGTTAGATTTGATGCCTCGTAAGCGCGTTCAAAGGCTTGGACTTGTCCTTTGCTATTTGGGCTTAATACGAACTGGCCACGGCCATCGTTCGACAAGCCAATACCGCTGACGACTGCGTAGATGTTGTCGCCATCACGCTCCGCATCAGCTAAGCGTTTTAGGACTAAAACCCCCGCACCTTCGCCAGCAAACAGACCTTTACTATTGCTATCAAACGGAACCGACACTCCGTGGTCAGGGTAAGCGTGGAAGATCGAAAAACCCATGTTGATAAAGAATGGGTCAGCACCGGATACCGCGCCTGCCAACATCATGTCGGCTTTGCCCGTGTTCAAGTAATCACACGCTAACTTCAATGAATACACAGAGCTTGCACATGCGGCATCTAGACTCAGTTGTACGTTACCTAAACCCAATGCATCAGCCACTAACTTAGAGGCGTTATGCGCTGCAGCACCATTGATAGGGTTGAGGTCTTGCGCGGTTTCATTGGTTGGTAGCAATGAAAATTGGTCATTAGCTAATTTATCTTTCAGTGCTTTTTCGACCACCGAGTGATACATCGGCAGAAACAGGTCGTTCGAGCGTGTTGTTGGGAACGAAAGGGCACCCATGATCACGCCGGTACGCTCTAAAACATCGGCATTTAAATCAATGCCGGCGTCGACTAAAGCCTTGCGACTGGTATCCAAAGCCCAAAGGAAACTTTGGTCAACACCGTTGAACGACTCGGCTGTTAAGCGGTAGCCATTGCTATCGAAATTGAAGTTTTCGATGTAGCCGCCTTTGTCACAGTAAAAGCGGTCTGACTCACCTTGCACGCCCTGATAGCTTTCAGGTTTAGCGCCTAACTTTTCAGCGCTTAATGTGGTTCGAGAATCTTTTTTGTTTAGCAAGTTTTGCCAAAAATCTTTTGGCGTATCAGCTTCAGGGTATTGGTTAGCAATACCGACAATCGCGATCTTATTGCACTTCACTTGCTGTTTGTTCTGAGCCTGATTCGATTGAGAACTCATACTAGCTCTCCTTGATGATTCACTGCGCTGCCTTGAGACACACCACTTAATTGCTTCGTGGTGATCTGTTGTTCTAGCCCTTGAATAAGAGGCTCGACAGACAGTGGAATTTGATGAGTAATGAGCTGACCAATGCATTTGATGAGCGTGACAACATCGTCACCGCCTTTGGCATTGGAAGCGATTGTGCAGTATTGGTCGGCTACGTTGTCGCTACGATTGATCTTGTCGATCAATGTGCTGGTTTGACGATCGGCACCGACTTCTACAAACAGGCGAGCACCTTGTTGACGTGCACTCTGGATCAACGCGGTGAAATCCAGCGTTGAACAGAAAGTGTCGGCAATCGAAAGGGCGATGCTGTCGCTGTCGATATTGATTGGTGCGCCAGTCGGCAGACCTGCCGCGCTGATAAAGCGGATACGTTTTGGCAACTCGTCGAACAGTGGTTGCGTGTAAAACTCTTGCACTTGGCTATGTTGGCTCAACGCTGGCGTAGTGTGCATTGCAGTAACACGGTTAGCGGCAATGCCACGTTTACCCAGTTTCTTGAGCAATGCACGACAGGTACTTTCACAACCTGCTAGCACGCAAGTATCACCTTGGATGATAGCGAGATAAGCGCGCGGAAACTCTGGTAGCAGCGCCTCAATCGCTTGTGCATCACTGCGAACCACAAAGCTATTCCATTGGATGTTTTCGTCGCCGTTGAGCTGCCAATCTTGACGCACTGCGGTGAGTTCACCAGAAATAGCCGTGGTGAAGATAGGACTGGTTTGAGTCATCTCAATCAGCGCATGTGGTTTCTTCCAAACATTTAAGCTGGCCCACATTGAAGCTTCACCCTTGGAGTAGCCCAAGGCGAAATCTGGCTGCACTTTGAATTCATCACACAGCAGTTGTGTTAACAGATAACTACTGCCCACACCTGCAATGGCCAATTCACTGAGTGACATTTCTTGCGAGTCTTCAGCGTAGGTTTTTTCAGCCTGCAGCATCTCTTTCAAGTTACCTTCGCGCTCTAAACGAGCAAACAACTGTGGGAAATGGTGGTGAAATTCGCGCAACATACCGGGATAAACCGTGCCAACACCAGGGTAAACAAATGCAACGCCACCTTTGCTTTGAGGCATCGGTGAGAAACAACTGCCCGCTGGCGTTTTGTATTGGCTATTTTCAGCCATTACTTTTGGCAACGCATTTTCTAGCGCTATGATCTCTTGTATTGCAGCATCAATTGAAGCCGCTTGAATCACGATGTTCGCATTACGGCCAGCATTGTGCTGAACGCTTTGGAAGTGACTTAGGTTTGAATGCATCAAGCTGGCGATAGCAAGTTTGCTGTCTGCCGCTTCGTCAACGCATTTAAGCTCAGCTCTTAACGAGATTAACTGAGAAACCAACTCGGCTTGTTCGTTGCCTGAAACCACAAACATCAAACGCTCGCTTGATAGCAAGGGTTTTGGTTCTTGCAAACCTGTTGCTTGCGTCAATATTAGGCTGGTGGCTTTTTGGTTATCGTCACTGAAATTTAACGCAGCAACACGAGCTTTGTTCGGCTCAGTGAACCAGTAATGGTTAGGTAATGAATGGCTCGGTAATGAACGGCTCGATATCGCCTCAACTATATTCAACAACTCATCAAACTGCTGCGAAGCAGATAGGGCTGAGTATTGCTGTTGATGGCTTAGGTCTGTAGCGGGGCGGCGTGCAATATCCAGAGCAAGCTGAACGCTATCTTCGGTAGCTGAATCTACAAAACCCGCTAGATAAGCGTGTGGATGAATCTTGTTTTGAGCAGCCGTCAACGCGCTCAACATCACTAATGATGGAGAATGAGAATCCAAACAAAGCTTAACCACATTACCTTGATTGACTGTCTCGATGGCGTGAGCAAGTGCTTGATTAAAATTGCCATCAACCACAACAGTAACCATCTCAGGAAGCGAAGGTGATAAGTCGGCAGAAAGCTCAGCCGCGTTTGCTGGCTGAGCTAAAAGAGCGATGCGCAATGGCATCGCTTTATTAGTAGGAACAGTCACTATGACAATTGCTCCTTTTCTGCGTTCTTAGTCGCCTCTTTCTTTGATACTGCTGAGCTAGACTTCGGCAAAAATGCGTCGTTTAAGCTCTTGCTGATGGTGACTTTGGCACCTTTCATTACCGCACTTAAACGACCATCTTGGTGGTAAAGCGAGATATCAGCTTGCAGAGAACGAGCCGTGCTTTTTATCACGCTCAGCTCTAGCCAACCTTGGTCACCATTGTGCATCGGTGCGTAACAAACAAACTCACCGATTGCAGACGGTAGGCTTGCCGCGCCGTATTTCAATCGAGCCCATACCAGCATTGCTTGCAACAGATAATCTTCAGCAAATGGCTGACTATCGCCAAAACCTTGCTTAGGAATAAATGATCCGCAGTCGCTGTTTTCAATCTGAGGCAATTGGCACTGAGCCAGTAAGCCTAAGTCGTCAAAGCGTTCGACTGAGGTTATACCTTGCAGTCTTGGTCCGTGAAACAGAGTGCCGTCACTGTATAGAGCTTGTGCCGTTGTTACAGGTGCTGAAGTGTTGGCTTCAAAGCGCTTTTCTGACGCTTGTTGAGCATCTTCAGACACTTGCACAGAGGCAACTTGCAACTGAGCTTGATACTGTGGTCGCCCTTGGCAACTGATCACCGCTTTTAGCTGCTCTTTTGATTTAGCATCAGAAGAAAGAACCAGTTTTAGCTCTTGCACTTCATCAGTATCAAAAATCACACCCTTAAGCAGTTTGTAGTTGTGAACGCTAACGTTCAGCCCTAACAGTTGCTCTGCCACTTCACGCATCCATTGGATGGCACACACTGTCGGTAACACTGGGTTACCGGCAATGCAGTGATCTTGAATGAAAGGCAATGCCTTTGGATCAAGATGACGTGTCACAGTAATGCTTGTACTCAGCGGACTCTCTGCAAGGTGCACAGACTCCGCATTAAGCTTTTTTACAGCAGCTTCCTTGTTGTCAGAACCTTGCATGCTCGTACCAACCAGCAGTTGAATGCCAGTTTCGTTCAGTAGTTGAGAGCTAAACAGCTCTGCACCCGCCTGAAGAGGAATCACGTACACACCGCGCTCTGTGAACATACGTTTCAGTGCTGCGTTGACCATGCCACCGTCCCACGGTCCCCAGTTGAAGCTCATCACTTTCGCTTGAGGGTTACGTGCAGATAGTTGTAGAGCCGCTTTGTTTAGGATCTCGTTGGACATCGAGTAATCACTTTGGCCAGTGTTTCCGTAGAAACCCGCCGCCGAAGAGAACATCGCAATCAGTTTTAGCTTGCTGCTATCAAGACCACCAAGAACCGCTTCTAGCCCGCCCACTTTCGTGCCGTAAACCATGTTCAGTTCATCAAGTGTTTTATCTTGAATGTGTTTGTCAGCCAGTACACCTGCACCGTGGATAAGACCCGTGATGCCGTCGAAATTCGCCAGTGTTTTCGCTACAGACTCATGGTTCGACACATCTAGACTTAGGTATTCAGCGCTCGCGCCAATCTCGTTGAAAGCGGCAAGTGCTGCGTTGATTTCAAGGCTGCTCAATACAGGTTTTAGCAAGGTATCAACTTTCTTTGGCGTTGGTTTGTCACCTGTTGCTTGTAGGTGAGCAATAGCCGCAGGTTTAAGCTCTTTCTCTTGCTTGCCTTGTGCCCACTGAGGTAGCTCAGCTGAAGTAATATGCTTACTACGACCTGCAAGAATGAAGTGAGACTTACATTGCTTAGCAAGCGTCAGTGCACATTCAAACGTCACGCCTTTAGCGCCACCAGTTACGAGAACTTTGTCGCTCTTGGTGAGTTGAGCACCTGTGTTTTTGGTTTGTGCAGCACCTGGTGTTGCCGCAATCAATGTTGCACGACCAGATTCACCGTTTTCTGCATGGCTAAGGCCGATTTCAACCGTGTTGGTATCGATATCGAACAGTTCGCCTGTGATAGCTTCAGCTAGGTGACGAGCATCAATAGAAGCGTCAGCATCCAATGCGCGGCAGAACACGTTTGACCATTCATGGTTTAGTGTCTTAGTTAGACCAGACAGCGCGGCTTGGTTAAGTTCCGCATTCGCTAGTTGCTTAGTATCTAGGTAACCAAAGCCACCATCGATACGGCTTAGTGTGAAGAAAACACTGCGACCAGAAACGGTATTCAGCTGACCATTTAGGTGCTTCGCGAATAAGAACGCTGTGGTTAGTGAAGTTCTTGAGTCTGCATTCAAGTTAACCGCTTGCTCGTTGCTTTGTTTCGCATCAACGATAGCTTGTAAATGAATGAAGCCAGCAATCACTTTGTTCGACGTTTTAAGGTCTGCTTCGATGTCGTTAATAACCGCAGTCACACCAGCATCATCGATGCTGTTGAGTGTGTAGCTTGCGATTTCACTGTTTAAAGGTGACGCGGCAGAAAGGGCACTACGCACTACGGCAACTTGAATGCCGTTAGCGGTCAACTTTTCTGCTAGAACACCGGCGTTGTGACCATCATCTGTGATCACGACACAAGCGTCTTTTGAGAAACAATCGACGAGTTTATCTGCCGCTGGTAGCTTTTTTAGCGCTACCTCATTGTGTGGAGGAAGTTCCGCTGTCGCTGTTTCTGCGATAGGCGTTACTGATTCAGCTTTTGGAGTCGCTACGGGTGCAGCAGCGGATAGCTTGCTTTGCATGTATGTAACGATTTCACCAAGCGTACGACACTCAGCTAGGTCTTCAGGGTTTAGCTCTGGCAGCGTTGGTAGCTGGTCTTGAACTGTACCTAAAATCTCAACACGTTTGATTGAGTCGATACCAAGGTCTGCTTCCATGTCCATCGCGAGGTCGAGCATTTCTGCTGGGTAACCTGTTTTGTCGGCAACCACTTCCATCATTGTTGATTGAACATGAGCAGGGTTTAGGTCGTTGCTTGCGCTTTCTACAGCGGCTGTAGCTGCTACTGTCGGAGTTGCTGCGTTAGGAGCTAACTTGCTGTTCATGTAGTCAACGATTTCGCCAAGAGTACGGCACTCAGCTAGGTCTTCAGGGTTTAGCTCTGGCAGTGTTGGTAGCTGGTCTTGAACCGTACCAAGGATCTCAACACGTTTGATTGAGTCGATACCAAGGTCTGCTTCCATGTCCATTGCTAGGTCTAGCATTTCTGTTGGGTAGCCCGTTTTATCAGCCACTACGCTCAGCATTGTGCTTTGAACTTGTTCTGCGTTTAAACCGTTTGATACTGCTTGCGCTGGTGCAGATGCTTGAGCTGCTACTGGAACAGAAGCTGGAAGCTTACTGTTCATGTAGTCAACAATTTCGCCTAGAGTGCGACATTCAGCTAAGTCTTCAGGGTTTAGCTCTGGAAGAGTCGGTAGCTCGTCTTGTACCGTACCTAGGATTTCAACACGCTTGATTGAGTCGATACCAAGGTCAGCTTCCATGTCCATTGCTAGGTCTAGCATTTCAGTCGGGTAGCCCGTTTTCTCTGCGACTACTTCTAACATGGTTTTTTGAACGACAGCCGCATCTAGACCATTGCTAGCTGTTGCCGGAGTAACTACTGGTGCTTGTGAAGACACTGGAGCAGAAGCTGGAAGCTTGCTGTTCATGTAGGCAACGATTTCGCCAAGAGTACGACACTCAGCCAAGTCTTCAGGGTTTAGCTCTGGAAGAGTAGGCAGTTCATCTTGAACCGTACCAAGAATCTCAACACGCTTGATTGAATCGATACCAAGGTCAGCTTCCATATCCATTTCTAGATCAAGCATTTCCGTTGGGTAACCTGTCTTCTCAGCAACCACTTCTAGCATGGTTTGTTGAACGACTTTCGCATCAAGACCGTTAGCGGCTTGAACAGGAGCGGCTGCGCTTGGCTGTGCTGCCACAGGCGCTGATGCTGGCATCTTGCTGTTCATGTAGGTAACGATTTCACCAAGAGTACGACACTCAGCTAAATCTTCAGGGTTCAGCTCAGGTAGGTTCGGCATTTCGTCTTGAACGGTACCAAGGATCTCTACACGCTTGATTGAGTCGATACCAAGGTCTGCTTCCATGTCCATTTCTAGATCAAGCATTTCCGTTGGGTAACCCGTTTTCTCAGCGACTACTTCTAGCATCACTTTTTCAGCATCGGCTGTTTGTACTGCTACTGGTGCAGCCACAGGAGCTGGTTGTGCTTTTACTGGCACAGGCTGAGCTGCAACAGGTGCTGCTGCTTGAGCGACTACTTGTGGTGCAGGAACGGCTTTCTGGACTGGAGCTTGCTGAACTGTTGTATTTTGAACTGGCACAGCCTGTACAGGAGCTGTTTGTACTTGAGCTACAGGCTGTTGGACGATAGCTGCTGGAGTAGTTGGAGCTTGAATCGCTGGTTGAGCATTTACTGGCGCAACGAAGGTTGGTTGTGCCGTTTGTACTGAACCTTGCGTCAGCATATTAAGTGCTGAGTTGTTGCTGTGCGCTTGCATTTCTAGGTAATGAGCGTGCGCTTTTAGCGTTTCAGCTTGGTGCTGGTGGAACATTTCCATAGAACGCTGTAGGTTCTCAGGAATTGCTACTCCTGCTGTTGCCATTTTCGCTTGCTCAGACATTAGGGTGTTGAATGTGTCACCGTATTGCTGAGGAATCGCCAAGAATTGCTGATGTACTTCTGCTGTTTGTTGTTGAGCATTGAAGAACGATTGCAGTGAAGATTCATCAACTGTTACTTGAGCTGCTGGCTGAATAGTCGCTGGTGCAGATTGCGCCACTTGTGGCTGCTGAGCTGCTGTTACTACTTGTGCACTTGGTGCTGGAGCAGTTGACTGTTGTACATTTGAAGCTTGAGGAGCAGCCACAGGTACTTCAACGATTTCTGTTTTAATTACTTCTTTTTCCACGATTTTCTCGACTTCAACTTTCACTTCAACAATCTCGGTCTTTTCGGTGACGTTGCCCGAAGCCAATGATTGATCCATTTTCTTACGAGTAGCAGGGCTGATGTAGTTGGTTGCATTCAGCTTGATGTTCATTGGTGATGCCTTTGCAGGTTCAGCAATGTCAGCTTGGTAAGGGTCAATGTTGTCTAATGAAACACCTGCCACGCACAGTTGAACCGCAGCTAAACGAAGCTGTTGGTCACTGTCGCCTTTAGGGCTTGGGTTGATGCTGATTGCATAAAGTTCTTCGTTCTTATCAGCCAATGTTTTTTCAACCAGCTTTTGAAGAATGTTCTTCGGACCGAACTCAACGAATACACGCGCGCCTGCTTCATACATCGCTTCAATTTGCTCGCTAAAACGAACCGATTGCAGCATGTGTTGCTTGAACGCTTTCTTAATCGCTTTCGCGTCTTTGCTGTGTAGTTTGCCCGTTGCGTTTGAGTAAAGCGGCAGCGTTGGAGCGCTAAATGAAGCTTTGTCAATTGCAGCAGCAAATGGTTTTTGAGCGTGAGCAACAAGTGGAGTGTGGAACGCGCCAGATACAGGCAGAGCGATTGCTTTGAAGCCTTGTTCTGTCAGCGCTTGTGCTGCTTGTTGAACCGTCGCAGTTGGGCCAGCAATAACCAGTTGAGTCGGAGCGTTGTAGTTGGCAATGCTCACGCCTTCGAATTGGCTGATGCAGCTTTCAACGGTTGGAAGTTTGTCTGCGTCTAAGATGACCGCAAACATAGTACCGCTGTCGCCTTGTTCAGGTGTCGCAGCCATCGCATCGCCACGAGCGAAAGCTAGCTGGTAGTAATCGTCTTGCGAGATAACACCCGATGCACATAGTGCGCTTAGCTCACCAAAGCTGTGTCCTGCGACCATGTCTGCTCTGAAGCCAGCTTGAGTCATGATGTCGAACTGACCCATAGACACAGTACCAATCGCACTTTGCGCATTGGCCGTGTTGGTTAACACCGCTTCTTGAGCTTTGGTTGCTTCTGGTGTGAAAGTTGGAATTGGGAACAGAATTTGCGACAGAGCCGTTTTCTTGTGCTGACCAAATACTTGATCCGCTTGAGCAAGCTGTTGACGCATCTCTGGGTAGTGACACGCAAGCTCGCGCCCCATGTTTAGGTATTGAGAACCTTGACCGGCAAATAGCGCTGCCACTTTACCTGCACCGTTTTCAGCAATCAGTGCTGACTCACGATAGCTAGTACCGTTTGGCATCTGCCAATGTGCTTTGGTTTGGCTCTCAAGCATAGAAACAGCCTGAGTCAATTGCGCTTGAAGGTCTGCTTGGTCAGTGACAACTAAACCAAGGCGAGCGTGCTTAGCGTCTACTTCGCGTAGAGCGTGCTGCTCAGCAAGCGCTTCCAGTTTGAACGCAGCGTCTGCAGCTTGAGTTGAAACTTGTTTTAGCTCATTGATCAATGCTTGACGAGATTCTGCGCTGAATAACAGAGTTTGCGGTACTTGGCGCTGACGGTATTTGTCACCGCGAGCGTGCTCTGGCGTGTACTCTTCCAATACCACGTGGAAGTTAGTGCCACCAAAACCAAATGAGCTGATACCTGCACGGCGTGGTGTACCGTCGACACGTTTCATCCAAGGACGAGTTTGTGTGTTTAGGTAGAACGGTGAGTTCTCGATATCCAACTTAGGATTCGGAGCCGATACGTTAATCGTTGGCGGCAGTACTTTGTGGTGCAGTGCTAATGCAGCTTTGATTAAACCTGCAGTACCCGCGGTTGACTTAGTGTGACCAATTTGAGATTTCACAGAGCCTAACGCAATGTGTTGCTTCTCTCCATTGTTCTCACTGAATACCGAGTTTAAGCCACCAAATTCAGCCACATCACCCGCTGCAGTACCTGTACCGTGCGCTTCTAAAAGACCAAGCGTGTGCGGTGCGAAACCAGCATCATCGTAAGCACGTTTTAGTGCTTTTGCTTGTCCTTCAGGGCGAGGTGCGTAAATACTCTTGAACTTACCGTCCGAAGAAGAACCGACACCTTTAATCACAGAGTAGATTCTGTCGCCATCGCGCTCTGCATCTTCAAGACGCTTAAGAGCAACCATGCCGATACCTTCACCAATCATCATACCTTTTGAATCGATATCGAAAGGTTGAATGGTTTCATTAGTAGTGAATGCTGGCGTTTTAGAGAAGCTCATGTACATGGTTGGTGAGTTATCAGTACACACACCACCTGTGATCATCATTTCACTGCGGCCTTCAACCAGCTCACTTAGAGCCATACGCATTGCGGCTAGAGAGCCTGCACACGCAGCATCTACTACACAGTTGATGCCACCAAGGTCAAAGCGGTTAGCAATACGACCTGAAATTACGTTACCCAATGAACCAGGGAATGAGTTCTCTTCCCAGTGGATGTATTGGTCTTGGAATTTTTTGATCAGCATTTCGCTGTCGTCGTCGCTGATACCACTGCTCTTGAAGACTTTTTTCAAAACAGGGTATTGAAGACGAGCATTTAGGCTTTGAGCGATCTTTTGACCACCACCAACACCGAGCGTGATACCGATCTTATCGCGATTGTAGCCTTCAGGCAGCTTGGCATCTTCAAGTACTTCTTTTGCAACGATCAAAGAAAGCAGCTGTGAAGTATCAGTTAGTTCTAGGATATTTGGCGGAAGACCGAACTCCATAGGGTTGAAGTCTACTTCTGGGATGAAACCACCGCGCTTACAGTAAGACTTGTCTGGCGTAGTACGATCTGAATCGTAGTAATCTTCTGGACGCCAGTGCGTATCTGGTACTTCAGTAATCGCATCGATCTTTTCGCTGATAAGGTCCCAAAATTTATTCAGGTAGCGAGAGTTTGCAAACATGCTCGCCATACCAACGATAGCGACAGGCATATCTTTAAGGCGTTTATTCAGTCGAGAATCGTCGACTGATTCCGGTGTATTTGTCTCGGGTTGGCTCATTATGAGTCTCCACTAGAAATCACAGAAAGTGATGTCGTGTTTTGAGGCTGCGCTTTTAAAGCTATAGAAAGAAAATCTGAAACAGACTTAGGGAAGCGCAGCTGAAAATTCAGGTTGCTGAGTGGCGGCAACCAGATAGAAATTAGTTCTTCGAAGTGCGTTGACTTACGAGAGTAGGGGAGGTGTTTCATGCGCGACGGTGGCATTCAAATGTTGAGGCGATGTCCATTAAAATCCTGTTCAAAGTCTGACTAAACGACAAGTCGGTATCCGCAAAGAAAACGTGTGAATTTGTTTAATGGTTGAGCAGGCTACCCGAGGTGAGTGGTCGATACAATGCTCCCAGAGGCCACTATGATCTGTTCAGACCAGATGAATTTGGCATGGTTTTGATTTTTGTATTTTTAATTTAATTAACTTATTGATAATTAATGGGTATGGGTTGTTTTTTAGTGTTTTTACTCTATATTTCGACTTGGTGAGATCTATGTCATATTTTTGTAAGTAACATTTAATGGATTCCTCTTGTGTAAGGCTAAGTGTGATCTGTGTTTTAATTTGTTATTATTTGAAAAATTAGTTTTAAGTCCTCATATGAAGGGGGTTTCCCTCCCGTATTCTCTAGGTTCCACTTAATTCATAGCTGAGTTAAATTTGTTCGATTGGATTGTTCCAATCGTGTTTTGAAGAGTGATTTATAGAAGTGAGTTCGAGTTAAATGAAAACTCCCGTTGTTGATTTGTGGCTATGCTCTCTGAGTAACTTGAATGACCAGCCAGACAATGTATCTCAGCTCAAAAAGAGACTGACAACCGATGAGATTGCCAAAGTTGAGCGTTATCGAATGCCCTCATCTCAGATTCAAGCTTTGTATGTACGAAATTATCTGAGAAAGGTGCTGTCTAGCTATTCTGATTTGATGCCTGAAGCGTGGCGCTTTGAATATGGTGAGAAAGGGAAGCCAAGATTAATTGAGAAACAACAAATAGAAACCGGCCTGAATTTCAATATCAGTCATAGCAAAGAACATTTGTTAATCGCAGTTTGCCAGAGAGAAGGTAAGCAAGTTCAGCTAGGTGTTGATATTGAACATGCCAGAAGCTCGACCAATATTGACTCGATCATGAAGCACTACTTTTCAGATACGGAATTGACGGATTTACTTGAGCTCAGCAAAGAAGAACAAAGAGAGCGTTTTTTCGATCTTTGGGCGCTGAAGGAGTCGTATATCAAAGCGACAGGTAAAGGGCTAGCCACATCATTGCGAAGCTTTTCGTTCGATTTCTCCAATCTGACGGAGCAAACACTGTCACTTCACACTTCGGATTTTCAACCAAACTTGCAGGATGAAATTAGATTGCATGGTGAAATCAGCATATACAGTGGAGTTGGGTTGGATGTTACTGAGCAAACCGATAGTTCTACAAGTTGGCAATGTTGCTTAGGGCGGCTGGATGAACAGTATCGCTTTGCGGTTACGCTTGGTGGAAATTTGCTACCGATGAAGATAGAGATGAGAACCTTTTCATCGTCTCATCTCTTTTAAGCGAGTTTGGTGAGACGAAGTTAGCTCGTTTCGCCAAGCATCGCTTTTAAGACTTCAGCAGGCACGGGTTGTAGTTGCTTGTCTTTGTCTAGGCAAACCATTTCGATATCACCAATCACCGCGGGTTTGGTTGCATCTTTACGCCACACTTCCTGTCGCCATAGCGTTTTGTATTTGCCATCAAGTTCAAAAGAGGTTCGGATGTCGCAGATCTCAGCGAACTCAACCCCATCTTGAAAAGTCATGTTGGCTTTATATACCGCAAAACCTACTCCATGTTCATTCCACAATGTTGCCAGTTTATCGCTACCCAATACATGTTCGCGTGCACGCTCAAAGTACTTTAGAAAGTTAGGGTGATAAACCACACCTGAGTGATCGGTATCTTCATAGTAAATTTGTACTGGGTGATGGTAGATCTGGCTCATTGATATCAACTCTTATTAAGTAGCATTGAAGTAAATCTGACTAAGTTGTGCAGCACTCTACAGGATAGGTAGAAATTACTTCAAGGCATCTTCGACTATTGAGCTTTTGGTCAGACCTCATTCAGCCTTATTCATTACTAATACGTTGGTCAGCTTCCACCCATTTACAAATATTCTATGTGTCATTTTCCACCCATTAATTTTTGCGGCGAGTTGATGACTACTGCAGGCCGATATCATGAAGCCTTACGGTTAAAGGGTTGTTAATGGTTTGTGTCAATGTGGCGCGCTAATTGCCTTAGTGAAAGCACGCAGTTCCCATTGAAGGGCTGCTTTGTTTACTAAGGAGAATAATAATGTTTAAGCCTCTTACCCTGCTGTCTGTATCTGCTCTGGCGCTCACAAGTTTTAATGCTGCTGCAAACTGTGACCCAGGTGAAATCGTGATTAAATTCAGTCATGTAACCAATACCGACAAGCACCCGAAAGGCATTGCCGCTTCTTTACTGGAAGAGCGAGTAAACACGGAAATGAATGGCAAAGCTTGTATGCAAGTTTTCCCTAACTCAACACTCTACGATGATAATAAAGTATTGGAAGCCCTATTAAATGGTGATGTTCAAATGGCGGCACCATCGCTGTCTAAATTTGAGAAGTTCACTAAGAAATACCGCATTTTTGACCTTCCTTTCCTATTTGAAGACGTAGAAGCTGTTGACCGTTTCCAAAACTCAGAGTCTGGCGAAAAGCTGAAGAACGCGATGAAGCGTCGTGGCCTGCAAGGTCTAGCGTTTTGGCACAATGGCATGAAACAGATGTCAGCAAACAAACCTCTTATCAATCCTGAAGACGCGGAAGGTTTGAAATTCCGTGTTCAAGCATCAGACGTATTGGTTGCTCAGTTTGAACAACTGGGTGCTAACCCACAGAAGATGTCTTTCAAAGAAGTATACGGTGGCCTACAAACTAAGGTTATCGATGGCCAAGAGAACACATGGTCAAACATCTACGGTAAGAAGTTCTTTGAAGTACAAGACGGCGTCACAGAAACTAACCACGGTATCCTTGATTACCTTGTAGTAACGTCGAACGACTTCTGGAAAGACCTACCTGAAGATGTACGTACGCAACTTGGCACAATCGTTCAAGAAGTGTCTGAGACTCGTAACGCAGAATCTTCAAAAGTTAACCTAGCGAACAAAAACAACATCATCGAAGCGGGTGGTGAGGTTCGTACGCTTACGCCTGAACAGCGTGAAGCATGGGTAACTGCGCTTCAACCAGTATGGAAGAAGTTTGAAAAAGACATCGGTTCAGATCTTATTGATGCAGCGTTAGCTTCAAACCAATAACACCGCTAAGGGAGTGGCGTGCATTTCGCCACTCCTTATTAAAATAACTATAAGCGGAGTCAATTATGGATAATCCTCAAATGGAACAACCAAATTCTAGCGAATCAGCACTGGAAACCTCTCTTTTTTCCAAAGTCGGAAGAGTTACGGATGTGATTGAAGAGTCATTAATCGCATTTTTCCTTGGCGCAATGACGCTACTTACTTTTGCCAATGTGGTGTTTCGATACGCATTCAACGATAACATCTTATGGGCACTGGAACTGACCGTGTTCATGTTCGCTTGGATGGTGTTAGTAGGTGCATCTTATGGCGTCAAAAAGCACTTCCACATTGGCGTTGATGTGATCATTAACCTTGCCCCAGAAAAGCTACGTAAAGTGTATGCGTTAATCGCCGTTACAAGTTGCCTAGCATTCTCAATTCTACTTCTTATTGGTTCTTGGAATTACTGGTACCCGTTCGCGACTGAGCGCGCTTGGTATGAAACCGATGATATTCCAATGCCAGAGATGCTTCAGTTTCTTGCCGACTGGCTAAATGAAGGCGAGCGATACGAGAAATTGCCACGTTTTATTCCTTACATGGCACTGCCGATTGGTATGGCAATGCTGACGTTCCGATTCATCCAAATCGCTTATCAAGTGGCGACGGGCAAACTTGACCGCATGATTGCAGGCCATGAAGCCGAAGAAGAGCTGGATGCATTAAAAGCTGATGTTTTAGCGGGTTCTGATGAAGACGCGACAGCGGTATTGGATTCGACTAAGCAAAACAAGGCGAATGAGTCGGGTACAAAATCTAACGGTAAGGAAGACTAATCATGGCAATGTTATTTCTATTTTTAATGGTAATTGCTTTCATGTTGGTCGGTGTGCCAATTGCGATTTCCCTCGGTTTATCAAGCGTCATATTCTTATTGATGCATTCAGATGCTTCTTTGGCATCCGTTGCACAAACGCTGTTTAATGCATTTGCAGGCCACTACACACTCTTAGCGATTCCTTTCTTTATCTTGGCCTCTAGCTTTATGTCTACTGGTGGCGTGGCGAAACGTATTATCCGTTTTGCTATCGCAATGGTGGGTTGGTTCCGCGGCGGTTTAGCAATGGCATCGGTTGTGGCGTGTATGATGTTCGCTGCACTATCAGGTTCTTCACCGGCTACGGTTGTGGCAATCGGTAGTATTGTTATCGCGGGCATGATCAAAAACGGCTACACAAAAGAGTTCGCGGCAGGGGTTATCTGTAACGCGGGTACGCTGGGTATCTTGATTCCACCATCCATCGTTATGGTAGTTTACGCGGCGGCGACAGATGTCTCTGTTGGTCGTATGTTCCTTGGTGGTGTGATTCCTGGCCTGTTGGCGGGTGTGATGTTGATGATTGCTATCTACATTGCAGCACGTATTAAGAAGATTCCTGCACAGCCATTTGTGGGCTGGGGTGAGATGTTCGCAGCCGCCAAGGATGCGAGCTGGGGCTTGTTGCTGATTGTTATCATTTTAGGTGGTATCTACGGCGGTATCTTTACTCCGACAGAAGCGGCGGCTGTTGCAGCGGTTTACGCGTTCTTCATTGCCAACTTTATCTACAAAGATATGGGGCCGTTTGCGGACAAGAAAAATACAAAGCCTGCTTTGGTGAAAGTGTTCCAAACGTTTTTCCATAAAGACACCAAAGACACGCTTTACGATGCAGGCAAGCTGACCATCATGCTGCTGTTTATCATTGCCAATGCTCTGATTCTTAAACATGTACTGACAGAAGAACGTATTCCTCAGATGATCACGGAATCGATGTTGTCTGCAGGTTTAGGTCCAATCACCTTCTTGATTGTGGTGAACGTTCTACTCTTGATTGGTGGGCAGTTCATGGAGCCATCAGGTTTGCTGATCATCGTTGCTCCGTTGGTTTTCCCAATTGCAATTGCATTGGGCATAGACCCAATTCACCTTGGTATCATGATGGTGGTGAATATGGAGATAGGGATGATAACACCGCCTGTGGGGCTCAACTTGTTTGTGACCGCAGGGGTCGCGAAGATGTCGATGATGAATGTGGTAAAAGCCGCACTGCCATGGGTTGGCGTGATGTTCTTATTCTTGATTATCGTAACTTACGTGCCTTGGGTATCAACATGGTTACCAACCACCTTGATGGGGCCGGAGATCATAACCAAATAGCGGTTTGTTCTATGTGATTAGAATTGAAAAAGGTTTATTGGAATAAAAAATGAGGAGGTCACTAGACCTCCTCATCTATGTTTCTACCGCGATTCGAATGAGGATTAATCTGCTCATACAGCGCTCGCTTCGCTTCTAATTCTGGTGTGTTTAAGTCGACATGCTGATCGGTGTAGTAGATACCGTCTATCTCAAACGTATCAGTAATCGATGGTACTTTCGTTTTCTCACCCATATCTATTTCCTTATCCTATTTATTGCATAACATCCTGTTATCAAAATAAGTATAGGTGATCTTGCTCCCAAATCTAATCTAGTTTTGTTCTACCTTATAAGACTCTTTCGTGAGCTGGTGTTTTTGCATCTTGTCGTAGAGTGTTTTTCGGGGAAGTTGTAGCCTTTCCATTGTCTCTTTTATGCTGCCGTTACACTCAATAAGTGCTTGCTTTAACGTGTTTTTTTCAAAATCACAGACCAGCTCGGTGAGTGACATTTCATGGCTGGAGTCGGTGCTGTTTTCTGACATATGAGAAAGCTTACCTAACAACACAAAACGTTCTGCAGTATTACGTAATTCACGTACATTTCCCGGCCAATCATGGGCTAGAAGCTCATGTAGCTGTTTTTGTGGAAGCGCAGGGGCTGTTTTCCCATAGCGAGCCGCAGCCACAAGTAAGAAGTGGTGAAATAGTGCAGGGATGTCTTCTTGGCGGCTTCTTAACGGCGGTAAATCCAAGGTAACAACATTGAGTCGGTAATAGAGGTCTTGTCGAAAAGTCCCTTCTTCAGCAGCTTTCTTTAGATCGATTTTGGTGGCGGCAATCACTCGAATATCGAGAGGCACCAAGCTATTGGATCCAACTCTCTCAATCACGCGTTCCTGTAATACACGCAGTAGGCGAATTTGTGCCTGCATTGGCATGGATTCAATTTCATCTAAGAATAGGGTTCCGCCTTGAGCAAATTCAAATTTACCGACACGTTTGCTTTCTGCGCCAGTAAACGCGCCTTTTTCATGTCCATACAGTTCGCTTTCAATCAGGTTCTCTGGAACCGCACCGCAATTGACGGCGACAAAGTTTTGTTCTCGTCGGCTGCTTTGTTCATGCAGGGAACGTGCGACCAACTCTTTGCCTGTGCCAGTTTCACCAAAGAGTAAAATGTCAGCGTTAGTGTCTGCCACATGAGTGATGATAGAACGTAGCTCAGTCATGGATTGTGTGTCACCAATGATTCTTGGTCCAAGTGCTTTACTGGCCTTGAGCGAGCGCTTTAATTCAAGGTTCTCAAGGGTGAGTTGACGTTTATCTATCGCACGTTTGGTTGTTTCAATTAAGCGCTCATTGGCGAACGGCTTTTCAATGAAATCATAGGCACCGTCTTGGATGGCTTGTACTGCCATGGAGATGTCACCGTGGCCTGTGATCATAATGACGGGAAGTTCTTTATCTTTGTGCATCAGGGTATTGAGTAGATCATGCCCTGATATACCTGGCAAGCAAATGTCAGTGATGATGACATGGGGAAGACCATCCGCTTGGATAGCGAGCAAGGCGGATTCTGCATCGGGAAAGAATTCAGCATCGATATCAGCAAGCTCAAAGCTTTGCTCGATGGCCATTCTTAAATCGGATTCATCATCAATGAAATAGACGTGACACATAGTTATTCCTTTAATCTTTTATTTTTATTATTGGTGAAGGTGTACTGGTTTGCTTAGCGACTAATCTGATTCTTTTGTCGGAACGATAGGTAACTCGATACTAAATCGAGCACCACCTTGGGGGCTGGTACCTGTAATAAGCTTTCCGTTAATTCCGCTGATTATTTGTTGAGAAATCGACAGGCCTAACCCAAGCCCATTCTTCTTCGTGGTATGGAAAGGTTCGAAAAAATCACCGTTCGAAGGTGAGGAAAATCCCGGGCCATTGTCATCGATATGAATAAGCAGTGTACTCGTTGTGTCTGTGCTTGGTGGTCGTATCTCCAACAAGATGGACAATTGTTTGTCGTCTTGTTGATCCATTGCTTGAATAGCATTGGTCAGCAAGTTAATAACGACTTGTTCCAGTTGAATAGCATTGGCGACCACACGAACATCAAAAACATCGGGTAACTCATTAATTTTGACCCTCTCGCTCTTGAGTTGAGGCTTCATCAGTTCTTTTGAGGAATGAAGAACCGGTAAAATTTGCAACGTGTGTAGCTCTTCCGCGGTCGATTTCTTAGCAAAAGAGCGAAGTTGGTGACTGATTTTAGCCATTCGATCGGTGAGTGCTGAGATCCGCGATAAGTTGTCATCAACACGGTCGGTCTTTTCTTTGGCGAGAAAAAGTCGGCCATTGTCTGCATAACTGCGAATAGCCGCTAACGGGTTGTTCAGCTCATGACTGATGCTCGCTGACATCTGACCCAGAACGGCCAATTTTGCGGCTTGTATGAGTTCATCTTGGGTTTGTCTGAGTACGCGCTCTGTTTCGATACGTTGCTTGATCTCTATATGAAGCTCAGAGGTTCTTTCGAGCACTTGAAATTCAAGTTTCTGGTTCGCTTCAGACTGCAATCTGTCGATCTGCGCACGCCTTTGTTGACGATGTGTGTTGAGTTGTATCGCAATATAAATAATGGCGAACACTAAGCTCAGCACCACGAGGTAGGCGATCAAATCCCACCAGACTAAGTGAGTTGGAGAGAACACTCTGACGGTTAATCTAGGGTCGGACAGGAAGCGTGAAGAGGTAAAGAACTGTTCCTTTACCAATGGATGAGATGACTTAATGCTGCTGGTGGCGCTTTCTAAATCGCCGGAGAAATGGAGGCTCTCGATATTGGTATCTAGATATTGTTGGCTTTCTCTAATACGAGAGCGTTGCTCTTCGCCCAAAGGTTGAAGGCTTTTGAACAGCCATTCAGGATTACTCGACATGAAAACAATTTGGTCTTTATCGTCAGCAACAAAAAAGCTCTGCTTACCCTTCCAACTGGCTTCAATCAGCGATAAATCCATCTTTACGACAATAACGCCAATAATTTCAGCGGCATAGGATACAGGGTAGGAATAGTAATAGCCGCGTTTCCCTGAGGTCGAACCTAACGCAAAGTATTGGTTTTCATGACCAAGAATGGCTTGTTGGAAATAGGGGCGAAAAGCAAAGTTACGTCCAACAAAAGAGCGCTGTTGATTCCAATTACTGGCCGCAATCGTGGTGCCGATGCTGTCGAGTAAATACGTGTCTGATGCTTGAATGACAGTGTTTACATGGCGTAGATAGCGGTTGGTGAGTTCAATTTGCGCAGAGTTACTGGGTGAATGCAGGGCATCAATCAACTCTTTGTCTTTTGATAATAGCTCTGGAATGTGTGCGAATTTGTCGAGTTGGCTTGAAATATGGACCGAAAAGCGGTCGAGTTTGGATTGATGATCATTTAACAAACTTTGATGGCTGGTGTTCCATACCCAGTGGCCACCGATAATCATCAACAAGCTATAAGTGATCAACAATAAAACAGGCACTCTTAAAGCTTGAAACATGGTGGATCTCCGCTAAATCTGGGCAAAATCAACAAGCCTGCATTATCCGGTTAAGACCGTAAACAATAGCTATTTTTACGGAAATTTAAGAGTTAGCAGCTCAGAATAGGTTAAGGCCTTGTAACGGAGATTGTTGAAAAAGTTATCGACTCTGAGGGGTAAAACAAGAGCAAGATCTCTTTTTAAGGTTTTTAGCAAAAAAAGCCCTCCATTCCCTTGAAAAAGTCGCTATTGTCCCCATTTCTGATGTGCTAAGTGATGATTTGATCGTTTTTGTATCATTTAGTTGGACGAATTTAGAGCATTCATCATCAAGCAGAGGTGAACGGCTCGACAGAGATTAAACAGATCGCTAGAATGTCGCGTCTAAAATTTCTGTCCTGAGGCTAATCGGAGATACCTTTCTTGTTTCTGAAAACAAGCTTTATTGCGTTTTAATCGACGCGTGAAGAACGAAGATATCGCTGATTAGTCTGGTGTTTGGTTGAATAATCAATTCAGACATCAATGCTCGATTTTAAATTAGGTGTTCGGATAGAGCACTACACAAGAATGAAGCTAACAACGTCGGCTTTGAATAAAAGCTAAGTTACGGCTCATATGCTCAGATTACTGAGCCAGTTTTGAGGTTTATATAATGCAAGTTACTGTTGAAACGCTAGAAGGCCTAGAGCGCCGTCTTAATATTACTGTTCCTGCTGCTAACATCGAAGATGCAGTTACAGCTGAACTACGCAACATCGCGAAAAACCGTCGTTTCGATGGTTTCCGTAAAGGCAAAGTGCCAATGAAGATGGTTGCTAAAATGTACGGCCAAGCAGTACGTCAAGACGTGATGGGCGAAGTAATGCAACGTCACTTCATCGAAGCGATCGTTAAAGAGAAAATCAACCCAGCTGGCGCACCTACTTTCGCACCAGTTGAAAACAACGCAGGCGCTGACCTAGTATTCAACGCAACTTTTGAAGTTTACCCAGAAGTTGAGCTGAAAGGTCTAGAAAACATCACTGTTGAGAAACCAGCAGTAGAAGTTAAAGAAGCTGACGTTGAAGAGATGATCGAAACTCTACGTAAGCAACAAGCAACTTGGACTGAAGTTGAAACTGCAGCTGACGCTGGTTCTCGTGCAACTATCGACTTCGTTGGTTCTATCGACGGTGAAGAGTTTGAAGGCGGCAAAGCTGAGAACTTCCCACTAGAGATGGGTGCTGGTCGCATGATCCCTGGTTTTGAAGACGGTATCGTTGGTAAAACAACAGGTATGGAATTTGAAATCGAAGTAAACTTCCCAGAAGATTACCACGCAGAAAACCTAAAAGGTAAAGCTGCTAAGTTCGCAATCAAGATCAACAAAGTTGAAGCTCGTGAACTTCCAGAACTAAACGAAGAATTCGTTTCTAAGTTTGGCGCTGCTGACGGTGTTGAAGGTCTTAAAGCTGAAGTTCGTAAGAACATGGAGCGTGAGCTTAAGCAAGCTGTTAAGAACCGCATCAAAGAGCAAGCAATCGACGGTCTAGTTAACGAAAACAACATCGACGTACCTTCTGCTCTTATCGATCAAGAGATCGGTGTTCTTCGTCAACAAGCTGCTCAACGTTTTGGTGGCAACACTGAAGCTGCTGACCAACTTCCACGTGAGCTGTTCGAAGAGCAAGCTAAACGTCGCGTAGTTGTAGGTCTTCTTCTTGGTGAAGTAATCAAGACTGAAGAACTAAAAGCTGACGACGAAAAAGTTAAAGCTATCATCCAAGAGATGGCTACAGCATACGAAGATCCAACTGAAGTTATTGCTTACTACGAGCAAAACGAGCAAATGATGAACAACATGCGCAATGTTGCTTTAGAAGAGCAAGCTATTGATGCAATCATCGCTAAAGCTCAAGTTTCTGATAAAGAAGTTAGCTTCAACGAGCTAATGAATCAGCAACCTGCTTAATATAGTAATATCTGACGTAGAAGGTTGACGTACGGTCAACAATTCTGCTAACAATGGTCCGTATGATTTAATCATTCGGGCCATTTATTTTAGGGACATAAGAATATGAGCTACCAAGAAAAAAACACAATGCCATCGATTATGGACGCACTAGTTCCTATGGTGGTTGAACAGACTTCCCGTGGTGAACGTTCTTACGATATTTATTCTCGTCTATTAAAAGAACGTATCATTTTCTTAACAGGTCAAGTGGAAGACCACATGGCAAATCTTGTCGTGGCTCAACTGCTTTTCTTGGAATCAGAAAACCCAGACAAAGATATCTATCTTTACATCAACTCACCTGGCGGTAGCGTAACAGCGGGCATGTCTATCTACGACACAATGCAGTTCATCAAGCCAAACGTGAGCACAGTATGTATGGGTCAAGCTTGCTCTATGGGTGCATTCTTACTAGCGGGTGGTACTCCAGGTAAGCGTCACGTGCTTCCAAACTCACGTGTAATGATTCACCAGCCACTTGGCGGCTTCCAAGGCCAAGCGTCTGATATTCAAATTCACGCGCAAGAGATCCTAACGATCAAGCAAAAGCTAAACAAACTATTGGCAGAGCATACAGGTCAGCCTCTAGAAGTTGTTGAGCGTGATACAGATCGTGACAATTTCATGTCTGCTGATCAAGCAGTAGAATACGGCTTAGTGGATTCAGTTCTTAATCACCGCGGTCAATAATTGCACGGCAATTGTTTAACGCAAAGTGATTCAAATTGATATACACTCAAGCATAGAAAGTAAAGGCTAAGAGGTTAGCGAATGACAGATAAAAGCAAAGAGGGTGGTAGCGGTAAACTGCTTTACTGCTCTTTCTGTGGCAAAAGCCAACACGAAGTTCGCAAGTTAATCGCAGGTCCTTCTGTTTACATTTGTGATGAATGTGTCGATCTTTGTAACGACATTATTCGTGAAGAAATTAAAGATGTTCTTCCTAAGAAAGAATCGGAATCGCTGCCAACGCCGCGTGAGATTCGTGAGCATCTTGACGACTATGTAATCGGTCAAGAATACGCGAAAAAAGTGCTAGCAGTTGCGGTATACAACCACTACAAACGTTTACGTAATGGTGACACGACAGCTGAAGGCGTAGAGCTAGGTAAGAGTAACATTCTTCTTATCGGTCCAACTGGTAGTGGTAAAACGCTACTGGCTGAAACACTGGCTCGTTTCCTAGACGTTCCATTCACAATGGCAGATGCAACAACACTAACCGAAGCTGGTTACGTGGGCGAAGATGTTGAAAACATCATCCAGAAGTTGCTTCAGAAATGTGATTATGACGTAGCGAAAGCGGAACGTGGCATTGTTTACATCGATGAAATCGACAAGATTTCTCGTAAAGCTGAAAACCCATCAATCACGCGTGACGTGTCTGGTGAAGGTGTACAGCAAGCTCTGCTAAAACTTGTTGAAGGTACAGTTGCTTCAGTTCCACCTCAAGGTGGTCGTAAGCATCCACAGCAAGAGTTTTTGCAAGTGGACACGTCTAAAATCCTATTTATTTGTGGCGGAGCATTCTCTGGCCTAGATAAAGTGATTGAACAACGTGTAGAAAAAGGTTCGAGCATTGGTTTTGGCGCAGAAGTGCGTTCAAAAGATGAAGCGAAAACTGTGGGTGAATTGTTCACTCAAGTTGAACCTGAAGATCTGGTGAAGTACGGCCTAATTCCGGAATTCATTGGTCGTCTACCCGTGACAACGACATTGACAGAACTTGACGAAGAAGCTCTAGTTCAAATTCTTTGTGAACCGAAGAATGCGCTTACTAAGCAGTACGCAGCATTGTTTGAAATCGAAGATACTGAATTAGAATTCCGCGAAGATGCTCTACGTGCGATTGCGAAGAAAGCAATGGAACGTAAAACGGGTGCTCGTGGTCTGCGTTCTATCTTGGAGGGTGTTCTACTAGAAACTATGTACGAACTGCCATCTTCGACAGATGTAAGCAAGGTTGTGATTGATGAGTCGGTAATTAATGGTGAGTCAGAACCACTGTTGATTTACAGCAACTCAGATAACCAAGCCGCGGTTGCAGAGTAGGTCTTTTTTAGACAAGTCACTCAAATTGAAAAAGGAGGTAAGCAATTACCTCCTTTTTTTTATTCTTCCATTGAATCCAGTCGTTTAAGCCCCATATACTGCTTTATAAGTTAAAGCGGAAGAGAGAAATATATGAACTTGGAACGTTCCGAGCGTATCGAAATCCCCGTGCTACCTCTACGTGATGTAGTGGTTTACCCACACATGGTTATTCCATTGTTTGTCGGTCGTGAAAAATCGATTACTTGCCTTGAATCGGCAATGGAAGCTAACAAACAAGTACTACTTGTAGCGCAGAAAGAAGCGGACACTGATGAGCCTTCAATCGAAGACCTATTTAATGTAGGTACCGTTGCTACCATTCTTCAGTTACTTAAGCTCCCTGACGGTACTGTAAAAGTACTTGTTGAAGGTCAGCAGCGTGCAAAAATTCACCAATTTAAAGAAAGTGAATTTTTCCTAGCGGATGCCGAATACGTTGTAACCTCAGAACTTGACGAAAAAGAACAAGAAGTGGTTGTTCGCAGCGCGATCAATCAATTCGAAGGCTTTATTAAGCTAAACAAAAAAATCCCACCAGAAGTTCTAACGTCTCTGAACGGTATTGATGAGGCAGCACGCCTAGCCGATACGATTGCAGCGCACATGCCACTTAAGTTGGTAGATAAGCAGCACGTTCTAGAAATTGCAGATGTGACTGAACGTCTGGAATTCTTAATGGGCCAAATGGAGTCAGAAATTGACATCCTGCAAGTTGAAAAACGCATTCGTGGCCGCGTTAAGAAGCAGATGGAGAAATCTCAGCGCGAGTACTACCTGAATGAGCAAATGAAAGCGATTCAGAAAGAACTGGGCGAGATGGATGACGCACCTGATGAATTCGAGACTCTGAAGAAGAAGATCGAAGATTCAAAAATGCCTCAAGAAGCTCGTGAAAAAACTGAGCAAGAACTGCAAAAACTGAAAATGATGTCGCCAATGTCTGCTGAAGCAACAGTAGTACGTAGCTACATTGATTGGATGGTTGGTGTTCCTTGGGCTAAGCGTTCAAAAGTTAAGAAGAATTTAGCGAAAGCGGAAGAGGTCTTGAATGAAGACCACTACGGCTTAGAGCGTGTTAAAGAACGTATCCTTGAATACTTGGCAGTACAAAACCGAATTAACAAGCTAAAAGGTCCAATCCTTTGTCTTGTTGGTCCTCCTGGTGTAGGTAAGACCTCACTAGGTCGCTCGATTGCCGCTGCAACGGGTCGTAAATACACTCGTATGGCTCTAGGTGGCGTACGTGACGAAGCGGAAATTCGCGGTCACCGTCGTACTTATATCGGTTCACTTCCGGGTAAACTGATCCAGAAGATGTCTAAAGTTGGCGTTAAGAACCCACTGTTCCTATTAGATGAAATCGATAAGATGTCGTCTGATATGCGTGGCGACCCATCTTCAGCGCTTCTAGAAGTGCTAGATCCAGAGCAAAACGTTGCATTCAACGATCACTACTTAGAAGTCGATTACGATCTGTCAGATGTGATGTTTGTTGCAACGTCTAACTCAATGGACATTCCTGGCCCGCTACTGGACCGTATGGAAGTGATTCGTCTGTCGGGTTACACAGAAGACGAAAAGCTGAATATTGCCAAGAGCCACTTATTGGACAAGCAAGTTCAACGTAATGGTCTTAAGCCTCACGAGATTAATATCGAAGATTCAGCAATTGTCGGCATTATTCGTTATTACACGCGTGAAGCGGGTGTGCGTAACTTAGAGCGTGAAATCTCTAAGATCTGTCGTAAAGCAGTTAAGAACATCCTGCTAGATAGCAATCTTAAGTCTGTAACGGTTAACATTGATAACCTGAAAGAGTACTTGGGTGTTCAACGTCATGACTTCGGCAAGGCGGATGAGAGCAACCGTATCGGTCAAGTGACTGGTTTAGCGTGGACTCAAGTTGGCGGTGATCTGCTGACTATCGAAACTGAATCAATGCCAGGCAAAGGTAAGCTAACGCAAACCGGTTCTCTTGGCGATGTGATGAAAGAATCGATTCAAGCGGCAATGACTGTGGTTCGTTCTCGTGCGGAAAATTTGGGTATTAATTCAGATTTCTACGAGAAGCGTGATATTCACGTTCACGTACCTGAAGGTGCAACACCAAAAGATGGCCCAAGTGCGGGTATCGCAATGTGTACTGCACTTGTTTCTAGCTTAACGGGTAACCCTGTGAAAGCGGAAGTGGGTATGACTGGTGAAATTACCCTACGTGGTGAAGTTTTACCTATCGGTGGCTTGAAAGAAAAACTGCTTGCTGCACACCGTGGTGGCATCAAAACGGTCTTGATTCCAAAAGACAATGAGCGTGATTTGGAAGAGATTCCAGACAATGTTATTGCTGACTTACAAGTGATCCCAGTCCAGTGGATTGATGAAGTACTTAAAGTCGCGCTAGAACGAGATCCGTCAGGGGTCGAGTTTGACGTGAAAAAATAGTGATGCGTAGCAAAAACTAGTAAAGAATTACGCTGATAGGCCCGAAAAGGCTTGTCAGCGTTTTTTTTGGACGCTAAGTTATTCCACTAAAGCGGCAATCCCTTTTGTAATAAGGCTTGCGGCTAAATTAAAACCAAAATGGAACGTACAGTCATCGAGAAGTAGTCACAGATGACACATAGGGGAAAAACAGTGAATAAAACACAACTAGTAGAATCAATCGCAGAAAACGCAGACATCTCTAAAGCTTCAGCTGGCCGCGCTCTAGACGCTTTCATCGAAGCAGTTGGCACAACGCTACAATCAGGTGACCAAGTGGCACTTGTAGGCTTTGGTACTTTCAGTGTTCGTACTCGTGCTGCTCGTACAGGTCGTAACCCAAAAACTGGTGAAGAGATCCAAATCGCAGAAGCTAAAGTACCTGGCTTCAAAGCGGGTAAAGCACTTAAAGACGCATGTAACTAATTTTCACTGCTGAAACCTCGAGTTTTAAGAGGGGAAGGCAGTAAAATGCGTTTACTGTTTGAAAAATGATGTTTCATTCTTAGACAGTATGTGTGCAAAGCACATTGAACTTATTTAAATTATGCGCATCCTACTGATGCGCATTTCTTTTTCTGATAATATCGCGTGAATAGATTTTTATTTTGAAGCCAATGCTTCATATCCGGAGAGCACTTAAATTATGATGGATCGATTACGCGAAGGCGTGAATAGCATCGCGGTAAAAATTATCCTTGGGTTGATTATCCTGTCATTCGTATTCGCAGGTGTAGGCAGCTACATCACCGGTGGCGGTAACAACGCAGCAGCTAAAGTTGGCAATACAGAAATCGCTCGTGGTGAGTTCGAACAGGCTTACCAAAACGAACGTAATCGCATGCAGTCTCAACTAGGCGATTACTTTGCCCAAATGCTTGCAGACCCTGCATACGTAGAGTCTTTCCGTAAATCAGTTCTTGATCGCATGATCAATGACGTTCTACTTGAACAGCAAGCTGAGTCTTTAGGTCTACGAATCAGTGATACTCAAATCCGTACAATGATTCTAGAAATGCCTCAATTCCAAACGGCTGGTCAATTCGACCAAGAAGTTTACCAATCGGCATTACGTCGTGCAGGTTTCAGCGCAGAAAGCTTCGCTGAATACATGCGTCGTGATCTAATGCGCAACCAGCTTGTTACTGCCCTACAAGGCAGCGAATTCGTTCTTCAAGGTGAGATCGATACGCAAAGCAAGCTTATTGCTCAAACTCGTGACATCCGTACTGTGACTCTTTCTGTTGCTGACCTAGCAAAAGACATCGAGTTAACTGACGAACAAATCGAACAGTACTACCAAGAGAACCCAGCAGCTTACACTCGTCCAGAGCAAGCTAAGGTGTCTTACATTGAACTTTCTGCTGAAGCACTTAAGTCTCAGCTTGAAGTTAGCGATGAAGAAGCTCAGAAATACTACCAAGAGCACTTAGACAAGTACTCAACTGAAGAGCAACGTAAAGTTAGCCACATCCTAGTTCAAGGCGATGACGAAGCGAAAGCTCAGTCTATCCTAGACGAGCTAAATGCAGGCGCTGATTTTGCTACGCTAGCAGAAGAGAAATCTGACGACTTCGGTAGTGCGGATGTTGGCGGTGACCTAGGTTGGATTGAACGTGATGTTATGGACCCAGCATTTGAAGACGCGGCTTTCGCTCTTGAGAATATTGGCGATACGACTGGTCTAGTTAAATCTGATTTCGGCTACCACATCATCAAGCTAGACGAACTAAAAGCATCTCAAGCTCAGCCTTACACTGAAGTAGCGGCAGAGATTAAGACAGAGCTTCTAGACCAGCACGCAGTTGATCAGTTCTACGAGCAACAAACTGAACTTGAAAAAGTAGCGTTTGAATTCCCAGATTCTCTAGACGACTCTGCTGAAGCTATCAACGCGAAAATCACGACGACGGATTTCATCTCTCAAGCTGACGCTCCAGAAGTTCTGATGACGCCTGCAGTAATGCAAGCTATCTTGAGCCCTGAAGTAAAAGAAGACGGTCTGAACTCTGAAGTTATCGAAGTTGCACCTGAGCACGTGATTGTTGTTCGTGTAGAAGAGACTCGTGACGAAACAGTTCTTCCTCTAGCTGAAGTGAAAGATCAAGTTGTCGCTGCACTGTCTGCGGTACAAGCAGAGCAACAAGCGGTTGAGCTTGGTGTATCTCTTGTTAACGAACTTAAGCAAGGTAACGAAGCGGTACTTTCAGACAACAACCTTGAGTTCACTGAACTTGAAACGATTGACCGTAACTCTCCACTTGCCGCTTCTGTATTCGCACTATCGAAACCAGAAGAAGGCCAAGCGGTATTTGGTCAATCTAAAGACCAAGACGGTAACATCGTCGTTGTTGAGCTTTCTAAAGTGACAGCTGAAATCAACCCAGCTTACAGCACTCAAATCGGTGCTCAGTTAGAGCGAGTTGGTAACCAACAAGATCTAACTAACGTATTAAACGTACTGCGCAAAAATGCAGACGTTGAATACTACGTAGTGGGTCAAGGTCAGTAAGCGTTTGATTACCTCAGTAGCAAGCTCAAGTTAGAGTTTACTACTGAGAATCAACATATGGTTGTTAAGCTCCAATTCAGATTTGTGAGCCAACAAACAAGCTGATGAAAACAAGATGTATAACAAAGCGGGTCACTTCGGTGACCCGCTTTATTTTTATCTGGCGTTTGTGTTATCTGCAGCGGCAAATACATAAGTTACCTTTTTTGTACAAAGGAACGGTTTATGCACGCGATATATTCAACACTACTTCTCTCATTTCTTATTACCCTAAGCTCTGCAGTGCTTGCTGATAGCCCAACTAAAGCTGAGCTATACGATGGCATTGAGATCACGGTAAACATCAACACAGCGACAGCAGAAGAGCTATCAGCCTTATTAGTAGGTGTGGGCGATAAGAAAGCAAAAGAGATTGTTGATTACAGAGAGAAGAACGGTGAGTTTGCCACTGCTGACAGTCTGGTTAACGTGAAAGGGATAGGTGAAGCCACGGTCGAAAAGAACCGTGAAAGAATTCAGCTTTGATTCGTTTGTCTATTCGTTATAAATAAAACGACAGCCATGAAGCCTCCAGTCAATGCTCCTGCTAGGTGGGCTTCAATGGCGACACGAGCATTAATCAGTTCGCCAGTCGTGCTAGAAGGGCCAACAAACTGCTCCCACGCTATCTTAGCGATTAATCCGAATACTAACAGCCAACTAGAGTTCCTGCCGTTCAGCGCCTCTCTGAGCGCGAATAAACCAAACAGCCCATGCAAAGTTCCCGATAAGCCGACATAGATTTGAATACTTGACAGCAATAGAGCGAATCCAGTGACTAAACTAATGAAAAGCAATGCGCTGAGCAGTTGTTTTTTATTAGGTTGAAACAGATAACTGATGATCCATAAGCCGGCTAGATTCATCAGTAGGTGCGAGTAGTTGGTATGTGAAAAGTTTCCTGTTAGGATCCGCCACCATTGCCCATCGGCGATCGCATTTTTATCCCAAACTACCCAAGCCTGCACAGGCTCTAGTTGGAATAAGACGCATAAAAGTGAAGTGAAAATTAAAACAGGGTACACATTAAATCCATGTCTCGTTATTGCCGCCAATGCAGCAAGGCTTTAAAAGCTTGTATATGTCAGTGGGTTACGCCACTAGAATCGAACGTTGAGCTTATCATTCTTCAGCATCCATCAGAAGAGCATCGTCCAATGGGAACGGCGCGTATTCTCTCGTTGTCTCTAAAAAACAGCGTGACGCTTGTGGGTGAAGACTTTTCAGAGAATACACAACTTAACGAGTTGCTGGCTGATGAGCAGTATCAACACGTGATTTTGTACCCTAGCGAACATTCTGTTTCTGTTGAGTCTGCAATCTGCCCACGTAAAAAACTGCGTGTGATTTTATTAGACGGGACATGGAAGAAAGCGTTCAAAATGTGGCAGGTATCGAGTAACTTGCACGCGCTACAAACCGTTCATTTACCCAAAGACCTTAAAGGTAATTACCGGATCCGCAAAGCTCCCAGTGAAAACAGCCTTTCAACCGTTGAAGCTGGCTATCATTTGCTTAGCTTGTTAGAAAATGACGTCGATTTTAGTCCATTGCTAACGGCATTTGACCAAATGATTCAGTTTCAAATCAATCAAATGCCGCCGGGCGTGTTTGAGAGAAACTACTTAGATTAAGCCGTTTTAGTAAAGTGAGTCAGGAATTAAAACTCGGTATGCGCCGAGAACAGTTGCTGATGCATTTTCTGAGCAAGATCATCGGTCATCGATGAAATGTAATCGGCTATCACGCGCATCTTTCTCGATTCATCTTCATGCAGCAGCCATTGCTTCTTGATTGGCAGTGGCAACAAACGTTCAGGATCGGCACTGAATGCTTCAAACATGTCCATGATGATCTGCTGACCCTTATATTCAATCACTTGAACCTGTGGAACTTGGATTACAAATTCACTGACAAAGCGTTTAAGCCTATCCAACGTAGCATCCATGCTCGGCTCAAGAAAAGCGTTATAAGCCAGCAGCACGTTCTCAAATTCTGTATCAACGGGCTTGATAGAAATACTGGTGAGTAGTGCGTTAACTATCCCACCTATCGCATCTTTTCTACGATATTGCTCTCCCGAAAAAAGCATTTCAGTAATCGAATCTAAATGCTCACAGATCCAAGGATCAGCCATCTCTTTCAATTGAGGATAAGCCGATTCGATCCATTGTGCTTTGGTTACCGAGCCAAGCACAATCGCATCTTCCAAATCATGCACGCCATAAGCGATATCATCGGCCAATTCCATGATCGAACAGTCGAGAGATTTGTATTTGGTTCTGTTGTGCTCAAGTGGTTCGGTGTGTGATTTCCTTTTCTGTTTGAGCAACTGTTGGTCATTGTTTGAAAGCGGCTCCAGTACCCAGTTAAACAGTTCTTCATCATGATCGTAGATGCCTTTTGCTGGCATCCAATCTTTAGCTCGAAGTTGTCGTTGATGCTTAACGGGCTCAGACTGCAATTTAGCTTGAACTTCACTAAGCAGAGAAGGGTACTTAATCAGACCTAACAGAGTTCGTCGAGACAGGTTCATCCCATGATGTTCAGTGTAGGGTTCTAATTGAGTCACGATTCGGAACGTTTGGGCATTGCCCTCAAAGCCGCCATGGTCGCGCATCATATAGTTCAACGCGACTTCACCACCGTGCCCATAAGGTGGGTGGCCAATGTCGTGAGCTAGGCATAGCGAGTCGATTAAACTGTCTGAAGGCAACAAATCTCGAAACTCGGGTTGTTTTTTCTTTAGCTGAGCGACAATCCCCGTACCAAGCTGAGCAGCTTCTAGTGAGTGGGTTAAGCGGGTACGGTGAAAATCATTCACCGTGGTGCCATGTACTTGTGTCTTGGCTTGTAAACGACGGAATGCAGCTGAGTGAAGTACGCGAGCACGATCGCGTTGATATGGGCTACGGTGATCGTCTCTTCTGATCTTATGCTCATCGTTGTTTCGATCTTGCCATTCTTGCTCGAGTACAAATGGTGGTTCGATTGGAGAAGTCAAAATAGCACCTATCAAATTGATTTTATTTAGATAATTACACTCAACTTATACCTAGCTAGCTGATTTCGTCTAGTGATAATTCGAAACTGGGTGCAAATGTCGTCAGAAAGTAATCCATCTCCGGGCTTTTGCGTTGTGATAGCGTCTCTTCAAGCCTGCGTTTGGCCTGTTCGTATTCGTGGTTTCCCGCGCTGAGTTCTTCCAAGCATTTGAGGTAAGCACAGATAGTGTCGGCTTGCTTGACGATGTTTTGTTCTTCTTTGTTTGCTGTTCCGGATATTAAGAAGGGCGCGAAATCGTCTTGGAACTCTTCCGGTAGCATTGAAAGCAGTCTTTGCTCTGCTGCCGCTTCTATCTTCTTGTACTCTTGGGCGATGTCTGGGTTGTAGTATTTAACCGGAGTTGGTAAATCGCCAGTCAGTACCTCGCTCGTATCGTGGTACATGCCAAGCAGAGCAATGTGCTCGGGGTTGAGCTGACCATCAAACTTCTTATTTTTAATTAATGCCAAGGCATGTGCGACGAAAGCCACCTGCAGGCTATGTTCTGAAATATTCTCGCTTGAGATTGAACGCATCAGGGGCCAGCGTTGAATCAGCTTCATACGGGCAAGATGGGCAAAGAAATGGCTTTGTTTCATAAGAGTCCTTATAGTACCAATCGTAGTAAATAACTGGTCATCCTAGCTTGTTAAAAAACTCGATAACTTTGTTAGAATTTTTGATTGTAGAATAACTACTTACCAAAAAATTCTGCCTTGTTCTCAAGTTTTTTTCCTACGCTATTTCTGGACACTTACTTACTGTGATTGGCAGCAACAATGCTCCACTCGTATCTTATGTAAACTCAAACAGTACGAGACAGCGGATACAAAAAAGGCTCCCAAACAGGAGCCTTTTAAGCATAGAAGTGATTGATTACAAGTTAAAGTCTTTTAAAACAGCAAATTGTAGTCATAACTTTTTGTGTTAATTAATCGACTGTGAGCTCATCTTGGCTGTAAGTCTGTAAGAAGCGCTCTAGGCGACCAATCGCGATTTCTAGATCTTCGATGTGCGGCAGAGTCACGATGCGGAAGTGATCCGGTTTCGGCCAGTTGAAGCCAGTACCTTGAACCAATAACACTTTCTCTTGCTTAAGGAAGTCGAGTACGAATTTCTGATCGTCTTTGATGTTGTACATGTTGGTGTCGATCTTAGGGAACAGGTACATCGCACCTTTTGGTTTCACACAAGAAACGCCAGGGATCTTGTTGATCAGTTCCCATGCACGGTCACGTTGCTCAAGCAGTCGACCACCAGGAAGAATCAGTTCGTTTATACTCTGATAGCCACCCAGTGCCGTTTGGATGGCGTGCTGCATTGGTACGTTGGCACACAAACGCATCGAGGCGAGCATTTCTAGTCCTTCGACATAGCCTTTCGCGATGTGTTTCGGACCCGTTAAGAACATCCAGCCACCACGGAAACCACATACACGGTAAGCCTTAGACAGACCATTGAATGTCACCATGAGTACATCTTCAGCCAGCGTTGCGACTGACGTGTGGACTGCACCGTCGTAAAGTACTTTGTCGTAGATTTCATCAGCGAAGATGATCAAACCGTGCTCACGCGCAATCTCAACAACTTGTAATAGGAAATCACGGCTGTATACCGCGCCCGTTGGGTTGTTCGGATTGATAAGAACGATGCCGCGCGTTTTTGGTGAGATCTTCGCGCGCATGTCATCTAAATCTGGATACCAATCAGCATCTTCATCACACATGTAGTGAACCGGCGTGCCACCAGAAAGCGCAACAGACGCTGTCCATAGTGGGTAGTCCGGAGCGGGAACTAAGATTTCATCACCATTATCCAGTAGCGCCTGCATAGACATAACGATAAGCTCTGATGCGCCGTTACCAATGTAAACGTCTTCTACATCAAGGTTACGTAGGCCTTTTTTCTGGTAGTGCTGAACAACCGCTTTGCGGGCTGAATAGATGCCTTTTGAGTCACAGTAACCTTGAGATGTCGGTAGGTTACGGATTACATCAACAAGGATTTCATCAGGGGCGTCAAAACCAAATGGGGCGGGGTTACCGATATTAAGCTTCAGTATTTTATGCCCTTCTTCTTCCATGCGTTTAGCATGTTTGAGTACAGGCCCCCTGATTTCGTAGCATACGCTGTTGAGTTTTGACGACATCCCGATATTTTGCATTGCCGATTTCCTGAAATTAATTTAAATACTTTATTAAAGTACCGCAAAACGGGGTTTGATAGAATAAAAATCTGATGAATGTCGCATTTCAGTGTCACGTTTGGTCTTTTTGTTGTCACTCTTTTCTAAATTTTAATTAATCGCTTTCTTTGTTATTGGCTAAGATGAATAAAGAGGTTGGATCGCTTAGAATCACAGGAATGTTCAAAAGATATAGTACATTCTTGATCTAAGTGGGTACTGCCCATAAAGTATCAAACTAATATAATAATAATAATTTAGATGTGAACGAGGTCGATTTGTCACATTTCCAGCAAACTATCTCCGCTTTGATTGAGCGAGTACAAAATGCCCAAGCAAGTGAAGTTCGTTGTGTTGAAGTTCTAACGCAAAAACCATCGTTTGCATTTATAGAATGGCTTCATGCTCAACCGCTCTTTCCAAAGTTCTACTGGCAGTCACGCGACACTCGTGAAGAAGTGGTCGCGCTCGGTCAACTGCATACTTTCTCCGATCCTGCTCCCGCGTATGCCATTCTTGGTGAAGACCAACGAATTTGGGGTGGACGTTCATTTGACGGACATACCGCAAAGAACCGCCGTTGCATGGAATCATTTTTCTTTCTTCCTCAGGTTGAATTAATTCGCTTTGACGACACTTGGTCGCTGGCGGTTAATTTGTCTCCTGATCGCGTTGCTACCATTAATGCCTTGAATAAGCTTTCTGTCGAAGCGGCGATATTGGCACCCTTGTCGGCGCACATTGAACAGATTAACCACGTTCCAGAACGAGAACAGTGGGGCAATCTGGTTGATAAAGTGCTTCAGGGCATCAGCGATGAAGAATATAAGAAAGTCGTATTAGCTCGTAGAACCACATTGCAATTGGATGCGCCAATCTGCGCGGCTCAGTTGCTCAAGGCCAGCTACCTGCAAAACCATCACAGCTTTCACTTTATGTTGGTATTGGATTCCAAACACAGCTTTATTGGCTCAACGCCAGAACGTTTGTACAGTCGATATGGCACTGAGCTTAATACTGAAGCGCTAGCGGGAACCATTGGTCGCGGAGAAAACGCGACAGAAGATATGGAGTTAGCCAACTGGCTTTCTCAAGACAGTAAAAACCTCAATGAAAACCAATATGTGGTTGACGATATCATTGAGCGTCTCGCTCCTCATTCTCAAACGGTACACGTTGAAAAAGAGGCGCGACTTGTGCGTTTGCGTAAGGTGCAGCATCTTAAGCGTAATATTCATGCTCAACTCAATACTGGTGTTAATGGTGTCCAGCTACTGGCTTCATTGCAACCAACAGCTGCCGTTGCGGGGTTACCTCGTAAAGAAGCGATGGATTTCATACTTGAACATGAACCGTTTGCGAGAGGCTGGTATGCAGGCTCTGTTGGTTATATTAGCCATCAACGCGCTGAATTCTGTGTCGCGATTCGAAGTGCCTTGATTGTAAATGATCAAGTACAACTGTTTGCGGGTGCCGGGATCGTGCCGGGATCGGTTGCTGAACATGAGTGGCAAGAGTTGAATAAGAAAATGTCGACTCTGCTCAGTTTAATTTCAGATCACCCACCTCTGGGTGTGGCGTCATGAATCACGACCAAGCCGTATTAAATAGAGTTTGGTGTCACACGTTACTTGAAGAGCTAGCCCGGAGTGGTGTTGAACATGTATGTGTCGCGCCAGGCTCGCGCTCAACGCCGTTAACACTCGAAGCTGAAGCCAATCCAAAACTGACGCTGCACACGCACTTTGATGAGCGTGGGCTTGGTTTTCTAGCGTTAGGTTTAGCGAAAGCCAGCGGTAAGCCAGTTGCTGTGATTGTCACCTCTGGCACTGCTGTTGCAAACCTTCTTCCTGCGACGGCTGAATCTGGGCTGACACGAGAAAAGCTGATTTTGCTGACCTCTGATCGACCTATCGATTTAGTCGACTGTGGCGCCAATCAAGCCATTCAACAACAGGGTATCTTTTCTTCCCATGTTGAAAGTGCTTTAAATCTACCAAGTCCAACCACACAGATTTCATTGAATTGGCTTCTAACATCGGTTGATAACGCGCTAGCGAAACAACGCAATGTTGGCGGTGCGATTCATATCAACTGTCCGTTCCCAGAGCCTCTATATTCTGCGAATAGCGCGGAAATGTATGCGGAATACACATCCAGTATCTCTGTGTGGAAGTCGGGAACAGGTTGTTACAGCCAAACGTTTTTACCTAATCAAGTGAATACACAACCGATTGCTCCAGGTGAGTATCTTGGACGTAAGGGTGTGGTTATTCTCGGTTCGCTCGATATTGAACAAGCGACAAAAGCTCAGCAGTTTGCTACTGCATTAGGCTGGCCAGTTTTTTGTGACCCTCAATCAGGTGTCAGCAGTGATTGGAAACATTATGATTTGTGGATGCAGAGTGACGTAGCCAAAGCGCAACTCAACCAATGTGATTTCATCCTTCAGTTCGGTGAGCGCATTGTTTCTAAGCGCCTTAATCATTGGATAAAGTCACAAGCAGCATCGTTTGATTGCACGCAATATGTAGTGGTTTCACCGGATGCGCATCGTATAAACCAAGATCATCTGTCTCAAACTCATATCGTCGCAAACATCGAACAATGGTTATCTGAGCAACATTTACCAAGCTTATTGGGTCAACATGCTGGCTGGGCCGTACCTTTGGTCGAAATTGCGAATACGGTTCAACAATTGGCATTGGCGCAAATATCCAATAATGACCAACTGACCGAGTTGAGCGTTGCAGTTGACTTGTCGACTAGACTTAAAGACAGAGAGTTGTTTGTGGGAAACAGCTTGATGGTAAGGCTGGTGGATATGCTGTCATCAATATCTGCGAATCAAGTTTACAGTAATCGTGGCGCATCGGGCATTGATGGCTTGGTGGCGACGGCTGCGGGTGTGGTGAAAGCCAACCAAAACCCCTTGATAATGTTGATTGGCGATACCTCTTTGCTTTACGACCTCAATTCACTGGCTCTGCTTACTCACAATGTAACGCCGATGGTGATTGTTGTGACCAACAATGATGGCGGTGCGATCTTTGACTTGTTGCCCGTTCCTGAGCAACAAAAACAATCTCTATATCAAATGCCCCATGGTTTCGGTTTTGAACATGCCGCTGCGCAATTCCAGCTTGGTTATGCGGCGCCAGAAACTTTGAACTGCTATCAAACGGTTGTCGAACAACATTTCGAACAAGGTCAGGGTACCTTGCTCGTTGAAGTTAAGACGCCTCCCGAACAAGCGTCTACTTTGCTGAAACAATTCAGTTCAATGCTCACCGAGGCATTAGCCTAAGGACTTTACATGCTTTACTCCAATTATTACCCAGCTGTACAAGAATCTTCTGACAAACCTTTGCTTGTTTTTCTACATGGTTTACTCGGAAGCGGGGATGATTGGAGCGCATGTCATCCATATCTAGAGGATTTTCCTCGTCTTTGCATAGATTTACCCGGGCACGGACAAAGTCGCTTTATCGATCCGGTAGGCTTTGATCATTGCTGCAAGAAAATCGTTCAGTGCATCACTTCTCAACTTGCTCTCAACGATCTTCCTGCGGATTACCCTATCGTGGTGATTGGCTACTCTATGGGTGGCAGGCTTGCCATGTATGGGGTGACAAGCCCTTGCTTCGAAACGCTCAATCTTGAGAAAGTCATTATTGAAGGTGGCAACTTTGGTCTGGAGCGTGATGAAGAACGAGCACAAAGGTTAGTACATGATACGCAATGGGCTGTCCGCTTTGCGCAGCAGTCGATTGAAGATGTTTTAGACGATTGGTATCAACAAAGCGTCTTTTCTTCACTAAATCATGAGCAAAGACAAACTTTGGTCATAAAGCGTAGTGGTAACCTTGGAGTATCCGTAGCAAATATGTTGTTATCTACTTCGTTAGCAAAGCAACCGGATTTACGTGCCACATTGAAATCTCATGAGCATCAATTGCATTATGTGTGTGGTGAAAAAGATCGTAAATTCATGGAGCTAGCTGAGAATAGTGGCTTTGAATATAGTCAGGTTGATTACGCTGGTCATAATGTTCATTTTGAGCAACCAGAGTTGTTTTCCAACCTGATCATCCAATGTATCGCCAGTCGTCGTTAAACTGACTGAGCGGTTCTCTCGTATCAAGCACTATCAAAAGCAGAGCAACACCGTCACGACTATTCGTTAGTCGTGGTCTCTAATAGAACAATGGGAATCACCATGGCTAAAACAGTAGGCATCACAGAAGAAGAACTTTACGCAGCAGTTAACTGGCGCGATGAAAGCAGTCAATTTGAAGATATTCAGTACCACAAGTCTGACGACGGTATTGCGAAAATCACGATTGCTCGTCCTCAAGTCCACAATGCGTTCCGTCCACAAACCGTAAAAGAGATGATCAATGCATTGGCTGATGCTCGTTATGACGAGAAGGTTGGCGTAATCATTTTGACGGGGCTTGGTGAGAAGGCGTTCTGTTCTGGTGGTGACCAAAGTATCCGTGGTGACTACGGCGGTTATCAAGATGATTCAGGTACACATCACCTGAACGTGCTTGATTTCCAACGTCAAATTCGTACTTGTCCAAAACCAGTAATCGCAGCGGTATCGGGTTGGGCCGTCGGTGGTGGTCATGTTCTTCACATGATGGCAGACCTTACCATTGCAGCTGAAAACGCTCAGTTCGGTCAGACAGGTCCTAAAGTAGGTTCATTCGATGGCGGTTGGGGTGCTTCTTACATGGCTCGTATCGTTGGCCAAAAGAAAGCGCGTGAAATCTGGTTCTTGTGTCGTTTCTACGATGCTCAAGAAGCATTGGACATGGGTCTAGTAAACACGGTCGTGCCCGTTGCCGACCTAGAAAAAGAAACGGTTCGTTGGTGTCGTGAGGTTCTTCAACACAGCCCAATGGCGCTGCGTTGCTTGAAAGCCGCACTAAACGCTGACTGTGACGGCCAAGCTGGTCTTCAAGAGTTGGCGGGTAACGCAACTATGATGTTCTACATGACAGAAGAAGGCCAAGAAGGCCGAAACGCATTTAACGAGAAGCGTCGACCTGATTTCGACAAATTCCCGCGTAACCCATAGTCTTTCTCTTCTTTAAAATGAGTCGCTAATAGCGGCTCGTTTTGTTTTGATGTTCCCCGTTTTTTAGGAAACTTTATGAACTCAGTGAATTCTCAGCGTCACGCTAAACTCTACCGTTATCAATTACCTATGGATAGTGGTGTGATTCTTCGTGACAATAAGTTGAACGAACGCGTTGGTTATATCATCCAACTTGAGTGTGATGGTAAAACTGGTTTTGGCGAAGTTGCACCTTTGCCAGGTTTTAGCCAAGAAGATGCTGAACAAGCTGGCATTCAGCTGCAACACGAATTAGAGCTTTGGAGCCACAATAACCCTCAAACGCCTTTTGATGAGTTATATCCTTCTGTTGCCTTCGGTTTTTCGATGGCGATGATGGAATTACGAGGCGAACTCAACGCTGAAGGTAACTACCAAGCGGCACCGTTGTGTACAGGCGATCCAGATGAATTGATCCCTGTGCTGAATGAGATGAAAGGCGAGAAGGTCGCCAAAGTAAAAGTCGGTCTCTACGAAGCGATTCGTGATGGCATGCTTGTCAGCTTATTCCTTGAGTCGATCCCTGATTTGACCCTAAGGCTTGATGCCAACCGCGCGTGGAAACCAGAAAAAGCCAAGCAGTTCATCAAGTACATTTCGCCTTCACTGCGTCAACGTATTAGTTTTATTGAAGAGCCTTGCCAGAAACCTGAAGATAGCTTAGCTTTTGCTATTGACCACGGTGTTGCTATTGCATGGGACGAAACACTACAAGAAGCGGTAAGAAGTCCAGAGTTTAATCTTAGTGACTTAACGGGTGTTAAAGCGGTAGTGATTAAACCAACCTTGATTGGCTCAGTAGAGCGTTGTGTTGCTATCATTGAACGCGCGCAACAACTTGGTATTAAACCTGTACTAAGCTCAAGTATAGAGTCTAGCCTTGGCTTAACTCAGATTGCTCGATTGGCACAACAGTACTTGCCTAATGAAGTTCCAGGGCTTGATACGATTGGCTTGTATCAGCAACAGCTAGAAGTCTCTTGGCCGGGTTGTCAGCTTCCTGTTTCAACGCTTGAACAGCAGCAATTGATTTGGTCTTCTTAGGCTGGCGTTCGATTGGCTTAGACCGTTCTCAATCTATAACTTGGTTATCTTATGATGCGCCCACAATCTGATCATCACCCGCTCTGGGTACAGTGGGCGCAGCAGAACCCACATCAAACAGCGTTAGTGACTCCTAACCGCGCTTACACTTGGCAGCAAGTGTTTGTGCTGGTGAGTGAGTACCAACAACAGCTATCTCATCAAGGCCTATCTGAAGGTGATGTACTGACGATTGTCGGTAAGAACCAAGCTGAAGTGATTCCGGCTTATCTTGCCGCACTCAATTTGGGTGTGGTTTGCGCGTTTACCATGCCTCAGCCGAAAGCTCGTTTAACGCAGAAGCTTGAATCCCTCTATGGTCAGCTAGACAGACGTTACCTTTGGCTATTAGATAGCTGTGGGTTAGATCATTCTGATGCTGTTGACCTCAAGACTGTATTGGTGACGCTACCTTGCTTGAACGAAGTTGAGGTCGATGGTGATGACAAACCAACAACACCGCAAAATCCTAACTTTAATCCTCAATCTTTAGCGACCATCGTATTCACTTCTGGCTCTACCGGAAACCCGAAAGCGGTGGCTCACACATTGCAGCAACACTTATGTTCAGCTCAGGGGTTATTAGACGTTTTCAACTTTGAACAAGCTGACACTTGGTTGCTTAGCTTGCCGATGTACCATGTGTCGGGATTGGCGATTGTCCATCGTTGGTTGGCGGCTGGTGGCTGCATCAAAATAGGGTCAGGTAAGCTTGAGTCAGACATCGAAGGTTGCAGTCATGCCTCTTTAGTGGCTACTCAACTACATAGGTTATTGCAGGGTAAGCAAGCACTTACTCTAACTCATGTGCTTTTAGGCGGTAGCCATATCCCTGAGTCTCTTGGGCTCGAAGCTCAACGAATGGGCATTGAAACATGGCTTGGATATGGCATGACAGAAGCGGCTTCAACAGTGACCGCGAAGCCAGTCGATTCTAGTAATACTGCAGGTTTTGTTCTCGACCAACGCCAGTTAAAAATTGAAGATCAACGTATCTTTATCGGCGGCAATACGCTTGCTTCTGGTTATTATTATCAGGGTGAGGTAACGCCATTAGTTGATGAGAACGGTTGGTTCGACAGTAAAGACCTTGGCGAGTGGGATGGCGAACAAGTGTCTATTATTGGTCGTGCTGATAATCAGTTTATTTCTGGGGGAGAGAATATCCACTGTGAAGAAATTGAACGAGCACTGAATCAGTTATCTTTAATCAATCAGGCGTTTATCGTTCCAATTGAAGATGATGAGTTCGGGTTTCGACCTGTCGCTATTGTGGATTGTACGGATTTACCAACCAAAGAATGGTTTGCTGAACAATTAAATGGCAGTCTTGAACGGTTCAAATTTCCTGTCGAGTACTATCGAATGCCTCATCAAGAACAGTTAGGTATTAAGGTTTCACGCGCAGGGTTGGCACAATGGCTACAGCAGATACGTTCTAAATAGAGCTGAGAACAATAAAACGAAGCGCAATACACGGTGACTAGTCGTAATTGCGCTTCAGGGGGTTGTGATGGTGGTGAAACCATCACAAATTCTTAATATTCTATCTGGTCATTAAGGCTTTTATCTTTGCATCTGGCTGTTTAGCTTAAGCGAGTGCCTTCTTCATTTGTTCAGCAACCTTATCTACCTTACCTAAACCGATAATGACTTGTAGGCCACCTTTTCCAATAGGCACGACGCCTGCAGCACCTAGTTTTTTCAGTTTGTCACTGTCTGCTACTGACGAGTCTTTTACTGTTAAGCGTAAGCGAGTAATACAGTTGTCCACTTCTAGAATGTTGTCTGCACCACCAATAGCTTCGATGTAGTTGTTGGTTAGGCTAACTAACGCTTCTGGAGATTTTGTCTCGCCTTCTGCTTCCATCTCTTCACCACGACCCGGAGTACGTAGATTGAACTTGATGATAGCGAAACGGAAAATACCGTAGTAAAGCGCGAAGAACACTACACCTTGAACTAATAACATGTACCAGTTAGTCGCTAACGGGTTTTGGCTTGATAGCACCAAGTCAACAAAGCCTGCAGAGAAGCCAAAACCTGCCATCCATTCCATGCTTGCTGCAATGTAAAGCGACAGACCTGTTAACACAGCGTGCACTAGGAACAATACAGGTGCTAGAAACATAAAGCTGAACTCTAGAGGCTCAGTGATGCCAGTGAAGAACGAAGCCATTGCTGCGGCAAGCATGATGGCGAATACTTGGTTCTTGTTTTTCGCGTCAGCGCAGTGGTACATCGCCAATGCTGCTGCAGGTAAACCAAACATCATGATAGGGAAGAAGCCTGCTTGGTACATGCCAGTTTTACCCGGAATGCCTGTGCCGTTAGCGATAGATTGTGCGCCGCCTAGGAAGTTTGGAATGTCGTTAATACCCACAACGTCGAACCAGAACACTGGGTAGAGTGCGTGGTGCATGCCTATTGATAGGAACAAACGGTTGAAGAAGCCAAACAGACCAGCACCCACAGCGCCCATGCTTTCTAGCTTGATACCCAATACGATCAGAGCATCGTACACAGCTGGCCAGATGTATAGCAGAGCAAAAGAGAGCGCCATACCTGCGATTGAGGTAAGGATAGGAACCAAACGCTTACCGCTGAAGAATGCTAAAGCTTGAGGAAGCTCAACCGTTGAGTAGCGATTGTAGATCTCAGCAGAGATGATACCGACAATGATACCCACGAATTGGTTGCTGATTTTTCCGAATGCAGCTGGTACTTCACTTAACTCAACATCCATCAATTGAGCAACTGAGCCCGGAGCAAGTAGCGTGGTGACGACTAGGAACATCACAAAACCAGACAGTGCCGCAGAACCATTCTTATCACGGCTTAAACCAAAGGCAACACCCACCGCGAACAGAACCGCCATGTTGTCGATGATCGCACCGCCTGATTTGATCAAGAATGCGGCTAAGATACTTTCAGAACCCCAACCAACAGGATCCAACCAGTAGCCGATCCCCATAAGGATTGCTGCAGCTGGCAGTGTGGCTACGGGAACCATCAATGCCTTACCTACTTTTTGCATATACCCGAGTATATTCATACGTGCCCCTAAGTTTGTAATTAATTTTTTTAATGTTTCTGCTCGTCAACGTATGGAGTTAAATATTGATCGAGGCAGGGTTTTAAGTAACTGCGGCTATTAGAAACTTATTTCTTAATGCAAACAAACGAAACGGGTAGTACTATGAATTAAAATTTTTAATGCATGAGTTCGTATGGCTAACCATCAATCTTTACTGAGAAATCTTCATACTTTTAATGTTGCTGCCGAGAAAATGAGCTTTACGTTAGCCGCGAAAAAGTTGCATCTGACTCAGGGAGCCGTTAGCCATCGAATCAAAGTGTTGGAAGGTGAACTCGGATTTAACTTGTTTGTGCGAGGGACTCGTAAGCTGGAATTGACCGAAGAAGGGCAACGCTTTCAACGCACGTTATCGAAGTCGTTGAGCTCTATTTTTGGTGAGATCGAAGACATTACCAACACCGACTTGTACGGTCAGATCAATATCGGTACCAGTCCTGCCTTTGCAAACAGTTGGTTGCTACCAAGGCTAGCTGATTTCAAACAGCGATACCCAAAGTTCAACCTCAATATTTTCTCTCAAGAAGAGCAAGATTTTCATCAAAATCATCTCGATGTCGCCATTTACTATGGTGCTGAAGATCTAAAAGATATGCATCGCCAGCGTCTGTTTGGTGAAAAGTATATTCCGGTATGTACGCCGAGTTATGCCGCTGAACACGACATCTTTGATGATGGTTTAGAGTCGTTACACCGGATTAATTTCATTCATGCGCTAGGCTCTGATGTTTGGCAGCGTTGGATTAAGCACAATCAACTCGATGTAAATCTGTTTGAGCAGTTTTATTGTGTGAGTCATCGCGATATGGGTGTGCAGAGTGCTCTGCATAATATCGGTGTGGCGATGGGGCGCTATCATTTTGTTAAGCCGTACATTGAGACTGGTGAGCTCATAACGCCTTATCCAAGTATGGATACTGATAAAGGATACGACTTGATCTGTCCGTTAGGCACTGAAAAACGGCCTAAGGTAAGAACCTTTATTAAGTGGCTAGAGGGGCAATTGGGCTAGGTTAGTTAATTTAGCAATTAGATAGTTCAAAACAGAATTTATTATCTTTATAACCATCCATCATAATAAGTCCTATAAATAACGGATTATAGAATAAGGTCTTATTATGAAAATTGCCCTCATCATCGCGGTTTTACTGCAGATAGGCCAAGCAGTGACTTCGTCTGGGCTGACACGATCGTTGGCTGAACTCACCGCATTTGTGTTGGTTGTGGTACTTGTTTTAATGAAAAGAGAGAGCAAGAAGAGTGATAAGCCCCTGTTTGATTTGTGATTGTTGCAATAAAGAATATCTTTACCACAAACGATAAAGGCAAAGCCCATTTGAGCTTTGCCTTTTTATTTTGTCATTCGCTAATCTGTTTGTCTTCTTAACAAGTTAACCAATCTACAGCGCTTCTTTACGTATTAGGAGTATCAGGCAAGCGTTAACCACGCTAATGAGCCTGTCGAAATCATCGTCCACATTGTAATACCAAACATCAATGGCTTCGGCCCTGCAGCTTTAAGCTTCTCTACTGAAATACCGCAACCAATCAAGAATAGACACACCACCAATGCACGCTTAGACACATCAAAGATACCTTGATAGACCATCTCAAATTGTGGCAATAAGTCACTAACAGCAATAGCAGCGCAGTAGAAGAAAATGAAGTAAGGAATCGTAATCTTCTTTTGATCGTTCTTGAAGATCATTGCACTGACTAACGCGATTGGGATGATCCAGAGTGCGCGAGCGAGCTTCAATGTGGTTGCTGTGGTCAGTGCTTCTTCGCCATATGCTGATGCTGCGCCTACTACAGAAGATGTATCGTGAATCGCGATTGCAGCCCATGTTCCGAAAGTTTGTTGGCTTAACTCAAGTGCATGGCCAATCATTGGGAACAAGAAAAGGGCGACCGAGTTCAACACAAATACAGTGGCTAACGCCAAGCCAATCTGTTCATCATCGGCTTTGATGGCCGGTGCTACGGCGGCAATAGCGCTACCACCACAAATTGCAGTACCAGAAGAGATAAGGTAACCCGTGGTGCGATCTAATCCCATGCGTTTTGCCAAGAACCAACCAATGACCAAGGTACCAATAATCGTCGTGACAATGAGGCCAATACCATCGCCTGTTACCGCTAATGCTTTCTCAAACTGGATGCCAAAGCCTAAGCCGACAATCGAGTAGGCCAGTAGCTTTTTGGTGAGTTTGCCCACTTCTAGATGCTCAGGGACTAAACCTAAGCTCGCAAGAAGGAAACCGATCACGAGTGCCGTCGGTGAACTCACCCATGGGGTTAAGCAAAACAGAGCAGCAAGATAAAATGGAACAGACTTTTTTAGATTCATTATATTTAATTCGTCGCGTCTAGTATTGGCAGCGTAGTGGAAGACTATACGCTTAACGCAATGGTAAGTAAGTCTAAATGAATTGAACAAACGTTAAGTAAAACTGAACGTTTGTTCTTGTGCTCAAGTGTTTAGCTACAGAGTTGTTTAGTGTGGCTCTGCTTAGCGCAATGGCCCACGAAGCTCGGCAACTGACTGGCGCAATGTTTCACAAGAAGTATCTTTCGGCAAAATTGGTCTCCCGGCTTCGATCTCGATTTTTGTCCAGAATCGATTGGGCAAACCTTTACATGCGCTGCCTTTGAAACGGCTAAAGTAGCTTCCCCATAACCCTTTGAGTGCCATTGGGATGACGGGTACCGGTGAACGTCGGATGATCAGTTCCATTCCACGCATGAATTCAGCAACTTCGCCATCAGAGGTCAGCTTTCCTTCTGGGAAAATACATACAATGTGGCCTTCATGCAGCGCACGTTCTACTTCTTTGAAAGCATTTCGAATCGAACTGCGATTCGTTGCGGAGATTGGAATAACCCCAGCTCGTTTCAAGAAACGTCGTAATGGCGGGAGCTTGGCGTAATCCTCTTCCATCACAAAGCGGATCAAACGAGGACAAACGGCGCTTAGTAGTAATGCATCCATATAACTCACATGGTTACAGACGATTAGCGCACCACCTTTTTCTGGCAGGTTGTGAAGGTTCTTATGCTTCACACGGTACATGGTGTGAGTCACAACCCAAGTGAAGAAACGGAAAGCATAGATCGGTACCTGATAAAACAGGGCAAACATGACTAAAGTATTGAACACCGCGAGTAGCGCAAACAATTGTGGGATTGAAAGCTGTAGAACACTCAGGAAGACGATACCAAGAACAGCGCTTCCCACCATGAACAGTGAGTTATAGATGTTCAAACCTGCGATAACTTGCGCTCGCTCAGTGGGTTTAGCTCTAAATTGCATCAAAGAGTACAAAGGCACGATGAATATGCCACCCGACATGCCAAGCAGCAGTAGATAAGCGAATAGAGGCCATAATTCAGAGTAAGACACGAAGCTTTTGAATGAATCGAAGTCAGGGAGTGCCTCTGGGATCGACACCGCCATTAAAAATCCAAAAATAGAGATGCCTAAGCTGCCCATTGGCACAATGCCGATCTCAATTCTGTGGTTGGATAACTTATCGCAAGCCAATGAACCGATGGCAATACCGACCGAAAACAGTGCTAGTAAAAATGCGACAGCACTTTCGGTACCGTTTAAGTAAACCTTGGTGAAGTTGGGAAACTGAGTGAGATAAGTCGCCCCTAAGAACCAAAACCAGCTTATTGCCATCAGTGCTTGGAACGTAGGTCGATCTTTTTTAGCAATCGCGAGCGTTTGGCGTGTCAATGTAATAGGTTGCCACTTCACTTTTAGGTCAGGCGCATTGCTTGGTGCTTCAGGAATAAAGTAACTGGCTAAATAACCGAGTACCGCAAACGTTACGATGCAGACTGCGGCAATCAGTTTTGAATTTTCTTCAGAGGCAATAATTCCGGCGCCTAAGGTGCCGATTAAAATCGCTAAGAAGGTGCCTGTCTCGACCAAAGCGTTACCAGAAACCAGCTCTTTCGATTCTAACTGCTGAGGAAGTAGGGCGTATTTTACAGGGCCAAAGAAGGCACTTTGTGTTCCCATTAAAAACAGTAATAGAAGCAGAATCGCGTAGCTTTCGTAGATAAAACCAATGGCACCCAGTGACATGATCACGACTTCAAGAAGCTTAACTTTGCGAATGAACCACGATTTTTCGTACTTATCCGCCAAGACGCCGGCTAAAGCAGAAAAGAGAAAGAAGGGCAGAATAAAAAGACCAGCGGCCAAGTTAATGAACAAATTGCTGGAAATTGGCAAGGTATCTACGCTTGCGAAGGCAACAAATAGCAGCAGGACATTTTTGAAGATGTTGTCATTAAAGGCTCCCAAAAATTGGGTAATAAAATAGGGTAGGAACCTTTTTTGGGTTAACAGCGAGGATTGGCTGTCATTGTTCATTATCTGTCCTTCGATGATTACCAGTTGGTGAGGTAGTTTGAGATTAGGTTATTAATCAATTCTTTACCATCAATGGGTTCAGAAGCGAAAAACTTATCATCAACACTCAACAGGGTTATTCCGTGAACACCAGACCATAACACACGGCTTGCCTTCACAACTTCACTTTCGGTGTGCTCAGGAGCAATGGCCATGAGTAATTGCTCAAGCATACCTGTCATTTTATCGATTCGATTGGATTGCCACTCAGGAAGGTTTTCACCGTTCATGTTGTGTTCGAAGATAAGCTGCCAGCGATGAGGGTTTTTCTGTGCGTAGTCGTGGTAGCAATAAGCGAGGTTGAATAACGCTTGCTGTGGGTTGCTTGATTTCTCTACGGCTGATGCGGATTCAGAGGCTAGTTCGTCTAGTGTTTGAGCGACTACATGTAAAAGCAACAGGTTATAGTTGCCAAACACATTCACTAGAGTACTCGGTACATACCCAATCATATTGGCGATTTTACGTAAACTTAACTCGTGATAAGAGTGCTCTTCTAGGAAGTCAGTCACTGTCTTTAGTGTGAGCTGAACCAGTTGTTCTCGAGTGTGGTCGTTTCTTCGTGCCATGAGTAGTATCTAGTAAATGAACATCGTTCAATATTTTAATGCTGCCCCAGAGTGCCGTCAATCCTTTCGCCAAATAAGTAAACAATTAATAGCCGCAATATTATGATACATGTGTAAACACCGTGAATATTTCATTGTTCTTTGTTAACGAGTATGATTAAGGTGTCGAAAGATAAAGAAACCTATAAAGGATAATAATGAAACGATTTTTCTCACTAGTCGCGATCCTGTTGGTAACAGTCGCGGTGACGCCAATCGCGGAAGCGAAAAAGTTTGGTGGTGGTAAGTCATTTGGCAAAAGCTTTAAAACGGCTCCAGCACCAAAACAACAAAACACGAATTCGATCCGTCAAGATCAAACGGGTAAGAACACAGCAGCTAACTCTAGCAAGAAAGGCCTTATGGGCGGTCTGCTAGGTGGTTTACTTGCTGGTGGTCTTTTAGCTGCATTCTTTGGTGGCGCATTTGAAGGTATCCAGTTCATGGATATTCTGATTATGGGTCTTATTGCTTTCCTAGCGTTCAAATTCCTACGCGGAATGTTGGGTGCTAAGCAGGGCTCCATGAATCAGCAGAATGCACGTGGCCAACAGCCAGCATTCGGCGGCATGGGTCAGAACAAGTTTGAACAACCGCAGCAAAAGCCAAATGTTCATAACTTTGAGCAAGCACAACCTCAATCTCAAGGCGCTGCTGGCGGCTTTGGTTTTGGTGCGCAAAGCGATGTTCCACACAACTACCCACCGGGTTTTGATCAAGCGGCTTTCATCAATGGTTCTCGTGAGCATTACCGTACACTGCAAGGTGCATGGAACCACAACGAGCTAATCACGATTGAAGAATACGTATCTCCAAGCCTATTTGAAGACCTGAAAGCTGAGCGTAATAAGCTAGACGGCGATCAACACACTGACGTAATGTACGTTGATGCTGAAATCGTTCGTGCTGACCATGACGGTAGCAAGGCTCAATTAAGCCTACAGTTTAGCGGTCGTTACCGTGATACTGCGGATGGTATTGAAGAAGATATCACCGATATCTGGCACTTAGAGCGCGACCTAACGACTGACAATGCGCCTTGGTTAATTGTTGGTATTCAAGGTTAATCTATACTAAATACCATTCAATTTAGTCTTTAAATCAAACGCCTACTGAGTAATCAGTAGGCGTTTTTTTATGGTAAAGAAAACGATCATTTGACTCTTCTTGCCTGTTAGCGAGATAAATCATGAACAGCTTGGGTTATTTGTTCTCTATTTCATTGAATGAGTTCTGAGTAAACTGATACCAAACAATTGATTAGGTAATACGATGAGCGAAAACACAACATTGGTGAAATGGGGCATTGCTGGCTTAGGCAACATAGCGAAAAGGTTCGCAACTGCACTCACTCAGCATTCTGCACATGGTGAGCTTTACGCCGTCGCTTCTAGGGACTCTGAACGAGCAAACGTGTTTGGTCAGAACTTTGGTTGCGAGTTGAGCTATGGATCCTATGAAGAGATGGCCAACAACCCGGATGTCGACGCGGTTTATATTGCCACTGTTCATCCATACCACAAACCGTTGGCGGAGTTGTTTCTCAGTCACAATAAACATGTCTTGGTAGAGAAACCCGCGTTTACTAATCTCGCAGACTGGTTAGTAATGAAAGCCCTAGCCGACAAACATGGGGTGTTGTTGTTGGAAGCGATGAAAACAGTGGCGTTTCCAGCGTACCGTGAGCTTAAATCTTATCTATCTGAAAACAACATACAAGTCACCTCGATTGAAGCTGGGTTTGGCAACGAACATGACTATGACCCCAACTTGTTTATATTCAACCCAGAACTCTCGGGTGGTGCGACACTTGATGTTGGGGTTTATGGGCTTTGGTTTTACTATGATTTATGTCGAAGCTTAGGCGTAACGCCTTCAGAGCCTAAGGTTGAGATGTCGAGTCTGTACAAGCAATCGAATGTGGATACTGATTCTCTGTTTACGTTCTCTCAAGGTATTGAAGGGAAAATATCGGCGTCTATCGTTTCTAATTTACCTCGGTCTGCTACATTGCGAGGGCCTGAACTAACGATCACGATCAGAGACAAGTGGTGGAACCCAGAGACAATAGACATTGAATATCAGAGCACAAAACACACCATTCAGCATAAAGTTGCGGGTAATGGTTTCGAGTTCGAGATTGATCATATGTCTCAGTTGATACGTGATAACAAGACTGACTCTGATATTCTGCTCTCTGATGTATCTCTACAGGTTATCGAAACCATGGAGCGAGCATTGATGAACGCGGGCTTCGGGCACCTCACTAAAATAAAGACTTCAGAAAAATAAATGGCAAACCAAAAGCGACAACTCGAACTTTATGAACAGATATTTCAGGCGTTTGGCCCTGGAACCTCGCGATGCCAGATCAGTCAATTGGCGGCGCTGTTGTTCGTCAGTGAGCGTCATGTTCAAACCATTATCAAAACGATGGTTAGGGAAGGTTGGGTTGAGTGGCAGGCGAGTTCAGGTCGCAACAAAAAAGCGTTATTAACATGCCTCGTTGAACCTATCGATGCGTGTTATACGTTGGTTCGTGAGCTGTCAGACGCAGGTAGTGTGGAGCAAATGCTTCCAATATTGAGTTTTGGCGGAAGGGATGTCGGGCTAGAGCTGCAATCGTTTTTAAGCCATGCTAATCAAGCCGCGCGTCGCGCCTATATCCCATTTCATCGAAAGCTAGAGCAACTCCATCCTCATAAGGTGCTCCGACGAACTGAGCGCTTCTTAGTGAGCCAAGTGTGTCAGCGTCTTACTTATGTTGAGAATGACCAAACTGAGAATAACCAAGCTGGGAATGACCAGGCTAAGAATAGCCAAGTTCGAGGTGATTTAGCTTATCACTGGCAATCAAATGAAGATGCGACAGTGTGGCGCTTTCAAATTCGCAATGACGTGCATTTTCACGATGGCAGCCTTTTATTGAGCAAGGATATTGTTCGCTGCCTTCAATCTTTGACTCAGAGTGAGCATTGGCGTCTTGGTTATCAGCACATCGCCGCCGTGGATCTCTATTCAGAGAATACAGTGGAAGTGCGTTTGAGTGAAACGGACTGGCATTTACCAAGGCTTTTGTCTCGTGCTGAAGCGTCAATATTTCAAATGTCGACATCTGGGAAGCTCAATGGATCAGGTGCTTTTTCTCTCGATATTTTCTCAGAGAACATGCTCCGCCTCAGTCGTAATAAGCTCTATTCACATCATGTGTCTATTTTAAATAGCATCGAGCTGTGGGTGTACCCAGAATGGGCAACGAGTAAGATATGCGCTGAAAACAAGCTGTGTCTTGAAATGCCTGAAAAAACCAGTGCCGTACCGAGTGAAAACTATTCTACATTTTTGAAGATCCAAGCCCCAAGTCAGACTAACGAAATAACCTCAATAATGACGGTCGAAGATACATCGGAATGCCAAAGGCTCTTTACAAGCCTTGCTTCACCTGATGATAGGTTGGTGTTAATCGAATACGGAAACTACACCAAGATCGAAGGTGTGGTGTTGTGCAGTATTATTGACGAAGGTGACCCGTTGAGCGCTTGGCTTAGCTTCTTATCTCGCTTTCCGTTTTCTACTTTCAATTTAGATTCGAAGATCTTAGAGACGATTCGAACGTACCTTTCGTTGATTCGTCAGGAGCCTGATTTCAGTCGTTCGCTAGCCATACTAGCTGAATGTCGTCAGTGGTTGTCTGAGGTAAGTATTGTTACTGAGCTTAAGCATGAAGCGTTTGGATTGGAAGTGTCAGAGCGGATACAAGGCGTACAAGTGAATGGTTTTGGCTGGTGTGAATTGAATAAATTATGGATTTTAGAGAGTTAAGCACTGATGGTTCAAAGAAAGTGATAAATCAGAAATACGCAATCAACAAGTCAGAAACCAATAAGCCAGAAACGAAAAAAGCCAACTCAATGAGTTGGCTTTTCGATTTTCCAATTAAGGAGAATATGGTGGAGGGAGACGGATTCGAACCATCGAAGGCAGTGCCGGCAGATTTACAGTCTGCTCCCTTTGGCCACTCGGGAACCCCTCCAGGGTGTGTCTTACTTTTCACAAAGTAAGCCTAAATTGATGTTTTCCCATAAGCCCATCAACTAGGTTGTTCTCTTAACTCTCGAAAGAGGTAAGAAGAATATGGTGGAGGGAGACGGATTCGAACCATCGAAGGCAGTGCCGGCAGATTTACAGTCTGCTCCCTTTGGCCACTCGGGAACCCCTCCAGGGTGTGTCTTACTTTTCACAAAGTAAGCCTAAATTGATGTTTTCCCATAAGCCCATCAATCAGGTTGTTCTCTTAATTCTCGAAAGAGGTAAGAAGAATATGGTGGAGGGAGACGGATTCGAACCATCGAAGGCAGTGCCGGCAGATTTACAGTCTGCTCCCTTTGGCCACTCGGGAACCCCTCCAGGGTGTGTCTTACTTTTCACAAAGCAAGCCTAAATTGATGTTTTCCCATAAGCCCATCAATCAGGTTGTTCTCTTAACTCTCGAAAGAGGTAAGAAGAATATGGTGGAGGGAGACGGATTCGAACCATCGAAGGCAGTGCCGGCAGATTTACAGTCTGCTCCCTTTGGCCACTCGGGAACCCCTCCAGGGTGTGTCTTACTCTTCACAAAGTAAGCCTAAATTGATGTTTTCCCATAAGCCCATCAATCAGGTTGTTCTCTTAACTCTTAAAAGAGGTAAGAAGAATATGGTGGAGGGAGACGGATTCGAACCATCGAAGGCAGTGCCGGCAGATTTACAGTCTGCTCCCTTTGGCCACTCGGGAACCCCTCCAGGGTGTGTCTTACTTTTCACAAAGTAAGCCTAAATTGATGTTTTCCCATAAGCCCATCAATCAGGTTGTTGTCTTAACTCTCGAAAGAGGTAAGAAGAATATGGTGGAGGGAGACGGATTCGAACCATCGAAGGCAGTGCCGGCAGATTTACAGTCTGCTCCCTTTGGCCACTCGGGAACCCCTCCAGGGTGTGTCTTACTTTTCACAAAGTAAGCCTAAATTGATGTTTTCCCATAAGCCCATCAATCAGGTTGTTCTCTTAACTCTTAAAAGAGGTAAGAAGAATATGGTGGAGGGAGACGGATTCGAACCATCGAAGGCGGAGCCGGCAGATTTACAGTCTGCTCCCTTTGGCCACTCGGGAACCCCTCCAGGGTGTTTTTCCTAACTCATAATGGATAGGCTAAAGAGATGTTTTTCCCAACGCATCTCTCAAGTGCGGAGCGCATCATAGCAAACACGTTAAACCTGTAAAGAGTTTTTCTTATGGTTTTGTGTTGAATGCTGCCTTTTTGGGCAAAGATGGCGAAAAGTACGCATATTGCTCGGGAAGTGAACATCTGTACTAAGGTTTACGTATTAATAGGTAACACCTTGAGGTAACTGGCTTTCTGTATTGTGTTTGGTTTGCGTCATTCGCCGAGAAACGTAAATGGAATTTAATCTAGATTTACACTTCTTGACGTTACAGCATTCATCACTTGATAGAATACGGTTAATTTCATTTATAGATCTTAAATCTTACTTGCAGACCATTATTATGAAGCGTAAATCTGTTTTAACCCTGCTTAGCTTGTCTATTCTTATGGCGTCTCCGGCCGCACTTGCAAAACGTCAGGGGCCTAGCACTGTAACTGTTGTTACTGAGCAGGTTGATATTCACCAAGTTAGCCAATCTCTTTCTTTGGTTGGTAAGTTAGAAGCCGAGCAATCTGTGATCATTACTTCTGAAGTCGCGGGCAGAGTTGACTCTATCAACATCAAAGCCAATCAAGATGTGACTAAAGGGCAGATGTTGGTTCAATTAGATGACGACAAAGCCAAGGCCGCGGTTGCAGAAGCGCAAGCGTACTTAAAAGATGAGAAACGTAAGCTTGCAGAATTTCAACGACTAGTGAAACGTAATGCGATTACGCAAACTGAAATTGACGCACAGAAAACCAACGTTGAAATTGCCAATGCACGTTTAGCTGCTGCGAATGCTAACCTTAAAGATCTTCACATCAGCGCACCTTTTTCTGGCACGGTCGGCTTTATCGATTTTAGCCGCGGTAAAATGGTGACAGCAGGCACTGAACTCGTGACGTTAGATGACTTGTCTGTGATGCAATTAGATCTTCAAATTCCTGAGCGTTACCTTTCGAAATTGTCTAAAGGCATGACAGTAACGGCTCGCACCAGTGCGTGGGGTGAGACTCAGTTCACGGGTACTGTGGTTGGCATTGATTCTCGTATCAACGCTGAAACCTTGAACTTACGAGTTCGAATCCACTTCGACAACAATAATGATTACCTAAAACCGGGCATGCTAGTCGCGGCTGACATGGATTTCCCTCCAGTAGAAGCGCCAATCATTCCTGTTCAAGCACTTGAATATTCAGGCACTAAGCGATTTGTTTATGTTATCGGTGAAGATAACAAAGCGACACGTACCGAAGTTTTCTTAGGTGCGCGTATCGATAACGAAGTCGTGATTGATAAAGGTATCGAGATTGGTCAGAAGATCGTGGTGCAAGGTATTGTGAACATGCGTGATGGCGTGTTGGTTCAAGAACTTGCCGTTAATCGCCCTGCTAAACCTGACGGCGATACCGCTAATCTTGATGGTAATACAGCAACTCAAGAAGGTGCGAACTAATGTTGTTATCTGATGTTTCTGTAAAGAGACCAGTAGCGGCTATCGTATTGAGCTTGCTCTTGGTTGTGTTTGGTATTGTATCGTTCAACAAGCTTGCTGTTCGTGAGATGCCTGACATTGAAAGCCCAGTAGTGTCGATCAGTACTCGCTATGAAGGTGCATCAGCCACCATCATTGAGAGCCAAATAACCTCTAATCTCGAAGACCAACTCTCCGGTATTAGTGGTATAGACGAAATTGAGTCAACCACTCGAAATGGTTCTTCAAGAATCACGATTACCTTTGAACTTGGTTATGATCTTAATACCGGTGTCAGTGATGTGCGTGATGCGGTAGCGCGTGCCCAGCGTTCGTTGCCAGATGAAGCCGATGACCCGATTGTTTATAAGAACAATGGTAGTGGTGAAGCGTCTGTTTATATCAACTTAAGTTCAACCGAGATGGACCGAACGCAGTTAACCGATTACACCGAGCGTGTGTTGATTGACCGCTTTAGTTTGATCTCTGGTGTGAGCTCAGTGGACATCTCGGGTGGCTTGTACAAAGTAATGTACGTCAAGCTAAAACCTGCTCAGATGGCCGGGCGTGGTGTGACAGCCTCTGATATTACGCAGGCGCTGAACAACGAAAATATTGAAAGCCCGGGCGGTGAAGTTCGTAACGATGCGATTGTGATGTCGGTTCGTACGGCTCGTTCATATACCCAAGCTGAAGATTTTGAGTACCTTGTTGTTAAGCGTGCTTCTGACAACACACCTATCTATTTAAAAGACGTAGCAGATGTTTACATCGGCGCTGAAAACGAAAACTCGACCTTTAAAAGCGACGGTGTTGTTAACGTAAGTATGGGCATTGTGCCTCAGTCTGATGCCAACCCACTTGAGGTGGCTGACTTAGTTCATAAAGAAGTAGAGGCCATTCAAAAGTTCTTGCCTGACGGAACTCGCTTGGCTGTCGACTATGACTCCACTGTCTTTATCGACCGTTCGATCTCAGAGGTTTACAGCACACTCTTTATTACGGGTGGTTTGGTTATCCTCGTGCTTTATGTCTTCATCGGCCAAGCACGTGCAACCCTGATCCCAGCGGTGACGGTTCCTGTCTCTTTGATTTCATCGTTTATTGCGGCGTACTACTTCGGCTTCTCTATCAACTTGATTACCTTGATGGCACTGATTCTGTCTATCGGTTTGGTGGTTGATGACGCTATCGTGGTGGTTGAGAATATTTTCCACCACATTGAGCGCGGTGAATCACCACTGCTTGCCGCTTATAAAGGCACGCGTGAAGTAGGCTTTGCGGTAATTGCAACCACGCTAGTACTGGTAATGGTGTTCCTACCCATCTCGTTTATGGATGGAATGGTTGGCCTTCTGTTTACTGAGTTCTCGGTACTGTTGGCGATGTCGGTGATCTTCTCGTCTGTTGTGGCATTAACGCTAACGCCAGTTCTGGGCAGTAAGATTCTAAAAGCGAATGTAAAACCAAACCGCTTCAATCGATTTGTAGAACGTGTGTTTGGCAAGCTAGAAGCTGGATACAAAGCGGTATTGCGCCGCGCGCTAAACTGGCGTTGGGCTGCTCCAATCATCATTATTGCGTGTATGGGCGGTAGCTATGGTTTGATGCAGCAAGTGCCTTCGCAACTGACTCCGCAAGAAGACCGTGGTGTTATCTTTGCGTTTGTTCGTGGTGCTGATGCAACCAGTTATAACCGTATGTCTGCCAACATGGACATTGTTGAAGAACGTCTAATGCCGCTACTTGGTCAAGGCTTCTTGAAGTCATTCAGTATTCAATCACCAGCGTTTGGTGGTAATGCGGGTGACCAAACGGGCTTTGTCATCATGATCCTAGAAGATTGGGACGAACGTGATGTTACGGCGCAAGAAGCGTTGAACGAAGTTCGTAAATCTTTAAATGGCATTCCAGATGTACGTGTATTCCCGTTCATGCCTGGTTTCAAAGGCGGTTCAAGTGAGCCAGTTCAATTCGTACTGGGAGGCTCTGATTACTCTGAGCTTCAGAAATGGGGCGAACTGTTAAAGCAAGCGGCTGAAGACTCTCCAATGATGGAAGGTGCGGACATCGATTACTCTGAGAAAACACCTGAGTTATTGGTTACCGTAGACAAGCAGCGTGCAGCTGAGTTGGGTGTAAGCGTATCCGACATTTCGGACACGTTAGAAATCATGCTGGGCGGTCGCAGTGAAACCACCTTCGTTGACCGTGGTGAAGAGTACGACGTGTATCTGCGTGGTGATGAAAACAGCTTCAACAACGCCAACGACTTAAGCCAAATCTACATGCGAACTCAGTCTGGCGAGCTAGTAACGCTCGATACGCTGACACACATTGAAGAAGTGGCATCGTCGATTCGTTTGTCGCACTACAACAAGCAGAAGTCAGTAACCATCAAAGCGAACCTAATGGAAGGTTACACGCTGGGCGATGCTCTAGATTTCCTTGATGAACAAGCTATCGAGCAGCTACCGGGTGATATTTCAGTAAGCTACTCTGGCGAGTCAAAAGACTTCAAAGAGAACCAATCGAGTATCTTAGTGGTGTTTGCGCTAGCGATGTTGGTGGCGTACTTGGTACTTGCGGCGCAGTTTGAGAGCTTCATTAACCCGCTGGTGGTGATGTTCACCGTACCTATGGGTATCTTTGGTGGCTTCTTAGGCTTGGTGTTGATGAGTCAAGGACTCAACGTATACAGCCAGATCGGTATGATCATGCTGATAGGTATGGTGACCAAAAACGGCATCTTGATCGTAGAATTTGCTAACCAACTTCGTGACCGTGGTATTGAGTTTGAAAAGGCGATCATTGATGCTTCAGCTCGACGTTTACGTCCAATCATGATGACCGCATTTACCACGCTAGCAGGTGCCATTCCATTGATTACTTCAACGGGCGCGGGGTATGAAAGCCGAGTGGCGGTGGGTACGGTTATCTTCTTCGGTATGGGCTTTGCGACTTTGGTTACTCTGTTCGTTATCCCTGCGATGTACCGACTGATTTCTGGCTCGACGCGTTCTCCGGGTCACGTGGAAGCGGTTCTAAATAAAGAACTAAGCCACGATAACGTGGGAAGAACCAGTCACGGTTAATCGGTTTCAATAGCGATTCTTTTAAAGCCCGACAACCCTGTTTAGTTGTCGGGCTTTTTATTTAACACGTGAAAATGATCTGAGGGAATAACTCAGCAGGCGTTATAAATCGCTAAGATATTTTAAAGTTTCGAGCAGTTCATCCATTGAGCTGTGGCCTCTTAGGTTCACCATATAGCGACCATTTATGATGAAGCTTGGAATGCTGACAATTGCAGTTTGCTCTGTTTTATCCGCAGCATCCTTTACATAAGTTGCCCATTGCTGCTGTTGGCTTTTTGTCATGTTCTCTTGTGTCACAAGGTTGTGTTTCTTAAAGAAGACATCAATATCGGCTTGTTGAAGTGGACTGTTTGTCTGCACCAGAGAAAACAGTTCATTAAGCAGTTCGTGAGATAGGTTGGGCTGTTGAACCAATACGGTGTAATAAAGGCTTGCGGCTTGAAGTGTCGATTCATTAAAAATAACGTGAGTACGGTGCAATGTTAGTTCACCAGAAGCTTCTTTATCTTTGAGTAGCTCAGTCATCTGCCAACAAGGTGTGCAGGTTAATGAGAAAAACTTGTCTATCTGATGGTCTGTTGAATAAGGATTCTCCAGAAGTGTGTATTGCTCGCCTTCAGTAGGAGATGCATAGGTTACTGAGCTAAAGATGATAGACGCTAATAAGAAAAGTACGGTTTGAAATCGTTTCATGGGAGTTCCGGTTTATCGGTGTAGTGATAAAAAATGCCCATCACACGAGGTGCAATAGGCTTGGTATTGGTTTATTGATGAATGTTTTGAAAAGCCTGCGTTTGCTCCTAGCGAAATGCGGGCTTTTTTTGTATAACAATATCTGCTCAACACATTAAAAAATGAAAACTATTAAGGGACACCAAAGTGGCTGAATTTAAATACAAAGATCTTTCTCAAGAAGAACAAGACAAGCTGGATGCAGCAACCTTTCGTCGCCTGTTAGCACACCTAGACAACAACAAAGATGTACAAAACATCGACCTGATGATCTTGGCTGGCTTTTGCCGTAACTGCTTCAGCAAATGGTACAAAGCGGAAGCTGAGCAACAAGGCCTAGACCTTGATATCGACGATGCTCGTGAGCGTGTCTATGGCATGACTTACGATGAGTGGAAACAAAACCACCAACCAAAAGCAACTCCAGAGCAACTGGCAGCTTTTGAAGCGAAGCAAAAACCAGAATAACCTCGTGTCATGGGTAACCAATGACACACAAAAAGAGCCCATTAAGGGCTCTTTTTTATTTTGAAAACTTGTTCTTGGCTAGGTGTTTAAACTAATTCACCCGTTTGCGAGAAAGCTTCCAACTTCGCTGCGTAAGGCTGTAGGTCACCAATGTTGTTGTTCACCCACTCATCATTAAAGTAAGTGTCTAGGTAGCGCTCGCCACTATCACAAAGTAAAGTCACGATAGAACCTTTCTCGCCACGCGCTTTCATCTCGCTTGCCAGTTGAAGCACACCGTACATGTTTGTACCCGTAGATGCGCCAACCTTGCGACCAAGAATGTCAGACAACCAGTGTGTGGTTGCGATACTTGCTGCGTCTGGGATTTTACGCATTTCGTCAACTACACCAGGAATGAAGCTTGGTTCTGCACGTGGGCGACCAATGCCTTCAATTTTGCTGAATGTGTTGCCTTTAACATTCGCATTGCCTGTTTTGAAGTACTCGTGGAATACCGAGTTTTCAGGGTCGACAACACATAGCTTAGTTTCATGCTGTTGGTAGCGAATGAAACGGCCGATTGTTGCTGAAGTGCCGCCAGTACCTGGGCTCATTACTACCCAAGTTGGAACTGGGTGATCTTCCATCTGCATTTGATTGAAAATTGAGTTCGCGATGTTGTTGTTACCGCGCCAGTCAGTTGCACGCTCAGCGTAAGTAAATTGGTCCATGTAATGGCCATTCAGTTCCGTCGCTAAACGGCGAGACTCATCGTAAATTTCATCTGAGCGATCAACAAGGTGCGCTTGGCCGCCGTAGAATTCAATCTGCTCAATTTTTTTCTTCGCTGTGCACTTAGGCATTACCGCAATAAACGGCAGACCAAGTAGGCGAGCAAAGTACGCCTCAGACACAGCAGTGCTGCCTGATGAAGATTCAATGATCGTTGTTTCTGGGCCAACCCAACCGTTACAAATCGCGTATAAGAACAGAGAACGCGCCAAACGATGCTTCAAAGAGCCTGTTGGGTGTGTGCTTTCATCTTTAAGGTAGATATCAATGCCTTCGATGCTTGGAAGGTCTAACTTGATAAGGTGCGTATCCGCTGAGCGTTGGTAGTCGGCTTCAATTTTACGAATCGCGTTATTAATCCATTGATGGTCAGTGCACATAAGCGTTCTCCTGATCTTGTGTAGGAATTTTTTGTAATTGGTATGGTTATAATTTAGCGATAATTCGAGAGAAAAACTTTGCCATATTTGCTTTGTTTTGACTAAAATGTAGAAAATTATTCTATTTAAATGCGATTTGGTGAAAGTGTGATAGATGCTGTAGATAAAAAGATATTAAGTTTGCTGCAAGAAGACAGCACACTGTCGTTGAACGATATTTCAGAGGCGGTCAACCTAACCACCACGCCCTGTTGGAAAAGGCTGAAGCGTCTTGAAGAGAACGGCATTATTGAAAAAAGAGTGGCGTTGCTTAACCCTGAGAAGCTTGATCTTGCTTTTACCGCGTTCGTATTGGTGAAAACAAGCAACCATTCTCATGAGTGGTATGGGCGCTTTGTGAATACTGTGTCGGACTTTCCAGAAGTGATGGAGTTCTATCGAATGGCTGGCGAGTATGATTATATGATGAAGGTTCAGGTTAAAGACATGAAGTGCTTTGATGACTTCTACAAGCGCTTGGTGAACAGTATTGATGGTATCTCGAATGTGACCTCGACGTTTGCTATGGAACCATTGAAGTACACCACAGCACTGCCGCTGTAAGTTAAACCTAGCCTCACGTTACATCTTGTCTCAGTTTAGATGTCGCCTCTGCGATAAAGAAAAGGATTATTCATGTTTGCAAAAATCTCTACCGCGATCCAATTGGTGTTAGCCGTCGCTATTTTTTATTTAGGCTACACCATCTATTCGTTTACCAATAAAGTCGGTGAGATCGTCGATACCTATCCGCAGGTCATCGAAGATTTATCAGCTCTCACCAAAGGGCTAAAAGTAGAAGAGATGTTAGCGTTTGCTGAGCATGTTAGTGAACTTGCTCCTCAGGTGTTAAACACAGTGGATGAAGTCAGAAAGACCATCGACCAAGTTAATCAAACCGTTTCGTCAGTGGATGGCAAAATTCCCGCTATTTTGGATGAAGTGAAAAATGTTCGAACGGAAGTCGAGCAGGTAAGAACCGATGTGATCCCGCCAACATTGACTGAATTAAAACGATACCGTGTGGATGTGATGCCACCAATGCTCGCTGAAAGTAAGTCATACCGAGAGCAGACTATTCCCGTCATTGTTACCGAATCCGAGATGCTCAGAGCGGAAGTGCCGGGTATTTTGGCACAGGCTAATTTGCTAGCCGATAAGAGTAAAGAGTTAGCTCAGGGAGCGGCAGAGGGTGCAGTGAAAGGCGTGGTGTTATCGCCATTTAATCTACTGCGAGACGCGAGCGACGGCCTAAAAACACGTGTGCAAAGTGAATTCGAACCGACGCTTGAAGCTGAATAGAGTTTACTGATTTTTGATCAACGGCTTTCGTCGACGCAATGAAAACAAAAGGGGCTAGGTGTGATACCTAGCCCTTTATTATTTGGTGTGTTGACAGGTTTACTTAGTAAAGCGCATCACACCTTCTTGAACAGCTGTCGCTACTAGCTCACCTTTTTGATTGAAAATCTCGCCGCGCACTAGGCCACGAGTGTTCGCTGCCGTTGGGCTTTCAATCGCATAAAGCAACCATTCATCCATCTTGAATGGGCGGTGGAACCAGATTGAGTGGTCAATCGTCGCCACTTGGAAGTTTGGCGTCATGATTGACACTTCATGTGGGTGAAGTGCTGTTACCAAGAATCCCCAATCCGACGCGTAAGCAAGCAGGTATTGGTGAATGAGCTGGTTATCTGGCAACGCACCATTCGCTCTCACCCAAAGATACTGCTTTGCTTCTGTCTTTTTAGGCTTCAGTGGGTTAACCACTGTTACTGGGCGCATTTCAATTGGCTTTTCGCCACAGAAAGTTTTACGCAGTTTCTCAGGTAAGAACTCAGCAATATGACTCGCTAGCTCAGTTTCAGATGCAAAATTCTCTGGCCCAGGGATGTTTGGCATTTCATTCTGATGTTCAAAACCTGGAGCATCACCATGGTAAGAAGCCGTGAGATAGAAAATAGGGCGGCCATTTTGAATCGCTTTAACACGGCGCGTGCTAAAACTGCGTCCATCCCTTAGGTTCTCTACATCGTAAATGATTGGCTTTTCAGGATCGCCGGGAAATAGAAAATAACTGTGGAACGAGTGAACACTACGATCGTCTTGAACAGTATAACGGGCAGCGGAAAGCGCTTGTCCCAATACCTGACCGCCGTATACCTGTGGCAGTCCGAGGTTCTCACTTTGCCCACGGAATAAACCTTCTTCCAGTTTTTCTAGCTGAAGTAAACTTAGTAATTCTTGTAAAGGTTGACTCATCGCCAGCATTCCTCTTCGTAAAATAGGTGTCAGATTATGGTGCTAATCATTTAGCTTAGTCAGATATCTGTCAATAAATCATAGGGTTTCAAGACAGAATATGAAAGCTCTCTTATAATTGGTGGGTAGATTTGCCGAGTCCGGCAAACATGTGGAGAGAAATTGAATATGAAAAAGGCTCTAATTCTTATTACGTCTTTAGTATCGTTTGGCCTACTTGTTGGTTGCCAAGCAACATCAGAAACGAACACTTCTCAGGAAGTGGTTGCAGAGAACGCTCAAGTGATTTCAGGAACAGTAAGCTATCGCGAAAGAATTGCATTGCCCGAGAATGCAGTGGTTACCGTAACGCTAGAAGATATTTCACTGGCTGACGCTCCATCGACCGTTATCGCGACTCAAGAATTCACTACTGACGGTAAGCAAGTACCGTTCGCATTCGAGCTGAGCTACGACAACAACAAGATTCAACCGAACCACCGTTACAACATGCGCGCAACGATTCATGTTGACGGCAAACTGCGTTTCACAACAGACACAATTAAGTCAGTGATTACCGACGTAGAAAACACGCAACAAGCAGACCTACGCTTGGTTGGTGTTCGTTAATTAGAAATGGATGCCAATATTAAGGCATTTTGGCTAGTTGATTAGCTAACCAACTAGCTAATAAATGGCAGCTCTAGGGCTGCCATTTGTATATTCTGAGTTTAACCTTTCCTGTGTCACTCACTTCAATGCCTTCTTCGACCAGATGCTTCTTTTGGCGATCAAACGAATCACCTTTCAAAGATATCTCACCCTTACTGTTGATCACCCGATACCAAGGCAGTTTGCTACCTTCTGGTAAATTACCTAATGCTCTACCGACATGTCGTGCATACCCCGGAAAACCTGAAAAACGTGCTATGTCTCCATAAGTTGTTACTTTTCCATATGGAATTTGGTGAATCACTGCAAAGATTTGGGGCAAAAATTGGTCCATACTAAAAATTCCTAGTTCATTAATACCACGGATCGGTAGAAGGAGAGGGCTATGGTATTTTCAACGTTTCAGTTCTTGATAACCACATTATTAGCCGTTGTTTGTGCGAGAGCAATCAGTTTAAGTGAGGGAGATATCCCAGTGCTTGCAATGGTCATCCCTGCATTATGGATATTACCGCAGGGCGGCATTGCAGGATTAGTTCTGCTTGTTTCCATGACGACTTACGGCTTAACGCTGCCCCTACAACCCATCACGCTCTCTGTGAGTGCGTGGGTGCTCTTCCCATTATTGATGGTGGTTTTTTCAAAACGTAGTAGCTTGTCGGTTGTTATTATTTCGGGATTAATTGTCGCGACCCTACAAGTCGGGATTATGGTGACCCAATCCGCGGGTAAGCTTGATGGCGCACCTTGGATTACCACACTGCAAACCTTGTCGATCATCATGATTTGGTGGGCGGCGAATCACCTTAAACCAGCCAGTCGACACAGCTGGTGGTCATTAGGCTTGATTCTTCCATTATGGATGGCCGATTTACCTTACGCGGCTTTGGTCGCCTTGTGTGTTACAGGCATCATGGCATCGATGGAAACCCTCACTCGCTTGAAGACCTTCCGTTGGAATAAGTTACTGTGTTGGACATTGCCGACTGTTGGCTTTGCGGCTTTGGTGATAACGCCAAGTATTGAGGTGCCAAGCCCAGTCTTTGTGGTGTGGCTATGTTTGTTGGGCACCGCATGGATGACAGATTACATCATCCGAACGGAAGAGAGCGAAGACGCCGACCTCTAGCTGAAGTGAATGATATTCTGCTCGTAAGGATAAAAGCGAGCACATGTGACTTGAATGAATGTGTTATGAAACAAAGACAAAGCTGATGCTTTATCCGACAGTTTTACGGTGTGTTGGGTAAAGGGTAATCACTTGAACCACATTTGTTTAAAAAGAGTCGCTTTGTGCTTGCAATGGTTGCTGCGATGCTTAATAATCCAATCACTCTTTGAGGCAAGCCTCTTGGAAAAAGAATCTATGGAGGCTCTGGTCCTCCCGCAACACTAACTTGTGAACTCGGTCAGGCCTGGAAGGGAGCAGCCGCAGCAGGCGACGTGTGTGCCGGGATGTGGCTGGGGCTTCCACCCATATAAAAAGCCGCTTTTAATGAGCGGCTTTTTGCTATCTGAAGCTTAATTTTATCTTGTTTATGGCTAGAGGTGCGAAAATATCAGTTTTTGAGGAAACGGTTATAAACAAACAGCAACACGAATGCGCCAAGCGTTGCGGTTATAATACTACCGATGTTAATGCCGTCAGCACTGCCGAGGCCGATGAAGCTCCCTAAAAAACCACCAACAAAGGCACCAGCAATACCTAGAACCATGGTGGCGATCCATCCACCACCATCGTTGTCCGGCATTAGCCACTTAGCTAGCGCCCCTGCAATCAACCCAAGAATAATCCAAGATATAAACCCCATAACTTCTCCTTACTCATTATTGTGTTAGGTGCATGTCGTCACACATCTATGGTTACGTTTAAATCATAGACCATACATCAAAACTCGATTTCACTAACTGATGACCATTGCGATGTAACCCAGAATAAGAACCAATACCGATGTTAAAGCGTAGGGCACAGGATATCCGATCGCTGGCATGTCACTGTGACTGGCATCTTGTGCGCCTTTCATTGCAGGCGTACTGTTCCTGCCTCCGGCACAAGCGCCAGCTAAAATTGCAGGATTCATTTTTCGGAAATATAAGCCGTACAACCAAGCTAATAAGGGTGGTACTAAAGCAGCTGTCACCCCGAGCAAAGCTATCTTGATGACAACGATGCCTTGAAAAGAGGCCAGTATTTTGGGGCCTACCGTCGCTGCCAATACAGCAACAAACAGATTTAGGCCGATGTCTTGTAGAAAGCTTCTTGCTCCCTCGCTCATAGGGCCGCCAAAACTTGGATTTCGCGTGCGTAGGAAGGAAAAAATGATCCCGGTGAGCATACAGCCTGCCGAGGTTCCCAATGCAAATGGAATACCTGCGACTGTGACACTTAAATGGCCGAAGACATAACCAATTAATAAAGAAACGGCGAGATAGAAGGTTTCTGTGACGGTACTCTCGACGATGGGTACACTGTTCAACTTAGTGGCTGTTTGTTCTACACACCACTGAGAGCCGGCAATTCGAACCACATCGCCAACTTCGATCTGGGTTTGTGGTAATAGAGGTTGCTGGTGGCCTTGTCTGAAGACTGCTTTAAAGTAAACACCAAAACCGACTTCGGAATGTAACTGCGCTATCGTTTTTCCTGCATGTTCGGACTTCCCAATGTGAATGTCCGCTACTTCGATATCGACATTTCTAGCTCGTGGTTCATCGACTTCATTTCCGATATCAGCTTCACCTTCCGTAATCAAGACGCGATATTCTCCGCGAATGCCAATGACATCATTTAACTCAAGCATTGGATTATCAGAAGCATCAATGACTTGCTCACCTCGAACCACTTTAAGCACGGCCGCATCAGGGAAGTTTCGATACAGCTCCTGCACTGAACGACCGACTAACTCTTGGTGTGTGACCTTATAAGCGCGAACATCAATGGGTAGAATGCCAACATCTGAGAACCCAAAGGTACTTGGGAGCTTCTCGTTGTCATCGCCAGTTGAGAACTCTGCTTCTGCTTCTTTACCTGCTTTGACGGGATCAATTCCAAAGAGAGAAGGGAGGTACTTAATGAACAAGATGATGAGGACGGTCGACAGGACATAGCTTATCGCGTAACCCGCCGCAATATTGGCACTGACCTGATCAATGCTCATCCCTTCCGGTGGAGTAAATGCGCCTGAGCTAATTGCTGACTGCGCTACGCCCATTACTGCCGTCACTGTGTAACTGCCAGAAATGATGCCCGCGGCATAGCCGGGCTCAAGGCCTATGAGCTTGGCGCCGATGACAACAATCGCAAAATTGCTGAACACGACAATTAAACCAATGACGACGAAGTCGATGCCTCCTCTAGCAAGGCCGGAGAAAAATTGCGGTCCTACTTTCATCCCAATGGCGTACATGAACATCATTAAGAAAATGTCGGAGACCAATCCTGGTTCTTCAATTTTTAGTCCATAAACTGAGAAGGACGTCAGTGCGATACCAACGCCAACGATTAGGGTGCCAGCTGTTGTGCCTAAGCTCACACCTTTAAAAGTGAGTCGACCAAGTGGATAACCAATGGTGAGTGATAGAAAGAGAAATACAAACGGATTCTCAGACAAGTAACTAAATAGAAAGGACATAATGTCACCTGCTAACTTGTTGATATAAGGGCAAGGAACCATCAAGGCTCCTTGCTTTAAGTAAGATGGGACAATTAGCTGTGATTAAAGTTACTCGACTCGTCAGCGTCGCTACCATTGACGACCGGGTGTTTGTCAAAGAAATCAACGCAGTGTTGTAAGTCGGAAATCAAAAGGTCAGCCATATCACGACTAAAACCATGACGAACTAAAATACGCATGATTACCAGATCTTCACGCTCGGCGGGCATCGCATAAGCGGCAATTTGCCAACCACGAGATCGGATGCGATCCGAAAGATCGTAGAGGTTAAAGCCTGGGGTTGCGCCATCTTTAATTGACCAACTCAAGGCCGGGATACCACCATGACCATCGTAGATGATGTGAAATATACCCATCTTTTCGACTTCTTTGGCAAGGTAACGAGCCGTGTCATAACAAGCATCATGGATCTTACGGTAGCCCTCTTTACCAAGACGTAAAAAGTTATAGTATTGCGCAACGATTTGACCCCCAGGGCGGGAGAAATTGAGCGCAAAGGTAGGCATGTTGCCACCGAGGTAGTTGACGTTGAAAATCAAGTCTTCATGCAGAGCATCCGCATCTCGCCAAACAACCCAGCCAACACCAAGTGGAGAAAGACCAAATTTATGCCCAGAAGCATTAATGGATTTGACCCTTGGCAAACGGAAATCCCACACTAAATCTGGGTCGCAGAATGGGGCGAGAAAGGCACCACTTGCACCATCAACGTGAATCGGAATATCTAATCCGGTCTCTTCTTGTAGTTTATCTAACGCTTCGTGTACCGCTTGTACTGGCTCGTATTGGCAAGTAAAGGTCACGCCTAGTGTCGGGACGACGCCAATCGTGTTCTCGTCACAACGTTTGATTACTTCCTCTGGGGTCATGATCAGACGATCACCTTGCATTGGGATTTCGCGAAGTTCAATGTCCCAGTAACGGGCAAATTTATGCCAACAAACCTGAACTGGACCACAAATAAGGTTAGGACGGTCAGTTGGCTTACCTTGCTTCTTCATTTTCTCACGCCAAGCCCATTTTAGCGCCATACCACCAAGCATTGCGGCTTCACTTGAGCCAGTTGTTGAACATCCCATTGGATTTTCAGCGTTAGGTGCATGCCAAAGATCGGCGAGCATATGTACACATCGAGATTCGATTTCTGCCGTTTGTGGGTATTCATCTTTATCGATCATGTTTTTGTCGATGCATTCATCCATCAATTTATGGACTTCGTCTTCGACCCACGTTTGACAGAAGGTCGCAAGGTTCTGACGCGAATTGCCATCTAGCATTAGTTCATCATGCACGACTTGGTAAGCATGAGCGGGTGCATGCTCTTGCTCTGGGATTCGATACTTGGGCATAACAACGGAAAGATCTTTGGAAGAATAAACATCATCTAAGAGTGAACCACGAACAGTCGATTTTTTATGAAGAGGCATGGTGAATCCTTTATCTTATTGAATTTATTTTACTTATTGCCATTGAAACATCAGTAAATAGCAATATTGGCAGCTAAATAAACATAGCAGGATTTTATAAAAATTCAGCTTAAATAAGAGTCTGGTTGCTTATTTCACGTTGTTTTATCTTGTTTTGTGCACGGTAAAACAAATATTTCAAAAGTACACTGTGTGGTGAAAAACGGAGTTGTCATGATGAACTTTATGTGAATGTTGATGCTTATTTATTAGTGTTGTAAGTTTTGGATATATGATTTTGGTGGCTGATTATAATTTGGTCATTCTACGATGTTAAATTTTTAATTCTCTTAATTAGCAGGTAGCACCACCGCAGACGCTTCTTCCTCTGAATCTTCTTTGTCTTCGACTTGTTCAGCTACCCAATCAATCGTCTTTGTTAGATAAAGTTTGTTGGTTTCGGTATCACACCAACTCTTGGATAATCCTCTTCGATTAAATTCACTGCCAATTGCTGCGCAATTGTTCGAAAGCCAGTTCGCGCTATGCTGACTTATGTTGCAAGCATCATCTTAAAATACCGCTCTTTATGGGTGGCCTCTTGCTATCTGAAGTATGTCCAAAATTGAGATGTGGTTACGTACTTTTTCCCCTCGAATGAAACCCAATTTATTGTTTTTTCCTTTACTGGCTCGACTATAGGTTGGATCTGTGACTTGTTACTGCGAGTACGATGGCTGCAGTTAAAAGCGCTGAGCCTCCGATTTTATTCAGGTACGTTGGGTGATCTTGCATAAACCCAAGAAGCTTCTTGGCAGAGATGGCGTAAATCATCACCCAGGTAAAATCCAACACTGCCATTGTGGGGCACATCACCAACATTTGTGATAACAGGGGCTTAGTTGGGTCTATGAACTGGGGGAAGAATGCAGTGAAAAAGACAATCGCTTTGGGGTTACCCGCTGCAACGAAGAAACCACTTAAATAGAGTCTGTGGCCTGAAATCGCGGTGGGTGAATTGGTGGTTATTTGTGCATCACACTCAGGTTTATCACGCAACATCTTGATACCCATATACAGCAATGTTGTGACCCCAAGCCACTTGATAACGGCGAACGCTAGTTCAGACGTTGACATTATGATGCCAAGTCCAACTGCAACAATGATCATCTGTATGAAGTTTGCTGAGATATCGCCTAGTGCCGTAAAAATAGCTTTATTAACGCCATATTTCATTGAATGAATGACGCCCAACAAAATGCTGGGACCTGGCGTCATGGTTAAGATAAGTGAAGCGAGGCAGAAGGTTAGCCATGTTTCTACAGTCATTTGTTTTCTCCGGGTGACTAGTATCTATTTTTCGGAAAAAGTAGTCTGCTAGCATAGAGATAGATATCAAAATAACCTGAGGTTATATAAATGGTTGAAGACTTGGAAAGCATCCCATCATTAGTCCCCAAATTACTTCTGCAGTTACTAGCGCTCGGAAGTATCACTGATGCCGCTCTGGTATTAGGAGTCAGCCAACCCGCTGCGAGCAAAGCTCTTCGACGTGCTGAAGATGTGTTAGGTTTCGCTTTAGTTCGAAGAGACAGTCGTCCCTTATTGTTAACAGCGGAAGGGAGGTTGATTGCTGAGTTCGCCAAACAGCAGGAATTGCAGGGAGAGGTGTTATTGAGACAGCTTCGACTTATTCAAAAAGATGGCGCTGGACAGGTGAAAGTGGCTTCTTTTGGCGCATCCGCTTCCACACATATTTTACCCAGCCTAATTCATGCGATCAGCCAACACTTACCTCAAGTTAAAATTGAAATAAGCGAGTTTACTGACGAAGGAGCATTATTAGCATTGCGAGAGGGGCGCGTAGATTTTGCAATCGCGGTTGATAAAGAGTATTTAGATCTAGATATCATCCCAGTTTTTACTGACCGTATGGTGGCTTTAGTTCATGAAGATGACCCTTTATCCCAGTTGTCAGTTTTGTCGGCTGTGGATATCGAAGATCGAGATTTTATACTGAGTAAAGGGGGCAGCGAGGCGCTCATTAGAGAATGGTTTAAGCTATCAAAATCTCGCCTTAAAGAAAAACACACCATTGTTCAATTGACCTCGATACTTGCTTTGATTAGAGCGGGCTTAGGTGTTTCTATTGTTGCAGAGCTTGCCGTTCCAGAATCTCATCCCAGCGTAAATGTTATTCCTCTTGCGCCCGAGTACCCTCGTAATATTTGTGTAGCGAAAAGAAGCGGTTGTTTTTCTTCGAACGCAGCCAGGTTAACTTGGGATTTTTTGAGTAAGAATAGGGCACTTAATTACCTAAGCAAGCGAGGTCATTAAGTGCGAACAGACGTTTAGCTGTCATTGCCTCATTTAATTCGCAGGCAAAACCACCGCAGACGCTTCTTCCTCTGAATCTTCTTTGTCTTCGACTTGTTCAGCTACCCAATCAATCGTCTTTGTTAGATAAAGCTTGTTGGTTTCGGTATCACACCAACTCTTTGATAATCCTCTTCGATTAAATTCACTGCCAATTGCAGCCAGTGTTTGGTTACTTGGTCTACCGTAATACAAGGTGTCGCACAGTTGCAGATTCGACATCGATTGTGGGTATGAATTAACCGATGATGAGTTCATGCTTAGTGCTTTCGATTGATTGTGAGTGCATCCGGTTAGGCTTAACAGAAACAAGGTAGCTAGAGCTATTTTCATGGATCTTAGGTTCACGAACGATGACTGATACATGATTATGAGCATGTACGATAATGCTATTTGTCAGTATTTTGCCAAACGACGGATTAGCGGGATCTTGGTACCAGTTCTTCTGGCACGGCTAACGCTATATGTTATCTCTGATACTCATCTTGTCATGCCGGAGGCGGTGAATTAAAAATGCACCAAAGGTTAAAATGCTCTTTAATTTAATTGGTGAATGCGCAATTTTGTACAAAAGCTGAAAGAGCCGATAGAGTAGACTGATGAATCGCTCGGTGATTAGCAGGTTTGAGGATGGTTATGGAGAACAAGAAGGGCTCTAAAGAGAAAGCCGATTATAAGGTCACGGAAGAACTCGGTGGTCTTGAGATCCTCAATGCTGAATACGAAAAGCAGAATTTCTCACGTCATAGTCACGAAGGTTATACGTTCGGTGTGATAGAGCAGGGTGCTCAGCGTTTTTATCGAACCGGCGGCCATCATATAGCCCCCCAAGATGCGATCATTTTGGTCAATGCAGATGAGGTACACAGCGGACATTCTGCCACTGAAGGTGGTTGGGCATATCGTGCAATGTACCCACTTCCAGAACAACTCGCCAAGATCACTCAAGAGTTGAACCTGCCTAACTATGGTGCCCCTTATTTCCCAAGAGCCGTTGTTGAAGATCCAGAGCTCGCCAATCAACTGAGGTTGGTTTTCAATACGATTGAAGAATCAGATAATCGCCTGCTCAGAGAAACCTTGATGTATGGGATGTTGGTTAAGTTAATCAGCAGACACGGGAAATCGAGTCTAACGCCTCAACTGGATAGCAAAGTCCAACGTCAGCTTATACTGGTAAAAGAGTTTCTTGATGACTTTCCACAAGCGGATGTGTCACTCGATGAGTTGTCTAAGCTAGCTGCTTTGAGTCCATTTCATTTGGTGCGCTCATTTCAAAAAGAATTTGGTCTTCCTCCGCATGCTTATCAGATCCAGTCTCGATTAAGGTTGGCTCGTACGCTCCTCAAACAGGGGCATTCGATTTCCGATACGGCTCAAGAATGTGGTTTCCATGACCAAAGCCACTTCCATCGTCACTTTAAGAAAGCCAACGGTTATACGCCGGGTCAGTACGTAAAGATGCGTTGAGATTTGTGCTTTATACCTTAGATATAGAGCAAGTTTGTACAATCGAATAAGTTAACCCTCTCTTACATTGAATAGCCAATGCAAAGAGAACTAGGAAAATATGGATAACAACACAATGAATAGACGCACGCAGTTATGGAAAGGCGTTTTGGCTGCGATGCCCTTGAGTATTGCTGTAATACCGTGGGGCATATTAGCTGGCTCGTATGCAATAGATGCTGGTCTGAATCAGCTTCAAGCTCAGGCTATGTCTGCGATTTTGTTTGCGGGTTCAGCGCAATTAGTGGCGGCGGGGATGTTCAAATCGGGCATTGGGTTAGGGACTATGTTGTTAACAACATTCTTTATTACTTCAAGGCATTTTCTTTATAGCGTGTCGATGCGCGACAAAATTAGTCATCTTCCGGCTCGCTGGCGTCTATTGCTCGGTTTTTGGCTCACCGACGAACTGTTCGCGATTTGCAGTGGGCAGTATCAACAAGAATTTAATCGTTGGTACGCGGCGGGTGTAGGTGGTGGTTTTTATCTGGTTTGGAACATCGCGAGTTTCGTCGGCATTGTCGCAGGAAGTCAGATTCCGTCACTCAATGAAATCGGTCTCGATTTTGCGGTCGCGGCAACCTTTATTGCTTTGGTTTTCCCATTAATCAGAACCTGGCCAGTCGTGGTATGTGTTGTGGTGTCTTTGATCGCCTCCGTTGCCTTGTCAGTCAACAATGTTGAAGGTGGCCTTATGATTGCTGCTATTTCGGGTATGTTAGCCGGCTTTATCAGCGAGTCATTTGTGGAACGTAGAAACGACAATAAGCTCATCAAAGAGGGGGATTCGGCATGATCTGGCTATCGATATTCCTCATGACCGCGATTGTTTTCCTTAGTCGATATTTGTTTCTAGAACCGGCCATCCCGCTTCGATTAAACAGCACTGCGAGACGATTGTTGCGTTATTCGAGCCCTGCGGTATTAACGGCAATCTGGGGGCCGATTGTGTTCGCACCAGAGCAAGCTTTTTGGCCAAGCCTAGAAAACCCTTATTTAATCGGCGCGGTAGTGACTGGGCTTTTGATTTGGAAAACGGGTAATGTGCTGCTAACGATCGGTGTCAGCATGGCGGTGTTCTTGTTCTACAACCTTGTCGCGGTTGATTTCCTTTTCTCTTGATTCCCAATATTGATTTTATGTTTTCCCCGTAATTTAAGGGCTATATAACTATGATTACTTGTTATGTTCGATATGTAATTGATCCTAAGAAGATAAAGGAGTTCGAGACCTACGCAAAAATGTGGATTCCTTTGGTGACTAAATTTGGCGGTCAACACAATGGTTACTTTTTGCCATCAGAGGGTGCGAACAATATCGCGTTAGCACTATTCTCTTTTGATAGTTTGGCGGCTTATGAGGAGTACCGTACTCAGTCGCTAAATGATCCTGAGTGTATCAAAGCCTTCGAATTTGCTGATGAGGTCGATTGTATTGTTAGTTATGAACGTAGCTTCTTTAGACCTGTTTTTAACTGATTGACCTTGCAACGCTTGGCGTGGTGACTTCTAATGTATTGATTCACTATTTGTGTATTTAGGTTCTGGTAAGGAGTTAATTTGGCTAAGAAGTATTATGTGGTTTGGAAAGGTCGTACACCGGGTATTTTTACTACTTGGAATGAGTGTAAGTCGCAAGTCGATGGTTTCGCTGGTGCGAGATATAAATCGTTTCCAACATTAGGCGAAGCAGAGTCCGCTTTCGGTGGTAAAGCATCTTCTGCGTCTAGTTCTGCTTCAACATCTGGATCTTCATCGACCAAGCCAAGTGTTGCGGGTAAGCCTAAGAAAGCGAAAGTTCCACCTCTTTCTGAGCAGCAAATCTCTGAAATGCCTTTCGATATCAAGATATACACAGATGGCGCTTGTGAGCCGAACCCTGGTGAAGCGGGCACAGGCTTAGCAGTCTACTTGAACAACGAATTAACCGAGTTGTGGTATGGCTTGTATCAGCAGGTTGGAACTAATAATACAGCAGAGCTGCATGGCTTGAAGCAAGCATTTATTCTGGCTAAGGAAAAGCTGAAAGCTGGTTTATCTGTCGCGATTTATTGCGATTCTAAGTACTCGATTGATTGCATCACCAAATGGGCTACAGGTTGGGAGAAAAAAGGCTGGACGAAGTCGGGGGGCGAAATTAAAAACCTCGATATCATTAAGCCTGCGTATGCCCTTTACCAAGAGTTGGCTTCTAGAATTACCATTTACCACGTAAATGGCCACGTCGGTATTGAAGGTAACGAGCTTGCCGACCGAATGTCTATTGTGGCGATTGCTTCTAAAGAGCAAGACTTGAGTCGATATACTGAAACTGACGATCTCACTGAAATCTTAGCTTTGCGAGCGGGCTAGCAAGAGTCAAAAGTTAGAAAGTGAGTTAACCAAAGCGCTACTGTTTATATTAAGGTAACGCTTTGTTGTATGCTCCCGCCTCATTTCACTCAACTTGTTTAGTCGAAGATTAAGCTGGGTTTTCTATCCAGTGAGACAGTTGTTGAGCTTGTTTCAACGAATTAAAACTCTCTTCCACTCTTGTTCTTGCTTTAATCCCCATCTCTGTTTTGTCATTGCAGCTCAACTGCGCAAAACGCTCAATCGCTTCTCTTAATTCCTCAACGTTTTTCTCGCTAACCACAAACCCTGTCTCTGGAGTGACGATCTCCTTACAACCCATGATATTGGTGGTAATCACTGGAGTTCCCACGGCCATCGCTTCTTTAAGTACCAGTGGACCTGTGTCCACACAACCCGTTTCCGAGAAGCAGAACGGTGCGATCAAGCTATCGTAATTCGTTAGGTTCACTTTCACCCATTCGTGGGGCTTAGCTCCTAGAAAATTGACGTGTCGAGTTAAACCTTGTTGCTCAACTTGTGTTTTTAATTGTTGTTCTAAATCGCCAGTGCCGACGATATCAAGATGAATGTCGAGAGGTTGGGCAATCGGTGCCAACGCATCTATAAGATGGTGAATACCTTTTTGTTCAACTAATCGGCCAAGAAAAACGAGTCGAAGTTGCTTGGCGTCGGTTTTTGGGTGTGGTTGGAATTGTTTAGTATTTACACCACAGTGAAGGAGCTTGATATTCCCTTTTGCCATGTTGTTGAAATCGGTGAGCATGTCTTTGCAGACCGCAACCACAAAGTCACTCGATGAAATTTTGTATTCAATATCGTAAGCAAATTCGTAGACATCGTGACCATGGGCAACAAACGAACAGGTAATATTGAGAAGCTTAGCGGCGACAATCGCATGTGCGGTGGTGTGTTGGCAAAAATGCGCATGAACATGGTTAACGTCTTTTTCTGCGAGTTGTAACGCCAGCTTAAATCCATAAGCGAAAAGTGAATTTTTAGGCATGCTATTTTGCTTTGAAACAAACGAAAGCGCTTTAACAAAGCCGATCCAGTTGATGTTGGTTATCTTGCCCGCCCGAACATCCTTGCCAATTTTTATGATGTCATAGTCGAATGACTTTTCGCTGTCCTCAATCTTGAACGTCATCACACAGACGTCGTGCCCACACGCTTTAACGGAGTCGACTTCGGTTTGAATGAAGGTCTCACTGAGGACAGGATAAGTAGGCGCTATAAATGCTACTTTTTTCATTTTTTGCTCCCTTGATGAAGGCCACTATAGTAAACTAAGCAAAATACGAACCAAGATTGAATGGGGTTTTAGGGAGGATTTTAGAGGAAAGGGGATGACTTTCTTATGGTTATCGCGAAGGTGGGGCTGATTTTCTCAAAATGGTAATCAAATTAAAATTTTGAGTTTCTCCGCTGTACGCACCTTGTCGTCATTTTGCGAATTAGTTCGTAAGACATTGATATGAAAGCAAACCAATAAGCCTAAGCTCTCGGCACAGAACATGCACTCTTAGCTGTATAACGTATAAATGTGAGAGCGTCATTATGGCTAAAGTAAGTATTATTATTCCTACCTACAACTGTTTAGATTACCTGCCGAAAGCAATCGGCAGCGTGTTAAAACAGACTCATCAAGACGTTGAGCTAATCATTATTGACGATAACAGTAATGATGGAACGTCCACTTACCTCGCATCGATTGATGATGAACGTATTATTACGCTATCAACCTTAGGTGTTGGTGCCCCTCAAGCGAGGAACTTAGGCATTGATAAAGCGACGGGCGAATACATTGCTTTTTTAGACGCTGACGACTTTTGGTTTCCAGAAAAAATCGAACGACAACTTGAGTTTCATCAGCGCTACCCAGATCTTGCGATGAGCTTTACTAACTACGAACACCTCACTGAAGACTACCAAGTGATTATCGACTGTTTTAGTTACTGGTCGCAGTTTCAAGACCAAGACGAATTGTTCATTAATATTGAGAGCCCGCTAGAATTCATTATCGAAAATAACGTTATTGGTACCTCAACCGTCATGGTGAAAGCTGATGTGTTCTCTCAAACCAACAGCTTTGATGCAGATATTAAGTATGGGGAAGACTGGGAGTTATGGCTTCGAATGAGTGAGAACCACCAGATCGGGGTGTTGAATTCAGTGCAGGTTGGTTACCTAATGAGGGCGAGTTCCGTTACTCAAACGGAAAGCCTTAAGCTGAGAAACCTGCAGTCAATAGAATCAATTCTTCAGCGTTACCAAAATAATAGTGAGCATTGGAATTTAAGGTCATCTAGTTTCAAGGTTGCTAAGGCGAGAATACTAGAGGGCTACGCTGACTATTACCGAGGTTTACAACAAAACCGACAGGCGGTTGCCTACAGTTTTCGCTCTCTGGTGATGGCTCCACAGAAGAGAACCTTGCGACACCTGCTCGGAGATTGTAAAAGTTTCCTAACGCCCGCTTGGTAAAGGATAGGTGACGCTATGGGTTCGTTAAAACAGTCTGCCTATTACGCCATTGGTATCGTGATGATGAAGGGGATCTCATTGGTGATGATCCCGTACATTACCCACAAAATGACGTTAGCAGAATATGGCTCTTTAGAAGCGATCGTGTTGTTGGCCGATATCGGGACGATATTATTTAGCTTCGGTATCGTAGACGCCATGTATCGCTACGTTGGTGTCGTCGAGGGTGATGAAAAGCGAAAACTGGTCTCGAACTGTTTCACGTTAAGTGTTTTGGTGTGTGTGCTAGGGGGCGCTTTAATTGCTCTTAGTATGCCGCTATTAATATTTATGCTGCCCGTAGAGTTTCAGCCGTACCAAATTCTCCTTCTCCTTATCCCTGTCATGCTCGACGGAGCGATCTCTATTCCGCTTACCTTAATGCGAATGAATGCGATGGCGAAACGTTTTTGCTTGCTCAATGTCTTCAAAGCAGGTGTTCAAGCCTCGATGACTTTTGCGCTGCTTGAGGCTGGATATGGGATTGATGGCGTGTTGATCTCAGCGGCGGTATCTAGCGTGTTACTCATGGTTTGTTTAGTGCGTTATCAGTGGCAAGAGATGGGAACTTTTGGCTGCTTCAAATACTCAGCCAAGATCTTAAAGTTTGGACTGCCTGCTTTGATGGGTGGTGCGTCAATTTACATGATCACAGGGTTAGATCGTTGGGTGATGGCGAGCTTTGTTGGGGTGGAAGAACTGGCGATTTATGCGGTCAGTGGCAAGTTTGCATTGCTGCTTGGCTTGTTGCTACAGCCTTACGCGCTTTGGTGGTTCCCAAACCGTGTCGCTATGCTTCAACAACCGGGAGGTAGCAAAAAGTGTGCTGATAGTGCCTTAGTCGGAGTGAATTTCGCGATTGTGTTGGGTTCTTTGATGATTCTAACGGTGCCCGGTTTTATCTCTTTAATTTTGCCGAGCAGTTATCACTATGCAGGGACTCTTGTTGTCGCCTTGCTTGCCATTAGCGTTATCAAAAACGCAGGTGATTACCTTAACCTTGGTTGTTTCAGTGGCGATTCGAGTCAATCGCAAATGTGGGTTCAAGGTGGGTGCGCGATATTGGCTGCCATTGGTTATTTTACAGTGACACCGATATTTGGTGTGGGGGGCGTTATCTTCGTTCTTTGCGGCACGTATACCTTAAGGTTGTTGCTCCTATATTTTGTCAGTCAATCGATGGAATATTTACCGTATCAACACAGTAAGTGGGTAACCGCAGTCAGTATCGCTGTTGTGGCTATCGCGTGTGATCGACTTCTTGGTTTGGTATTCGCTAATGTTCATGACTTTGTTTTAGGTATCTGTGTTGCTCTAATCACGCTGGTGGCCTTTATTAAATACTCGGTCATCGTTATTCCTCAAACTCTGCTTGATAAATTGACACTCGGCAAGCATTCACATGTTGGCTAAACTGCGTCATTCAGGCGATGAAGAGCTTCATTGAGCGAATCAAAATTCAAACACTTATAATAAAACACTGTTCATAATCTTTTGGATTAGATAGTATTTATAAATTCAATGAATGCTAACTATGGAAAGATACATGAATAAGTGGATGTTGCTCTTCTCTTTGTTTTCAGTTGCCTCATACAGCTCCTCTGATTTTTCAACGGTGGATGCTTCGGCTTCTGACTTAAACTCACAAGAGGAAAATGCGCTAGGTTATAAGTCGCCCGACTTCAATCCTCCTGAAGTTTCTTTGCAAGAGCAGCAAAATATCGTGTGTGCTAGCGTTGTCTGTAACTCTACATTCAATCCAGAGGCTGTTCCTGTGGTTGGTGAAGTGCCAAAGTGCGAACCTAATCCAACTTTAGATACCATTGCCAGTGCTATTTATATCGTTGGTGAGATAGGTGTTGCAGAAAACCTCTCTACGCCAGAATACGAGAAGTTTTTTGAGAACTAACTAAAAGGATGCGGCAGATCTTTTAAATGCTGCTATAAAAGATAAGATCTTGTTCAATGATTTTATAACCGCAGCATATTGCGACTAGGAAGCCTCAATGGAAATATGGAAGTTACTGCTGTTTATCCCGGCCTGTTTTGCTTTAAATTTAACGCCTGGACCCAATAACCTATTGGCGATGAACAACGCCCGCTGTTATGGCTTTCAAGCGGCTTTCGTCGCAGGGTTAGGAAGAATCTGCGCCTTTTCTGGCATGATCGCTCTGGCTGCTTCTGGACTCGCTGTTGTCCTCTATACTTCTGAAACTCTGTTTTTCATGATCAAGCTGTTTGGCGCAATGTACCTACTTTGGATTGCGTTTAATTTGTGGCGCTCAAAAGCCAGCCCTATTGTTGGTATTGAGCACAACAAGAATTGGTTTGGTTTAGTTAAACAAGAATTTGCTCTCGCCGCTGGCAACCCGAAAGCGATACTTATCTTCACCGCATTCCTTCCTCAATTTGTCGATGTTTCTGCCAATGTTCATACCCAATTCTTTATTTTAGGAAGTACTTTTCTAGTATTAGAGATGGTTGCTATCTCTATCTATGCAGCCTTCGGTTTATATCTTAGACATTGGTTCTCTAAGCCTGAAATGGCGCAGCGTTTCAATAAAGCCTGCTCGGTGTTTTTAGCATTTTCTGGTGCGAACCTGCTGATCAGCCGACAGTAAGGAATATGAAGCAGAACTCTTTGCTTGCTTCATTTGAATGGTGAAAAGGAATGTTATGAGCACCAATGATCTATCTAAAATGGGTTCTGCTCGGGTCACCTTGGAAGAGCTTGATGGTGAACTTTGTATTCGAAAGCAAGGTGCTGGTGGCGTAGAGATTTCCTTTTACCAACATGCAGCTCAGCATTTGTCTGGTGTGCATAGCCCTAAGCTATTGGTTGTTAAAGGGGATGATCTATATATCGAATACATTCCGCACTCTTTGAAATTAACTGAACTTCAAATCACCTCCGATGTATATCAGCAACTTTCTCGTATTCACCAGTCTCAATATGTACCGAGCTTTAAAGTCAAAGAGCATTGTTGGCACATAAATGAAACCGAGACAGCTTTAGCCTCTCTGAAATTACCTCTAGTAACACAAGATAGTTTGCTCTGTATTCAGCAGCTTAGTGATGCTTTGTTCGACCATAAAACTTTGGTCTCTGGGGATGCGAATGAAGGGAATTGGGGGAGAAGAGACAACGGTCAGCTCGTGCTATTTGACTGGGAGCGTTTTGGTTTTGGCAGCCCTGCGATAGATTTGACTCCGCTCGTTTCACGAATGGGGACTTTGTCAGATTATGAGTGCATTGTTGATCAGTACCTTTGCCATAACACCTTGATTCCGCGTGAGGATTTAATCAAGCAATTGATCATCGCGAAAAGCTGGATCGTAGTCGAAGTCACGAATATATTAGTCACGCGTAACAACCCTGAAGCTTCGAAATACATCAATTGGTTTAGAGAGCAATTGCCCACTTGGTTGGCTTCAGTTGAAGGCCGATTGTAGTCGAAGGGCGGTTGTAGTCACATCTATTAAGGTCTATCTATGAATGTTGTTTGTGCGGAAAAACAAGAACTGGTTGATATTTACCAGCTTGAACATACTTTGTTTGGTGACCACGCCTATCCGCAGTTTTTCTTTCGTCAGGCATTTGATTGCTGGGGGAAGGGCTTATTGGTGGCTAAGCAAGAGTTGAAGGTTGCGGGTTATGTATTGATGACGCCAACCGACAACCCACAAGAGTATTGGGTTTTGTCATTAGCTGTTGATCAAGAATTCCGAGGCATGGGGGTGGGGCGTTTATTGATGCAGCAGGCTATAGCGACACTGCCTCAAGAATCCAAAATATTGCTGACCGTAGATCCCAATAACACGTCGGCTTGCGCGCTTTATGCATCGATGGCTTTTGTCACGATCAAAGAAGAAGATAACTATTTTGGCGAAGATGAGCCTAGATTGGTGATGCAGCTCATCATCTAATTTTGCTTAACCCTGTGGGTGCTGGTTCTCGCTTTCACACACCTAAGTCAACATCACGATACCGTGCATTAACACGACACTAGAGGTGAGCCGAGTTCTCATGTCAAAGTAGCCATCCGGGCCTTCGCTTTGATTTTCTTCTCTCATCGACCTTTCCGCTCGCCAAACCGCAATATAGCCGATGATAAGAATCAGAGTAGTGAGAAACTCTTTTTGTTCCCCAAGTAGCACCGCTAACCACGCGACTAACACAATCACGTTACTTAGAATCAGAGCCTTGTTACTAGACTGGCTTTCGAAATTTTCGATGCCATTTCCCCACAAAATACCCGACAAAAAACTCAATATGACCACGCTGTAGGTGATGAAGAGTGTCTCGCCACTCAGGCCCAAGAATTGACTGTCGGTTAGAGACAACAGTAGGCCAAATAGAAACGGGATTAGCCCCATGTAACCGAGCTTGGCCATGGTATTGCGGGTTTGAGTTGGCGCTAAATAATCAGACCTCATAGCTGCTGCTCAATCGCATTTTTGAGTGTCGCACTCACTGGTGATGTCGAGCTAGGGAAGGTTGCCACCACTTTACCTTCTTTGCTGATTAGGAATTTGTAGAAGTTCCATTTGGGCGTCACACCTGCTTGCTGTTGAATTTCTGCAAACACAGGGTTAGCGCTACTGCCAGATAGTGTTGCTCGAGCCATCATCGGAAAGGTCACACCGTAGTCGAGGTAACAGATTTTGGCTGACTTCTCTTCGCTTCCTCGGTCTTGGCGAAAATCATTGCTTGGAAAGCCGACCACCGTGAAACCTTGGTCTTTATAGGTCTGATGCAATTGCTCCAGTTGTTTAAATTGTGGTGTGAAGCCACATTGGCTGGCCGTGTTCACAACCAAAAGGGTTTTGCCTTGAAACTCTTCACACAGCTCAATCTCTTCGTTGGAGTTTAATAACCGTTGTTTGCCGTTGAGTATCTCAGGGCAACTTGATGCAACAGCGATAGAGCTCGTTAGGCTCGCAATCAGGGCGGTGGAGCAAAGCAGTGAAGGTTTCATAGGTTTGGCTCATTTTAGTTGGCGTAACTGTTAGTACTCTTGCGCCGTGGGAAATGATCACTCTGCGAATCACTAACCGTCACTATTTATGAATTAATCAAGTGTCATCGCTGATGAGATATGGAGCGACCAAACGACTTATGTTCACCCTTGCACCAAGGCGAGCGGCTAACAGATACATGCCACCGATTTTACGGTGTAGGAATAGGGCATCGGCAGGCGGTGTGTGCCAATACTCTTGCTCCATGCTCAGGATGGTGCCAGCTTCACGAAGTTTTTGAGCGAGTCCGCTGGCTTTAAAATCGTAGTCTTCGTCAACCAACATGGGTTCACACGCCATAGTCACTAAGTTAAGGATGGCTTGGCGCTGATCGGGGAGAATCGTCTCGCTAAAGAATCCAATCTGTTCCAATGCCTTGTTGAGTCCTTGCTCATCGTGTTTAATCACAGAGGTAAAAGCCAAACGATAGCCATCACTGAAGCGGTCGCTGTATTCTCGGGTTGCCCCAAAATCTAACAGCCCAATCTGGCGCGTGTTTTCAACGTAAAGGTAGTTGGCGAAGTTGGGGTCGGTCTGCACCATCTTAAAATCGAACAATTCCCTGAACATGAGTTCGAGCAAGCTGCGCATGACAAAATCACGAGTACTTTGATCGTAATCTTCGATTTGCTCTATCGAGACACCTTCAATGAAGTCCATCGCGAGCACTGATTCTGAAGACATTTGGGGGTGAATCTTAGGCACGACGAAGTGAGCGTGTTCTTTCAGTGCATGATAGTAACGTGTCGCATAGTCAGCCTCGCGAGCATAATCCGCTTCATCATGGAGCTGTTTCTTAGCTTCTTCTAGTAAGCCTTTATAATCGACGGACTTGGGTATCAAACCAACGATGTTCAGCAATGTGCCTACGTTGTCCACATCACTGTCGATACTTTTTCGAATGCCTGGATATTGGACTTTGATGGCAAGTTTGTCTCCCGCATCACTGTAAGCTTGGTGAACTTGTCCTATGGACGCACTGGCGATAGGTTTAAAGTTGAAGGAAAGAAATTCGGCTTTCCAGTTGATGCCGAGTGAGCTTTCTAGCACTAGGTTGAGCTGCTTTGTTGGCAGTGGGTCGGCGTCTGAGCGCAGGCGAGAAAGAATGTCGGCGAGTTCAGGTTCGAGAACATCGCCAGCGTCCATTGATAACATTTGGCCAAGCTTCATCGCTGCACCGCGCAGGTGTGCGAGTTGGTCAGTCAGGCGAGCAATGTTCTGCGGCGTCAGCATTAAGTCTTTTGCTTTTGGCCTGTTACCTTGTGCGAGTTGCTTGGTGCCTTCCGTTATCACATTACCCGCGACCCTTGTCGCCAGTGAGGCAAACTTACTGAATCTCGAAATTCGATGTGTAGGAAGGTTTCTCTCTTTTGCCGACATAAAGGTTCTCTCTGGGAATCAAGGTTGACTACAAAGTTCTATTAATCATTACCCAACCGAATGTTTTGTTGTGATAACTTGTCTCGTGGAACAGTAAACAAAATTAATAAGGACAAAATATGAAGTTTATTTGGTTGAAAGTGGCCGTAACGGTATTGGTATTTGCAGCGCTGTTTGGCATTGTTTACTACAAAGTCGCCAGTGGTATATCTTAATTCCAATGCAATTTAGTAGAGCTATTTAGTACAGCTATTTCCGTTGCAGCGTGACTGTCCAGTTAGCCAAAAAGAGACTTTATATCGGTTTTTCGCAAACCGCAGATAACACCAGTCGGCCATTGGCTTAAATATCGCCCAACGCAATGGGGCGTATAGCCAACCTTTGCCAACCAGCTTCCATGCTTGGTAAGTCACGTCCAAACCAAGCAGTAATTTTCCATTCTCATCGAGTGCATGCAAAATCGTGTTGGCTGCCTCGGCATCTATCTGCGGGTAATCTGTAAACGCCTCACTGTAGATATCGATGGTTTGAATCTGATTTTTGGTATCATGCTTGGCAAGCGCTGCCATCTCTTTTGCGCATAACGGGCATGTCCCATCGTAAAATATCGTTAATGCAGTCATTGTTTTTCTTACTCTTTTCGTGAATACCAATCTATACGACATCACCAATTAGGTGGATCATTCTGCCCAGTTATCCGACACTGTCATTGTGAGAACTATTTTACAGTATCATCTAGAGGTAACATCCGTTCCATGCATTTACAAATTAAGAGCCTATCTCCAATGACAACAAAGTTAATGACCCGTTTCATTATAGCTATGACTACCCTGATGCTAAGTGGTTGTGTTAGCTACAGCGTGACTGAACAAGAAATGACGAACTACCTGCAAGATTCGGTGATGTTAGAGCAGGAAGTGGGTGTACAAAACGTTATGTACGCGCAAGTTGCTGTCGATGACTTAGCGGTGAAAATTGGTCGAGCTGATGCCGAGCGTGTTTCTGTACTGGCGAATACCAATGCAAAAGTTCAGGTGTTCAACATGCCTAATATGGGGTTGGATTTGGATATTGAGTTCAGTGCGATTCCTGAATACGACAAAGAGAGTGGCGAGATTTATTTAAAATCACTGCGTTTAGAGCGCTTTGAAGAAAAAGATAAACAGCTTTCGCCAGAGATTGCCAAACTACTTAAGCCAGCCGTTTCTATGATTGGTTTTGCTTTGTCCCAGTCTCCCGTTTACAAGCTCGACAGCAATAAAGTGCAAGAGTCGTTGATTAAATCGTCAGAACCGAATCTGGTGATCCGAGATAATAAGTTGGTTATCGAGTTATTTGATTAGAGGCTTGTTGTATTAAAGGTTGACTAGTTTTAGCCCGAGTACGGAGTAACTTGTTATTGTGTACTCGGGCTGAGGTTAATTCACTCTTTTGATTGTTGTTCGATAAAAGCCATTAATCAGCAACTTATTTGGTGCTAGGGCATTCAGTCGAGATGTCTCCAAACTGTTGTTTATGAACATTGATTGTCAGATCTCTCGGTTTACTCCAATCGATGATTAACTCAAAAACAGTGTCGTAATCTGAATTCGGCCATTCTGGGATTGGGTCAACGTTATCAAAGCGATGCTTAATCAAAGTAACAAGCACTTCAATGCTGATGTGTTCCCACGCCAGTAAAAGATCTGCATTACGGTATTTTTCTAAGAATAACTCATCAAGAATTCCTTCAAAGTCATTCAAACCATATTGTGTGTTGATGGGCATGCCATATTGGATCGCAGTTGGAGCAATGGTTACCAAAGGACGAACGTAGCTATAGCATTCACCATCGCCATGCAGCTCGCAGGTTTTAATTGATGGGTTTGGGGCAAAGATGTAGTCCGGTTTATTGAACTCACGTTGAATATAATCTGGTAATAATAGTGCTCTGTTCAATCCCTGACAGGTTAGGTTACCAAGGCCGTCATCTGGCTTTTCGGCATGTCGAACAAGAATAATTCGTTGTACTTCATCTTTACTTGTTTTTTCTGCTTCCGCAGTTGCAGTATTACAAGCCATACCTAAGAGTACCGCCAAGAATATTTTTACTTTCATTTTTTACTCGAAACTTATTTAGCACTCCTTGCAAGGTTAATAACGATATTTTCCTTAATATCATTTGTACGTGTGTTTAATTTAGAACTCGAACTTTGCTTTTAGGGCAAATACCACATCGGTTTTATTCTGGATTAAATTGATGTTGTCGAAGCCATTGGTCAGATCAATCGCGGTGTGATTCAGAACTTGCACACTTGGAGAAATTTGCAGCCATGGTGTGATTTGAGCTCGGTAATACGCTTCAGTTGTATATTGGTCACCTAAGTCCAACCCTTGCGTTGTGCTCTCCATTGGGCTTGCCCAGTTAACTGCCAGTCCAAACATGTCTTGGTTTCTCTGTGCAGGAATGTAACCAAAGCCGACGCTTACTGAGGCGTCGTACATGGCTCCGCCATCTTGAGCCCATCCAGCCCTAATGAAAGGCAACCAACGCTCAGCCACTAAACCTGATAGAGACAGGTTGATACCGTAACCTTCATCATCGTTTCCAACTGCGTCACGCTGCCATAGGCTGATATGAGCATTGCTGATGAACAGCATATCTTTACTTGGTGTCCAACCGAGTTCTAAGCTTTTCCAAGTGGCTCCTGTGTCAAAGAGCTCTTTGGCTCCTTCTACTAAGTCAGAAGCGTTGCCTTTAGCATCAAGAATACTGGCCGAGCCATAAATGCTATCTGAGAAAAAACCGCCGGCCATAACACCCAGTGCACCATCAGGCAATCCACCAATCGTTCCACTACCGGAAGTAAACACACCATTGTTGAAGTCATTCCATGGACTAGCTAACGCATAAAAATCGGTGTAATCCGTCATGTCTAAGAAACCGGCGTAAACCACCATCTGTTCTTGCATTAGAGACTGACGCCAAAATAAATGAGTAGTTCTAAAGCCTTGATCACCATATAAGGAGTGAGCAAAACCTAAGTAACCGAGATCGGCCAAACCGTATTCTTTCGGGGAGTTTTCAGTGTATTTATGTCGATGTTCAAACTTGAAAACAATTCCACCTTTGTCTCCATCTTCTGTCTCTAGAAGATCCCATTGACCAAAGACTCTTAATGCTCCTGCCGCAGCAGATGAATCCCCAAGAGGATCAATCGCTCCCATACTCAGCATGTTGTAATCCATGCCCAACTGTAAGCCATGTTCTTTTTGAAGGTTTTGCTTGGTTTCATTCCATGAATCGTAATGTGAACGCGAAGTCGAGGACTCTACTGGCATTGCTTCAGCGGTTGTTACCCCTGATGCCAATATCAGAGCAACCGTTGACAGGTTCAAAAGATGTTTCATTTTAACCTCTTAGTAATTACGACTCAGCTTGGTTAATCAAACACGCTGAGTGCAAAAATAATGATGTATCTAATTTAGGAGTGGGTGACTGAACTCGATTATTACTTCGCCAATCTGCCGTCATGGTATTCGCGATATCGAAACTGAAGAAATTCGGTTTGTCTGACCCAATAGGACAATGACCGTTGAGGTTTTAGAAATAGGCGCGGTATAAGAACCAAGCTGCCGTGTCATCAACATGTTGAGTTTTGACGGCTGATTTTACGTCGCCATAAGTGTTCTCTACTCTTAGCTCTCCCCAGCGAGATTTATCTTGTGATAAAGGTGTTGCAAGGCGGAGTGTTGTTTTCAAGGTGCTGCTTTCAAGATCGCCGTCGATGTATGTGTATTCCGGATTGAAGGTGAAAAAAGTGCCATCGTCGCCAGTTTTAACGTTTAGGAATGCCGCAGCAGTACCACCAATCGCGGTTTGGTCGTTGATGCCAAATCCACCGCTTTGGATAAAGTCTTCTTTGTATTCGCCTGCCAATGCGCCTGCGCGAAGGAACACAGTAAAACGTTCACTGTCCGTGTTAATTGCTGCTACGCCACCGACTGCTGCAGTGCTGACCATGTCGTTGTCTATAAGATCGAGTGACGCCGCGACTTTAGGGACTGATGCGCTATCAAGATTGAATACATGGAAGTATTGGACACGTGCATCACTGTATTTGCCTTCATTCGTCATATTGCCTTCGGCTACGATCATGGCTTGCTGTTGTTCATTGATTGGCATTGCCATGGTGCCCATCGCTTTCACTTTGCCGGTGTTGCTAAGGCCAACAGTGAATGAGGTTACAGCTCGTGCGACATCGGATGGGTCCACACTTTGTTCTTCATCAGCCAAAATGAAAGGAGAGGTAAGCAGTGATAAGGTCAAAGCGGTCGCGGTAAAAGTCTTGGTGGTATTCATATCGGTATTTCACATAGGTTGTTTAGATAAGCCGGAATGATATAAACGTTTAATGGAAACTCAGAATTGCTATTGTCTGACGTGATCAGACAAACTACTTGAACCTTGTTGGTTTTTTTTTGAGGTGGAAGTCGTAACCTATTCATGTTCTGTCTATACTCATCACGTCAAAGTGATTGATTTGAAAGCAACAAAGCATAATTTGAATATTGGAGTCATCTATGAATTTCAGCCTCGAGCAACTCTCCACCTTTGTGACGGTTTACGAGCAAAAGTCTTTTAGCAAGGCGGCCGCTAAGCTAGATAAACACCGTAGTACCGTCGGGCAAGTTGTTGTCAATTTAGAGGATATTCTTGATGTCGCACTCTTTGAGCGCAAAGGTCGCAGTGTTGAAGCAACACAAGAAGGGAAGTTACTTTACCGCTATGCAAAGCAAGCCGTCGAGCAGCTAAAAGCCTTTGATAAAATAGCGCTCAACATTTCCCGAGGCGAACCAGAAACCATCAATATTGGTTATCTAAGCTTTATGCCACAGCTCATTTTGGTTGATATCAGGATGCAATTACAAAAAGACTTTCCAGGTTGTAGAGTCAATATGCTGGTCATGAATAAAAAGGAGATTAAGCAGGGGATTGAAGATGGGACACTGCACTTCGGTTTTGTGAATACTCACGAGAGTAGGGCGATGAATAGCTTTCACGCGGTTTACCTAGAAACCCTTACGCTGATCCCATTCGCAAGTAAAGGCAGTGAACTGAGTAAAACGCCACCAAACGAACTGTTCTCTAAGTTAAAAATATCTAAGCAGTTAATCTTGAAATCATTAATCGATGAAGGGATGGCAGATAAAGTCACCCTTTCTGCTAACTATGAGCTTGTTGACCAACTTGCGCTTGTGATCCAATTGGTTCAGCTGGACTTAGGTTGGGCGTTACTTCCTCGCTCTGTTATTTACTCTGAATTTGTGCAGCAAAATTTAATTGAGCTCAAGCCTACTGAGATTAAAAAAGGGTTAGAGATTCCCATTTCATTATGGAGCCCACACTCTTTGCATATTGAAGGGATAAGGGAATCTATCGTTACTGCTGCTAATGAATACATCCAACACGTTTATGATGAATACTTCTAACTTGGGTTTATTAGATTAAAAAAACAGCCAGTAAAAATCACTGGCTGTTATGAGAGCATATTAGTGCGCGTTAGGTAGATCGTCTCCAATCGCTTGTCGTAACTTCATCAATTTCGTTCTTTGCCAGATATTCGTACTTGATATCTGAATCTCGAACTCTTGGTGTTCATCACAAAAGATCGCTGATGGCAATTGGTCATAACTTCCGATCAAATCATCAAGTTGCACCTGAGACAAATTGGCGACATCTACGCCGACTTCGCTTACATATGAGGCCAGTTTACTCTCCTGAACTAACGTTGGCGCTTTCGGTTCTTTGACAGATATTTGTTGTCCTGTTTGTTTAAAACTAGACACATCAAATCCCATATCATCGATGCTAGTTGCACTTGTCGTTCCTGAAAACGAACCCGTGAGTAGCAATGCACATATAGCCTTTTTGATCATGATTACCTCACCTTTTTCTATAGTTGCGGATTGCCAGAGGCACCCGAGTCATCGATAGAAATCGTTGGTACTGTTAGGTTTTCCAAGAACTTTTCTTTGCTCAATCCTTCAAATCGCGATTCATCCGATGGTGTGTTACGAATGGGTTGGCCTGCCCATACTTTTTGGAACTCAGCTTCTTTAACCACTTGCTCACCATTTACGATGACATAAGAAATACCGGTTGTTGGATTGCCTTGTTCTTTGGCTTTGTAAGTCGCATTATCGGTTACGTTTTCTGGGTCGAAAATGGTGATATCCGCAACCATGCCTTCTTGCATACGACCACGAACTTTCATTGATTCAACCCCCGCATCACCTAGGTGCTTTGCTGCCCAGTAAGACGTTTGAGCAAGTGTGAATAACAATGGTACGCCTTCTTCACGTGCCATACGTAATACTTTGCCTCGAGTACCCGCAGTTCGAGGGTGACCTTGATATTCTGTTGGATCGGCATCCCAAGAATCAGTACCTAAACCTGAATAGATAGAATCTGCTGCAACGGTCATGTTTGGAATTTGTAGCCAGTATTTCATCCAATCTTTACGTGCAGGGCTAAACAGAACCACCAAGTGACCCGGATCTTCAGCGGCAATGACCAGATACTCTTCTTTGGTCAGAAATTTATCGCGTGTTGGGTCGTACATCATTTCTTCATACTTCGCGTTGTACATCCCTTCCACAGATTCCGGTACAAGGAAAGATGAACCAATCGCAGTGGATGCTGCATCATATGGGTAGTATTCAGACCACATCACTAAGCCTTTTTCTCGTGCAAGCTTTAGCTTTTCTTCCACTTCCCACCAACCGAAGTCGTTGTTGTGGTGCATCAAAAATGGTAAGTCGAGAAGCATCGCATTGGTAAAGATTTCGTCAAAACCTAGCTGTGCTTCTGGATTTGAAGGGTTAGCGTGAAAACGTGTATGTGATGATACAAATCGGTCCCAGTTTGCTGCGACTTTCATGGACTCGTACATCTCAAATGCCGTCAAGCCATCTTTCATATAAGCGGTTGTTGAAGCTAGGTTCAATGCACCTTCTGCAAAGCCTTGATCAAGAACAGAAAGGATTTGGTTCATCTGCTCGATGTCAGCTTTTGTCTCAGACCAGCCACTCACACCGTCTTTAGCCGCTTCTGTTCGAAGCGAGCCAAGAATCGTAGTCGCATCATGTGGGCCTGTAATTTTCACTTCAGGATCTAGGATTTGAAGACGAGCTCCTTCGTGGCTGACACCAGTACCGTAGTTCAGTGGCCATTTACCCGCTTTTTCTTCATACCACTCACCGACGCGAATCGCACCGACTTCCAGATCCATACCCGTTGTTACACCATCTAGGGCTGCAAGCTTGATAGATAAACCATCTAGCGAGTGAAAGTGGGTATCAATGAAACCTGGGGCAACCACTTGATTTGTTGCATCGATTGTCTCGTCACCGTCGAGTTTTTCTGCCGTAATTTTGATGATTTGACCATCTTTGATCCCGACGTTTAATACAGCATCCAGCATGCTTTCAGGGTCCATCACTCGTCCATTCTCGATAACTAGGTCGTAATCCGCGGCAAAAGCTCCTGACGCTCCTAGGCACAATGCGATACTAACAAGTCCGCTTATGCGGCCTTTCTTGAATGATTTTTTCATGATTTCTCTCTTTGTTGCTGGAAAGGTTAAAAGTGTTTACCTATTTCAGCTGAAATTAATTGTCGTACTGCCGTTTGTATTTCTGGCTTACCTTTGGAAGCTGAGATAATTCTAGCCCAATTTTTATATAACAAAATTTCAGTTTGTCTGATCTGATCCTACAAATTAAAAGCCCTGAGTTAATGATGAGAGTCTTGGTGTTGGTCTTTGAAAGTGATTTCCCATTATTTGGACGGAATGGATATCGTTGAGGCATAGAACCAATATATGAATATCAGCACGATGGTTATCGGTTTGATGGTGATTCAGGCTTTCGAGTGGCACCGCTTTACTTCACCCATTTATTGAATTCGTCACGCATCTCACCTTTACTTTACTCTTGTGAGCAAGCCATCGCTTCAGTCATCAAATGATAAAAAAGAAAAAGGTGAACGAACTATGAAGAATCCAGTGATAGCGGATACCAAGCCAATCAAAGTGGAGCTAACCGAAGGGGAGGAGTACTACTTCTGTACCTGTGGTAAATCGAAAAACCAACCGTTTTGTGATGGTTCTCATGCAGGTACCGGCTTTAAACCGAAGAGTTTTGTGGCCGAAGAAAACGGCGACGCCTATCTGTGTCGCTGTAAATATTCGAACAACCTACCTTTTTGCGATGGCACTCATAAACAGTTTACGGCTGAACAGGTTGGGCAAGAAGGCCCAGAGGTTCACATCCAAGCGGCTGCGCCAGACTTGTCTCCTGCTGCGAGCGCAACCAAAGAAGAACCCACGGTCGAGTTTATCCATCAACTGGCGCGCGATGGTTTATCTAAGGTTGGGCATCATGGGCCCATGACCTCAATGGGTGTGCCAAGATATCTATTGCCGCATTGGGATGATATTCAGGTGATGGTCGCGCAAATGGCGACCAAACCTCTGCTTGAAAATGTGCCTGTGGGTACGGAACTGATTATTGGCCCTAAAGCGAAGAAGCCGCTCAAGTTGAACATCTCCTTGTTTGTGTCTGATATGAGTTTTGGCTCGTTGTCTGAAGAAGCGAAAGTCTCGTTGGCGACAGGCGCAGAACTCGCAGGGACGGGTATCTGTTCTGGAGAGGGCGGTATGTTACCCGAAGAGCAAGCCGCGAACTCACGTTACTTTTATGAACTGGCCAGTGCTCAGTTTGGTTACGATGAATCTAAGCTCAAGAATGTCCAAGCCTTTCACTTTAAAGGCGGACAGGGGGCGAAAACTGGAACAGGCGGTCATCTGCCGGGAGTTAAGAACATCGGTAAGATTGCAGAGGTACGCGGCATTGAAGCGGGCACGGCTGCGATTTCTCCACCAACCTTTGTTGATCTAAAAACCGTCGCGGATTTTAAAAAGTTCGCCGACCGAGTTCGAGAAGTAACAGGCGGAATCCCGATTGGCTTCAAGTTGAGTGCCAATCACATTGAAGAAGACATTCAGTTTGCACTCGATGCCAGTGCCGATTACATCATCTTGGATGGGCGTGGTGGCGGTACAGGCGCTGCGCCTGAAATGTTCCGAGACCATATCAGTGTTCCCACCATTCCAGCACTTGCTCGTGCCAGAGCTTATTTAGACAAGCAAGGTGTCAGTGACAGAGTCACCTTAATCATTACTGGCGGACTTCGTGTTCCGATGGACTTTGTGAAAGCGATGGCGCTTGGCGCTGATGGTGTCGCCATCTCGAACAGCGCCATGCAGTCGATTGGTTGTGTGGCGGCGAGAATGTGTAATACCAACAATTGCCCAGCAGGCATCGCGACTCAAAAAGCCGACTTACGCCAACGGCTAAACGTTGAAAAGGCATCGAACCAATTGAAGAACTTCTTCGAAGCTTCGACTGAATTGATGCAAGTGATGGCGAGAGCGTGCGGTCATGATCATTTGAATCAATTTAACCCGCACGATTTAGCGACATGGAATCGTGAAATGGCAGAGTTATCAGGTGTAACTTATTCAGGTGTCAGCCCTTTAAATCAATCTAAGTAAATAACACTTCAATAAAGCACATTCACTGCATTTTTGGGTGTGCTTATTCTTGCCATGCAATACCAATCTATATTCCACCTGCTGTAAGGCATTGCTTTATTAGCGTTTTTAAATTACTTCCTATTTCTTGAAAATATCACTTTACCTCAAGTTAACTTGAGGTTTTATCATCCTACTTAATCTAAAAACACAGACAATCGCCTGATGGTTGTATAGACCAACAAGTGACGAATTGCAGGTGAGATAAATTAAGAAGGTTAGGGTATGGAACAGAATCAAGTGACTGAATATTTTGCACGAATAGGCTTATCTGAAACGAGTGACATTACGGTCGAAAGCCTCAAAGCCATTCATCAGCATCAACACAGAAGTATCCCGTTCGAAAACTTCGATGTGATCAATGGACAAGCGATTCAACTATCTCCCGAAGCGCTTTACCAAAAGCTAGTGGTTAATCAGCGAGGCGGTTATTGCCAAGAGTTAAATGGACTGCTGCTGAATGTGTTAACCCACTTGGGTTTTGAAGCCAGAAGCCTACTTGGCCGTGTTCACCTAGCAGGTGAGCCGACAGGGCGTAGTCATCGAGTAACGTTAGTGACACTCAATGGTCAGCAATGGTTGGTGGATGCGGGCTTTGGCACCTTTACACCTCGAGCTCCATTGCTGCTAGAAACCGGTCTTGAGCAATCTAATGATTTACAGACCTTCCGTTTCATAGAAGACGAATTGTACGGCTTGCTATTGCAAATCAAGCAGGGTGAAGAGTGGATGAAGGTATACAGCCTAGACATGACTCACGTGTGTGCGAACGATTTAGAGTCGAGCAACTTTTTTACATCTAACAGCCCGAAATCGATTTTTACATCGAACTGTATTGCGGCGCTGCCGATTGAAGACGGGATTGTCACGCTACTTAACCAGAAAATTAAAATTAGCAAAAACGGCTCAACAGAAGAGTGGTTGCTTGAAGACGAACCCGCTTATTTTGCTGCATTACAAACGTACTTTGGCTTAACCCTAAAGGTACCTTTCCAAGCTTTAGAGAAATGTTTCTAACCGATTTAAAGGATCAACAATGAAAGTATTAGCCATTGGCGCCACCAACAGTAAGACATCGATTAACCAACAATTAGCGGCTTATACCGCAAGCCTTGCGAACAACGCGCAAGTTGAAGTGCTTGATCTTAATGATTTTGAAATGCCGATTTACAGCGAAGACAGAGAAAAGGCGTCAGGTATTCACCAGCACGCGCAGCGCTTTTTTAGCAAGATTAGTGAAGCTGACGCTGTGGTCATTTCGTTTGCAGAATACAACGGTTCTTATACTGCGGCCTTTAAGAATGTGTTCGACTGGGCATCTCGAATTGATATGAAGGTTTACCAAGGCAAGCCTGTCGTTATGTTGGCTGCATCTCCGGGCCCAGGCGGCGCAACATCGGTGCTATCTTCTGCCGTAAACTCTGCGCCATATTTTGCTGCGGACATCAAAGGCACACTGTCTGTGCCGAGTTTTTACGACAATTTTGATGTAGAGATAGGGGAAGTGACCAACGCTGAAATGTTAGAGAACCTAAAATCGATCATGAGTAAGCTTTGAACCTTAAATACTAAGCCTCAAAGATAAACCTCAGGTGTTCAGTTATTAAGGTTGAGTCTTAGGTTGTAAGCTCGTGATTAATTAAGCACAGAAACGGCCACCCTCAGGTGACCGTTTTTTGTATGGTGACTACATGGGGGATTATTTAGATAGCTCAGCTGCAGTATCGGCGAAGATACCTGGCATATCTTTAGCTTCACGCTCTGTTTGTCCGCCATGTTTTAGAAACGCGCCAATGATTGCCGCTGTTTTTTGCTCTTTTGCACGCTCTAGGAAGTAACGAAGCTCTAGCTCTGCGCCCGCTTGTTCGTCTTTGATTGAAGCCGCGATGATCTCTTTGTACATCACGATGTCACGTACTTCTAACTGGCTGATCACACCTAACGTTGTTGCTAAGAAATCGTTTAGGTCGGCCTTCGGTACGAACTGCGTGATGATGTTACGGCTCTCTGCTTGTTGAGCAGTAAAATCGTTGCCGAGTAACAATGCTTGTAGCGCTTTGTTTTTACCCATGCGTCTTGCAAATTGCACTGCGCCTTGGCCACCCGTTGGGATGTTTACATGAATTTCTGGTTGTGCGAACGCTGAGTTTTCAGTGCCATAAGCTAGGTCACACGCCATCACAAATTCATTACCGCCCCCACGAGCCACACCATCAACCACTGCAACAGACACTTGCTTCATTGATTTGATGTTCTCAATCATGTGATTGAATTCAATCGAACCCGCTTGTCCACCTTGCGTACCATTGATCACATTAAGATCTAAGTGAGCCAAAAAGAAGCTTTCATTCAATGATTTAAATACAACAACCTTGGTATCACGATCATCTTTCAATGACAGAACGAATGCGTTGATCTCATTGATCAAATCGAAAGTCAGTACGTTCACTGGTGGGTTGTTGATAGATACAGTTGCAATGCCATTTTGGTTAGTTGCAGATAGTAGTGTCATGGGATGTTCCTCTATTAGTTCGGGACTTAATGTTGTCTCCGTTATGTGCAGCTACTATAGATTTGTAATAAGATGAGAAAAATAGGCAAATTTGCACAATATTGGTGCTTAAAATGCAACAAAGGGCGTTATGGATATATCGAGTCGTTTATTGTTATTACTTGAAGTGGTCGAGCTTGGCTCGTTTGTCAAAGTGGCGGAGCAAAGAAACGTTGATCGTTCTGTTATCTCAAAGCAGATTAGCCGTCTTGAGGAAGAGCTCAACGTTCGGTTATTGAATAGAACAACCCGTTCGTTATCTCTGACTGCGGCTGGCAATGAGATGGTCAATCAAGCGCATCAACTTCGAGCATTGTTGAACAACACTCGACGCCTAGCGCAAAACTACCACGCAGAGCCTCGTGGCTTACTGAGAATTACCAGCTCAACCATGTTTGGTCGACAGTATGTTCAGCAAGCGATTGCTGTGTTTCAAAAACAATATCCGGATGTCGATTTTGAATTGAGACTAGAAGACCGAATCGTAGACATGGTTAAAGAAGGGTTTGATATCGGTTTTCGTATCGGTAAGCCCAAAAACTCTAGTTTGATTAGCCGTAAGATCGCCAGAAGTCGATTGCTGATTGTTGCTTCCCCAGAGTTCATTGCTGAGCATGGAGAGATCAATACCATCGAAAAGCTAGAGTCATTACCTGCGACCATTTATGCCGCACCGGGATTGTTGATCGACAAGTTTTCCTATGTTGACCAAGAGGGACAAGCGCAGCATTTTCAGCTCAACGCGACCTATAAAGTGAATGATGTTGAGATGATTTCTAAGAGTGCTTTAACGGGCAGTACGCTCGCAGTAGTCACAGCGCAAATGATTGAAGATGAAGTACTGAACGGCGAGTTGGTGCCTATCATGACTCATTTACACTTGGATGACTTTGGTACTTTCTATGCGGTGTATCCACATCGAGATGCTCCAATCAAAACCAAGCTTTTCATTGATACATTGAAAAACATTGTTGGTGAAGAGCAGCCTGTGTGGGAGCAAGGTATTCCCGGCTTTGACAGCATGTATGGTAATCGTCCAGCGAAGTAGTAGACCAAAGGTTCAATCTGGGCTCTTGATAGATCGTCGTTTTCAATTTAGTCCAAACCTAAATTTGAACCCATAGTTAAAGTTAAAGTTAAAGTGAACTCTATTATACTGGTCAGTATCAGGACGAAATGACTATTCAAACAGGAAGTGAAAGATCATGAGAAACATTGTATACCTCACCATTGGTCAGCTGTCAGAGCGAAGCGGTGTCGCTCCTTCAGCGCTGCGCTTTTATGAAACCAAGGGGTTGATTGCTTCGATTCGCACTAACTGAAATCAACGTCGTTATCAGTCGGCGATGCTGCGTCGAATCGCGCTAATACAAGTGGCGCAGTCTATAGGCTTCACGCTCGAAGAGATCACCGAAGAGTTGTCTACTTTACCAATGAACCATACTGCGACTAAGCGAGATTGGGAACGCGTTGCGAAGAAATGGCAGGGGCAACTCGACAGTAAGATGGCGCAGATTAAATCGCTACAAGAAAACCTAACCGGTTGTATCGGTTGTGGTTGTTTGAGTATGCAGAAATGCCAACTGTTGAACCCTGAAGATATTCTGCATGACCAAGGGCAGGGCGCACAACGCATTGTTGATTAGCCCTGAATCAAGGTTCCTTATCTGAGAGCGTCGAATCCAATACACTCTATCTTATGGTCGTTTAGCCACTGCTTTAGTGCAGAGCTAGTGAGAAGCTGGTATTCCTCAACACGCCTCTCACGATAACCAGATAATGATTTAAGCTCATCAGTGACAGAAAGCGATGGGTGACACATCAATTCGACAACCCCTTTCGGCATTGCGGTTTGATAGCTCAGCAGTAAATCTTGTAAACGAGCAAGTGATACGCCGTCATCGAAAAATCGCATATCAAAAGCGTCGGGTGTGGCGACTTTTAGTGAATCTTGCCCATTCACAATGTTATCGATTCGTCTGACCGGAAGACCAATCTGATTGACGGTGCGAGTAAACGCGGCTTTGAGTGGTTTAAATACACCGCCAAAGTGATGGCTATCGATGTGGTTGATCGTTAACCCTGCATTGATAGCCGCTCGGTATTGAGCGTTGAGCTCAAGTGTCACTTGCTCTTCGACGACATCGGCTTTATCGAACAGAGTGACATTGTCTAAGAAGTTGCCTTGAGCATCCACCAAGCTAGGAACAAGCTCAGGTGGCGTCAGGGGTTTTCCTGCAGTAACGGTAAAGTGCAAACCAACCTCAGGGACTTTCCCTTGGTGATAAAGCTCCACAGCGTGTTGTGTGCCCGGCTGATTCATCATGATAGTGGTCGACTTGACCATTCCTGCTTGTAAGCAGTCGACGATGCCGTGGTTAACACTTTCTGTGAGCCCGAAATCATCGGCATTTAAGATCAGTTTCATCGCTAGCCTTCTTATTACTTAGTTTCTATGCGTTACTCATCAGTGCGGCAAAGGTTGGTTGTCTTGTGCTCAATGTCAGTTGATTTTCTATCTAATTGCTGGTCAATCTAGCTTCAATCGGTGAGCAAAGGCTGGCATGAAGTCTAAGTTTTCACGGATGGTTTCTTGTAATGCTTCATCGATGTGCGAACCACTATCGACAATAGGATTCAGAATCAATGCGCGCTTGGCAATGGCGATATCGCCCGTCATTGCGGCTTTCACGGTGAGTGTTTCAAACTCTTTCATTTGCTGGATGAGGCGTAGAGTATCGCTATCAAAAGGCTCGACATTTAATGGAAGGATCGCGCTGCTGGTGATCACCGAACTCACCTCAACTGCACAGTCGTCAGGCAGGCCTTTAATCGCACCGTTATTACGAGTGTTGACGTGCATGATAGAACGTTTGTTGTTGTGAATACTGCTCATTAGCTCACAAGCTGCTTCAGAGTAGTACGCGCCTCCTCGCTCTTCTAACAACTGAGGCTTGGTGTCTAACATCGGGTCTTGATAGATCGCCAACAGTTGTTCTTCTACCTTAGCGACAAGGTCTGCTCGGTTGGTGCTGTTCTCTGAAGCTGAGAATTCTTTGTCGAGAATATCTCGTGATTGGTAGTAGTAGCGTAGGTAGGCACATGGCACGAGGTTCAATGATCGAATCAGCTCGCTATCCCATTCAAAGGGTGGAATGTTTTTCGGCATCATTTGGTCGTTACCACCAAGTAACTGTTCAATCACCTCACCGAGTTTGTCTTTGCCTTCATGAAGTACTTTTCTCGCCCACACTAAGTGATTTAAGCCAGCAATTTGCATGGTAATGTCGGCACGTTCTGCTCCTAACATTTCAGCCGCGCCACGTTCCATGTTGACGGGCACATTGCATAGGCCAACAGTTTTGATGGTTGAGTGTTTAATCAAGGCTTCGGTCACCATGCCTGACGGGTTGGTGAAGTTAAGAAGCCAAGCGTCTGGGCAGAGTGTTTCCATCTCTTTGGCAATGTCTAGCGCAATTGGGATGGTGCGACAGGCATTTGAGAAGCCACCTAAGCCATTTGTTTCTTGGCCAATCATGCGGTATTTCAATGCGATTCGCTCATCTCGCAGCCGTGCTTCCAAACGACCTGCTCTAAATTGTGAACACACGAAATCAGCGTCGATTAAGGCCGATTGTCTATCTGTGGTGAGGTGAACAGCGATGTCGCAGTTGGCTTTTTTGATCATACGCTTGGTTAAATCCGCAATCACTTTTGCCTTGTCCATCCCTTCTTCGATATCGACTAACCACAAGTCAGAGATCGGCAGTTCGTGATGACGATTAAGGAGACCTTCAATGAGTTCTGGGGTGTAACTTGAGCCACCACCAATTACGACAACTTTGAGTTTTTGATTCTGTTTCATGTTGCTCACCATTTATCTTGTAGATTACGTGGTTTAATCTATATGATGGTTGTGCGCACCAACAAACCAGTAATGATGAGATATGAATTAATGAGGTTAATCCATGGGGTTGTTCGAAAATCGCCAACAAACGCTGTCGCTGCTGCACACCTTTAGTGTTGCAGCCAAATATTTGAGTTTCACGCAGGCGGCTGATGAACTCTGTTTGACTCAAGGGGCAGTGAGCCATCGCATTAAAAAGTTAGAGCAACAGCTGAAGTTCAACTTGTTCATTCGTAAAACTCGTAAGCTCGAATTAACGCCCGAGGGGCAGCGTGTTTTGTCGATGCTCAACATTTCGTTTGAGTCGATATTCTCGGAGCTAACGGACATCAAAACTGGAGAGCTGAGCGGCGAATTGTATATCGCTACGTCGCCTTATTTCGCTTCGTCTTGGCTGATGCCACGCCTGCCAGAATTTAGAAAACTCTATCCAAATTTAAGCATCAAATTACAAACCAAACAGAACCAATCTGATTTACAGTTTGAACCTTATGACGTGGCAATTTTCTATAGCGAAGGCCACTATCCGAATCACTATAGTGAGCGGTTATTTACAGGCGTGAGAACGCCGGTTTGTAGCCCTGAATATGCGCAAAAACTCAATCTTGAAAAGGGTGTTGATCGCTTAGAACAAGCGCGCTTTATACACAGTGGTGACATCACCGCATGGCAACGTTGGTTGGAAGAAGCACAAGGCAATGTTGACTGTACTCTGCAGTGTGATTATTACAGCGATAATCGCTTGGCAATGGATGCTGCAATATTGTCGATGGGAGTGGCTTTGGGGCGCCTAGAGTTCATGCAACCACAGATTGACCAAGGACTGTTGGTTGCACCATTTATGAGTATCGAATCAGGAAAAGGTTATGACTTGGTGTGTCCGAAAGGGATGGATCAGCGAACCAAGTTCCAAGTGTTCTCTCAATGGATCAAGCAACAGCTATGACGAAATCTCACGGCTAGACAAAACAAAGTAGAAGGTCTAGTTTAGGTGGTTCTTTCAATAAAAGAAGAGGTTAGTTATGTTCAGCCATGTTTTTCTCGGTACCGAAGATATTGAACGCGCGAAGTCTTTCTATGATCCAATTATGAAGGTGCTTGGTTACAACGAAGGTTCCGTTGATCCAAAAGGACGCTGTGTTTACGTTAGCCAAACGGGTGTATTAGGTTTAACCAAACCGATTGATGGTCAGCCAGCAACGCACGGCAATGGCATGACGGTGGGCTTTCTAGCGTCTTCACCTGAAGCTGTGGATGAGTGGCACCGTGTTGGCGTAGAAAATGGCGGCACAAGCATTGAAAACGGCCCTGGTGCGAGAGGCTCTGACGAGCGTCGTCTTTACATGGCCTATTTGCGAGATCCTGATGGAAACAAGATCTGTGCAACTCACTTTATGCCATAGTGGCGTATAATTAGATCGTATTGATTGTTCAGAGCTTGTGAATCACGGCTCTGAACTTGTAAGTTTTCCTGAAGACTCACAAATATTGCAAAGGATCTGTCAGATGTCACCAAACGAACTGTTTTATGAGAGCTTTGAGCGCTGCAGGATCGACCAAGAATTTTTAGAAACCTTCTTGGCTGATTTTTGTGAGCATAACCCTAGGTTTTCAGAACGATTTGAAAGCATTGGATTAGAGCAACAAACCAAGATGCTCAAAGCTTCTATTATCCTAATCTATAACTCGTCAGGTTTATCAAGCGTGAGAAACTCGGTTAAGAGGCTAGGTAAAAGACACAAAGATTTGGGGATGGATATCTCAGAGCAAGAGCTAAACGAGTGGTTTAATTCGTTGCTTAACACTGTTAAAAAGTACGACCCGCATTACAACGAGCAAGTTGAGCAAGCGTGGGCAGAAACGCTTGATGCTGGCCTCAAGATCATGAAACAAGAATGTGTTGTGCCACACCCTGTGAATCAATAAGTAAGTCACCAGCAGCTTTTCTTGAAAGGTAGACTTCATTTGAAAGGTAAGCCATGAATCAGGCTTACCTAAATTTCTAATATCCTGACTCTCCAATCAAAAATGAGCTGCCCAACCCACCAAGAAGCCTTGTGTGGCAGTATCGTATTCAAAAGTGCCTTTATTTTCGTAATCAACCCAAGTGGATTTGTAGGCGAGATTTAAATCTGACCAGTCGTTAATTTGATAACGAACTCCTGTTAGCAAAGAACTGGTAAAGTCAGTGTCGCTGCCAAGCCCCATGTCTAGACTGGTATGTGCTGTCCAACTTTTGTTGAGTTCTTTGGTCCATCGAACACCGACAAGATAATCGATCCAATCTTCATTGAGTGATTTACGTAAATCCACATTTCCTTTGGAACCATAGAGCCTTGTATCAATATCGTTGTCCCACCAACGTATCCCCACCATATAATCAATCATCCCGATATCATATTGATAGCGTTTGAAGCCCTTAGCCTCTAAAACGCCTTGTCTTATATCGACATTGCCTTTCAAAATGTTTTTGTTTATGTCTAGTACAGAATCTGTTTTCCCACTTAATTTCATGTAACTGTAATCAAGGTAGTAACCCCATTGATTGTCATAAATTCCTTCCAGGCGAAGCATGGCACCCATGTCGATATGATCCATGATGAATGCAGGATCAACGTCTACATCTGTTGAGATTCTACCGATCGTGCTGTTGCCTCGAATATTCAAAGCCTGAGCATAGATTTCAATACTGTGTTGCCATTTTTTTGTACTTGTTTCAGAGCTCGCTTCCTGAGCATTAACGGTTGAGCTGACCACTAACATTGATCCGATTAAGTAACGCCACTTAGCCATATTGATATCCCTATATTCGATTTGAAATAGCACGATTATGAATGCCTGTTCTAACTATCCATTTCCCACATATGCAACTTGTATATCCCTGATTGTAGACTATGTTTTTTTTAAAGAGCCAAATTTTGAGAGAAGGGTATGAAGCCACAAAGTATTTTCTTGTTAGTCGCGGTTGTGGGCTTAACACCCATCGCTCTGTCTTACGGTTATGCACCGGTTATTTCTCTGAACTACCTATTTGAAATCGACGCGAGTCCGATCAACGTGACTCATATCTTCCGCGCTGTGATGGGGCTTTATTTGGCTCTGGCGTTATTTTGGGTGCTTGGCGCACTGTTCAAAAAGTATCGACTACCAGCGCTCTATAGCTTGGTGGTTTTCATGTTGGGTTTGGCTGCTGGTCGAGTCATTAGCTTGGTATTAGATGGCATGCCTCATTGGCTACTTTTCGTCTATCTAATCTTGGAGTTGGGCTTCGGTTTAGTCGGTTTAAAAATGATTCATAAAGAGCAATCTGAAACAGTATAAGGACATTGTATGAAAAGGATTTTCCATCTTCTTATCCTGAGTGTGTTGAGTAGCTTTTCGCTATCGGCATGGTCAGCTCAAGAGCAGCCAAATATCTTTGTTATCTTTACCGATGATGTCGGTATATCGAACTTGAGTGCCTATCATAACGGCGTGATGAGCAGCGAAACGCCGAACATCGACAGCATTGCCGAAAAGGGCATGTTACTTACTGATTATTATGCTCAACCTTCATGTACAGCAGGTCGTTCTGCATTCTTAACTGGGCAGTTACCGGTGCGAACAGGGATGCACTCTGTTGGGCTACCAGGTGGCCCTGTGGGTTTAAGCGCAGATACACCAACGCTTCCTGAAATACTCAAGAGTATGGGTTACATGACTGGGCAGTTTGGTAAAAACCACCTAGGCGACCGAGATGAATTCTTACCGACAATGCATGGTTTTGATGAGTATTGGGGTTGGTTGTATCACTTGAATGCGATGGAATACACCGAAGATCCAGATTGGCCTAAAGATGGATCGTTAGATGCCTTTGCGCCTCGTAACGTGATCTACGCAAAATCGGACGGTAAGGGCGGTCAAACGATTGAAGATGATGGTGCACTGTCGATTGAACGTATGCGTACATTGGATGACGAAGTTAACAAACACACGATTAACTTCATTGAAAGGGCGGTTGAAGCGGATAAGCCATTCTTTACTTGGTATTGCCCATCACGAGGTCACGTATGGACGCATCTTTCTGAAGAGTATGAAGCCATGCTTGGTCAGAATGGTTGGGGACTGCAAGAAGTGGTGATGAAAGATCTCGATGATCACGTTGGTGAGATGCTTGCCAAAATGGAAGAACTCGGCATTGCAGATAACACCATCATCATTTTCACGGCGGATAATGGCCCAGAAATTATGACGTGGCCAGATGGCGGTATGACCCCATTCCATGGCGAAAAAGGCACAACATGGGAAGGTGGTGTTCGTGCACCAGCACTGGTTAGCTGGCCGGGTAAAATCCCAGCGGGCAGTGTTGGCAATGGCATCTTTGACGGCATGGACTGGTTACCAACGCTGATTGCAGCGGCGGGTGGCCCTACAGATCTGAAAGAGAAAATGCTGAAAGGTCACGATGGCTTTAAAGCGCACTTAGATGGTTACAACCAAGTCGATATGCTGACCGAAAAAGGTGAGTCGAATCGTAAAGAAATTTACTACTACGAACGAGACAAGCTACAAGCGGTTCGAGTGGGAGATTGGAAAGCGCACTTCGTAGTACAAAATCACGGTTGGAGCGGTCCGAAAGAAGAACTCAATGCTCCGTTACTGTTCAACTTACGTCGTGACCCATACGAGCGAGCAGCTGAAGAATCAGGTATGTACTTGAAGTGGATGGGGCAGAAAATGTGGGCATTTGGTCCTGCTCAAGCCGCTATTCAGCAACACTTGGCGACCTTCGAAGAGTGGCCTCCCGTTACGCCTGAATCTCCGGCAGAGAAAACCGGCGGTGTGGGTAACTAGTTAAATATCATAAAAAATCCCGCTCACACTGAGCGGGATTTTTATTGGAATGCGTTTTAACGTTGGTTCTATTTCAGCGTGGTGTTTCGTTCAATGAACTTCACTGGCACCATCAACTTAACCAAGCTCGTGTCTTGCTCTTGAATTTGACTAACCACAATTTTCACAGACTCACGTGCAAGGCGTCTGAAATCTTGCTTGAAGGTCGTGAGTTGATAGTTCAACCACTGAGTCTGCGGGATATCATCAAAACCGACTACTTGCAGATCTTCTGGAATACGCAGGTTGAACTCTAAGCGCGCCACATCCATCACTGCCATTGCTAGGTTATCTGTCGCACAGAAAATCGCTTGCGGGTGTGTGGGTTCTGAAAATAGGGCGCGAATAGTATCCAGTGAATCAAGGTAGTCATAATCAGCTTCAATAACACGAGCTTGTTTGCCCGTTAGGTCTTCGAATTCTGAGCAAAAGCCTGCCTCGCGTTCGCCATTGGTGTAGGTCGGTACGTTACCTGTCAGGTAAACCGCTGATTTCGTTCCCACGCTATGAAAGTGTTGAGCAGCAACTTGGCCTGCAGCGTAGTTGTCGCTAACCACATGGCTACTCTTAGTCCCTTCAACAACACGTGCGAACTGGACGATAGGGATGTCGAACTCTTCACACTCTTCATAAAGCGACTTATTGAATGTCGCAGAAGCCGCAATCACGCCATCAACTCGGTATTGGAAGATATTAGGAATAGAGTGGTTGTCGTTTCCATCAACTTGCCAAGGAATCAATACCGCAGAGTAACCCTGTTTTTGTAGCTCAGTGGAGATAAGCTGTAGGGTTTTCATGTGGATAGGGTAGTCAGCGTCAGGAAAAACTAGGCCAATCAATTTGGATTCATTTGTCGTCAGACTGCGGGCAAAAGCATTGGGACGATAATTCAACGATTTTGCTGCATCGAACACTTTCTGCTTGGTCTTTTCAGACACCGAACTGCCCGGTACAAATACGCGAGATACCGTTGATTGAGAAACGCCAGCCAGCTTAGCGACATCTTTAGAGGTGACGGTTGGCTTTGATGCCGTGGAGTGTTTTGGAGAGCTCATAGACCATACTTTTGAACCAAATTAACTGCGCACAGGATACCATAATTAGGTACGTACTCATAAAGCAATAACAAGGAATGATATGAAAAATAAGGAATAATGACTATTTTGAATTTGATGTTGGGTATAACCCACTCTCTGTGTTGGTAAAAAAGTATGATTACAGAGGTAGTGACTCAAAAGCTCTGCGTGAGAGCAGAGCTTTAGATTACGAGTTTACCCACAAATTGAGTGACGTACCGCTAAGTCATTAGACTGTTAAGCCAAAAGCCAAAAGCCAAAAGCCAAAAGCCAAAAGCCACTAGCGATTAGAAGTAGTAACGGATACCAGCTGCGAATTGGTCATCGCTATTCTCGTAATGGTTACCAACAGACTTGTCGTTGCCATTATCAAATTGGTATTCCGTCCACACTAAGAACTTGTTCTTCTTAAAGTGGTACTCAAGACCAGGGATAATTAGCTGGCGCTCGTAGCCATTTGCGTTGTCGTCTGTGTCCGTTAAGTAGTTAACGTTAAAGGTTGGACGTAGACCATTTTCAAAGTGGTAGTAGGTGAAGAATTCAGCACCACGGTGGTCGTAGAATTCTGCTTTGCTGGTGGTTTCCCAGTTAGAACCTTGGCTGTAGGTGAAGCCAACAAACAGACCATTATTGGTGTAGTTCAAACCTAATAAACCGATACGTTGTGTGTCGCCATCTTTGATGTTTTGAACGCCAGCGTCGACATCGTCAAATTCATTCTGATGGTAAGCCAAACCAATGGTTAGGCCGTCAGTGATGGTGTAAAGCGTTGAAGCGCCCATACCGTTTTTCAGTGTTGCGGTTAAACCATCCGCAAGGCCAACATCTTCACGAGTTGTTTGGTAAGTGAAGCCGTATTTCCAGTTATCACTGATGTTGTTGCGGTAAGTGATAGAGTTTTCCGCGCGGCCTGTACCAGAAGCAATACCCCAGTCAGAAAGGTTGTAGTAACCAGAACCACGTGAACCAAAAACACGACCCATATCGGTAAACCAAGCCACATCGTAGAAGGTAGACCACTGCTTAGTACCTGCTGCGATTTTGCCGTATTTCTCGTGCTCTACGCCTGCGTATAGAAGTCGGTCGTAAATGTTATCGCCGTTAGCGCCCGAGTTATAACCCCATTCGGCATGGCCAAAGCCAGTCCAACCGTTATCTAAGCCCATTTGACCTTTAAGACCGAAACGAGAACTACCACTGTTCCATTCGCCGTTATGGTCGCCGCCTTTGTCTTGGTAACGAACATCGAAACGGCCATCTAAAGTAAGGCTATCGCCCGCGTCATTGGTAAAAGTGTGTGCAGCAAAAGCTGAACCTGATGTAAGTGCCGTCAGGATCACTGCAGAAAGTATCGACTTGTTCATTGTTATTCTCTTATTCAGGCCGTAGAAAGCCACCGTGCTTTCAAGCCCGTTATTAGTATTGGTTTGGCAGGATGTACCCCATCCATGAGGCACTATTTGATTCAATTATTGGTGGAGCAATATTGATTGGTGAAGCAATTGATTGGTGGAACATTGATTAGTTGGTGGAGCACTTGCTAGGCGCGAGAAGGAACGCCTAGCAAGTCATAGCAACCCAAATCAGATGTCGACTTAGGTTGCTACTGTTTGGTTTCTATATTTTGGCTTTTATCGCCATGATTAAAGCGTTTTTATTAAAGCGTTGGATTCATGATGGTTGAAGTGCGCTCGAACACATCTAGACCTTGCTGTTGTAGCCAGTAAGGAAGGTCGATAAGCACCCAGTTCTCAGACAGTTTGTCACCGTCGCGGTAGTAAACGTCAACCACTTGCATGTTTGCGCGTACTTCGCCGCCAGTCATACCTAGGAAGCCACCTGTTGGTGTGTTTGATAGGTTTGGCCAACCGAAGAAACAAGAGAAGTTACCTTCAGCGAAACGACAAACGTGACCGTTGAACTTCTTATCTTTCAGGTTGTTACGGAAAGGAAGTTGGTGCTGTTGTTGGTAGCGAGGAATTGTGTAAGACGCGCCGATACCACATGGGCCGTACCAAATCATGTCTTTTGACCAGCTCTTAGCTAGTACTTCTGGTGGACAACCCATTGCGCCGCTGTCGTTAAGAGCAGACAGGTCATCAACCATTTTGTTTACTAGAGCAAGTGTCGCAACGCCTTCTTCTGGAGCCGCGTCTTCGAATAGCAGACCATCGTGATTGCGTGGGCCAGGGTAAACAAAGTGCTTACCTGTTGATGGTGGAAGTGGGTAGCAACCCGCTTGGTCCATCATGCCTAGAAGATCTAGGAACAGGCCTGTCTTTGTGATTTTGCCATCAACAACACAGTTAAACTCTGCGTAGCGAACGTTCATGATCTTGCCAGTAGGGCGCATGCCAAGGTATTCAGCGTCGAACAGACCCATGAAGTGACCCATGCTCATTACCCAAATCTCATCTGGGTTAACTTCGTTGTTACCACCGATGAAGATATCTTGACGACGCTGCATGCGTGTCATTGATTTCATCATTGGAGCCCAGAATACGTCAGCCGCAGCTTGAGCGCCTTCTTGCTCGCGGAATGGGTAAACACCGCGCCATAAGTAATCTTCAGACGTGTGTGCTTTCAAAACTTCAGCAACGTTTTCGTGAGTAGCGTTTTCCATTGCGTCAAAGTAGTCACGAACAATGCGTTTAGCTTCTTGATATTTAGACATAATTAATTCTCGTTTTGTTGTCGAGTCAACATTCGGAACAGGACTCGATTTGGATTTTGTTACCGGCTGACTTATCAGCCGGATTGATGTTTATTTCGTGTCTTTAGAGGTTTCGACTAAAGGGGATTAAGCTTTTGCTGTTTCCGCTTTTTTGCTCTTGTCGAAAATGCCGCCTTTCAATGTTTCTGGTAGAGATAGCCACAGTAGACCAGCCAGAATCCATACGATTGGTGAACCCCACATTGCTGTTGCAAGGTCGCTGCGCTCTTGGATGAATACCAACACCATTGGTGCCCACATGCCGATGATACGACCACCGTGGAACAGAGCTGCACCGAAGCTACGTAGGTGAGCTGGGAACAACTCAGAGAAGTAGCCACCCCATACCGCAGAAGCAGACAGACCGAAGTTGTAGATAAGACCTAGGATAGCCAGCATGTTTAGGCTGCCGATCATCACGTCGCTTGGCGCAACGAAGAAGACTGACGCCATGACACCCGCAAGAATGAAACCAAACGCGTTCACTTTACGGCCGTATTTGTCGGCGATTGCACCCCATACCCAAGCACCGAATAGAGAACCGAATGCTGAGATAGAAAAGATGATGCCGATAGTTGAACCGTCAAATTGGCGAACTTCTTTCAGGTACGTTGTCACGAAGCCAGAAAAGAATTGGTAGCCGTAGAAGTTAAGGCCAGCCAGTAATAGACAAGTGATCGTTAGCTTGCGGTATGGTGCGCTTAGCATTTCACCCCAAGAACCTTTCTTCGCTGGTGCGTTAGATGCTTCAGCCGCGGCTTGATCTTCTTCACCGTAGGCGATCACTTTCTTGTCGCTAGGCAGGATGAAGATCATTAGTGCAGCAGCAACTAGAGGAGGAATACCACCCACCCACATTAGGCTCTGCCAAGGTGCATCAATGCTAGAAATGAATGCCGCGTATGCACCCATTGCCATTAGGGCAACCGAGAACATAGAAGAAGCGAATGCTGTTAACTTACCGCGAACGCTTGGTGTGAATAGGCCGATCATCAGGCTTACTGCTACGGTGAAGTAGCCACCTAAAGAAATACCGATGATGAAACGCATTGCTGCCCACATCGCGTAGTCAGTAAACATCATGTTGATGATGGTTGCGCCACCGTTCAGTGCAGTGATGACAATAAGAGTCGATTTCTTACCAAAGTTTGATGCCACCCATGCACAGCTCAGAGCACCAATAAGTGCACCAACCGACTGCCATGTATAGAACTGAGCGGTATCCGCCAAGTTAATACCATCATACGCATCAACGATGTATGGGCGTACGTAGTCAATAATTACAAAGTTATAACAATAGAAAAAGTAGCCAACTAGAATTGCAAGATAAGCAGCTACCCTTTGAATCATAGGAACTTCGCTCATGTGTTTTTTAGTAGTCATGACCGATAAACCTTTATTTTTTATAGGGTGTTTTTAGTTTCGATTATTGTGTAGTGGTTATTGAATATCACCACACCATCTTCATTTCGGGAGAGATAATAGAATTTTTGTGGTTATTAGATCCGTGATCAAAGTCAATTTTAAAATGAGTGCGTACCCATTTTGTGTATTTTAGTGATCTTGATCTCATTAGATCGTTGTTTTGCGACTTTTTGGGCATTTAGAGTGTTTAATCATCTATCTTAGTGACAATACTCACACTTATTGTGGGTTTTTGAGGGAAAATATCCATTTTTGAGTACTATTGTCGGCGAATGAATTGCGAAATATAATAAACGGAATCTAAAAATGGTTACGTACTCAAGTTTTGTGGTTATTGCTTTGTATGTACTAACTACTCTATTTATCAGTTACTTAGTGAATAAGCGTTATAGCGTTGGTGGTGATTTTTCAACGGGCGGAAAGCAATTTGGTTGGTTTACGGCAGGTGTGTCGATTCTTGCAACCTACATCAGTGCGATGACGTTCGTGGGCATGCCGGGCTGGGTTTATAGCTCAGGCATGGAAGCGATGAGCGTCCATTTGAATTACCCAATAGTGATCTTTTTCGCTGTGGTTTTCTTTGTCCCTGTGTTTTACAAACTCGGCCTGACTTCGATTTATGAATACCTAGAGCACCGCTTTGGCGTTGTTGCTCGCACGATCAACTCTATCGTGTTTATTGTGGTTCAGTGTATTTCGGCAGGGGTGATTTTATATGCAGTTGCACTGATCTTGGTGCAAGTGTTGCCGGTGAGTATCTCCGAAGCGATCATCTACATCAGCTTATTTACCGCTTTGTATACCTATGCGGGTGGTATCTCGACCGTCATATGGACAGACATGTTGCAGTCGGCGGTGCTGATCATAGGCAGCATTGCGATCTTTGCTTTATTGCTGATGAAGATTGATGCAGGGGAGGTGTTGTCTCCTGAACACCTGAATATCATCAACCTCGATTTTGACTTGGGTGTTGATACCACATTGTGGGCAGGTGTAGTGGCTGTGAGCTTCTTACATCTAAGTGTGTATGGCACTAACCAACTGATTATTCAAAGAACACTGGCGACCAAGAACGTTAAAACTGCACAAAAATCGATGTTGCTTTGTGGTTACGGCGCGTTCTTTATTTACCTGTTTTTCTCTGTAATGGGCGTTCTTCTGAGTGTCTTTTATCAAGACCAAAGCTTTGAAAACAGCAACGAAGTGATTCTCGATTTTGTGTTTAATCATACCAACCCAATCGTTGTTGGTTTGGTGATTTCAGCACTCTCGGCAGCGGCAATGTCGACCTTGGATTCCACTTATAACTCAATGGCGACAGTGGCAACGTTCGATTTCTATAAGCGTTTTTTCCGTAAGAAAGCTTCCGATGCACATTATGAATCGGTGGCAAGAAAAATGAGCTTGGTTGCAGCGGCGTCAGTTGTAGTACCTGCTTTGATGGCGGTATCTAACGAATCTGTGCTCAAGACGATTGCGAGTCTAACCTCTATTTTTGTCGGTATTCGCCTTGGCTCTTTCATCCTGGGTTTGTTCTTCAAACAAGCGAATGAGAAAGGGGTGATTGCAGGCAGTATTGGCAGCGTAGCTGTGGTGTTCATTGCTAAATACAGTGGTATCTCTTGGCCTTGGTTTGCCTTGATTGGCACTGTGGTTTTCTTAGTGTTAGGTGTTGTCGTTAGTCGTTTCTGGGGAGAAGTGACCGAGCAACAAAACGAATTTATTGCCAAGCAGAAGCATTTATTCGCTAAGCCTACGGCGAGTCATTACGGCTTGTTGGTCTTTGCTGTTGTGACGATTGCTGCTTGTACTGTTATCCCTGATTGGCTTTATGCCGCTCTTTCTTAATGAGTAAATTTTCTCAACTGGTTAATTTTTAACAGGTAAATCTATGCTGTCCATTTTTGATATCTATAAAATTGGTGTTGGCCCTTCAAGCTCTCACACCAACGGCCCAATGATTGCGGGTTTCCATTTCACACAATTAATCGCCGATAGAATCGCAGAAGTCGTTCGTGTCCAAGTTGATTTATATGGCTCGTTATCGTTAACCGGAATAGGGCATCACACTGACAGAGCAACCATCTTGGGTTTACTCGGCAATAAGCCAGACACGATTAAAATCACGAGCGCTAATGAAGCGATGCGTCTTGCTATAGACAGTGGTGAAATGCAGCTGAGTGGCAGTCACACCATTGGCTTTAACTACCAAACCGACATGCTATTTCATGAAGACAATCTGCCTTTGCATGAAAACGGCATGATGATTACCGCGTTTGACCAAAGCGGTAATGTGATTGTTGATGAAACCTATTACTCGATTGGTGGTGGCTTTATTGCGACAGCGGATGAACTGCAAAATGGCACAAAAACCCAATCGGTCGATGTCACCTTCCCATTCAGCAGTGCCGATGAAATGCTCGCTCAGGCGGATCAAAACGGCATGAGTTTGGGTGGTATGATTCTACAAAATGAAGCGGCTTTCCAAAGCGCGGATGCTATTTCAGAAAAGGCCGATCAAATCTGGCGAGTAATGACTCGTTGTATGGAACGCGGCTTTGAAACTGAAGGCATTCTTGATGGTGGCTTGAACGTCACTCGTCGTGCTCCAAACTTGTTGAAGAAGCTCGAAGCGAATGCGGCCGTTGAAAGCGATCCAATGGAAATCATGGATTGGATTAACTTGTTTGCCTTTGCTGTCAGTGAAGAAAATGCGGCTGGTGGCCAAGTCGTGACATCACCAACTAATGGTGCCGCGGGCGTTATTCCAGCCGTATTGATGTATTACCATCGCTTCATTAAAGAGTTGGATACTAAGCAGTTAAAAGACTTCTTAGCCGTATCGGGCGCGATTGGTATTTTGTACAAAACCAACGCTTCTATTTCTGGTGCCGAAGTGGGCTGCCAAGGTGAAGTGGGCGTTTCGTCTTCTATGGCGGCGGCGGGTTTAACCGCTTTACGTGGTGGCAGTAATGAGCAGATTTGCATTGCGGCAGAAATTGCGATGGAACATTCATTGGGTATGACATGTGACCCGATTGGCGGATTGGTACAAGTGCCATGTATTGAGCGTAATGCGATGGGCTCGATGAAAGCGATTAATGCTTCACGAATGGCACTCAAACGTAACAGCAAAAGCCTGATCTCATTGGATAAGGTTATCGCGACTATGTATCAAACGGGTAAGGACATGAATAAGAAATACCGAGAAACCTCACTCGGTGGCCTTGCCCTAATTCACCTTGCAGCGCCATGTGAGTAGCCATCAAACAGATTAATTAGGCTCAATATCAAAGCCCAGCATCGTTAGATTTTAAAACTCTAAGGTGGCTGGGCTTTTAAGTATCAATTTTTGTTGCAAGACGACTGCTTATCAACTGGGAGCAAGATTATTCTCCAAGAGGGAGCTTATAGCTGTTTTTCAACTCTTTAACCGAGATATTGGACTGAATCGCACTCACGCCTTTTACTCGTCTGATCGAGCTAATACGCTCAAAGTACTCTTCTAAATCTTTCGCTAGCACTTGAATCATATAGTCGGCGCCGCCTGCAATACAGTGACACATAGGAATCCAATCGGTTACTTCGACAAACTCTTCAAACGGTTCTGTGTTTTCTACTTCATGGTTACCCAAGGTCACAAGAGTAAAACCAGCCACATGAAAACCAAGCTTTTTGCGGTTTAGCTTCGCGGCGTAACCATCGATATAGCCCGTCTCTTCCATACGTTTCCAACGGCGCCAACATGGGGTTTCGCTGAGGTTCACTTTCTCTGCGAGCTTACTGTTGCTCATGCGTCCGTCTTGTTGGATATGTTCTAAGATGGCGATATCTGTGTCATCTAACACTTCTTTGGTGGATTCTTTCTGTTTCATGGCTATTTTAGAAAAGTCTTGCTCAAGTTTGGATTAATATTAGCCTATATAGCAATTTAATTCCTAGTCGAATCTGTAAACTCTCTCCGTATAAATACTTTACTTATTAGGAGTGAGAGGAAATGAGCTCTCAATTAATGCTGGCGTTCTTGCTATTTTCAACATCAATTGCAATTACCCCTGGGGCAGGCAATATCGCATTACTTGGGATTTCAAGTCGTTACGGGTTTGCTGCGACTTTACCTTTTATCTCTGGAAACGCTGTTGGCATCATCATCGTACTGGCGGGTTCCAGTGTCGGTTTGGTGAGCCTATTTACCCTTTACCCAGAGCTATACAACATTTTGAAATACGCGGGTGCGGCTTATTTGCTGTTCATGGCGTGGTCGATTGCGAACATGCAAATCGAAGAAAGCACCACCGACAATCGCTCGGGTTTTATGTCTGGCGTGCTGGTGCAGGTGTTAAACCCTAAAGGTTGGATTGCTTCATTAACTGTGTTTTCGCAGTTCATCACCCCGAATGCCGATTACTTGATTCAAGTCGTGACCATTATCGCGGGTATGGTGATCACGGGCGTACCGTGCATGTTGGTATGGGCGTATTGCGGTACCATGCTTAAAAAATTGCTTCAATCACCAAAACAGATGATGTTTGTGAACCGTTGCTTGGGTGGAAGTCTCGCGCTTGTTGTTGCTTTTATGCTTTATCAACCGGCATAGATCACAAAGAAAAAAACCACTCCTAAATCCATAGGAGTGGTGTCTAAATGTCGACTAAGTCGTTAACAGTAAGGAATTAAGTTAACAAATATTTAAGGAACTTGAGTTAATAGCTTTTATGCCTAGAAGCTTTTAAGTTTTAAGTTTTAAGTTTTAAGTTTTAAGTTTTAAGTTTAAGCGGTTTCAGCCTCTTTAACCGGAGCTGAGTTACGGATTAGGTGGTCAAATGCACCTAAGCTTGCTTTCGCACCTTCACCCATCGCAATGATGATCTGTTTGTAAGGTACTGTCGTTACATCACCCGCCGCAAACACTCCTTTCATTGATGTTGCGCCATGAGCGTTAATTTCAATTTCACCGCGTGGTGACAGCTCAACTTTCGAACCCTTCAACCATTCGCTGTTTGGCATCAGGCCGATTTGAACAAAGATACCCGCAAGTTCGATCTGTTTTAGTTCGTCGGTATTGCGGTCTTTGTATTCCAGACCGGTTACACGGTTGCCATCACCAATCACTTGTGTGGTTTGCGCCATCTTGATGATTTCGATGTTTGGTGTTGCGTTCGCTTTGTCGATAAGCACTTGGTCGGCACGTAGTGTGTCTGCAAATTCAAGTACGGTTACGTGTTCAACGATACCCGCTAAATCAATCGCCGCTTCGATACCTGAGTTACCGCCACCAATAACCGCTGTTTTCTTACCTTTGAATAAAGGACCGTCACAGTGTGGGCAGTAAGCGACGCCTTTATTGCGGTACTCTTGCTCACCCGGAACGTTCATTTCACGCCAGCGAGCACCAGTACTGGTGATAACCGTGCGAGATCGTAATGTTGCGCCGCTTTCTAGCTCAACGTGGATGTAGCCGTCTTCTGTGTCTTCTGCCGCAATGATGTTCGCAGCGCGCTGCTCAGTCATTATCTCAACACCGTACTCTTTTACGTGCTCTTCAAGGCTAGCCACTAGCTTAGGACCTGTTGTCGCTTTCACTGAGATAAAGTTCTCAATCGCCATCGTATCCATCACTTGACCACCGAATCGATCAGCAACCACACCGGTACGAATGCCTTTACGTGCTGCGTAGATAGCCGCTGAAGATCCCGCAGGGCCACCACCGACAACCAATACATCAAACGGTGCTTGTTCGTTTAGGTTGGCCGCTTTCTTTTCTGCTGCGCCTGAATCGACTTTGTTGAGAATTTCTGCCAGAGACATACGTCCTTGACCAAATAGCTCACCGTTAATGAATACGCTCGGTACCGCCATAATATCGCGAGACTTCACTTCGTCTTGGAATGCTGCGCCATCAATCATAGTTGTCTTAATTAGAGGGTTAATCGCCGACATCATGTTGAATGCTTGAACTACTTCTGGACAGTTTTGGCATGATAGCGAGATGAAAATCTCTACATTAAGCTCTTGATCGAGTTCTTTAATTTGTTCGATTACGTCAGCTTCAAGCTTGATAGGGTGACCACCACTATGAAGCAGTGCAAGTACCAGTGATGTGAACTCGTGACCCATTGGCAAACCGGCGAAACCGATCGCAGTGCCTTTCTCTTGGTTTACGACCTGCATGATAGGGCGGCGAGTACTTGCGTTATCATCTCGAATTACTTCAATTTTGTCGGTGAGAGAGGCGATATCATTCGCCAGATCTTGAAGTTTGTTCGCGGTATCGCTGCTATCAAGGCTCAGCACTAACTGAACATTGGTTTTTAGGTTTTCTAGGTATGCTTTTAGCTGCTGCTTCATTGCTTGATCTAACATAATCGTGCCTGCTCTTAAATTCTGTGTCTTGGTATTGACCAATACCTTCTTGCTGAAAAAGGAAAATAAAAAGGGGGCGCAAGTCGGCAAATATTGTGTTGTTGATGGCTTGAAAGGGTGGCGCGCAACTGCCCTTTAGGAGGGAGGCCGAAGCGCGCCTGTAGAACCGTTTTATTTGTTCTTTTTAGCTAGGCTTAGATTAAATTTTACCTACTAGGTCTAGAGATGGCGCTAGAGTCTCTTCGCCTTCTTTCCATTTAGCTGGGCAAACTTCACCTGGGTGAGCGGCTACGTATTGTGCTGCTTTAACCTTGCGCAGTAGGTCTTCAGCGTCACGGCCGATGCCTTCAGCTGTGATTTCCATTGCTTGGATAACGCCTTCAGGGTCGATTAGGAAAGTTGCACGGTCTGCAAGGCCCTGACCTTCACGCATAACGTTGAAGTTGTTGGTGATGTTGCCTGTTTGGTCGCCTACCATGAAGTATTCGATAGTGCCGATTTTGTCAGAAGTATCGTGCCATGCTTTGTGAGAGAAGTGCGTGTCAGTTGATACTGAGAAAACTTCTACGCCGCGAGATTGAAGCTCTGCGTATTTGTCTTGTAGGTCAACTAGCTCAGTTGGACATACAAACGTGAAGTCTGCTGGGTAGAAGAAGAATACAGCCCACTTGCCTTTAACGTCTTGCTCAGTGATTTCTACGAATTCGCCGTTTTTGAATGCTGTTGCGTTGAATGGTTTGATTTCTGTGTTGATCATGATTCGACTCTCTTTCTAATTTGTAGTGTTTAACGCTATCCCGCGTCGATGGAGCTATATTGCATTCGCACCGGAAATTAGTGAAATCGGACGTTTCTATAGATTCAATAGGCAAATCCTATCTTCGAAAGGAAAGGACTATCGGTAAAAGCTATCAACAAAAACTATTAACAAAAGCCATCAAACATCAGCACCCCCAATTTGAGTAGCTATGCTTTTTAGGTTGTTCTCTATTTAGGTAAGGGGAAGTACGGTTTCTTTACGAGAGTTGAGTTGTTATACCAAACTGTAAATAACAAAAAATTATCATTAATATAATTTATGATAATTTCAGTTAATTGTCGCATCTCCATATACTCTCTCCATCGAAACGAAACACCGAAGCTAATCTTTGGAAAGCACAGAATTAAAAACGAATTTGGAGCAAGTTATGAAAATGAATCACGTAGGGATCATGGTAGGCGACATGGACCAAGCAGTAGAGTTTTACACTAAGGCTCTGGGTCTAAGAATCGTAATGAACAACACTAAGGTTATGGAAGAACGCGAATCAGCAATCGGCCGTATGTGTATCGCAGTATTTGGCGAAGGCTTCAAAGGCTTCAACATTGCACACCTAGTAACATCAGATGGCATCGGTGTTGAGCTGTTCGAAATGAAAGATCGTCAAGAGCGTCACGAAGTAGACTTCTCTCGTCTAGGCATCTTCCACTTCTGTCTACAGCTTCCAAAAGAGCAGTTTCATTCAGCGATTAAGCGCGTTGAAGAGTTTGGCGGTAAGGTTCGTATGGACATCATGCGTTACCACCCAGAAGACGAACTAAAACAAGCGCAAATGGTTTACCTAGAAGACCCGTTTGGCAACCTATTCGAATTCTACTCGCACACATACGAAGACACGTACGCGACTGATTACGAGTAATCGCGTTACCTGCCTGTCATAAGGTAGAAACCGAAACACCCCCCTAAAGAGGATTGGTAGAGATACCAATCCTTTTTTTGCTTTGGGGAATGTAATTTGGATTGGGACACATTATGAGATTCAAAGAACTAAGATCAATAGCTGAGGTAATCCATCATTTGAATTAATTGTATGCGTATCTCATTGCTTGTTTGACTGTGCCAATAACCCAATGCAAAAGACAATAGAGGGATGCCGAACATAATTGTTAGCACTAAAACGAGAAGATACTTAGATGACAATTGCCAACCATTGCGTGTTTTTAGTCCAAGTGCCTGCTTATTCGGACAAGCAGCAACACAGCGTAAACAAGCTTGGCACTCATCTGTTCGAATCTGTTTAGCGGTATGAATAATAATATTAGAAGGACATGCGCGAGTGCATTTGCTGCAATTCAGATTATCTTTTTCATTTAAACAATGCTTAGTGTCTCGACGAATTTTAAATGGGCTAAGCAGGCTTGTTATCCCGAGTAGTGCGCCGTAAGGGCAAAAATATCGGCAAAAAGCCCGTTGTCGCCATGCTGACATCAATAGAATGATGGCTAAAACACCAAGAGTAATCATTCCTGGTTCAACGAATACCCAAGCGGTTTTTACATCAGCGATTTTATGATAATTGCCATTGAGGTAATAAGTCAGGCTCGCGACAGGCATTCCGACTGAAATAAAGGTAAAGAAAGCCAACAATAAGTACTTCATCATGCGTAATGGCCAGTCGATCCAAGCCGGTGGTAAATACGCTTTCTTCACGAACTTTAAGCGTAATTTATACAGATACTCCCCTGCGAGACCTAACGGACAAATCCAACCACAAAATGCACGCTTACAAGCAATACCAGTCACTACCACAGTCACGAGCATGACTGCACCTGCCGGGTGAGTTTGATCCCAAAACCCAATAGAGAAGATAGCCTTAAATTGAATGGCCGCGGCAATAGGTAAGAAAGCATCCGTAACATCAGGTCGCATGAAGCTCGGAGATATTTGATGAACAAGTAGCCATGTGTGAAGGGTGTACTGGATCGCCACTAAAAATAATGAAAGTGCCATCGCGTGTTGGCTGACTTGACGCAAAACATTTGTCTTAGATGAAGCCGTAATGATGGTCGGTTTAAAGTAAAAAACGGAAGAGATAACAACCATCGCTAATGACAGAGCAATGAGTAGAGGCCAGTAGGCTGCGCTTAATACAGCAATAATGATAATGCAGGAAGTTATTATGCTACCGAGCTTTTTACCGCTAGTGTAGAGAACACAAATGCTATAAATCAATGCAAGCATTAAGGTAAAGGATTCAATAAAAGTCATATAGCCACCGTTTCATTACAGAGTGGTACTATAAATCGCGTGGAAGAGTATGTCTGACGATTAATGAGCTAACTTATCTATCTTTGATATGAGTTAATTTTCATCAATATTTCACCTAACCATTAAGGGTGGTTTTTAATAACGTTAGCCGGGGTTATTAATAAAGTGAACAGAGATGATTAATCGCTAAACCGCATTTTTGAAATGCTCAGTAAGAAAATCCAAAAACACTCGAACCTTGAGGCTTCCTCTTGGTGAGTGATGCAATGCGCTGACGGCTCGTTTCGCTTCATCAAATTCGCCGGAAAGTAACCTTACGATTTTAGTTCGGTAGGAGAGTGCCCAGTCCAATTTTTGAATGCTCGGCTGAATGCGCTCGAATCTGAGAAACCAAGTTCGTGAGCGACATAAGTAATATTAGCGTCGTTTTGGTTAAGTAGGGTAAGGCTTAGTTCAAGTCGATACTTATCAAACAAGCGACGGAAACTCACACTTTCTTGTTTAAGTTTACGGTTCAAGGTTCGAGGGCTTATGTGCAGGTTGCTTGCTACGCTATCTAGGTTTGTGTCTTTCACTGCAAGCACTTTGAACGTTTCGTTCACTTTGTAGATTAAGTTGGTTTTTAACGCCTTTTCCATCTGTTGGTCAGCCATTCGTACTAATTCTGCATGAAAATCAGGTTGGAATTGGCGAGGCTTCTTCTGTGCCAGATCGTTAGAGAAAAGGAGATATCGGGCAGGGTAGCCTTCTTTCATTTCTATATTGAATACGCGCTCGAAGATAGCCAAGAACTCATCGCCGATGGTGTTCTTGTTAATATGAATGGCTACTTTTTGCTTGGGCGCATTGAGGTACTTTCGAATGAGCTTGAGAATAATACTGAAATAGAGCCCCAAGCTAATGTGTGTCATTAGCGTTGACTCATCAATGTATTCGGGTGTCACTGTCCAAAGTTCCAGTTCACCTTTATCGGTCTCACGACTGAATATCTTTAACAGTGGGTGTATATGAATCGAATACCGACTCAGTAGTTCACAAAAGCTGGAGAGATTGGGGGCGGTTAGCATGGCCATGACCGGAGCGCCTATTTCAAGCTCATCAAAGTAGCGGGCAGACTCATCAAACAAGTCGATCAGTTCATGATCAAAACGTTGGTAGATATTGGTGATACCGGTTTGAAGCTGATGGGCCGAAATCGTTTCGGCGGAGCAAAGTTGTTCATATGCCTCTGCCCCTGACCAGATGTCGCTGCTGTCTCCAATTCTAGCTTGGATCGCTGAATCTAACGTTTTAAACCAAAATATGGGCAACTGAGTACTAAAACTTTCCACCATAACTTCCTGTTATTGCTGGTTGTTGAAGAGTGTTCTTCTCGTTAATGTGCCCCAAATTATAGGATTTTTTTACTGGTTACAAGCAGTGAAAAGCTCAGTTAGACCTTAGAACTTGTAATCAACGCCTACTGAAACCACATATTGTGACGATTGGTAATATTCAATATTCGAAGTGGTTGTTTTTGCACCTAACAGTGATACTAGAGACCAGTTTTTTGCCTCAAAGATATTGGCATATTCATAGGCGATAAATGCACCGAAATCTTTGTCTTCACGCGTTTTATTGAAGATAGGGTTCTCTTTATCATAGTCGCGTTTTGCTGCGTTGATCGTGAAAGCCAGACCATGATTACCGAATCTTTTCGCTAAGTTTATCTCTGCTCCAACACTTAGGAACGATAACGCATTACCCTCAGAGTTCGACGAGAAAACATTCATTGAAGGCGTGAGAATGCCAGACCCATCTTTTAAGAAGTACTGGTAACCCGACTTTAGGTAAAAATACTCTCGTTCTCGCGTCATTAATGCTCGCTCTTCGTCCGTTAAATCAAGCCCCTTTAATCCTGTGTTTTCTTTTTTCACATCGGACTCGCCAAAAGCCATATCGATATTAAAGTTAGTCCCCATCATTTTAGACAGCTGCATTCGAACCACGTTGCCGGTTAGGTCGGTTTCTTCTCTCTTCGAATCAACGGCATAAGGGTCATCCCACACTTCGCCAGAGATCAGAGTCGGTAAGATGGAAAAGTCGATAACCATCCCGCTCTCCAGTTGATGCCTATAGCCAACTTCAAATGCCAACGTACCTGTAATGATGTCGTCTCTAGAAGTGCCTAAGAAAATTTGCTTGTGATTCAAAGCGCCAAAGGTGTACTGCATCGAACCTAAAATAGCGACCATTCCATTGGCTTCAGTCGCACCAGACGACATTAAATCGGTTTGAGATTGATGATTACTTTGGCCAACATCTAAGTTGCTTGAGTTTGCGGTGAAGCCGGTTAGGAAGGTCATGTTGCCACTAAAACCTTCGCTTGGTGCCAAAGCTGCGTATGAAGGAGAAGCAAGCATCATAGTTGCCAAAAATAGGGAGATAATATGTTTCATCAATAGACTCGTACTTGAATAGTTTTTTAATCGAACTGATTTCGAAATCGAATAGCTCTTGAAAATAAATAGCTCTTGAAAGTGAATTGCTTCTTAAAGTGCTATTGGGGCTTTTTTATTTGCCCAAGGCTTGGCGCTTTCTAGTTGATAGGCCAATTCAAATAAGAGGCGGTCGTTGCCTCTTGCTGCGGAAAAATGACTGCCGACTGGAAGATTCTGCTTGTTCCAATACAAGGGCACCGACATCGCAGGGTTGCCAGCCACGTTTTCGATTGGCGTGTAAGACATTAACTTCTCAGAGCGTGCCCATATCTCTTTGCCGGAGTGCGCTTTCTGGTCGAAATATTCAATATCCAAAGGAATATGGTTTGAACACGGAGTCAGCCATATATCGATGGTTTTAAAGAAATCTCGGTTGTGAGTCAGTGCGAAATTGTGGCATCGCGCTTTGGAGTCGATATACATATTAGGTTCGGCTTTTAAGCGTGCTTGCATCTCGCGAGCCAAATAAACGACGTTGTCACTCACCTTGTCTGGCATTGATTCAAGTGGCATACCTAGGCGGTCGAACTGTTCAACAAAGCCTGCCATCTTGTTGCCAAATACCCCCATGTAATTGCGCATGAACACGTCGCCATCTTGTATCGGCTGGTCAACTTCTATAACGATATGTCCAAGGCTTTCGAGTAACGAGGCCGTAGATCGAATAGCAGCGAGCGTATCTTCATCGGGAAGTCTGCCGTGGATATCTTTTAGGGTGACACCAATCGTTATTTTTCTGTTGAGAGAAGCATTAACCATTCCTATCGGAGTTCGTGGAAAAGGCGTCTCAAAGTTGTTTTTTGTGTGATGCTCTGTGACTGAAACCGCTAAAGCAGCGTCACGAACGGTTCTCGACATAAACGACTGATGGGTAAAATCTTCATTTGTTGAGCCGTCAGTTAGGCCCGAAATCAAAGATTCTCGACTCGGTTTAAAACCAAAGATTCCCGTCGCTGAAGCTGGCATTCGAGATGAACCACCACCATCTGTAGAATGCACTAAGGGTACATATCCAGCAGCGATTGCAGCTGCACCTCCACCAGTCGAAGAATGGACACCTCGGCTTAAATCCCATGGGTTACGCGTCGCACCATAAAGTGGATTTTGTGTGCATCCCAACGTCATCATCTCAGGGATATTCGTCATGCCTATCGTGTTTAACCCTGCATTCTGTGTCGCACGAATAAACCAAGAGGTCTTGTTAGGCTTTCTACCTTGGTTTAGTTTCGACCCCATCGTGCATTCAAGCCCAGCCACATCGACACAGTCTTTTGCTAGAAAGGGGACGCCTGCAAAGGGGGAATTAGGGTTAAATGAGTCTGCGCGTTCCAGTGCTAAATCAAAGCACTCAGAAACCACGGCATTGACCTGATCGTTTGTCTGGCGAATTTTATATATCGCTTCTTGTACGAACTCTTTTGGTGTGGCTTTTTTGCTTCTTATTAGGCTAGCCATCTCTGTCGCATCCAGTGGCGAGTCAACGGTTCGGTAATCTGCTGGTAATGTTTTTGGCGAAGTGGGGGATGCATTCGCTAAAGCAGGTAGAGATATAGCCGCAGCTGAAACTGCGCCTTTTCCCATAACTTTGAAAAAATCTCTGCGCTTTAATTCATTGATAGTCATAGTTTCTATCCCAAGTTAGAAAGTCACTATCCTTGTTTCGAAATCTAGCTTGCTAGATCTATCTTCACTCCGTGTGCTGATTTATGGGACTAGAATAAAGATCGGAGTGTTTGCTTGCAGTGCAAATACCGCCAACATTCATACCATTCACGCCAACTCGTTTGTCGGGTTATGTATAGGCAGGCGTTATTACTACTTTAACAAAGTCGTTGTGGGTGAATGGCATGGAATGGTTGAGAAATAAGCAATTTTAAGACGTTGTTAAAGTTGACGTTTTAAGGATAAAACCTTTCATGAAAATGACGGAAGAAAGCGTTGTTTATGGAAATATTGCGGGCTCATACCGAATGGTAGCCTTGATTGAGCTGTGACTATACTCAGCGCAATATTGCTAACCAACAACAACGAAAATAGAGAAACATGCAGAGATTAGCGTTCCCAAATCACATGAAAAAACTACACATCATCTTTACCGCTCTTATTCTTATGATATTAGCCGGGTGCACCTCAACGTCGGCTGTCGGCAGTTCTAAAACAAAGGACTATGCCAAGTCACATGCTCTTGTGGGTAAAGCTTCTTGGTATGGCGATAAATTCCATGGAAAACTCACAGCAAGTGGTGAGACATACAACATGAATGCTTATACGGCAGCGCATAAAACTTTAGCCTTTGGCACTATAGTGAGAGTGACTAACACTGCCAATAATAAGTCTGTCGAAGTTAAAATTAACGATCGAGGCCCTTACGTAAAAGGCCGAGTGATCGACCTTTCTCACAAGGCATTTGCAAAAATCGGCAACGTTAAGCAAGGCACTGTGCCTGTCAAAATCGAGATTGTTGATGACAGTAATACCTTTAGGTATAAGCACTAGAATCCCCTCCTAGCCTCCCCTTGGTTTACATCTCCGATCCCTTACCAGCAATGGAAAGGGGAGGAACTGACCGTCGACCTTGATGAGTGTACAGTACATCTATGCTTACTTGATTAGGCTGCGTTGCGGCCTTTTTTGATCCTTTCTAGCATCATTTTTTAGTTAGATTATCTAATTCTTAGAATTTGAATTGGGTCTTGTATATCTCAATGACTCAGTGGTTTACATGTCGGTTCACCAAGCTTCATTAAAATTCATTGTGAAATAATGAAAAGATGACCTAATCCAAAGTGAGTTGTAATTTGATTGGCAAGGGGAAGGAAAGGGAAATTACATTTCGTTACTTACTGAAGTAAATCTGAAACATCGCTGACACGGTTTTGAAATTTTTGATGGCTAGCTTATGGAGTTCTAAAACGAATCCAAATAAGGAAATACCCGTGAAGCTAACACCTGTCGTTGCCGCCGTAATTATGTCTTTCAGTTCAGCAAGCTTTGCTTTCAGCCTGCAACAATCTGCCAATGAAAACAGTGAAGATCTCGTATGGACGGGGCACCTTAGCCCAGACAGCGACACGGTAATGTCTGCGATGCTCGCGGCTCATATCTATGGCGGTACGGCAACAGTGCCTGAGCCTATCAACCCTGAATCGACGTTTATCTTGAACTACTGTAATGCGGAATCACCGCGAGTAGAGACAGATTATTCTTCATACCGAGTAGGGTTGGTGGACTTCAACCAAGTGACTCAATTAGCGCCAACCATCGACCAAGCATCTATTGTGGCTGTGGTCGATCATCACGCGATTGGTGGCTCTCCAATTAATACGCCACAAATTGTCGAGATGGATATTCGAGGTTGGGGTTCAGCTGCAACGATTCTGGCTGATAACGCTGAAAAGCTCGATGTGACCTTACCTAAGCACCTTGCTTGTGTTGGTTTGGGTGCGATTCTTTCTGACACCGTGGTATTCCAATCAGCAACTACAACAAATCATGATCGTGAATACGCAGAGAAGTTGGCGAAGGTTGCAGGCATTTCAGATATCGAAGACTTCGGCCAACAAATGCTGATTGCTAAATCAGACCTTAGCCACCTTTCATCTGAAACCATTCTGACTCTGGACTACAAAAACTTTAAGTACGGTGGCAAACAGGTGGGTATCGGTGTTGCTGAAACGCTAACGGCTCAACAACTGATTGATCGTAAAGATGAGCTTTTGGCTGCGATGAAGTCTTATAAGGCAGAGAGCGGCTTAGACCATCTGTTCTTCTCAATCACCGACACTAAGAACAAAGAAGCAAACTTACTTTGGGTAGATGAAAGCGACTATCAAGTCATTAAGTCAGCTTTCAATGCCGAACCAACAAGCGACATGTTAACTCTGGAAGGCGTCACTTCTCGCAAGCGTCAGATTGGCCCTGCGGTTCAAAAGGCAATTGAGAGCTTGTAAGTAGAAAGAGAGTTTGGGAGAGGGATTGGTAGAGATACCAATCCCTTTTTGTTTTGGGGAGAGCTAAAACTACATATTTTTATAATGTGAGCAATCACGTTAATTTGATAATGAGTCCATATTGTTTAGTTCGCTTAAATATCAAACTTGATGTGTATTAAAGATCAAATGTCCATTTGTGTTAATGTCGGTCATCAACATCTATATGGTATACGGTGAAGTTTTGGCTAGACGTGGTAGTGGTTTAAGAACAGCGATTAGAGTTGTTAAAGCTATAGATAAAGCAAACAAGCGTTCTATACGGGAATCTGAAAAGCGCCGTAAAGCAGCTGAACGTGAAGAACTACGAGTTGAGCGTGAAAGGATACGCCGGTTAAAAGACGTTGAACGAACTGAGAAAAAGAGAGCCTCAGAAGTAAAAAGAGCGTTTAAAGAGTCCTTGGTTGAAGCGAAAGATGAATACAACGATCGCTGTCTTGAACGCTCTTCATTAAGAAAACAATTTATCAAAGAGGTTTTAAAGTAAATGGATAATAATTTACTAATAGTTGTCGTTTCAGCCGCGGTATTAATTATCTTGACCTATATCCTAACTAAAAATAGTGCCAACAAAAAAGTAGCGGAATATAAGTCAATCGATGAGGCACTTAAGCTCGTAAAAAACGAACTACATGTGGTGAAGACTGAATCTGAACAAGCCGCGAGAGAACTAGATTCTATATTCAATGAGACTGAATCGTTAAGGGCTCTTCAGAAAAATGAGAATACAATTGCTGAGAGTTTAGCTCAAAAAACAAAAGAGCTTGGAGCTGTGGAGCTAGGTATCGAAGATAGTAAATCTTCATTTGAGATGAATACTAAGGCTCTTGATGAACTCATGGGTAAGCTTGACTTATATTCTCGAATTGATGAGTACACTTCATGTGGTCATTTTGAAATGCCACAATATTTGTACGAGACGTCAGTTCGCTTTGCTGAAGAAATTAAGGAAGTTAGGCAATCTCAAAAAGAGATGATCAAAGATAAAACTGCGATTATTTATCCAAGCTACACGGTTATCTCAAATGATGCTGCTTACAATAGAAAAATCCTAGATGCACAAGTTAAGTTAATGCTGACTGCGTTTAATACAGAATGTGACTTCTTAATAGGTAAAGTATCGCCAAGTAGCTTTGCTCGAACATTAGAACGCATAGAGAAGCTAGCTAATAATATTGAAAAACTTTGTGCTACTTTTGAATGCGGCTTTAATTTGGACTATATCGAGTTAAAATTTGAGGAGTGCAAACTCCAATATCAATACATGCTCAAGAAAGAAGAAGAGCAAATTGAACAGAAATTAATTAAAGAGCAGATTCGTGAAGAACAGCGAGCTATAAAGGAGTTCCAAAAAGCAATTGCTGATGCTGAAAAAGAAGAGAAGATGTATCGCAAGATGCTTGAAAAGGCACGTGAAGAATTAAATGATGCTTCGGATGAAGAGAAAGAGCTTATGGAGCGTCGAATAGCAGAGCTGCAAACTCGACTCGAAGAAGCTGAATCTAAAGAACAACGAGCTAAGAGCATGGCTGAACAAACTAGAAAAGGGCATGTTTACGTGATTAGTAACATCGGCTCATTTGGTGAAGATGTCTATAAAATTGGTTTAACGAGAAGGCTTGAGCCAATGGATCGCGTTAAAGAATTAGGGGATGCAAGCGTACCATTCTCTTTTGATGTCCACGCTATGATTTATGCCGATGATGCTCCTGCTTTAGAGGCTGCTTTACATAGAGAGTTCCATACTCAACGTGTAAACGCGGTTAATACCCGCAAGGAGTTTTTCCAAGTTGATTTGGAATCTATACAAGAAGCTGTAGAAAAAATTGCTGGCTTTGAAGCTGAGTTTAAAATGACGGCTCTCGCAGAAGACTATTATGAAAGCTTAAGGCTCCAAGATGCTGCGTAAACATAATCGAGCTAAGATATCTTAGCTCGATTTTTTGCATCAGAACTTAGAGTATTTCGGTTCACCCAAACAAAAATGGAACGCCTGAGCGTTCCATTTTTCGTATCTGATTTACCTTAAACTTGCTCGCTTGGGTGTCCCCACATTAGCTCGCTTGCGTAAGGGCCAGTAACGCTTGATGTTGATTCACCCACGCCGTCTAGTGCGCCAGGGGTCAGTGCTTTAGCGAACCAACACTCTAAAGGTGCAAGTGTCCTTACTGGTGGAAGCACGTTATGTGGCGTGTTGTAACGGTTGCCGTAGTGGAACGGTTCGCCCATCACGAAGATAACGTCAGCGTCGAGTTGTTTCTCGGCTTCTTCCATCAATCGAGTCGCGTAGCCTTTGCCTTGGTATTCTGGCAATACAGCTAAAGGTGCAAGCACATAACACTTCAGGTGTGGTGCTGCGTCTATGGTGATTGGGGTATAGCATGCGTGTGCTACGCCTTCATGCACGATAGAAAAGCTGCCGTCGGCAATAAGATCGTCAGCAAATTCTGCGTACAGTTTTGCATGGCGTTCGTCGTAAAGTCCGCCTGCAGCGGCGAAAGCTTGGTATTGAATTTCATAAGGGGTTTTCATTTGAAAAATTCCTAACTTAAATTATTGGTTGTTAGCGTTTTCAGATATCAAATTGTTTTAGATAGCCAACAACGTTTTATTGAGCTTTTAAGCGAGGTACTTATAAATCCAGCAGCAGTAAGTACTTAGCTATGAAGCGTTCTTTAATTTGCTCTAACGGGTAATCACCATCCGAGAACAAGTAATTGAGTGCGATACCGTCGATATCGGCGATTAACATGTGGCTATCGACAATGCTGTTGGCATTGGGAACGTCACACAGAATGACTTCGAAAGAGTGCACCATCAGTTGGTAGCGTTCGTCTAACAAATCTTTCAATATCAGCCTTGTTGAGGGCTGGCATTTCAATTGGTAATCAAGTTGATAAAACCGTTTTTGTTGCGGGTCGGACATCGACAAGAAGATGTGCTCGATAAGGTTAATAAACCTCTCTTTAACCGACATACCTTCACTAGATTGGTCAACACTTTCACCAACTTCGCTAATGATTTCAGCCATGCGAACAAACACTTGTCTTAGTAGGTCATCTTTGTTTTTGAAATGATGAAAAACTAAACCCTTCGATACTTTCGCCGTTTCACACACCTGTGCGATAGACGTTTTTTCAAAGCCTTGTGTCGCGAATAATTCAATCGCGGCTTGGATTGCTTGCTGCTTCTTGTCCATGGATATCACTCAATTATGTTACAGACCGACTATCCGGTCTGTAATTTATTTGAGGATAGTATACGAGATGAATTTGGAACGCAAGATCTTTAAGGATCGTCGGATTAGATCAAGGAAAGTGTCGATTTTATTGGCAACAGTGAGTTAAAGATGGGGTGTCGCCTTTAACCTTGGAATTTGGCAAAGCTTTGATGATTACTCCTGCTCTGATCTCAACCAAAACTCAGAAAGATCTTCAAACAGGTCGTCGTTATCTAAAATACTTAAATGGTTTTCGTCGTAACCAAGAATTTGTTCGGCATTCAATTGAGCTGGACGCGACAACTGGCTTGATAGGTTAATGACGCCATCGTTACTGTTGGTGTTAAACAGCTCGCCCGAGTTGTAACCAAACGCCAAGAAGTGTGGGGTGTGGGTTGGCTTGTTATCCGCAAATAAATCGGCGATGAATTTGCCGTCTGGATTTAAATCGACCCAAGCTGGCATTACAACGGGGGAGTATTCTATTCCTTGTTTGGCTGATGCTACGCCACCAAATGGCGAAGAGATGGTAGTGATGCTGCTAACAAAATCACATAGCTGGCCAATGCGACACTGACGAATACTGTTTGTCACGATCAAGCCACCCATACTATGGGCTACCACGTGCATTTTTTGAATCTTGTATTCAGTCACTATGGTATGCAAAAGGTTACTCAAGCCTTTTGAATTTAAAGAGAGTGATAAGCCTGAAGGGTAGTTAAATACCCAGATTTGATATTTGGACTGATCGATCTTTTCAATGAGAGGAGCGAAATCTATAGCGGTCGCATTGATGCCATGCACAAATAGGATAGAGGTTTTATTTGGGTCGTATTCAGATAGAAAATAGAGTCCGGCATTGTTTTCGAGCAAAAATGTCAGCGGTTGCCACATGCCGAGATTGGCGTTCTCTTTCTCAAAAGGTTGATCCGTCAAACTCACAACGGTGCCTATTTCTACGAGGTCCAATTCTATTTTTAAGAGGGAAGACAACGAACGATCAACAAAGGCGCTTGGCAGTGCATTTTCATTAACGGTTAGCGAAACGTCGATTGTCGATTTGTCTTGGTGGTCGTGAAGGTTGATCACACTGAATGGTTCGTCAGCTTGTAGGGTTAAGTCTTGGTTTCTATCTTCAAAGATAAGTAGGTAGTGGATATCGTTTGATAGCTGTAACTGAATACTGTCGCTGTCTATTATGCCGTCGTAGCCATCAACTTCGCTTTTGTTGATGTCTTTAACTTGTTCAATAACCACGGCAGAGTCTGAGGCTGGTTGACTCAAGGTGATGGTGTATTGGTCGGTAATTGAGTCGATCGCGTCCATCTCATGAGAGAGATTTCTAAAGTTTCCGCATCCTGATAGCACAGAGCTAAGTAACAGCACTGAACTGGCTAACAGCGCAGTAAATAATCGCCTCATTTCAATTTTATCCCCATATCGACAAGCTTCATCCTTGAATTCACACCCTGTGTTTAATATTAGCAATAAAACAAAGAGTTATCTTATCCATTCTGGTTGATCACATTCTGTCTTGAGTATGAGTATGAGTATGAGCTTGCTGGGGATGTTGGAAGGGTAATTGCGACTATCTTGGTTACTTAGATGACAAACACTGTTGATTAGGGTTACGTAATTCAATAATGGTGTTGCTGATATCGATTCGTTTGAACGCTTCGTCATTAACTTGAGCATTGCTGAAATTAGTACGAAACAAGTCGGCACGCAGTAAATCGACGTTGTGCATTTGTGTGTTGCTCATGTCGGCGTTGCGTAAATCCGCGTCTTGGAAAATCGCGTTATTCAGAGTCGCGTGGCTGAAATTGGCGTAGGTGATGTCCGCTTCACTCATGTTACTGCCCGATAAATCCGTACCGCTAAAATTGGTGCGAATTAGGCTGGCGCAACGCAGGTCGACGTTTTGAAGCGCTAGATTACTTAGGTCGGCATTACGCAATTGTGCTCGTTCGCCACCTTGGTTTTCTAGCCATAACTTGTGTTGTTCAAGAATGGAATCAAGCTCTTGTTGAGTGTATTTGTTCATACTTCACGCCACCCCTTCAGTTGTTCGATATCGTTTATTGATCTGGTATTACTTAATTTTGCTGTGCCACACTTCGCTGTCTGGGCCAACGACACATTCGCCATCTACTCTCATGGATAAACGAATCAGGCAACGTTTCACTACTTCTTTGAAGTCGTCTTCCGGTAAGTGTCTGACTGAATCAACCAAGGCTTTGCAGTGAGGGGCGTTTTGTTCTTTTAATGTGTAGAACACCCATTTACCTTTCTTTTCGTGGTTGAGCAGGCCTGCTTTGTAGAGCATTTTTAGGTTACGTGAGACGTTGTATTGAGTCTCACCAATGATGTCCATGGCTTCAGCCACCGCCATGCATTCGTCCACATGCAGAAACAGCCAGAATAATCGTAAGCGATTGGGTTCCGACAGGGCTTTTAATGCATCAATATATTTTTCATCCACGTGGTGGTTACCTTTTCAACGAATAGCGCCACTCAATACGAGCAGCGCGAAGTTTCTATTTTGTCGTTTTTACAAAGTGTAAGCCTCTACACAACGTATTGGAAGATGGCGCCACCAACGACGGCGGTGGTTAGAACGATTCCAACAAACGCGATTACGGCTTTTCTTTTTAGAACTGCTGATACTAGCGCGATTTCAGGCAAACTTGCACCAGTACCACCGATAATTAATGCAAGTGCTGCGCCTAAGCCCATTCCCTTAGCAATTAATACGTTAAGTAGCGGTATTGCCATTTCGATACGTAGGTAAAGTGGAATACCAATCAATGAAGCCACCACTATCGATTGGAAGCTATCGCCACCGACATACTTCTCAACCAGATCCGCAGGCAGGTAAACCGCAGAGAACCCGCTGATCGCCGCACCCAACAATACGTATGGGATGATTCGTTTGAACAGAGACCAAGCGCCGCCCATGGCATTACGCATTCTTGATGAAGAAGAGGGTGCTCCACCACAGGTTGAAGCGTTGCTGCTGCATCCTTTTCCTTTGCTGTCTTCCAGTTCGTCGGCACGTTTGATTTCATTTTTCCAAGGCGACTTGGAGATCAAGTAGCCACCCAGTACCGCTGCGGTAAAGGTTACCAAGAAGTACACAACGGTGATCTTCAATCCGAACGCGGCATACACCATCGCCAACACAATGAAGTTACACAGTGGCGCTGAGATGATGAAGCTCATCACCGTACCCAGTGATGCACCCATCGACGCCATTGCCATGGTGACAGGTACAACCGCCGCACTACAAAATGGCGTCAACATACCAAATAGCGCGCCCAATAGGGTTCCCCATTTGCCGTGTTTAGTTAGCGTTGCTTGGAGTTTTTCTTGAGGGATGTATTCACGCATGATGCCAGTTAGCAGTGACACGATGGCGATGATAAGGACTAAGCCTTTCGCTACATAAAAGAACTCGTTAAACGCAATTAATAATTTAGTATCCAAAATTGGAATCTCTAGAAAGTGAAAGAAGCTGGATAATATGATCACATGCACATTTGTGCAAGTATGCAAGTGTAAGTTGGGAAGGAATTAGGTACTAAAATCGCGGTTCTGTCGTAGGCTCGTCTCTTGAATAGATAGGGCTCACAGATAGATAATTTATATAAATCATATAATTAGATTTTATGTGCAACGGAAGAAGCTACTGGTTCAGGCGTTGGTGTGTGGGCGTGATTTTTTCGCTGAAGTGGAGATCTTATGGGAAAGTTTTGCTTTTTGGGTGTGTTGGGTAATGGCCGAACTGTGGATTAGGTTAGTTTCGGGCGGACTAGATTGGGACTTAGTTCGGGTATTAGGCTCCAAAAAAAGGGTATCGGAGACATTCTATTCTGTGAATGCAGGTGTAAATAGAGAACAGACATGAATTTGTGAAAGGAGAGTGCAGTAAAAAAGGTGCCATGATGAATTCATCACAGCACCAGCCACATTAATTAAAGGTTATTCTTATACACCTTGCCGTCTTTCATGATCAGCTTTTGAGTCTCGGTGTTGGCTACACACGCCACACCTTCCAGTGGGTTACCATCGATGATTAATAGGTCGGCATACGCGCCTTCAACAATCTGACCTAATTTGCCTTCTTGGTAAGGGTGTTGGTAAGTCGACATCTCGAACAGGCGTCCACAGTTTGAGGTCGCCATACGCAGCGCTGTGATGGTATCGAACACTTGTTCAATCGCTCCGAATTCGTTCAACTGAGTGGCATGCACGTTGGTTTCACCGACACAGTCGGTACCAAAGGCAATGTTTTGGATATCGTGTTTTTTGATAAGCTCTGCCGATTTAAACATGGCTTTGCCTACGCGTTCTGTCTTGCGATACGTCTCTTCATTCGGCAATGGAATTTTACGCTCGGCAATCAATGAAGCGGTAAAGTAAGAAGGAATCACCCAAATACCTTCCTCTTTGATTATCTCTGCAATGTCGTCATCCATAATCGTCGCGTGCTCAAATGACATCACGCCCGCTTCAGCTGCTCGACGCATTGCATCAGAAGTATGGATGTGCGCAGCCACATAGGTTCCGTAATCTGAAGCGGCTTGAACAGCAGCTTCCATTTCATCGGAAGTAAATTGTAATGTGTCTAATGGGTCGAAGGTGGATGATGCACCGCCACCGGCCATGATTTTGATTTGTGACGCGCCCATAAACAGTTGTTCACGCACCGCTTTCAATACTTCTGAGCGGCCATCGGCGACTCTCATCGCACCGAGCTTCATCATTGGTGAATCTTCGTGACCATTGGCCAAACGTTCTTGCGCTTGGTTTTGGCGGTAATCTGAGTGGCCACTGGTTTGCGAAATTGCGGCCATTGAAGGCATTATTCTTGGGCCCGTTGCGTAGCCATTGTCGATGCTCCTTTTAAGACCAAGCGTGTTACCCGCCACATCACGAATGGTAGTAAAGCCGCGCATTAACATCTCTTCTGAAATTTTCGCAGAGCGAATCGCCACTTCTTCACGAGTCATGGTATCAATCACATTGAATGATGCCGAGAGGGTAATATGAACGTGCGCATCAATCAGGCCGGGCATTACCGTGCCGCCTTTCGCATCAATGATTTCATCAGCGACCGCTGGATCTATCTGACCAATCTTAGTCACCAAGTTATCTTCAATAAGGATGGAGACGTTTTCGATAAGTTTGTCATCGACACCGTTAAACACGTTGGCATTAATAATTAGCTTGTTCATATTCGACACCTCTTTGGTATGAGTCATTTTGTTGATGAGGTAATCATAGGGTTGGGGAGAGGCGAAAAATGGCCATTTGATGACACGTAATGACGAGGCTTATTTTTTGTGTCTTTCTCTGTTTTAAGTGCTGCTTTGATTTGAACGCTGCTTTGTTTTGAACGCTAAGGGGGATTCTAATCGTCGCTGCCTTAAATCGTCGTTATCGTGCGTTGAGAGTCAATTTACCGAATCGTAATCGGCTCCGAAACAGCACGGCATAAGCCAAGATATTGAAGTAGTTCATTGATTAATAAGACATACTTCGCGTTGACAATACCCCGAAAATTGTCAACTCGATGTCAGTATTTAGGGGCTCTGACATTGGCCTGAAATTTAAATTCGTTCAATGAGGCAACATCCTGATACCAAGAAAAGTATATGGTTAAGGATTCAATCATGAAAAAACAAAATATCTCGGCAGTGGCGCTTCTCGCATTGATTATTGCTGGTTGTGGCGGAGAAAGTTCATCAGGAGGTGACAGCACAACGTCAAACAACGTTAATGCTCCAAGTAATCCAAGTAATCCAAGTAATCCAAGTAATTCAGGTAACCCCGACTCTCCGTCAACAATCGTGTCTCAGCAGCCCGATATCAAGGCGCTCAGTAACACTATGATTTTTGCTATCGAAGGCTTTGTTGAAAAAACGGATCCAATCAGGAATTTCTCATCTATTGCCGTCCAAAATGAGCTGCCCGCATTCAAGGGGGGAGATACTCAGAAAGTCGATATGACTATCGCTGTACCAACAATCATTATCGATAATGGCAGTAACTTCGTTAACGATTGGCATTGTTACGAAACCACAGGGTTAAGCGCGCAAAGGAAGAATCATCAACTGCTCGTAGACGGTACAATTTCTGAATATCGATACGATATGCAAAGCAACTCTTGTTCTAGTGAGCACTTGGGATCGTATGTGTTTAACAATGCGGTGTTGGACAGTTCTTTGGAATTTAAAACCGTTGGCAGTGTCGTTTTCAAAGATGGGAGCGGAGTAGAGTCTAATTTGCCCACTTATGACTTTATAGCTCAGGCTTATGGACAGCAGTCTAAAGAGCGGTTTGGTGACTCTTGGGAGTTGTTACAGCGCGACAAAATTAACGCAGCAGCAAAAGAAGTTGGGGCTTCGATCTTTGAGTTGAACACTTCATCAGGAAAGATCGATTTGGATCTCGACCTGCTTAATAGCGACACTCTTATCGATTTCTCATCACTAGATACAAATCAATTATTGAATGGTGCGATTTGGGGGATGCCTGGCCAAGGCGTTGCCGATGAAAGATGGTGTCGAATTGTGAATATTCCAGACGATCTAAGCCAGAACAGTATTAAGTACCAATCTGTTATCTCGACAAATTGTGCGAGGTCGACACAACGTTATTGTGATGCCTTTGGTTCATCGTTTTCGAGTGGTAATTACCCACCGGTAGCGCCTATCGCTTGGGACAGTAACACGGCGAGTAATGCTCAATTGAACTCAGATGAGCAACACAGAAGAGATGCTCAAGGTCACTTTGTTGTGAACAGTTCTGGCCAGAATGCGTTTGTTCTCTCATCGAACTCGGCTGTGATCCCTATCTTTGGCTACACCAGTCCGCGAACTGATGGGAAGGATAATAATGCTGGTCTTAATAGTTGGGCTGGTCACGAAGGTCACTGCCAAAACGTGATGAACAGTCGACACACAAAGATGGGTATTGGATACAAAACCAGTAAGTCAGACGCATCGAAAATGTCTTATTGGACGCAAGATTTCAACTAACTCGCTGATTGCGTAAATAGGGGTAATCCGTTTAGTGCCGACTTTGTTTGTTTGTTCGACAGCGGCACTTAACTCGACCGTGGCACTTTATTTATGATGTGACTGATTTTGAGTGGTGTCATCAAATGGTAAGTTTTGCTCTGATTCGAACGTTAAGATGTATTTCAAATCAAGGCGACTTATCAAATTAGAGAGAGACAGAATGACTAAATCAGACAAAGTTTACGGTTTCAACACTCCACAACGTCTATTCGTCGGTTACACGTTAGCCGTGCTGGTGGACTTAGTGGTACTTAACTTCTTTGATGAGTACTGGGATTTCGTAAATATTGAGTCTTTTACTATCTCTCTGATTGCCGCGGTTCTACTGCAATTACTGTTGAAACTGTCCATTGGTTTGGAACATAAAATTGCTGAGCACTTTAAGAGCAAACCGGGTACAGCACCTAAAGTCTACCGAGCAATCACGACTTACATCATCTTGGTCGGCTCAAAGTTCGTGATGCTAGAAGCGATTAACCTATTGTTCGGCGAGAAGGTGAGCTTTACAGGCCCTTGGAATGGTGTGGTGGCGTTCTTCGCCGTGGTATTTACGATTCTGATTGCTGAAGTGATTGTATCTAAGGTTTACTTTGCGCTAGATGATAAACAAGCATCAAACTTAAACGAAAAGACAGCTTAAACAACAGCTGAATAGAATTCGGGAGTTTGAAACGAACTCTTAACTGAAAAGGGCTAGCAGGTTTGCTAGCCCTTTTTTGTTTTATGTATTAACCGCCAATCAATACACAGCATGCACTCTGCTGACGCCGCCTTCTGATTAGTAAAACCCATAATGCTCACTGTCGATCCAATACGTTAAATGAATAATTAAAAAACGGGTCAGATATGCTTGTAATTTTCTCGTGGGTAATTGAACAGAATGATTAATAGCCTTTAATTTGGGTTAAATATTAATTTGTTATTAACGATGGATAGGGATAACTATTAAATCGACAATCTTTTTCTATTATCCCTATTGTTTTTGAGGTGTTGTCTGTTCTAGATATAAAACAGACTCAATTAAGATCTTTAATATTCATAAAACCAATCATTGCTTTAATCTAGATCACAAATATCAATAAGCACTGTGTTGCATATTTTGTTTCTGGGTTATTTTCCTGACGCCATCATAAAGGAAAAATAATAATGAAAAAAACAATAGCTCTAGTGTCTGTAACTGCTTGCCTAAGTCCATTTGCTTTTGCTGATAATAGTAACGTTATCACAGGTGAATCACCTGAAGGTGTCTACGTTCAATACCAATCAACTAACCAAGTTAACGAGTCGATGAAGCAAGAGGGTTTTGCACTGCATCGCTGTGGTATCAATACGCTTCGTAATGATATTCAAGTTAATCAAGGTTCAGATGTTCCTCACAGTCAGATCCAGTGTGTGTATTCAAAACCGGGTCAATCAACGAGTGATGAATCTGAATTGCTCTATTGGCACTTGAACATTCTTTACAGCGTGGAGAATGAGAACTTCATTGCTGAGAGTGAATTTGCTGAGCGTTATACCAGCGAGATCTATACCCATAGCCCTGAATATCTTCTAGACATTGGCCCAAATTATTACCGTCAGCGCTCGGAAGTTGAAGCTTTGGGAATGAAGGTAGGCGAATGTAACCTACAAAAAATCTATTACTTTAGTGCACCTACGGAAGAGTCATACTTGTCAGATATAGCATCTTGCCCTGTATATAAGGCCGACGGTGAGCTTTCTGGTAATATTACAGTGGAAATTAATCATACCCCGGCTAATTTAGGTTACAGCGAGCGTCTTGTTAGTTTTCATGCAATTTAATAAATGATTTTATAGTTAATAATATAAAAGTTTGAATTGCCTTAGAATACATATTGGAATTAGCGTTTATTCGCATACGCTAATTAAGCTAAGTCACATCTAATTGTGAAAAAGGGTTGGTATTAATACCAACCCTTTAATTATATTTTTGATGAGTATTCAGTTAGAACTTAACTTGGTAGTTTACGTTGTAAGTTCGGCCGCGACCTTTGTAGTCATACGCTGCTGAATCGTAATGTGACGAGTAGACGATTTGAGCACGTTGACCCCAAATGGTGGTGTAGTCTTTGTTCAATAGGTTTTGAATACCGAAACCTAAGCTACCGACAGGAAGTTGGTAAGTTCCGACCAAATCAAACACGGTGTAGCCGTTTAGTTCATTTTGATCGTCGTCTTCATAATCAAACATGGTCTGGCTTTGTACTTTGATAGAAAGGTCTGTGTCATACCAACCAGCCCAAGCATTGGCTTTTGAAGTGCTGGCTTCGCCCGCTGTAAAGTCTTTCCAACCGTCATCGCCTTTCACTTCTGAAATCACGTAGTGACCTGATGCGCCTATTTGAATGTTCTCATGCACCCAGTAAGATGCCATCGCTTCTAAACCGTAGACTCGCTTTTTATCGTCGATTTCTTCGATAAGCAGTGTGTTTTTGTCGTATTTCACTGACTTGTCAGACTGCGAATAGTACGCCGCTGTTTGCAGGTTTAGGTCTCCAGTATCAAGGCGGTAACCCAGCTCGAAGCTGTTGGTTTTGATACCAGACATTTTCGAGTCGTTCACGTTAATACTGTCGTTAAGTTGCCAGTGATCGCCAACCAATGTGTAGTCGCCTTGTCCGTAGTATTTCGCCGGATCTGCAAGATCGAAACCTTGAGAGAAGTTAGCCCATACTTGAGACTCATTGGTCAGATGGTAGATCGTACCTAAGTTGAATAAACCAACGGTGTAATCGGTCTCGCCACCAGGAACGGCATCGGCTGATGTACCATTGCCCGCTGCAATGCTCTTTTGCTGGCTGTAACCGACGAAGTCGTCAATCTTGTTCGACATGTACTGGTAGCGGAAACCACCTTCTACGGTCCAATCATTGGTTAGCGCATAGTCGGCTTGAATAAAGCTCGCGATTGAGCTGACTTTAACGCCAGCATAGCGACCCACTTGTGCGTAAGTCTTGTTGATCAAGTTACCCGAATTATTAGCAATGGTTGGATCGTAAAGTGCTTGGTTACTATCAAGTTGGTCTTGATATGCATCGATACCGTAAACAATGTTGAATTTATTGAAGCTCTTAGCCAATGCCGCTTTTAAAGAGATAACATCGGTGATCTGTTGACCAGAAGATTGGAAATAAGGTGTATAGGTTTGGTCTTCTTTGCGATACGAAGCTTCAGCAATCAGTTGGTGGCCTAAGAACTGCTCATCCACATAAGAGGCACTTAGCATAATGCGTTCAGTACCGTGTTCGCGGTCAGAATCAAACCCTTTGCGGACGTCTACGAAGTCACGCCCAACAATGTATAGGCCATAAGGCGAGTCTTGTTGGCTATCGTAATATTGTGCTAGGAAGTTCAGTTTCTTGGTTTCTGACAGGTTAACGCCAACAGTCGTTAGGAAATCGACTGTCTTGTTGAATTGAAGTGAACCTTGCGAAATATCAGGGGTAACAATATCGCCATCGGCGTCGAAGAAACCTTGTGTCTCGGTGTAAACCACTGAAGAACGAGCTTGCACGGTTTCATTACCACCAGAGATAGATTGACCGATTTTGTAATCGAAATCTTCACCTGAATTGAAGCCCGATGAACCACCCACAAAGGATTCAAACTCCAGTTCTTCACTTTGAGCTTTCTTGGTGATGATATTGATGACACCACCTGAAGCGCCTGCACCGTAGACAGAGGTCGCGCCCGATAACACTTCGATGCGGTCAATGTTAAATGGGTCAATAGAATCTAGATGACGACTGATTTGACGAGAAGACTGCAGCGAAACGCCATCAATCATTACAAGCATCTTACGGCCGCGAAGGTTTTGGCCGTAGTTGGTGCGAGCACCACTGCTTACGTCTAGCGAAGGAATGGTTGCTGACAGGATCTCTCCAAGAGATTTACCACCACGATATTCTTGCTCGATTTGGTCAGAATCGATATACCACACCGTTCCTGGGATATCGCTGATCGCTTTAGGGGTGCGGCTAGAGACGACCACCATTTTTTCTTCACTTGTATATTCTTGCGCTTGGGCTGTAAACACTGTGCTCGCTGCGACAATCGCTAGGGCTACGGTGGAAAGCTTGAAACTTCCTTTTTCGGTTTTCATTTTGTTCTCAATCTTGATCAATAAAAGGCGGCACAAAGACTCATATTTGTGCGATGGCTTTGTTGTTATAAGCAAATAAGTGTTCGTTTTTATCTATCGGCAATAAAAATGAAGCGTCTTAAATTAGAAAGTTGTTCAACCTTGGTGACTTTGCTTATCACCTCAAAGTCATTCATCTCGATATCTTCCGAGATTGCATGTTTTGTCGTTTCAGTGGTCAACTCAACATTAATCAAAGTACGAACTGTAATCGTTATACTTATCAATTCTAAATAAGAATCATTATTATTGTGTTTTTGTTGCGAAAATACAATATTGAAATGCAATTTTATTTTATAGATTTGAAATTAGTGGTTGATGGCTTGGTGTTGCACGGTGAAAAGAGGGCTTATGGAGTGTGGTTTTTGGTCGTCATCTTGCTGGTGGAATGCAATGGGGCATAGGTATAGGGTTTGATAGATAGGGTAGAGAGATGATGAAGTAGTGAGCGGGGCAGCGGTTGTTGTCTGCCCCAGTGATTAACTGTTTTTTGCCATGATGCTATCAATCAAACTTTTTTGCTGAGCTTGAGATACATTCATGACGTCGTTGTAGGTGCGCTTCATTACGCGAATGTCGTTCTCTAATAGTTCAGCCAACTGAGTGGATGCGGTTTGATTATCACCTTTTAGTACTAACTCAATGATCGCAAGACGACGCTGACACGATTTAGTGACCGAGGATTGAATGTGCATTGAGACTAGATCGGTCGCTTTACGGAGGCGATTGTGTTGCTGCATGGTAGCCAGCAAAAAGCGATTTCCCGAACACGCCGCAAGTTGCTCGTGAAACTCGGCACTGAGTGCAAAGAGTTGACTCGCAGTGACTGATTCTGGCGTAGCAATGGCTTGTACATGGTTATCGCGGCAGCTTTCCATCACAGTGTTATCCAATGCCCATGTGGGTTCAAGTAAACCTGCTGGTTCAAAAATTAGTCGACATCGATAACTTTCAGTGTGTCTTTCTAGGGTGTTCAACACGCCATCAAGTTGCCATTTATAGCCCGGACTGCGGCGAAAAATACCGTCATTTTCTAATAAGCGAAGGACTGCTTGCATCTCACCACGATTCACATCGTAACGTTCTTGCAGTTCCTTCTCGGAAAAGGAACTGCCGAGCTCGCTAAAAAACAGATCCATCAAAACACGGAGATATAATTGCTCTTGTTGAGACTGTTTATTGCTATCCTGGCCTGCAATTTCGATATCTGAGGCGTCGGTTTGCAACACCGAACCCTTGTAAGGAACAACTTTAGTTATACCTTGAGTCGATAGGTGCTTTAACACCGCGCGAATGGGTGTTCTGGATACTTCGAATTGTTGAGCTAGCGACGATTCGTTCAGGCTGCTGCCCGCTTTAGCATCCTCAGATTTTAGGCGAGTGATCACTTTAAACAGTAAATCTTGTTGGAGCTTTGTAATTGTAGTTATGTCCATGAGGCTCAAAAAGTGTGTTTATGCTTGATCCTATGGTAAACAGAAAAGCAGGTGAATACCATGTATTGTGTTTTTGCGGCCAAAAGACAATGCTGATAAGTTTGTTGGCAAGCGTGTTAATGGGTGAGCGAAAAGCGAGCTCCGCTTAAAGCACTGGCTTCAAACGGGGATTTCAAACGGAGAAAGTGACTTCTCCGTATATGCCTATTTTCTCATTAGATAGAGGAAGTAACCGCCACCGAGCAGAGACGCCAATAACCCTGCTGGGAATTGCCATGGGAACCACAAAGTACGACCAATCCAATCGGCAGCCACCATAATAATCGCGCCCAACAATGCTGCTGTGAGCATCTGAGGGATAACGCGATACTGGTGAAGCGAGCGAGCCATGTGCGGTGCTAATAATCCGATAAAGCTCAGTGGGCCAATAACAATCGTACAAAGCGTCGTTAGCGCGGCAACCAACAGAAGCAACGCCAAGCGAACCAAGGTCGTGTTCATACCGAGGCTACTTGTGGTGACGTCACCCAAGTTAATGAGCTCTATCCAACGATTCAGTGACAGTGCCACAGCGCCAACGATAGCAACACCAATCGCGAGTAACATCACGTCTTGATTGGCGACTAAGTAGGTAGAGCCAGAAAGCCAAGTGAGCAGGGACGTAGCATTCTCGTTCCCAGAACTCATCGCAATGCGTAGCAAAGCGTCGAGCCCCGCACTTAGCGCGATACCTGTTAACAAGGTTTGAGTGGGAGCGAAATTGTGTTTCCTACCCATAAACCAAACCAATGCCGTCACCGACGTTGCGCCTAGCGTGCCGAGCAGCATTTGCTCTTCTCGCCCAACAGCCGTGCCAAAGAGCGTGCCGAGAACAAGTGCAAGCGCGGCGCCTGAGCTGATTCCCAAAACTTCAGGGCTCGCCATCGGGTTATTTGAGATTCGCTGAATAATGGTGCCGGCAAACGCGAGCCCAACTCCCGCTAATAATGCAACCAACACACGTGGTAAACGTAATTCGAACAGTGATTGGTGGAATTCGACACTCCAACCGAACTGGTTTTTACCAAACGTAAGAGCAACAGTACAAATGACAACGAGTAGAAGGAACATGGTCACCAGCACTTTACGCGTATCGACTAACTTGTAGCACTCGACGTGTTCACTACGGTTTTTTAAGTCGGATTGCAGTTTGGTACGTTGCAGTAACCACAATAGGAAGGGAGCACCAAGCAGAGCCGTCATCGCTCCGGTTGGCAGTAATTCGCCACCGACTCCTGAGAATGGCTGAATCACTAAATCGACAATCAGCAAGATCAAGCTACCAACCAAACCACTGACCAGAATCTGTTTTGTAAGAGTTCTAACGCCCATCAGTCTAGCGATGGCGGGAGCGACGATTCCAACAAATCCAATCAAGCCAACCTCACTGACTACCGCGGCAGTAATAAAGATCGCCAGTGATAAGCAAAGCAGTTTGATTTGTTTGATGTTTACGCCAAGTGAAGTCGCGACATTGTCGCCAAATTGCAGCGCAGACAACGGTCGCTGAAATACCAGTAGTAATAGCGTAGGGATAGAGACTAAAGGAATGAGAACCTGAACACTTGACCAGTCGTTTTGATTCAGTACACCTGCACCCCACACAAAAATACTGGTGAGTTGTTGTTCATGCAACATGAGCAACATGGTATTGAGTGAGCCCAAAAATAGGCTAACAACCATACCTGCGAGTACCATGTGCAGCGGTGAAAATCCTCGTGCAGAACTTAAGGCAAAGACCAAGCCTGTAGCAAGGCAACCTCCGATGAAAGCTGGGATGAAACCGGGAATGGCAAGGTTGGCAGGAATTAACAAGATCCCCAAAACCATACCCAGTTCAGCACCCGCAGCAACACCAAGCGTGGTGGGTGAGGCTATCGGGTTACGTAACACAAACTGCATCACACACCCAGCAACCGCAAGCGCGAATCCACAAATCAGTGCAACGGTGAGCCGAGGTAAATACGTTAGGTGGGTAATTAAGTGTTGATAGTTTGAAGGATCAAAATGGAAAAGCGTATCCCAGATGAGCCCAACCCCTTGTGAATATGGAGCGGTTATTTGCAGAAGTACGCTGATCAGCAAAACAACAGCGATCGATAGCACTGCTGTTTTGATATTGATTCGTTCAGTGACGGTTTTTTCGAGCTTGATGGTAGCCATTATTCTTGGGTTAGTAATTCTGTAATGTGGTCACTAAATCTTTGAGCGGCAATAAGTCCACCAAAGGTCCAAATACTAGGAAGTTCGTAAACTGAATCTGTACGTGTAAATTCCATCACTTGCCAAAGAGGAGATAGAGTCAGTTGTTTTCGCTCTTCTTCTTGAAGAGGGCCAAATAGCATGACATTGGTTTTTTGGTGCTCAGCGAGTCTTTCCGTTCCTACCGTACTGAAGCCCCATAGGTTAGTTTGCTCTTGCCAGTCATTTTTCAGCCCCATCTTGTTGATGGTCGCTTGCGCAAGTGAACCTTGGCTGTGGATTCGTAATGTTTTGTCGTTAATGAAGCGAGCGAATATCAGCGGTTTCTCTGAGTTACCCGCCGCACGCACTTTTTCGCCGTTTTCACGGAGTCGCGTGTTTGTTTCTGCAATTACTTGTTGAGCGCGTTGTTCTCGGTCGAACAACTTCCCTAAAGACAGAGTAATTGACGTTGCAGATTCGTATGGCTGCTTCTTTTTACTGTAGATACTGAAAACCAATACCGGAGCGATTTTGTTTAGCTGATGGTAAGCCGCCGACATATGTTCACTGATTAAAATGACATCGGGTTTGAGTTCGGTCAGCAATTCAAGGTTCGGTTCACGTCGAGAGCCTACATCGGTCACGTTTGAATTCAGTTCGGGTTTCACTACCCATTGTTGATAGCCTTTGGCGTCTGCAATACCCTCTAGTTCAACACCTAGGCTTAACACGGTTTCTGTAAGAGCCCAGTCTAGTGCCACTACTTTTTTCGGCGTCGTATCGAAAGAGACGATGCCCATTTCGTGTGTGATTTCTAAAGCATGGGCACTCTTTATTGCAAGAGCATTAAAAGCGAATAATGTGCACAGTAGTGTTATGAACGTTTTCACAACCGATTCCTTTTGTATTTAAGGGATGTAACTAATAGGTTGCCCTGTTTCAGGGTGTTTAAAGAGCGCCAGTTCCATGCCGTAGATCTGCATCAGCGTCTCAGGCGTCATCAACTCTTTCGGTGGGCCTGAAGCGATGACTTTTCCGGAATGAAGCGCAATCAAATGGTCACTGAATTTGGCAGCCATGTTGACATCATGCAGGACCATAATAACGGTTAACCCTAACGTCTGGTTGAGTTCCCTGATCAAGGCAAGCAATTCATGTTGATGTGCGACATCGAGTGCAGAGGTTGGCTCATCAAGCAAAATGCATTGGCTTTGTTGAGCGAGCAGCATCGCGACCCAAGCTCTTTGTCTTTCACCACCAGACAATGTGGCAACAAATCGATCTGAAAAGGCGTTCAAACCAACTTTCTCAATCGCTTCGTCTACTATGGCGTAGTCGTTACGGCTGTACCGTCCAAATGCGCCTTTCCACGGATAACGACCAAAGCAAACCAGTTCACGAACTGTCACACCATCAGTAATCGGGGGATGTTGAGGAAGGTAAGCAACTTGGTGTGCAAATTCGAGATTGCTATACGATGAAAGCAACTGCTGGTCGAAGAAAACGTCGCCTTCAGAGGGGGTGTTTTGTCTACTCAACAGTTTAATCAGTGTCGATTTCCCACATCCATTATGACCCAACAAAGTGGTGATCTTTTTAGGTTCAAACGTTAAGTTGGTAGGGGAAAGAATCGTCTTACCGTCGATTTCGAACGAGGCATTGGTAAGTTTGTACATAATGCAATATAGAGTTGAGTTATAGGCTACTAGCCGCTAATGTAACATAATGAAACTCAAATGATAATGATTCTCCAAATCAATCAATTTATCATTATTTATGATATTTCCCATTATTCAGCATTCCAACTTTTTCTAGCGCCTTCGATATTATGTCTGTCATCCAAAATAAAAAATTCCACTTAATGACCATTGGTCTTGCTGCCGCCCTAATGGGAATTGGGCAAAACGGCTTACTCGTTTCTCTGCCTTTTCTTGTGGAACAGTCTGCATTCAGCTTGCCTACGTGGTCGATTCTTATCGCAATAGGAAGCATATTATTTTTGCCGTCTGCGCCTTTTTGGGGAAGACAGAGCGATAAACATGGTCCGAAAAAAGTCGTCATTCAGGCATTGGTAGGCATGGCTGTCAGCTTTGCTTTTTTGTGTTTTTTTGCGATGAACAGTGACCAAGAAAAGGCGCTAGTGTTTTGTTTAAGCGGGCTAGTGGTGGCGCGAATTATTTATGGTTGTACGGTGTCTGGAATGGTGCCCGCGAGTCAACATTGGGCGATATTGTTGTGTGGTGAGAGAAACCGTTTACAGGCTATTACTTCGGTGAGTATTGGCTTAAGTGCTGGTCGATTGATTGGCCCGATTCTATCCATTCTTGCGTTAAAGTTTTCACCTTATGCGCCTCTGATTATCATGGTTTTATTACCATGTTTGGCGTTAATCGCAGCGATGTTATTGCCAGCACCAGAAATGAATACAGAACAAGCGAGTAGCAAGATTCCATCGCCTTGGCTGCCGAGTAGGGCACTATTGCCTTTTTTATCGAGTGGATTGTTGCTGTGTGCGGCAGTCGCGTTGTTGCAATACAGTTTCTCTCCATTGATTTATTCGATCACCCATTGGGCAACTGATCAATTAAGTGACGCGATTGGCATTCTGTTAACTATCGGCGCCGCGTTTACTTTCGCTACTCAACTCTTGGTTATCAAAAAGGACAAACTGACGCCGATTTTTATGTACCGTTGTGGCGCTTATGCTTTGGTTGTCGGCTTTGTGATGTTCTTGATTCCTAGTATGTGGGCGTTTGGGGTGGCGATGGTAGTGACGGCGATTGGCGCAGCGCTGCTTGTTCCTGCTTACACGTTGTTTGCCACTGAAAAGCAAAGTGGCGCACCGGGTGCTGCCGCAGGGTATATCGCCATGTCTCATACTCTAGGCTATGGCGTTGCTTCATTACTTGCGTTTACTTCAACCTTGAACCCTCAATATCCTATTTGCTTATGTGGGCTGTTTTCTGTGCTGATTTTTGCGACGACTTATGTTGTAAAAATAAAGGGAAATACCAAGCTCGCCGAGCAAGCTTAACCTTGTATTTCCCTGATACTTTTTAGCGATCCAATTGGAAGTGAGCTAACGGATAGCAAATTAACGAGTAGCAAACGGCTTTGTGTCGAACATTGGTTTGCTAACCCATATCTTCGAAAACCACATCCCCTCTTAACACTGTCATCAACACCTGAGTCTTGGCTATTTGCCTTGCCGATACTGTAGTGATGTCTCGGTCGAGAATCGCGAAGTCCGCTGATTTTCCAACCTCAATAGAACCTGTTACGTCCTCTATTCCAAGACTTTTGGCTGCATTGAGCGTGTAAGCGTCGATAGCTGTGTAGATATCAGTTAGGCCTGTTTTGCCCATGATTAAGCTATTTGCGATTCCAACTAGAGGGTTGATGTCGTGTACGTTCCAGTCACTGCTCAAGGTGATATTGGCATCAGTCTTAAGTATCGCGTCTAGATTCATCATGGCTTTGGCACGGCGAGCACCAAGGAAGGCTTCAGCCCATTGGTGTTGATGCTTGGCTACGTAATCGGAACCGACTTGGAAATCCGCCGAGACATTGAGTTGCTTGAAGCGGGGAACGTCTTCATCATTGATTAACTCTACGTGAGTGAGGGTATAAGGCTTTTGTGAACCTTGTTTACGCACGCTTTCTATCGCATCTAGTGATTCACGAACGGCACCATCACCAATCGCATGTATATGAGCGCTAAAACCGATTTTATCGAGCGCGGTTAGCCACTCTTTCATCTGTGCTGGTGGAATGTAGTTTAGGCCATTGGGAGACTGTGGCAGATAGGTATCTAAATAGGGCGCGAGTGTTTTTGCTGTGCCATTAATGAAGATGCCATCGCTGTACATTTTTACCTGATCGACGAGCAACAGACGGCTTTTATCATCTGAATACATCTTCTCGAAGACTTCTAATTGAGAGGGTATCGCCATTGATGGGTAAACCCAAGGGCGTAATGACACGCGAGCCGTCAGATCTTGGTTTTGCTCCGCTTCTAGCCAAACGTCGTACCAACCTCGTTTCCAATACATCCGGCCGTCACCGATGGTGGTAATGCCGTGCGCAGCGGCTTCTTCAAGACCGAACATTAACCCTTGGTAGCTTTGTTCAAAGAGCTCGCTTTGGCTGTTCCACGCCATCTCCATAATTTGGTCGCCAGCGTTATCTAATAAGATGCCATTGAGCTTGCCGCTGTCTTGGTCTTTTAAATAAGCGCCACCTTGTGGGTCAGGAGATTGTTGGCTGATTCTGGCTATTTTTAAGGCTTTCGAGTTGACCCACATCGAGTGAGAGGTTTGCTCCATAAGCACCACGGGGCGATCAGGGAAGATGCTGTCGATAATCTCAAGTGGTGTGTATTCAGAGTCGCTGTCGAGTGTCGATTCCAAAGAAAAGCCATAACCCATCAGCCAGCCTCGACCATTGGTTTCGGCATTGATTTTACACGCTTCTAAGTAAGGGATTTGCTCTTCTAATGTGGCTTCAGAATCCAGTTCACAATTGCCACCCAGCTCAGAGGCGGCTTCAAACACATGGTTATGATTATCAATAAACCCCGGCAAAACAAAGGCATTCTCCAAGTCGATGACATCGGTACTCTGGCCTTGAAAAGATTGCGCCTGAGCGTGGTCACCGATGAAGATGATCTTGCCGTTATGGGTAACGATCGAGTCTGACTCGCGATGCCCATATATGTCGGCATTGGTAAAGATCTGGTCTGCGGTTAGGCTTTGAGAAAAAGCCGATGGCACAGTGACTAGGCTAGCGAATAATGCAATCCATGCAGTGCGTGGCAAAGTGAGCTTATTGTTCATTGTTATTTATTCCATGTTCCACTGTTTAGTAAGTATAGAAAGCGAGTGGCCAGTGTGAAACTCTACATGAATGACAAATAAAAGCCGCGACTAATCAATAAATTGTGTCTTGAACAAATCTTCAATCACGACTCTTGTTTTAGGCTTTCACGCAGATCTTTTTTGTATTCGTCATACGAGTTATAGCCATAGAGTTTCCAAGTTTGATCACCTTTAATGTTGTGGTTGTAGGTGATCTCGCCTATCCACTGCTGACGAGTGGCAAGAATCATATCGCGGATTTTTAATAATAAAGTGTCCATAGTTGCTCTCCTGATTAAGTTCACCTGAAGTATATTTAGCGGTGACAACCGGATGAGTATCGTTAGCGCAATGTTCAATACTTTTCAGTCAATGTGCTCATCTGAATGGTTTGATGTGTATACTTTCAATATTAAAACGTCACTGAGCATCGCAATGAAAGGTTACTTGGAAAAAGTGCCACAACGAATTGGCACATCATGGCGCTATAAGAAAATCGTCGAGAACGGTAAAAGCTATGGTTGGCACCGACATGAAGAGTACGAAATAGCGATTCATCGTCACTTTACTGGGCATAGCTTTATTGGGCATCACCAAAGCGATGTGTTTCACAACCACATGATCTTGGTTGGGCCTGATTTACCTCATGCCATCTATTCGGACGAGAGCACTGATGACTCGCGAATATGTGAAACGCACGTAGTTTGGTTTCGCAAAGATTGGATAGAGCAATTGATAGCGTGCTGTCGAGAGCTCGAACCGTTACGTGCATTGCTAGAAGAATCAAAGAAAGGGCTTCAGTTTTCACCAGCGGCTGCAGAGAAAGCGACGGAATTGTTGAATAAGGTGATGAACCAGTCGCCACATCAACAACTGCTTACATTGTTCTCTTTGTTTGCACTTTTGCTTGAGGATCAAGAGGTAGTGCAGTTGATTAACCCTGTCTTCAACTCGGATGATGAAGATGAAGTCAGCGATAAGTTGGACAAGGTTGAAGCTTTCTTGGTGAACAATTTTAATCACGACATCTCGGTTAATGACTTAGCCACGCATCTCTACATTAGTGAGAGTAGCGTTAGGCGCTTATTTCAAAAACACTACAACGAGAGTTTTAGTCAAAGGCTAAAGAAAATTAGGCTCAATGTGGCGTGTGATTTATTGATTAATACTTCGTTGCCAGTGAATCTGATTTTGGAGAAAGTGGGATACGACAACCAAGCCAACTTTAATCGTCAGTTTAAATCGTATAAGCAGGTGACTCCGACTCAATATCGAATAGCAATGAAACGTCATTAATTCATTCACATACTAAACAATTCACATAAGATTCTGAATAAATTACAGTTAGGTGAACTTTAAAAATGGATTTAACGTATTACCAAGGATGTAAGTTTATGTTTTCACAAGGCTTACTCGCATTACTAATAAAAACAAGCCGGGGTTAGGATGAAAAAAATATTATTGCTGCTTAGTGTGATTCTATTGGGTGGTTGTGTGGGCATGCCTGAAACAGTAAAGCCCGTTCAACAGTTCGAGTTGGATAGATACTTAGGGAAATGGTACGAAGTGGCTCGTTTGGATCACTCGTTTGAACGTGGCTTAGATAACATCAGTGCTGAGTACAGCCTTCGTGATGATGGCGGTGTGAAGGTGATTAACCGCGGCTATTCGGACGAAGATGGCGAATGGAACGAAGCGGAAGGCAAAGCGTATTTTGTGGAAGGCAGCGAACAAGGCTATTTGAAAGTGTCTTTCTTTGGCCCCTTCTATGGAGCTTATGTGGTGTTTGAGTTGGACAAAGAGAACTACCAATACGCGTTTGTTTCGGGCCCAGATACTGACTACTTGTGGTTACTTTCAAGAACACCAGAGGTTGCGCCAGAAGTGATGGAGAAGTTCAAAGCTATGTCTAAAGAACGTGGCTTCAATACTGAGGAATTGATTTACGTTGAGCACAGCAAATAAGCTGAGCGTGCGAGGTTAACGACAGTTGATTGAGAAAAAGGAACAGATGATGAGTGCATCTGTTCCTTTTTTATTGGTTTGGTTTGGTTTTGTATTTTGTATTTTGTATGAACTAGCCTTGTCGACGAACCTGCAACACACTGAGCACCGATAGTGATAGGAAGAACGCAGGGTCACTCCAACCAAAACCAACAAAAATGCCTGTAAACGCGGCATACAAGGTGATGATGGCACCCAGCATATTGGTCACACCCAAACCTTGGATGAGTTTTTTAGCACTGACTCCGGGCTCAATGTCTCTTAATAACCAGCTTATCGCGGCAATGCCACCAAGGAAGATACTGGTGTGCTGAGAGAGAAAATAAGCGTACTTATCATTAATTTCCACACCGTACATAGGCCACATGACCGTTGGTAGGAAAAACAACGCCAAGGCAAACCCTGCGTAAATGATGCCGTGTAGGCTTAAAAACGTTTTATTGTTCATTTGTTATCTCTCTATCTCGTGCCTGTCGCTAATTCTTTATTCATTCCAATCGCTTTGTTTTCATTCAGCGAATTAACTAGCCGTTGATTGGGCCTTTGTTAATGGTAGTTAAAGGCTGGTTCACGTCAAAAATCACGCCACGTACTTCGTCGACACCCATCTGTTTAAGGCGAGCGCTATGCATCGCTAGGTAAGTCTCTGCACTGAGTTGGTCTTCAAAAAGGTAGACACCACCGCCCAGTTTTTCAGCTTCGTTTTCTGTCCAGATTTTCCAGATCATACCCGGTTCGTTGTTAATAGATTTTGCTAGGTCAACGAGCGCGTTCGACATCTCTTCACCAAATGGGCCGCTAAATTCAAAATCGACTTGTAATAATTTCATGGTTATTTCTCCAAACAGTTACTTGGTATTGCGCTAAGACTCATGGTCATTTCGCAAAACATAGGAGGCTTGATTGCCTGTTGAAATAGATATTACCTGTAAAAAACAGACAGAAAAGTTCATAATATAGTTAATAACTGTCAGGATTTTAGACCGATGAGATTAAAGACCACCCTAGACCAATGGCAAACCCTTTACGAGATTGACCGCGCAGGCAGTATTCAGGCAGCGGCACTGCAATTGAACAAGAGCCACACCACGCTGATCTATGCGCTGAGAAAGTTGGAGGATCAATTAGGCGTGACTTTAGTGCAGGTTGAAGGTCGTCGGGCAGTGCTGTCGGAAGACGGAAAGTCACTGCTGCGCCGGGCGAGTAGCATGCTGGAACAAGCTCGCGAGCTAGAGTTGATCAGTGAACAACTGGCGAAAGGTGTTGAGTCTGAAATTGTGATTGCGGTTGATCACTTGTGTTGTCTTGAGCGTCTTTATCAACCGATGGCTGCATTTTTGGCGGAGAACAACACCACATCAATACAAGTGATTGAAACATCATTGTCTAAGACGACGGAAATGGTGACTCAAGAACTGGCCGATGTGGCTATCATCAACTTGCCTATTACTAATTACTCAGCAGAAGCCTTTGGCTTTACGATGATGGAGCCCGTTGTCGCAAGTTCGCACTCTTTAGCTAACGTGTCATCTATATCGCTAAACCAGTTGTCGTCGCTGCCACAAATTGTGGTGCGAGACTTAGGTGCTCAAGCTAGTCAAGGCAGTAAAAAGCTAACTGAGAAAAAGGATGTGGGTTGGTTGAAGTCGAGTCAGCGTATTACGGTCGATAATTTCGATCATGCGTTTGGCGCGGTAGAGCAGGGAGTCGGGTATTGTCGACTACCCAAGCACATTGTTGAAAGTCGAGGAAGTGACAAGCTCACGGTGTTGAATGTGGAAAATGGCAGTGGATACCAAGTCCCGCTTCATCTCACTTTGCCAAAAGGGGCAAAGACAGGCCCTGCTGCAAAACGGTTCTACGAATTACTGCTAGAGTCAGCTGCTCCTGCCAACTAACCCTCATTCAGTTGGGCTCAAACTAGCGAGGTTGGTTGCCGTTTAAGAATAGTGCAACACACTCACGCGTGTAATTCAGTCTTTCATTATCAGACTCGCCGCTGTCGTGTCCGAAGAATGCCCAATAAGCCGACTTACCATGAAACATCAGCAACAATTGTCGTGCAGCAATGATCGGTGAACTTGATGTTGAAAGCGTTAAGTCACCCGAATCTATTTTCGACTGCAAATAATCAGCGAGTAACTTAGTGGTCTTCTGTGGCCCTGTTTCTAAATAAATAGAAGCAATTTCTGGATGTGTGTTGGATTGGCTCACCGCATTTTGAAAGGTCTGCCTAGACTGCTCATCAAGTAACAAATCTTGAAACTTCACACCAAACTTCACCAATTCCTCTTCCAAAGTGGCATTCATATCAAACGCTGAAGGGCTGAGTTCGCGTTCCGCACACTTGGTTTGCATGCAGGTTTCGAAAAGTTCGTCTTTGTTTTTAAAGTGGGAGTAGACCGTTTGCTTAGAAACGTTCGCTGCTTTCGCTATCTGATCCATATTGATCTTGAAGCCATGATCAGAGAAAAGTTGGCTTGCTGCGGTTAAGATCTGCGATCTCTTCTGTTCACTCTTGATGATTTTAGTCACGTGCTGTTTCTCGTTGCTTGGTACTTGGTGTTGCTCAGTTCAATGCATTTCGTTCTGCGCTAAGCATTATGCTTTTTGTGATGGTTTTATCAATCATTAACGATGAAACTTATTTTTAACATAATCAAACTAGACAGTCTAGTTTGGTTTGGTTAGTCTAAAAAAAGAATAGGATTGAGTACCGCATAGGAACAGTGAGTATGTATAAATTGATGAAGGGAAGTGCGGTGGCGTTATCTCTATCGGCTTTTCTTGTTGGATGTGGCGAAAAGGAACAAGCCCAAGAGTCGGTTGATTCAACCGCTGAAACGGCTTCGAGCGTCCAAACCATTTTAACCGTGGAAACGATGGCCTTGGCGCAATCTTCCTCTTATGCGGTACAGCGTGAATATGTTGGTGTGGTAAAAGCAGGGCAACAGGCGAATCTTGGTTTTGAATTGGCGGGTAAAGTAAACGAGATTCTAGTGGATGTCGGTGACACAGTAACCGAAGGTCAGCCGTTGATCCGATTGGATACTCAGTTATTGGAAACAGAGTCTAGCCAACTGAAAGCACAGGCTGAAGAAGTCAAAGCACAACTGAGCCTTGTGGCGGCAAACTTGAAGCGTCAACGTTCACTGAAAGCAAAGGGCTTCAGTGCCGAGGCTGAGATTGATTCTCTTACTAGTGAACAACGCGTATTGCAGGCGAACTTGCTGCGCATTGATGCCTCAGTAAAAGGCAATCAATTGAAACTAGTGAAATCGACAGTGCTTGCGCCTTATTCTGGCACCATCGCAACACGTTTTGTCTCTTTAGGTGATGTTGTAAATGTGGGTAATCCAACCCTGACACTGCTTGCCTCTGAAGGCAAAGAAGCGTTCATTGGTATTCCTGCCCATCAAATGCAAAAAGTGACTTCGCTTTCTTCGCCAAGTATTCGTGTCGGGCGAGACGATTTCGCTGTGAGCCTGCTTAATCCGGGGGCGATGGTGGATACTCAATCTCGCAGTGTTGGCCTACGTTACCTGTTTCCTGAGCAAGCTTCTGTTTTAGAAGGGCAACTTGCGTACCTTAAGTTTGATGAGCAAATCGATGACCAAGGTTACTGGGTTCCACTCACGGGTTTGATCGATGGTTTGCGTGGTGTGTGGAATATCTTCGTTATTGGTGAAGATAATAAGGTTGAACGTCGAAGCGTGCAGGTGTTGTTTGCCAACAACCAACAAGCCTACGTGAGCGGTGCAATCAGCGAAGGCGAGCAGGTGATATCCAGTGGTTTACATCGTTTGGTTCCCGGCCAAACCGTGAAGCCAGCCAGCGTTACTGCTGAATAGGAAATAGTATGAAAATCATAGAGACTATTTCTAACACTCGATTGCTTATTTTAATGACCGCACTGCTCATGGTGAGTGGTATTTCTGCGTTCATGACTCTGCCGCGTGCAGAAGATCCGGTAATCATCAACCGCTACGCGAACATCACAACCAGTTTCCCCGGCGCCAGTGCTGAGCGTGTTGAAACCTTGGTCACCGAGGTTATTGAGAACAAACTACGCGAGTTAAGTGAGGTTAAACTCGTCAGCTCGACGTCAAGGCCGGGTGTGTCGATTGTTACTTTGGAACTCAATGATGTGATTACCGAGCCTGAACCAGTTTGGTCTCAAGCTCGTGACAAGCTGTCTGACATCGAATCCATTTTACCTGCGGGTTCTCACTCTCCTGATCTCGACAGTGACCATACCTATGCTTTTACTACGATTACGGCGTTAACTTGGTCTGGTGCAGGCGAGCCTGACCGATTAACACTCGGGCGTTATGCCAAAGAACTCGCTAAGCGATTACGAACCTTGTCGGGAACTGAATTCGTTGATGAATACGGGATGCCGCAAGAAGAGATTCAAATCAGTTTACGCACTGCTGATGCTGCCGCGCTTGGTCGTTCAAGCGCCAATATCGCAGAATCGCTTGAAGGGGCGGATGCGAAAAACTCTGCCGGTGAATTGGTCAGTGCTTATTCTCGCTTTGGCTTAGAGATTAAGTCTGAGCTTGATTCCATTGAACGTATTAAACAAGTGCCGATAGCCACCGACAGCAATGGTCACATCATCCGTATGGAAGACATTGCTTCTGTGAAACGTGGTGAGAAAACCCCACAAGACCAGATTGCCATTATTGATGGTGAGCCGGGTGTGATTGTCGCGGCAAGAATGCACCCAGATCTGCGAGTTGATAACTGGACGTCGCGAGCCAACGCGCTCATCAATCGATTTGAGCAAGAGCTGCCGAGCAATATTCAGGTCAACGTACTTTTCAATCAGCAAGGCTATACCGAAACACGCTTGGACGATTTGGGTAAAAGCCTGATGATCGGTTTTGGTCTGATCTTGATTGTGCTGTTCGTCACCTTGGGTGTGCGCGCCGCGATCTTAGTGGCGATTTCTCTGCCATTAACGTCACTGCTTACATTGTCGATCATGAAAATGACCGGTGTGCCGATTAACCAGATGTCGGTGACGGGCTTAATTGTAGCGCTCGGGATCATGGTGGATAACGCGGTAGTGATGGTCGATACGATTCAAGCTTATCGCCTGAAAGGGCAACAGCGAGCTGAAGCGACCATGAATGCGTTGAAGCATTTATGGGTACCGTTACTGGGCTCGACACTTACCACTGTCCTAGCCTTTGCACCGATTATTTTGATGCCTGGCGCATCGGGTGAGTTCGTGGGGGGAATTGCGATTACCGTTTCTTTCTCTTTGATCGGTTCTTACATTATTTCACATACCCTAATTGCGGGCTTGGCGACTAAGTTACTGCCGAAACAACTCAGTGATGTTGATAAGAAAGGTCAGCACCATTGGTACATGACAGGCTTGAGAATTCCTGCGTTGACGCGTTGGTTCTCGTCTTCTGTCCGCTTTGGTGTGACGCATCCAATCATCACGATTGCTCTGGTGTTGTTGGTACCGTTTACTGGTTATTGGAGTATGTCTCAGCTGACTGAGCAATTCTTCCCGCCATCAGATCGAGACATGTTTGAGATTCAGGTGTACATGCCGCCGCAAGCGAGCATTTATGCGACCAAGAATACCTCTGAAAAAATCGACGATATCATTCATCGTTACCCCGAAGTAGAGCGTATTGATTGGCTGGTGGGCGCAAATTTCCCATCGTTTTATTACAACCTACAAGCGAGACAAAATAACGCGCCTTATTTCTCGCAAGCCATGGTGAAAACAGAGAACTTTGACCAAGCCAATGCGCTAATTCCTGAACTTCAAAAGGTGCTAGATAAAGAAGTACCACAGGCGCAGATCTTGGTACGAAAGCTTAATCAAGGGCCTCCATTTACCGCGCCCGTTGAACTGCGTGTGTATGGTGAAAATCTTGATACGTTAAAAGCAATTGGTGAAGATGTTCGCTTGATTTTGGCAGGTGTGCCTCATGTGACTCACACAAGGGAAACACTGCAACCGGGTACACCTAAGGTGTGGTTGAAGGTCGATGAAGACACCGCGAAACTTAACGGTATTTCATTGAACCAGTTTGCTGGCATGCTGCAAACCACGCTGACAGGTCGCGAAAGTGGCTCGGTAATTGAGGGCAGTGAATCGGTGCCAATTCGTGTTCGTGTTGCGGATGACGCGCGTGAAAACTTGGCTCACTTAAGTAATATTCGCTTGCCAATAAGCTCTGAGGTCTACTCAACGGGCATCAATGTGTCGACTCTGGCGGAGCTGGAATTGACGACTAGTCGTGGTGCGATTACTCGTCGAAACGGGCAGCGTGTGAATACCATCGAGGGTTACATTGAAGCGGGTGTTTTGCCTCAAACGGTACTTAATGAATTCCAGAAACGACTTGAAAGCTATGAGATGCCATCGGGTTACACCATTGGTTTTGGTGGCGAATCCGCTGAACGAGACAATTCAGTCAATAGCCTGATCTCGAATGTCGCCGTTGTGGTGGTATTGATGGTGTTGGTGGTGGTGATGTCGTTCAACTCGTTCCGAATGAGTAGTATCATCTTCATGGTCGCAGGATTGGCTGGTGGGCTAGGGCTGTTGTCGGTATGGATCTTCGGTTATCCGTTCGGCTTTACGGTGATCATCGCCATGCTCGGGATTGCGGGCTTAGCGATTAACGCTGCCATCGTGATTCTGACGGAATTGAAACTCGATAAGCAAGCTTCATCAGGCAATGTGGATGCGGTCGTTGAGGCAGTGATGTCGTGTACTCGCCATATCAGCTCGACCACGATTACAACCGTTGGTGGCTTTATGCCGTTGATTATTGCTGGTGGCGGTTTCTGGCCTCCATTTGCGGTCGCGATTGTCGGCGGTACAGTATTAACCACTCTTATCTCGTTCTACTTTGTGCCTGTGGTTTATCATTTGATGACTAAAAATCAGCGCAAAACCGTCGTCGAACCAACAGCATAATCTCTTCTTTGGTGACCCTTACTCCTCTCTATTGAGGGGAGTAACACCCACTTAAAACCCATCCAAATACTCATGAAATCGGCTTTTTATCCCCATTTCTGCCCGTTTTCTGCTGCGTATAACTGACATGATTATCATAAAAAGCAGGGTGTTATTTGAATTCCTGATGGGTTGCTGTCTGAAGTGATGTCTTTTCTAAATACCTTTAAAATCTTATGTGAATTCATAAATTTGACAGTCATCACACTTTGCTTAATTCGCTCTTTCTAATGTAATCAATCATTGTTGTTTCTAATGTGTGTTTACTTTGATCTCTCCCGTTTCTCTTTAATCCTTTTCCGCACATGGCTCGACTCGTGTGGCACGTTCATGTTGTGCGTCTGAATTGCATCAATTTCCCACATCTTACTTTCATAACTGGAAGGTTAGTTTCCAAGTTTGTTTGGTGAGCTTTCAATTTCAACTCCTCATAATGCGCCAAATGTAACAATGTATTTCAAAGTGTAACAATTAAGTCATATTTTTTGTGTGGTTTTAACCGTGCGGTAATGTTTCGGCTACGCAGCACTGTCGTTTTAACTTGGCAGTTCAACTGTTCAACTGTCGACTGTTCAAGATAGTGGCTAATTCCGTTTCGCTTTGAGATGCGTCGTTTCACATGCTCAACACATAAATATTCTAATGACCATGACAACCAGTACTCGGGCGTTCGTTCTGAGGCTGGATAACCATCGAGAAAGTTAATGGAAGCTTCAAGATATAAACGCATTTTATCGAGAGCAAATCTGTCGAGGATTGGTTTGGTGGGAACCGCCTTGATGCTCGAAGGATGTAACTCCGCATTGCTCGACCCAAAAGGTAGCGTTGGCGTTCAGGAAAAGGAGCTGATTATTACTGCTCTGTTGCTGATGCTGATTGTCGTCATCCCCGTGATCCTGATGACCATCTACTTTGCTTATAGATACCGTGAAAGCAACACCACAGAAGAGTATGCACCTGACTGGGCGCACTCAACCAAGATTGAAATAGTGGTATGGACGATTCCAATCATCATTATTGCGATTCTGGCCACCATCACTTGGCGAACAACACACGAACTAGAGCCTTCCAAGCCTCTGGAGAGTGACGTTAAGCCTATGGTGATCGAAGTGGTCTCTCTGGACTGGAAGTGGCTGTTCATCTATCCGGAGCAAAACATTGCGACGGTTAACTATGTTGCGTTCCCGAAAGATGTACCGGTGACGTTTAAGCTAACTTCAGACAACATCATGAACGCGTTCTTTATCCCGCGTCTTGGCTCGCAGATCTACGCGATGCCGGGAATGGTGACCAAGCTGAATTTGATCGCGAACCACGAAGGTGACTTCAAAGGTTTTGCATCGAACTACAGTGGTAAAGGGTTCTCTCAAATGAAATTCACCGCATCAGCCATGCCTGATCAAGTGGCGTTTCTAAACTGGGTGGAAAAAGTGAAAGCTAGCCCAGACCGTATTGAAGATTGGGAGCAATTCCGTTCTTTGGCTGCACCGAGTGTGGCTGAACCTGTGACTCTGTTCTCCAGTATCCCACCATTTTTATTCACTGATGTCGTGACCCAGCACCCTGGTTCAATGAACTGTTTGCCGGAAACCCAAGGATAATCGTCATGTTTGGAAGATTAACTCTAGACTCAATTCCCTACCACGAACCCATTATTTTGTTCACGTTAACCATGATCGCTTTAGTGGGTGGTTTAGTGGTGTATGCGGTAACAAAAGCCGGTAAGTGGCAATACCTTTGGAATGAATGGTTTACTTCTGTAGACCACAAAAAACTGGGCTTCATGTACATTGCGGTCGCGATGGTGATGTTAGTTCGTGGCTTTGCCGATGCCGTCATGATGCGTAGTCAGCAATTGCTTTCTGCAGCGGGTGAGACAGGCTATTTACCGCCACATCACTATGACCAGATCTTCACGGCTCACGGCGTGATCATGATTTTCTTCGTCGCGATGCCTTTGGTTATCGGCCTGATGAACATCATTGTACCGCTACAAATTGGTGCTCGTGATGTTGCGTTCCCTTATCTGAATAACTTGAGCTTCTGGCTGTTTGTGGTTGGTATAATCCTAACCAACATGTCGCTGGGCTTAGGTGAGTTTGGTCGTACGGGTTGGTTGGCGTATCCGCCGCTTTCCGGTATTGAGGCAAGTCCGGGAGTCGGGGTCGATTATTGGATATGGGCGCTGCAAATATCCGGTGTGGGTACCACGTTAACGGGTGTGAACTTCTTCGCGACTATTTTGCGCATGCGTACTCCGTCTATGCCAATGATGAAGATGCCAGTATTCACGTGGGCATCTCTGTGTGCCAACATCCTGATCATCATCTCTTTCCCAATCCTAACGGTCACCATCGCGTTGCTGACTTTGGATAGATACATCGGTACGCACTTCTTCACCAATGACCTTGGTGGCAACGTGATGATGTATGTGAACCTGATTTGGGCATGGGGGCACCCTGAGGTGTACATCCTAATCTTGCCTATCTTCGGTGTGTTCTCTGAAGTGACTGCAACCTTCTCTCGCAAAAAACTGTTTGGTTATACCTCGCTGGTATGGGCGACGGTGGCTATTACGATTTTAGCGTTTGTGGTTTGGCTGCATCACTTCTTCACCATGGGTTCTGGCGCCAATGTGAATGCCTTCTTCGGCATCGCTACCATGATTATCTCTATCCCAACCGGGGTTAAGATCTTCAACTGGCTATTCACCATGTACAAAGGTCGTATCCGCTTTACCACACCAATGATGTGGACGGTCGGTTTCCTAATCACCTTTACTGTAGGTGGTATGACGGGCGTATTGATGGCGGTTCCGGGTGCGGATTTCATTCTGCATAACTCGGTATTCCTGATTGCTCACTTCCACAACGTGATCATCGGTGGTGTTGTCTTCGGTTGTTTTGCTGCGATTGGTTACTGGTTCCCGAAAGCGACTGGTTTCACTCTGAACGAGCTTTGGGGCAAACGCGCATTCTACTGCTGGATCATCGGTTTCTTGATGGCGTTCTTGCCGCTTTACGCTCTGGGCTTTATGGGCATGACGCGTCGTTTGAGCCAAGACATCAACCCTGAATTCTTCCCTCTACTGGCGGTTGCGGCTGCAGGTACAGGCGTAATTGCGATGGGTGTAGTGTGTCAGTTCGTTCAGATTTACGTGAGTGTTCGTGACCGCGACCAAAACCGAGATTTAACCGGTGACCCATGGGGTGGACGTACATTCGAATGGGCAACGTCTTCACCACCGCCGTTCTACAACTTTGCAAAACTGCCTAAGGGCGATGAGATCGATTCGTTCTGGTATCAAAAGCAAAGTGGTGAGTTTGACCCAACTCAGGAAGAAGCATACGAACGTATTCACATGCCGAAGAACACACCGACAGGCATTTATGTGTCTGCATGGGCGTTGGCATTTGGCTTCGCAATGATCTGGTACATCTGGTGGCTAGCGGCTGCAAGCTTAGTAGGCATCGTGGTGACGTGTATTCAACACAGCTACAACGATGATGTGGACTACTACGTGGAAGTTGAAGAGATCAAAGCGATTGAAGCGGCTCGACGTGCACAGCTTGAAGAAGCGAAGAAACAGTCAGCGAAAGGCGACCATTCTGGTCGTGGTAACAGTGCTGACAGTGATAACAACGACAATAAAGATGATTTGGAGACGACGTATGCAAGCTAATACTCCGTCACACACTTATGATCTTGCACACTCGCATGATCATCACCACGAAGCTGCGGGCAATAAGTTGTTTGGCTTCTGGGTTTACTTGATGAGTGACTGTGTCCTGTTTGCCACGCTTTTCGCGACTTATGCCGTGCTTGAGAGTGGATCTATCGCAGGTCCGACAGGCAAAGATATCTTTGAACTGCCGTTCGTGTTTGTCGAAACCATGATGCTGTTGTTCAGTAGTATCACCTTTGGCTTTGGCATGATTGCAATGAAGCGCAAAGACGTTACCGGACTGAAGCGATGGATAAAAATCACTTTCGTATTGGGTTTAGCCTTTATCTGTATGGAAGTGTATGAGTTCCATCACTTGATTGCAGAAGGCTATGGCCCTCAAGAAAGCGCATTCCTTTCTGCGTTCTTTACCTTGGTTGGCACACACGGTTTGCACGTAACGTTCGGTCTGATTTGGATGGCGGTGGCGTATCACCAGCTTTCAACCAAAGGCTTGAACGACAATATGTCGATGCGTTTTCAGTGTTTAAGTCTGTTCTGGCATTTCCTTGATATCGTTTGGATTTGCGTATTTACCATCGTGTACTTAATGGGGGTGATGTAATGGAACAGCATCTAGACAGCGGTGCAACGGATTATGTGAAAGGCTTTATTGCGTCACTAATTCTGACCATTATTCCGTTCTACATTGTGTGGTCACATGCGCTACCAAGCACGGAAACTTACGTGATCTTGTTCGGTTGTGCGCTGGTGCAAATCTTTGTGCACTTTAAGTACTTCTTGCATATGGAAGCGAAATCTTCCGATGGGCGTTGGAACTTGGTGTCATTGATGTTTACTGCCATTGTTGTATTGATTCTTATCGCTGGCTCGGTATGGATCATCTACAACATGAACGTCAACATGAAGTTGTAGGCCAAGGTATGCTGAAAAAATATTTGTCTATTACCAAACCGGGCATCATTTTCGGCAACCTGATTTCTGTTGCGGCGGGGTTCTTCCTCGCCGCAAAAACAGAACCAGCCAGTGCGATGTTGTTACTGACGACTTTAGCGGGTGTAGGGCTTGTGATTGCATCAGGTTGCGTGGTGAACAACATCTTTGATCGAGATATCGACCAGAAAATGAAACGTACCCAGAACCGTGAATTGGTTCAGGGCAATATCAACACAGACGTCGCATTTACCTATGCGTTAGTTATGTTGTTGGCAGGCACAGCGTTGCTGTTTCAATTTGTTAATCCGATGTCTGCGGTTGTGGTGTTGCTTGGCTATGTGTTTTACGTCTTTTTCTACACCATGTGGTACAAGCGTAATTCGGTTTACGGCACCTTAGTTGGCAGTATCTCTGGCGCAGTTCCGCCATTGGTTGGCTACCTTGGTGTGACGAATTACTTGAGCTTAGAAGCGGTTTTGCTGTTCATCATGTTCTGCTTATGGCAAATGCCACACTCGTATGCGATTGCGATGTTCCGCATTCAAGATTATCGCGATGCAGGCATTCCTGTTTTACCGGTGAAAGAGGGCGTTGATAAAGCGCACAAACACATGAAGGCTTATGTGGTGGCGTTTGGCGCGGTTGCTCTGGGGTTATTTTTACTCGGAGAAGCGGGTTATGAATACCTTGCCGTGTCGGCAGCCGTTTGCTTTATGTGGACCAAAGTGACGTTCCGTAAGGTTGATTGTCTTAACTACATCCAGTGGTCAAAGACCGTATTCAAGGTCTCTCTGCTGGTGGTGATGAGCATCAGCGGCGTACTTGGACTGGAACTGATTACGTTGCCTACGCTTTTTTGATTTAGTTTTGTCGTTGAACCCTCAATGTTTTTAAATCCGAGGGTTCAACGACCTTTTATCTGATTGTCTGTTTATCTTGTCATCTACACTGTCGTTCATCTGAGAACTACAGCCCCTCGAAAATATCACTAAACCAATCTTCAAGTTGCTCTCGTTTGTCTTGAGGGCCATTGATTACCACTAAGCCATTCAGTGTCGCTTGATCCCAAGAGATCGTTCCGTTCGCCAATGCATCGAACACATCGAGCTCTGTAATAAGTAATAAATCGTTCTCTGTCGGCAAAGTGTCTCTTCCTGAAACGTTCACGCCTTTTTCAATGCTGATTTGGCTGTAGTGGCCTTTAATTGCTTCAAATAAGTTGAATTCGATCTTACTCGGATGCGCCTTTGCGAGGGCTGATTTTATCGCAAACAGCTTGAAATGATCCGGTTTGTCTAGGTTTCCGAACTCGTCATCTTGTCGAGCATTAATGATGTTACCAAACACTTCGAGTGAGCCCGGTTCGGTCACCAAACTAAACCCGGTTTCTTGGTGTAAGCCGCAAGCGAATACCAGAGAAGAACTGAGTGAAATCAATAGAACAAAACGTTTTAGCATGTGTGAACCTTAAACGAAGTAGGGCAGTTTTCTTACTTCAACAATAGACCTAGATCGTTGAGTGAAGGCTGCGAACTGTACCAATAAATAAACGATAAAGGGACCACTATGGGTCCCTTAGTTATCGGCTCGCCATCCTTAGCAGGCCTTTAATTGGTGTATATCCAATTAACGAACGATAAGCATCAGTTCTTCAGGAGAAAGAGGCTTGTCGAAGTAGCTCATGAAGAGACCGAAGCCCTTGATATCGCCATTCGAGAACTTGAATTCACCAGACTGCATGTTCTTACCAATCACTTGCTGAGCATTAGGGCCAGCCATCAGGATTTGGTTCAGCACTTGACGAGAAGTGTTGATTTGAACATCTGCGCCTTCTACGGCTGTTTCATGAAGCTGTGCAATACCGTTACGAACTTCGATAGTGAATGACTCATTCGTATCAGAGAAGTTGTACGTTAGCGCCATGTTTACATCTAACGTGCTCTCTGCAATTAGAGTCGACGTCATCATGTCGAAGATCTGCTTACTTGGTAGGGCTGTTAGAACGTCTACAGAAGCAAAGCTGATCATGTTAGAGAAATCGCGAGTACCTTCTAGCTCAGCAGCGGCATTTAATGCCCAGTTACGCCAGTTGATGTTCACTTGGTCTGCAGACCATGCTTTGTAAGCTTGTGCTTTCAGTGCGCGAGCTTCCATGTCGTCTTTGTTTACCGTGATTGGGTAAGAAAGAATCTCTGCGGCGAATGTGTAGTTTTCTGCTTTGATCGCGGCTTTCGCTGTGTCGATGATGTTGTCACGACCGCCCATGATTTCTACGAACGCTTTAGCACGTTGCTCGTAAGCCATTGGCTCTAGTTGCCACGGGTCGGCTTCGAAGAAACCGTTGTAGCCTACGTAAATTTGGCGAACAGCGTGTGCAACAGTACCGTAGTGCTCACCTAACCAAGGGTGGTCGGCAAGGTGTTTAGGTAGCTTAACAACTTCAACAAGTTCGTCAGGTGTTAGACCCTTGTTCATGTGACGAATCGTTTGGTCGTGTGTGTATTGGATTGCATCACGGTAAGCCGTTAGTACATCTGCTACCGCTTCTTTGCCTTCAACAGGACGACCATGCGAGTTGATCATGATTTCTGTATCGAATTGACGCATAACGTCGATGCCCTTGAACCACATGCTTGGGTCACGGAATTTCGTACCGCGAATTGTGTGTAGGTTCGGGAAGTTCTCGCCTTGTAGAACCTCTGCTGCGTGCAGGATTTTTTGTTCTGGAAGGTAAACAACGATTTCATCTTTAGTTTCAGATGGCACGTTTACGATCTGCATGTGAACGCCAGAGATTGTGATGTCTAATGTGCCATTTTTTTCAACGAGCATATTAGGCTCAATGAACGAGATATCACCTTGCATGAAGCGAGGGCCAAGGCCATCGTTTACTGTGCCGTGTTCGCCTTCTTCAACGTGTTTTGCACCTGTGTAAGACGTGCGGTGACCAAACAGTGTACCGAGGTTTGAAGACCAGTTAGCTACAGCTTGAGTCAGATCTTCTTGAGCGATGATTTTCACTTCACCAGAAGCCACTTGCTCATCTGTTGCCCATGCACGAACACCAGAAATGTGGTCAATGTGGTTGTGCGAATAGATGATCGCTTTTACTGGTTTGTCTGTGATTGCGCGGAATTGGTTTTTTACCGATTCGGCCATTTGTACTGATTCGCCTGGATCAACGATGATGATGCCATCGTCACCTTCGATCATGACTGGAGTGTCTAGACCGAAGCCGTAACCAAGGTAAACATTGTCATCAACTTTGATGATCGCTTGGTCCATCTTACGACCGTGCTTGGTTAGGATTGGGTGTACGTGATCAGACTCTTCTGTGAAAGCCAGTGAATCGCCCGTTTTTGAAAGCACTTGGATACGTTCGCCTTTGCCCCAGAACATGTTTGATTCGTGTTCGAATAGAACCTCGCTTTTGTAGCGCGCATCAAGATCGATGTTTTGGTATTGAGCTGCATTTGCGGTTTGAAGCTCTTGGCCTACCGTTGATGTAGCTTCAACAACAGGCGTTGCTGATGCAAAGCCAGAAACAAATAGTGCACTTGCGATTGCAACTGGAAGTGCCATTTTTTTGAATGTGTTAGTCATGATAGTGACCTTATATTTGGATACAGGAATTGGATTTCTTGAGCCAAATAATAGACAGGAGAGGGGGCGCTATCTACGCGCTAATAGGATTTCAATCTATCGTTTTTACGATGTTTTATTTTGTTAATGATTGTATTGACGATTTTAATTGATCTGAATCAATTAGCCAGATGAGCTTGTGACAGATACAAAAATGCCCTGACATTCAGGGCATTTAATTTGGAATTAATGGCTGTTATATAAGTGTTTACCGAGAACCTGAGTACTTACCAAGCACCTAAGTAAGACTTGTAAGATTGTAGGCGAACCGTTGCCGCACCGATTACATCAATAAAGCCCCAGAACGGATGTGGCTTCTCAGCAGAAATCCAAGCTGCGCCAGCTGAACCAATTGGGATATTGAAACCTTCTGGTTCGATGATCTCAAGTACGATGGTACGGCCTAAACCGTTACCGTTTCTTACCACGTGTTGACCGACGCTTTGTGGCCCCTGAAGTGGAGAAATACTCGACTCACCCGTACCTGCATTAAAGCTGTGTACTTTTGCTCTGAACACATGCCCTGGGTAGGCATCAACGAAGAACTCAGCGAAGTCTCCTACTTGAACATAGCCGTAAGTTTGGTCTGAAATACGCATCTCAAGGAATTTTTTGCTGGTGTTGTAGAGGTGCATGTTACCCATGACAGAACCTTCAGCAATATTCACTATCGATACCTGACCATCAAATTCCGCTCTAATGGTTTTCTTCTCTTGCGCCCAATTTACTTTTTGTAGATCGGCTTTTAACGATACAAGTTGAGCGTGCAGCACTCGAAGGTCTGAGTCGTATTTTTCTACATCACGCATATTGAAGATTTCAGGTGAAGTTTCAGCGCGCTCTAAGTCGCGAGTCATTTGCTTGATCTCTTCTTCTTTCTGAACAATTGAAGATTCGATCTTTGCTTTGTCTGCGGCAGAATCGATGTCGACGAGTGTGTAAATTACGTCGCCTTCTTTAACCATTTGGTTGTGCTCAACAAGCACTTTGTCGATCTGCTGACCAAAGATAGGTGACATTACCGCGTGTGGTGCTTTCACTGTGGTTGAGTTCGTTAAATCAACCGGTGCCCATAAGCGAGAGATAACCGCTAATACCGCAAGGATTGTTACGCCGCCAATGGCAGCCCACGTGTAGTTTTTGAAGTTCTTCTTCAGTGCACCTGTCGCAAACAGTGACCATACAATTAGGATGTATGGAATCATCATCTCTTTCATTATGCGACCTCTTTTTCTGTAGGGGATGGTTTTGTTGGAGCCTTTTCTTCTGAAGACTGTTCTTTTGAAGATTGTTCTACTGGAGACTCTTGTGTTGGAGACGGCTCTGTTACCGATTGTTCAGGTGATACGTGGACAGCGGCTGTCGCTGCATTAGTCGCATCTTGTTTAGGCTGAACACCACGGCGAATAACATCACTCAGTGATTGACCAATATGTTTCCAGTTCGCCAATGCGATAACCAAGGCGATAACCCAGAATGTTTTGCTGATGAACAGTCCACAAAGTGACAGTGCAAACACGATCTGTACGTGAGCGCTTTTGTGCTCTTTTGCTTTATGCACTCCCAGTTCATGCAATTGCCACATGCCGTAAATACCGGCTAATACGACAGCAATGGTCACTGAGAACAAGTAACCAGAGAAGTACTCCATCTGGAAGAAGTTCATCATCATTTCATTGGGATGATTGTTGAATTGAGACATGTCGATGTCTTTAGAATGGATTGTGCCTAACGGTGCAAGAGCCCATGCACCAGCAAACATTACCGCCATAAACAGGCAGAATTTAATCAAGACCATCACAACGGCCCAGATTTTCTGGAAAATGATTTTTATAAAGTTCATATCTCAACCTACATCAATAAGAAGAGAGAATTTGCAGCCTAGAAGTAACCTTTAATGACATCTTAAAAAGTAGATGTCTATTATGTGGGTAGATTAGTGCTCATAATAAACAAAAGTAACAGATGATATTTAAAGTGATATTGCACAGTCCAGACAACCGATTCTCGGTATCAAGAAGCGAATATGCTTCTCTACAAATCAATCTTTATTATTTGTCAGCAGACGTAAATGAAATGGCGATGAAGCGTTCGAATTAATATTCGTGCGGCTTTCTAGCGACTGTTTTATTACGTGTAATACCTCGGCAATCGAGGGGCTCTTCCATGACAATTGACATACCAAAGTAAAACATTTGTCAGTTTTCTATTTGGGCTGATGATTGATTTGTTAGCAGGATAATAGGAAGAGTTTTGACCAGTATCTACCCAGAATTACGATTTGATAATATCGTAATTACGATTAGTAGTTATAACTCTAAATCGGTAGGGTGATTTATTTGAAAAGGCTCATATACAGATAGAAAACATTGTTCATTAACTTGGTTTGGATCATAGAAGTCGATGAAAAGTGCTAAAAAGGCTGGCCTAAAATATTAAATAAATTAGACCAGCCTGTAGGGGGATTTTTATCGATTATTTGAATGGGTTTAATGTAACAGGAGCAATAAAGAATTTCAGGTTCCAATCTGGTGCATATGGCACATACTCAGCGGGATTGGTTGTATTAACATTTGCGTCTGGTTTCATTACGTAATATTGAAGTTCTACACCCCAACGAACTGGCATTGGCCCAACCTTAAACATATCGATATAGCCTAATCCGACAGGTACAGTAAATTGGTCGGAACCATCTTTTGTCCAATCAATTTGAATATTAGGTGTCATACCAATTAACGCGGTGTTGCTGACACGATAGTTTAAGAAGTACTGGATGTCCGCTTGATTGGTTGATTTAGTAACGCTGTCGCTACCGCCTACATCCCACCATTGCTGAGCTAAGAAACCAACGTTCCAGCTTTCAATACTGGCTGGGTTACCTGTTTCTTTACCAAGGCGAGCGACCATTGCTGCAGGACCTACTTGCCACTTATCTTGCGTTAAACCATCAGTACCTGTTGGCATGATCACCGTTGGGCCAACACCCCAAATCCACCCATCATCGCGGTTAGGCGCTGCCAATGATAGAAAGACAGTGTCTCCCATACCGTTTGTACGTCCTTCAAAGAAATCACCGTCTTCACGATCACCTGGTGAACTGTAGTGGTTGGCAACCAAACGGTTCACCAAGTTCCATTCACCATCCATGATAGGTACAGGCATTACTGGTTGAAAGCTGAAGCGGTTTTGCATCTCATGGTGACCATCTTCTTTTTCTAGAAAGGTATAATCATTTTGAGTAATTAGCATCCATACATCTGACACAGGGTTGGCTGATTTTTTTGCCGCTTCTTGTACTGATAATTGTTCTTGCGCACTTGCTGTTGTTGAAAGTAATGCTGCTGCAGTAATGGCAACAGAAAGGAAACTCTTTTTAATTTTAAGCATATATATACTCTCAGTCATAACTTGTTGGGGGTTCACTTCACCTTCACGGTCATGAAGTGTTTATTCGTTGGCGAGAAATATAGAAGATGTGAATAATATGAATCTACGTAATAATTCGTTTTGTAATCATCGCAAATACGATAGCTAATGCTTTTTATTCATTAGTAGCGAGTTTTATAAAAATAAGGGGCTATTTTTTTGAACTGATATGTTTGTTGGGCTTTAGATAAATAGCGTGTAGATAAAGCACCCCTCCAATTTCCGACATTAGGCTGAATAAGGGCTGAAGCTTATAACGCTCGATAATTAAGAGGTTTAGTTGAAAGAACCGTGTTTTGTGAAATGCACAATTTTCAGCCTGCGTTGTGAAAAAGACAAAGAGCTTTGCTGAGTAGCTGAAAGCGACTGTGAAACAGTGTCATGAAAAATGAGACAATAAGCCCTTGTTTGTGCGTTGTATTAGGTTGATAATCAATACAAATCAAAACGGTGACAAATGGCTTATTGATGGAGAGCAAAAAGAGAATTAAATGAAATGCTTAGTCCAAATAAAAAAGCTTAGCGAGCAGGGCACTAAGCTTTATATTTAGATAAAAGTTTCAGGTATTTAGTATAGAGTTAACTAAATGACTAAGTTTAATTCTTATCTGAGTGAGTGTTGATCAGGACTGAACGTTACTTGAAGCGATAGTTCGCTTGTAGGCCAAAGTAGTGTGCATGACTCTTGTATTGACCGTTAAGGTTACCTAGCGAAGGTGCAAGGCCGAGTGTGTAATCAATGTTTGGCGTACCTAGGTCGATGTAGTCGTAGTAACCACGCACTTGCCAGTTATCATTTACTCGATAGGTCGCACCGACTCCATAGCGCCATATGTCGCTTATTGGGAGATCCATGTATACCTTTGTCGGATCATCTTGCGGTGAGGTTTCGTAACTCACTCCGGTTTCTAATCGCCATTGGTCATTAAGTTGGTAGTGTGTACCGATCGCGAAATTCCATACATCATCAAAGTCGCGTTGAACGATTTCAATTGGTGCATTGTTCAGGTCGAGCGTTAGGTCTGTCCAAATTGATAAGTCATACCAAGTCACACTCCAAAGCATGTCCCATTGCGGATTAACGGCATGAACACCACTTGCTTGAACGTGTTGTGGCATGATGAAATCTAGTCCAACATCCATGTTGACGATATTGCCTCTGAATCCTGGCTGCGTTGTTTTGACATCACCTTCACCGTAATGAGCGATCTCAGAGCGATAAATCAAACCGATACGATGTGCTTCGTTGAATTTGTAAAAGGCACTGAGTGTATAACCTACGTTAAAATCGTCGGCATTGGCCTCAAGCTTGCCCTCTCCAATCGTTGAGATAACTCCAGGAAAGACATCGAGCTCACCATTTGCCGAGAAGTATTCCAGATTGATGGCAGCACCAACAGCAAACCTGTCAGTTACTTTGTACGATATGGCTGGTGCAATTTGTACAGTAATAAACTCCACGTTTTCTAATAAATTACCACCGTGGAAATTGTCACCATAATCAACGCCGGAACCACCCTGTGATGCAACTGAAAGGCCTGCGTGGAATTGATCGTTGATTGGTGTGACAAAGTAGAAACTGCCTGCTGGGGTTGTTGTCCCGCCATCGGCGTTCTCCCCATTTGAAAATGCGGGGCCTGTTGATCCTTGATCAGCGTAATCAAATGTCGTGTCTAAAATGGAAGCATTTACAGTAACGTTGGTTTCTTTGAGTTGAGACATGCCGGCCGGGTTAGTCCAAGCTGTTAAAGCACTCTCTGCTAGAGCTGCGGTACCAGCTCCTGCAGTACTTGCGTTCAATGAACCTAATTCAGGAAGCAATGGGCCAGCCGCCATTGCATGAGTTGAAAGTGTTGACACTACAATGGCAAGTGCGTGTTTTTTCATGGAATAGAACCTATTTTGGGAGCTGTTTTTAAGGCGCTGATAGTAGTCTCACAAATTGGGTCGAAAAATAGCGAATTAACATTTCATTCTATCGTTTTTACGATAGCATGGTGCTCATGGTCGCCTAACGAGTAATGATATATGAGCAACGACATCCCCAACTTCAATCTACTTGCCGTGTTTTCTGCGGTGATGGAGCAGGGCAGTTTAAGTAAAGCTGCGGATCAACTCAGTACCAACCAATCGACCATCAGTACCGCATTAGCCCGCCTAAAAAAAGAGATTGGCCAAGAGCTTTTTGTTCGCAAAGGAAGAGGGGTTGCGCCTACGTCTTATGCCCAAAGCTTGTATGAACAAATCAAAGCGCCGATCAATGAACTCAATGGCGTGTTTCAGTCGATGACCAACTTTGATGAGCAATCTTCTGAACGTAAGTTTGTGATTTCTGCGCCTGAGCACTTACAGTGGGTGCTGCTCAATAGTTTTGCAGCGCTCCCTAATCAAAACTTGTCATTAGAAGTCTTTGATCAACCAGACAGTGATGAGCGCATTTACGAAGATCTTTTGACTCAAGAATTCGATGCGATGATCGATATTGTGGTGCCTGAACACCCAAGTATTGTCAGTGAAACACTTTATGAGGGCGAGTTTGTGATCGTGTGTCGAGCTGATCACCCACGAATCCAAGGTGAAATCAGCGAAGCTCAGTTCCTAAGTGAAAAGCATGCCGTATTAGACAGAACACGACGCAAAGTTCGCAGTTTGAATCACTACACTTCTTTGGATCTGTCCCAACGTAAAATCGTATTTCATGGGCGTTCGCTGTTCAGTAATATCTTGCTGTGTAGCCAATCCGATTACATCACTGTGGTGCCTTTATCTATGGCCGTGCAGTTCCAAGAAAAGTTAAGTTTACAGCTGTTCAAGCCACCCTTTGAATATCAGCCGATGTCTCACTACCTGATTTGGTTGAAGAAGCAGAACAGCGACCCCGCTCATAAATGGTTCAGAGAACAAGTCATCAGTACGTCAGATGCAATGTCGAAGGCGCTTAAAGATAGGCGTTTGCGGTTTTAATTGAGGGTCTAACTCGAAGGGAAGCATTGGCTTCCCTTTTTTGTGTCATTGAGTTCGTGCTAGTCATAACGTTCATAACAAAAAATTATCACATTGAGAATTTTTGATAATTTCCTTAATTCCTCGCTGAATCGTATTATTTTACTCAAAGATTAGTGGATAACTTCCACTCAAAATAATAACGGCGCCATGCTTGTGGTGCTAATAAGGGTGAAATATGAAATTCCTACACACAATGATCCGAGTTACTGATTTAGACAAGTCTATCGAGTTCTACACCAAGGTATTGGGAATGAAGGAACTTGAACGCCATGAAAACAAAGACTACCGCTACACATTAGTTTTTGTTGGCTACGAACAAGGCGGCACGACTATCGAGCTAACGTACAACTGGGATACTAATGAGTATGAGATGGGCAGCGCGTTTGGTCATCTGGCATTGGGTGTGGAAGATATTTACGCAGCATGCGACAAGATCAAATCGCTAGGTGGTAATGTGACTCGTGAAGCGGGGCCAGTAAAAGGTGGCTCAACGCACATCGCATTTATCACTGACCCAGACGGCTACCAAATCGAACTGATTCAACTAGGTTAATCGAGGAAATCATTATGACAAACGCACTATTTCAACCAATTCAACTTGGTAACATTGAGCTTAAAAACCGTATTGTTATGCCTCCGATGACGCGCTCACGTGCGACGCAACCTGGTAATTCAGCAAACGACATGATGGCGGCTTACTACGCTCAGCGCGCTTCGGCAGGTTTGATCATTGCTGAAGGCACACAAATTTCACCTATGGGTCAAGGTTATGCTTGGACTCCGGGTATCTATTCTGATGAGCAGATCGCGGGTTGGAAAAAAGTCACGGATGCAGTGCATGAGAAAGAGGGCGTTATCTTCGCTCAACTTTGGCATGTAGGCCGTGTCACGCACCCAGACAACATTGGTGGTGAACAACCAATTTCGTCTTCTGCACTTAAAGCAGAGAATGTAAAAGTATTCATTGATAACGGTACAGATGAACCGGGTTTTGTTGATGTGGTTGAACCTCGTGAGATGACCAAAGAAGACATCAAACAAGTGGTTGAACAGTATCGCCAAGCGGCTTTGAACGCGATTGAAGCGGGCTTTGATGGCATCGAACTTCACGCCGCGAATGGTTACTTAATCAACCAATTCATCGATTCTGAAGCAAACAACCGTACCGATGAATACGGTGGTTCAACTGAAAACCGCCTGCGTTTCTTGGGTGAAGTAGTTGAAGCTATGGTTGAAGCGATTGGTGCGGACCGTGTTGGTGTTCGTCTTGCTCCGTTTACTTCGCTAAATGGCACGGTTGACGCAACGCCTGTTGAAACTTACACAGCTGCGGCAGCACTACTTAACCTATACAAAATTGTTTACCTGCACATTGCAGAAGTCGATTGGGACGATGCACCTGAAACGCCAAAAGCATTTAAAGCGGCAGTTCGTGAAGCTTACGATGGTGTCCTTATTTATGCGGGTAAATACGATAGCGAGCGTGGCGAAAAAGCCGTTGCTGAAGGCGTAACTGACATGGTTGGTTTTGGTCGTCCATTCGTTGCTAACCCAGATTTACCTGCTCGTATTCAAAATGGTTACCCACTTGCAGCCCACGATCCAAATACATTGTTCGGTGGGGCTGAAAAAGGTTTAACGGATTACCCAGAATACGCAGGCTAAAAACAGCTGCCTGAAGCAGAGTATTGAGATAGTATCTTGATCCTGTTGAATGTTTATAAAAAGCAACCTTGCAGAGTCGGGTTGCTTTTTTTGTTATTGGACCAAGTTAAATGATGAATGTGAAAGCGATGCGCGGAGAGCTTTACCTTCTATTTGCCACCCTGCTAGCTGGGGTTGGATGGATTGCATCTAAGCTGGTGGTATTGGAAATGCCGGGACCAGTGTTCATTGGTGTGCGGTTTTTAGTGGCGAGTCTTATTCTTCTGCCGTTTTGTATTCATCATATTCGTAAGCTTTCGTTTAAGCAGATCTTGTCTCTTTGCGGCGTGGGTTTGCTGCTGTCTGCCTCACTGCAAGTCTGGGTGTATGCAGTGTCGGTGACCGAGAGCTTGTCTGAAGGGGCATTCATCATGAGCCTCGCCATGATCATTGCGCCGTTTGTTTCTTGGATTATCTTCCGAGTGAAACCGAATCGTGCATTTTGGATGTCTTTTCCTATCGCGATTATCGGTATGTTACTGCTTACTCTGACTAATGGTTGGCATGTAGAACCGAGTCAGATTTATTTCTTATTGGCATCAATGACGCTTTCTGTTCACTTTGTGATGAACAAGCGTGTGATGAGTAATATCAAGCCTATTGCTTCGATTTGTGTACAGCTTTTTGTTGTAGGAATCAGTGGACTGGCATTTGCGTCGATGACAACTCAACCCGATTTTGAAATAACCAAGACCTTAGTCTTCTGGTTTATTGTTTCAGCGGTTATCGCGACGTCGATACGTTACTTGCTACAAACTGTGGGCCAGCATTCTGTGAACATGGAAGTGGCGGCATTGATCATGATTCTTGAGCCAGTGTGGACATTGTTATTGAGTGTCAGCGTGTTGGGTGAAACAGTTGAGATGCAAAAGTTGCTAGGTGGAGCGGTGATTATTGGTTCGCTATTTTGTTATATCAAATGGTCGAGACGAAAATAAAACACTCGGCGCAAGGCCGAGTATTGGTTGTTGGTTAGTGCATGTTTAAAACTCATTAAGCATGCACTAGCAATAAGATCCGGTCACAGTAAGATCAGATCGCTGCGACCATCTTTTGAAGTAGCTTGATCATCATCTGCTGTTCTTCAGCGTCCAACTCATTCATCAATTCTTTGTTTAAACGAATAGGGATTGGAACGAGTTGTTCTTCGAGTGCTTTCCCTTTTTCCGTTAAGTAGATTCTGAAAGAACGACGACTGTTTGGATCGGCTCTGCGTTCAACCAACTCAAGCTTTTCTAACTTGTCTAATGTTCGAGTCGTTGTCGAATTCTCGACTTTGGACTTCGCTGCGATGTCGCGCTGCGTAATGCCTTCTTCTTCCCACAAGCACATCAAGGTTGGCCAAAGGGCAAGGCTCAAACCGTGTTGTTTGAGTTCTACATCAAAATCTTTGCTCGCTTTGTTGGCGACCACATTGATCATCCACCCAAAGCTATTTTGTCTATCAAATTCTTGAGACATCCGTCAGTACCTAATTCTTACGATGACATTACAACTATTGTCATCGTAACTAATACCGATGCAATTAGCACCAACAACGCTTTTCTATTTGATGAAAAAGCTAATTGACTGCCATTTTCAAAATGATCTGTTAGCGATGGTTGATTTTGTTTGCCTGTGAACATAGCTAAAACCAAGGGCTTTGAGCGTAGTTTGTACACAAGGATCGCCAGCAAATGCAAAACGACAAATGCGACCAACATACGTGCCGCGATAGCATGAGCCGTACCCAAGATATCAAATACAGTGTCGGTGATGATCACATCAGAGTAGGGCAAGTTGTCAAAGAAACCAGCAATCACAAGCCCTGTTATACATTGGACAAACAGAGTCGTGATCATTCCTATCACCATCCACGCACCTAACGGATTGTGTCCCGGCTTGGGTTGAGTTTTGCCGCGCAAGTAACGCCAAGCTGACTTCGGGGAGCTAATGAATTGAGAAAAACGACTGGTATCACTACCAATCATTCCCCAGACCAAGCGCCACAGAATCAAACTAAACAGCGCGAGCCCTAAATAAATGTGTGGGCCATTGCCGCTAAAACCAGATACAGCAAGGCCAATAAACAGAGCTGCTTGCAGCCAGTGATAGAGTCGAGTCGGTAGATCCCAGATTTTCATCGTTCAATTTCCTGCTTGTCGTTTTACAAAGCGACATTAATTTACACAACAACAGTTGCGCGCGCAACTGTTGTTGTGTAAATTAAATGCATCTCATCGATTACGATTGAAAACTCAACAAATCAACCGACCAATAAACAGGAAAGACACTATGAAAAAACTGACTATCGCTTTACTTATCTCCGTGCCGGTGATGGCTATTGCCGCAACGGAAGCTGTGAACAATCGCCAGCAGGCTTTTAGTTCAATTGAAAAGCTCAATAAACAAGTGTCTTCAGAATTAGGGAACCGAAATACAGATTGGAAGAAGGTTGAGGAGTTAAGTGGGAGTTTGGTTGAGCACGGAGTTGTACTGAGTAATAGTTTTGCTGAGAGTGACACGGGCGGTAAAGCAAAAGAAGCGGTGTGGAGTAAGCCGGAGAAATTCAATCAGCTGATGCTACAGATGAACCAAGGTTTTACGGAGTTGCAACAAGCGAGTATTGAGCAGGACCTTAGCAAGGCTGAACGTGGTTTAGATGCGGCCAATAACACATGCCGAGCGTGTCATCGTACTTATCGTTCGCGTTGGTAAGTCACTTTAAGGGGCTTAAAAACAACAAAGCCTGTGCGAATCGCGACAGGCTTGATGCTGTAAATACGTAAATAAACAAGAGCTAGGCTTAAGTCCGGTTAAACTATATGTTCTCACCCAAACTAAAATACGCCAGCACTTCATCTTCGTTGTTGTAGGTGAAGTCCATACGTACATTGATACGTTCTTGGCGCATTAATCGATAGCGCAATCCGAGGCCAACCATGGTCAGAAGGTCGCCATCATCAAAGCTATGATAAGGGTCTTTCGGGTTGAGCCTTTCGCCAAACACTTTACCGACACCCGTTAAACCGACCACGGCGACGTTGTTTAGAAAATTAATTGATGAGCCAGAAATCGAGTAGCGGTATTCCATCTCAAGGTTGGTCATGTGTGAAGCGATGTGATCACCCGCGACGAAACCACGTTGAACGTTTCGTCCTTGTCGACCATAGGTACTGTAGGCACTGCTAGGGGCATTCTCGGCATCAAGTAGGTAACGCGTGACCCATCGGCTTGCGATGATGTGATTGTCGTTGTGCGTCAAGCTGTAGAAAAAACGGTAGTCAGAAAACAGCGAAGAGTAAGTCGCATCTTCATCATTACCTAACCAAGCGCCATGATCTTCATAAGTCAGCTCAAACAAGAAGCCGTGGTACGGATAGTAGTAATGCTCCCTTTCATCCCATAGGAATGAAAGTTTTGCTCCCATGTCCGCTTCATATTCTTCATTAAACCCTGTGAACTTAAGTAAAAGATCATCGCGAGGCGTGTCCCCTAGATAACGAGCGGTAGAGTAATTTAACCCTGTGCCCAGATAGATGTTGTCGTAGATCTTAAAATAAAAATCACCATCGAAAGCGTATTCTTGATGGTTGGTATCGACAAGATCAACCAGCGTGATGTTGGTGCTAGAGAAACCCATTTCACCAGTGAACCGTAAGGAATCACCGTTTAATAAAAGGTCTGCATTACCTTTTATGTAGTAGCTGTCGTTTTGGGTATAAGTCAGGGTTGCCGATAAGGTTGATGCGTTCTTGGTTTCACCATCTGCGTAAAAGTTGTAGATAGGAACAACCGAAATCCCAGTATCGACACTTGGATCGTAGAAGGGGATAGCAATGACACGAAATTGGTCATCCAGTTCAGGTTCTTGTGACTCTCGCGTATCAACTTCAAAAGCTGAACTGGAGAAACTGGCAACAGTCGAAAGAAAGGCTGTTGTCAAAAAAGAGTGTCGAGTCATGTAGGGTGTTACGTCCAATGTAGAGAGAATCGCATTCAACTTTCATCGTCGGCGAGCGACGATAATAACACGTCACGAATACTGATTAATAGCAGAGGAACGGTAGGTATTGGAAATATACCGTACAAGAATAAGTGCAATTGATAACATGGGCATTAAAAATGGTGAGAAGGGTTCTCACCATTTGAGGTTGGTTTTTGGTGCCCGATTGTGGCTTAGTTGTTAATAGTGACTTTCGAGATCACGATATCTTCGCAAGGCACATCTTCGTGTCCCCAGCGAGTAGTGGTTGGTGCAAGCGCAATCTTGTTGACCACGTCCATGCCTGCCGATACTTTGCCAAACACTGCGTAACCCCAACCTGCGTTGCTGGTCGCGGTATGATCAAGGAAATCATTGTCGTCAAGGTTGATAAAGAACTGCGCCGTTGCTGAGTGTGGTGCGTCTGTACGAGCCATTGCCACTGAGCCAATCACGTTCTTTAGTCCACGATTTGCTTCATTGACGATAGGTGCGTGTGTTGGCTTCTCTGTCATGTCGATAGTGTGTCCACCACCTTGAATCATAAAGCCTTCAATCACACGGTGAAACGTGGTGCCTTCATAGAAGCCTTCTTGGCAGTATTTAAGGAAGTTTTTTGAACTTACTGGCGCTTTCTCAAGGTTAAGTTCAATTTCGATGTCGCCAAAGTTAGTGGTCAGAATAATCATAAAGGTGCCCAATGTTCGAGTACTAATATTTTGAGTACTACAGAGTAGTGGATGACGTAATAGGGTGCAGTATATGAGAAATAACGGTGGATGCCAGTGAACAGTGATTTTGACGTGTATTCAGGGCGATCTGAATGACCTTCGAGCGTGCCATCGCGCGTTTACTTCGCTCGTATAGACAAGAAAGCCAGCGATCAGGTCGCTGGCTTTTGAGGTTTTAAAGACTATCGCTTTTGATTAAAGCGTTAGAAGGTAATTCACCAGCTGGTTGTACTCTTCGTAGCTCTTGATTTGATCCGGTTTTACGATGTATTTGTTGTTAACTAATACGCCCGGAACGCCAGTTAATGTGCTCGCATCAAATTGCTTATCAAAACGCTTCTGCATTGAGTTAACTGCGAAACCGTTGTAGGCCGCATCAAACTTCTTCGCATCGACACCGTTATCAATGAAGATCTGGCGCAGTTCCGCTTCGTTTCTTGGAGTCTGTTGCTTCTCGTGAATTTTGGCGAACATTGCTGGAACCATATTGTCTTCAGCGTCGAGTGCAATCATGGTCGCGTAAGCTTTTGCCATAGGCACAGCCATGTCGTTGCCCATAAACGCTACGTGCACTTTTTGAAAGCTTGCTGATTCTGGTAGATCTTGTTTAAGGTACTCAATGACGCCTTCAAATTTGTAGCAATGAGGGCAGTAAAACGAGAAGAACTCGGTAACGACTGGTTTATCTGCTTTCGCTACGTCGAGGATCTTGTAGTGAGTACCTTCTTCAAACTGAGCGGCATTAATTGAAGCGCTCATGATCAGAGCTGCGAATAGGCTAAATAGCTTTTTCATGTGTTTATTTCCTAAATTTGGATGTCATTGTTTACAGCGATATAGCTGTATTAGTAATACGTTGGCAAGCGTTGCCAAACAGGGACAAACAATTAAGAAATCGGAGGGCGGTAAGGGGCTTGTGGCGACATGATCGCCTTGTGTGAAGGCTCTTTCTCGATTAAAGCCAATGAACCAATTTGGGTATCAAAAGATTCTGACACAATCAACGGTGGCATTTTAAGTAAGCATACAGAGCCACAGCAGTGGTGTTCTACATTGGGTTGCGCGCTGGAATATGGGAATGAGTCACTGGTGTCGAATGAGGAATCGGTGTTCTGCGATAAGGTTGATAGATTTTGAGTTGCCTGCATAGCATTGGCGTTCGCGATACTGTCCACACTGATGGTGGCCACTAACATAGCGAATAGCATAAAAGCATGTACCCAAATTTTGCTTATCAACTTTGGCATGAAATATTGGTCTTTGTGTCCGAACTAAGGTTGGTATGAATCACATTCTGCAACCGCTAAACAAGAAAGCGTGAAACGAGCGCATGATACATCACTCGTTTACGCATCTCTAATTAAACCCAACAAAACTTAGCCGAGCTCAACTTTTATTACGCTTGGTACTGTTTAAGGAACATCTCGACGCTGGAATTAATGATAATTTGCTTGTGCTGCTTATCAGGAGAGGGGGCGTGGCCAATGATCTGTGGCCAAAATGCAAAAGATTTCAGCAGGGCGATAAACTGAGTGGATGCGAACAATGGGTCGAGTTCAACCAAACGACCATCAGCCAATGCCGCTTTTATCCATGTTGTCAGGCCGCTTTCAGCTTGAGAATATTTTTCCATCGCTTGATGCGCGAGTTCTGCGTTATGAAAATATTCAGAGAACAGTACGCGAGATAAGTCGATGAAACCTTCAGACTCGAGAAGCTCAAGCTCTTGGTTGGCTATAGAGGTAAGTTGTTCATCTAGCGGTTGTTCGGCTTGATAGGGGAACTGAGTCGCTGCGAGTGTTTTGCTCCAAATGCTGTCTAAGATTTCATCCAGTAGCAGTTCTTTACTCGCAAAGTGATTGTAAACCGTGCGTTTAGATACTTCTGCTCGGCTAGAGATTTTATCCATGCTGGTGGCTTTATAGCCATGCTCGGTAAACTCTGCGATAGCAGCAGTCACGATAGATTCGCGTTTTCTTTGGCTCAGTGTTTTTTTTACAGTCATTTGGGTGCTACTCAACATTTTAGTTCGCATTGCATACGTCAATTTTACACCACTAGGTTTACTTTTAGAACAGCAATTCATTCGCTTGCAAGGCACCGATTTGTTTACTTGAAGTTTGGTGGCTTGTCATTGGGAATGGTTGATAGTGACTGAATCACTTTGCAATGCGCTATGGGTGTCATAGAATCGAAGGCGTATTAAATTTTATTGATATCTACGGAAGAGAATTAATAGTCAATGAGTAGTATTTTAGAGTGTATTCGTACTGTTGGACGAGGGGAAAGAGGGCGTAAGCCTTTATCGTTCGAACAAGCCTATCGCATCATGGATGAGTATTTAAGCGGTGAGGTCGGAGACGACCAAATGGCTATGCTACTGATGTTAATTCGTGTGCAGAATGAAACCAATGAAGAGATTGCAGGTTTTGTAAAAGCATTCCAATCTCGCGTTCCTGACCTAGGTGCAGATATTGATTGGCCGTGTTATGCAGGTAAGCGTAACGATACTGCTAGCGGCAAACCTTGGAACTTGCTGGCGGCAAAAATACTGGCAGACGATGGCTACAAAATTCTGATGCACGGTTATATGGATAAGCCAAGTGGTCGCACACACGCAGAGACTCACTTGCATCTTGTTGGTGTTCGCAGTGCTGCTGACCCACAGGACGCAAAGCAGATCTTAGAAGCGGATGGCATTGCTTACTTACCTTTAGCGAACTTCGCCCCTGAAGCTCAAACCATGATTGGTTGGAAACATCGCTATGGTCTGCGTACTCCAATTAACACAGTGGTTCGCGCATTAAACCCTGGCGGTGGACGTTTAGGCTTGCGTGGCAGCTTTCACCCTGGATTCCCACAGCTTCATGCAGAAGTTGAGCATGTGATTGGCAATAAATCCCACTCGGTGATTTCATTTAAAGGCATGAATGGCGAGTCGGAATATAATCCAAAGGTAAGCCAAACGGTTTGGATGAGTTCTCCTGAGAAGGTGGAGTCTTTCTATTGGGAAGGAACCATGAACACAGAACTGTCGATTCCTCGAGAGTGTGTATTGGGTACTCCGGAAGATGAGATGGAACTGATGGCAAACAGTGTCGTGGATAGCATGACCGCTATTTTATTTGCAGAAACGCACGATAAAGCCGAAGCCTATGCAAAAGCATTGCGTCTTTGGGAGGCGTATTGTGCTCGCTAATCGATAGTCTTGCTATTGAGAGAAGGTCAGCGATTGCTGGCCTTTTTTATGCTTGGTTTCTAGCTAAGGTCTTTTCGTGAATGCCCAAACAATAGCTCTACTTCACTCGCATCAAGCGATGCATTTTGTCTTCGAACTGAATCTCAATCACTTGTGAGATTTTCATCTTCTCAACGCGTTCAAGCATCGCAGCTTGATACGCTCGTTTCTTCATCCACTCTAATGGTTCTTTGAAGCCGTCTTCGTTGATCACAAACGATTGATCGGTGATTGAGTCTTCGAAAATATGCACGACCCATATACGAGACTGAAAATCTAATAGCTCGCTAAAGGAGGCTTTTATCTTACATAAGCAGTGAGATAGATAGGTTTGAGGTGAACGAAGCGAAGTCATAGTGGGCCGTTTGGATAAGAGTAAAGTGGGTAACTCAAGTCGGTAACCTTGGCTACTCGACGTTACTTGAGTTACCACTCAATAACTGTTCTTAAAATACGGTATTCATGTGTCGTTGACAATACTCCACAACCTTGTCGAAGGTGGGATGAGTGATGAGTCTGCTATTTAACGAATAATCCGAAGTCGATCTCTTGTTTTCTTTGGTATTTTACCAGTTTCACTTTCAAATTGTATTTTGACGCCAGATCAATGGCTAAGCTAGACATTCGCTTTATTTCGTCAGCGCAACAAGAGATCAGTGGTTTTTCTTCATTATCGATTGTTGCAACCAAAGTGTTTTCGGTTCCGTCTGTTCCTGAATAGATGTACGCGTACATGCTCTCGTCGTGTTGCATAAAAAGGCCTGATTGTAACTTTTGAATTATTTATTCGGTGAAGGTTACAGGATTGGTTCATTCAAGCTAGTACCCTTAAGTAAGGCTTTGTAAGGGCTCTTTTTTTCTTTTTTTTGACTCATAAAAACACGCTCGAGCCTTTCCCTGTCTCGTTTTTGGGCTATGTAAGGTTTTACCTATCAATAAAATTGTTGAAATCCATTTAGTAAAATCAAGATTTTAGACAACAATTAAGTTAACGAGATAGAAAAGAACTATCGAAAGTATTTAGGGAGAACGCAATGCATTCAATAAAAGTGAAAGACTACATGACGCAGCAGGTTGTGACATTCACTCCTGATATGCCGTTAAGCCTAGCGTTAGATCGAGTGATGAAGAGTCATCATATGGGTGGCCCAGTTATCGATGAAACAGAACAAGTGATTGGATTTTTATCTGAGCAGGATCTATTAGAGAAACTGGTTAAGGTGAGCTATTTCTGTCAGGACACACACATTGTAGGTGACTGTATGTACCAAGAGGTACTGTCCGTGTCCCCTGAGCTATCCATTATTGAATTGGCTGACATGATGCAAGTGGGTAAACCGAAAGCTTACCCGGTTATCGATAATAAAAAGCTGGTTGGGATCATCACTCGAACCGATGTTTTAAGAGCCATCGGCAAGAACCTAGATGAATGTTTCAAACATCCTGTATAGTAGTAATCAAAACGATTATTTTTCTCAACACCAATAATTGACAAAAGGCGCACTAGCGCCTTTTTTCTGTATATAGCTTTTCTGGGTAGGTTCGCTTTGTAGACCCGCTTTTTTAGATCGACTTTTGTCGTTCTCAAGTTTATAGAGCTTTAGCGTGTGGTGTTTCAGCTTTTGGAGGTTTCATGTCAAATCAAACTGCAAAGTTTGTAGAAGGTTCAACGATGCGCCACATATTGGTGATGTCGGGAGCTGGCTCTGTCGGTTTGATGGCGTTGTTCGTCGTCGATTTACTCGACATGCTGTTTATCAGTATGCTCGGTCAAGTCGAGTTGGCAGCAGCCGTGGGCTTTGCTGGTACGTTAACCTTCTTCTCAACCTCAGTTTCGATAGGTACCTCCATCGCAATGGGTGCGTTAGTTTCCAAAGCGATTGGCTCCAAAAATAGAGACCACGCCAGAAATTTAAGCACCAGTATAATGCTGACCGCATTTGTGATTAGCTCAACGGTTACTGCGATCATGTTTGCACACATCCCTGAGTTATTGGCCGCGATTGGAGCAAAAGGTGTGGCAGCCGAACGCGCTCAGGCCTATCTACAAATCTTGTTACCGAGTGGTCCATTTTTGGCGTTAGCCATGGCTGCGGGCGCGGGTTTGAGAGCTGCAGGGGATGCTAAGCGTTCGATGTGGGCAACCTTGTCTGGCGGTATTGTTAATGCAATCTTAGACCCCCTGTTTATTTTTGGTTTTGGTTGGAACATCGAAGGTGCAGCCATCGCATCTGTTATTGCTCGTTTCTCAGTTCTTTTGTTCTCGCTTTATCCTTTGATACGTAGCCATCAGCTGGTGGCACCGCCCTCGATGGTACAGTGGCGTCTTAATATTCGTCCTATTCTTGCCATTGCCATCCCTGCGATTATTACTAATACCGCCACGCCTATTGGCAATGCGATTGTGACGACGGGTATTGCGCAATATGGCGAAGATTTCGTTGCTGGTTTCGCGGTTATTGGTCGTCTGACTCCGGTGTGTTTCGCGGTGATATTTGCGCTTTCTGGCGCTGTTGGGCCAATCATAGGGCAGAACTTTGGGGCTGATCGAGTCGACAGAGTGAAAGAGACGCTCAATAACTCATTGTTGGTAACTACGGTTTATACCATTGCTGTCTGTATTCTTTTGTACTTTGTTCAAGACTACATTATTCAAGGTTTCAGCTTGCAAGGTGATGCGGCTATTATCGTTGCAGCTTTCTGTACCTATGTTGCTTTGACCTTCACATTTAATGGCGCACTGTTTGTTGCGAATACGTCGTTTAATAACTTAGGTAAACCGCTTTACTCTACTGCTTTAAATTTAGGAAAGGCAACACTTGGGACATTGCCTTTCGTTTATTTAGGGTCTCAGTGGTACGGCGCTCTGGGCGTATTGTATGGGCAAGCCTTGGGTAATGTTGTATTTGGTCTGCTTGGTATTTTGGTACTTCGTTATCATGTTGCTGAACTTATGACGGGATCTCAAACCGACCCAGTCGAAGACGATGTATCAATTGTTAGCTTAAACACCCAACCTTTCTGTTCGCATGATGCAGTCCTGATTGATGATGTATCAGCGAATAGAGAAGAGGCTGCTGAGTGTAAGACGCAATAACAACCACAACTTTAGAACATCAATGGCTTTCGATAAAAAAGCGAACAGATTGAAAACTTCTTCTTGACCTTGGAGTTACCTCCAAGGTTTATACTCATGTGGAATTTAAGGTTTGTTTGCTCATTCTACTGGCAGCAACCTTAAGGCTTTTTGAGTATTAAGGAGATACATTATGTGCGCAAAACATGCAGCGTGCCGCTCAACAAAAGTGGACGTTCAACCACAAGCGGCTGGAGCGACCTGTTCTAGCCCTAAAATCACCAGTATTACAGCTGCAGGCTCTTCATCAGCATGCTGCAGTTCTACGACGGCTTCTGCCTCAGCAGATGATTGTTGTGGTTCAGACAGTGGAGAAGAAGACCGGCTGGCCTCAACTGAGTCTCTTAACGCCCAATTTTCCAAAAGTTGGCTGGTCTCGGGAATGGACTGCCCAGCTTGTGCTCGAAAAATAGAAAAAGCGGTCAGTAACATCGACGGTGTTATTGAAGCTAAAGTTTTATTCGCTACCGAAAAGCTTGTTGTTAAATTCGATAGTGAAAACCTTGCTGAAACGATCGAACAAGTCTCTATCAAAACAGGCTTCCCATTGACGGAAGTGGGTTCCAAGAAACAAAAACAAGAACCAGAGACCTTTTGGCAAGCTCATATTCAACCTAATTGGCAAATTATAGCGATTGCAGTTTCTATGTTGATCGCCGCCTTACTCAAAGGTTCACAGCCTCAACTGAGCGAAGGGCTATTCGTCGCTACCTGTTTGTTGGGCCTGTATCCTGTTGCCAAAAAAGCGGTTTTACTTGCCCGTTCAGGGACGCCTTTTGCGATAGAAACACTGATGAGTGTTGCTGCTCTTGGCGCTTTATATCTTGGTGAAACCGCAGAAGCTGCGATGGTTTTATTGTTGTTCTTGATCGGTGAACGCTTAGAAGCTTTTGCCTCATCAAGAGCAAGAAGTGGTGTTCAAGCCTTAATGGCCCTCGTCCCTGAGAATGCGACCAAAATTATTAACGGCGAACGTGTCGAAGTGGAAGTTAGCGATCTTGTTCCTGGCGATGTCATTGAAGTTGCAGCAGGTTCTCGTTTGCCGGCTGATGGCCAGTTGATCACCGATTCCGCAAGTTTTGATGAGAGTGCTTTAACGGGAGAATCTATCCCAGTTGAGCATGTCGAAGGGAACAACATCATGGCTGGTGCTGTGGTGGTCGATAAAGTCGTGCGTATTACGATTACTTCAAAGCAGGGTGAGAATGCGATTGACCGTATTCTACACCTGATAGAAGAAGCTGAATCCCGCAAGGCACCACTGGAGCGCTTCTTAGATAAATTCAGCCGCTGGTACACACCATTAATGATGGTTGTCGCGCTGTTGGTGATCATCACGCCGCCACTGTTGTTTGCTCAACCTTGGGAAACGTGGGTTTATCGTGGTCTAGCCTTGTTATTGATTGCTTGTCCTTGTGCACTGGTTATCTCTACGCCAGCAGCAATTACGTCTGGTTTGGCAGCAGCCGCAAAACGCGGTGCGCTGATCAAAGGCGGAGCGGCACTAGAACAGCTTGGTAAAATTCAAACTATTGCTTTTGATAAAACGGGCACATTGACTGAAGGTAAGCCTCAGGTTACCGATATCCAATCACTATCGGGTTGGCAGCAAGACGCAATGTTACGTGTAGTGGGGGCGATTGAAGTTGGCTCTACTCATCCATTGGCGCAATCGTTAGTTGCCAAGGTCAAAGAGCTGAATATTGAGATCCCAGAATCTCAAAATAAAAAGGCGTTGATCGGCAGTGGTGTTGAAGGCGATGTGGATGGTGTTAAATACCAAGTTCTCGCACCGTCTAAAGTCACGTTTGACCTTGCTTCTGAAGTGGTGGCAATAGTTGAAGCCCTCGAAGGCGAAGGTAAGACGGTTGTTCTTGCTCTAGAGGTTAAACATCAAGAAGAGCTTCAAGAGCAAGAGACTAAAGTGATTGGTCTGATTGCTTGGCAAGATACCTTGCGTAGTGACGCGAAGATTGCGATTGAGCGACTGAACGAACTGGGCATTCAATCTATCATGCTTACTGGTGATAACCCGCGCAGTGCGGCAGCGATCAGCAGCAAGATTGGTATGCAATACAAAGCGAGCCTGCTTCCAAGTGACAAGGTGTCTTATGTTGAAGAGTTATCTCAACAGTCACACGTTGCTATGGTCGGCGATGGTATCAATGACGCGCCAGCGATGAAAACCGCTAACGTAGGTATTGCGATGGGCGGTGGTACGGATGTGGCGTTGGAAACGGCTGACTCAGCACTGACTCATAACCGCTTAACGGAACTCCCTGCGATGATTGAACTGTCGCAAGCGACCATGAATAATATCCGTCAAAACGTAGCGCTTGCACTCGGTTTGAAAGGTGTGTTCTTGGTGACAAGCTTACTGGGTATTACCGGTTTGTGGGTTGCGGTGTTAGCCGATAGTGGTGCGACGGCATTGGTCACATTGAACGCACTGCGTTTGCTTCGATTTAAATCTAAAGCGGATTAAGCACTTCTAGTTAATATCCAGTATTTTGATGCAAATAAACGCCTTTAGCCTTAATAAGCTAAAGGCGTTTTTTGTCTCATTAGTATGCAACGTAGGCGTATGGATTGCTTATTTTTGTGATGCCAATCGGTTTTTCGTGAAACTTGAAATCTTGTTGCGATCATTGGTGTGACGTGCGTCACTTCATTTTATAATGAGCTTGGTTAGAGTGTGTTCGTACCCCACGAATTTACTATGAGCTTAAATAAGGGTAAAAAGCCCAATAAGCCAAAAGGAGCGAACTATGTCTCAAGCTGTTTTCCATTTAGGTGTTACTGAAGCAGATCTTAACGGTGCTACTCTTGCGATCATCCCTGGTGATCCTGCTCGTGTACAAAAAATTGCAGAAGAGATGGAGAATCCAGTATTTCTTGCTAGCCATCGTGAATACACGCTTTACCGCGCAGAACTAGACGGCAAGCCAGTTGTTGTATGTTCAACAGGTATCGGTGGTCCATCAACGTCTATCGCTGTAGAAGAGCTAGCTCAACTGGGTGTTCGCACTTTCCTTCGTGTTGGTACTACTGGTGCTATCCAACCACATGTAAACGTGGGTGACATGATCGTTTCTACTGGTTCTGTTCGTCTAGATGGTGCAAGCCTACACTTTGCTCCTATGGAGTTCCCAGCAGTGGCTGACTTTGAAGTTGCAACAGCAATGAAAGCGGCAGTTGACGAATCAGGCGCAACAGTTCACATGGGCGTAACGGCATCAAGCGATACGTTCTACCCAGGTCAAGAGCGTTACGATACGTTCTCTGGTCGCGTTGTTAAGCGTTTCCAAGGTTCTATGCAAGAATGGCAAGACATGGGCGTTCTAAACTTCGAAATGGAATCTGCAACACTGCTAACTATGTGTGCAAGTTCTGGTCTGAAAGCGGGTTGTGTTGCTGGTGTTATCATCAACCGTACTCAAAAAGAGACGCCTGATCACGAAACACTAAAAGTAACAGAAGCTCGTTCAATTAAAGTGGTTGTAGAAGCTGCTCGTAAGATGCTTTAAGTTGTAAAAATACTTTTAGTCTTAAAGTTGTTTTAAGTCTGTTTCCAAGATTTAAAAATGGCCGTATCGAATGATGCGGCCATTTTTTATGGGGTAAAGAAACTAAAAGCATAGATAGTTGAAAGATGACAATAGAGCGAAACAGATAAAGGGTTGGATAACAAAAAAGGCGAGTGACTTAATCGTCATTCGCCTTTTTAGATTCACTTAAGAGCGTTGAGCTCTCCAGGTCTATTGGTTTTTAGCACTCTAAATCTTCATCACCACCGGCTGCGGTAAACCATGCCGTTAGGTGTGTTTTCAGATCCTTCAATTCATCAGGGCCAATCAACGCAAGGCCAAGGTCTTCTGCTCGTGTGATGTCATTATGACGAAGAGGACGGAAGCTAACCAGCATGGCGCGTGCTTGTAGGCCACCCAGTAGGTCTCTAAGCGATTCCAGCTTGTACAAGGTATCATCACCATCATCACGCATGCCTTTGGTCTTACATTCGATGATGTGCAGCTTATTGTTCACTACTGATGCCACATCAAGCTCATTACGAACCTCACGCTCACCCAGTTGGCGGTAAACTTGAACATTCAAAGAACGGTCTTGAATGGTTGGCATATCATCTTGGATTTGCTTCACCGTGCTGTGAACTAAGGTCTCAAGCCATTCGCCGTTTGAGAAGCGTCGTGCGTCTTCATTGGCAAAGGTCAGAATACCGTTGTCGTAAGTCGCAATCTTAGCTTCAACCAAATCACTCAGCAGCATGTTTAGCTCACGATAGCCTTGTTGCTTCTCAGACAGCCCTACATCCAGTCTCTGTTCTTTACGGCAGGTTGTTGCAAGGTAGTTCAACGTTGCGAGGCCTGGGCCTAACTCTAACGCGTTACTTGCCCAACGTTCGCCCAGTTCATACAGTTTTTGGTCGAGTTGAGGAGACAGTTGAACATCGCTGAATTCACCACGAGCACCAAACACAGTTAGGTAGTCATCGATGGTAATACGGTCTTGTACTTGCGCGTCTTCTTTGCCACTTGGATATAACCAACACAGTTTGTCGCTGTTCGGTTCCACCACGAAGATTGGCCAATGGTAAGTGCGGAACACTTCGTACACAGATAGTAGGCGGTGACGTAAACCACAACTTGCGTTGAGCTTTACTTCTTGGCCTCGTGCTTTGAGGTCTTCGGCAAGGGTTTGAATGGATTCTTTAATCACAGACGTGTTTACGATGGTTGGAATTTCGAAAAACTCACTCGTAATGTCGCGCTTTTGTAAAACGCTGTCCAAGCGTTGGTAAATACTGACTTGATTCTTGTCGCCGATAAACACGATATGAGTGCTGATCGTTCGGTTATCTAGTAGGGGGGTGAGCAAGCGAATGGGGTCTTGATCGATGATGCCAACATGAACAGCCATATAAATTCCTTAATAGCGGCTCGCTCATAAAGGTGAAAGAAAAAACGGGAAGCAGCAAGCCTTAATAATCATATAATGACAAAGATCATAAAAAACAAGGGCAACCCTTGATAAAAGTTGCCCTTGTTCAATTAGTTACCACTATTGGGTAAGAAGTCCCAATATTCGCACTAAATATCTATCAATTTCTCAAATATCTATAGCTTGAACTGATGAACCAAATCACCTTGCTGATTTGCCAGAATCGTTAGGTTTTGGCTTGCTTCAGCAATCGACGACATAGCTTGGTAACTCTTATCGGCGATGTGGTTGATGTCTTCAATATTGCGCGCGATATCTCCCGATGTTTCACTTTGTTCAGCCGCTGCCTGAGAAATGTGCGTGCTCATATGGCTGATCTCAAGAATCAGCGCTTGAATCTCTTCCATCGCACTATTTGCACTTGAGGCCTGTTCAACCGACATGTCCATATCGCTCATACAGCTTTCAATGACGTTGCTTGCTGTTTTCGAGCTTGATTGCAGGTTGCTGATCATGGTCTCAATTTCAGACGTTGATTGAGTGGTCTTTTGTGCCAGTACGCGTACTTCATCGGCAACCACGGCAAAACCACGACCTTGCTCACCCGCACGCGCCGCTTCGATTGCCGCATTGAGTGCAAGTAGGTTGGTTTGTTCAGCAATACCACGGATAACATCGAGGATTGAGCCAATCTGGCTACTCATCTGTTGCAGTTCACCTACCGCGCTGACAGACTCAGTAAGTCGAGCCTCAAGCTTGTTGATGGTGCTGATGTTGGTGTTCATGATTTGACGACCAGATTCAGAAGCCGATTCTACTTGTTGAACCATGGTTAATGAGCTTTGCGCGCTGTTCGCCACTTCTTGAACTGAATGAGACATCTCTGTCATAGCCGTCGCGACTGTCGCTGTTTGCTCGCGCTGACTGTTCAGTTGAACCTGTGTTTCTGAAGACGTTTTTTGGTTTACGCTTGCCGTTTTGGTCAAGTCATCGGAAGCGTCATTCAGTTTCACGAGAATATTACGTAGGTTGTCGGCCAAGGTGTTGATGTGGCGGCTCACACGACTGAATTCGTTATCATAACGAATGTCGATTCGTTGAGTCATATCGCCTTCAGTTAGGCCTTCCAATGTACCTAGGATGCGAGTTAATGGCTCTCTTACACTATGTGCAATGTGGTAGCCGATTGCTGCGGCGAATACCGTTACAACAATACCAATCGCAATCGCATTGAACAGACCTTTATCGTAGATGCTGCTTGCGTCTGCTAATGATGAGTTCAACTGTTCTTCTGCAGTCACGTTGAATGAATCCAATACCGCCATCGCTTGGTCTATTTCAACGGCAAGATTGGCGATGTTGATGTACAGCGCTTCTTTCGCTTTTAGGTAGTTGTTGTGTTTGTCTAGCACGCCACCTTTCTGGCCAACGTCTTTCGTGAATTTTTGTACGGATTCATCGAAGACATTTTTAAGCGCAGGCAGTTGTGTGGATAAACCACGGTAAGCGTAGTTTAAGTGAGTCACGGCTTTCTTATTCTGGTTTACCGCTTTTTGCACGAAGGACACATCAGAACTCGCTAGGGCGTCTGAGGTGATAACTTCAGCGTCTTGCAGTTTGATGAAGTAGCTTTTCGCCATCACTTTTACAGAGATGCTTTTTTGGTCGGCAACGTACTCTTTCATGCCAACGGTTAATTCCGAATGTAAGCGTTGGAAGTCACGAGAGGCTTTTTGTACTTGCTCCTGTGCTTCAAACATCGCCACGTAGTTATTCATCGCTTCATCAGCTTCAGCAAAGTAACGCTCTTCCATTGCTCGTAACTGCACGATACGCTCAGTTAGCGAGGCATTGTTTTGACTTGCCGCTTCTAAACTACCTAGAACTTGAGAAAAAGAGTTTTGTGATGCCGCAAACTCTGTACGCATTGCAGACATGCGCTCAGCATTTTGTGTGGTTAAGAAGTCTTTGAATGACTTATCAGCAGAGAGCAATTGGACGCTTGTTTGATTTGAAAGCGCAACAAGCGGTAATGAGGTTTCTGAGACACTCTCAAAATTGCTGTGTATCTGATTCATGCTGTTCATCATGATGGTTATCGTGACTGCGAACATGATGATGATCAGTGCGAAACCAGCGTACATACGCTTGATCACAGATCCCTTCATGGCTTTCTCCCTAAATAAAATGCAGACCTAATGTCAGGTCAATGTAAAACTAACAAAATTGTCAGCATTCTATTGAGCTCCGCTTACGCATTTTATGACGCACACAACAAAAATAGCCCTCAGTTATAATCAGCATGCCATTCTTGAGAGCTAAGGCTTGTTTTCTTTGATTTGAACGGTGTTTTTTATTATGCTTTAAAGCGGATTTATTGTGGTTTGTTGCGGCATAGCGCATACTCAAAACATTAAAAACTCAATGTTTTATCGGAGAAAAACATGGCTGAAGAAACCATCTTTAGTAAGATCATCAATAAAGAAATTCCTGCAGATCTGCTATACCAAGACGACTTAGTAACGGCATTCCGTGATATCAACCCTCGCGCTCCTAGCCATATCCTAATTATCCCTAACAAGCTGATTCCTACAACCAACGATGTTGAAGTGGAAGATGAAGCAATGATGGGACGTATGTTTACTGTTGCTCGTAAGTTAGCAAAAGAAGAAGGCATCGCAGAAGACGGTTACCGTCTTATCGTGAACTGCAATTCTCACGGTGGCCAAGAGGTTTACCATATTCACATGCATTTGGTTGGTGGCCGCCCGCTTGGCCCGCTTTTAATGAGTTAATTAAAAGGCTAATGAGCTAACGAAACAGTTAATGATCTCGTTAATACAAGTTAATGGGTTAGTTAACATAAACAGCCAGTTGGAAAATTTGTTGTTTGTATGCCAACTTTAAGTTTTATCTGTTGTCTGAATATCGGCATCGCCTAGGCAGAGCCTAATTAAGCAGGATAACAACCTGCTTGAGATCCTTTTAACAACACGTTTCGTTTTGATAATGAGACTAGGGTCTGTTGATTTTTCGAGCTGATTTTTGCAGCACTTTGTGGGAAATTTCTACAAGGCAGAGGCTTTGAAGTGTAGCTAGCCTACATGAGAAGCTGATAACGCAGTAGAAATGAACCACAAAGACTGCCCGAAGGGTTCGGCTAGAATCGTTTTATGCTTTGTTAAGAAGTATTAACTTAGAATGACTAGGCTATATACTCCTTGCCGCGCCTAAAACGATTCTATCTCGAACAAAATTTAACCACGAAAGGTCAGCAGACCCTGACAAAGTTGGCATTTTAAACATGCACGGAGACGATAAGTGAAGCAACAGTTTAGATTCGCTTCCATTGCCCTGTTATCGGCGTTGACCGCGGGTTGTGCGAGTATGTCTGCAGGCAGTTTGTTCAGTCATTACAGCGCTCAAAACAAAGATATCTATCAAGCAGTGAAATCTGGGGATTATTCAGAGGCTCAGCAGGAGCTACCAGATTACATAGCTGGCGACATCCTTGATAACTTTGAAAGAGGCAGAATTAATCTGTTGGATCAAAAATACCCTGAAAGTAAGTCTTCGTTTGAATTGGCTGATCAGGCAGTAAAAGATCAACAGAACAAAGCCGTAATTTCTATTTCAGACAGTGCAACCAGTGTGGGTGCGTTGGCTGTGAACGATAATATTACCGAGTATGTGCCGCCTGATTACGAGTTAGGCTTTCTTCATCTCTATCTCGGTTTAAATTATCTCAAGAAAAACGACTTAGAAGGTGCGGTGATCGAAATGCGTCGCGCCAACCAAGTTCAAGAACAAGCAAAGAAGCAACGTGAAGCTGAATTAGAAAGTGCAGCCAACGATGCGAAGAAGCAGGGAGTGTCTGCCAATGTGGGTAGCATTCTTGCCAATTATCCAGACGCGGGTAAAAAGCTGCAGTCGGTGCAGAATGCGTATCTGATGTTTTTATCGGGTCTGCTTTATGAAGCTTCAAACGACTTAAATAGCGCCTACGTTGACTATCGACGTGCTTTGGCTGTGATGCCAAAGAACCAAGAAATCATTGATAGAACGATGGCAACAGCCGCTCGTTTAGGTATGCGACAAGATTTAGCGACACTCGAAAAGCGCTACAAGCAATCGTCTAAGCTTGGCAATGGTCAAGGTCGTGTGATTGTGCTTCAAGAGCAGAGCGCTGTTCAAGCTATGGACAGTTGGCGCTTAGATTTACCTATTTATGACAGTCGAGATCAGGGCGCAATATATTCTCTGGCGCTGCCATATTATCCAAGCCAAAACGTAGAGCGTTTTTCTGCCTTACGAATCAGTGGACAACCGTTACAAGAACATTTGATTACGGATGTAAACGCGATGGCTCAAAACGATTTATCTGAGCGAATGACGAGTATTGTTATTCGCCAAGCGTTGCGTGTGGTCGCGAAAGATCGCATCCGCAAAGAAGCGACCCAAGGTAATGATGTGGGTAACATTCTGTTCAATGTCTGGAATACCTTTACGGAACAGCCAGACACGCGTAGCTGGCAATCTTTACCCGCAGAGATCAAGAGCAGCACGTTTGTAGCAAATAGCGGTCAATATACGTTAGAAGCGGGTGCTAGAACGTATGACTTTGATATTAGAGAAGGGCAGACCACCTTGGTTTGGATTTCTCGACAAGGCAATAACGCAACAATGTGGCATAAACAGCTAGGGAGGCTGTAATGAAAAAGTGGTTAGTGAGCGTAGCAGCGGTCATCGCTCTGGCTGGTTGTGCTGATAACACAGCAGGTGTGAGGGTTGATAGCCTAACTCAAAACGTATTCTTTGGTGACAACGTGCTAGGCAGTCGACTTGCCGTTGATGATATCCGCACTGATCAAATTGATGGTCACACAAGAGGTATTGTTCGTTTAAACAGTAACTATAAAGGTGATCAACATATCCTTTATCGTTTCTACTGGTACGACGATGCTGGGCTTGAGGTCAACCTAAAGCAAGGCCCTTGGAAACAAGCGATTGTTCGTGGCTTTGAAAGTATTTCGTTGTCGGAAGTGTCGGTAAACCCGAAAGCAACTCAGTTCCGAGTTCAGTTCCGAGAGCAGTAAGCTCTGCGAGAATAGACATAGTTAGAGTGAGCTCGAGTTATATCAGTTCGATTCGGGCCACAGAAAGCGGATTTATTGATTCGCTAACATAAGAATTTAAGAGTGAGGGTAACCCCGCTCAGTGATAAGTTGAGGAAACAAAATGAAAAAGAGTGTCATTGCGCTACTAGGTTTAGCGGTTATTTTAGGCGGTTGTTCAAACAAGGTAAGCTACGGTGATGCACAAGCAGTAGAAACCACAACAATCGATTTCGGTTCAACAGATCTTCAAACGATTGCTGGCGAAATGGTCGATAGCATGATGGCTTCTGGTTCTGTTTCTTACATCACACGTGAGCAGCGTCCAATCGTCTTCGTAGAACGCATCAAGAACAAAACCAGTGAGCATATCGATACTGAGTCAATCACTGACACTATCAGTACTAAAATGCTGAACTCTGGTAAGTTCCGTTTCGTTGATATGGACCGTGTAGAGTCTGTTCGTGATCAACTGAACTTCCAAAACAACGATGAGCTTGTAAACCAAAGTTCAGCGATTCAGTTTGGTAAAATGGTCGGTGCTCAGTACATGTTGTACGGCAACCTATCAAGCATCGTGAAGAAAGACGGTAGCGATGAAGACGTATACTACAAAATGACAATGCGTCTAATGGATCTTGAGTCTGGCTTAATTGAATGGGCTGACGAGACTGAAATCCGTAAGCAACAATCTAAGAGCCTACTAGGTCTTTAATTTCGCTTACTTGCCAATCAAACGCAGCCGGTAAAGACAGCGTTTGATTTGGTCACACGCCAATGCAGTACATGATGTGCTGTGAATAAAAGACACTGGCTTTTGGTCAGTGTCTTTTTTGTAGGGAAATGGAAACGTTTATAGGGAATGAGCAATGGCAATTTTTTCTTGGCCTGAGGCTAAGCTTCTTGATACCAGTTTGAGTTCGCTGGATGGTTACTTTTCTGAACCACCGGTTAGAGCACAGACGCTGACCGGCGGTTTAACCAATCGATGTTGGAAATTGGTGTTGGCCGATGGTACCGCCTATGTTTGGCGTCCGATTACTCCGATTACCAAGGCGTTCTTCATCTCTCGTCATGAAGAGTATCAAGTGCTCTCTGCTATTGAGCGCCTAGATATCGGACCAAGTCCGATAGTGGTCAATGAGCAAGGCTTATTGGTTGAATGGATTGCAGGTGAGACGCTTTACGAAGGCTTAGAGCTTGATGATTTGTTGAAAACGCTGATCTCGGTGCATTTGGTTAATACGGCACGTTTGCCGCTCCAACCGTTCAGTTTCACAGCGCGAGTTGATCATTACTGGCTTCAGCTTGATGCGGTTCATAAGACTGAAGCCTGTACCAAGATTTATCAAGAGTGGCGCGTGGCTCCAAGTATTCCAAGTGTAGACCTGTCTTTGTGTCATTTTGATCTCGGTGGCTATAACCTTGTGAAGAACCAAGATGGGATTAAGATCATTGATTGGGAATATGCAGCCTTAGCAGACCCAAGGCTTGATCTTACGTTAACCATTGCTGTTGCGGATGTTCCGGTGATTGAAGCCGTTAACAAGTACTGTCAGCTAAGAGGTATTCATGATGTTCAGCCTTGGCTTGATGGCGTAGAGGCTTGGCTGCCGCGAAGTCGAATGATGGCGATGTTGTGGTATTTACTGGCACATCAGCTCTGGGGCGATGAAAGTTATCTGCGTGAAGCTGAGTTACTGAGTCACACTTTCTGTAGCTAGGATCACGTTTAGGAAGTGAAAAATATAATTTCGTTGGTGTTCCCTTTAAAACCTTATTTTTCATGTTAGATTAATTAAAACGTACCAATATTCAACAGGGAGGTACTAATGATTATTTATCTACACGGCTTCGACTCAACTAGCCCGGGCAATCACGAAAAAATACTGCAGTTGCAATTCATTGATGATGACGTTCGTTTCATCAACTACAGTACTTTGCATCCAAAGCACGATATGCAGCATCTTCTTAAAGAAGTGCATAAAGTGATAGAACAATCTGATGATCCGCACCCTATTATCTGTGGGGTAGGCTTAGGGGGTTTTTGGTCAGAGCGTATTGGTTTCTTATGCGGGATTAAGCAAGTGGTTTTCAACCCTAACCTGCAACCTGAGAACAATATGGTGGGTCGAATTGATCGTCCTGAAGAGTATGAAGATATTGCGACGAAGTGTGTCGCTCAGTATCGTATGAAAAACAAGGGACGCTGTTTAGTTGTGTTGTCTCGTGAAGATGAAATTCACGACAATACGCGAACGGAAGCTGAACTTGGCGATTACTATGAGGTAATCTGGGATGAAAAAGAGAGCCATAAATTTAAAAAGATCTCTCAACACCTTCAAGCAATGAAAGCGTTTAAAAACGCCTAACCCACCCCTCTATTTTATAAAAGCAGCACTCGTTTGAGTGCTGCTTTTTTACATCTGAATCCTAGGAGCTGGCATTGATAAAACGGTTGTATATGTTTTATCGATGAGTTTGCGCATTTGTAGATAAGCTTGCGCAAACGTTAACTAATTCGCCCCGAATCCTCATTGTGGGTAAGGATTTTTGTTGCGGTCATCTTTTTGCTATATATAATGTTCCCAAGCAAAATATTTTGATAAATATCAAGAAAAATTGAGAGCGAGTGATAAAACTTGCCCATTATTTGTGCTCTACCTCTCAGGTAGTCACCTTTTTTATCCACGTGAGCAAAGCGACAGGCCAATGTTTGTTGTTTGTAATCCCTCTAACTACTCGGTGAGCTGTCGTTATTCTTTTTCGCGGTTATCCAATTTGTAACAGCCTTCGCATTCAAGGCCGAGTAGATACATAGAATTTATCGGTTGGAGTAATCGAGCCGAACCCCATTTATTCATTTTGTAGAGGATTGTCATTGTGACAAAAATTATCGTAGTAGGCGGTGGTGCTGGTGGTTTAGAACTAGCAACTAAGCTAGGCCGCACTTTAGGTCGTAAAAAACGTGCCCAGATTACTCTGGTTGACCGTAAAGCAAGCCACCTATGGAAACCATTACTTCATGAAGTAGCAACAGGTTCACTGGACGAAGGTGTTGATGCATTAAGCTACCGCGCACATGCAAAAAACCATTACTTCGATTTCCAAATGGGCAGCCTGAACGACATCGATCGTGAGCGTAAAGTGATTGCACTGAGCGAACTGAAAGATGATCACGGTGAATTGCTGATGCCAAGCCGTGAATTGGAATACGACATTCTAGTGATGGCAATTGGTTCAACGTCAAACGACTTCAACACTCCTGGCGTTCGTGACAACTGTATTTTCCTTGATAGCCCAGAACAAGCTCACCGTTTCCGTACGGAAATGAACAACCAGTTCTTAAAACTTCACGCTAAAAACGGTCAAGGCACTGTTGATATCGCGATTGTTGGTGCTGGCGCTACAGGTGTAGAGCTTTCTGCTGAGCTTCACAACGCTGTGAAAGAGCTTCGTACTTACGGTTTTGGTGATCTAGATTCAAGCAAGCTGAACGTTAACCTTGTTGAAGCGGGTGAGCGAATTCTTCCAGCTCTACCACCTCGTATTTCGAGTGCCGCGCACTCTGAGCTAACTAAGCTTGGTGTTAACGTGCGTACTAACACTATGGTGATTCAGGCTGATTCTGAAGGTCTAACAACCAAAGATGGCGATAAGATTCCAGCGCAAATCATGGTTTGGGCGGCGGGTATCAAAGCACCAGACTTCCTGAAAGATATTGGTGGTCTTGAGACTAACCGTATCAACCAATTGGTTGTGAAAAACACGCTGCAAACCACGCTTGATGATAATATCTTTGCTATTGGCGACTTAGCACAATGTACACAAGCGGATGGTTCATTTGTTCCACCTCGTGCACAAGCTGCTCACCAAATGGCAAGCTGCGCATTCAGCAACATCATTGCTAAGCTGAACGGCCGTGACCTGAAAGATTATGTCTACAAAGACAAAGGCTCGCTTGTTTCACTAAGCCGTTTCTCTACGGTAGGTAGCTTGATGGGTAACCTGACTAAAGGCTCAATGATGGTCGAAGGTCGTATTGCTCGCGTGGTTTACATCTCTTTGTATCGCATGCACCAAGTCGCGCTTCACGGCATCATCAAAACGTCGTTAATGATGTTGGTAGGCCGAATCAACCGTGTGTTGCGTCCAAATCTGAAGCTGCACTAATTAATTGGTGATTTTCAGTGAATAAAAAAGAGCTCTTCGGAGCTCTTTTTTGATCGTGTCGATGACGTGCTGTTTTTGCAGGCTTAATAACTTAATAATTAAAGAACCTAAGAACCTAAGAACCTAAGAACCTAAGAGGTTGGAGGCAATACAGAATAAACCACGCCGTCTTTTGGTTTGCCGTTAAAGATAAAGCGGTTCTTGGCAATGGTTTCACGCTCTGCGCCACACTTCTCAATCAGCCTTTGGCTTGGTAGGTTTTCTGTATCGCAAACAATCTCTAAACGCGTTAGTTTGAGTTGAGCAAAGCAGAATTCAAATAACGTCAGCATCGCTTCTTTGGCAATCCCTTTTCGTTGAAACTCGTCGCCAACCCAATAACCTAAACTTGCCATATTGAAGGTATGGTAAAGCTCATTAATTGCCACCATTCCAACTAGTTGATTGCTGTGGCGTTCAAAAATACCAAACCCAAATGCGTCTGCTTTTACCCAATTTAAGCGGGTAGCCAGAATGAATTTTTCGGCTTCTACAATAGAGAACGCATCGTGGCACCAGTCTACCCATGGAAATAGGCTAGGGGATGTTTGGATCAACCGAGAGAACTCAGGAGCGTCTGTAGCTTCAATAATTTTGAGGCTGAGGTGTTGAGTATTTATCTGAAAGTCAGGGCTCATAAGAAATACCGAATTACATGTAAGTACTGAACAAAGGATTCAGTACAGAATAAAGATAGATAGTACTTAATAAAACGCCCTCACTAGGAGGGCGGATTTTGAATTATTTATATAATTATAGCCGAATCGGCAAGTAACTTACTGCGCTACACGTCGAACTTGAATCACCATACCTAGAAGCGGGTGATCAAGGTAGTGAGTTTCTGTACTACGCATACGACGCTTTTGATCCATGCGGTAGCTCTTAAGGAACTCTTCTACCTGTACCGTCGGTGAGATCTCAGTTAAGTTGCCCACTTGAACATTGCTGTCTGCACCGCTTACTGGTGTGTCTAATTCAATAGGCTGTTCTTTCAGAGTCACTTCACGAACGCTTGGCGCTTTTAAATCGAGCGTGGTTTCAGCGTATAGGTAATGCTGCACGTAGATCTGTAGCTTGCCGTCTAGTTCGTATAGTGGCTTATCAATGGTCTCTTCTTTGAATCCATCTGCACTGCCTGCGGTGATAGCACCTTTTTCAGAACCATCTGCATTGAAATCTTTAGAGAAGTCTTTACCTGCTTGAATATGGAAAACCGGAGCTGAGCTCTTACCTTGGTCACCTTGACGCCACGCAGTATGCATCAGAACTTCAAAGCCTGCATGCTTACGCAGTTTGTCTTTCTGAGGCGTTAGCTTGTACTCTGAGTAAGGCAACATTTGTACGCCTTTCTTAGATCGGTATTGGGTATCTTGAAATGAACCAACGCGCTCAAGTGAAATCTTCGGCTGAGTGTTCGGCCAAGATTCGTTGACTTTTTCGGCATCAACTGCGCGCTTGAAAATGATCACTTCTATATCAAATTGTCTCTGAGCCAAACTTGGCAGTGAGACGAACAATAGTAGCAGTGGGATCAGTCTTTTCATTTTTACTCCGTCTTCCAGTCGCTGTTACGGCTGGATAATTTATATGTGCAGTGGATTGGGTTTTATGCCGAAGGCAGCAAGTTCTGTCTGAATTCGCCCAATAAATCACTAACAAATTGAATTCGTTTCCGTCTGTCTACCAATGGTATCGTAAACTTGAACTTTGTTGGTCCTTCCATTGAAAACTTTTGCGGTTGGGATTGCAATAGTTTAACAAGGTAGGCCGGGTTTATGTCAGCATCTGGGTAGAATTCTAAGAATCCGCCCTTGTCGTGAGCTTCAATTTTCTTCGCTTTAATTGACGCAGCCGCTAATTTTAGCTCAGAAACTGATAATAAGTTCTTGGTTGCATCAGGAAGAGTGCCAAAGCGGTCGATCAGTTCAACTTTAAGCTCTGCCAGTTCATCCGTGTCACTGACGCTCGCAATACGCTTGTAGGTCGATAATCGAGTATTGATGTCTGGGATATAGTCATCTGGCAATAACGCAGGTAGACGCATTTCGATTTCAGTTTGTTCACGCAGTAGGTCATCAAGCGATGGCTCTCGACCTTCTTTCAATGCTTCAACTGCTTGTTCAAGCATTTCCATATACAGCGTAAAGCCAACCGATTGGATCTGACCACTCTGCTCGTCACCCAACAGTTCACCTGCGCCACGAATCTCTAAATCGTGAGTCGCTAGGGTAAAGCCAGCGCCCAGATCTTCCAAAGAGGCAATCGCATCTAATCGCTTAATGGCGTCTTTGCTCATCGCTTTCGGGTGCGGTGTTAGCATGTAGGCGTATGCTTGGTGGTGCGAACGACCCACACGACCACGTAATTGGTGCAGTTGCGCTAAACCGAGATTGTCGGCTCTATCCATCAAGATAGTATTCGCCGTCGGAACATCGATACCTGTTTCGATGATGGTGGTACATACCAACAGATTAAAACGCTGATGGTAGAAGTCATTCATGATGCGTTCTAGTTCGCGCTCTCGCATTTGACCATGAGCGACCGTTACACGAGCTTCTGGAATTAACTTCTGTAGGGACTCGGCTGTTTTTTCAATGGTGTCGACTTGGTTGTGCAGGAAGTAAACCTGACCACCACGCATGATTTCACGCAGTACCGCCTCTCTTACTACCGCATCATCACTCTCTCGAACAAAGGTTTTTATTGCTAAGCGTCGTGCTGGTGGCGTTGCGATGATCGAAAGATCGCGCATGCCACTCATCGCCATATTCAGCGTTCGTGGAATAGGCGTTGCGGTTAGCGTTAGGATATCAACATCGGCACGCATCGCTTTCACTTTCTCTTTCTGACGCACACCAAAGCGGTGTTCCTCATCGACAACCAACAGGCCAAGGTCTTGAAATTTGATTTCACTAGAAAGTAGTTTGTGAGTACCCACTAAGATATCGACTTTGCCGTCAGCGACATCTTGCATGATTAACTTTTGCTCTTTAGCTGATTTGAATCGAGATAGAACCTCAACACGAATCGGCAAGTTGGCGAAACGGTCTCGGAAGTTTTCAAAGTGCTGCTGAGCAAGTAGGGTAGTTGGTACTAATACCGCGACTTGTTTGTTGTTGTCGGTACACACGAACGCGGCACGCATTGCGACTTCTGTTTTACCAAAGCCCACATCACCACACACTAAGCGGTCCATGGCTTTTGCTTGGCACATGTCAGACATCACAGCATTGATTGCCATCGCTTGGTCGTCGGTTTCTTCAAAAGGAAAGCCAGATTTGAAGGTTGCGTATTGACCACGATCCAATACAAACTTGTAGCCAGGTTTGAGCTCACGCTTAGCGTAAACATCAAGTAATTCTGCGGCAACATCACGGACTTTTTCAGCGGCGCGTTTACGAGCTTTTTGCCATGCTTCGCCACCGAGTTTGTGCAGTGGTGCAGAATCTTCAGCACCACCTGAATAGCGGCCAATCAAATTCAGAGACGCAACCGGCACGTATAACTTGGCATCGTTTTGATACTCAAGCGTTACGTATTCGGTTTTCATGCCGCCGGCTTCAAGTGTTTGCAAGCCGATATAGCGGCCAATACCGTGGTCAATGTGAACAACCGGTTGGCCCGGTTTAAGTTCTGCTAAGTGACGGATTACGGTATCGCTGTTAACGCTTTTCTTGTCTTTCTTACGACGTTGTATAACGCGATCGCCTAATAAATCACTTTCACAGATAAGAGCGATGTTTTGCTCTTCCTGGATAAAGCCGTGTTCAGCTGAACCTAATATGAGGCTGAACTTGTCTTTGGCTTTAATGGCCGCATCAAGGTTTTCAACTTCACTTGGTCGTACTTTAATGCCATTGAGTAATTCACTCAGAGCTTCACGGCGACCTTCAGACTCAACCGAAAAAACCACTTTGCCATCGAAGGCTTCCGTGAATTTTCTGAGATTGGCTAGCGGCTCTTTATTTTGATGCTGAACACTCAAGTCTGGCAGAGATGCAACCGGTAGGTTGATACGGCCAGCTTTTTCTTCAATCGTGTCTAAGCTCAGGTTAACTTGTGGTTTTTGCTTAAAGTGAGCGAATAGCTCATCTTTTTTCAGCCACAATTGCTCTGGATTCAATAAAGGTCTTAGTGGGTCAACACCACGTTGTTCGTATCGGTGAGCAACGTCGGTAAGGAAAGCATCAACGGCTGTTTCTACGTCACCAAGAACCAAGAGTTGCGCTTCATCGGCAACGTAATCGAATAAGGTTTCGGTGTGGTCAAAAAACAGCGGTTGCCAATATTCAATACCGGCAGGCCACGTTCCTTTTGAAACCTGCATGTAGACAGATTCGGGTTCACGGCGCGCATCAAATTGCTGACGCCAGCGAATTCGGAAATCTTCGATTGCGCTTTCTGAGGTCGGAAACTCGTGTGCTGGCAGTAAACGGATCTCAGAAATGTCTTCGATAGAGCGCTGGTTTTCAGGATCGAAAGTACGGATGGTGTCGATCTCGTCATCGAAAAAGTCGATGCGATATGGGTCTTTGCTGCCCATAGGGAACAAGTCGAGAATTGAACCTCGGCTTGCGTACTCACCGGGGCCAAATACTTGATCAACGTAACGATAGCCTGATTTTTCAAGCTGAAGACGCAGCTTTTCCAACGAGTAGAGATCGCCCGTTTTTACCATTAAGGTATGTTGCAACAAGAAGTCACGCGGCGACTGACGTTGTAGTAGCGTGCTGATCGGAACGATCGTGATGCCATCTTTTAACGTTGGCAATGCATAAAGTCGCGCGATACGGTCAGAAATGATCTCTTGATGTGGCGAGAAGCTGTCGTATGGCAGTGTCTCCCAATCAGGGAATAGTGCCACTTCATGTGACGTAAACTGCTCAATTTCTGATTGAAGCTTGAGTGCGATCTGAGGATCGGGCACCGCAAGTAAAGTATGGCTGTTATGCTGCTCCGCAAGTTTAGCGATAGCAAGCGCGAGAGATGAACCAACTAGGTTGCCGATGTGTTTTTTATCACCGGCGCCCTTGAGCTTAGGTAGTGTAAAAATGGATTGTTTTGTCATGTCTATTTACTTGTTATCTCGTTCTAGAGAGCGTTGACGTAAGAGCTTTTGTTGTTGATGAAGTGCAGCCTTGATCAGCAAGTCTTGGTCAGTATCACGAAGATGAGCGTATTTGAATTTGATTTCGAAGCCTGAATCTTTTGGTTCGCTAGCGAAGACTTCCGCGTAGCAATAAATAGCGGCGGCTGGGTGCTCGATAAAGAGCTTAGCTTTAACCAAGCGACCCGCTTCGATATCTGTTTTGGAAAAACAAGAGAACTGACTCGCGCCAAATGAATACGTGTGGGTACGAAATTGTTCATCATCTTGCTGCGACAACATAAAGCTCAACAAGAGGTTTAATTTAGAGTTCTGTGCATCCAATAAACTGATGACATTCTTCAAGTCGCTGTTTTTCAGTTCGTTGCGAGCACTATCGGCTAATAGGTCCAATTGGCTAAACTCACTTGCCACAACAAAAGGGGCAGGGATCTCCGATTCGAACTGAATCTGAGAAGGTAAAGCGAAGTTACTGTCCATTGGCTCAATATTAGCGGTAAGGCTGTGGTGAACGGTGAAAAACTCTTGTTCTGTCATGCGTTAGTTCCTTGAAGTGATCTATTGATTATCGCTATGTGGCCGCAGTAATCAAGGTCAGTTAATTGAAAGTCTCAAATAGTTGTTTGAAAGTTGGCTATTTGACAAGGTTCTGTTTTTCAAGCCTAACTAATTGAGTTAATTCACTCTATATTTTCAATTAACCCCTACACAGTAACGGCAATACCCGTTACATTAACCCGCATCTCCTTTAGATGGTTCAAAGTATGTTTCATCCTATTTCATTGTTTGTTGGCCTGCGTTATTTGAAAGGCCGTTCAGGTGATCGCTTTAGCCGTTTTGTTTCTTATATGTCGACAGCCGGAATCACCATTGGTGTGCTGTCTCTGGTTACTGTTTTGTCGGTAATGAATGGATTCGAAGCGCAGTTAAAAGACCGAATTCTTGGTGTACTTCCTCAAGCCGTTGTATACGAGCAAGGAGGCACTACGTCACTTTCTGCTCAAGCGCCTAGCTTTGCGGAACAAATGTCACTCAATGGCCACGTAGAACCTATTGTTCGCAGTGAAGCGGTGATCCAAAGTCCTGCTCAGTTATCTGCGGGCTTGTTAATCGGTATTGAGCCAAATTCCGATGACCCTCTTCAGAATCATTTAATTGCAGGCAGACTGTCTTCACTCAAAGCTGGCCAGTATCAGCTTTTCCTTGGTCATACTTTGGCAAGAAACTTGAAAGTGTCTATGGGTGACAAAGTTCGCTTAATGGTCACTAGCGCCAGCCAATACACTCCGTTAGGGCGTATTCCTAGCCAACGAAATTTTACCGTAGCTGGCATTTTTAACACGGGCTCGGATATCGATGCTCAATTGATGGTTACCGACATCAAAGACGCAGGGCGATTGATGCGTTATAAGTCTGATACGATTTCAGGCTGGCGACTGTTTTTTGATGACCCATTTGAAGTCGCAAATTTATCGAATACCCCGCTACCAGAAGGTTGGGTGTGGAGTGATTGGCGTGATCAACGTGGCGAGCTTTTCCAAGCCGTTCGTATGGAAAAAAATATGATGGGCTTGATGCTTGGGCTGATTATTGGTGTTGCTGCGTTTAATATCATTTCTGCGCTGATTATGGTGGTGATGGAGAAGCAATCCGAAGTCGCCATCTTAAAAACGCAAGGTATGCGTGATGGCCAAGTCATGGGGATCTTCATGGTTCAAGGTGCAAGTAGTGGTGTGATCGGCGCATTATCTGGTGGCATCCTTGGCGTGATCTTAGCTTCGAACCTCAACACTATTTTAGAGGTGATGGGTGTCGCTCTGTTCTCATTTGGTGGGCAACTGCCAATATTGATTAACCCAATCCAAATTGCGGTTGTTGTGGTTTTGGCTATTGCACTTAGCCTTGTCGCGACTGTATTTCCTTCTTATCGTGCATCTTCTGTGAAACCTGCTGAGGCCCTTCGTTATGAGTAATTTCCTTCAATGTAATGATATCCGTAAAACGTACCGCGAGGGTTCGTTGGATACCGAAGTCCTCAAAGGTGTCAGCTTCGAAATTGAAAAAGGCGAGTTGGTTGCAATCATTGGTACCTCCGGTTCCGGTAAAAGTACGTTATTGCATATTTTAGGTGCATTGGATGATGCTTCTGACGGCAGCGTGAGTTTTCTCGGGCAGGACTTAGCATCTTTGAGTTCGAATAAGCAAGCCAAGCTTCGTAATCAGCACCTTGGTTTTGTTTATCAATTTCATCATCTTCTTTCGGACTTCTCGGCGCTTGAAAACGTAGCAATGCCGTTGCTAATTGGTGGTGAAAAGCCTGCTAAAGCAAAAGAAGAAGCACAACGTTTGTTGGATAAAGTCGGATTGAGTCATCGTGTTGACCACAGACCTTCCGAGCTTTCTGGTGGTGAGAGACAACGTGTAGCGATTGCGCGAGCTTTAGTTAATAAGCCGGCTTTGGTGTTGGCGGATGAACCAACAGGTAACCTCGACCACAACACAGCACTGTCTATTTACGATTTAATGCGTGAATTGAACCGCGAATACGATACCGCTTTCTTGGTTGTAACCCATGATGGCGAACTTGCTGGCAAGATGGACCGTCAATTGCACATGCAAGACGGTTTGCTGGTTAACGTAGAAAAAGAGGAGAGCTAAGTGTTTTCTTTTTTATCTCTATTGATAGGTGGCCGATTTAGTCGGGCGAAGCAACGAGACAAGTTGGTCTCGTTTATCTCTCTGTCTTCGACGATCGGTATTGCCGTTGGTGTCGCGGTGATCATCATTGGTTTGTCTGCGATGAATGGCTTTGAGCGTGAACTGCAGTCACGAGTGCTTTCTGTTATCCCGCATGGAGAATTTGAGGGCGTCAATGAACCTGTGACACGCTGGGAGCATGTGATCGAACAAGCGACCCAACATGAAGATGTTGTCGCAGCTGCGCCTTATGTGAAAATTACCGCGCTTGCCGAAAAGGGCAAAGAGCTGAAAGCAATTGAAGTTCGCGGTGTTGACCCACAACTTGAGCAACAAGTCTCAAGCCTATCGAGTTTTATCGATAAGCAAGCTTGGAGTGAGTTTAAGGCAGGGCAACAACAGATTATCTTGGGCTCTGGCGTGGCCAATGTACTTGGCGCGAAAGTGGGTGATTATCTGACTCTGATGATCCCGACGGTGAATGGGTCAGTGAAAGTTCAAGCGCCTAAACGTGTTCGAGTCAAAGTTGTTGGTTTGCTGACGCTTAACGGCCAAATAGATCACAGCTTGGCTCTAATCCCGATTGGCGATGCGCAAGTCTACGCAAACCTAGGCGAGGCAGTGACAGGGGTTTCTTTAAAAGTGACCGATGTGCTGAACGCAAACTCGATTGTGCGTGAAGTGGGTAACCAGCTTGATGTGTACGTGTACTTACGTAGTTGGCAACAGAAGTTTGGTTTCTTGTACCGAGATATCCAGTTGGTTCGCACTATCATGTATCTAGTGATGGTATTGGTTATTGGTGTAGCTTGTTTCAATATTGTCTCGACGCTAATGATGGCAGTAAAAGACAGAGCATCAGAGATCGCAATATTAAGAACCATGGGCGCATCGGACGGCCTTGTGAAACGCATTTTCGTTTGGCAGGGCGTATTCTCAGGCGTGTTAGGTAGCTTGGTGGGCAGTGCAATAGGCGTGTTAGTCGCGCTTAATCTCACGACTCTTATCAAAGGGCTTGAAAAGTTGGTCGATCACCAGTTCTTGTCCGGTGATATCTACTTTGTCGACTTCTTGCCTTCGCAACTCGATATGACGGATGTTGTTGTAGTTTCTGGTACTGCTATTGTTCTGAGCTTACTTGCTACGTGGTACCCAGCATCACGCGCGGCGAAGTTAAACCCGGCCTCAGTACTTAGTTCTAAATAGCATTAGCCTCAATAATAAATCAGTCCCGTTTCGATAAATACAAAAAAGGATCCCAATGGGATCCTTTTTTATTGAATTCAATTCGTGTTCTTTACGACTTTCGTTACATACCAATATTGCAGAGAGCCGAGGTTGTTCTGATTTCTTATAGTGTGAGTTTCAATTCACCCACATCCAACGATAGTTTCAGTACCTTGCTTGTCGTTTTTTCCAGCTTCTTACGACTGAATAGCGCCATAACCCGCGAATACCAAAGTAGCCAATCATCGCAGAGATAACGCCACAAATCATGCAACCTAATAGGAACGGAGGTCCGATGGTGCTCATTTGCGCCAAGATGAAATCCCAAGACAATTCAAAGTGGAAAGCTTGAGGCGGCACATGCATAACAAACGCACCTACTTTATAAGCAAAGTAGAACAGCACCGGCATAGTCACGGGATTACTGATCCAAACCAATGCGACAGACAGCGGTAGGTTAACACCACATGCAACAGCAAGGCCTGCAGACATAATCATTTGACTTGGTAAAGGGACAAACGCCATGAATAACCCAACAGCGAACGCGCCAGCCGCAGAGCGACGATTAAGGCACCATAAGTTGGGGTTGTACAAAACATTGCCAAAAATTTTCAATGCTTTCTGACGCTTGATGAGCTCATGGTCAGGCATAAATCGTTTGATAAACTTTCTTGGCATAGGAGGAAGCTACTCTCTTGTTTAACTCTTGGTTCTTAATTTCATTTGCTGCGACAGTTGTGTCTGCCAGCTTTTGGCCTGTGATGCCACATTGGGTTTGGGCACCATTAATGCTGTTGTTACTTTTCACATTAATAAAGTATAGCGTTTTCCGGTGTGCAAGAGGTCCAGTCACTGCATTGATACTAGTTACCTGCCTTGGGAATGCAATCAAAATACAAACAAGTCAGTTATTTCAATCTGGCCAGAATATTACCATAAATGCTTCGGTTGTTAGCCTTTTTAGTGAAAATAGCCACGGTTTTGAAAGCGTAATAGTAGTTAGATCAATTGGCGGCGAAAAATTAATCTTCCCACAATTGATAAAATTGCGTTTGTTTACGCCTTTCAAGCTAACACTTGGAGATCAAGTTCATCTCTCTGTATCAATGAAACCGGTTTTTGGAAAACTTAACGAGGCCGGATTTGACCTAGAAAAATACCTGTTCAGTGAAAGGATCGTTGCTAGTGTTACCTATCAAGCCGGAACAAGCTTTAGCATTCATTCTAGTACAAACTTGCGTGCTCGATGGTTTGAAAGGACTTTGACAACGATCAGTCAGCTGGATAACTCTGATCTGATTGTGGCGTTGAGCTTTGGTTATAGGGAATTCATTCAATCACAACGCTGGGATTTGCTTAAGAGCAGTGGGCTTGTTCACTTAATGGCGATCTCGGGGTTGCACATAGGCATTGCTTTTGGCATCGGTTACCAGCTAGGGAGAATTGTTAGGTTAGGGGCATCGCATTTTATTTGGCTTCCGACTGTATTTGGTCTTGGGCTCGCGTATTTTTATAGTTGGTTTGCAGGGTTTACTTTACCAACGCTTAGGGCGTTAATTATGTGCATCATTGCGAGCTATTTCCTTTGGCGAGGTCAAAATATAAGTTTGATTCGATATGTGACCTTGAGTCTCTGTGTCGTTTTGTTAATTTGGCCATTTTCGGTACTTTCGAGTAGCTTCTGGCTCTCATTTGGAGCGTTAGCTGGCGTTCTTTATATTGCTTCCAATACTCATCTTTCTTCTTACAAAAGCCCTCGACTCACAAAACTCTTCAAGCTATTTAAAATCCAGTTAATGCTGACGTTGTTACTGGCTCCTTTTTCAATGCTGTTCTTTCAGGGGGTCAGTTTGGCCTCGGTGTTATACAACTTTTTCCTGTTGCCTTGGATTTCGATAGTGACGATTCCTTTGTTGTTCTTAGCGATGTTTATCAGCTTAATATTTGAATCAATTTGGGCAGAAAATAATATCATTGGTTATTTGTGGGCTCTGGTGGATCTATCGCTCACACCTGTTGTTTTCGCTCTGCCTTTCTCTGAACGTTTTTGGCTCACGGTTGATGATGAACTTGCTGTTTTGTTCGTGTTTTTCATTTTTCTATTCGGTCTGTTACGTCATTACTTCCATCGTAAAATGATGTTTTTCGCCAGTGCCGTATTTGTTTTGTGGTGGGAATTTGGAAAGCTCAAACCAGAAGTGTTGAGAGTCGATGTTTTAGATGTTGGACATGGCTTGTCGGTTGTTCTTCAAAAAAATAACCGGGTTGTTGTTTATGATCTAGGTAATGCTTGGCCGGGCGGTTCTGTGGTCGAGTCGCTATTGATACCTACGATAGAAAGAAGAGGAATTAAGGAGCTTGATGGAGTGATTATCAGTCATTTTGATGCTGACCATGCTGGTGGATATCAGACATTACTTTCTCACTATAATCCAAAATGGATACGCGCTAGCCAAAGACTTAAACCTCCAGTCTCGCTCAGTAATCAGTCTACGTTTAATTATCAAGCTTGTGTGATTGGAGAGTCTTGGCGTTGGCAAGATGTTGAGTTTGAGGTGTTGTGGCCACCCAAAAGTGTTGAAAGAGCATATAACCCTCATTCATGTGTTGTGCACATCTATGAGCCAAGCACGGAGTTTTCTATGCTTCTTACCGGAGATATTGAATTGGTCAGTGAGTGGTTACTTGCACGCGAAGCTAGGCGGCTCAAAAGTGATGTGATGTTGGTTCCTCATCATGGTAGTTCAACCTCTTCCATTGCTCGATTTATCGAGGCTGTTTCTTCACAGTTAGCCATCGCTTCATTGTCTAAAGGAAACCAGTGGGGGATGCCTAGCCAATCTGTCGTCGACCGCTATCGAGAGGCTGATAGTACATGGCTAGATACGGGCGAAAGTGGACAAATAACCATCACAATCAGTAAGGAAGGTTGGAAATATCATACGATTAGAGAACATCAGGGGAGGCAGTGGTATAGGCAGATGCTCCGTAAGGGAGTAGAATAGATAGATTATTGTGAGAAAATTAAGCGATTCTATGTCAACAGAAACAGATGAAACCACTTGGGTCACATTTAAAAGACTTTGGACTTATATTCGACTGTATAAGGCTGGCCTTGGTGTTGCGGTTATTGCGCTTATTATAAATGCCGTCTCTGATACTTATATGATTTCATTACTAAAGCCATTACTTGATGAAGGCTTTGGTAACGCTGAATCTGACTTTTTACGCACGCTCCCTATTATTATCTTTGCCATGATGTTCATTCGTGGTGTGAGTGGCTTCGTATCAACCTATTGCTTGAGTTGGGTCTCTGGCAACGTGGTTATGGAGATTCGACGTAAAATTTTCAGTCATTTCATGCACATGCCCGTGTCTTTCTTTGATAAAGAGCAAACGGGCGCACTGCTATCTCGAATTACTTACGATTCAGAGCAAGTCTCTGCTGCAACCAGTAAGGCTTTGGTCAGTATTGTCCGTGAAGGTGCAAGTATCATTGGCCTGTTGACGCTGATGTTCTGGAATAGCTGGCAGTTGTCTTTGGTGCTATTTGCTGTTGCTCCTTTTGTAGCTTGGGCTATTAGCATTGTATCGAAGCGATTCAGAAAGATTTCTAAGAACATGCAAACCAGCATGGGTCACGTGGCTTCTTCAGCAGAACAAATGCTGAAAGGTCATAAGGTGGTGCTAACTTACGGTGGCCAAGATCTAGAAAGAGGTCGCTTCGATACCGTTAGTAATCAGATGCGCCAACAAAGCATGAAGTTGGTAACGGCTCAAGCTGCAGCGAACCCGATTATTCAGATGATTGCTTCGATCGCGATTGTGGTTGTTCTTTACTTGGCGAGTGTCGACTCAATTAAAGCTGAACTAACGGCTGGTACGTTCACGGTTGTGTTCTCGGCTATGTTCGGTTTGCTACGTCCACTCAAAGCATTGACTAACGTGACTTCTGAGTTCCAACGCGGTATGGCGGCGAGTACGACTCTATTTGGTTTGATGGATCTCGACACAGAACAAAACAAAGGTACGTTGAAGCCTGCAACCGTAAGTGGTGAAGTTGCTGTAAAAGATGTGACGTTTACTTACGAGGGCGCAGAGAAACCTGCACTCGATAAAGTGAGCTTCAACATACCGAAAGGTAAGACGGTGGCGCTGGTCGGGCGTTCTGGTTCAGGTAAGAGTACCATTGCCAACCTATTTACTCGTTTTTATGATGTGGATTCAGGAACCATTGAACTCGATGGACATGATATCCGAGATTATGAGCTGAAAAATCTTCGGGAGCATTTTGCTCTTGTTTCTCAAAATGTCCATCTGTTCAACGATACGGTCGCCAATAACATTGCGTATGCGGCTGGTGAGGTTTACTCACGCGAACAAATTGAACATGCTGCTAAGCTTGCTCACGCCACTGAATTTATCGAAGGCATGGAAAACGGCATCGATACAATTGTTGGTGAGAACGGTGCAAGCCTATCTGGTGGACAACGACAACGTATTGCAATTGCACGAGCGTTGTTAAGAGAAGCGCCAGTTCTGATCCTAGATGAAGCAACATCGGCTTTGGATACAGAATCAGAAAGAGCCATTCAATCTGCTTTGGATGAGCTGCAAAAAGATAAAACGGTACTGGTTATTGCGCACCGACTATCAACGATTGAGCAAGCTGACGAAATTTTGGTTGTAGACGATGGTCATATTGTTGAACGAGGTCCGCATGCTGAGTTAATCGCACATGACGGTGCTTATGCTCAATTACACCGAATCCAGTTTGGCGAATAAGATTAGGCTTCGTTTTGATCGAAAAAATTTGGTTTAACAATCACCCGTTAAAATACCTTCTCTGGCCACTGTTGTGGCCGTTGAGTCTGTTGTTCAAAATGATCAGCGGTCAACGTCGCGAAGCGTATCTCTCTGGGAAGAAAGAAACCTATCGCCCACCTTTGCCTGTGATCGTTGTTGGTAATATTACCGCGGGTGGCAATGGTAAAACTCCAGTGGTTATTTGGTTAGTTGAGATGCTCCAAGCCAATGGTTTCAAACCTGGTGTGGTTTCTCGAGGTTATGGCGCGAAAGCCCCTAGCTATCCGTTGGTGTTGGACGAGAACACGCCTGCTGAACACTCAGGCGATGAACCACGGTTGATTCGAAAGCGAACGGGTGCGCCTGTAGCAGTTGACCCTATTCGCGCAAATGCAGTGAAGGCTTTGCTGAACGAAGGTGTTAATGTCATTATTACTGATGACGGCCTTCAGCATTATGCACTTGAACGCGATATTGAATTTGCGGTTATCGATGGTGCGAGACGCTTTGGTAGTGAATGTCTCATTCCTTTAGGGCCATTAAGAGAGCCTATATCACGCTTAGTTACCGTGGATTTTTTGGTTAACAATGGCGGTAAACCTCAAGGGCGTGAATTCTCGATGTCTTTGTTACCAAGCCAAGCTGTTAACCTTAAGACGGGTCAGAAAGTATCAGTAGAAAAATTGCAAAAGCTGGTGGCTTTTGCAGGTATTGGTCATCCACCGCGCTTTTTTAAAACACTAGAAGATCTTGATGGTGATGTGGTTTTTACACAGGGTTTCGCCGACCATCAAGATTTTGATAAAGATGAACTTCATGCCTTAGCAAAGAAAGGTATGAACATGATTATGACAGAAAAAGACGCTGTTAAATGCGAAGATTATGCGCAAGAAAACTGGTGGTATCTTCCAGTTTCTGCACAGTTTGATGAAGATTCGCAACAGCAAATTTTAAAAAGAATAAAAGAGGTTATGGAATACTATGGATCACCGTCTGCTTGAGATCGTTGCTTGCCCTGTATGTAAAGGTAAACTAACTTTTGACAAGGATAAGCAAGAGCTTGTTTGTAAAATTGACCGCCTAGCTTACCCAATCAAAGAGGGTATTCCTGTTCTTCTGGAGCCTGAAGCTCGTACCGTTTCAATGGATGAGGGTAAGTAATGTCGTTTACGGTTGTCATTCCGGCAAGATACCAATCGAGTCGTTTGCCTGGGAAACCATTGGCTGATATTGGTGGAAAGCCGATGATCCAATGGGTTTACGAACAGTCAATGAAGGCGGGTGCTGATAAAGTTATTATCGCTACCGATGATGCTCGAGTTGAGAAAGCGGCTAAAGCATTTGGCGCGACCGTGTGTATGACATCTCCGAATCACGAATCAGGTACAGAGCGTTTAGCTGAAGTGATTGAAGTGATGAACATTCCCGATGACCATATTATCGTGAATGTTCAGGGTGATGAGCCTCTTATCCCACCTGCAATTATTAATCAGGTTGCAAATAACCTGGCGAATAGCACAGCACCAATGGCAACGCTAGGTGTAGAAATTACTCACGCTGATGAAGTGTTTAATCCTAACGCTGTGAAAGTAGTAACGGATAAAGACGGTTACGCACTATATTTTAGCCGAGCAACGATTCCCTGGGATCGAGATGCTTACGCGAACAATGGTACGGCCGCGGAGTCGCCTTTACTGCGTCATATTGGCATCTACGCTTACCGTGCGGGTTTTATCAATACTTACATCAATTGGGAACCAAGTACCCTTGAGCGTATTGAGTGCCTAGAGCAACTACGAGTACTGTGGTACGGAGAGAAAATCCATGTAGACGTTGCGGCTGAAGCACCTGCTGCTGGTGTTGATACGCCAGAAGACCTAGAAGCCGTTCGCGCCATTATTGGTTAAGCTTCTTTGAGCGACGACTTCTTTGCTCTACAAAAATGCAAAATCCCAGAGCCTCGCTTATTGCGGGGCTTTTTTACGTCTACAGAACGTATATGTGTGTTTTATTGAACTAAGCGAGGGGATATTGAGTTGGTTGCATTCGCTTATGCATCATCAACTCTGAATTATCTGAGAATTACCTCGCTCGACTTTCAATTTTTCTTTATAATATGCCGCCTATAAAGTAGTGGCGATCTGCTAGTACAGAATACAACTTACGACAAAACGTGGAGTAAAAGATGCCTTCTCAAAGCCCAGTGATTACGGTTGATGGACCAAGTGGTGCAGGTAAAGGTACCCTGTGTATGTTACTAGCAGACAAGCTAGGTTTTCATCTTCTAGACTCAGGTGCGATCTATCGCGTACTGGCTTTAGCGGCAATTCACCACGGTGTAGATACTGAATCGGAAGATGCTCTGGTACCGCTTGCTACTCACCTCGATGTACAGTTTATTGCTGAAGGTGACTTGGTTAAGGTTATCTTGGAAGGCGAAGATGTTTCTGGTGAACTTCGTAAAGAAGAAACGGGCATGGCTGCTTCAAAAGTAGCGGCTTTACCTCGCGTTCGTGAAGCACTACTACGTCGTCAGCGTGCTTTTAGCGCTGCTCCCGGTTTAGTTGCAGACGGTCGTGACATGGGAACCGTTGTATTTGTTGAAGCGGAAGCGAAAATATTTTTGGATGCAAGTGCTGAAGAGCGTGCGAACCGCCGCCTTAAACAGTTGCAACAGAAGGGGTTAGATGTTAAATTTGACGACCTTTTGAGCGAGATCCAAGAGCGAGACGACCGAGATCGTAATCGCCCAGTTGCGCCATTACGCCCAGCTGAGGATGCGCTTGTGCTTGATTCTACTTCGATGAACATCGAACAAGTAGTAGAAAAAGCACTACACTATATTGAATCGAAACTGGCTGGGTAATTTCGCCGAGCTAGTACGAACGTTGGTCGCAAGGATGATGACCGGCGAATTTATCAACCCCATGCGGTAGGATACCCATGGACGTTTAATTATTGAAGATTAAATAATGACTGAATCTTTTGCTCAACTCTTTGAAGAGTTTCTATCTGAAACTGAATTCCAACAAGGCAGCATCGTTAAAGGTACTGTAGTAGCTATCGAGAACGGTTTCGTTCTTGTAGATGCTGGTCTTAAGTCTGAATCTGCTATCCCTGCTGAACAATTCAAGAACGCTGCTGGCGAACTTGAAGTTGAAGTTGGTGCTGAAGTAGACGTAGCTCTAGACGCTGTTGAAGATGGTTTCGGTGAGACTCAACTTTCTCATGAGAAAGCTAAGCGTCACGAAGCTTGGATCGTACTTGAGAAAGCTTGTGAAGAAGCTGAAACTGTTGTTGGTATCATCAACGGTAAAGTTAAAGGCGGTTTCACTGTTGAACTTAACGGTATCCGTGCTTTCCTTCCAGGTTCTCTAGTAGACGTACGTCCTATCCGTGACACTGCTCACCTAGAAAACAAAGAGCTAGAGTTCAAAGTAATCAAGCTAGACCAGAAGCGTAACAACGTTGTTGTTTCTCGTCGTGCTGTTATCGAATCTGAAAACAGTGTTGAGCGTGACGAACTTCTTGAAACTCTACAAGAAGGTACTGAAGTTAAAGGTATCGTTAAGAACCTTACTGACTACGGTGCATTCGTTGATCTTGGCGGTGTTGACGGTCTTCTACATATCACAGATATGGCTTGGAAGCGTGTTAAGCACCCATCAGAGATCGTTAACGTTGGTGACGAAATCCTAGTTAAAGTTCTTAAGTTCGATCGTGAGCGCACTCGTGTTTCACTAGGTCTTAAGCAACTAGGCGAAGATCCATGGGTAGCAATCGCTAAGCGTTACCCAGAAGGTCACAAGCTTTCTGGTCGTGTTACGAACCTAACTGACTACGGCTGCTTCGTTGAAATCGAAGAAGGCGTTGAAGGTCTAGTACACGTTTCTGAAATGGATTGGACTAACAAGAACATCCACCCTTCTAAAGTTGTTAATGTTGGCGACGAAGTTGAGGTTATGGTTCTTGATATCGACGAAGAACGTCGTCGTATCTCTCTAGGTCTGAAACAGTGTAAAGCTAACCCATGGCAGTCATTTGCAGAAATGCAAGCTAAGGGCGACAAAGTTACTGGTAAGATCAAGTCTATCACTGACTTTGGTATCTTCATCGGTCTAGAAGGCGGTATCGACGGTCTTGTACACCTATCTGACATTTCTTGGAACGCTGCCGGCGAAGAAGCTGTACGTGAATACAAGAAAGGTGACGAAATCTCTGCTGTTGTTCTAGCAGTAGATGCAGAGCGTGAGCGTATTTCTCTTGGCGTTAAGCAAATGGAAAACGACCCGTTCAACGCATACGTTGCTGACAACAAGAAAGGTGTTCTTGTAAACGGTACTGTAACTGCAGTTGACGCTAAAGGCGCTACTATCGAGCTAATCGAAGGCGTTGAAGGCTACCTACGTGCTTCTGAAGTTTCTCGTGACCGTATCGAAGATGCATCTCTAATCCTAAGCGTTGGCGACAGCGTTGAAGCGAAGTTCACTGGTGTAGACCGTAAGAACCGCGTAATCAACCTATCTATCAAAGCTAAAGATGAAGCTGATGAGCAAGAAGCAATGGCTTCACTGAACAAGTCTGATGAAGGCGCGTTCGGTAACGCAATGGCAGACGCATTCAAAGCTGCTAAAGGCGAATAATTTAATTTTTCGCTAAGAAGGAGCCGTAAGGCTCCTTTTTTTTTGCTTATTTTTCCGATAGGTCTATAATTTCTAAAAAGAAAACCAACGAGGGTAACTATGACTAAGTCTGAATTGATTGAAAGACTGTGCGCTGAGCAAACGCACCTTTCTGCAAAAGAAATTGAAGACGCTGTAAAAGACATTTTAGAGCACATGGCTTCAACACTAGAAAGTGGTGACCGAATCGAAATTCGCGGTTTTGGTAGCTTTTCTCTTCACTATCGCGAGCCTCGTGTTGGACGTAATCCAAAGACTGGCGACAAGGTAGAGCTGGAAGGTAAATACGTTCCTCACTTTAAACCAGGTAAAGAGCTACGAGAACGAGTAAATTCAGGATTGTAGTCCACTTATCGGAATTAAGAAAAGCGGCATACTATAATGTATGCCGCTTTTTTATGACCATAATATGGTGGTCTGATTAGCAATTTTCCTGCATAATCGTACAGCTAACCAACCAATGAGTGATGAACTATGAAAATTATAAAAATAGTCGCCGTTATCGCACTTTTCCTAATTGCACTGGCTTTAGGCTCTCAGAACCAAACCACTGTGAACTTCAATTATCTGCTAGCACAAGGTGACTTCCACTTATCGAGCTTATTAGGTGTTGTCTTCGTTTCAGGCTTTGGCCTTGCTTGGTTAGTCTTTGGTAATATGCACATGCGTTCTCAGCTGAAAATTCATCGCTTGAAAAAACAAGTCAATAAGCAATCAAAGCAGGTCCCTGCTGCCACTAAAGCTTAAGGCTATATTTGATGTTAGAGTTACTGTTCTTACTTTTACCTATTGCAGCCGCTTACGGTTGGTATATGGGTAATCGTAATGCTCAGCAAGAAAAACAAAAGCAATCACACCAGATCTCCCGTCAATATGTGACGGGTTTGAACCTATTGTTGTCGGACCAATCTGACAAAGCGGTCGATCACTTTATCGAACTGCTTCAAGTAGACAATGAAACCATTGATACTCACTTGGCGTTGGGTAATCTATTTCGCTCAAGAGGTGAGGTAGATCGAGCTATTCGAATTCACCAAAATCTTATCTCTCGTTCGGGGCTCACTCTCGATCAAAAAAACCTCGCACTGCAACAACTCGCAAAAGACTATATGGTCTCTGGTTTCCTCGATCGCGCTGAAAAAATCTTTGAACAGCTTGTAGAAGAACCTGATCATAAAGAGGGTGCTTTGCAACAGCTTGTCGCTATTTATCAGCAAACTCGAGAGTGGAATAAGGCGATCCATTACGGCAATATTCTCGTTAAGCTTGGTAAGAAAAAAAGAAAGATGCGTGCAACTGTTGCACACTTTTGGTGTGAGCTTGCAATGCAAGAGCAAGCCGAGGGTAATCGTTCTAAGGCTCTTCAGCATTTTAAAAAAGCGCTCTCCGAAGACCCTAAATGTGTTCGTGCCAGTATTGCTTTGGGTAAGTTCCATTTAGCGAATGAAGATTACCAGAAGACGATTACCTGTCTTGAATCGGTGCTCGAACAAGATATTGATTTTATCAGTGAGGTGCTTCCAACCCTTGCTGAGTGCTACCACAAGCTTGGCCAAGAGGCAGAACTTGTTGAATTCCTAAAAGCCTGTATTCAAAAGAAAGCCGGTGTTTCAGCTGAATTGATGCTTGCTCAGTTGGTTGCCCATCACGAAGATGTTGGCTCAGCTCAAGAGCTGCTGACCAAGCAACTGGTTAAAAACCCAACCATGAAAGGCTTCTATCGATTAATCGATTATCATCTTGCTGAAGCAGAAGAAGGTCGTGCGAAAGACAGTCTAACGACTCTTCAGTCTATGGTTGGTGAACAACTTAAAGTTAAACCTCATTACCGTTGTCGTCAGTGTGGTTTCTCGACACACTCGATGTATTGGCACTGCCCTTCATGTAAAGGGTGGGGGACGATCAAGCCTATTCGTGGGCTGGATGGTGAATAGATTTGTGGTCATTGTTAGACCAAATTAATAATTGCAGCTTTCGGGCTGCATTTTTATGACTGTTATTTGTCGCTACTACTTGTAGTGATTATTTAAAGAAAGTTAACTGCGTTAGGAGATGAAATGAACGACCAAAAAATCATTGTAGCATTGGATTATGACAACCAAGCGGATGCATTAGCCTTTGTTGATCGTATCGATCCAGCGTCTTGCCGCTTAAAAGTCGGTAAAGAGATGTTTACCCTGTTTGGCCCTGAATTTGTCCGTGAATTACATAAACGTGGTTTCTCAGTATTCTTAGACCTTAAGTTCCACGACATTCCAAACACATGTTCAAAAGCGGTACGTGCTGCTGCTGAGATGGGCGTGTGGATGGTGAACGTACACGCGAGCGGTGGCGAGCGTATGATGACGGCTTCACGCGAAATTCTAGAACCTTACGGTAAAGATCGTCCATTACTTATCGGTGTTACCGTGTTAACCAGCATGGAACAATCTGATTTGGCTGGTATTGGTTTGAACATTCAACCACAAGAGCAGGTAATGCGCTTGGCGTCTTTGACTAAAAACTCAGGTCTAGATGGCGTTGTATGTTCTGCTCAAGAAGCTTCATTGTTGAAAGGTGATTTGGGTAAAGAGTTCAAGCTTGTTACCCCTGGTATTCGCCCTGTAGGCGCTGACGTAGGTGACCAGAAGCGTATTATGACACCAGTTCAAGCAATTCAAGCTGGTTCAGACTACTTAGTTATCGGTCGTCCAATTACTCAAGCAGCAGATCCTGCAACAGTACTTGCTGAAATCAACGGCACGCTAGTTTAAGTTATTTTTAGATAGCGATACGAATGAATAAGGCCAGCAATTTGCTGGCCTTATTATTTACTGACGAGATATCAATTGGTTCGGACTTTCTGTGCTTAGCTTAAACCGGAGCGCCGCTATGAAATTTGAAGTCGCTGTCTTCTGAAGTGATTAGGTCAGCTTCAACCTGCGCAAAGTGAGCAATACGCTCAGAGATATCTTTCCCTGCGATTTGCTCAGCGAGTTCAAGATAATCTTGATAGTGACGCGCCTCTGAGCGAAGTAGAGACACATAAAACTTCTCCATGTCTTCTTCTAAGAAGGGAGCTAGTTTAGCAAAGCGTTCACAAGAGCGTGCTTCAATAAAGGCGCCGATAATCAGCTTATCAACCAGAGCGTCTGGCTCGTAAGTTTTCACTTGCTTGATTAAACCTTTGGCATAACGACCCGCTTCAATCGGTTGATACGTCACGCCTTTTTTTACCATCAATTCCATGACTTGATAAAAGTGATGCAGTTCTTCTTTAATTAGCAGCACCATTTTATCGATCAAGTCGGCGCCGTAATTACAGCCTTCTTTTGCTGTGATTTGCTTCGATACGTTACTTTTACCACGTAGAGACTCCAAGTCTCCGATACGACGATAAGCAAATTGCTCGTATGGCAAAATCCATTCATTCAGCTGCTTCGCGCTTTCTTTATCTACCGCATACTTGCGGATAAGGAACAAAGCACTTTGAGCGGCCTTGAGTTCACAAAGCATGTGATCGCGTAAAATGATATGAAGGTTTTCAGGCTTCTTGGCTTCATCTATCCATGAATCTGGCGTTTCAGCTTTAAGAAAAGAGTGTATTGGGGCTAATAATTCTTGATACATGGTCGGGGCAAGTTTGTTGATAATTCGCGATTTTATCACAGCTCATGAGATCTCCCTATACGGAGAAAGGAAATTCACTAGGTACAAAAAAGGCCGCCTATTTAATGTAAATGAGGCGGCCTTTTTGTGTTTGAGTTAGACGGTTACCATTTCTTCTTCTGACCGAATAGGGCATCCATATCGTCGTCACGCTCTTTAGATTCCATTTGCTGTAAGTCTTGAGCATTTTTGTCTTGGCGTTTCTGATCAAGCTCGTTCAACATATTCTGAAGTTTTTCTTTTGCTTGATTAGAGTACGCGTCGTTCTTCGTCGCTAAAGCATCGATACCTTTGCGTAATAGCTGAATCGCCGTACCTGGTTGCCCGCGAGAAATTGAATCGTTAGCACGTTTGATCACGTTTTCAATGTTGATACGAATCTGGATCGTTTCTAGGCGAGCATTTTCAACCACGTAAGCTTGAGTATCAAAGCGGCCTTTATTGTGTTCGTTACGAACCGTATCGCGAAGGCGTTTAACAAGCTTAAGCATCATGATTGCTTGCTTATCACTGCTAGGAACACGGAAAGTGGTACTTTCGCCACCTTGGTAGTTCTCTTTTAGTTGTGTGATCTGTTGTTTTACACTTTCGATTCGTTGCAGGAGTTGCTTATTCTTAGGATCGAGCTGATACATATTTTCAAGTGCATCAAGGATTCGGTTATTTAAGCATATAAGAAGGTCTTGGCTAAAAGGCATGTGGTGCGCATTGCCAATCAACTCTTCGGTTCCGTCAATAATGGTTAGATAACGAGAAGCTTCCTGTTTCTTCGCTGTTTCTACCTTAACTTTGTATTGAAGCATGATGTTGTAGCCTAAAACCAACACCAAAAGAACGGCGACTAAGGCGATTATTAAACCAATATTCATATATTTGTGTCTGCTTGTTGTTTTCTATAGCTAACTAGAGAGGATACACGATTCCATTGTGTATCGGCACTCGTAAATTGCGATTTCTGATTATCTCTTGTTGAGCGCAATCGGCAATCAAAATTTACCTACTAATGTATGAGAATGAGGAGTTGGTTGCAAAGCGATACTGATGTTTTTGTTTGTTAACCTATAAAAACTCAATTTTTCTATCAATTTAGTGCATGAAGCGTTATAACTATTAATTATATTACACGAGACTATGACGCTCTCTTTGCAAATAAGTTAGCACATAAATGAGTAAAGGATTACGAGGTTAGATATGAAGTTACAGCAACTGAAGTACATTGTTGAGGTTCTAAACCATAACCTAAATGTGTCTGCGACTGCAGAGAGTCTATACACATCACAGCCTGGTATTAGTAAGCAAGTTAGATTACTAGAAGATGAGTTGGGCATTCAGATTTTTGAGCGTAGTGGTAAACACTTAACGCAGGTGACTCAGGCTGGCGAAGATATTATTCGTATCTCTCAAGAGATTCTCGCTCGTGTTGAAAGCATTAAAGCCGTTGCTGGTGAACACACTCATCCTGAAATGGGTACATTGAACATTTCAACGACGCACACCCAAGCTCGTTATGCTCTACCAGATGTGATCAAAGGCTTCACGGCGCGTTATCCTAAAGTGTCGCTTCATATGCACCAAGGAACGCCAAGCCAAATGTCAGAAGCGGTGGCGAAAGGTACGGCTAACTTTGCCATTGCGACCGAAGCGCTTCACTTATATCAAGACGCGATTATGTTGCCTTGTTATCACTGGAATCGTTCGATTGTTGTCACCAAAGATCACCCTCTAGCCCAAAAGAAACTAGTGTCAATTGAAGACCTTGCGGCATACTCTCTAGTGACTTATGTCTTTGGCTTTACTGGGCGCTCAGAACTCGACACCGCGTTCAACAAAGTTGGTCTAACACCGCGTGTCGTGTTTACCGCGACAGATGCCGATGTGATCAAAACTTACGTTCGTATGGGGATTGGCGTAGGCGTGATTGCAAGTATGGCGATTGATCACGAGCAAGACACCGATTTGGTTGCCATTGATGCAAGCCACTTGTTTGGTGCGAGTACTACAAGTATTGGCTTTAGAAAGGGTACTTTCTTACGTTCTTACATGTTCGATTTCATGGAGCGTTTTGCACCGCATCTCACTCGCCCTGTGGTTGAGCAAGCTATTTCTCTTAAATCGAATGACGAGATTGAAGAGATGTTTAAAGATATCGAACTGCCTGTTCGTTAATCTCATCGTGCGACTCTAGATTCTTATCCGGCCTGTATTCACAGGCCGTTTTTCTTTCTGGCTTTTGCTGCCGTTTTTGTTCTCTTACTATTGAACCTTTCTATTTTGGTCTCTTACCCCTACAATCCTCGCACCATAGGGGGAAGCATGCATTTACGATTTACAATTCTCGACTCATTCCTGTTAGAACACCAAGTTTATTGGCGTTCTGAGCCTTTTCACCTATGCCAAACTCAGCAACAGCCATGGGTTGATGTGAATCGCCCTCTTGTTGATTGGTTGAATAGCTTGAGTATCGAGAACATTCAGATTCTGAAAGAGCAACCTCAAGTGTTGATCAAGGAGCTTATCCGTTTTCTTCCTGAATTAGAGACTGCGAATCAAAATATCCAGTTTGATAATTCGGTCTTAGTTGGGCTTGATCTTCCGCGTGGTACTGCCGATGGTATTCCCGGCAGAAAGCTGCAACAAATCGTCGCGATGGCAGAGGCTTCTCTTGAGCATCACCAAGGACAAGAGTGGCTGGAGTGGTGCTCTGGAAAGGGCTTTCTCGGCCGAATCTTATCTCAACAATCAAAGCAAAAAGTGACCAGCTTCGAGTGGCAACAATCGCTGTGCGAAAGTGGGCAAAAGATTGCAGATGCACAACGTTTAGAAATGACGTTTGTTCAAGGTGACGCGTTTTCAAAAGAGGCAGATCGGGTGTTTAACTCGAATCAACATGCTGTTGCTCTTCACGCTTGTGGCGACCTTCATGTCGAATTAGTGAAAAAGTCTGTTTCACATGGGCTTCCTGCAGTGACCATTTCTCCTTGCTGCTACCATCTTATTCGTGATGAAAACTACCAAGCCATGTCTTCCGTCGCGAAAAACTCGGCATTAACTCTAAGTAAAAGTGATTTAAGAATCCCGCTTCAAGAAACCGTCACCGGTGGTGAAAGGGTCAAGAGACACCGTCAGTTAGAAATGAGTTACCGATTAGGCTTTAGCCAACTACTTAAGGGTGAACTTGGTGTCGACGAGTACGTTCCTGTACCGAGCATCAAGAAATCAGAGCTATCCGAAGGCTTTGAATCATTTTGTTGCTGGGCATCTGAAGTAAAAGAGATATCGCTTGGTTCAGATATTGATTTTGACTCTTATTTGGTTCAGGGCGAGACACTTTTCTGGGAAATGGAAAAGCTGAGTTTAGTTCAGCAAGTCTTTAGACGACCATTAGAGATATGGTTGGCCTTAGACCGTGCCATCTATCTGCAAGAGCAAGGCTATGAAGCTTCAATAGAAGAGTTTTGTGAGCGCAGTGTTACTCCTCGAAACCTGTTGATTCATGGTGTTAAGAGCGACCGATAAATCACACGAGTATAAGACAGACCGTTGTTCATAGCTCACGAGCGATAGTGCTATAGACACAAAAAAGCCAGTTCGACGATGTCGGGCTGGCTTTTTTTTTAATGAGTATGAGTTAACTGAACGCTTCAACGAGAAGGTTATTGCGTTCAGTTAGTCATTACATCATTAGTTAAACATTGCGATTGCTTCTGCAGGCGCTACGTATTCTAGGTCAAAGCTTTCTGCAACTTCTTTACAAGTCACTTTACCGTGGATTACGTTTAGACCTTCTAGGAAACCTTCATCAGATAGAAGTGCTTCGCGGTAACCTTTGTTCGCTAGCTTAACAATGTAAGGAAGTGTTGCATTGTTTAGTGCGTAAGTAGAAGTACGAGCAACGGCACCTGGCATGTTAGCAACACAGTAGTGAACTACGTCATCAACGATGTAAGTTGGATCGGCGTGAGTCGTTGCATGTGAAGTTTCAAAACAACCACCTTGGTCGATTGCTACATCAACAACCGCTGAACCTGGCTTCATCTTAGCGATGTGATCTTTTGTAACAAGTTTAGGAGCGGCTGCGCCTGGGATTAGTACTGCACCAATCACTAGGTCTGCTTCTAGAACATGCTTCTCAATAGCGTCTTCAGTAGAATAAACCACTTTTGCGCGGCCTTGGAATTCTTCATCAAGACGACGAAGCGTATCTACGTTGCGATCAAGAATGGTTACGTCTGCGCGAAGGCCAACAGCCATACGTGCTGCGTTAGCACCAACAACGCCGCCGCCAACTACAACAACTTTCGCTGGCTCAACACCAGGAACGCCGCCAAGAAGAAGACCACAACCACCGTTAGATTTTTCTAGTGTTTGTGCACCTGCTTGAATAGACATGCGACCAGCGACTTCAGACATTGGTGCTAATAGTGGCAAGCGACCCATATTATCTGTTACAGTCTCATAGGCTACGCAGACAGCTTTGCTCTTGATTAGCTCTTCCGTTTGTGGAAAATCTGGTGCAAGGTGTAAATAGGTAAATAATATTTGCCCTTCACGAAGCATAGCTCGCTCGACAGCTTGAGGTTCTTTAACCTTTACAATCATCTCTGCTTTCGCGAAAACGTCAGCAGCAGTAGGAAGAATGGATGCGCCTACAGCGATGTAATCATCGTCTGAAAAACCGATACCAGTACCGGCATTGGTTTCAACAAAAACTTGGTGACTATGTGAGATTAGTTCTCTCACGCTAGCAGGGGTCATACCAACGCGGTATTCGTGGTTCTTGATTTCCTTAGGTACGCCAATGATCATCCTGACTCCTTATTATATTATGGTTGTTTTATCTATGTGTAGGGTAATTCTGTCGAATTAATATCTAGTATAGATAGGTTCAGGTAGAATTTGATACCGAATATTAAAAAGTTGTAGTATATTTTTTTGCAAGGAAGTAATAAGGTGGAATAAAAAATGGCAGACAATTATAAGAAGCCGTCCAAGGAACTAGATCGTATTGACCGCAACATTCTTAATGAGTTGCAAAAAGACGGTCGTATCTCAAACGTTGAACTCTCAAAGCGAGTAGGACTTTCTCCTACTCCATGTCTTGAGCGTGTTCGTCGTTTAGAACGTCAAGGTTACATTACTGGGTATACAGCATTGCTGAACCCACAGTACCTTGATGCTTCACTTTTAGTGTTTGTTGAAATTACTTTGAACCGTGGTGCGCCAGATGTGTTCGAACAATTCAACACCGCTGTGCAGAAACTGGATGACATCCAAGAGTGTCATTTAGTGTCGGGTGATTTTGACTATCTTCTAAAAACACGTGTATCGGACATGGGTGCTTACCGTAAGTTGCTCGGTGATACGTTACTGCGTCTACCAGGCGTAAACGACACTCGTACTTACGTTGTAATGGAAGAAGTGAAACAAACTAATCAACTTGTGATTAAAACTCGTTAATCACAATTGGTGAAATGAAAGAAAGCGGACATTTGTTCCGCTTTCTTGCTTTCTGGAATTGGGTTTTTCTGTTTGATATGGTTAAATCAACAGTAGTTTCATGAAAACGAATGGCTCGTGCCGTTCGCTACGTTTTTATCCCGTTTAATTATTAAGTTGGTTTATGTTCAAGCAGAGCAGTAATAAAGTAGAAACAATCATTAAAACGAGTGAAGAGCCTCAGTCTCCTCGTTTGAATGGTTCTCAACGTCTCAAAGAGTGCAGCCTGATTTTGGGTGTCCTTTTCTCTATTCTACTTGCCGTTGCGTTATTAACTTTCAGTCCTGCAGACCCATCATGGTCGCAAACGGCGTGGGGTGGTGACATTCAGAATGCGGGTGGCTACCTAGGTGCATGGTTGGCGGATACGCTTTTCTTTGTGTTTGGTTCACTGGCTTACCCGCTTCCTATATTGGTGACAGTTGCAGCATGGGTATTGTTCCGCAAGCGTAATGAAGACGAACAAATCGACTTCATGTTGTGGGGCACTCGCTTACTTGGTTTAACGGTTCTTATTCTTACCAGTTGTGGGTTAGCTGATATCAACTTTGATGATATCTGGTACTTTTCATCAGGTGGTGTGGTTGGCGACGTATTAACAAGTCTTGCGCTCCCAACACTTAACGTTCTTGGCAGTACACTGGTTCTTCTTTTTTTATGGGGTGCTGGTTTTACTCTATTAACGGGTATTTCTTGGCTGAGTATCGTTGAATGGTTGGGTGAATGTGCGATTAAGCTGTTTACCTCAGCTGTTAATAAAGCGCGTGGTGAAGACCAAGAGTTGCTTGAACCACAATTAAGAGAGTCGGCAGACCGAGATCTAATCGAAGAACGTCATCAGCAGCATCAAGAGCCTACTTACCGCGATGTTCCTGCTATCGAAGACAACAAAGAATCAACAGAGCATGATCCACTAGATCCTGCACTGAGCTTCTCTGCGACCAATGACTCTTCTGATACTGTGAATGTATTAGACAATACTGCATCGCCGAAGCGTCATTACAATATTTACATGCCAGTCGATGCACCGGCTAAGCAAGAAGCCCCCGTCCGAGAACAACCTCAGATTCAGCCTCAACAAGTTGAGCAAGAGCCGGTTCCTGCTGCACCAGTTTACCAAGCGCCAGAAGAGCCTTTAGAAGAAGGTGTCGAACGTTCTAAACAGTTGAACGCGACTATTGAGCAGTTAGAAAATGCGGCTATGTATGAAGATGATCTTGCTGAGCAGGAACAGGTTGACGCGCATGAATCTCAGATCGCGTATCAGCAATACATGCAGGATGAGCAACCATCAGTTAATCCTACTGAAACGGTTGTTGAAAGTGTAGAACCAGTAATGGAGAGCTCACCAGAAGTAAATAACGAGTTCGATACTGAAGATGTACAACCAGAATCTCTATACGCTTCGCCAATAGGTGAAATAGAAGAAACACCACAAGAATTCTCAACGCCTTTCGAGACAACGGAAGAGCCTGCCTATGAGCAGCCTTCAGAGTTTGAGTCTGTTTCAATGGCAGATGACAATACAGAGCAACCAGACTCTTTAGCTGATCAACAAGACAACTCTGAGTTTGCGCAATCAACTGAACAAGCTCAAGAGCCAGTTGTTGATCTTCCTTGGGAAGAGGTGACAGAAGAACCTGTACATCCAGACCAAGACGTAGCGGCATTCCAAAACATTGTCTCTGAAGCACAAGCAAACATGGCTGCAGCGCAAAACCCGTTCCTCGTTCAGCAAGATGTTAACTTGCCTAAACCAGCAGAACCTTTGCCAACGCTTGAGTTGTTGTTCCACCCAGAAAAGCGTGAAACCTTCATTGACCGTGATGCGCTCGAAGCCATCGCTCGTTTGGTTGAATCTAAACTAGCCGATTACAAAATCAAGGCAGATGTGGTTGATATTTTCCCTGGCCCTGTTATCACTCGATTCGAGTTAGACCTTGCTCCGGGTGTGAAAGTAAGTCGTATTTCTGGCCTTTCTATGGATTTAGCACGCTCACTTTCTGCATTGGCAGTGCGTGTCGTAGAGGTAATACCGGGTAAACCTTATGTTGGCTTAGAACTGCCGAACATGAGTCGTCAAACGGTGTTCTTCTCTGATGTGGTTGCTAGCCCTCAGTTCCAAGAAGCGAAATCACCAACAACGGTTGTTCTAGGACAAGACATTGCTGGTGAAGCGGTTATTGCTGACCTATCGAAAATGCCACACGTTCTTGTCGCGGGTACCACCGGTTCTGGTAAGTCGGTGGGTGTGAACGTGATGATCTTGAGTATGCTTTACAAGGCATCGCCTGAAGACGTTCGTTTCATCATGATTGACCCGAAAATGTTGGAATTGTCTATCTATGAAGGTATTCCACATCTGTTGTCTGAAGTTGTGACTGACATGAAAGATGCGTCTAACGCCCTTCGTTGGTGTGTAGGCGAAATGGAACGTCGTTACAAGCTGATGTCGGCGCTCGGTGTTCGTAACATTAAAGGTTATAACGACAAATTGAAGATGGCCGCGGAAGCCGGTCACCCAATTCATGACCCACTGTGGAAGCCGGGCGACAGCATGGACCCTGAAGCACCATTATTGGAAAAACTGCCTTACATCGTGGTTGTCGTCGATGAATTCGCCGATTTAATCATGGTAGTGGGTAAGAAAGTTGAAGAATTGATTGCTCGTTTGGCGCAGAAAGCACGTGCTGCTGGTGTCCATTTGATCTTAGCAACTCAACGTCCTTCGGTTGATGTTATTACGGGTCTTATTAAAGCCAATATCCCGACACGTGTAGCCTTTACTGTATCGACTAAAACAGACTCTCGAACCATTCTTGACCAAGGCGGTGCTGAGTCACTACTTGGTATGGGTGATATGTTGTACTTACCACCGGGTTCAAGCCACACAACTCGTGTACACGGCGCATTTGCATCTGATGATGATGTACACGCGGTCGTGAATAACTGGAAAGCACGCGGTAAGCCAAACTACATTGATGAGATCACTAACGGCGACCAAACCCCAGAAACACTATTACCGGGTGAGAAGATGGAAGGCGATGAAGAAGTCGATCCTCTGTTTGATCAAGTTGTCGAACATGTGGTTCATTCACGCCGTGGTTCGGTTTCTGGTGTGCAACGTCGATTCAAAATTGGCTATAACCGTGCCGCACGAATTGTCGAGCAATTAGAAGCTCAAGGTATTGTAAGTGCTCCAGGGCATAACGGTAACCGAGAAGTCTTGGCGCCAGCGCCACCAAAAGATTAGTTCCAATAGGAACTCATAACTATTCAGTCGGTCAAAACCAAAACATGACCGACTTATACAAATCGTAGTAAATAACTGGTCACCCTAGCTGGTTAAAACGCTCGATAACTGCGTTATAATTTTTTATTGTAGAATAACTACTTATCAAAAAATTACGCCTTGTTCTCAAGCCTTTTCTCGGCGCTCTTTCTGATCACTTACTTACTGTGATTGGTATTATGATTTAACAGGACTATTGATGAAAAAAGTATTCGCACTTTTATTTATGAGCTTCTCAGTATTTGCTTCTCCGAAAGAAGAGTTGAGTAGCCGCTTGTCGCTGAATGCAGGTTTTAGCGCTGACTTTAAACAAGTCGTCACCAGCCCTGACGGTGATGTTGTGATGGAAGGTGAAGGCACGGTAGAGATCGCACGCCCAAGCTTATTCCGCTGGGAAACAACTTTCCCTGATGAAAACCTATTGGTATCTGACGGCCAAAGCTTGTGGTACTACAGTCCGTTCATTGAGCAAGTGAGCATTTACTGGCAAGAACAAGCCACATCACAAACACCTTTTGTATTATTGACTCGTAACCAAGAAAGCGATTGGGACAACTACAACGTCGCGCAAACGGGTAACCAATTTACGCTAACGCCAACGGCTGTGGATTCTAATCAGGGTGATTTCCAGATTAACATTACTGAAAAGGGCATTGTTCAGGGCTTTAATGTGATTGAACAAGACGGTCAGAAAGGCGAGTTTATCTTTAGCAATGTTGACTTAGGTAAACCTGCTGCAGACCGCTTTACTTTTGTGGCGCCGGAAGGTGTCGAGGTCGACGACCAAAGAAACTGATCCAAACTGGCAGATCGTTTGGTAGTCAGTCGATAGGCATTGATGCCATCAACGAATCAAGAGATTGCAATTGAGTAATTACAGCTTAGATTTTGCAGGGGACGAAGATTTTCGTCCCCTTGCTGCTCGTATGAGACCTGAAACTGTTGAACAGTACATCGGTCAGCAGCATATATTAGGTCCAGGTAAACCCCTTCGCAGAGCGTTGGAGGCGGGCCATATCCACTCCATGATTTTATGGGGACCTCCGGGCACCGGTAAAACCACGCTGGCAGAGGTGGCAGCAAATTACGCCAATGCAGAAGTAGAACGCGTATCTGCGGTGACGTCGGGTGTAAAAGACATTCGAATCGCCATTGAAAAAGCGCGTGAGAACAAGCAAGCAGGGCGTAGAACGATTCTATTTGTGGACGAAGTCCATCGCTTTAATAAAAGTCAGCAAGATGCCTTCTTACCTCATATCGAAGATGGCACGGTTACGTTTATCGGCGCGACCACAGAAAACCCTTCTTTTGAGTTAAACAACGCTTTGTTATCACGTGCGCGTGTCTACAAACTGACTTCGCTTAATACTGAGGATATCTCCCTCGTCATTCGCCAAGCCATTGAAGATAAACAGCGTGGTCTGGGTGATGTGTCGGCTGATTTTGCTGATAACGTATTGGATCGTCTTGCTGAACTGGTCAATGGTGATGCTCGTATGTCGCTCAACTATCTTGAGCTGCTGTATGACATGGCTGAAGACAACGACAAAGGCGAGAAAGCGATAACGTTGCAGTTGTTAGCTGAAGTGGCTGGTGAGAAGGTTGCTCGTTTCGATAACAAGGGGGATATTTGGTATGACCTAATATCTGCGGTTCATAAGTCAATTCGTGGCTCGAATCCCGATGCAGCGTTGTATTGGTCGGCGCGAATGATTGCAGCGGGTTGTGACCCTTTGTATATAGTAAGACGCTTGCTAGCGATTGCTTCTGAAGATATTGGTAATGCTGATCCAAGAGCAATGCAGGTCGCAATGTCGGCTTGGGATTGCTTCACACGTATTGGCCCAGCAGAAGGGGAGCGTGCGATTGCTCAGGCGGTTGTCTATTTAGCGTGTGCACCAAAGAGTAATGCCGTTTACACCGCTTGGAAGCAAGCCTTAACGGATGCTCACAACCTTCCTGAATATGAAGTCCCTTATCATTTACGTAATGCACCCACAACTTTGATGAAGGACATGGGCTACGGGCAAGAATACCGTTATGCTCATGATGAACCAGGTGCCTACGCCGCTGGAGAAAAGTATTTGCCGCCTGAAATGGGCGAAACACAATACTATTTCCCAACAAAACGAGGCTTAGAGACCAAAATTGGCGAGAAGCTAGATTATCTGGCGGATTTGGACGCAAAAAGCCCACAAAAACGCTATGAAAAGTAGTCTTTTTTGGATATCGTTACCTAGTCATAAAAATTCAATTAAATCGTTATAAATTGGTCGAAATAGCACCAGTTTTAGGGGTTTAGCAGTGATTCAGTAGCAATCTACTGAATATTCAAATAACTAAAGCATAGGATTAGCAATGCTGGATTCTAAATTACTTCGAGCTGAGCTGGATGAAACAGCGGCAAAATTAGCACGTCGAGGCTTCACCCTTGATGTAGAGACAATTCGTGAACTTGAAGAAAAACGTAAGTCCCTTCAGATGAAAACTGAAGAGCTACAAGCGTTACGTAACTCTCGATCGAAGTCCATTGGTCAAGCGAAAGCAAAAGGCGACCATGAAGAAGCTGAGCGTATCCTTGCAGAAGTAGGCAACTTAGGCGCAGAACTAGACCAAGCTAAAGTAACATTGGCTGAGCTTCAATCTGAGCTAGAAACGATCACAATGTCGATTCCTAACCTACCTGACGCAGAAGTGCCAGATGGTAAAGATGAAGACGACAACGTAGAAGTTTCTCGTTGGGGTCAACCTAAGACTTACGACTTCGAAGTGAAAGATCACGTTGATCTTGGCGAAATGTCTGGCGGTCTTGATTTTGCAAGCGCAGTTAAAATCTCTGGTTCTCGTTTCATCGTGATGAAAGGCAAATTCGCACGTCTACACCGTGCTATTGCTCAGTTCATGCTGGACCTTCACACTGATGAGCACGGCTACACAGAAATGTACGTACCGTACCTAGTGAACCACGATAGCCTATACGGTACTGGTCAACTTCCCAAGTTCGGCGAAGACTTGTTCCACACAAGCCCGCTAACTGAGCAAGTAAGTGACGTGCCTCTTAAGACTCTATCGCTTATCCCTACTGCGGAAGTACCGGTAACGAACATGGTTCGTGACACGATTACTGATGAAGCTGAACTGCCACTTAAGATGACAGCTCATACGCCATGTTTCCGTTCTGAAGCGGGTTCTTACGGTCGTGACACTCGTGGTCTTATCCGTATGCACCAATTCGACAAAGTTGAATTAGTACAAATTACTAAGCCAGAAGACTCAATGGCAGCGCTTGAAGAGCTAACAGGTCACGCTGAGAAAGTACTTCAACTTCTAGAGCTTCCTTACCGTAAAGTGATTCTATGTACGGGTGACATGGGCTTCGGTTCTGCGAAAACTTACGACTTAGAAGTCTGGGTTCCAGCACAAGAGACATACCGTGAAATCTCTTCTTGTTCAAACATGTGGGATTTCCAAGCACGTCGTATGCAAGCTCGTTTCCGTCGTAAAGGCGAGAAGAAACCTGAACTTGTACACACACTTAACGGTTCTGGTCTTGCTGTTGGTCGTACTATGGTTGCTATTCTTGAGAACAACCAAGAAGCAGATGGCCGTATTGCTATCCCAACAGTACTTCAACCATACATGGGCGGCGTAACGCACATCGGTTAATGCCAATTTAGGTTAATCAAATTTAGATTAATCTGACTTGCCAGAATATTTAAAAGGCTTTGCTGTAATGGCAAAGCCTTTTTTGTATATAGCCGTCATAAAACAGAAGCTACATATAAGCAAAACTAGCGTTATTTACTTCATCGCCTTGCTGACATGCGAGATCGGCTTGTTTACAGGCTAATAGCGCTTTTCGGTAATAGTTTTGATAGTTGTTTTTGGTCAGTTCATCAAGCGTATAGAGCTGCGTGATCACCTCATCGCACTTCTGAATTATCGTTATCACTTGTTTAGCCCCCATCGAATCTGGCCATATAACAGAGAGTAGCTTGATGATGTTCATACAGACGTTCTTGATCATTGGGCATTTTTTGTGAATATCTAGATAAGCGACAAGCACCAGTTTATAGTTTGACTGCGCCTGCTTTATGCAGATATTTTTCGCTTTTAGCCATTCCATCTTTTCAACGTTGCGGCTTTTTATCTCAGATCGCATCGTCATCTGACTTGAAATAACGATCTCGTTCGCTGTTTTAACAATCGAATTTCCGCAGCGATTCTCTGCGATTTTAAATTCGTTTTCGCAGCTCATTCTGTCCAACAACCATGCATGGTGGTAAATCACAGGAAATGCATCAAAGTCATTTTTATCATGCAATACGGTCAGTATCGTGACGGATTTTTGATACTGTTTAGTTTCCATCGCGATGTGGGCAGCGATAAGTGCTAAGTCAGTCTGAAGCCGTGATCTTGCCTCTGTGGGGATCTTCGAAATCAAGTAATTAACTTGGTCTAAGTTCGCTTGTTTGTCGAAGCCATCAGATGCGCAATAGAGCAAGAATCGAATATGATTAAGCTTCATATACCAGTTGTCTCGAAAGGTGTCCCTATTGATCTGCACATAGTTCTGATAGTGGCGAAGCGCGGTTTTAGAGTCATTCACCGATAAACAAAGGTTAGCGATCGCTAATTCTCTCTCTGAATTTCCAGGGGTGAGCTCACTCGCTAACTTGAAGTGAGCAATGGCCGTTGGGACTTTGTTGTTGATCAGGTTGACTTGAGCTGCTTGGTCTCGATATAAGGTGCTGGTGGGCGCAGAGTCAATCAAGCTTTCGATCATACGCTGTGCTTCGTTGAACTGGCCTAAATTCGCAAGACTGTTCGCTAATCCAGCTTGAGCCCAATCAAAGCTACCTTCATCAAGCGCTTTTTCATAAACATTCTTGGCTTCATCGTAGAGCTTGAGCTTGGATAGAAAGCTTCCACGGAATTGTTGGATTGTCGCAAAATATTCAGAGTGGAATGGGAGCAGTTCTTCACAATATTCGAGACCGGCCTCGTAGTTGTTCTCTCTCTCCGCTTTGTAGATATTCTGCAGCACTGATTTCTTTTTTAATGAGCTTGTAATGCGCTGTTTCAACGTTTCGCGGTTGAATGGTTTCAATAGGTAGTTGTCAGGACGAAGTTCCAGGATAGGGCGGATAGATAAAGCTGAGTTCTCACCTGTGACAAGGATAAAGATGCCATCATCTTTTAATCTGTTGGATTGCTTCAACTCTTCAAACAATTGTTTTCCGTTGATGGTGTCGCCAAAATTGTAATCACAAATGATGACATCAAAAGTCGTGTCACTTGTTATTGTCATTGCAGTACGAGGAGATTTAGCTATCGATATCGAACGTTCTGAAAAGCCAATATGAATCAGCATATTGCGAATAGTTGATAACACGATCGTTGAGTCATCAACGATAAGTGCATTTAGTTGGGATAATTTCATGCTTACTTTAATCTATATACTGACGTGAATTCCGCAGGTATTACGGGTTGTATTACACGATCGAAAAAACTAGAAACGCTCGGTTTCTACTAAGTCGATACAAGCCTTGGCTAAGATCGGATTCTTTCTCTCGCTAATATTGTTTATCTAATTTCAGTGGAATTGAGTTAGCTGATTTGATTCTAGAATGAAATCGAATGGGGAAGTTCATCATAATATTCAGCACCAAAATGGTTCGTATTTTATGACGGCTATTTGCCTGATAGGTAACACTCTTTTGCTAATTGTTTTTGTGGAGAGGATTAAATTTATTTATGGGGTCTGTAAGGATGGAATTGGAGATAAATATCGGTTCAAGATGTTTCTATTGGCTATCTTATTATTAGCCATGGAATAAGCCGCCGTCGATATTCTAAAGGCGGCTTATAGGTTTTCGGTGTTTCTATTTGGTTTTATTGATATCAACTTGGCTTGAAGCAAGCAGATTGTTGGAGGGCTTTATCAATAGATGAAACAAGTTGTTCGATATGTTCCGGTTTGCTAATGAAGGGAGGCATCATATAAATCAACTTACCAAACGGACGTATCCAAACGCCTTGTTCAACAAAGTGAGCTTGGATGGTTTCCATATCGACAGGAGTGTGGGTTTCAACAACGCCAATCGCTCCCAACCAGCGAACATCTTTGACAAGATCATGCTCTCGCAAAGGCGGTAGCAACTCAGAGAAAAGTTGCTCAATTTGTTGAGTCTGATTTTGCCAATCGCCTTGCTCTATGATGGACAAGCTTGCCGCACCTACCGCGCAAGCTAATGGGTTACCCATAAAGGTTGGCCCGTGCATAAAACAACCCGCTTCACCGCCACATACTGTGTCAGCAACTTCTTTACTCGCAAGCGTTGCTGAAAGGGTCATATAGCCACCAGTTAGCGCCTTACCTACGCATAAGATATCCGGTTGAACATCGGCATGTTCGCAAGCAAAAAGTTTCCCTGTACGGCCAAATCCGGTCGCAATCTCATCCAAGATCAGCAAGACGTTGAATTCATCACACAGCAAGCGAACCTGTCTCAGGAATTCAGGATGATAGATACGCATACCGCCAGCACCTTGAACGATTGGCTCTAAGACCACCGCAGCGACTTCTTGATGGTGGGTTGCCAGCTTTTCTCGAAAGCTGTTGATGTCGTTGGCGTTCCATTGATCCCAAAATCCCGTTTTTGGTGAATCAGCAAAAATATGTTCCGGTAAAAAGCCTTTGTAGAGGCTGTGCATCGAGTTATCTGGATCAGTCACCGACATCGCCGCAAAGGTATCACCGTGGTAGCCATCTCTGAGCGTGAGGAACTTCGAACGAGGCTGTTCTTTGGCATGCCAGTATTGGAGAGCCATCTTGAGGCTAACCTCTACGGCTACTGAACCTGAATCGGCTAGAAATACGTGTTCTAGATTACTTGGCGCGAGATTCAGCAGTTTCTTACATAAATCGATAGCGGGCTGGTGGGTAATACCACCAAACATAACGTGCGAAACTTTGTCTATTTGGCTGTGAGCGGCCGCATTTAATACCGGGTGGTTATAGCCATGGATGGTTGACCACCATGATGACATGCCATCAATAATTCGTTTTCCGCCTTCTAATTCTAGGTAAACACCGTCTGCATTCGTGACTGGGTAGCAGGTCAGAGGTGTTAACGTTGATGTGTAGGGATGCCAGATATGCTGGCGATCAAAGGCGAGATCCATAGTAACTTCCATTCTTGATGAGGTTAAAAAATAACCAGATGTAAACTTTTGATATTATCAATGTGTTGACAGTCTAAAGCTTGTCGGTAGACTAGCCAAGCATAAATGCAATCTCTATTGATAGAGATGAAACATCAAATAATAAAAAAGGATCGACACGTGGAAGTTCGTCATGACTGGACAGTTGCTGAAGTAACAGCGCTGCTTGAAAAACCGTTTATGGATTTAATGTTTGAAGCTCAAGTCGTTCATAGACAGTACCAAGAGCACAACCACGTGCAGGTGAGTACGCTTCTATCAATTAAGACCGGTGCTTGTCCTGAAGATTGCAAGTACTGCCCTCAAAGTGCTCACTACCGAACGGATGTCGACAAAGAACGCTTAATGGAAGTAGAGCGTGTTTTGGATGCGGCGCAAAAAGCCAAGAACGCGGGTTCGACTCGTTTCTGTATGGGCGCGGCATGGAAAAACCCGAAAGAACGCGATATGCCTCACCTGACTGATATGATTAAAGGTGTAAAAGGCATGGGCCTAGAAACGTGTATGACGCTAGGTATGCTAACGCCAGATCAAGCAGATGAGCTAGCGGGTGCAGGTCTGGATTACTACAATCACAACCTTGATACTTCTCCTGAGTTCTATGGCAGCATCATTACTACTCGTACTTACCAAGATCGTTTAGACACTCTATCTCACGTACGTGATGCCGGAATGAAGATTTGCTCTGGCGGTATCATTGGTATGGGCGAAAGCACCAATGACCGTGCAGGTCTACTTGTTGAGCTAGCGAACCTCCCAGTCCACCCTGAAAGTGTGCCAATCAACATGTTGGTAAAAGTAAAAGGCACACCGATGGAAAACGTCGATGATGTTGAATCTTTTGACTTCATTAAGCTGATTGCGATTGCTCGTATCATGATGCCAATGTCTGCGGTTCGTCTATCAGCGGGCCGTGAGAATATGAATGAACAGATGCAAGCGATGTGTTTCATGGCTGGCGCGAACTCTATCTTCTACGGTTGTAAGCTACTGACTACACCAAACCCAGATGAAGACACGGATATGCAGCTGTTTAAGAAGTTAGGTATCAACAGCCAACAAGTGGCTCAGAAGCCTGATGAAATTCAAGAAAACGAACTGTTAGATCAAGTGGTGGAGCGGGTTGCTGCTCGTCCAACGAAAGATGACATGTTCTACGATGCCATTGTTTAAATCTCGCATCAAAAGTGCCCTTGCTCATCGTCGCGAGCAAGGGTTAACTCGTCAACTTAAGGTGTTAGAAAACAGTAATGGCCCTTTGCTTACTAGCGAAGGTTCTAACTTCATTAATTTTTCGAGTAATGACTATTTAGGCTTGGCAAATGATCCTGAACTGGTCGATGCATGGCAAACCGGACTTTCCCAATATGGTGCCGGCAGTGCGGCATCGCCATTGGTCACGGGTTTTAGCCCTGCTCATCGAAATTTAGAGGCTCAGCTGTGTGAATGGCTTGGCTTTGAACGTGCCATTCTCTTTAGTTCTGGTTTCAGTGCTAATCAAGCTTTGTTGTTTTCTCTGCTCGATAAAGACGACTCTCTGTTGCAAGACAAACTTAACCACGCCTCTTTAATGGAAGCGGGGATACTTTCACCTGCAACCATGAAACGCTTTAAGCACAACGACACACAACATTTAGAGTCGCTATTGAGTCAAACTCCACAATCCTTGGTTGTGACTGAGGGTGTGTTCAGCATGGATGGTGATCAAGCGCCTCTCAGTCAGATATCTAGCCTGACTAGTCAATACGACAGTTGGTTGGCGGTTGATGATGCCCACGGTATTGGCGTATTAGGTGATAAAGGGGCAGGGAGCTGCAACGCCGCACAAATCTCACCTGATATCTTGGTGGTGACCTTTGGTAAAGCATTTGGCCTTTCTGGTGCTGCGATTCTTTGTTCGTCAGAAGTGGGTGATTACTTAACTCAGTTTGCTCGTCATCATGTGTATTCGACGGCGATGCCACCTTCACAAGCGGTGGCTTTGTCTCATGCGTGTCAGATGATTCAGACGCAAGAGTGGCGTCGAGAGAAGCTCATGGAATTAGGTGCGCTCTATGCGGAGCAAATGAGTGGTGTGAATGGTTTTATTGATACTCAGACTCCGATTAAGCCATTTGTGATTGGTGAAGCCCAAGCCGCGCTTTCTATTGCAGAAGAGTTGAAGCATAAACAAGTTTGGGTAACGGCGATCAGGCCACCAACCGTGGCTACTGGGACAGCTCGTTTGCGTATTACTTTAACGGCCAACCACAGTCAGAAGCAGGTTCTTCAGTTAACCAGCTCGTTGCTTAAAGCAATAGAGTTAAATAGTGAGGCTCAGTAAATGTCACAAGAAGCAGTAGTGGATAATTACGTAGGCCAAGATAAGAGTGCTATTGCCGAAGCTTTCGGTAAAGCAGCAACAACCTATGACAAACACGCTGAATTTCAGCGCGACGTAGGCCACCGACTATTGGATAAGCTACCGAGTGACCTCTCTGGGTTAAAGGTGCTCGATCTAGGTTGTGGTACAGGGTATTTCTCTGAACAGTTAGTTAAGCGAGGTGCTGCAGTAGTATGCGCTGACCTTTCCAATGGAATGTTGGACGAAGCAAAACAACGCTGTGGTGCATCTGTCTCTTTATATCAACAAGCCGATGCCGAGCAATTACCGTTTGAAGACGGGCACTTTGACATCGCTTTTTCTAGCCTTGCGTTGCAATGGTGTGACGACTTGTCGTCGCCTTTGAGAGAGATGAAGCGTGTTACAGCGGTTGGTGGACGTGTTATTTTCTCAACTTTGCTTGATGGATCACTGTTTGAACTGAAAAAGTCGTGGTCCAAAATTGACGCACATCAACACGTTAACCATTTTATTACAATCAATCAGGTAAAAATTGCGTTAGCGCAATCTAGCTGTACGACTCATCAACTAGACTTGCCCACCATCACCGTTTGGTACGACACTGCGTTTGAACTGATGCGCGACCTTAAAGGTATCGGCGCTAATCACGTAAGTGGTCGCTCACAAGGTTTAACAAGTCGCCGTATGTTGCAGCTTGTTGAACGGGAATATCGAGAGTTTAAAAACCATCAAGGTTTCTTGCCAGCAACATATCAAGTTTGTTTAGGGGTTATTCAATTATGATTGATGCATTATTCATTGCAGGTACGGATACCGAAGTGGGAAAAACTGTGGTTTCAAAAGCGATTCTTCAAGCTTTGGCCGCACAAGATTTATCAACAATTGGCTACAAGCCAGTTGCTGCGGGGTGTGAACAATACCCTGAAGGGTTACGTAACAGTGACGCGCTGCATCTTCAAGAAGCGGCGACGCAAGATGTTGCTTACGAAGACGTTAACCCGTACGCGTTGCTATTACCATCATCACCGCATATCGCAGCTAAGCATGACGGTGTCGTGGTTGATGAAGCGGTATTATCAGCAAAGTTAGAAGAGCATAAACAGAATTCAGACATCGTTTTAGTTGAAGGTGCTGGTGGCTGGCGTGTTCCGGTTTCAGACGATGAATACTTGTCTAGCTGGGTTAAGAAAGAGCAGCTTCCAGTCGTACTGACTGTGGGTATTAAGCTTGGCTGTTTGAGCCACGCTTTGTTAACCGCAGAAGCGATTCGTGCAGATGGTCTAAACCTAGTAGGTTGGGTTGCTAACCGTATTAATCCAGGCACTGAGCACTATGCTGATATTATTGCGATGTTGGAAGACAAGCTAGGCGCGCCAAAACTGGGTGAGATCCCTTACGTGCCAAAAGCTAAGTCTAAGAACATTGGTAAGTACATTAATGTACAGCCATTGCTTGAACTCTAAGTTTCAAGTTATGCGTTAAACAAGAAAAGGGCTGCGATTGCAGCCCTTTTGCTATGTTAAGCCTTTGACCATAAGTTGATGAACAACCGGTCTTTTAATCCAGCAAGCTTGGGATTAATGTTCTTTTGTAAGTCCCATTAGTGCTTGCTGTGTTTCTGTGATTTTTGTCTGTGCCGTTTGCGGTGTTAGGATTCCAATCTGCTTTTTCGCTTCTTCTTCAGTAATCCCTAGGTGACAGCACAGTAAATCGATAGCCATTTGAGTGTTAGTACCTTCAACCATGATCGTTCCCTTTTTGTACATGGACTAGCCAATAAATCATCTGAGGTCACTGTAAACGGATTGTTATATCGACACCATACGACTTAGGTCTAATAGACCGCGATTAACTCAGCTACAATCTCGTAATCAAATGTTGCAATTTAATGCTTAACCTTGTTTTCTTAATCTAAGACTATATGTATAAGTAAGTATAAGTCTTCAAGGTTGGAATAAATTGCTGTCTGCCTTGTCTATAACAATAAGTTTTATAAAAACAGCTTTCATGCGGAGATAAGTAATGAAGCGAGTAATGTTGTTCCTTGCAACCAACCTTGCGGTTGTATTGGTACTAAGTGTTGTTCTTAATATTGTATATGCAGTCACAGGTATGCAACCAGGAAGCCTCTCAGGCTTGCTGTTAATGGCTGCGGTATTTGGCTTTGGTGGCTCATTCATCTCATTAATGATGTCAAAGAAAATGGCGCTACGCTCAGTAGGCGGCATGGTCATTGAAAGCCCACGTAACGAAACAGAACATTGGTTGATGGAGACGGTAAGCCGTCAAGCTCAACAAGTTGGTATTGGTATGCCAACAGTGGCGATCTATGACTCGCCAGACATCAACGCATTCGCAACAGGTGCTAAGCGTGACGATTCATTGGTAGCGGTATCAACAGGCCTGCTACACAACATGACGCGTGACGAAGCTGAAGCGGTATTAGCGCATGAAGTTAGCCACATCGCGAATGGTGACATGGTGACGATGACTCTAATGCAAGGTGTCGTGAACACGTTCGTTATCTTCCTATCTCGTTTCATCGCCAACATTGTTGCGTCGAATGACAACGAAGAAGAGGGTGGCAGCAACATGATGGTGTACTTCGGTGTGTCTATGGTGTTGGAATTGGTATTTGGTTTCTTAGCGAGCTTCATTACGATGTGGTACAGCCGTCATCGTGAATTCCATGCCGATGCAGGTGCAGCAAACCTAGTGGGTAAAGAGAAGATGATTGCAGCGCTAGAGCGTCTAAAGGTGAGCCACGAGCCACAACTAGAAGGTTCTATGATGGCGTTTGGTATCAACGGCAAGAAATCGCTTACTGAGCTACTAATGAGCCACCCGCCACTAGATAAGCGTATCGCGTCTCTACGTAACATGTAGTCGCAACGTATTCTGTCGTCGCTAGTCGACAAGAGACCTTTGAAAGGCTTCCTTCGGGAGGCCTTTTTTGATCTTGGCGTTTAAGGATGTTTCTCTAATATGGTTTGCAGTATTCGAATAGGGGAGGCTAGTTGGAAAAGTCAGGTTTGATTGACGACTGTTGTTTTACTTAGGGACTATTGTTCGAAACATTTGTTCATACGCAACAAAAAGGCTTCCACATGGGAAGCCTTAGTCAATTCTGTGATTCGAAATTCGAATCTTACAGCTTGTCAGTTAGCTCGATAGCTTGACCGATGTAGTTCGCTGGAGTCATCTCTTTCAGACGAACTTTCTCGTCTTCAGGAATCTCAAGGCCATCGATAAATGCACGCATGCCTTCGCCATCTACACGTTTACCACGAGTTAGCTCTTTTAGCTTCTCGTATGGTTTCTCGATACCGTAACGACGCATTACTGTTTGTACTGGTTCAGCCAATACTTCCCAGTTCTTGTCTAGTTCAGCAAGTAGCGCAGCACGGTTAACTTCTAGCTTGCTAATACCTTTCAGAGTCGAAGTGTATGCAATGATTGCGTAGCCAACACCAACACCTAAGTTACGAAGAACTGTAGAGTCAGTAAGGTCACGCTGCCAGCGAGAAACTGGAAGTTTTTGTGCTAGGTGGCTAAATACTGCGTTCGCTAGACCAAGGTTGCCTTCAGAGTTTTCGAAGTCAATTGGGTTAACTTTATGCGGCATTGTAGAAGAGCCGATTTCGCCAGCAATAGTCTTCTGCTTGAAGTGACCAAGAGCGATGTAGCCCCAAACGTCACGGTCGAAGTCTAGAAGGATAGTGTTGAAACGTGCAATTGCATCAAAAAGCTCAGCGATGTAATCGTGAGGTTCGATTTGAGTTGTGTACGGGTTCCAAGTTACGCCAAGAGATTCAGTGATGAACTCTTCGCTGAACTGGTGCCATTCAACTTCTGGGTATGCAGAAAGGTGTGCGTTGTAGTTACCTACAGCACCGTTGATTTTCGCTAGGATTTCAACGTTTTCGATTTGCTTGTATTGACGTTCCATACGGTACGCAACGTTAGCCATCTCTTTACCCATAGTAGAAGGAGAAGCAGGCTGACCGTGTGTACGAGACAGTAATGGAATATCACGGTACTCGTTCGCAAGTGCTTTGATAGCATCAATTACGTTACGGATTTCTGGAAGAATCACTGTGTCACGAGCTTCTTTAAGCATAAGCGCGTGAGAGGTGTTGTTGATGTCTTCAGAAGTACATGCAAAGTGAATAAATTCGTTTACAGCGTGAAGTTCAGGAACGCCAGCAACTTTCTCTTTCAAGAAGTACTCAACCGCTTTAACGTCGTGGTTAGTCGTGCGCTCGATCTCTTTGATACGTAGAGCATCTTCTTCACTGAAGTTAGCAGCTAGTTCATCAAGAAACTGGTTAGCTTCTGCACTGAACGCTGGAACTTCTTTGATTGCATCTGTAGCTGCAAGCTTTTGTAACCAACGAACTTCAACGATAGAGCGGTACTTTAGTAGGCCAAACTCACTAAAGATGCTGCGTAATGCAACAGTCTTGCTTCCGTAACGGCCGTCTACTGGTGAAACAGCAGTCAATGCTGACAGTTCCATGGTGTTCTCCTGAATTGAGTTTTCTAAATTTTGAGAGGTTTATACCAGTAACAATCTCAATTGTCACGCATATTGCGCAATCGTTTGCGTGAGAGTTGTATTGGTACAAAAAACAAGCTCGCGACAAGGCGCGAGCTAATAAATTACATGCGAGCTAGCAGGATTTGAGCCTGCTCGATCATTTTTTTGCGACCGAAGATAAGGTGGCGACGTTTGCCGCCAACTTGACGCCACAAAACAGCGCTTCGAATGCCTGATAACAGCAGGGCACGAACCTTATGTTGGCTCGATGTCTGTTGAAGTACGGCTGGCGTACCAGAAACCTGAATACGAGGGCCAATAGGGCTCACTACATCTAAGTAGATGCTCGCAAGGTTGCTGATCATTTGCTCATCAAACAGATCGAAGTGCTCAGTTTGACGCTCTGCGGTTTGAATACGATCGCCAAGCTGTGACATAGAGTCATTGCGAGCAGATAGTTTACGTTCAAGCGCCATCAAGCTGATGATGTAGCGAGTAATGTCGCTACCAGCAGGAGTACTGTCGATACCCTTTACTAAGCATTCAAGGCCTAGCTTTAGGTTCGCCTCACGGCCAAATACACCCACAGTGTTCGCTGGGTTAGTATTTAAAATGGCATTGAGTGAAGCTTCGAAGGCATCTTTATCACAACGGCCGTCTTTCGCTACTTGTTGAACCAAAGCCACAGCTTGGCAAATTCCAGCGAAAGCAATAGTACGGTCATAAAGTGTATTAGCCACGTAGTAACTCCTAGTTGTTTTCTATCGTTTGTTGTTCGTTCGATTCGATTAGATGCGTTTTTCGATGATACCACCACCAAGACATACTTCATCTTGGTAGAACACAGCCGACTGGCCTGGTGTTACAGCGATTTGCGGCTCATCGAAGATAACCTTAATGTTATCATCGTCAATTGGGATGATTGTACAAGGAATATCGATCTGACGGTAACGTGTTTTTACCGTGCATGTCATAACTTCAGTAATTGGTGTGCGATTAACCCAATGAAGCTGAGATGCGAACAAACCTTCTGATTTAAGAAGCGGATGGTCTTTACCTTGAACCGCGATCAGAACGTTACGCTTAAGATCTTTTTCACCAACAAACCATGGTTCTTCGTTACCGCCGCCACCTTTAGTGCCGCCAATATGAAGACCTTTACGTTGACCCAAAGTGTGGTACATCAAGCCTTGGTGTTGACCAATCACTTGGCCTTCAGGTGTCTCGATATTACCCGGTTGAGCAGGTAGGTATTTGCCTAAGAACTCCGTGAATTTACGCTCACCGATAAAGCAGATACCGGTAGAGTCTTTTTTCTTCGCAGTGATCAAGTCTTGCTCTTCAGCAATACGGCGCACTTCAGGCTTCTCTAATTCACCCACAGGGAATAGGCTGCGTGCCACTTGATCTGAACTTAGCGTGTATAGGAAATAGCTTTGGTCTTTATTGCTGTCTAGGCCACGTAGCATTTCTGGTTTCACGCCAGCGTCTAGCTCTTCTTGAGTTGGGAAAGTACGACGAACGTAATGACCCATAGCAATGTAGTCTGCGTCTAATACTTCGTCCGCAAACTCTAAGAATGCTTTGAATTTGATTTCTTTGTTACAAAGGATATCTGGGTTCGGTGTACGACCCGCTTTGTATTCTTCAAGAAAGTACTCGAATACATTATCCCAGTACTCAGCTGCAAAATTGATAGTGTGAAGGTGGATACCTAACTTGTCACATACCGCTTGAGCATCAGCAAGGTCTTCAGCTGCCGTGCAGTATTCTTCGTTATCGTCTTCTTCCCAGTTTTTCATGAAAAGGCCTTCTACCTGATAGCCTTGTTGCTGAAGAAGATACGCCGATACTGACGAATCTACACCGCCGGACATACCGACAATTACTTTCTTTTCGCTGTTTCCAGAGCTGATATCTGACATGTCTAAACACCGTTACTATTACTTGGTCGCAGATTCTAACAGAAAGAGAAACACCGTGACAGATCCGAGACCGGAATCACAGTTTCATTTGCACAAATATTGCGCTGACTTCGTTAGAGAATCGCATGAACGCGAGGAGACTCGCTAGGATGTCAGATCTATATGTGGCATAGTCGCTCGAAATCCAAGACCTGAGATAAAAAATGTCTGAACAAAATGAGTTTATGCAAGAAGAACAGTTGATCGAGATTATCGAGAACCAACTTGAAGATGGCCAACCTGTGAAAGTGAAAGAGACGCTGATGCGTTTAATGATGACAGGTACTCCTCGTGAAGAGGCAATTGCTGCAATGGCATGTGCATTGGCAATTGAAGTATTTGACGTGATGAAAAACGGCGCTGAGTTTAATCAAAAACGTTACGCCGAGCATTTAGGCATGCTGCCTGATTTAAGCTTTATGGAAGGTGAATAAAAAAATAGCCTAGCAAACGTTTGCTATAGTTTGAAAGATTGCCGCGTTAAATATAGCGCGGTAGAATCCGCCACCTATTTCCCCTTGACTTAGACTAGCCTTATGAAATTCCCTGGACAACGTAAATCAAAGCACTATTTTCCGGTTCACGCTCGTGATCCTTTAGTAAGCCAAGCTCAAACTAGCAAAAGAATGTCACGTACTCATATTATCGGTATTGACCAAACTTTGGTGGATATTGAAGCGAAAGTGAGTTCTGAGCTAATCGAAAAATATGGCCTAAGTAAGGGACACTCACTGGTTATCGGTGATGAAGCTGCTGAATCCTTATATCAAGAATTAAAAGAACAGTGCCTGATCACTAATGAATACGCTGGTGGTACGATCGGTAACACATTACACAATTACTCAGTATTGGCGGATGACCGTTCAACACTGTTAGGTGTAATGAGCCAAGATATTAAAATTGGTAGCTACGGTTACCGCTATTTATGTAATACATCAAGCAGAATGGATCTGAACCATTTACAAGGGGTAGATGGCGCAATTGGTCGTTGCTTTGCATTAATTACAGAAGATGGTGAACGTACTTTCGCAATTAGCGAAGGACAAATGAACCAATTAAAACCAGAGAGCATTCCTGAGAAAATCTTCAAAAGTGCTTCTGCTTTAGTATTAACAGCGTATCTAGTTCGTTGTAAGCCAGGCGACCCTATGCCTGAAGCAACAATGAAAGCTATTGAATACGCGAAGAAATACGATGTGCCTGTTGTTTTAACACTTGGTACTAAATTCGTTATTCAAGATGACCCAGAGTTCTGGAAAGATTTCCTGGAACAGCACGTAACCGTTGTTGCAATGAATGAAGACGAAGCTGAAGCCTTAACAGGTGAAAGCGATCCTCTTGCTGCTTCGGACAAAGCACTCGATTGGGTAGACTTGGTTCTATGTACGGCAGGCCCTGTTGGCTTGTTTATGGCGGGTTACACTGAAGACGCTGTGAAGCGTGAAACGTCATTACCGTTGCTACCAGGCTCAATTGCTGAATTTAACCGCTATGAATTTAGCCGTCCTGCGCATAAAGACTTATGTGACAACCCAACGAAGATCTATTCGCATATTGCCCCTTACATGGGTGGTCCAGAAAAGATCAAAAATACCAATGGTGCAGGGGATGCGGCGTTGTCGGCTTTATTGCATGATATGGCTGCAAATAAATATCATAAAGAAAATGTGCCGAACTCTAGCAAGCATCAACATGCATTTTTAACGTATTCATCTTTTTCACAAGTTTGCAAATATTCAAACCGTGCAAGTTATGAAGTGTTGGTTCAGCACTCACCACGCTTGTCTCGCGGCCTTCCTGAAAGAGAAGATAGCCTAGAAGAAGCATACTGGGAAAGATAAGATATTTTTATCGTTCTCATTTATATTTCTAATAGCGAAATATAAAAAAGGCTCCGAAAGGAGCCTTTTTTGTTTCTGAACATATTGAAGCCGTAAATAATACTTTAGTCGACCTTAATATTAATTCTATTGCTTAGCGTGTAATTGATTACCCACTAAGTAAACTAAATGTTTAGATAGCAAACTCTTCTAGAGATTTACCAGCATCTAGTTGTTCTTGGATAGCTGAAGGCGTACGACCTTGACCTGTCCAAGTTTTCTCATCGCCATTGCCATCTACATATTTGTATTTAGCTGGACGAGGAGCACGTTTAGCTTTTGCTGTTTTTGTTTTTGCTTCACCAGAAAGCGCAGCAATAAGATCAGCAACATCGATGCCGTCTTTTGCAATTTGTTCAGCAATAGCAGAAAGCTTAGCTTCTTGCTCTGCTTTAGCAGCTTGTTCTTCAGCTTCAGACTCTTGACGCTCTTGTACAACAATAGTTAGCTTGTCTAGTGCTTCTTCAAGTTGCTCAAGAGTTAATTCACGTGAGAATGCGCGAAGGCTACGGATATTCAATAAAGTTTTTGTTAATTCAGACATGATATTTTCCATCAAGGTAAACTAAATAATCTTCCTAATAATAAACAGAGCCTAGGAATAAAACAAATAGTATTTCTTGTATTGGTTATTTAAATATAAAAGTGAGATGAATAGTTGAAAAAGAAACGACTCACTTTTGATGAATTTATAATAATTATTAAGATTTTCTTAAAAATCGATATGTGACTGGTGGAGTAATTGCTTTCTGTAGACTATTTTTGTATTGATTAGTTCATTAACAAAACCCTATTTTTCTCGGAATGATATGTTGCATTGTTGCTCTTGATGAGTACAATTGCGGCTACCTGATGCGATGCTTTGGTTAATTTGTTGTTAAACTCTGGTTTACACGGTTAATAATGTTATCGCACGTAGAGGTGCAATTATAAAAAGTAGTTTTCGTTGGGGTGATGCCAATGAACGGGAATGAAAGGTCTAATTGCCGAAGTAAATTGTATATCTAAGCAATTTGCTGGGGTTGTGCTCAATAGGTACAACACTGCCATAGTCTTAATTTTAAACTATGGAGCGCTACTGTAGGGTTGGGTGAAGTGTTCACTTCCCTTTCGCTTAGTTCAACATGAGCTTGATAAGTCGTATCAAGTTTGTCTGCAGTAGATCTCTAGCCAAATAAAAAACTGGTTTTTGAAGATCATGAATTTAATAGATTTTGCAACATCGCCTTTATCGCTGCTTCCTCCTTTGGTTGCATTGACTCTTGCTATTGTTACCCGCCGTGTATTGGTTTCTTTGGGTGTCGGTATCGTCATGGGTGCGATTCTACTTGCTGATTATTCAGTTGGTAACGCAGCTAGCTACGTGTTTACTAAAGCATCTGGTGTTTTCATCGAAGATGGTGGTATCAACACTTGGAACATGAGCATTATCGCATTCCTACTTATCCTTGGAATGATGACCGCTCTATTAACACTTTCTGGCGGTACTCGCGCATTCGCTGAATGGGCACAGTCTCGTGTGAAGAGCAAACGTGGTTCAAAACTACTTGCTGCCTTCTTAGGCGTATTCATCTTTGTTGATGATTACTTCAACAGCTTAGCGGTAGGTGCTATCTCTCGTCCTGTAACAGACCGTTTCTATGTATCTCGCGCTAAGCTAGCTTATATCCTAGATTCTACTGCTGCTCCTATGTGTGTGATCATGCCTGCTTCTAGCTGGGGTGCTTACATCATTACTATTATTGGTGGCATCTTAGTAACACACGGTGTGACAGAGTATTCTGCACTGGGTGCTTACGTTCGTCTTATCCCAATGAACTTTTACGCTGTATTCGCACTACTTATGGTATTTGCGGTAGCGTGGTTTGGTCTAGACGTTGGTAAAATGCGCGAGCATGAGATTGAAGCATCACAAGGCCGTGGCTTTGATGGTGACAACGATCAAAAGCAAGCTCATGACCTGAACGAAGAGCTAGATATTGAAGAGAGCGAGAACGGTTCTGTTTCTGATCTCGTTATGCCAATCGTATCGCTAATCGTAGCAACAGTTGCTGCCATGCTTTACACGGGTGGCCAAGCGTTGGCTGCTGACGGTCAAGCTTTCAACCTGCTTGGCGCGTTCGAAAACACAGATGTAGGCAAGTCTCTTGTTTACGGTGGCGTGTTAGGTCTGCTTGTTGCGTTAGCGACAGTATTCAAGCAAAAGCTACCAATGTCTGATATCGCAAGAACAATGTGGATCGGTGCGAGCTCAATGTTTGGCGCTATCCTTATCCTTGTGTTTGCATGGACTATCGGTTCTGTTATCGGCGACATGAAAACAGGTTCGTACCTATCATCTCTAGCGACTGGCAACATTGATTACCACTGGCTACCGGTTATTTTGTTCCTTCTTGCTGGCCTAATGGCATTCTCGACAGGTACATCTTGGGGTACGTTCGGTATCATGCTTCCTATCGCAGGTGACATGGCTGCAGCTTCTGACATCGCGCTGATTCTACCTATGCTAAGTGCGGTTCTGGCTGGTTCAGTATTCGGTGACCACTGTTCTCCAATCTCTGACACAACGATTCTGTCTTCTACCGGTGCTCGTTGTAACCACATTGACCACGTATCGACTCAGCTTCCTTATGCGCTGTCTGTAGCGTTTGTATCGTGTATTGGTTTCATCACACTAGGTATGACGTCTTCAATTGGCATCGCGTTTAGTGCTGCGTCTCTAACGTTCGTTGCAGTATGTTTTGCATTGGCTTACTTCTCTCGTTGCAAAATGGCGACGTGCAAAAGCTAAAAGTGAAAGTTAATCAGTAAAGTATCAGGGAGGCATTGGCCTCCCTTTTTTGTGCCTGTTAATTTAATTTTAAATTTCGTGAAAAAAGTTCGAATAAATGGTTGAAAAAGGATGTGACCTTAGTTAGTGTGGAGACAAGACAGCAAACAACCTAAGAGCTGATAAGTATGCGTAAACTAGTAATGAACATTCATCACCATCATCACCCTATCTAGTCTTTCGGGGAGATTTACGTATACCCGGGAGCAAGAATTCTCCCGGAGGTTAAGTCAAAGAATTTAGATTTAAACCCTCGGGACGACAAAGTCTTCCGGGGGTTTTTTAGTTTTAGCGCTTTTAAATAATCAATAAATTCAAATATTTGCACAGGGATACAGCAATGCAGACACAACGCCTAAGAATCGCAATTCAAAAGAAAGGTCGCTTAAGTAAAGAGTGCCAAGATCTACTTAAAAAATGTGGTGTTAAATTTAACATCATGGGTGAGCGCCTAGTTGTTCATTCACTAAATATGCCAATCGACTTGTTACTGGTTCGTGATGATGACATCCCAGGCCTTATCATGGATGGTGTCGTTGACCTTGGTTTTATCGGTGAAAATGAACTAGAAGAGGTTCGCCTAGACCGTGTTGCTCTTAAAGAGCCTTCAGAGTTCCGCACACTGCGTCGTTTAGACTTCGGTGGTTGCCGCCTTTCTATCGCTATCAACAAAGACGAAGAATACAACGGCCCACAAGATCTAGCGGGCAAACGTATTGCGACCACTTACCCACAACTACTAAAAGCCTACATGGACGAGCAGGGTGTTGAATTCAGCACTTGTATGCTAACAGGCTCGGTTGAAGTGGCTCCTCGCGCAGGCCTAGCAGACGCTATCGCCGATTTGGTTTCTACAGGTGCGACGCTGGAAGCAAACGGCCTAAAAGAAGCAGAAGCTATCTTCCAATCTAAAGCAACACTGATTCAACGTGTTGGTGAGTTCGACGCTGACAAGACTGCATTGATTGAAAAACTACTGACTCGTATGCAGGGTGTTCAACAAGCAAAAGAGTCGAAGTACATCATGCTTCACGCTCCAACATCTCAGCTAGAGCAAATCAAAGCACTACTGCCTGGTGCTGAAGATCCAACGGTTCTTCCTCTATCAACAGACAAAGACAAAGTTGCCGTTCACCTAGTAAGTACAGAGAACTTGTTCTGGGAAACTATGGAACAATTGAAAGAGTTGGGTGCAAGCTCAATCCTAGTACTACCAATCGAAAAAATGATGGGGTAACTGCTATGAGAACCGTTGTTTGGCAATCATTAAGTGAATCACAGCAAGACTCAGTATTAGAGCGCCCAGCGATTGCTGAAGGTGCGAATATCACAGCAACTGTGTCTGGTGTAATTGCAAAAGTAAGAAATGAAGGCGATGCAGCGCTCAAAGAATTGACCGAAAAGTTTGACGGTGTGACACCGGAATCGATTCGAGTACGTTCTGAAGAGATCGAAGAAGCCTGCGCGCGTTTAACACCAGAGATGAAGCAAGCGCTTGAGCAAGCTTATCGTAATATCGCTAAGTTCCACGAAGCTCAAAAACCTCAACCAATTAAGGTTGAAACTCAACCAGGTGTGGTTTGTGAGCAAGTGACTCGCGCTATTAATACGGTGGGTTTGTACATCCCTGGGGGCAGCGCACCACTTCCATCAACGGTTCTTATGTTGGGTGTTCCTGCTCAGATTGCTGGTTGTCGTAAGGTTGTGCTTTGTTCACCTCCGCCAATTGCAGATGAAATTTTGTATGTCGCTAAACTTTGTAAAATCGATGAGGTTTACAATGTAGGCGGTGGTCAAGCGGTTGCTGCGATGGCGTACGGTACAGAGAGCGTTGCTAAAGTTGATAAGATCTTCGGCCCAGGTAACGCTTACGTAACGGAAGCTAAACGCCAAGTAAGTAACGACTTCCGTGGCGCTGCGATTGATATGCCTGCTGGACCGTCTGAAGTGTTAGTCATTGCCGATGAAACAGCAGATGCAGATTTCATTGCTGCGGATTTGCTGAGCCAAGCGGAACACGGTCCTGATTCTCAGGTTGTATTGGTAACACCATCTCCAGTGATTGCCGATCAAGTAACCGATGCGGTGCAGAAACAACTGAAAGAGTTGTCTCGAGCAACGATCGCCCAGCAAGCATTGGCATCAAGCCTAATTATCATCGCTGAATCGATCACTCAGGCGATTGCGATTTCGAACTTCTACGGCCCTGAACACTTGATTGTTCAAACCAAGAATCCACGTGAACTTCTGCCATTGCTAGACAATGCAGGTTCAATCTTCCTGGGTGATTGGTCTCCTGAATCTGCGGGTGATTACGCTTCTGGTACAAACCACGTGTTACCGACTTACGGTTACACCAAAACCTATTCAAGCCTAGGTTTGGCGGATTTCTCTAAGCGTATGACGGTACAAGAGTTAACAGCTGATGGCTTACAAGGCCTAGCGCCAACGGTAGTCACAATGGCGGAAGCCGAAGGTTTGGACGCACACAAGCGTGCGGTGACTATCCGAGTTGAAAAATTAAATCGATTTGAAAAGTTAAATAAAGCGAAATAAGGGTAGGGCATGGAAAAGTTAGCAAGAAAACAAGTTCAGGCTCTAACACCTTACTTGTCTGCAAGACGAATTGGTGGCAGCGGAGATGTATGGTTGAACGCCAACGAATCTCCGTTTGATAACGAGTACACCTTAAATCTGACTCGACTTAATCGCTACAGCGAGTGTCAGCCTAAAGAGCTAATCGATGCTTACGCTCAATATGCGGGTGTTGCACCAGAGCAAACGTTGACTACTCGTGGTGCTGACGAAGGTATTGAGCTTTTGATTCGTGCGTTCTGTGAGCCAAATGAAGACGCGATTCTTTATTGCCCTCCAACTTACGGTATGTACGCAATCAGCGCGGAGACTATCGGTGTTGAGCGTAAGGTCGTGCCGCTGACGTCTGAATGGCAACTGGATTTACCGGCGATTGAAGCTCAACTTGATAACGTAAAAGTGGTCTTTGTTTGTAGCCCAAATAACCCAACAGGTAACTTAGTTAACCGTAAAGACATCGTTAAACTGCTTGAGATGACTCAAGACAAAGCGATTGTTGTAATGGACGAAGCGTATATCGATTTCTGCCCTGAAGCATCAACGGTGGATTTGCTTGCCCAGTATCCGAATCTAGCGATTCTTCGAACTCTCTCGAAAGCATTTGCATTGGCGGGTTTACGTTGCGGATTTACTCTAGCAAACCAAGAACTGATTGATGTACTGTTGAAAGTGATAGCACCTTATCCAGTGCCTGTTCCTGTTGCTGACATTGCTGTTCAAGCGCTGTCAGAACACGGGTTAGCAAGAGCAAAATTTCAAGTTCTTGATTTGAGTGCCAACCGAGCTTATTTACAAGCGGGCCTAATGGGCATGCCTCAAATAACGGTATTCGATGGTTGGGGTAATTACCTTCTGGTTAAATTCCCTAACGGTGATGATTTATTCAAAGCAGCATGGGACAGCGGTATTATTTTACGTAATTCGCCAATTGAAAACTGTGTTCGCATTAGTATTGGTAACCGCGAAGAGTGCGAAAAGACACTTGGATTCATTCGTAACTTTTATCAGTAACGAACGGTTTATCAGTAATAACATTTGTCAGTCTTGAGTTGATTAATAACCAGCTGGCAAATGAAACCATTATTTGGGTTAGCGTTTGATTTTTGCTAGGCCACCAGATTTAAAATTAAAAGGAAGTTCAAGTGAGTAAACAACAGAAAATACTTTTTATAGACCGTGATGGCACCTTAATTGTTGAGCCGCCAGTCGACTTTCAAGTAGACCGTTTAGACAAGCTAAAATTCGAACCGTTAGTGATTCCTAGCCTACTTGCACTACAAGATGCAGGTTATCGCTTAGTGATGGTCACTAACCAAGATGGTCTAGGCACAGATAGCTACCCGCAAGAAGAGTTCGATGCTCCGCACAACATGATGATGGAGTTCTTTGAATCTCAGGGCGTTCAGTTTGATGATGTTCTAATCTGCCCTCACTTTGATGAAGACAACTGTTCTTGCCGCAAACCAAAGCTAGGAATGGTTAAAGAATACCTTCAAGGCGGTAAAGTCGACTTCCAAAAGTCAGTCGTGATTGGCGATCGAATGACGGATCTTCAACTTGCTGAGAACATGGCAATTCGTGGTATCCAATATGGACCAGATGCGCAAACGGAAGGCACACTTAACTGGCCACAGATCGTTAAAGATCTAACGGTTAATGCTCGTGTTGCTGAAGTAGTTCGTACCACTAAAGAAACGGATATCAAGGTAGCCGTAAACCTTGATGAAACCGGTGGCAACAAGATCGATACTGGCATGGGTTTCTTCGACCACATGCTTGATCAAATCGCGACACACGGCGGTTTCCAAATGAACCTGACTGTGAAGGGCGATCTACACATTGATGATCACCACACAGTAGAAGACACGGCGCTTGCGTTAGGCCAAGCACTGAAAGATGCGCTAGGTGACAAACGTGGTATTGGCCGTTTTGGTTTCAGCTTGCCAATGGATGAGTGTTTAGCTCAGTGTGCGCTAGACCTTTCTGGTCGTCCATACCTGAAGTTCGATGCTAAGTTCAGCCGCGAACAAGTGGGTGATCTTTCGACTGAGATGGTGGTTCACTTCTTCCGTTCTCTAACCGACACGCTGGCTTGTACGCTACACCTTTCTTCTACTGGCAATAATGATCACCACATCATTGAGAGCTTGTTTAAAGCGTTTGGTCGTACTCTTCGCCAAGCAATTAAAGTTGAAGGTAACGAGTTACCAAGCAGCAAAGGCGTCCTGTAAGGCTTACGTTATCAAGGAAAGACAATGAAAGATCAGAAAGTAGTCATCATTGATACCGGTTGTGCCAACGTTTCATCGGTGAAATTTGCGGTTGAACGTCTGGGTTATGCGGTTGAGATTTCAAAAGAGCCAGAAGTGGTTCTAGCTGCCGACAAGCTATTCCTACCGGGTGTAGGCACAGCAAGTGAGGCAATGAAGAACTTGCAAGAGCGCGACCTTGTTTCTCTTGTGAAGCAAGTAGAGAAGCCTCTGCTGGGTATTTGTTTAGGCATGCAACTGTTAGGCAAGCTGTCTCAAGAGAAAGGCCAAAAGGCTGACGCGTTAGTTGAATGTTTAGGCTTGTGTGATGGTGAAGTTCGTTTACTTGAAACGGGTGATTTACCGCTACCACACATGGGTTGGAACACAGTTACCGCGACACCTAACCACCCTTTATTCAAAGACATTGAAGAAGGCGAGTACTTCTACTTTGTACACAGCTTCGCAATGCCGGTGGGTGATTACACTATCGCACAATGTGATTACGGTAATCCGTTCACAGCGGCGGTGCAAAGTGGCAACTATTATGGTGTTCAGTTCCACCCAGAGCGTTCGTCAAAAGCTGGCTCTAAGCTGATTCAGAACTTCTTGGAATTGTAATAAGGATTTGGCAGCGGCTAACGTTGCCCTATAAGGAATGTAAATGATTATTCCCGCGTTAGATTTAATTGAAGGCCAAGTAGTTCGCTTATTCCAAGGGGACTACGGGCAAGTAACAGAATACAAAGTAGACCCAGCAGAACAGTTTAACCTGTATCACCAAGCTGGCGCAGGTTGGCTTCACCTTGTTGATTTAACCGGCGCAAAAGACACAACGGCCCGTCAGTTAGACTTGATCGCTAAGCTACTTGCTAGCACGCCTGCGAACATCCAGATTGGTGGTGGTGTGCGTAACGAACAAGATGTCGTTGATCTGCTAGAAGCTGGCGCACAGCGCGTAGTGGTTGGTTCTACGGCAGTTAAGCAACCTGAGTTGGTTAAAGGTTGGATGGAGAAGTACGGTGCGGAAAAAATCGTGCTGGCTCTGGACATCAATATTGACGAAAGCGGCACACGTAAAGTCGCGATTTCAGGTTGGCAAGAAGATTCAGGCGTGACGATTGAAGCACTGATTGAAGACTATCTAACGGTTGGTCTTAAACACGTTCTGTGTACAGATATTTCGCGAGATGGCACGCTAGAAGGATCAAACGTAGAGCTTTACGTTGATCTTTGTAAGCAGTACCCACAAGTACAATTCCAATCATCGGGCGGCATTGGCAGCTTAGCTGATATCGAAGCGCTTAAAGGCAGCGGTGTTGCTGGTGTAATTGTTGGTCGCGCACTGCTTGATGGTAAATTCACCGCAGAGGAGGCATTTGCATGTTGGCAAAGCGAATAATCCCTTGTTTGGATGTCCGTGATGGACAGGTGGTTAAGGGCGTTCAGTTCCGTAACCACGAAATTATTGGTGACATCGTTCCGTTAGCGCAACGTTATGCGGAAGAGGGCGCTGATGAATTAGTATTTTACGATATCACTGCATCAAGCGATGGTCGTGTAGTCGACAAGAGCTGGGTAAAACGTGTAGCAGAAGTGATTGATATTCCTTTCTGTGTGGCTGGTGGTATTAAATCAGCGGAAGATGCAGCGCGTATTCTTGAGTTTGGTGCTGATAAAGTGTCAATCAACTCACCGGCATTGGCTAATCCGCAACTGATCACTGACCTTGCTGATAAGTTCGGCGTGCAGTGTATCGTTGTCGGTATCGATTCATACTTTGATAAAGAAACCGGTAAATATCAGGTTTACCAATTCACAGGCGACGAAGCGCGTACCAAAGCAACCAAATGGGAAACCAAAGATTGGGTGCAAGAAGTACAGAAGCGTGGTGCAGGTGAGATTGTGTTGAACATGATGAACCAAGATGGTGTTCGTAACGGTTACGATATCGAGCAACTCAACATGGTTCGCTCAGTATGTAATGTTCCATTGATTGCGTCAGGTGGCGCAGGTGCGATGGAGCACTTTGCTGAAGCTTATAAAAAGACCAACGTGGATGGAGCACTTGCGGCTTCGGTATTCCACAAACAAGTCATCAATATTGGTGAACTTAAACAGTATTTAAAACAACAAGATGTAGAGGTGCGACTATGAGTTTTGAACCCGTAAGCTTATCAAAAACAGAAGTAGGCGCATTGTCAGAGCGTATTGATTGGGAAAAAGTGGGTGGCTTGGTGCCAGCTATTGTTCAGGATTACCAATCTAGCCAAGTGCTGATGATGGGATACATGAACCCAGCAGCACTCGAGAAAACAGGCGAAACTGGCCAAGTGACGTTTTTCTCTCGCACTAAAGAGCGTCTTTGGACGAAAGGTGAAACGTCGGGCAACGTATTGCAACTGCAAAACATTGCCTTGGACTGTGACAGCGACACCTTACTGGTTAAAGTTAATCCCATTGGCCCAACATGCCACACTGGTACAACAACGTGCTGGGACGGAGACAAACAACAAGAGTCTCAGATGGTGTGGCTTCATCAGCTTGAGCAGCTACTGGCTGCCCGCAAGGACGCCGATCCTGAATCTTCTTATACTGCCAGCCTATATGCCCGTGGCACCAAGCGTATTTCGCAAAAAGTGGGCGAAGAAGGCGTTGAAGTCGCGCTTGCGGCGACGTCGGGCGATAAGGCGGAGTTAGTGTGCGAATCTGCGGATTTGATTTATCACTTGATGGTTCTTTTACAAGACCAAGGCCTATCGATGAACGACGTGGTGAACAAACTAAAAGAGCGCCATAAGTAAGCTCTCTTTAGATTAATAGAACCACGTAAAAGACAGATAAAAGCCCCGTAAACAACCATGTTTACGGGGCTTTTTTAGCGTTCAATTCTTGAGTACATCTCTTCACCTTTAGGCGCTGTCATTCCGAGGAGCCCAAGCGACATCAGGAATCTCTTCTCTTAATCTGACTTCCTAGATGTACGAGTTACCCGCAGCACTTTTTATATTTCTTACCACTGCCACAAATGCATGGGTCGTTGCGGCCGATCTTAAAGCTCTCAACGGTTTGGTTTAAGCGAGGATCGATTTCTGGCTGTGTAGCTTCTTCTTGTTCCGGGAAGGTGCCATCAATGTAATACCAAAGACCGTCTTCATGAACGAAGCGCGAGCGCTCTTGCATACAGTATTGTTCGCCTTCTTCATTGAAGTAAGCTTTAAACTCAACAAAGCCTTCGTTCTCGTGTGAGCCTATTGTTGTATCTATAACTTCTAGACCTGCCCAATCACTATCGATAGATTCGGCAATACCTTCTCTCTGCGCTTCTGCATTGCAGCTTGGATGATAAGTAGCAACCACATAATCCACCAAACCAAGTACATGCGCAGAATAACGTGAGCGCATCAATTGCTCGGGTGTTTCAACGGCACTGTGGTTAAGGTGTGCTGATTCACAGCATTGTTGGTAAGTATTTTTGCTACCGCATGGGCATGAAGACATAGTCAAATCCTGTAAAAATGGCCTCTATTAAGAGGCCATAAATGAATGCGTGGGAGTTTACCAAGAAACGATCGCTCACCAAAGCTTAGTTTCCATTGGTACAGTTATGTGAAGTGGACTATTTCAACGAAGGTGATAACAGCTCTTGAGCCCAAGTCGTCGCTTCGTCATAAGCTTGCCCGAGTTCGGCCTCGCTTAACTTGAGTAGTTTACGAATGCGCGTTGCTTCATCCCATCGAGCTTGCTCATAAGCGATAACCATCGCCAAGATCGCACCCAGCACACCTTTGCGTTGTATCAGAGCTTGCTTAATCTCTTCATCAATTGGCACTGAGTCCAGCACTTGCTTTAACGGTTGGTCAAACAGAGAATCGAGTAGAGAGAACATACCGGTCAAAAAGGCTTGTCCGGGTTCAACTTTCACATTCATCTTCTCGACTAACAGTTCACACTCACGTGCACGTAATACCGCTAAACCATAGAGTGAATCTGGCTTGTCTTCTTTCGCGGATGCAATCGCCACAAGTGAAACGAACTTGCGTAGTTTTTGTTCGCCAAGGAAGATTAGCGCTTGGCGAAACGAACGAATGGTTGTTGCTGAGCCGCCTGCAGAGTTCACATAGGCAAGTAACTTGTAAGACAGCGTGACGTCTAATGTGATCAGACGTTCAACTTCACCGAAGTCGATAGGGTCGTTAGCGATCTCTTTCAACAGCTGAACAATCGTCAAAAACGCAGGGTTGAGAGCACGAGTTTGGATCATTTCCGGCTTACTGAAGAAATAACCTTGGAAGTAGGTGAAGCCTGCTTGGTTTGCTTCTTGATATTCGTCGTAAGTCTCGACTTTTTCAGCGAGGAACTTAATGTCTAACCCTTTGAGAGAGTTCATGAACATCGAAGCTTTCGCAATTGAGATCAAACGGATATCAAACTTGATAATTGAAACGTACGGTAAGAAGCGCTTCCACGCTTTGCTTGGCACAAAGTCGTCCAATGCGATGGTATAACCTGCATCATAGATGGCTTTGATTGCTTCAAGTAGTTCGTCGGTTGGTTCGCAGTCTTCAAGAACCTCAACAACGAGGCTTTCTTTTGGAAACAGCGTCGGGACCAAGTTAATCAGACTTGTATAAGGAAAGTTAACGAACCCCAGCTTATCACCCAACGTATTATAGTGAGTTGATAAAAAGTGGTCGGAAAGCAAACGGCTAGTAGCGAGCTCCGGCTCTACTTCAGGGAAAGTGTTCTTAGGACCGTCCCTGAATAGCAACTCGTAACCTATGGTTTTCTTGTCTGTATCGAGTATTGGTTGACGCGCTACGTATGAATATTTCAACTTGGTACTGTGTTCGGTTTATTTCTGATAGAGAGATAATAGCTAATTCAGTGGAAATTACCATACACAATCTAAGAAAGTCTGACCGACAATAATAATCAAAGTGAAAGTTTAAGACGGATGTTGAAAGCTATTGCTAAACTCTCGATTCTGTAGTTCAAAACTTTGCGGAGTGAACACCAGCACTGAACCTTGAGTATACCAATCACCCAATACGACACGGGTTTTACTGCAATTATTAGCATCAAAGGTGTGGATGTCAGGGCGATGAGTATGTCCGTGAATCATCAGATCGACGTTGTTTCGCGCCATCACATCTTCGACTTCTTGTTGTGTCACATCCATGATGTCGAGAGATTTAGTTTGCTTGTCATCTTTGATATCAGATTGAACCTTAGAGACAATTTTCTTCTTGATGAAAAATGGAATTCTGTTGAAGACCCATTGCAGCCATGGTTGATGCACTTTTTCGCGGAAGGCGAGATATTTTACATCTTCGGTACATAGGGTATCACCATGCAGTACGACCGCTTTTTGTCCGTAAATATCAATCGTTGATACTTCGTCAAGAAGTTGCACGCCAGTTTGTTTGGCAAATTTCTTACCGACTAGGAAGTCACGGTTACCTTGTGTGAAGTAGCAAGGCACGCCAGTTTTCACCAAATCAATAAACGCTTGGCGAATAGAGGTCGCAAACTCACTTTTGTCGTCGTCACCAATCCAGAATTCGAAAAGGTCACCTAATACATAGAGTGCATCCGCTTCTACCGCTTCGTTCTTCATGAAAGTGAGGAAGCAGTCGGTGATGTCTTGTCGTGACGGAGCAAGGTGCAGGTCTGATATAAAATATGTTTTCATAGGTCTAAAAAAAGGGAGCGATTCGCTCCCTATATCCTGATTTTATCGGCTCATCAATTATTAATACTAGGGCGTGTTGACCTTTGGCGGTTAAATTTTGTTCGAGATAAAAGCGTTTTAATCGAGGCGAGGGATAGGAAGCCTAGTCATTCTAAGCAAATTTCCCTCAACAAAGAGTAAAACGCTTTTAGCCGAACCCTTTGGGCAGCGTTTGCTGGTTATTTCTACTGCGTTATCGGCTTCTTATGTAGGCTAGCTACACACAAAGCCTCTGCCTTGTATAAATCCCCAGCAACTCGCTGCAAAAATCAGCTCAAAAGGTCAATACGCCCTAATCGAAAGCAAGTGATTAAGCTTCGATTGTAGTACCAGTGATGATCACTTCTTCTAGAGGTACATCTTGGTGCATACCCATAGAACCAGTGCTAACACCTTTGATCTTGTTTACGATGTCCATGCCTTCAACAACTTCTGCGAATACACAGTAGCCCCAACCGTCTAGGCTTTCGCTACGGAAGTTTAGGAAAGAGTTGTCGTTAACGTTGATGAAGAACTGAGAGCTCGCTGAATGCGGTTCCATAGTACGAGCCATTGCTAGTGTACCCACTTTGTTCGCTAGGCCGTTGTTCGCTTCGTTCTTGATAGTCGCACGAGTTGTTTTTTCTTTAAGGCCAGAAGTCATGCCGCCGCCTTGAACCATGAAACCATCGATAACACGGTGGAATAGCGTGTTGTCGTAAAAACCGTCACGGCAATACTGTAGGAAGTTTGCGCTTGTTTCTGGTGCTTTTTCTTCGTTAAGTTGAACTTTGATGTCACCAAAATTTGTGTGAAGGATGATCATGATTGTTACCTTACTGTCTTTTTAATATGAAGTTCGAATTCTAGCGCATGTTGGCGGACTTTCAAATCACCAAATCATTAACTTAACTTGGTTGTTTGAGGTAATTACTGCTTTGGGGGATTACCTAATAACGCATGAATTGATATACTTGCCCTCTTATTTTGATTAATACACAAATATAGATAGAGATCATGCTAAAAATTTATAACACACTCACAAGACAGAAAGAGGAATTCAAACCAATTACAGCTGGCAAAGTCGGCATGTATGTCTGTGGGGTAACCATTTACGATCTCTGTCACATTGGTCATGGCCGTACGTTCGTTTCTTTCGACGTAGTAACTCGCTACCTTCGTTACCTTGGTTACGATCTGAACTTCGTTCGTAACATCACAGATATCGATGACAAAATCATCAAGCGCGCTAACGAAAACGGCGAGTCTTGTGATTCTCTGACTGAGCGTTTGATCGGTGAAATGCACGCAGACTTCGATGCGTTGAACATGAAGCGTCCAGATGTAGAGCCTCGCGCAACTGAATTCATCACTGAAATTATTGAACTGGTTCAAAAGCTGATTGACCGTGGTTTTGCTTATGTGGCAAGCAACGGTGACGTGATGTTCGAAGTTAAGAAATTCGACGAATACGGTAAGCTTTCTAAGCAAGACCTTGATCAGCTTCAAGCTGGTGCTCGTGTTGATATTGATTCTGCAAAACGCAGCCCGTTAGATTTCGTTCTTTGGAAGATGTCTAAGCCAGGTGAACCTACGTGGGAATCTCCATGGGGTCCAGGTCGTCCAGGTTGGCACATTGAATGTTCAGCAATGAACTCGTCTATCCTTGGAAACCATTTCGATATCCACGGTGGAGGTTCAGATCTACAGTTCCCGCATCACGAGAACGAAATTGCACAATCTTGCTGCGCACACGGTACTCAATATGTGAATACTTGGATGCACAGCGGCATGGTGATGGTAGACAGAGAAAAAATGTCTAAGTCACTGGGTAACTTCTTCACTATCCGTGACGTACTTCAGCACTACGATGCAGAAACAGTGCGTTACTTTCTAATGTCTGGTCACTACCGTAGCCAGCTGAACTACAGCGAAGATAACCTAAACCAAGCACGTGCATCGCTTGAACGTTTATACACATCACTTCGTGGCCTAGACCTAACCGCAGCTCCTGCTGGTGGTCAAGAGTATGTAACTCGTTTCTCTACGGCAATGAACGATGATTTCAACACACCTGAAGCTTATTCAGTGCTGTTTGAAATGGCTCGTGAAATCAACCGCATTAAGACTGAAAGCATCGAAAAAGCAAGTGCTCTAGGTGCATTGATGCGTGAACTTGCTGACATCATCGGTATTCTTCATCAAGATCCAGAAGCTTTCCTTAAAGGTGATGCTGCGGGTAATGATGACGAAGTAGCAGAAATCGAAGGCCTAATTAAGCTACGTAATGATTCTCGCGCTTCGAAGGATTGGGCTAACGCCGACCTTGCACGTGATAAGCTAAACGAGTTGGGCATTGTTTTGGAAGATGGCCCAGAAGGCACGACTTGGCGTCGTAAGTAAATCTTATAAAAAGGGCTGATTTTCAGCCCTTTTTTCTAGCAAAAATTCTTTAATTTCACCTTTGCTTTTATCTTCAACTTTTAATTAACAGGAATATTTCTGTGGCTCAGATGTATTTTTATTACTCGGCAATGAATGCGGGTAAATCGACAACGCTTCTTCAATCTTCATTTAACTACCAAGAGCGTGGCATGACGCCAGTGATCTTTACTGCAGCGCTAGATGATCGCTATGGTATCGGTAAAGTTAGCTCGCGAATTGGTCTTCAATCTGAAGCTCAACTGTTTAAAAACGACACCAATATGTTTGACGCGATACAAAAACTCAATGAAGAAGAAAAGCGTCATTGTGTTTTGATCGATGAGTGTCAGTTCTTATCGAAAGAGCAGGTTTACCAACTAACAGAAGTGGTTGATAAGCTGCACATCCCTGTACTTTGTTACGGTTTGCGTACTGACTTCTTGGGTGAACTGTTTGAAGGTAGCCGTTACTTATTATCTTGGGCTGACAAACTGGTTGAGCTAAAAACGATTTGTCACTGTGGTCGTAAAGCGAATATGGTGATTCGTACTGATGAGCACGGTGTCGCGATTGCTGAAGGTGACCAAGTGGCTATCGGTGGTAATGACCAATATGTTTCAGCTTGCCGTTTGCACTACAAAGAAGCGTTAGGTAAATAAGCGGCTCTTTGGTTGATTCTTCATAAGTGAATAAAGCTGAAAGCAACAAGCTCAAGTAATAGCTAAGAATAAGAAACGGTGGCCAAGTGCCACCGTTTTTGTTTTCTGAAAAAGTGTATTGCGTGACTTAAAGTTTTATTCGAAATCCAGCTTCTTCAATGCTTGGTAGGCATGATCAACCTCATCAGGAATCGACATCTCAATCTGAAATCCTTGCGCTGGATAAGACTTGATTCGTTCGAAATCAGCAATGAGAGCACCCAACACCATGTCTAGTGGTAACTCTTCATTAAAGTAATCTACCCAGTCTTGCCATTGTGAAGTGACTTGAATCTCGGTCACTTCGTCAGGCCACTGCTTTGCAAACGTGGCGTAAGTACGTTTCTCCATAAAGGGTTTCTGTACTAAGGTCAGGCGTTTCGGCGATAGCCCACGCTCAGTCAGCAATTTGTGGGTGAATCGTACGTTCTCCCCAGTATTAGTTGCGTGCTTCTCAATGATAATGTCAGAGTCAGGTACGCCAGCGTCTCGTGCGATAGCCGCGAATGTTTCAGCCTCTGAGCGTTCAAAACTGCCTTCAGTAAAGCGTCCCACACCGCCAGAAAATACGATATAAGGCGCCACACCTTGGTGATAGAGCTCAGCAGCGTATTCAGCGACGCGAGTATCGTTACTGCACAACACAAATATACAATCTGAAGGCGTGATGTCATGACCCATCGACATGAAGTTCCAAAGGGTGTCGATCGAGTGATATAGCTTACTCTTTGAGTTCTTTGTTACAGGTTGCTTAGCTATGGATTGGTTAACTATGGATTGCTTAGTCATAAAGAGCGTCCAATGTGGAATCGAATTTAAACGAGTAACCTAAACCGAGGATCTTTTTAGAAGAGATCAGCTTGTCTGGGGTGTCGACAATAGGAGGGAGTGGCTCGCTGCTATTGGCACTTTTTAATGCTGCTGCGTAGAACTCTGCCTTGCTCACTGTATTTGGTGTGGTGACATTTACGATTTCATTGTGCAGTTGATTGATGGCGAAATCGACCGCACCAATCGCATCATCAAGGTGAAGCATGTTGGCTGGTGCTTGAGAGCTGACCTGCTTTAGCTTGGTTGCGAATCGAGATGGGTGACGGCTAGGGCCGATTAACCCACTGAAACGAAGAATGGTGTAATCGATGCCGGAATCCATCACCAGCTGTTCAGCTTTCAGCATCACGCGTGCATTGTCCGAAAATGCGGATGCTTGCTCGTCTTCTGAGGTAGAAAGAGTGAGTGAGGCGTCTCGCTCGTACAGAACTCCGGGCTTGGTTGGGTATACCGTCGTCGAACTGACCATAATGAGCTTTTTCACGTTAGCCTTCTGGCAAGCACTGGTCAGTTGTTGCCAATAGTCGGCGTACTCGACACCAGCGCCTTTTCTAAAGCCGGGAGGAAAGCTACCAATCACTATCTCAGTATTGTTTTCCAATAGGAGTGAGTAGAGTTGGCCAATAGAGCGTTCAGGTTGTATTGCATCAAAACTGAATACTTCACAAGGAATGCGTTCGTTGCCAATAGCGTCAGCGCCTTCTTGGGTGGTCTTCGTCACGACGACTTGGTTATCATGTTTGACGAGATGTTCCGATAAGGGCGCTCCAACCCAGCCTGCACCAACAATAAATATAGAAGCCATGTGTTCCTCACAACTGCAAATGACGAATTTACAATAAGCCTAACAAACCTTTGCCCAAAAATGAAAAAACTCCACAGCCGAGGCGAGTGGAGTTTTTACTAGAACAATGGAGCTTTAGTTTAGTACGCGAAGTAGTTTGTCTGCGCGCTCTGCCATCTGTATACCTTCATCTGTTAGGTAACCGCCGTCTGGCTGAGTACAAAGGTTCTTTTCGAATAGGCGCTTAACAGCGTCTTGAGTTTCTTGAGCTGCCTCTTGATGAACTTTAATTCCAGTAGCTGCGCTACTTACATCAAATTGAAGAAGGAGGTTTAAATCAGCAATGTTTTCAGCGTTGTACTTCATAATTAACCTATATATTCATAACGTTCTCTACCTTCACCTTAGTGCGCATTCACAACTCAGGCAATAGCAAATAAAGAGAATTGATAAGTGATACCAAATTGAATGATTAATCAGCGCATGAGCGGTTGTTTTTTGTTTAATTGGGCGAATTTCACACGCTTAATGAATGAATGATGTTTATTGCTAAGTGGTTGTAATATATTGTGAGACTAGAAATATAATGCATCGAGCAAATATTGTTTAAAAAAGGAAATGCATCAGTGAGAGCCAACAAAGTAGCATTAATGATCAGTATGCTATTTGCAATTGCAGGGTGTCAGAGCACTCCCTCTGAACAGACAGAAGCGAACCAAAGCACGAATGGCAGTGAGTCTTCATCAAATGCCCGCACGTTTGATTCTGTGCAAAGTGTTCATCTCGAATGGGAAAGTAAGCTTGAAAGCCATGTTCAATTGTCTCTTTATGCGCCAGAAAATTACAATGAACTACTAGATGCTTGGGATGATGCTGAAAGCATTTATGCCGATTTACTGAAAGACGAAACTCGTCTAACGAAAAGCTATTCAATTTTTTCGAGCCTAACGTACGCTGAAGCTTTTGATGAAAAAATCGCTTTGGTTAAATCAAACTATGATTCGATTCTAGTGTTAAAGAAAAAGGCCGACAGAGTACTAGCGGATTCGATTGTTCAGATGGATTATCTGAAATACTTGGGTGCCGATACGATGTTCGCGTCGAACTATAAGAGGCTTTACGCTGAATACAGTGAGTTATTTGAATACGTATTGGTCGATGAGCTTGAAGATGCTCAGGAAGCACAGGTTGAGTTTCTTAACCACGCTCGCTCATTAGAAGTCAAAGTCGCCCATAAGAAATACATTGAACCGTTAAAGAATGAATTAGAGTTCTTAGAAGATGAAGACTTTGATGATGTAGTGCCGCTTACCTTTGCTAAAGCAAGTTCTCAAATTGCATTGGCGGAAAATCAAGTTAAGGCGAGTCCTCGTGAAAAATCAATTATCGAAGACGCCGTTAAAGCCGCTGAATTCGAATTGAATCACGTGAGAAGTGTTGCGCATGAAGTTAAGTTGCTTGCTAACGTGAAGGGTGATCGATTTGAGCAATCGGTATTGAATGCCGAGAACCAGTTTTTGAGTATTTCTCAGATCCTGAATGATCAAGACTACCGTGATGTGGTGTTGCGCCTTCAAGCTCAGAAAATCGTAGAGAGTATTAAAGCGCTTAAAAGCTCTGATATGACTACGCAACTGAAGTCTGAGGTTGAAGCACTTTCAGAACAACTTGCCGATTTGGAACTCGAAAATCAGAAACAAGCCCAACAGCTTGCTGAGACAAACAAGCATAACGAGTTTTTGGATGAGCAGGTTACTAAGAGTGATGCACACATAAAAAGCTTGGAAGAGCTGGTGGACAGTTTGAAAAGCTTAGGCGGTAAAGTTGCCACCGAAAGTCACTCCGACGTGACACCGACTAACGTTGAGTCCAACCTTGAAGATGCCGCTTTAGAGCAATCATCAGAACAAGTGATTGAACCTTCGGTTTAGCATAACTAATTTCTTTATTTGTGATTGACTTAAAAGCGCCTCAGGGCGCTTTTTTACGTTCTGTTGATCTATATCAAAATCTAGAGATGAAAGGATCTGGATAGTGTACGCTATTCTTTTTGCTTTAACGTAACTTGTTGATATTTATAGATGTGTTGTTTTTATTGTTGATAAGTTTTCATTCATCAGAGTTTTGTTTTTACTACTAAAGTCGTATGAATTTTCAATATCATTGCAGGTTTGGTGTTTTCTCGATTGTTGAAGGTTATTTGAGCGTAAAATAGCTCTTGAATTAAGAAATGAAAGAGAGGATTATCGCGCTCCCCAACGACATGTTTCAAAATGTAAATCACATGAATCTAAACCAATTTGACTCATTATTACCGCCACAAATGGCTGAGCGCGCTGCAGATATTGGCGTAGGTAAAGCAACAAAAGATCCAATCAAATCCTTTCTTCTCGCTATTTCAGCGGGCATACATATCGGCATTGCGTTCGTGTTTTACACCATCGTGACGACAGGTGCTGGTGATTTACCGTGGGGCATTACTCGCGTACTCGGTGGTTTGGCATTTAGCTTAGGCTTGATCCTTGTGGTGGTTACTGGCGGCGAGTTGTTTACTAGCTCTGTTTTAACGTTAGTGGCGAGAGCGAGCGGTAAGATCACTTGGGTAACCTTGTTTAAAAACTGGGCGACGGTTTATGTGGGCAACCTTATTGGCGCTTTATTGCTAGTGGCATGCATGCTCGCGACTAAACAATACATGTTTGACAATGGCCAAGTCGGGCTCAACGCTATGGCTATCTCTCAGCACAAAATGCATCATGATTTTATTCAAGCGATTGCGCTTGGCATCATGTGTAACGTGTTGGTGTGTATTGCGGTGTGGATGACATTCAGTGGGCGTACCTTAACGGATAAAATTACGGTTATGATTTTACCTGTAGCGATGTTTGTATCGTCGGGTTTTGAGCACTGTATTGCGAACATGTTCCAAGTACCACTCGCTATCGGCATTAAAACATTTGCTCCTGCTGAGTTTTGGACAATGACAGGTGCTAACCCTGCCGACTATATTGACCTAAACATGATGGATTTCTTAACGAACAACCTATTGCCTGTGACTTTAGGCAACATCATTGGCGGCGGTATCTTTGTCGGCATGTGGTATTGGTTGATTTATCTACGAGATTAACCATGATTCGGTCATCGTATCGATTTGAATGATTACGATTAAAAGACGGTCTGCATTGCAGGCCGTTTTTTATTGTGGAAAACCTTTTAGTTTCTCTTTTTAATAATCATTAAAACACTCAATAGCAGGATCGAGTAGGGCAACATAGGCCTTTGAAATTAAGTAAGGATCAATGTAAATGATCCTTAGTCGAGTCAAAGTGACTAAAAAAGGATCAATACTGTTTTGGTTATCCACAGTTTCTGTGGATAACCTGTCTCAAAGTCAGTGTGTAACCAGATCGCAAAGGAAGAAAGAGGTCAGTCTGTGGGCTTAATTCGGGCGAGGACTCGACCTTCTTTCGTCAGAGATGTCTTTAAAGAAAGGTGAAGTGCGAGCGCCAATGAACTACTCATCATCACGAAAATAGCCAACATGATCATCAGTTGATACTTAATCGCAATCATTGGTGAAGCTCCCCCTAGAATTTGACCTGTCATCATTCCCGGAAGTGTGACTAAGCCGGTGGTCGCCATAGAAGCCATAATAGGAGACATCGCCTTCTGTATCGCATTACGTACAAAAGGTGCAGCTGCGTAGGTTGGAGAAGCGCCTAAAGCGATAGCCGCTTCGTACTCTGACTTCTGGGTTTCAAAAGCACCGAACAAGTTCTGTAGAGCCACTATATTGCTGCTCAAGCTATTACCCAGCAGCATCCCCGCAATAGGAATTAAGTACTGTGCGTTGAAGAGTGGGGTCGGCTTGATAATAAAGAAACAAATAAATAAGACGATGGGTACACAGGTAACCGCAAGGCTGAACGCTACAGGTGCTAATAGTAGTTGTTTCGGGAGCTTTGATTTTTCAACAATCGAACTTGCACCCACTACAATCATAGCGAATAACCACAATAAATTGATCCATAAGCTATTCAAAGTAAAAAGGTATTCGAGATAAAGACCGACCAAGAATAGCTGTACCACCATACGAGAAATACTAATAGAGGCCTCTTTACCTAGGCCGAGTTTCAGTTTGTAGTTAATGGCGATGGGCAGTATGAGAAGTGAGCTGAATAACAGCAATTGCCACCAAGAGATATCAATAACGTCTTGCATAATGCTTCCTTTTAAGTAGGTCTCCATCATATCTGAAAGTGCCAAATGATGCATTTCAGCGTCACACTTGTCGATCTCAAAAAAGGCTCAATTATTTAACATTCAAAGTACAAAATAATGGTTATTTGAGGGTTTTTTGGCTACTACTTAGTAGGTAAAACGTTAAAATTAGTTACAATGTGGTTGCGCAAATGTTGGCTTTTAACATTTGTGAAATATACTTAATTCTTCACATTTGTTAATACTTTTTAATAACTTTGTTTAACTAAAAACAACTTTGGATGAGCTCAAAAAAGTATTGATTAGCAAGGGTTATAACGGGAGATTTGATTGAACCCTACTTTGTGTATGGTCTAAAATTCATCGTTAGATACTCAAGAACTTTAGCCCCTTAGAATGGGTTACTCGAAATTACTAAATACAAAATAGGCAAAATGTATGAGTGATGTTAAGAAAATTGAAACTGGCGAAAAACGCTCGTTGGAGTGGAAGTCATTCCTCTTCATTGCGGTGGTTCTCTTTCCAATATTAAGTGTGGCTTTTGTAGGAGGCTACGGCTTTCTAGTTTGGGCACTGCAAGTGTTTGTATTAGGTCCTCCAGGTGCACACGGCGGCATGTAATGCCCTCTTGCTATCACATTTTTATTAGAACTAATTTTTAAGAGAGCTAAACATGAAATCATTTTTAGTTAAATTATGGCGCACAATGACTCGCCCAGCAGTACACATCAGTCTTGGTGTACTAACCATGGGTGGCTTTATCGCCGGTGTTATTTTCTGGGGTGGCTTTAACACTGCGTTAGAACACACGAATACAGAAGAGTTCTGTGTAAGCTGTCACACCATGCGTGACAATGTTTACGTAGAACTACAAGAAACGGTTCACTGGAAAAATACATCTGGTGTACGCGCAACTTGTCCTGACTGTCACGTTCCACATGAATGGACAGCAAAAATTGCTCGTAAGATGCAAGCATCTAAAGAAGTCTTCGCTCAAGTATTTGGTGACCTAGACACACCTGAGAAATTTGAAGCTCGTCGTATCGAACTGGCTAAACACGAATGGGATCGTTTCTCTTCGAACAAATCTCTAGAGTGTAAGAACTGCCACAACTACGATTCAATGGATTTCGAAAACATGCGCCCAACAGCGCGTATCCAGATGAAGAACGCGGCAGAGCGTGATCAAAGCTGTGTTGACTGTCACAAAGGTATTGCTCACAACCTTCCATTAGATATGGCATCAGCGAGCGGTATTGTTGGCGAGCTAGAAAATGTAGCAAGCAGCACATCTTACGCAAATGGTTCTGACGTGATCTCTATTCGTCATCTTCCAATGTACACGGATGAGACAGCAACAGTTGAAGCGGGTCTATTAAGCCCTGCAAGTAAAGTTGCGGTTATCGACGAAAAAGGCGACATGATCAAGATTCAAATCGACGGTTGGCGTAAAGCGAAAGGCTTCGGACGTGTAATCCAAGAAGACTTCGGTATGAACATCTCGACTGCAATCTTGACGAAAGAAGTTTCTCAAAGTGACGTGATCACTGTTGGCGAGAAGAAAGAAGATGAGCTAACGGGCCTTCCATGGGAAAAAGTTGACCTAGCACTTTGGATGAAGAAAGAGTCTATGGTTGATAACTTCGATCCAATTTGGAACGCAGCAGGTCAGGCTTACCAGTCAAACTGTTCTACTTGTCACTCACAACCAGATGAAGGCCACTTCAGCGCTAACGGTTGGGTAGGCATGCTAGATGGTATGATCGCATTCGTGAACTTCGATACAGATACAGAAGCACTTGTTCTTAAGTATCTACAGAAGCACTCATCAGATTTTTCTGAAGGCCACTAATAAGACGTCAATTGGAGTAACACAATGGCAATTACAAGAAGAAGTTTTCTGAAAGGTGTCGCTACAACAAGTGCGGCATCGGTTATCGGTCCTAGCTTATTGGCGTCGGCATCGGCTTCAGCTGCAGAAACTGATGGTACGTGGAAAGTCTCTGGTTCTCACTGGGGTGCATTCCGAGCTCGCGTTTATGCGGGTAAAGTACAAGAAATTAAGCCTCTAGAAATCGATCAGCATCCAACTGAGATGTTGAAAGGTATCAAGGGGATTATCTACAGCCCATCACGTGTGCGTTACCCTATGGTTCGCCTAGATTGGTTGAAGAAGCACAAATACAGCGCAGACACGCGTGGTAACAACCGTTTTGTTCGTGTTACTTGGGATGAGGCATTAGACCTTGTTTACCGCGAACTAGAACGTGTACAGAAAGATTACGGTCCATGGGCGCTTCACACTGGTCAAACAGGTTGGAGACAAACAGGTCAGTTCCACAGCTGTACTAACCACATGCAACGTGCAATGGCACTTCACGGTTACTCTGTGAAGAAAATCGGTGACTACTCGACAGGTGCTGGTCAAACGATCATGCCTTACGTGCTAGGTTCTACTGAAGTATATGCTCAAGGTACATCTTGGGAACTTATCCTAGAAAACAGTGACAACATTGTTCTTTGGGGTAACGATCCAGTTAAGAACCTGCAAGTAGGTTGGACGTGTGAGACTCACGAGTCGTTCGCATACCTAGAACAGCTGAAAGAAAAAGTTGCTAAGAAAGAGATCAACGTTGTTTCTGTTGACCCTGTGAAGAACAAAACAGGTCGTTACTTAGAAAACGAGCAGATGTACATCAACCCACAAACTGATGTGGCGTTCATGCTGGGTGTTGCTCACGTTCTTTACAACGAAGGCCTATACGACAAGAAGTTCATCGAAACTTACTGTCTAGGTTTTGAAGATTTCATCAAGTACGTTCAAGGTGAAACGAAAGACAAAGTTGAGAAGACGCCAGAATGGGCTTCAGCTATCTGTGGCGCAAGTGCGGAATCTATCCGTGATTTCGCTAAGATGTTGGTTAACGGCCGTACACAAATTCTTGTTGGTTGGAGTATTCAACGTCAACAACACGGTGAGCAGCCTTACTGGATGTGTGCAGTTATCGCAGCAATGGTTGGTCAAATTGGTCTACCTGGCGGCGGTATCTCTTACGGTCACCACTACTCAGGTATCGGTGTATCTTCGACTGGTTTCGCTGCTCCGGGTTCTTTCCCGCTGAACATCGACCAAGGTCAATCACCTAAGTACACCAATACAGATTACAACGGTTACAGCCGTGTAATTCCAGTTGCTCGTTGGGTAGATAGCCTGCTTGAACCTGGTAAGAAGATCAAAGCGAACGGTTCTACTGTGACGCTGCCAGATATCAAGATGATGGTCTTCAGTGGTAACAACCCGTGGCATCACCACCAAGATCGCAACAAGATGCGTAAAGCATTCAAGAGCCTACAAACTGTAGTGGCTGTTGACTTCGCGTGGACTGCAACTTGTCGTCATTCTGATATTGTTCTTCCAGCTTGTACTCAGTGGGAACGTAACGATATCGATGGTTACGGTGCGTACTCTGGTCGTGGTTTGATCGCAATGCACAAGCTAGTGGATCCTTTGTTCCAGTCTAAGACTGACTTCGAGATCATGTCTAGCCTGACTAAGCGTTGGGGTCGCTACGACGATTACACGCGTGGTATGGACGAAATGCAGTGGGTTAAATCTCTATACGACGATTGCCGCGCTTCGAATGAAGGCACGATTGAAATGCCTGAGTTTGCTGAGTTCTGGGAGAAAGGTTTCCTAGACTTCGGTAAAGGTAAGCCATGGACTCGTCACGCTTCATTCCGTGAAGACCCAGAGATCAACGCACTAGGCACGCCTTCTGGTTTCATCGAAATCACAAGCCGTACTGTTGGCAATATGGGTTACGAGCACTGCCAAGAACACCCAATGTGGTTCGAGAAATCTGAACGTTCACACGGTGGTCCAGGCTCTGACAAACACCCGTACTGGCTACAATCTTGTCACCCAGACAAGCGTCTTCACTCTCAGATGTGTGAATCTGAAGAGTGGCGTGCGACTTACGCGGTACAAGGCCGTGAGCCAATCTACATCAACCCAACGGATGCTAAGAAGAAAGGCATCAAAGACGGCGATGTAGTACGTGTATTCAACGACCGTGGTCAACTACTAGCAGGTGCTGTTCTAATGGATAGCTATGCTCCTGGTGTTGTTCGTATCGAAGAAGGTGCTTGGTACGGCCCTATCAACGAGAAAGTGGGCGCGCTAGATACATACGGCGATCCAAACACACTAACTCAAGACATCGGTACGTCTGAACTTGCTCAAGCAACGTCAGCAAACACATGTTTGGTTGATTTCGAGAAGTTCCAAGGCAAACTGCCTCCAGTAACTTCATTCGGTGGTCCAATCGAAGTTTCTTAAGTCTTGTACTTAAGAACCAAGACTAAAGCTTGAATTAAAGCCCCTGTAAGTACTCTTACAGGGGCTTTTTTTTTCTAGTGTACGGAGTTGGGATTTCTATTTAAGCATTGTAATAGCGTCAAGAGGGGCGTTTTTGAGACAGGCTATAACGTGCTGTTTGAGGTAGGCTGTAGAAGCATGAGCATGAGCATGAAGCAGGAAGGGAATGTACAAAGAATCTGTTTTAAGGGCTTAGGCAGACGGAAACAAAAAGGCCGATACAAAGTACCGACCTAATAGAAACCTATGGAGTTAAGCTTGAACTCTAGATATCAACCGGAGACTTGGATAGAAACTTAATCTTCGATTATAAACCTAAGCCTTGAGCGTCAAGCTACAGTTCGAACATAAACCAATAACCGTATGCACAAATCAAAGCGGGCACACTGGAATACAAGGTCGCGACAAGCGCCGCTTTCGGTGCCATTGCAATCGCTGGGAATAGCGCATCACCATCATTCGAAATAGCGTTACCGACTTGAGCCGAGAGTGGCAGGGCACCTGAAAGATAAAGACTCGTCACCAGTAGCTGAGGACCACAGCCAGGTAATAGCCCCATCAACACGCCAGCCAGGGGGAGCATGATGCCCCAACTTGAGAATAGCGTCGCAAAATCCACATTTGCTATCACAGAGCCAAATTCAAAGAAAAGAAAGGCTACTACAACCCAAGCTGTCACGAAGTTAGTATCTTGAGCGGTTTTTTGTAGCGGGTGTGAGCCAACACACTTCTCATCTTCACTGACGGCCGATTTATAATCTTCAATTTCACGAGTCAGACCCCATAGAAACATCGAGCTAATCAGCAAGATAGTGCCTGTCCATTCCATCGACATTTCAGGTAACGCAAGCAACTCGTTTACGTCGACTTGAAAAGAGCCAAGTAGGGCTACCGCAGCACCGGGAATAATAAGTACAGACCATAAGTAGCCCTGTAGGTTAATCGCCTTTTTAGAAACGGCTTCTTTGTCTTCCTCTTGAGATTGTGATGAACAGCTACGCGCTGCTTCATTTTTTTCTGACTGTTTCGGACGTAAGAAGTCATCAGCGTGAAATAGGTTGATGATGCGACCTGACGCTGTACCGACAATGACGCCCATTGCCATCATGGCTAAGCCTGTTTTAGGTTCGCTCGCAATCAACAAGAAGGCAGCGTCACCCATGGTGGAAACCAGTACAGCAACGACGGCTCCAAATCCCAACTTCCCGGAAATAAATTGCGTGGTAACGACTATCGCACCACCACAACCAGGCAATGCCCCCATTAGCGCAGCAAACACCACTTGGTTAGACCGAGACTGATGTACGAGCTTGTTGAAGACGTTGTCTTTATTGATGTACAAGCTTAACCAGTGGTAAATGGCTAACGTTAAAGCGACATAACAAGATACCGCCCAGAATGCGTCTGACAAGGTCGTTACCGTCAGCTCTCGTGTAGCTGGGGCCGCAACCAATGCTGCAAGTGAAATCGGCAATAGCAGGCGCTTAAAAGACAGTGAAAACTGAGTTGTTTTCGCAGCGCTACTGCTTGGCAAAAAAGAGATTAGTCGATCCATAGGTGTTACTCAAAATTAGTGGCTTGAGATAAATATATACGAATGATAATAATTATCAATTGCATTTGTTGTTTTTTTATCTATTGTTACCATTGGCTAAACCTAGGAAACATGACCAATCTAAAAAAATGAGGTAAAGTATGGCTAATAAAGAGAGGCTCTAAAGGTAGAGTCATAATTGTTAGTGTAATAGGAAGAAACATGATTTTAGTTGTTGGTCACAAAAACCCTGATAGTGACAGTATTTGTAGTGCGTTAGTTGCAACGGAGCTTCTTAAAGCTCGTGGCGAGGAAGCGACACCAATTCGCCAAGGCGAGATCAACCGCGAAACTCAACACATTCTAGAAGTCGCTGGTGCTGAAAAGCCAGAGCTTCGTACTTCTGTTGCTGGTGAGAAAATCTGGCTAGTAGACTACTCAGATCTAGCACAAGCACCAGACGATGTTGCTGAAGCAGAGATCGTAGGCATTGTCGATCACCACCGTCTAGGTGACGTGATGACAGTTAACCCTATGGAAGCTTGGATCTGGCCTGTTGGTTGTACAAACACTGTACTTTTCAACATGTTCAAGATTGAAGGTCACGCTATCTCTCAACAGATCGCTAAACTGATGATGTCTGCAATTCTTTCAGACACGGTTGGTTTTGCTTCTCCAACATGTACTCAAAAAGACAAAGACGCTGTTGCTGAGCTTGCTGAAATCGCTGGCGTAACAGACGTTGATGCTTTCATCAAAGCACTTCTAATTGCTAAAACAAACATCGAAGGCTTATCTGCTGCACAGCTAGTAGAAAAAGACCTTAAAGGCTACCCATTCAACGGTCGCGATGTTGTTGTTGGTCAAGTTGAGCTTGCTACTCTTGAGCAAGTAGACGGCATGATCGAAGCGCTAGAAGCTGATCTTGAAGCGCGTTGTGAGAAAGATGGTCTAGCGTTTGCTGCAGTAATGCTGACAGATATCACTACAGCTCAAACTCGTCTTCTATACAAAGGTGAGTGGGCTGATAAGTTGGTTAAATTCGAGAAAGACGGTGTATTGATGATGGAAAATACACTGAGCCGTAAGAAGCAAGGTTGGCCTTGGCTTCAAGGCGAGCTTGTTTAACCAAGTCGCTTAATTATAAACGCCTGCTAATTTAGCAGGCGTTTTTCTTTGAAGTAGACTTTCTTCTCAATAGAAATATTTGAAGTTAATGCTACTCAGCATAAAATGAACAAAGTTACTGACTAACGTAGGAAATTAAGATGACTACACAGCTAGACGATAAAAAAATCGCTGAAATTAATAAGTATACGGGTGAGCAACGCCTGAAATACTGTGTGAAAGAAATCGTAGCAAACCGTGAAGTATGGATCTTAACCGATGAGCACGGTTGTGTGATGTTGAACACCGAAGACGAAGATTGTGTTCCAGTATGGCCAAACCAAGAGTTCGCAGAATCGTGGGCAACGGGTGATTGGTCTGAGTGTAAAGCTGAGTCTATCTCTTTGAACAAGTGGCACAGTCGTTGGACTAACGGTCTAGAAGACGATGAACTTGCCGTTGTGGTATTCCCGAACGAGCAAGAAGAAGGGGTTATCTTGTTCCCTGACGAATTCGATTTTGAACTGAAGAAGCAAGCTGCTAAGCGCTAATTCTCTCGTCAAATTGTAAGCCAGCGTTGTCTTTTGTTAGACAGCGCTTTAGCCATGTTCTATTGCTTCAGTTCGACGAATAAATTAGAACCACCCTTATTTCTTCTTAATCGCCTTCTCTTTTATTAGGTATATCGGTCTAGATTTGGCCTCCATATAGATTCTACCTATGTATTCCCCTAGAACACCGATACTGATCAACTGAACTCCACCAAAAAATACAATCGCAACAAATATGGAAGCAAAACCATCTGTATCACCACCGGTGATGAGGGTATACAGTGTAATATACCCTCCATATATAAAAGCAATACTGGAGAAAATAAAACCAAGAAATCCCCAAAATCGCAGTGGAACTATACTGAAGCTTGTTAGGCCATCTAAAGCATGACAGATCAGTTTTGTATAATTGAATTTTGTATTTCCAGAATGGCGCTCTACTCTGTCAAATTCAATAATAGCGACATCGTAACCTACCCATGATAATAACCCTTGCATATATCTGGAGCGTTCTTCTAAGGTGTTGATAGCGGCGACAACACGTTGACTCATTAATCGGAAATCTCCAACATTTGAATGAAGATGCTGGTCTCCCATCTTGTCCATTAGGTAATAATAGAAGGTTGCTGAGTTTCTTTTAAGCCAAGAGTCTTTTGAGCGACTGCCTCGCTTAGCAAGTACTATGTCTTTCCCTGATTTCCATAGTTCGATCATTTTTGGAATTAGATTAGGGGGATCTTGTAGGTCAACATCCATTGGTATTACAGCGTCCCCCTTAGCGTAATTGAGCCCTGCTGTCAGTGCTGCGTCTTTACCAAAATTTCTAGTGAAGGATATAAAATAAATATTATTATGTTCTTCCTTAATCAGTTTTACTTTCATTAAAGTCGAATCAATAGACCCATCATCGATGAATATTATCTCGAAGTCATAATCCAAGTTTTCAAAAATTTTTGATATTTCTGATGTAAAAGGAATTAGGCTATTTTCCTCGTTAAATACGGGGCATATTATACTTATAAGTTTACTCATCTGAAATCCTTTTATAGATTGTAAACTCCATGTCTCTGTATTTTCTAATAATTATAGTATCAAATATTGCATATTTATTTAATTCTTCAGATATGACAGAGTTTGCTTTAATGAAGTCTATAAATGAAAACTCTGGAGGAAGTCTTTTAAGTTCTTTACTGGTTTCTATAATTATTATTTCAGGGGAATTAGATACAATGTCATTTTTTATAGATTCTATAACTAGTTTTAAAACATCCCGGCTTTCCTCATTATCACTATTCACGTGATTAGGTAATGACCACATCGCCGGAAACTTGTTAACCCATTGTAACTGGCTATGCCTAGCTATCGAATTTATAGGGTAAAGTGTGGTCGTTATTGCGAAGACCTTGTCTTGAGGGGTTGAAGACAATGCTATTGAATTAAATAAAGGTGATAAATGACGGTTTTCCTCGTTATCCAAAACGATACTAACTAAGCTGTCTATATTGTTGTGATTGACAGATAAATTGCTGTTTGGCAAGACATTGTAGTAACTCATGCTGTGTAAATAAGCAAGGGAACAAATGGCTAAAGATAGTGGTATTATATCTTTGAATCTTCGCTTGGTACGTAAACTGACTATTGATGAATACATAAACAAAAAAATAAAAAATAAGGTTAAATTAGCGCTCAGGAGTAAGTGATAACTGAATCCGGTTCTGCCTACTAAAAAAGTCGCAATAGAAGATAGATATATAAATATTAAATAATTTACTGTAGTTAATAGAGGTGAGTTGCGGCTGTGTGTATAGACATATCTTAATGGAAGAAAAGACACTAGCAGCAAAATAACTGGTAATAAAAAGAGATCTTCTATTGATATAAAATAAGAAGAGTAGGATATAGATGCTAATGGAACTACTGTTGAAAAATACGTGTTATGATTTAAGTAAACAAACGAAACATATACTAACCCAATTGATAATATAAAGATGTTTTCTTTCCTAAATATTGTTTTAATGGACTTTAAATGATAGGAAAGATAGAACTCGGATACTAAAAAAACCATTGCATATTGTGGTTTTAATGAAATGGCTAAAGCTATAATTAGAATGTTAGCAATTATAACTTTCTTACTTGGAGTTATTCCTAGTAGCCTTATTGATATCATGCTGCAATATGAAAGGAACGAACTGGTGATGATATGTTCTCGTTGAAGAAAATCATTAGGGAACGTAAAGAAAAGACAGAAGGATAGAGTTAAGGCGAGCAATAATCCATTTTTTATTTTAATAAAATTGTATAGTATTATACTAGAGCATAAAAATATGTAGATTAACATCCCCCCTCTTAAGGCTGATATGTCATTGATATTTAAAAAAGAACCAATTGAAATGAATAGTTTATAAATATAAACAATGAGAGGGGGATTAACTTCGTAGAATTGAAGATAAAAATCACTACCTTCTGAGTAAATAGCCATTTGAGATAAGAAGGAGACATCCGCATTTAGAATCATGGATGACTGTATGTAAAAAGCCTGAACGGAGAATAGAAAAATCAGGCATAAACCTAAATTATAATCTCGCCACTTAAAAGGCTGTTTGATTTGGTCTTCCAAGCGGTCTCCTTTCCTTTTAATCCATTTAGATTATTGTAGGAAAGAAATTCTGATTTCACCGTTTATTTTGATAGTTTTATTAGTATCCAATCAGTAGATACAAAGGCGCCTGCTGTGCTGCTTTAGAAGCTTGTTGAAGAATGCCTGTTTCGCTGTATCTCTTCAGTATTTTTCGGACAATGGGCTTTGCTTTTGTTTCGGTCATTCCAACCTTCAATTCTGGTTCATACAACAGCTTTAGTAGTACCACATCTAGTGGCGATAATAAGTCTTCAGGCGTGTAGTCATTGAATATAGAAGGGTAGGCTTTGTCTGAGTCATTGGGTAACCCAAGCACCTGTGTGATCTCTTCAACAATACAGGCGACCAGCTTTCCTCTTGCTCTCGCTTGATCCACTGGGATCACAATCCCTGCATATACAATCTCCCCTTTGGAATTAGTTCGATAGCCTGCAGTACAGATGGCGCTGTTTAGATGCTGTGTCGATTTCAGTTTGAGTACAGTTTTGGCTTCAGCTATCCACTGACTCTGCCTTGTGTATATCCATTTAACGTTTGCATCCGATTCTCTAGTGACGATTTTAATCGGATGTTGCGTGACTTTCGCTAGGTGCTGGATGTGCAATTCGGTGAGTTCTTGATGAAGCTCTTCGTCGCCAACTCGGTGGTCGATCCATATTTTGATTGGACGTTTCCATTTGGCGAGCGGTTTGTTGCCTTGAGCGTATTCATGGCGTAACGCGACATCATAAAATGCGTTTTCGACAAACGTTTTATCAAGCCAAGTGAGTGGAGTGCTGGCAGCGTTGAAAGAAAGTAGTGCTAATAACGGAAATGTTAATATAGGGAATGCAAGTAAGAGAGCTTGTGTGAGGTTTGGAATTCGTATCAACAAGTGTTTCTCCTCCTTGAGAACCACATCGAAACCTCCCATCTCTACGTTCTTATTAGCGATGGGAGCGAATTTGTGAGCTAGTGGTTCGGTGCTTTGAAGAAATGGCTTTCTACCAGTCTTTGAGTGATCTGGTGGGTTGGGTTGGTGAGCACTTCATGTGTTTCCCCAGACTCAACGACGTTTCCTTCGTGCATGACAATGATCTTATCTGTGATGTGTTTAACGATACCGATATGCTGAGACACATAAACAAATGATACGCCCATCTCTTCTTGCAGTTCTAAGAACAGGTTGATGATCTGAGAACGCATCGCCATGTCTAAACCGTTCAACGCTTCGTCCGCAACAATGATCGATGGTTGAAGGATTAAAGCGCGCGCCAAACATACTCTTTGTTTTTGACCTGCAGCCAGCATTTGCGGGTAAAAGTAAGCGTGCTCTGGTAAGAGTCCAACACGCAACAAAGTTTCCTTCACACGCTTCATACGGGCTTCTGGAGGCATGCCCGTGTTTCGCTTTAAAGGGCCTTCGAGGATTCGACCGATCTGTATGCGCGGATTCAGCGATGTGTTGGGATCTTGGAAGATCATACGAATCAGCTTACAGCGCGTTGAATAGTCTTTGTGCTCTAGCCTTTCACCGTTAACACGAATCTCGCCTGATGTTGGTTCAACCATACCTGCAAGCATTCGAGCCAATGTCGATTTTCCAGAGCCATTTTGACCAATAAAACCAATAGTTTGACCGGCCTCCAGACTAAAGCTCACAGGTTTCACTGCCTGATGGATCTTCTTACGGAAAAGACCAGAGCGTGTCGTAAAGTCTTTTGATAACTCGCTGACTTCTAATAATGCACTCATGATTTCTTTTTCTTCTCCATATTGAGAGGGAAGTGACAATTAAATTTGTGGCTTTTAATACGTTTGGTATGAGGGATCTCGACACACTGTCTTTGTGCGTAAGGACAGCGTGGCCCTAATCGGCAACCAATCGGTAGATGCTGCAATGGAGGGATTGACCCTGGTAGCGACTGCAATTTTTCTTTGTGTGGAATCCAATCGTTGAAGTCGGGCATCGCTTTGAGCAGCGCGACGGTATAGGGGTGCTTTGGCACATCCAACAGTTTGGCTGTATCCGCTGATTCTACTGACTGGCCACAATACATCACGGTGATTCGTGTTGCCCATTGAGTAATGGTCGTTAAATCGTGACCAATGAGGAGAATCGTCGTGTTGTGAAGTTGATTCATCCGACTCAGCAGGCGCAAAATCTGTGATTGTGTAATTGGATCGAGATCGTTTGTCGGCTCATCGGCAATCAAGATCTTTGGCTTGGCTGCAATCGCCATCGCAATCATGACTTTTTGACATTCACCGTCAGTCAACTCATACGAATAGCTGTCCATCAGGCGAGAGTGATCTTTAATGCCGACTTTATGGAGTAGAGCAACGGCCTGCTTCTTACGCCATTTGAATCGTTGCCACCATCGACCTTCGAAGGAATATGAAGGAATCGATTCAATAAGTTGATGACCCACTTTTTCAGAGGGATCAAGACAGGAGGATGGTTCTTGGAAGATCATCGCGATATCGCGAGCAATCACACGACGTCGTTCTTTGGGTGTCAACTGAAGCAAATCGATATTGCCAAGGCGCATTCGGTCAGCAGACACTTTCCAGTTTTCTTTACAAACTCCGACGATCGCTTTCGCAACCAAGCTTTTACCCGAGCCTGATTCTCCCACCAGACCACGGATTTCCCCTTCATTCAGGGTCAGACTCATTCGGTCAACGGCTTTAACCATCCCTTGTGGGGTTTCAATTTCGATGGTTAGGTGTCGAATATCAAGTAACGGCATTATTCGATTCCTGCATTTAGCGCTTGGCGAACACCTTCACCCACGAGGTTAACAACGATAACGGTAAACATAATAGCTAAGCCGGGTAGGGTTACTGTCCATGGTGCTAGGTAAATTAGTTCAACTGAGTCACCCAAGATAGAGCCCCACTCAGTGCTCGGTGCTTGCGCGCCTAAGCCTAAGAAGCCCAAAGCGGTGATGTCGAGAATAGCGACAGACAGCGCCAGTGTAATCTCAAGCGCAACAACGGTCAGAATATTAGGAACAATTGAGTTCCATAACAAATAGAAGTCGTTCGCACCATCAAGACGCGAAGCCAGAATATAGTCTTTCTCTACCTCGGCATGCACGGCAATGTACACCGACCGGATAAAGCGTGGTATTAGAGCCAAACACAGCGCCAGTAAGATATTAAACTCACCAAAGCCGAGAAAAGCCACAAAGATGATCGCGAGCAGTAAGGAAGGAATCGACATAACGGTATCAAGCAAGTGGTTTAGCGTGCTTGATAGCAACCCACGAGTCATGCCTGCGAGAACGCCAATCAGGCATCCGATAACCGCTGCAATGAAGGTAATGATAACTGCTGCGCCAAAGGTTAGCTGTGAACCAATAATCAGACGAGAAAGAATGTCTCGACCCAAGTCATCGGTGCCAAGGAAATACTCTACAGTGCCAGCTGGATCCCAAGAGGGCGGTGTTAACAAATGTCCCGTTTGTTCTTGAGAATCATGTGGTGCCAACCAAGGTGAAGTTATCGTCACTAAAATGATCAGCCCCAAACACCATAACCCAAACATCGCTAGATTGTTGGCACGAAAGCTTCGCCAGAAACGTTCAAACTGGGTTGGAATTTGTTCTTCCTGGTAGACGTTATTTGTTAGCATACCATTCCTTCCTTACCAGTGGATTGACCATTGCACCCAACAGATCTGACAAAATATTCGCAGTCAGAACCAGCGTCGCGACCACAATCACGCCTGCTTGAATTGAAACGTAATCTTGATTAGACAGAGCATCGAGTAGCCAGCGGCCAATGCCCGGCCAGTTGAAGATAGACTCGGTGATAATAGCCAGCGTTAACATACTCGATAATTGAACACCGACTTTTGGAATGATCGGTGGAATCGCATTTCTTAGTACGTGCTGAGTGACGATCTCTCGCGTTGAAAGACCTTTAATTCGTGCTGCACGGATGTAGTTTTGTGTCATTACCTCCGCCACGGATGCACGCATCAGTCGAATAACCTGAGTGGTTGGCGCTAATGCCAAAACCAGACAAGGCAATGCCATATGCTCTATTACACTTTGTAGAGCGTGCGCGCGATATTTACCTTCGGCGAAGAACGCATCGATCATCGCAAATCCAGTCACATGTTCAATTTCATAAAGAAGATCGTAACGACCGCCAACTGGGAACATCTCGAAATGCAAAGAGAACACCATGATCATCAGCAACGCGACCCAAAAGATAGGGGCCGAATAACCTGCCATCGAGGTAAACGATATGGTGGTATCGACAAACTTGCCTTGTCTCATACCCGCAATCGTACCAAAAGGAATACCGATGAATAGCGCGAGAATAAAGGCGAAGAAACACAGCTCTAGAGTGGCAGGGAATACCACAACCAGCTCATCAATGATCGGCACACCATGCTTGCTCAAACCAAAGTTAAGTGTTGATAACTCGGTGATATAGCTAATCCAACCGGGCCAAAAATCTTGAATCGCCCAAGGTGAAGTTTGGTCTAGTCGAAGCAGGGAAAAGCCCACTAACGTAAGAATAGCGAGGGTAATAACGAATAAGTTAACGCGTCTCAGTGTGTACCAAAACATCAGCGCACCTCTCTTCTGACTTGATCAAAAGGTTGGGCATTGAACGGACTTTGTTTAAAGCCGGTCAGTGAACGGTCGTGCACGCGAAATTGCACGCCGTGAGCCAGAGGGATCACAGGAACTTCTTCATTGAGAATGTTTTGGGCTTGTCGATACAAGTTCACACGGTGCCTTTGTTGATTGATTTCCAAAGCGAGATCCAGAAGGAAATCAAAGTCTGAGTTACACCACATAGAAACGTTTAATCCGGCACGTTCAGAGCTGCAAGAAAGCAGGGGACGTAAGAAGTTATCTGGGTCACCCGTATTACCAATCCAGCCAGTCAGAAGCAGATCGGTAGAGGCGATAGAAGACAGCTGTGTGCGGTCGAACCGGTCATCGGTATAGAGCTTCAGTTCGATGCCTATATCGGCCAAGTTAGCTTGGATTAATTCTGCGGTTTTTCTTGGGCTCGGATTGTAAGCTCTTGGCTCTAGAGGCACCCACATTGACAGCTCTAGCCCAGGTTCTACGCCGGCTTCTTTAAGAAGCGCAACGGCATAATTGCGGTCATAGCGAACTTGAACACTGTCTTTTTGGTAAGCCCAAGAAGTTGGAGGCAACAGCGTGTAAGCTTTCGTGCCCGTACCGTAATAAACCGAGTCGAGAATGTTTTGGCGGTTGATGGCCAAATTCAACGCCTTTCTTACACGAGAGTCACGCAGTGCAGGGTGCTCAGTGTTGAGCGCGATGAAAGAGACATTCACCGCAGGCGTGGCGGAAATCTTTAACTCTTCATGAGCTTGAATAATTGGGATTTGGCTAGAGATCGGTGAATTCAACACGTCACATTCACTGCGAAGCAGTTTGGCCAGTGTTCCGGTACCACGTTGGGAAGTGTCGAACACAACTTGGTCCATGTGTACCTCACCCTTCCAGTAGTGCTTGTTCTTTTTCAAGCGCACTAGGTCATTGATTTGGTATTCGTCTAGGTAAAAGGGCCCCGTACCAACAGGCTTCGAGTCGAGTTCGTTTTTCTCGTCCGAGGCGACAAGCTTGTTGGCGTATTCTTTGGAGTGAATGACGGCGTAGCTGGTGGCGATATTGTTGAGAAATGAATTGTCTGGGCGACTTAATTGGAATTTTACGGTTAGGTCATCGACCGCCGTAATATCAACAATCAGGTTTTGAAAATCGATGCCAGCGAACCATGGATATAAACCGCCACCCACATAATGGAATGGGTTGGAGCTATCAACAATACGTTCGAAACTAAAGACCACATCTTGTGCGTTTAGGCTACGAGTCGGTGTAAACCAATCGGTGGTTTGGAACGAAACGTTTGGTCGTAATGTGAAGGTGTACTCTGTACCTGATTTGTCGACAGACCAGCTGGTTGCTAGGTTCTGTTTTGGTCGATATGTCATGGGATCAAGAGTGAGCAGCGTATCGAAGATTTGAGGACTCAACGATTCAGAGGTAATGCCACTATCAACCAGCTGCGGATTGAACGTACTAGGGTTACCTTGGCCACAATAAGTGAAGCCTTTTTCACGGATTTGCGCGTGATCGACACTTTCACCACATCCAGCTAAAAAGCCAAGCGTGCAGATGCTAAGTGATAGTCTTATTAGTGCTTTCATAAAAAGAAATACTTTTCGAAACGAGGCGTTAGAGGAGCCTCAAGATCCGGACAATTTAACATTTTATTTATTCGGCTCCAAATAATAATCAAGCGTGGACAGCTATTTATCGTTCGCTTGTCCGACAATCGCGTACTTCCTCACCATTCCACGTAATTGGTTGTAGGTTAACCCAAGTAATTCGGCGGCTTGTTTCTGGTTGTATTTACTTTGCTTTAAGGCTTGATTGAGTAGTTTGATATCTTGTTGTTCTTGCCATGCTTTGTAATCGAGAGGCAAAGAAAAAGCGCCTTCAGATGAAGTATGGCTGTTGGTTGGCTCATTGCCAGTTTCTTCAGCAGAATTTTGCTCAGTTTTCCATGCTGGTTGAAACGGATTAAACACCAAAGATTCAATAGGATATGGATTTCTACCGTGCTGGTAGATAGCACGTTCAACGACGTTTTTGAGTTCTCTCACATTCCCAGGCCAAGAATAATCCAATAACGCCTCAACAGCCGATGGCGCAAAGCCGACAAAAAGCTCCAATTCGAGCTCTCGACACATCTTGATGGCGTAATATTCGGCGAGCAACGTGATGTCCTCTTTTCTTTCGCGAAGAGGAGGAATGGTAATGACATCAAAGGCGAGTCTGTCTAAAAGATCAGGTCTGAATTCACCTTTGAGTGCCATTGCGGGCAAGTCGGCATTGGTTGCGCAGACTAGCCTGACATTGGCACTTAATGCCTTTTGCCCACCTACACGTTCGTACTGGCCGTATTCGATAACACGCAACAGTTTTTCTTGAACCGAAAGAGGGGTTGTTGCCAACTCATCTAAGAACAGCGTCCCACTTTCTGCTCTTTCAAAGCGCCCCTGATGACGGCCTTTTGAACCGGTAAAAGAGCCCGATTCATGACCAAACAACTCCGAGTCAATCAAACCCTCACTGAGTGTTGAGCAGTTCAGCGAGATCAAAGGTTGATCCCAGCGTCTTGAAAGGTAATGCAACCTTTGCGCGATCAGCTCTTTACCTGTACCACGCTCCCCGATGATCAGAATCGGTCTTTCGATTGGTGCTAATTGAGAAACTTTATCTAAAACAGAGAGAAAGCTTGGGGATTCACCAATAAGATTCTGCTGCATAGCGGGTCCTTGTCAGGTTTGAACACTGGTTGATGTGAGTCAGAGAGCTTTATTTAAATCGCTTAAGTAAGAGAGTAGTGGTGAAAAATACCAATACTTGGTTAAATTCATCATAGCATGGTTCGCGTTAATCACCATTTTATTGTAAGTGATTGAAAATAAATAGCTTAAAAGTTGGCACGCTACTTGGATTACTTATGGTAGGTTTAACAACAAACGTAAATTTGTGAGCAAGTGGATTGAGAAATCGAACATCGATTTAAAGCACATTTGCCATCATTGTAATTAAGGAGTTCCTCATGGGTATTTTTTCTCGCTTTGCAGACATTGTAAATTCAAACATCAGTGCATTATTGGATAAGGCTGAAGATCCTGAAAAGATGATTCGCCTGATTATCCAAGAAATGGAAGACACGCTGGTTGAGGTTCGCACGAACTCAGCAAAAGCAATCGCAGATAAGAAAGAGCTAGCGCGTAAAGTTGAAGCTATCGAAACTCAGATTCTAGATTGGCAAAATAAAGCGACGCTCGCGCTAACTAAGCAACGTGAAGATCTGGCAAGAGCTGCTTTAATCGAAAAGCAAAAGCTAGAAGACATCATCAAAAGCCTTCATACCGAGCAAACTTTGGTTCATGAAACCATCGAAAAGCTGACAAGTGAGATTGGCAAGCTTGAAACCAAAATCGCAGAAACACGTGCAAAGCAGCAAGCACTAATGATTCGTAATAATGCAGCAAGCAATCGTCGTGATGTTCAAAAGCATCTGCATTCAAGCAAAACCCACGAAGCAATGGCGAAGTTTGAGCAATTCTCGCGTAAAGTGGACGAATTAGAAGCTGAAGCGGACGTTTACGCCAAAACGGGTAACGCAAAATCGTTAGACCAAGAGTTTGCAGATCTACAAGCTCAAGATGAAATCGAAAAAGAGCTGGCGAAACTGAAGCAACAAGTTGAAAACCGCGATAAATAATTTTAGGAGTTGTCTATGTCAACATTTCTAATTGCAGGTCCACTGATTGTCTTTTTGATCTTCGTGGCACCGCTATGGTTATTCTTACATTACCGCAGCAAGAAGAAATCCAGTAATGGTCTTTCAGAAACCGATCTTCAGCGCTTGCACAAGCTTTCAGAGCAAGCAGAATCCATGCAAGATCGTGTAAAAACCCTGGAAAAAATACTGGATGCGGAGTCGCCAAACTGGAGACGAAACTATGAGTAGAGAATTGTATCGCGATCCCATTAACGGCAAATTATCGGGCGTGTGTGCAGGGTTAGCGAACTACTTTGGCCTTGAAGTTTGGTTGGTTCGTATCTTGGTTATCTCTGCTGCACTGCTTGGTGGTAGCTTTCTGGTATTGTTAGCGTATTTAGCTTTAACATTTATGCTGGAAAAACAACCACCTCAGTATGTCGACCAAATGAAAGCTAAGCAAGAACACACGCTGAAGCAAAAGCCTTGGGAAAAGGGGCAAACTGCAGAGTCTTTATTGGGCACTTTAGAGGGTGATTTCCAGACGTTAGAGACCAGTGTACGCAACATGGAAGCTTATGTTACTTCCGACACATTCAAAGTCGATCGTGCATTTAAGAACATGTAGTGTGTTACCCTAAAAATAATAGAGAACGGTTTAGGAAAATTTATCCCAAGCCGTTATTTTTTTAATAATTTTGTCTAAATAAATATTGTCATAACTGGTAACTTACATGTGATTAATCTATGTTAATAAGATACTTATAGATATGGATGATCACCATGTACAAAGCCTCCCTAGTCCTGTTGGTAACCCTGTCCGGGTTATCTGGGTGTGGTAAGGAGCTGCCTCCTGTTCCTGAGCCCGAATCAAGACCCGCCAAACTTTTCACTGTCTCCGTTGGTAATAATGCCTTTGAACGAAATTTCCCCGCAACCACTGAAGCGGGCGATAAAGCTGTCTTGGCCTTTCGTGTTCCAGGTTTGTTACAAACTCTCGATGTTACTGCTGGGCAACAGGTATCAAAAGGCGAAAAACTGGCGATGCTCAACCCTGATGAATATCAGCTACTAGAGAAACAAGCCAGAGCTAACTTCAAACTTGCCGATGTGCAGTATCAGCGTGCGATTAAACTGCGTAAAGATAGAGTGGTCTCAGAGCAAGATTTTGATCAAGCGAAAGCCAACCACAATTCTGCTCGAGCTGTACTGAATCAAGCGAAAGCTAACTTACGCTACACCACATTGATTGCGCCTTATGAGGGCACCATTTCTATTATTCCTGCTGAAAACCACGAGTATATTGCGGCGAAGCAAGGAGTAATGAATATTCAAACCAATCAAATCCTCAAAGTCGTCTTCCTATTACCTGACCAATTAATTACTCGCTTTTCTTCAGGTTTTGAAACAGACGCGACCATGGTATTCGATGCTTTTCCAGAACATTTTTACGAACTGACTTTTCAAGAGGTCGATACCGAAGCGGATCCAAAAACAGGCTCTTACAAAGTCACCATGATAATGGAGAGACCTACTGATATTGGCATACTGCCGGGCATGTCTGGGACTGTGAAACTGGTGTCTGCACAAGCAGCGGCAACCAAGATTCCAACCTCTGCGATGATGACTGACGGAAACGATGTCTCTGTATGGCGCGTGAATAACGACGGCATTGTTGAAGAAGTTGCGATTGTGATCGATGAAAAACGTCATATTGTTTCGGGTTTAAATGATGGTGACCGCGTGGTGACTTCTGGTGTTAACGGACTTGAATCTGGCGTTAAGGTTCGCGAGTGGATCAAGGAAAGGGGGTTGTAGCATGAAGACAATTCAAATGGCTCTCGGCCTATCCTGTCTAGCTTTGCTGACGGCTTGTAAAGACAAGGCTAGCACTGAATCTGACAAGCTTCCTCTCGTCAAAGCAATCGAAATTTCGGTTCTCGACTTTAATGACAAACTCTATTTCCCTGCCGTCGCAAACGCAGCTGAAAAAGCCCACCTTAGCTTTCGAGTGGCAGGTGAGATATTTAAGCTGGATGTTAAAGAAGGCGAGCGCGTAAAAGAGGGCGACATTCTTGCTGAGCTTGATCCGACTGATTACCAATTAGATGTGGACAACGCTCAAGCGAGATACACAGTAATTGATAGCCAATACAGACGTTCTAGCCCTTTGGTTAAAAAAGGCTTACTGGCTAAGTCTCAGTTTGATGAAATTGCAGCTCAACGCCAAATTGCTTACGCCGAACTTGAATTGGCAAAACTGCGTTTGTCGTTTACTAAACTTCGTGCCCCTGTTGATGGGATTATTTCGCGTGTCAGTGTTGATCAATATGAAAATATTCAAGTTGGCCAACAGATCGTGAACATTCACAGCGTTGAAGATGTGGAAGTTATTATACAACTTCCGGATCAAATCTACGTAAACCAACCCAATGAGACGATCTTGTCAAACGTTGAAGCTTTAGTGAGGGTGCCAAGCGGCAATGAGTACCCGGCTGGAATAAAAGAGTTTACGACTGAGCCCGATCCAAGCACTGGGACGTTCACCGTAACGTTAGCATTACCGATGCCTAAAGATGATTTGATTCTTGATGGTATGGCGGTTGAAGTAACTTCGCACGGCAGAGATATCGGTCTCGAGCTGAAGGCTGGCGTGCTTATCCCAATTGAAGCGGTGTTCAACGCCGATGGGGATGACCTCTCTCGTACAAATTCTTATGTATGGGTTCTTAACGATGACGATACTGTCTCTAAGCAGCAAGTCGTGTTAGGCAAAGCAAACCAGACTACATTACAAATTATTAAAGGATTAGAAATGGGGCAGCATGTCGTTGTTGCGGGCGTATCACGATTGCGTGATGGAATGACAGTGGAAGTATTGCCTCAGGAGACGAACGATGAGTGAAGTGAATAACAAGCCTCAAAATGACGCTCCGCAAGGTGATGACCAGATCACAGGTGTCGCGTCTTACTTTATACGTAATAAAGTCATTAGCTGGATGCTATCGCTGATCTTTCTGATTGGTGGTGTTTCTGCATTCTTTGGCTTGGGTCGTTTAGAAGATCCAGCCTTCACTATTAAAGATGCAATGGTTGTTACCTCGTATCCTGGTGCTACTCCGCAACAAGTGGAAGAGGAAGTGACCTACCCACTAGAGAAGGCGATACAACAGCTGACTTATGTGGATGAAGTTAACTCTATTTCAAGTCGTGGCCTGTCACAGGTTACGGTCACCATGAAAAACAACTATGGCCCCGACGATCTTCCGCAAATTTGGGATGAATTGCGTCGTAAGGTGAACGATCTCAAGGTGGAATTACCGCCCGGGGTGAATGATCCTCAGGTCATTGATGACTTCGGTGACGTTTACGGTATTTTGCTTGCCGTGACGGGGGATGGTTACAGTTATAAAGAGCTTCTCGATTATATTGATTACCTAAGGCGAGAGTTGGAATTGGTTGATGGGGTCAGTAAAGTCTCTGTTTCCGGTCAACAGCAAGAGCAAGTTTTCATTGAGATATCGATGAAACGGATAAGCTCACTTGGGATCTCTCCAAGTACCGTCTTCAATCTACTATCGACCCAAAATATTGTATCCAGTGCTGGCGCAGTCCGGATAGGCGATGAGTATATACGTATCCACCCAACGGGAGAATTTCAAAACGTTGAACAACTTGGCGATTTGATTCTAACTGAAGGTGGCGCGCAAGGGCTTATCTACTTAAAAGATGTTGCCGACGTGACACGCGGTTATGTTGAAGTACCCACCAATATCATTGGTTACAACGGAAAACTGGCTCTCAACCTCGGGGTGTCCTTTGCTCAAGGTGTGAACGTGGTGGCGGTAGGTGAAGCCTTTGACCGACGTTTGGCTGAGCTCAAATATCAACAACCCGTTGGGATAGACATTTCTGAGGTTTATAACCAACCAAAAGAAGTGGATAAATCGGTTAGTGGTTTTGTTGTCAGCCTCGGACAAGCGGTTGCCATCGTAATTATCGTACTACTGTTCTTTATGGGGCTTCGCTCCGGCTTGTTGATTGGTTTGATACTGCTATTGACCGTTTTCGGTACCTTCATTTTCATGCAGTACTTCAAAATCGATCTTCAACGTATCTCACTAGGCGCATTGGTTATTGCCTTGGGGATGCTGGTGGACAACGCCATTGTGGTGGTGGAAGGGATATTGATCGGCACGCAAAAGGGACGATCCCGGATGCAGGCCGCCACCGATATCGTCACTCAAACAAAATGGCCACTGCTCGGTGCTACTGTTATTGCTGTTACGGCTTTTGCTCCAATCGGTTTATCTGAAGACTCGACGGGCGAATACTGTGGCACCTTGTTTACGGTTCTGCTGATCTCATTAATGTTGAGTTGGTTTACTGCAATCTCGATTACCCCATTTTTCGCAGATATTTTCTTCAAAGGTCAGAAGATTGATCCTGAGAGTGAAGGCAAAGACCCATACAACGGGATGGTTTTCGTTATCTACAAAAACTTCCTAGAGTTTTGTATGAAACGAGCTTGGTTAACCATGTTTGTTTTGGTTATCGGCTTGGGTGCGAGCGTTTACGGCTTTGGTTTTGTAAAACAAGCTTTCTTCCCATCTTCTACTACACCAATGTTCCAAGTCGATGTATGGATGCCTGAAGGGACGGATATCCGAGCGACCAACACCAAACTTAAAGTGCTGGAAAACTGGTTATCGGAGCAAGAGGAATCCGAGCACATCACAACCACTGCGGGTAAAGGTTTACAGCGTTTTATGTTGACCTATTCACCGGAGAAAAGTTATAGCGCGTACGGCGAAATAACGGTTCGTGTAAAGAGCTATGAAGTACTTGAAGCGCTTATGCTTCGTTTCCGTGAACATGTTGATACGCAATTCCCTGAGATTGACTACAAACTTAAACAGATTGAATTAGGTCCAGGCGGCGGCGCGAAGATTGAAGCTCGTATTGTCGGTTCCGATCCAACGATTCTTCGTTCTATTGCCTCTCAAGTAATGGATGTGATGCGTGCGGATTCAGGTGCTTATAACGTTCGTCATGACTGGCGTGAAAGAACTAAGGTGTTAGAGCCTCAGTTCAATGAAAGCCAAGCGCGTCGTTACGGTATTACGAAGTCTGACGTTGATGATTTCCTAGCGATGTCATTCTCAGGTAAGTCGATTGGTGTGTACCGTGATGGTACGACGCTGATGCCTATCGTGGCACGATTGCCGGAAGATGAGCGTATTGATATTCGTAACATCGAAGGAATGAAAATTTGGAGCCCTGCATTAAGTGAGTACATTCCGCTACAGCAAGTAACGTTAGGTTACGAACTAGAGTGGGAAGACCCGTTGATCATTCGTAAGAACCGTAAGCGTATGCTAACGGTTATGGCTGACCCGGACTTATTGGGTGAAGAGACAGCATCAACGCTTCAAAAGCGTTTGCAGCCAAAAATTGAAGCGATCGAGATGCCACCGGGTTATTCACTTGAATGGGGTGGTGAATATGAATCGTCGGCAGATGCGCAAGCATCATTGTTTACGACGATGCCTTTGGGTTACTTGTTCATGTTCTTGATCACTGTGTTCCTGTTCAACTCAGTGAAAGAGCCGCTGATTGTTTGGCTAACCGTACCACTTGCCTTGATAGGGGTGACGACGGGCCTACTGGCCTTGAACACGCCTTTTGGCTTCATGGCGCTATTAGGCTTCTTGAGTCTATCGGGAATGCTACTCAAGAACGGTATTGTATTGCTCGATCAGATTGGGATTGAAATGAAGTCAGGTAAAGATCCGTATGTAGCGGTTGTGGATGCGGCATTGAGTCGTGTACGTCCGGTATGTATGGCGGCGATCACGACCATTCTAGGTATGATCCCACTACTGCCTGATATCTTCTTTAAACCAATGGCGGTAACCATTATGTTTGGTTTGGGCTTTGCTACAGTACTGACACTAATTGTTGTTCCTGTGCTTTACCGTTTATTTCATAAAATTGAAGTAAGGTAAAATCAGTTACCCTAAGAATGAATGCCCCTTAATGGGGCATTATTTTTTGTTAATGGCTAATGGCTATTGCTAACGACCAACAGACCCTAAATAGAGAGGCTTAAAATGGAAATAGCTGCATCGGATCGAACATGTGCATGGGCGCTTAAGCACGAGCTTGAAAGGGAGTATCACGATAAGGAATGGGGTGTACCGGTTTATGATGACCAAGTTTTGTTTGAGTTCATTACCTTAGAAGGGGCACAAGCAGGCCTTAGCTGGATCACGATACTTAAGAAGCGAGAAGGATATCGTGCAGCTTTCGATAATTATGATCTTAATAAACTCTCGTCGATGAACGAAGATGATGTTGCAAACGTTATTGAGAACTTTGATGTGGTTAGGCACAAGGGCAAGATCGCCTCCGTCTATAATAATGCCCGAGCGACACTTGAGCTTCAAAAGGAGTTCGGTTCTCTGTCTAATGCGTTGTGGCAGTTTGTTGATAACAAGGTGGTTGATAATCAATGGACAGAGATGTCTCAAGTTCCAGCTTCTACCGAGCAATCAAAAGCGATGAGCAAGTTTTTGAAAAAAAGAGGCTTCAAGTTTGTAGGGGAAACAATCTGTTATGCGTTTATGCAGGCTACAGGAATGGTTAACGATCATATGATTGACTGCCCATATAAATAAAATTGTTATTTATCGTCGCGAAATAATTGAGTGAAAACTGGAAATTTCACTGGCCATTTATAAACTATTCAATATCATATGCGGCCGAATTCTAATGTAGACAACGATAGTGAATCAACAAAACTACCAAATATGTGATGCTAGCTATGATCCTTTACTTAGGCAGTTTTTGCGTGAGGATGGCCGCGTAGAAACTATCGCGCCGTTAGAAGGGAAGGTTTTCCTGTTCTTGTTAGAAAACGTCGGCGAATGCATTGAACGAGGTCTGATATTCAAGAAGTGTTGGGGTGATGTTATTGTCTCTGAGCAAGCGTTGACCAACGTGATCTCAAAGCTTAGAAAAACACTTAACAGAGTTACCTGCGGTTGTGCGACGATTCGTACCGTCAGTAAAACGGGTTATTCTCTGGAGATCGAGGGATCATTTAAACCTATAATTGCAGAGCCCAAAGCGCTAACCCCAGATGCGGACTTCTTGTCAGAAACGTCTCCGATAGTATCCTCTCAAGCAGAGCTTAAGCCGCTGTCAGCGGTGACAAATCAAATACAAACATCAAGCAAGTCACCGGATAAAAAGCCGTTAGATGATCAAAACCATGTTATGTCTACACCTGTAATACGAAACGTTGAAGACGTTAGGGAAACTCCGTTGTCGACAGATAGTACGAATGGTTCAGCTAAGGCTACTTCGTCGATCTTGAAGCTTTTTGTACATCGCCATTTAGTCAGTGCGGGCTACTTTTTAGCCTTTGTCTGTGTGTTAGTTAGTTTATTTAATGTTCTTCAGGCTTATTATCAACCAGTCCCATACTTTGTTGATAAAAGTGATTATCGCGACAGCTTCGTGCACAAAACCAATCACTACTTTTTCCACATTGTGCGCAATGAAGCCTACTCGTTGCCCGCCATCACTGAGAAGCTGATACAAGTGATTCCTAGTCATTGTAATGTCGATGTCTTTGTCCGTATCTATCCGTCGGTTAGCCAACCAGAAAATGATGCTATGTATATGTTAGTTCAGAGGGAAAATGGTGAAGCTTTTAACTATATTTCATCAATTTTCGAAGTTGAGTCAGCTTTTGATTCACTTGTAACCTACATGGCTCAAAGGAGTTACTTTTGCGAATAATTGGTTTACTAGTGATATTAGTACTGACAGCGGCAAGTTTCATGATTGATAGGAACGAATTAGCGGGCACTCGTTGGCATTGTAAAACCATTAAAACAGGATTTATGACGCAGGCATTTCAACCTTATCAATCCTTGTATGAACGTATGACTTTTACTTTCCAATCCGATGATACGTTTATGATTACCGAGTCGGTGAAGATTGAAGGGAAGGATGGTCAAGTAAGTAAATTGGAGCACCATTCCTCTGGTCGTTATTCGTTAAAAGATGGAGAGTTGTCTATCTCTATTGTTGATTATTCGCCAACAACTGAAACTGATGACCCTGTTATTAATCAAGAGTATAGTTCGTATGAGGGTTTGAATGTTGACTACTCTGCTATTGTTACCGAGGACTCACTTTATCTATTTAATAAAAACCGCTTCGAAATTTTTAATTGGGTATGTTTCAAGGTCCAGAAGTAGTTATATAACGTTTACGCTAAGAATTTACTGAAATAAAAAAGGCAGGATGAATCCTGCCTTTTTTGTAGAAGCTTGTTTATTATTTAACTTAAACCAAAGCGTTGTAACGCTCTAAGCCAGCCTCGAGATCGGCAATCAAATCATCGACATCTTCTAAGCCGATATGAACACGAATCAAAGTACCTTCGAAGTTCGGATTCGCGACGGTTCTTAGGCTATTAAAGCTGCTTGGTTCATTAGCAAGAATCAAACTCTCAAATCCACCCCATGAGTAACCCATGCTGAAGTGTGTCATACCATCAAGTAGGGCTGTCGTCGCTTGTGGGTTTGAATTTTTCAGAACGAATGAAAACAGGCCATTACCGCCAGTGAAATCTCGTTTGAAGAATTCATGACCGGGGCAAGACTCAAGGGCAGGGTGACGAACATGGTCAACCTCAGGGCGTGTTTCTAACCACTTCGCGACTTTTAAGCTGCTTTCAGCATGTTGGCGAAGTCGAACATCCAGAGTTCGAATACCACGAAGACCAAGATAAGCGTCATCTGGAGATACGCACTGTCCCATCAAGTAACTCTGCTCTCGCAGCTGATCCCAGCACTTCTCATTGGCAACAGCTGTGCCTAGCATTACATCAGAGTGACCCACGATGTATTTAGTCGCGGCTTGAATCGAGATATCAACACCGAAATCAAATGGTGAGAAGTTCACACCAGCCGCCCAAGTATTATCAAGCATAACGATGATGTCATGTTCGTGAGCAATACGAGCTAGGGTTGGAACATCTTGAACTTCCATGGTCACTGAACCCGGAGACTCGGTAAACAGTACCTTGGTATTTGGCTTGATAAGGTCTTGGATGCCTTCGCCAATCGTTGGCTCGTAGTAAGTCGTTTCTACGCCCATCTTTTTCATGATGGTGTCACAGAAATCACGGGTCGGCTCGTAACAGGTATCGACCATTAAGATGTGATCGCCGGTTTCAACAAACGATAAGATTGCGTTTGAGATGGCTGCAGTACCACAAGGGTAAAGAGCACAGCCTGCACCGCCTTCAACTTCAACCATTGCATCTTGAAATGCGAAATGAGTCGTGGTGCCACGGCGTCCGTAGAAAAGTGTTTTGTTAGCGCGATTAACGGTCGCTTTGCGTTTCTCTTCTACAGTGTTGAAAACAACAGTTGAAGCGCGTTGCACGGGTGGGTTTACGACGCCATTGGTCCACTTCTTATCACGGCCTGCAGTGATGAGTTTGGTGGTTTTGCTTTCGGACATGCTGTGAATTCCTTATCGAACGGTTATGTCCTATTTAAAACACGCGAGGAGGCATCAAAGCAAGAGGAGAGGCGGAGTTTTTACGGTTTTCTTTCGCTTTTTAACTTTTCAGTAAGTTTTTCAATGAAAGGCTAAAAAGCGAAAGATATAAAAGTCGTGATAGATCTTGATGTTTCGATGTGTTCGCGACTTTGTTTACGTCAGAGGAGCGGATTAAATAAGTAGAAAAGCCTTTCAAAGAAACGGTTTCTCAGATTCCTTTTTTCCCATTCTTCCAATTCAACGGGATGAGAAGAATCAATATAGGATTGCTGTAATTCGGATAGTTGTTGAGTGAAGTGCACATCATCAACGGCAAGCGTCACTTCAAAGTTCAGCCACAAGCTGCGCATGTCGATATTGACCGTTCCGATCAAGCAGAACTCTTCATCGATGACTACTGACTTGGTATGAAGAAGGCCTCCGTAAAACTCATAGATCTTGACGCCAGCTTCAAGCAGTTCGGTATAAAACGCGCGAGAAGCCCATTTGACCATCAAAGAGTCATTGTTGTGTGGAATGATCAGTTCAACGTTCACACCACGCTGCGCGGTCATTTTTAGTGTCTCTAATAAGTCGGCACTGGGTACAAAGTAGGGCGTAGTGATACGAACAGAGTGATTAGCCTGATTAATCGCAATGGTCAGCACTTGCAAGATCAAATATTCCGGCATACCCGGACCAGACGGAACCACTTGTACAGGGTGATGAGTCTTTATTTCTTCGACAGCACACTCAGGTAGATCTGGAAGAATGCGTACGCCCGTTTCAACTTCCCAATCCCAACCATGAATCGCAGATAAAACATTAACTGTTGGCCCAGTCACGCGCACCATGACGTCGATCCATTGACCAACACCTGAGCTCTGTTTGAAATGGGCAGGGTCAACCATATTCATTGAGCCTGTGTAGGCAATGGTCTCATCGATGACAATGATTTTACGGTGTTGCCTCAAATCGAGACGTCGTAAAAAAATACGCCAAGGGCTAACTTCTAATGCTTGCACAACGTGAACGCCAGCGTCTTTCATCATTGAATGCCAATGGCTTTTGAAGAAGCGAGGGCTACCTGCAGAATCGAGCAAAACTTTAACATCAACGCCGCGCTTCGCCGCTCGTATTAAAGCCGATGCGACTGAATCCGTTAGACCGCCAGGGTGCCAAATATAGAAAACCATTTTGATACTGGTTTGGGCATTTTCTATATCTTCGATAATTGCGTGTAGGATCTCATTGGGTGAAGATTGCAGAGAAAGTGTGTTTCCACTGAGCGCAGGAATGCCCATCCGGTTGTTACAAAGCTCATCGATCTTGTGGATAGGGGAGCCAACTTTACCGGGAAGGTGGAGCTGACAATCATTTAATTGTCGGAACCAATCACCAAAGGGAGTAAACATGCGATGTGCGCGCTCAGCCCTTTTTTTTCCTAGGTTTAGCTCACCGAAAAGGAAGTAACAAGCCACTCCGACAATCGGGATAATGTAGATAACCATCAGCCACGCGAGAGAAACACTCACAGAGCGTCGTTTTAGTACGACACGGAAAGTCACACCGGCTACGAGGATCCAGTACAAAGCAACAGAAGCCAAAGTTAAAAAATGGTAGAGCTTTTCCACATTGATTACTCGAAAAAAGAGACACTTAGATAGTAATGCTATTTTGCGGATATGGGAATTTAAGGAATCAACTATTTACAAATTAGAGCTAAAGCTGTAAACAGGTTATAGTTGTTAAGTTTTGGTTAACTTAAGACGAAAACGATTGTTTTGTATGAAAAGTCGGCATTTAACCATAAAAATTTACATTGGTAACGAAATATGTACGGTTCGCGCTTCCAATTTTATTCTTAAACTGGTTTACTTGCTATATAACGAGCGTCAATCAAATCTTTTAGGTGTGTAAATTTTTTTATACACCTTATCTTTTAAAGACGCCACCCAAAGCAAAACACAACATCACATAACACAAAAGTTTGGAGTACACGTGGCTACTAGTAATACAACCACAACACCCCGCGATACCTGGGGTTCGAAATTAGGATTCGTAATGGCTGCAGCAGGTTCTGCTGTTGGTTTAGGTAACATCTGGAAATTCCCATACACAGCAGGTGAAAGTGGCGGCGGTGCATTCGTTGCAATTTACCTGTTTTTTGTAATCTTCATTGGTTTCAGTGTCATGCTGACTGAATTTGCGATTGGCCGTCATACGCAAAAATCAGCAGTAGGTGCATTTAAATCGACTGACCGTCGTTGGACGTTCGCTGGTGTTATCGGCGTAGTCAGTGGTCTACTTATCATGGGTTTCTACCCTGTAGTAGGTGGCTGGTCTATCGCATACATCGGTAAGATTGCTGGTGGTCTACTGGACGCACCTGAAGCAATCGGCGACAGCTTCGGTGGCTTTATCTCAAACCCAGTTCAACCACTTATGTGGATGGGCCTATACCTACTACTTAACGTTGTCATCGTTATGAAGGGTATTTCTGGCGGTATTGAGAAAGCGGGTAAGATTCTGATGCCACTTCTTTTCATCATCCTTATCGTGGTATCAATCAAAGGCATCATGCTTCCGGGCGCGATGGTGGTCTTGAATTCTTATTCAGCCCTGACTTCTCTAAAGTAGACAGCGGTGTAATCCTAGCTGCACTAGGTCAAGCATTCTTCTCACTAAGTCTTGGTATGGGTTGTATGCTGACATACGGTTCTTACCTTAAGAAGAAAGAGAACCTAGTTCAAACTACTGCAATGGTTACTGCGATGGATACAGGCGTAGCTATCCTAGCTGGTGTTGCAATGTTCCCTGCAATGTTCGCATTCGGTATGGAACCAGCAGCTGGTCCTGGTCTAGTATTCGTTGTTGTTCCTCAGCTATTCGCTGAAATGGGCGGCGTAGTTGGTCTTCTATTTGCTCTTATGTTCTTCGTTGGTCTAAGTGTTGCGGCACTAACTTCTTCAGTATCTTTACTTGAAGTTGTGGTTTCGTACCTAATCGATGAGAAAGGCATGAAGCGTGTAACAGCTGTACTGTCTGCGAGTGTCGTAATGGCGATTCTATGTATCTTCGCTTCTCTATCACTTGGCGGATTCGGTCCAACATTGTTTGGTACTGGCGCATTCGATATCTTCGACCTACTAACAGATAAGATCTTCCTAGCAGTTGGCGGTATGTTGGTATGTATCTTCGCTGGTTGGAGACTAAACCGTGCTGACCTAGAGAAAGAAATCACTAACGACGGTGAAGTATCTTTCCCACTATTCGGTCTATGGTACACACTAGTTAAGTACATCATCCCAGTAGCTATCGCTATCGTAGCGTTCATGGGTATCTCTTCTGGCTTCGACAGCGGTAAAGGTGCAATCATGCTACTAGGTATTGGTATCATTGCTGGCTCTGCGATTATCTCTAAGAGGCTATAGTTCTAAGAAACCATAATTCTAAGAAGCTACAATCGCGAGTTAAAGTAAGTTAAGAAACGGGAGCCATAGGCTCCCGTTTTTTTTATGTTATTAACTTAATTATCATCGAAAAATAAAACACTTACATTCACTAAAGTTATCCGTGTGATAGCCGATATACTTATCGGTTAGGCCAATTGAGCCTGTATTTTTTAGGTAGGTGTTGTGTGAAATTGTCAGTGAGAAAGAAACTGTATGCCGGTTTTGGCTCTATATTGGCGGTGCTTGTCACGTTAGTCAGTATTGTATGGATAGAAGTGATTGGGGCTCACAAGAGCGCTGATGAAATTAGAATGGACGATGTGCCGGGTACGGTGACTTACCTTGTTCTGATAGATGAAGCAGGAGACGTCTACCGAGATGCATTAGGTGCGATTATTCAGGTCGACAATGCACTCAATGATTACCGCTCGAATAAGAACGAGTTTGCTCAAGCCATCGCAGAAGCAAAACGTTTGGAGAGTCGAGGCTCAGAAGACCATCGTCGTGTTCAGCGAATCGAAGAGCTAATGGGACGCTTTACTCAAGAGTTTGAATCGAGGCTTGTACCTAAGATCAACGATGAATCTGCGCTGTTATCGAATATCCAGCAGCTTCGTTCTTTGTATGAGAGCAACCTAATCCCAGTTGAAAACTTACTGGATCAAGCATCAGCAAGTGAGCGTGCTGATACAGAGCAATCACTGCTTGTATTAACCGAGTCGTTTACCACGATTGAACGTACCATTATGGTGTTGTCTGGCATTGCGATTGTATTTGGTAGTGTGATTGCGTATGTATTGTCTAGCTCTATCACTAACCGTTTAACTCGCGTTGAACAAGTAGCGCGACGTGTGGCAAATGGTGACTTAACGGCAGGTGATATCGTTGATGATTCTGGTGATGAACTGGCTGATTTAGCTCAGTCGATCAACCAGATGCAGAAATCATTGGTGGATCTATTGGGTTCTATCTCTTCTGTGACCAACCAAGTTCAATCGGTTACCGGAGAACTGTCGTCGATTAGTCATGACATCGTTTCTGGTGCGTCGGCACAAGCGGATAAAGCGAATCTGATTGCAACAGCAGCGGAAGAGCTAAGTTTGACGATCTCTGAAGTGGCTCAGCAGGGCACCTCTACTTATGAAGAAGCTCGACGTTCTGAGTCTTCAGCAGAAGATGGCCGTAATGTGATTGTAGAGATGGTGGCAAGCATTCAACAAGTCTCTGCTCAAATGAGTGACATGTCGGTACAGATGAACACGCTAGGTTCGCATGGTGAACAAATTGGTAGCGTGATTAAAGTGATCGAAGACATTGCTGAGCAAACCAACCTGTTGGCTTTGAATGCGGCGATTGAAGCGGCACGTGCTGGTGAGTTTGGACGTGGTTTTGCCGTGGTAGCTGACGAAGTAAGAGCGTTGGCTGAAAGAACCACCAAAGCAACGCAAGAGGTGTCTGGTATCATCCAATCGATTCAGTCTGGTACTCAAGAAGCTGTGACTTACACTCAAGACAACTGTCGTTTAGTTGAAATTGGTGTAGAGCAAAGTACAGGGGCAGTATCGGCTCTAGAAGCAATTGTTAGCGGTGCTGGCAATGTACAAAGCATGGTCAACTCTATCGCGACTGCGGCAGAAGAACAGACGGCTGTGACCAAAGAAATTGCTGCGGATATTACCGCGATCAGTGATATCTCAGAGCAATCCTTGCAACTAGCGACTCGCAGTTCTGAAAATACGTTGGGCTTGAACGCCAAGGTTGCTGAACTAGAAGCATTAGTCGGTAAGTTCAAGCTTGCTTAGTACTTAGTTCGTATTCGATAGGGGCTAAAAGCCTATTACCGAAAGCGAATAATTAAAAAGAAGCCCAATGATTCAATGTTTATTGAGTTAGTTGGGCTTTTTCGTAGCTGGAATCTGGGTTCAGACACGGTATACTCCACGCTCTACAATGGAGCTAGCCTTTACATGTTCGACATTCTTCTGAACCATTCAGATTTTTTACTCATTAATAAGCACCCAGGAGTCAGCGTCCACAAAGACGATGGTGACACCATGCTGCTGCAAGAAGTCGCTAATGCGCTTAATGAGCCGAAGTTATATCTCGTTCACCGCCTCGATAAAATGACCTCAGGTATTCTGCTGTTAGCAAAGAATGCCTCGGCAGCGAGTGAGCTTTCACAGCTGTTCGCAAAGCGTGAAGTAGAGAAGTACTACCTTGCGATTGGTTCGAAGAAGCCAAAGAAAAAGCAGGGGTTGATCTCAGGTGATATGGAGCGTTCACGACGCTCAAGTTGGAAGCTTCTGACAAGTAAAGAAAATCCAGCGATTACCCAGTTTTTATCTGCAACCGCTGAACCCGGTGAGCGTCTGCTGTTATGCAAACCCTATACGGGGCGCACACACCAGATTCGTGTTGCGATGAAGTCGATCGGTTCAGCCATTGTTGGTGACCCTATTTATAATCCATCGAGTGAGGCTGACAGAGGATATCTGCATGCTTTCGCGATTCGATTTACCTATCAATCACAAGCCTACGAATATGTCTGCGACCCAAGGAACCTCGATTCCTTAGGTGAGAAGTGGCATCAAGAGACCGTGTCTGCAGGTTTAGACAGTTGGCTTGAACCTTGGTCATTAACTTGGCCGAAGCTAAATACTAAGTGAGTGAAATAATGGAAGCATCAGCTTTACCTCTGTTTTTTAGTCATATTGAACAGCAACTTAATGAAGTGCCGAATGAACTGCGTCGTATCTTTCACGGTCGCGGTAAGTTTTGGCCTGGTCTAGAGCAACTGACATGTGATTGGGTTGATGGACAGCTACTGGTTAACGTGTTTAAAGAAGTAGACGATGAGTTCTTGTCATCTCTTAAAGCTGGATTGGTTGACTTGACCAATAAAGACATCTGGCAATCAAAGCCGGGCACCAGCATTGTTCTGCAACACCGTTATGCCGATGGTGCGCCTTCAGAGGTTCTATGGGGTGAGTTAAATGACTCTCCGGTTGTGGTTGAGCACGGTCTTAAGTACCAATTAGACATTGGCCGCAACCAGAACTTTGGTCTGTTCCTAGATATGCGTAATGGTCGTCAGTGGGTACAAGACAATGCTAAGGATAAGAACGTTCTTAACCTGTTCGCATACACTTGTGGTTTCTCTGTCGCGGCTATTGCTGGTGGCGCTCGTCAATGCATGAACGTGGATATGTCTCGCGGTTCGTTGAATAAAGGTCGTGATAACCACCGTCTGAATGAGCACGACATGCGATCGGTTAACTTCCTTGGCTACGATATTTTTAAGTCGTGGGGAAAAATCAAGAAAGGCGGTCCATACGAGCTAGTGATCATCGATCCGCCGTCATTCCAAAAAGGCAGCTTCGCACTCACTAAAGATTACAAAAAGATCTTACGTCGTTTGCCTGAGCTTCTAACAGAAGGTGGTGAAGTGATCGCGTGTGTAAACTCACCAGCAGTATCACCAAACTTCCTAATTGAGACGATGGCAGAAGAAGCACCTAGCGTTGAGTTTATTGAGCGCCTAGACAACCCGCCTGAGTTTGTTGATGTCGATCTTGATTCGAGTCTCAAGGTACTGAGGTTTAAGATTAGCGCTGCTGCTGACGCTTAATTGATTCTAAACATCAGTTAGAAAAAACGCCGCTCATATTGAGCGGCGTTTTTGTATCTCGTTTTTGTCGTTAGATTGTTAACTCTCTTGCTGAGTCTTGAGGGTCTGGAACCCAAAATAAATACGCATAAACGTAGTCAGCCAGCAAGCTGCACCAAAGGTATAAGCGATAACGGCAAAGTGTTGCGGCCAAATACAAAAGGCAATGAAACAAGCAATGGTTTCTGTACCTTCGGTTAATCCCGACATGTAATAAAGAGACTTATGTTTATAGACTGGGTTTTCAATGCCTCGTTTGCCTGCCATCACCGCAAACGCTAAAAAGCTGCTGCCTGTGCCGATAAAAGAGAAGATCAAAAACGCACCGGCAATGGCGTTGTGCTCTGGGTTCGCAATCACAAAGCCAAAAGGAATTAACGAATAGAAAAGGAAATCTAGGCTGATATCGAGGAAGCCGCCCGCATCACTTATGCCTTGGATTCGAGCCAAAGCGCCATCAAGCCCGTCACACACTCGGTTGAATACAATGAAGCCTAACGCCCACTCATATTGTTGAAATGCTAAGGCAGGAAACGCTAAACAGCCGACCAAAAATCCAAATAGGGTGGTCTGATTGGCTGTGATACCGAATTGACTCAGTAACTTAGCTGATTGGTTTAATGGCCACTTAATGACCTTGATGGAGTACTTATCCAGCATGATGACTTCTCCATGGCCAAGACAGCACTTGCGCCCCTTGAGGTACATCAGCTTCGTCGTGCGTCACCATTAACGTAGGGATATTCGCTTTCGTCAATTGTTCAAACACCCAATCGCGAAATTGCGCTCTGAGCTCTTGGTCTAACTTACTGAACGGTTCGTCAAGCAGGGCGAGTTTAGGCTTTGCTAACAGCATACGAGTTAAGCTTATTCTTGCTCGTTGGCCACCGGATATCTGATCAGGGAAAGACTCTGCCAAGTGGGTCAGCTCAATGTCTTTTAATGCGGCCATCGCTTGTTGTTGGCGAGCGGAACCCTTAACTGAATTAGGCAGAGAGAACGCCAAGTTCTCCCATACTTTGAGGTGCGGAAACAGCAAGTCATCTTGAAAAAGAATACCGACTTCACGCTGATGTGAAGGTAGGTTATCCAGCTGAATATTGTTCAACACAACGGTACCAGAATACGAAAACTCTTCACTTAAGTGACCAGCAATCGCATCCAGTAAGGTCGACTTTCCGCAGCCACTCGGCCCCATCAAAGCAAGTATTTGGCCAGATTCTAATGTTACGTTTAGCGCTGAGAACAGCGAATCTCCATCGGTTTTACGGATGGCGAGGTCGTTGAGATGCAGACTCATTCGTTAGAAAACCTTTAAAAGTAAGACGGCGATATCTGAGTTGAAGTCGGCTGACTAATATCGCTAAAGAGAAAAAGAACAGAGGCAATAGGGCCTGCCAGATAGCATAAATTGCGGTTACCCTGCGGTCGAAACCACTGGTTAGGGCAACGGCTTCTGTGGTGATCGTGCTAATGCGACCTGCGCCGAGCATCAATGTCGGCAAGTACTGAGCCAAACTCACACTGATCCCGACCGCCCAAGCGAAGGCGATAGCAGGCAGCAATATCGGCAGCTTAATGGAGTACCAACTTTGAAATGGCGACTTTCCTAAACTGAGTGAAGCTTTTATTAGGCCGTCATTGAAGCTTTTCCAAGGGCCATCTAAAGATAAATACACAAATGGGAAGGCGAAGAATACGTGTGCCCAAATTACCCAGAACTCATAGGCGCTGCTGCCGATATAAAGCGTGGTTACTTGCATGCCGAACAACACCGAGAGTTGAGGTATCAACATTGGGATAGCGATAATGAAGCCCGGAACTTGCCACTTGTATTTGATTCTGTATTCGTGAGCAACCAGCGCAAGCAACAAAGCGACTGAAGCCGCAATCAGACCAATCCATAAGCTTTGCCCGACGGTGCTCATGATGCCATCCCACTCAAATTCCCAAAAACGCATGCTGTAGCGACTTGGAAGTAAATCAGGGAAACGCCAACGTTGGGCGACGCTCCAAGTCCCCATTAGTGGAATGATCAGCAGTGACAATGCAGCAAGCACTGCGAAGATCGTTTTTCCTGGAAGGTTAGTACCTGTTCTGCCTGAGTATTGCCAAGTTCTAAAGTACTTCAGAATTGCCCATTCGATTAAACGCGCTAAGGCGATGATCAACGAAGCCAAACCAAATAAAACGATGGCGCCAGCGGCTGCTCGTGGCAATAAGTTAAGGTCTGGGTCGTTAAACCATTGCCATACCAAAACGGCAAAGGTCGGCGGGTTAGTTGGGCCAATGATCAAAGCAATATCGACAACCGACACGCTGTAAGCAAGCACGGCCAACATAGGGAAGCGAAGCTTGGTAAACCATTGTGGGAAAATACACTTCCACCAGATCTGAGCACGGCTATAACCCAGAGAGGCACTGACCTTAGTGATGCGTTCGACATCGATTTGTTGAAGTATCGATATGCTCATCAGCAACAAGAACGGGACTTCTTTGAGCGCCAACATGATGATGAGACCGAACGCGTAAGGGTCTTTGACCAACAAAGCTAATTCAGAACTGGTAGCCGATTCGCCGAGTATGTGGTGCACGGCTCTTGCGCTAAGCCCCGTTGGGCTAAATAGAAAAGCAAAGCCAATGGCGAAAGCAACATGCGGAATAGCAAGCATTGGCGATAGCGTTAACTCAATCTTTCTCCAAAACTTGTTTCCCCAAGATGCTTGAAGAATACAAAAAGTCAGGAAGCAGGCAATGTAGCTGCTGGCGATCGCTGAACCTAGGCTTAAGCCAATCGAGTGCCAAGCCCCTACCCATTGGAAGACTTGGTTAAAACCGTTGAGTGAGGGCTCCTCTAAACCTAGGGGCGGGATGAAACTCAGTGACGAGGCCACTACTCCCGCTACCCCAGGAATCGTAGGGATAATGCACACAGCTATAACAACCAAATATAGAGCGCGTAGCATGAAGTTTAGTTACCGTATCGCTTAAGCCACTCTTTCTCGAGCGCGTTTTGCCAGCTAGGGTGCGGTTCATCAATTGATTTAAATTGTTGGGTGTTTTTAGCGCTACCGGTTAAGTACTTGCTGCTCAACACTGAAGGATCGCCCCAAACATTAAGGTCGCCTTTGCGTGATTGTGCTTCAGGGCTCAACAAGAAGTTGATGGTTACCTGAGCGCCAGCACTTGCATTAGCATTCCAAGGAATCGCAAGGAAGTGGATGTTAGATAGAGCCCCGCTTTCTAATGCATAAGCCTTGGTGGTTTCCGCTAATCGGCCACTCGCTTGTGCTGAATACACAGAGTTTGGATTAAAGGTAATGGCTAAATCGAGCTGACCATCATCCAGAAGTTGGATACTTTCAGATGTGCCTGCTGGGAATTGTTTGCCACCACGCCATGCCACTTTATGGAATTTATCTAAGTAAGCCCACAGTGGTGCTGTAACTTCTTGGAAGTTGTCTTCTGAAACCGGCTTAGCAAGTGCAGGGTTGTTGTCTGTGAGCTCAATCAGTAGAGACTTGATGAAGCTGGTGCCGTGAAATTCAGGTGGGCGAGGGTAGCTTAAGCGGTTAGGGAAAGCTTGAGCGTAGCTCAACATCTCTGAGAAAGATTGTGGCGGATTGTGCAGCGTCTCTTGGTCATGGATAAACACAAGTTGCCCAACGCCCCATGGTGCTTCTAGGCCTTCTGTCGGTTCAGAGAAGTCGACATCAATCGGTAAAGACTTATCAACGTACTGCCAGTTTGGAAGTGATTCCGTGAATGGTCCAAACAACAGCGCGTTGTCTTTCATCGAACGGAAGTTTTCACCATTAATCCAAACGATATCGACACTGCCTTCACTGTTCTTGCCTGCCGCTTTTTCTGCAAGTAAGCGAGTGGTGGTTTCTGCAATATCGGTTACTTTGACATGCTTTAAGGTAACACCGTAGTCACTCTGTAACTTCTTGCCTGCCCATTGTAGGTAACGATTGATCTCTTGGCTTCCGCCCCAAGCGTGAAAGTAGACAGTTTCTCCCTCTGCCTGCTGTTCAATTTGGTTCCAGCTATCGGTTGATGTTGCTTCATCAGCATAAATGGTTGCGCTGTATGCAACGGTTGCCATGATTCCTAACGTACTTACTATCTTGTTCATAAACTTTTCCATTTGGTAGTGAACGGGCAAGAGCATTGTATTTTCGAACTCCCTAATAGTTATTCTATCTGTTTCTGAAATAATTTCTAATTCAATAGTAAATTCAATCAATTACTAGGAGCCTCTGCCATCCTAGCAACAGACCGTTGAAGCGGTGAATTAATTGCACCTAAATGAGGTTTTTTTGATATTTATTGGAGGTTGGTATGAAAAGCAGGCGATAAGTGGTGTTTTGAATGCATTGGGCTGTCGAGCAAGCAATAAAAAAGGAGCCATGAAGGCTCCTTGAATCGATATCTGTTTTCAATGACGGATTAGTTTACCCAGTCACGAATTGTGTACGTTAGTGTGTGTACATCGTTTTTAAGTACTAGCGTATCGTTTGTTAGGGTTACGTCGCTCCACTCGCTTAGAGTTGCTGAAACCGATTGTTCGATTTCCATCGCAGAGCCGTGACACATTTTCATTGTCATGCCCATTTGCTTGATACGGAATTGACCGTCTTTCAATTCGCCCTGACCAAAGAAGTTGTTACAACCAGCCATGCCGTTTGCAGTCAGCTTCTCGCCGATCTCTAGGCGAGGAGTCGCTTGATGTTCGCTTTTCTCAATGTCCTTGCCATCAATTTGCGCAAGTTCCCAATTATGGTGCTGTAGATCGGTTGGCGTTACTTGCATCGCGTTATCACCTGTTGTTGTGCATGCTGCTAACATCATAGGTAAAGCGGCTACTGCTAGTAATTTTTTTGAACTAAACTTCATATTATAAGGCTCCAAAGGAAAGAACGAAGTTACTGAATATGTGTAACTTGATGGGTTCAAAGTATAGTTTACAAAACACTATATGTGTCAGTATAAGGTCATAGTTTAGTATGGATTTAATCGGTCTGGCGACAAATTAATCGCTTATTTTTGAATTAGTAAGCTTAATTTCGATGTGTAAGGAGACAGGGTGGAGCAGTTAGAGTTTTTCCAAGTTCCAAGCCCTTGTGTTGGGGTTTGCTCAAGCGATGAAAAAGGCTATTGCCATGGCTGTATGCGCAAAAGAGAAGAGCGCTTTAATTGGATGTCGATGACATCTGCGGAGCAGTTGCATGTCATAAAATTATGCCGTCAGCGCTATAGAAGAAAAATAATGAAGCAAAACAACTTGGTTGGTAAGCCTGAAGAAGAAGAGGGAAACACAAGTCCCCAAAGAGATCTTTTCGGCTAAACAATAACTATTGAGTTTTTATTTAACTCCGAAGTAACTATTACTTTACATAATGGTTGGGGTGTAATATTAAAGTAGGTACCTTTGTACCAGAAGGAGTGGTGTCGGTATGAATAAAAAGGACGTGAAAATCAAAAAAAAACCAGTCAAAGCACTGGATAGAAAACCGATTGGGGCGAAAGATGACCCTGAAGGGAGTGCGCGTGATTGGCATTCGATGTCAGAAGAAGAGCGAATGGAAATCCTTTCTCACCTTTCGGACATGCCTTTTCAATAACATCACTGGTTCATCAGAGTCTTTCTCATTAGTCACATTTTCGTAAGCCAACAAGTTCTTAAATGAACGTCTTCTTAAACAAACATGTGATTCGCTTTCGTTACACCACGATGGTAGGTGCAAAATGTATCATCGGCCTCGGTGGTTTTACTATGAATCTTAATGTTGGTGATGACTTCGACAGCCCCTGCATCGTAACAAGCTTGCTCAGCCTTTTTAACGATCTCGAGTAATTGGTTGAGCTCACCTTTCATTGTGGTTTCCATCGCACCAATTTGAAAAGGGACATCAGCTGCTTTCACTACTTCAATCGCTTTATCAACCACTTCGAAATTGTTGCCTTCTTTAACGCGAGGGATCACTTGGAAGGCAACCATCACTTCTTTTTCTCTTTTTAACTCAGACACTTTCTGCTTACTCAATGAAGGAAAATTGTTGCAGATAATAGGTTAATGCGGAGATAAATTCTATAGCGGTTTTGCTGGCTTATTCGCTTATGAGCTTATAGCCTACTTACTACCCCAGTGGTCGCTAACCCAACCGCCTATGTGCTCATCGAAATGGCTGCCACTGAATCTGTGGTTGCGTTCAACAGAACAGTCACTCTCGTCTTTGTTATCTATTAGGGTTTGTATGTAGCTTGCCATCGGGTCATTGGAACATTGACGATCTCGGCGAGTTGCCACTTCCTTAATCAGTTGCAATCGATATGTAGAGCTAGCACGTTTCATTTCAATGACCTCCTGTTTTAGACACTAATAGAAAAATCTAGTTGCCAGATATAGGGGCGTCAACGTGATCAGAAAGTATTTTTTTTGAGCAACCAAGAATCAATACGTTGGCATCATAATTCATAAAAGTGTCATTTAATTTGGTGTGATTAAGCGGTCTTTTTCAGGTTTAGCTGGCAGTTTTTCTTTGAATAAAAAAGCCCAGTTAATACTGGGCTAATCGATTTTCTATGGTTATTTTGAAGAACTAGTTATCTCGAAGAATTTGGCTTGCTCTTAAATTGCTTAACACTCTTCTTTTTTGCCGTTCTGCGATTGGCCATTTTGTCCTTTGGTGGACGTTTCCTTGCGGTTGCTTCAGATGCGGGTTTATCAGTTACTGGAAACCCTTCTAATGACTGCAACGGAAGTGCTTTGTTGGTGAGAGTTCGAATGGCGTCTAAATGCTCAGTTTCACCGTGGCTCACAAGGGAAATTGCGAATCCAGTGCTTCCTGCTCTGGCTGTGCGTCCGACACGGTGTACGTAAGTGGCAGAGTGAGATGGCAAGTCAAAGTTAATTACTACAGGCAGTTGGTCTATATGTATGCCTCTAGCCATCACATCAGTTGCGATTAACACTCGTGTTTCACCATTTTTGAAACTTTCTAATGCTTGCGTTCTTTCTTCTTGGCTTTTGTTGCCGTGTAAAGCACTTACGCTAATTTTCGCCTTATTCAGTCGCTTGGTGAGCGCGTCAGCATTGTCTTTGGCACTGATGAAAACCAGTACCTGTGGCCACTGATGTTGGTTCAGTAATGCGATCAGCGCTTGAGGTTTACTTCCCTTATTCACTAGGTAGAGCGTTTCTTCAATGGCCGAAACGACACTGTTCTCTTGATGCGTCGTGATCTTTACTGGATTAGTAAGAAGCGCCTCGGCCTGACTAACCAGCTCTTTTGGCAACGTAGCCGAAAACAGCAGTGTTTGATGCTTTTTAGGAAGAGCAGAAATAATGGTTTGAATATCCGGCCAAAAACCCATGTCGAGTAAACGGTCTGCCTCATCAAGAACTAAAGACTCGCATTGGCTTAGCACTAGCTTGTTCTCTTGAATCACGGCAAGTAGGCGGCCAGGAGTTGCGATCACGAGTTGTGGCTTCTCTAACAATTGCTGTTGCTGACTATCGATATCAATTCCACCAGTCAGTGTCACCGTTTTGATATCAAGTGCGGTTGCGATGGGTTCTAGAGCTTTGGCTACTTGAGAGGCAAGCTCACGGGTTGGAACAATGATGACCGCTTGCAGTTCACGTATCGCAACATTGATGTTATTTAACACAGGTAAGCCAAACGCCAATGTTTTCCCGCTGCCTGTTTGGGCTAAGGCGAGAACGTCTTTGCCCGAAACAATATGGGGAATAGCCGATTGCTGCACCTCTGTAGGAGTCTGGAGGTGGGTGGGGATCGCAGCAAGAGTTTGAGCGTTTAGGGTTAGGCTATTAAATGACATAAATGAACCAAGTATCAAAAGGGAGGTGGAGTCTAACAGGGCTATAAATGTTAGAGAATGAGTTTTGCAGCGTTACAGGATAAACGGGCGAATTATACACGTTAAATTTAAGCGTTATCCATACAAGTGAACTAAGACAAGCATAAGCTAATAAACGTTTGGCATATTGTAATGGTGTTGAATGGACGTACAATACCCGCCCTAAAACGATCAAGAATGATTAGGAAGCGATAAGGAAATGAGAGCGAAATGAGTTGGGAAAGTATCTGGCTGTTTATTGTCATCGTGTTTTTTATTGCCATTATTCCGGGCCCAAATGCTCTGTTGGTATTGAGCACGGCTTTAACCCAAAGAAAGCTGTTTGCGTTTATCAACGTGTTGGGTGTGTCATGCGGGTTCTTTTTTCATGCGTTCGTTTCTGCAAATGGCATGAGCTTACTATTATCTCAGACCCCAATGGCGTTTGAAGGTCTTAAGTGGCTGGGCGTATTGTACTTAGTCTGGCTCGGTTATAATCACTTTCGAGCGGCACTGCGCGCTCAAGATGGCGTGCTTGCTGTGGTGAGTGCATCGGGAAGTAAGCTTTATCATCAGTTTGTGAAAGGGTTATTGACCAATTTACTCAACCCTAAAATTGTTCTGTTTTACCTATCAATATTCCCTCAGTTTGTTTCTACGAACAACATTGTATCCGACAGCTTAATGTTGGGCGCGATACAGGCGACAGTGGTTGCTACATGGTTTTTGGTTGTCATTCTGATGGCTGATACGTTTAAGAGGTTATTAACTCAAAAGCGCACTTCTCAATGGATGAACATTGTGTGCGGGTTGTTATTTGTTGGCTTCAGTATTCAATTGGCGCTGTTTCAGCTTTAGGGTTCATCGCTAACAATCGAGCTCCTAACATATCCGACTCACATCTCACTTTTTACTGAATGCTCAGCAATCCTTGTTTCTCTGCATAAATCTCTAAAGCATTAGCTCGTAAAGTCGATATAATAACCAGCTATCAATTTGGTGAATGTGTTCGTTCGAAAACCAATTGAAGCTAACGACTATTGCTTGACCGAGTAAACAGAGACAGGGAGTCACAGATGAGTGAAGAGTCATTCACCCAGAAACGCAAATATTACCGCTTGAAGTACCCAAAAAAGGCACGTCCAGTGATGCGAATTAAGGATGAGCTTTTTCATGTCAGTGAAGTGTCTGAAAAGGGTGTGCGCTTGATGATGCGTAACATCATTCCTGTTTATCGAGGTTTCTCAATGGCAGGCAGCTTAAGATTGCACGATAACAACACCATTGATATTAGTGGTGCAGTGCTGCGACAAGAAGGTGATGAAGTGATTGTTCAGTTGTTACAAGGACCAAGCTTCAAAGATATGGTGTCAGAACAAAGACACATTAGGCAAAGATACCCGGTGTTTTTTGCTAGCCTCAGAGTGGCATAGAAAGTTTTTAAAGTTAGATGTCTTAAAGCTCAATTCACGCATTCAAAGCTGATATTAAAAAGCCCAGCACTTTCACAAGTGCTGGGCTTTGCTATATGTGTAAGCAAACTAACTGATACGGACGAACTAAGTAGCTTAGTCTGTCTATGGTTCGTTTTATAGCTCGTCTACTGTTGCCCAAACCGCTGCTAGCATGTCGTGACCAAATGCAACGCTACGCTCTGGAGACCAACCGTACAGTTCGTCAGCGTGGCTGATGTGATCTTTAAATGGCATCTCTACGGTGTAAGCCAAACATTTGAACTGCTCGCTGATCCAGTTTGTGCCAACCGTCATATTCGCTTTGCCTGGCTCGTCTTTATCGTAACCAAATTCATCTTGGAACTCTGGCGTGATAGTCAGAAGCGCTTGCTTGAAGTGATTCTCTAGTTTTGCAATGCGTTCGTTGTATGAAGGCGTGCCTTCGCTACCCGCGACAAAGTTATACGGGATTGCTTCGTCGCCGTGAATGTCTAGACATAGGTCAACGCCCGTTTCTAGCATGCGCTCGCGAACAAGGAATACTTCTGGGCTGCGTTCCATAGAAGGTGATTGCCATTCACGGTTCAGGTTAACGCCAATCGCGTTAGTACGTAAGTGACCGCGGATGCTGCCATCTGGGTTCATGTTAGGCACAACACGGAATACAACGCTGTCTAGCAGTGAGCGGCCTACTGTGTCTGTCTCATCGAGTAGACGTTGAAGCAAGCCTTCGATTAGCCATTCAGCCATGGTCTCGCCAGGGTGTTGGCGACCAATAACCCAGATGTTTTTCTTCTCTTCACTTGGCTCACCGATAGTTAGCAAAGTGATGTCATTGTTGTCTAATGTGTGACCCAGAGTTTCTAGCTTACAAGCAGGGTGCGTTTGAGCACTGTGCAGAAGATCTTGATGACGATCGTATGAGTACGGCGCGAAGTACGCGAAGTACATTGAATCGTGTTCAGGAATGATGTCGAAACTTAGTGTGTCGCCATCGAACTGAGATGGGATACGGAACCATTCTTCACGGTCATAAGATGCAACCACATCGTAATCTTTCCAGCCTTCAGGATAAGCAGAAGTTGCCAATTGACCGATTTCAAAGTGATGAGCTTGTTGAGCTTCACTCTCTAAACGGAAGTGGAACCACTGAGATATTTCAGTCTGGTTGTCTGCTGGGATCGTCAGTTGAATGTTTTGTGGTGAATCTGCTGAAACGACGTGAATGTTGCCGCTTTCGAAGTTGCTGAAAATTTTCATTGTAGTTTTTATCTCGTAGTTGAGTTGCCGTAAGATTAGCACACTTTTTTTCGAGCAAACCACTAACTAAATCGTAATGAGATGTTATTTCAGCTATCTGTTTTTTCGCTGCCTACTTTTAAATCGTCAGCTGTTTAACTGTTAACTTTGAGCTATCGACGCTGGCAAGTAGTACAGCCACGACAGGCTGATCGTGTGTAGCGATCCAGCTTACTGCGTTGCACCTTACAATAGGCATTTTTCAGCGCTCTTCTTCCAGAAAACCAATCATCCGGTTTTGACAGGATCAGATAACCATTGAAGCGCTTCACAAGCTCTATTCTATTTTGGTCGATGAACTTGCTATCAAATCCAATTTCAAAGTAATCAAGCACTTGTTCAATCGAAGTGAAACTCGCTATTTTTTGTTGGAATTCTGTTTGGTTCATGGGGAGTTAGTCTTTGAAATGGGAGTAACTATTGTACCGAGTCAAAGACTTGTTTTATTGACTTTAGTTATGACTTATCCAGATTCTAGTTATGACTTATCCAGATTCTAGTTGTGGGCTTTTTAACTTGAAGTGATCCTTTTAACTTTCTGAGGCTTATAGATAAAACATCAATAAACTGTGCAGGAAAAAATCATGAATCGAATCAATCCAAGGAAGTTACTTCGTAGTAAATGGACCGCGGTTAGCCCGGTAAAGAAGGAGAAACACTTCATGATTACTGAGGTTGAATTCGAAGAAGGGGAGGTGATTCGTTGCTTAATAGAAGCGGTGATGACCAAACGAGAGGAAGCCATCAATTGGCGGGATTTGACCGACAAAGATCATTGGCTTCCTGGTTGGAAATAAAGGTGTGAAGTCAGCACCTGAAGTAAGGACAAGAAAGCCCAGATCTGCCAGTTTTAACTGCCAGATACCGTGCGTAATTGCCAGTACTTGAGCCCCTCTAACACACCCTCAGCGTGTGTTGCTCTGCTGGTATACACGTTGTCTCTATCCGATAGGTGGGCAACCTCAGGGTAATGATTAGCCACCAAGATCGAGTTTACGCCCTCTATCGTCAACATAGAGGTGTCGTTGGCAGAATCACCCGCTACGCACACTTCATCAACGCTCAAATCATGTTGTTTGAGCAGGTGATGAATCGCAGTCGCTTTGTTGACACCCTTCGGTGTGATGTCCAAATACCAATCGTGAGAGTAGGTGAGGTGTACATCCAATCCGTGTGACTTCAAGCTCGATTCGATCAGCTCGTGTTGAGGCTTAGACAGTTTTCCTTCAAAGGTAATCTTGCAGTCGCCTTGATGGTTATCTAAGCGTTCTCCCATGAAATCGAGTGGCGCAAGTGCTGACTCGACCTTTGATTTGTTCCACGACGCTTCTAATTGGTTATGCCAAATATGATCGGGCTTTTGGGAGTGGTCGTGGTGAATTCTGGTGCCCACATCGCTGATAATACTGTGTGGTTTCGGGTAGTTATCCGACGCTAAACCCACCCTAATAGAGGGTAGAGTTCTTCCCGTCGCAATGATAAATCGGATATCAGATTGCTCAGTTAAGTAGTCAAATAATTGATTAACCCCATGAGATGAACCTCCATCAAGCGTCCCATCAAAGTCACATACCAACATTTTTATCATTTGAATTCCCTGTTCTTTTCTCTAATCATCACGGAAAGAATATCCATTTCTTCTATAAAGAATGGCTCAGCAATGAGCACTCTACAAGTTGTCTTTTGGCTTAGGTAATCGACATTCAATAGTTTGCAGCAAGCGTCACAGTCGGCGTTATGTTCTGGATATTAAAGATAATTCTATCAATCGAAACTGTGCTTAATTGGGTTCAATTTTAACAGTTGTTTCTACTTTTTTTGGTAATTTTTCGTCCCTTCTATTCGTTTGATTTGTAATTTTGAATGCCTCTCTTTCCTCGTTGATTTCATGCAGAACCCTCGTGTTATACAGACAAAGGCTCAGGGGGTATTTGACCTTCGTAACAGAGCCAATCACCAGTTTGTAAATGACACCAAAATCGGCGTCAAATAGTTTGTATTCGAATTATTTGTGCACGAACTATTTGTACGTATTCGTGGTCTATTTAGCTTATTAATTGTTCTGATGTGAAATAAATATTCAATAATCTATCAGTAAGTAATACATAATATTGCAGATGATGTCATCGATTTAAAGTCTTTTATTATCAGTATTTTGCTATAATTTCGCTTGAAATTTAACCTTTGTTTTGGTTGGTGGTTTAGTGGTTTTATTCCATATTTACAGAACGCGACCCCTTGATTTACAGGGTTTAATTGCTTAGAGTGCTAATCGTTTTTCGGGTTTAAATAACCATTTTAAAGCTTAAACAACCGTTTTTAAGTTTAAATAACTATTAGTTTAAATAACTAAGAAAGGATTAGATTACATGGATCCCATACTGGAAGTTAAGGGACTGTACAAGGTGTTTGGTGAAGACACCGACCGTGCTTTTACAATGATTAATGAAGGTGCGAACAAAGATAAAGTTTTCGAAGAAACAGGTTTAACGATCGGCGTTAACGATGTTTCTCTTAGTATTCAAGAAGGCGAGATTTTCGTAATAATGGGACTGTCAGGATCTGGCAAATCAACCCTAGTACGCCTTCTTAACCGCTTGATTGAACCTACCAAAGGTAATGTGCTTCTTCGAGGCAAAGACATTGCCCATATCTCAGAAGATGAACTCCGCGAAGTCCGTCGCAACAACATCTCTATGGTTTTCCAAAACTTCGCATTGATGCCTCACATGACAGTGATTGAAAACGCTGCGTTTGGTCTTGAGTTAGCGGGTGTTGAAGTCGATAAGCGAAAACAGTCAGCATTTGAAGCGTTAGAGCGAGTAGGTCTTGGCGCGTATTCGGAATCTTACCCAGATGAGTTGTCTGGTGGTATGAAGCAGCGTGTAGGTTTGGCTCGTGCTCTAGCTTGCGACCCCGATATTCTGTTGATGGACGAAGCATTTTCTGCGCTCGATCCTTTGATTCGTACTGAAATGCAAGACGAGCTAATTCGTCTTCAAAATGACGATAAACGAACGATTGTTTTCATCTCGCATGATTTGGATGAAGCGATGCGTATCGGTGATCGAATTGCGATTATGCAAAATGGCGAAGTGGTTCAAGTGGGTACTCCTGACGAGATCTTAAATAACCCAGCGAACGACTACGTTGAAGCCTTTTTCCGTGGTGTGAACGTAGCAAGTGTGCTTACTGTGAAAGACATTGCACGTAAGAAGCCAGCTGCGGTATTTAAGAAGTCAGAGCATGACGGCCCAGCTTCCGCCCTACAAATCTTGATGGATAACGACCGCGAATACGGCATCGTTGTTGAGAAGAGCAGTCACTACTCAGGCATTGTGTCTATCGAGTCCCTTCGTAAAGCCCATAAAGAGAACAAATCATTAGTTAGCGCACAGCTAGCTGATGGCTTAACTCTCAATCCAGATTTACCAATCAATGATGTACTTGGCCTTGTGGGTGGCGTGCCTTATTCCGTTCCTGTTGTGGACGATAAAGGTAATTACTTCGGCGTTGTGACGAAATCACGACTGCTACAAACATTGGATAAGGGATAGATCATGTCGTCGGAACAAACAAATAATGACCCATGGTCGCAATCGGCTCCTGCAGCTCAACCTGCAAGTGATCCTTGGGGCCAAGCCGCTGATACTTCACCATCTGCAGATTGGTTAAGTAGCGAAACCATAGAAACCATTCCTTTTGATCCACTTAATCCTTTTGCAGAAGCCGTTCTGCCTGTTGATACTTGGGTTGAGTCTGGATTGAATTGGCTAGTTGAACACGGACGCCCGTTATTTCAGGCAATACGTGTGCCTATCGATTTCATTTTGAGTTCATTTGAAACGGCATTGGTGTCTACACCAGCTCCGTTCATGTTGATCATCTTGTTTCTCGTCGCATGGCAGTTTTCAAATCTGAAGCTTGGTGTGGCTACTGCAGTATCGTTGACATTCATTGGCTTGATTGGCGCTTGGTCTGAAGCGATGACCACACTTTCACTGGTTATGACGTCGGTCTTCTTCTGCCTGTTGATTGGTTTACCCATGGGGATATGGCTCGCCCGCAGCAATACGGCGGCTAAATTCGTGCGCCCAATTCTCGACGCAATGCAAACGACGCCAGCCTTCGTTTACCTCGTACCCATCGTAATGTTGTTTGGTATCGGTAACGTTCCGGGCGTCGTGGTAACCATCATATTCGCATTGCCGCCAGTGGTACGTTTAACCATCTTGGGTATTCAGCAGGTACCGGAAGATTTGATCGAAGCGGGTCACTCATTCGGCGCAAGCAAAAAGCAGATGCTATATCGAATTCAACTGCCATTGGCATTGCCAACCATTATGGCAGGCGTAAACCAAACACTAATGTTGTCGCTATCTATGGTGGTTATCGCATCAATGATCGCGGTAGGCGGTTTAGGTCAAATGGTACTGAGAGGTATCGGCCGTTTAGATATGGGGCTGGCCGCTGTTGGTGGTCTAGGCATTGTTATTTTGGCAATCCTACTTGACCGCATTACCCAAGTTCTCGGGGTAAATGCAGGTAATACAAAATTACGCTGGTATCACATGGGGCCTGTTTCCCTTGTGCTAAAAGCTTTAAATCGCGGTAAACAATCAGAACTACAACTAAGGAAAAACACCAATGAATAATTCATGGAAGAGCAAACTAGCCGTTAGCATCGTTTCGACACTGGCTGTATCAACGAACGTGTGGGCAGCAAGCTTGCCAGGTGAAGGTGTACCAGTTCAGCCTGTTCAATCTTCAGTTGCTGAAGAAACGTTCCAAACACTGATTGTTAACCGTGCTCTAGAAGAGCTTGGCTACGATGTGAAATCAACACAAGAAGTGGACTACAACGTAGCTTACACCTCAATTGCAAAAGGTGATGCAACGTTCTTGACCGTAGGTTGGTTCCCACTACACGCTGATAAATACAAAATGGCAGGTGGCGATGACAAATTCTACCGCGAAGGTCAATATGTTAGTGGTGCCGCTCAAGGTTACCTAATTGATAAGAAAACGGCAGAAAAGTACAACATCACTAATATTGGTCAGTTAACCGATCCAAAAATTGCGAAGCTGTTTGACGCAGACGGTGATGGTAAAGCAGACCTAACAGGCTGTAACCCAGGTTGGGGCTGTGAAATGGTTATCGAACACCAACTATCGGCATTCAAACTGGACGATACGGTAACTCATAACCAAGGTAACTATGCGGCGATTATTGCCGACACAATTTCACGTTACCAAAAGGGTGAATCAATCCTTTACTACACGTGGACACCATACTGGGTGAGTGGCGTATTGGTTCCTAACGAAGATGTAGTATGGCTAGAAGTTCCGTTCTCTTCACTACCAGGTGAGCGTTCGAATGTTGATACTACTTTGTCTAATGGTAAAAACTACGGCTTCGAAATGAACTCAATGCGCATTATTGCGAATAAAGAGTTTGCTAAGAACAACCCATCAGCGGCTAAACTTTTCGAAATCATCAAACTTAACATCAATGATGTAAGTGCTCAGAACATGATGATGAGCAAAGGTAAAAACAGCTCTGCGGATATCGAAGCACACGTTAACGGTTGGATTAAAGCGAATCAAAATACGTTTGATGCTTGGATTGCTGAAGCAAAGCAAGCTTCACTATAACGGTTACTCACACTTGTTCTAGCTAGACTAACACTTTGATTGGATACTATGAGCGTGTTTAGTGATTGTGTAGATTTACTAAGTTGCTTTCAAATAAAGTGATAAGGCGACAAGAGTGAACATTAAAAAGCCAGCAGTCCAATTTGGATTGTTGGCTTTTTGTTTTCTGTATCTATTCTTGAGCTTCTAGCTTCTAGCTTCTAGCTTCTAGCTTCTAGCTTCTAGTTATAGCTCTAGCGTTCGCCTTGAACTTCAAAATCGTCACTTACTAGACGAGCGCAGCCATCGGCTTCTAAAGCCCAGTGTTCACGATGCACAACACCAAACGCTTTGTTCATTGTCCAGCTTGCCGTCAGAATGTAGCCGCCTTCTGGGTGTTCCTCCCACTTAACATCGGTGTAATCAACGTCTTTGAAGCCTTGGTCGATGATGTTTTGCCAAAACGCTTGAATTGCTTCACGACCTTCAAAGGTACCAAATGGGCGAGCTTCCATCACACACGTTTCAGTGTACTGATCTGCACAACCTTTTGCATCTTGGCTGTTGAATGCTTTCTGCCATGCGTTAATGCCTTGCTTACATGCTTCTAATACTTGGTTGTTTAACATTGCTTTTCTCCATAGCAGTCTTCTTTCAAACACTGCGTCTTTGATTTGGGTGTCTCGATAAGTTGGATTAAGTTTAGCCTTGGAAATTGAATTGAAAAACAGAGATAATAGAAAATACTGTATGTAAAAAGAGAACAATGGAATGAGTAAGCTAAAGCAGATGTCGATTTTCGCTCACATCGTAGAGCAGGGTTCAGTATCAGCCGCGGCTGAAAAGCTTGAGTTGTCTAAGTCCGTCGTCAGTCAGCACCTCAAAATTTTGGAACAAGAGTTAGGGGCTTCACTTCTTAAGCGCACAACACGCAGACAAACTCTGACTAGTATGGGTGAACGTTTTTATTTGAGTTGCAAAGACATTAACGTGATTGCTGACTCGGCTTGGGATATGGCCAAAGCTGAGCTAGAAGAGCCACAAGGTCGAATTCGAATTACAGCTCCGAATGCGCTGATGGATTTATTGGTCGCGCCTGTTGTTGCAGACTTGATGAAGCAATACCCGAAGTTAAAACCAGAGCTGATCAGCGATGATCAGCACTTAAATTTCATGGAGCACGATATTGATCTCGCAGTACGAGTGGGCAGTTCTCGTGACAGTAACCTAAAGCAGAAACGCTTGGGTGAGTTTAAAGATGTGTTGTGTGGTGTTGAAAGCATGCGAAGTCGTGAGCTTGAATCTATTCCTTATATCGCTAACTCATGGCAAGGAAAACAAGTGACTCATCACTTTAGTTCTCAAAGCGAACAAGACTTTGTCTACCAACAACAAGCCAGTTGTACCACTAACTCATTTCATAGCTGCCTTGCCTTAATCAAATCAGGCGTTGGCATCGGTGTGATTCCAGACTTCTACCTTCATCAGCTATCCGATGAGGTGGTCGACATCATGCCAAGTTTTCAATTACCCACTAACACGGTTTATGCGTTGAACCCATTTGCTTCGAACACACCTATCGCCATTAAACTTTGTATTCAAGCGTTGGAAGAGAAGTTGAAACAGAGTTTTGTTTAATTGGTGTGAGGCTTTCATCTGAATACCCCGTCTATTCTGAAGGGATGGCCACCAGTCATCTCCTCTCTATCTCTCATTTCTACCTTATCGTGTTCGTTTAATTGTGTAGATATTGGCGAAAAATCAAACCCTTACTTATAGTTAATCTTAGTGTCTAGTTGCTTATCAAACGCCAAGAGGTTTAATTATTGTCTGATCTTTGTACCAAATCATGCATCGAGTGTGGGTTAGTCAGTCAGTTCCGTGAATTAGCTCCGGGAAGTGAGGCATCGTGCCCTCGCTGTAAACATACTTTATGCAGTATTGGAGCAAGTAAAGGGCAGGGTGTGATGGCTTTCGCATCGGCCAGTTTGATAACGTTGGTGATGAGCCTGATCTTCCCTTATATGTCTTTTAGTGTGCAAGGTATCAGTCAACAAATAACCTTGTATCAAGCCGTCGAAATGATGAACCGCCTCGATAATACTTCGATTGCCGCTCTATTGTTTCTCGCGGTTATCTTCCTTCCTGCTTATTTTCTTATTAGTGTTATCTGGTTTTATGCATTAACAGAAAGGAAATCAAAACACGCTTACGCGCCGAGCCGTTTGGCTATCTTTGTATTAAAAACGTTGAGTTGGGTTAAGCCGTGGTTGATGGTGGATGTATTTTTGATTGGTGTTCTCGTCAGTTTGATTAAAATTTCCGCTTTAGCCGATGTCTCTATGGGCATCTCTTTTTGGGCATTTGCTATCTACGCCATGTTAGTGGTTAAGACAATGTCATTAGTCGATTTTGATTGGATTTGGGATAAGTTAATACCACTCAAAGCTTTGAATAGCGACACCGCTGGTGGCCTTTTTCAACAGCATGATCATTTGGTCTGTCATGTTTGCGGGCAAGTCCACCTCTATGATGACAACTTAACTCAATGTTCTCGTTGTCATGTTCATCTGCATCGATTTAATCCAACCAAAAACCTTCAGATAGTCTGGGCTCTATTGTTCACAGCCATCATTTTCTATATCCCAGCAAACCTATACCCAATGATGTATACGTCTGCGTTCGGAACGAGTGAAGGTTCAACCATTATTGAGGGGGTGATCATATTGTGGAACATGGGCTCATACCCTGTCGCTATGGTCATTCTTCTTGCGAGTGTGTTTATTCCAATGGCCAAAATGGTCGCCTTGGCTTATTTGTATTGGAACGCCAAAAGGGTTGAAGGACTTCCACCGCATGAGGCAAATCGTTTTCTCAAAATATACCGTGTCACTGAGTTCATTGGCCGTTGGTCGATGATAGATATTTTCGTTGTCGCTATCTTGGTCGCGTTGGTTCAACTCGACGGGGTCATGGCCATTTACCCGGGGCCAGCAGCGTTGTCTTTCGCATCGGTAGTCATCTTTACCATGTTGTCAGCGATGATTTTCGATTCTCGAATTATATGGAAGTAATCTCCCCTAAGAGGTGTGGGAAATATGGATAAACAAAACGTTTCAGATGCAGAAGTAGCCAAAAAAAGTGAGATTTCACCCGTTTGGATTGTGCCGATTATCGCGGTATTGGTTGGGTGCTGGATGTTGTTTCAGTACTTCAATAATCGTGGGCCGGAGATAACGTTGATCTTACCGGATGCCTCGGGCATTGAAGCGGGGAAAACAGCGATTAAGTCCAAAAATGTTCATGTGGGAACCATCACTGACGTGGCACTAAGTGAAAACTATGAATACATCATAGCGAAAGCTCAGATAGACAAGAAAGCCACCCGCATGATTAATACAGAAACTCAATTCTGGGTGGTTGAGCCCCATGTCGGTACCGATGGTATTAGTGGGTTAGAGACCATTTTATCCGGGTCGTACATCGAGTTGAAGCCGGGTAAATCGAGAGAGTCTCAATTGAAGTTTGATGTGCTAGAAACGCCTCCGGTGGCAGGGCCAGATACCAAAGGAATAAGAGTGGTGGTTTCACACAACAAGGCGAATCAACTCAATGTTGGTGAGCCTGTATTACACCATGGTTTTGTTGTTGGTCGTGTTGAAAAAACGAGTTTCGACTATCAAAAGAAAGAGGGCAAATATCAATTGTTTATCTTTGCTCCTTACGATGGATTGATTTTCGAAAAGACTCAGTTTTGGTTATCTTCTGGAATTGATGTGAAGTTTGGTGCGAATGGCTTAGACGTCAACTTCGCATCGATAGAAAGTATATTGACTGGTGGTGTGAGTTTTGATGTCGCAGAGAGCATTAAACCGGGGTTACAGATCAAAGAAAACTTACACGAGTATACGCTTTACGATAACTACGATGCAGTATTACAAGGCAAATACACCACTTCAATTGATTACGTGTTGCTGTTTGAAGAGTCGGTTCGAGGTTTAAGGAAAGGTGCACCAGTAGAATATCGTGGTGTCCGGATTGGTACGGTGGATACGGTGCCGCTACAGATTAGTATGGATAAAGATGGCAAGGTGTCGAATCGTATTCCAATCCTAATTAAGCTAGAAATCGAGCGTGTTTCCGAAGTGTTTAAAGGATTGAACGCGGATAGCTTTGCCAAACGAGTCGTTCTTCAAATGGGAGAGGGGCTCAGGGCGACGTTGAAAACAGGTAACTTGCTGACGGGCGCGTTGTTTGTCGATATCAATTTTTATGAAGATGAAGCTCCCTACGAGCCGACAGAATTTGATGGTTATCCTGTATTCCCCGTCGTGCCAGGTGGTTTCACCGAGATTCAGAAGCAGATCACCGATTTCCTAAGCAAGATTAACGAGCTTCCGCTGGATGCGACTGTTGCTAACTTAAATGGTTCGCTTGCCTCTTTAGACACCACCTTGAAGAGTATGGATGAATTACTCGATAGCGAGGGCGCAAAAGCATTACCTCAAGACCTCAGTGAAACTATGAAGCAACTAGAGGCGACATTAGAAAGTTACGACGATGATTCTGACGCTTACAAGCAATTGATCAGTGCATCTGAAGAGTTAGAACATGTGCTTAAAGAGCTTCGCCCATTGATCAAAGTATTGAATGATAAACCGAATGCATTGGTGTTTGGCAGCGATGTGGAAGAAGACCCGATTCCAGTTAAGGGAGTGGAGTAATGAGAAAGCTATTTATATCACTGGTTATGTCGGTAGGTCTCTTGGGGTGTGCGACTCCTACAGATGGCACTAACTCCTATCTCTTGCCTGAAAGTACGCTGGATAAGCCCATCTTTAAGGTAAAAACAAGGGTAGAACTGCCTGATTATCTGGACACGATAGGAATAGCTTATCGCAAGTCTGAAAATGAATTGGTGTCTGCCCGTAAACATGTTTGGGCCGAAAACCTTGAAGGGTTGCTCGAAGAGAGGGTAAACAGTTCCAATGCGAAGGAAGCGGCAGATAAAGAGTTGACGATTACCTTTGAGCAGTTCAATGGTTCTTATACTGGTAATGCTGAAGTGAAAGGAACTTGGGTGTTAATGGGGGAAGATGACACTGAAATCTCACGAAGCACCTTCGACATCAAGGTTCCCTTAAAAGAAGCAGGCTATGAGGCGTTGGTTGAAGCCTTAGGTGAAGGGCTTGATGAGGTGCTGTCTGATATTCAGTCGCAATTACCTTAGGTGCTGACGGATCCCCTCATAATTTCCCTAGTCCTGCGTTGTGTGTGAGCCTTTGATATTCGAACATTCCCCATTGATATTGGGATTCATTAATTTGATATCGCCGATGATTTCGTACCTCTCTCCCTAGACGAGGTATGGATAGAACTCGGCGGTGTTTAATGCTGTTGGCTTGGAAGTCAAAATGCCATTTGGCTTGTACTGCAATTAGGCCATTCCACCACATCAAGATTTCAGCGAGCAACGCAATAAGAAGCAGGATATCTAATCGCTTAGTACAGCGAGTTCTGTTGTGACGAAGTGCGATCCCATAGGCGGTACTCTTTAGATCGCGGAAGGCTTCTTCTATCTGCATACGCTTGGCGTACAGATTGGTAATTTGTACTTCATTTAAGATATGTCGAGGGACATTAGTCGCGAGTAGCCACGGCTCCTTTGCACTGCGTTGATAGAGATGTGTAGCGGAGTGTTTTTGGCTGGTTCTACTATGGCGCTGGGCTTTTCGGCCTTTTTCTAATCCCTTATAAACATAGGCTTCACAAGATATCGGTGATCTCTTTGCTAATAAGCAGTTGCCAAGATATTTGGGTTTATGGACAGCGTTTGGATAAAAGGTTTTATTTGAGACCCAAGGTTTTTGAGGTTGTTTGATTGATACTTCACCTCGGACACGACCTAACCAAAACCAACCTTTCTCCTGAACTTGGCGGAACCAAGTATTTCTAAAACCCGCATCAGAAACGATGATCGGACTGATTTTATTCGGCAAAATACTCTGCAATTTATCGAGGAATGTTTGGTGACTTTTCGGTGAATTGTATTGGCCATACTCAAAAACTTGTTCAAAGATTGTGACGGCTCGACCATCAAGTGCAACGGATGCTCTTAACGTCATATAACGAAGTTGTTCACGAACATCAGACCAATCCACAAGGATCACAGGGCATGGGTTAGCGCCCGTTATTAAGTAGGCATGCCATTTATAAATAAGGTCTTTTTCACGATGTAGTTGGCGATTTCCAAGCAGTCTATCAACGCGTTTGATCGCATGTTTTACCGTGGTATTAGTTTCTAGTTTGCGACCTAGTTTAGTCAGCGTTAAGTCTGAGCCGTCAAGTACACTTTTTGTAGCAAGTATCAGAGAACTAACGCGTTTTTTGTGAATGGAGGGGCATTGGTTTTGTATGGTTTGTTGTAGAATCTGAATGTCGCGCATTATTAACCCACTTGTTCGAAATGTGTGTTCAGCGATATTCATTAGATCAAAGACGGCGATGCACGTCTACCTCATTGTTTTTAAGCCTGATTATGAGGGGATTCGCAAGCCTTAGGTGTTTGTCTGTATTAATACCTCCAGCCGTATATTTTGCTAATTGACTGATTTCCCCGTTACTATTGGATAGCTCTCAGAGAATTTAAAAGCCACGGTATAACGGTGGCTTTTTATTAATAGTGGTTACCGAAAATTAACCATATTTATTAATGAATGCGATAATATTTTTGTTACTCAGCAATTCGATCTTGTCGATAGTCAGTACGCAATAGCGGTAGTTTTTGTTTTTGAAGGTGATGTTCGACTTTTCTTCTGTTGGTTCTGAAAACTTCCATATTTCAAATCCGATGTTCTTCATAAGTTCCAATGCACTTGGGTTCTTAATAATCATGGAATACTTTTTAATCTTAGTATTTCTTGCAAGAAGCTTCATATCGGAAATTAGGTTCGCAATAGATTGTTCGCGCTTCTCAGAGTGACCGCTAACCACAATGTAATTTAAGTTATGATTAGAATCTAAAGAGCAGGCTTGCTTAATATGTAGATGCTTATTTTGATATTGATCGAATACCTCTTCGTTGAAGAAAAAACCTAGGCTATGACTAACAATATCGCCATTAACATCGACCATTTTTCTACCATACGCCTTTTTTTCACTGCAATAGAGAAACAGGTCGATAGTATCAAGAGCTGAAGGATCCACCTTTGTATATTGCGAAATCAGCTTTATTCTATCTATTACTGCTTTGTCATTCTGATCTGTCATCAATGGCATGATCTGACAGTCGCAGCCCTCTTCTATCTCCCCTTTAGTGATAGATGATATTCGGCTTTGAAACGAAAAGAACCTCTCAAGAAGGAAGTCTTCAAGTAGTGCACTGTCTTCGCTATCTTCTGAATCAAAGGATTTCAACGTTGTGTACAAGTCCAGACCAAGGCAATCCAATAGCTTTAGGGCTTTGTAATTACTTGGCTTTACTTTGCTATTTTCCCATCGATTTATCGTTACGACATCTACAGAGCTGAATTCATCATCTAAATGATTGATGTATGCCGCAAAACCCTTCTGCGTTAACTTCAATTTCTTGCGCGCTTCGCGCAGTAAATGCGGGAATTTCATCATGGTAGAATATTCATCTTTGATTAGTGACATTACGTTCCGATTAGTCAGGTAGTCTATTTTATCAATCGTTAATATACAGTAGCTATAATATTTATTTTTGAAAGTAATATTACATTCTTTAGCATAAGGCTCTGAAAATTTGAACACTTCAAACCCCATTCCCTTCAAGAGTTTTATCATATTTGGGTCTTTTACTAAAACAGAGTATTTTTTTATATTTTTGTTCTGAGAAAGTAACTTTATATCTGAAACTATATGCTCAATAACATGATATTTTGTTTCTGAGTGAGAGCTTATATTGAAATAATTTATGCTTTTGCTTGAATTTAAAGAGCAAGCCATTCTTAGATCTAGCTTTTGATTCTTTAATATCTCAAATTGATGGTCTTCAAAGAAAAAGCCCACGTTGTGACTCACAATGTCACCATCTTCATTGATGAGCTTGTGACCGTGCGCTTTTTTCTCACAGTAATAGAGATATAAATCAATTTGGTTCAGTGGCGAAATATCTACTTTTGTGAATTTAGAAAGTAGTTTGATTCTGTCGATAATGCCAGTGTCACACTGCTCTGACATTAAAGGCTGTGACTTAAAGTTGCGGTCACCCTGTTGTTCATTCAAGCTTGATAGAGCTGAAATTCTACTTTGAAATGAACCGTAGGATTCGTTTAAAAACAGTTCGAGTAATGTGTCTTTTTGTTCGGACTTAAAGCTCTTTATTGTCTCAAACAAATCTCCCCCAAGGTACTGTAAGATTTTGAGTGCTTTGTATGCGCTAGGCTTTACCTTACTGTTTTCCCAACGATTTATCGTTACGACGTCAACCGCATTAAGTTCATCGTCCAACTGATTTAAGTAGGTTGCAAACTCTGTTTGTGTAAATTGAAGTTCCTTTCTGAAGTTACGTAACAACTGTGAAAACTCACTCATTAAAACATTAACCTTCTGATAATTAACTCAATGTCTTGATTCTAATTTAGACATCAGACTCTCTATTTAACATCTTTAGTAATTTGTTTTTTACGGATGTTAATTGTTCGGATTGTTTGAACTGTATGTTGCGCATGTCTCTACAAAGGAAAAATGCCAAAGTAGTGACGTCAAATCTATGGCTTTTTGCCTAGACACTTGTCAATCTACTGTGAAGTGCGCGTTAATGTTCAGATACAATCTTGCCTTTTTCTTATCCATTCTATTGTTTCCATTTGTCACCTATGCGGATACAACGGGTCTTGCTATGGACTTGTCTGTTGAAAGTGCCTTTTACGACAACGACCAAGAGGTGGCTTATACGCTTGTTTTAACGAATGAGTCGGATAAAGCTATCGCTGAGTTGGACGTTAAAGATGAGCTGTTAAATATCTTAACGACAGATGGTCAAGGGAGTAATGTCAACGCGTTCTCGCAAGTCTCGATTCAAGCACAATCCTCCTTCCTTTCATCTCCAGGTGATTACAGTCGCTTCGGAAACTTAGACGCATCAGGTGTACGTATTGCGGCTGGTGGCTCGGTGACCTATACCATGGCCGCCACCGTTTCCGCTGACGCAGCTGGTACGATTGATAATGTTTCAAGTGCGAGCACTGGACTTTTGGATGCTGTTGAATCAAATACAGAATCAATTCAGCGTGGTGTGTACCAACATGATGTTGTTGTTTCGGTCGATAAGACGAACTATCAAATCAATAACAAACTTACCTATAAGATTAAGGTTTCGAACACTGGCGATACGTTTATTCAGACGCTCGACCTTCAAGATGTCATTTCAGACATAAAGGCACTCAATATTGAAGGGGCTTTACAACAAGCCTTTACTGACAATGTTAACTCAGCCACCAAGGTTGAAGGCAGTAAAAGCGATCCTGGTACCTTCGCCGAATCAGGGGACTTATCAGTAAGTGATGCGTCGATTGATATAGGCGGGTCTGTGACTTATGAAATTCAAGCGACCGTGGCCGACAATTTAGTCGGCGACATTGTTAATGACGACATAACCGCTGAAACACGCGATGACTTGGTCACAGTTGATGAGGTTATCACTCCACCCTCTGAGCCTAATATCACCCTGACACATACCTTGAACCAATCGGATAATTACCTAGTCGATGATGAGTTTTCCTATACGGTCACGGTTGCCAACCAAGCCAACTCCGGTATTGCTTACCATTATTCTGTTCAGCAGTTTCTTTCGGATCTTGAAACCGATCTAGGTAACGATGTCAGCAACGAAAAGAACGCAACTGACACGGTGGGTAACCCATACGACTTTTGGACTAACGAAGTGACCTCGATTGGCTCTAATAGTTTTTCTGAACTTAATGTATCTGGAAATGAGTCGAACACGTCACTAGAAGACAAAGTGTCTATCTATCCCGGGGAGCAGATTGTTTATTCCGTTGTGGTGGACGTGAGCCCTGTGTCTATTGGTCAAATTCCCCAAGTTGTTGCCCGAGTGGTTGATGCTGATGGACTCGCTGACTCTGGCGATGCTTTGGCTAATATTCTCGATTCGAAAGACGTTCTGATGACGTCATCAAGTCAAATTACGCGTAATAAGAACACCATAGATACTACTTATGTTCCGGGGGTAGCCGGTGATAACGAAGTGGTCTATGACATCATTATTTCTAACAAAGACACAGAGTTTTTCGCCAACGATATTGAAGTTATCGATAAATTTGCTTGTATCGTGACAGAGCAAGTGGATGGCTCTAACGCTTCAGCATTTTCCGAGTGGAAGCTTGAAGTCGCCGATAGAGGTGGTGATGGATCGAATTATGGTTCATTTAATTACAATACTTGGACAACAAATGACATCAATTTGAAAGTCGACCTCGCACCTGAAGGCTACGTTCATTATAAGCTGACCGCAAAAGTGGCAGACACCAGTGTGGGTCAGATTGTTGACGATGGTACCGATGCTGGCTTGTGCTTAGGGGATAACTTAGGCGAGTCAGGTTCTGGTGTGCAAATGCCAAACTCGAAATTAAAAGTCCAAAAGGAAGTGGATTCTCGCTACTACTCAGCTGGCGGTACCCTGAACTACGACATCACGGTAGAGAATAACGGTGACGGCTACGCGATTGATGTACCGGTTTATGATGATTTAGTCTCTGTCATGACTCAGTCTATTAATGATACACCGACTAAAGCGTATTTGAGCTGGGTTGTGACGGCGAAATCTTATGGCTCTGATGACTTAGTCTCTATAAACAGTGATCCCGGCTTCAGCGGAGAAATCGAAGGTAATCAGAGCAATAAGAACATCTTAGATGTGAAGGCGAAGCTAGCCCCACATGACAAAATCATCTATAGCATTGCAGCGGTGGTAAACCCGATTGCCGATGATGAGATTCGAAATCAAGTAACGGTGGATAGCGTACTTTACTCTGATAGAGGCGCTTATCCACGAGACTATTATCTCATTTTGGATAAGCGTGTCGACGGTCACAATGAGCAAAATGCTTACACCGACACCACCAATACTGTCACTTATACGATCAGCATTACCAACCCAGAAGGGAACGGTTTCGCCTCTAACATCAATGTCAAAGACGAAATCAGCACCATAGAAGCTGAGTTACTTCACGAGCTGGGTGAAACCAAGCCCGTGTTCTCATCGTGGACGATCAGTGCAGAAAGAGAAGCAAACTCTCCGTGGGTGAAAGCCGTGACTGACCCTGGGTCGTTCTCGGATAACAATGATCTGGATGCCACTGCTCAGATCCCGCCAGGAGCTACGATTACCTATACCATTGTTGGGACACTCGATCGCAGTGTCGACAGTGAAATTATTTGGGGAGCGTTCACTAATACCGCAACAGTGACGGGACCAGATACTAATCTATCGGATACGGTACGTACTTATCCTAGTGAACCGAATCTTGTGGTCGCTAAGACCGCTCAAAATACCGACTTTGTTGTAGGTGAGCGCGCTACGTTCGATATTTATATCTATAACCGCGGCATCGGCTACGCAAATGACGCAACGGTACAAGATAGTATTTCAGCACTTAATTTCTTTAATAGCTGGACAATTGTAGGTTCGACCAACACCGATAAGCCGGGTTCTCGTTACGGGGACATTGCTAACGATACTGACATCAATACCGATGTTGATATCACTCCCGGAGGGTGGGTGCACTACGAGGTGAGTGGTGTGGTTAAGTCTGATTACGAAGAAGAACAAGTATCGAACCGTGTTGATGTTTACGATCCTATTACAGACCGTGACCACAGCTCTTCCGCTCAAATAGATAACTCACACAGTACCTATGACATCAATGTTTCACTAGCCAAAACGACCGATGTTGTCCGTTACACGCCGGGTGAAGATCTCACCTATACCATCGTTATTGGCAATAACAGTGACACTGATGAGACCGATCTTATCTTCATGGATCGCCTGAGTGAGATCACTACTACGCTAGCGAATGATAAAGATGGTGAAGTAGAAGATGTTCTTAATCAAAACCCGTTTGATTATTGGTCTGTTGATACTGGCTCTGGTTTCGGCCCTCAAACGACTGAAGATGTGGAGTTCCCAGTTTCAATTCCCGCGAAAAGCTTTGTCACGGTGCGTATTAAAGCGCACGTAAAAGACAATGCGGTATCGAATGGCGTCGCAGATAGAGACGGCGGTATTATCCGAAATGAAGCGGTGTTGATTCATACTGATAATGCTGGTTGTACTGAAGATTGCGAATATGCGAAACGTGCCGTTGCTGAAAACCATCAAGTTCACAACAACGGTACGGTAGTTCGCACAACCAATATCAAACGTTATTCTCCGGGCGATGAACTGACTTACACCATCAAATACAACTCTCAAGATGGGCACGGTTATCGCAACAACATTGACGTCAATGAACTGATCAATGATATCTCTGTTGAGTTACAAGATGGTAATTCAGCTAATCCATTTTTCGACGATTCAGTAGGCGAAAATAAGTTTACGGTCACGGTAGCTAAGCGTGACCCTGCAAACGCAGGCACAACCGATGGCACGAAAGACGGTGATGTTGCGAACGACACTGACATTGTGACTTCGATTGATATCGATGCTGGCGAAGACGTGACTTACACAGTAACAGGTACAGTAAGACCGGATGCGGTCGGTGATATTCATTATCGAGATACTGTAGTGATTCCTGATGACTACCATTTAGATTTTGATAAAACGACCGATGAAGTGGTGTACGAGCCAGCTCAAACCGTGACCTATCACTTAGTGATGGAGAATGACGGTAAAGGTAATGCTCACGACATTCCAATTGTAGATAACCTCAAAGATATTACAGTTGATCTCGTAGACGGTACAACTGGGCCTGCGTATTCAACATGGACAATTACCTCTATCGCAACGGGCACTGATTCTGAGTATGTCGATGCAGGTGCGGGTGCGGGTAAGGTTTATACATCAACAGACAGCAACCTAAACGAAGATGCCGATATTCCAATGGGAGCAACGCTTGAGTACCAAGTGGTTGCAACCATTAATGATAAAGCCAATGGAAACATTGTTAACGTTTTAACCGTTGATGGCGATACTATTTCTCACGATATTCAGCAAGAAGCTCGTAAAGTCGATTTTGAAAAAAACATTCTGGCGTATTATGACACTGATGGCAATGAGTTGGTTGGTGCAACCAATTACATGCCAGGTGGCTACGTCGAATATGAAGTCTTAATCGAGAACATCGCATCGGCGCACGTTGATGATATGAGCTTGCGTGATGACATCGACCAAATTAACACTCAATACTTTGATGGAACGCGTGGCCCTGCATTTGATAGTTGGACGATTGAAACGTCTTCAGATAGCTCAGGGGTTTCTAACCCAGATGTTGATAATTCGATTCAAGACAATAAGCCGATTGATACTCACTTCGATATCTCGGCAGACAACTTTGGTCGAGCTGCATCGGCAGCGTTTGTCCGTTATGTCATAAAAGCCAAGATCAGTCCGAAAGCGGTGGGTTCTTTTACCAACAAAGCTTTCATTGATGAAGGCAATGGTAATAAGTTGATCGCGGTATCACCACCATCAACGATGGCGGATCCTGAAGTCACGTTCTCTAAAAAAGCGTTTTATGATGCAGGCTTCTCTTCGCAAAAAACTGAATATTCTCAAGCTTCTGGTGAGAGTGAGCTTTATTACCGCGTTGAGATTAAGAATGCGGGTGGTGGTATTGAATATGGTTCTCGCCTAGAAGATGCGATTTCGGAAATTCAAACTCGTATTGCAGAAGACAGTACCACTTCAGGTGGTGACCCTGTCGGACAACCGTTCTTGGCTGGCTGGGAAGTTAGCTTAGATAAAACGGCTGCGACCGGCTCTATTACCGACGCGATTGACTTTTTACCGGGCAATAACATCGATATTGATAACGAAATTGTTATCGCGCCTCAAGAAAGCCTAACGTTCACTATTCATGCTCAAATTCGTAAAGATGCATTGGGTGACATTCAAAATAAAGCGACTTATGACGGTATGGTCCGCACTGCGACTCTAATGCCTCTTAGCAATAATATCAGCGTTGAAAAACGCGTAGTGTCGATTAACGGTAACCCGTTCAATGATGGGGATACCTACCTGCCGGGTGACGAAGTTGAGTATGAATTCGTGGTCACTAACCCTGAAAACGGTTGGGCGAATGACATTCAGATTAAAGACACGGTAAAGGATATTCAAGTTGAGGTTATTGGTGGAACAATGGAATCTGCCTTTGTTTCGGGCGATATCACTAACGAAATCAGCAATGGTATTGATACAAACGCCGATACTTATGTTCCTAGCTATAACCCAAACAGTAACCTGAATATTGAGACAGATATTGCCGCAGGTGAAATACTGACGTTCAACTTAACGGGTGTTATCCGTGATGACGCTTTAGGTACTATCGAAGCCAACCGAGTGACGGCAGAAGGTAAGTCAGCGGAATCAGAAACGATTCCACCACAAGCGGCTGAACTCGACTACTTTAAAACCTTGGTATATACCGATGGTGAATCGACTGGCTGTTCAGTTCCTTCAGACGATGGCAGCAGCTGTACTTATGCACCGCGTGGTGATGTTGAATATCAAGTTACGTTAGATAACACGGGCGATAGTATTGCCAATGATGTTCGTGTTATCGATGCTATCCAAACCATAAAAACCGAAGATGGCGATGATGCGTTTTCTAGCTGGGCAACGGCTATTGCGGTTGAACCTATTGGCACTTACGACGTGCAAGGTAACTACAACGGTAGCGTACCATTGAATGCAACCGTCGATCTTCGTCCTGGTGAGCGTATTGTGTTTGACGTGAAAGGAACCGTGTCGACTTCAGCGACAGGAACCATCACCAACACGGCGCAAGTGAACGGTGATAACACCAACGACATCGTACTTGATCCGGGCCGCTCGAATATCCTAATTGATAAATGGACGGATACGCCTGAGTACGTGCCGGGTGGAACAGTGAATTACTACATCGACATCACTAATGATGATGTGGATACTGGTCTGTTCTCAATCCGAGACATCATCAGCGGTTTTGAAGTCGAAACCGTTGACGGCTCAATGCAAACAGCGTTGACGGAATGGACTTTTGATTATGATGTTTTATACAACTCTGCGCCATCTGACCCTAACGCGAATGATTTCTCAGAGTTAGACAAGCTAATCGGGCAAAGCAGCCCAGACATCGATTTACCTGCTGAGTCAGTCAAGATGGCAGGGCGTGATGATGCGGGTACTGGTGGTGGTGACAAGTACACGGTTGTTCGAATCCATGTTGAAGGCAAGGTTCGTGATGATGCGATTGGTCGCTTTACCAATACTGCATATCTACGACATGGTTTGGATGATTCGAAGATCGCTCGCTTACGAGAAGGCTTTATCACTCCGAAGTCGGGTCAATTGGTGCTAACCAAAGAAACGACGCCAATTGCAGAACCCGATGCCAAATACCAACCGGGACAACCAATCTCATATAAGATCACCGTGGCTAACACAGGTGAAGGTTACCTTGTGGATCAAGTGCTGACGGATCGTATCGATACCATCATGACAGAAGTGGCGAACAGCCCAAATCAAGAGCAAGCCCTTACCGACAACTGGATCATCAGCGATGAACAGCTTGATGGTAGTGGCGATCCAACATTGAATGCTCGCAAAGATGTGTCTAATACCACTCAAGGTTACAGCGCCACTTACAGCATTCACCCCAGTGATAGCTATTCGTTTGTTGTTACCAATACCGTGAATGACAAAGCCAAAGGCGAGATCACTAACGTTGTTAAAGTGGCTGGCGATGATGGTGAATACACCGCAGACGCGACTTACATTCCGGAAGGCGCACAAGTTGAGATCACGAAAGACGTTGATAAAGCGGAGTACCTTCCGGGAGAAACACTTCAGTACACCGTGACCGTTAAAAATAACGGTTTAGGTTGGGCTGAAGACGTTGCGATTGAAGATGCATTGAAATCGGTTGAAACCACGATTGCTGGTGGTGAGACGAAGCAAGCCTTTGATCCTGCTTCAATCCAAATATTAGCCGTCTCGACAACAGGTGAAACGCCCGTACCAGACGCAACCAGCGGCGAAGACCTCAACGAGACGCTCGATATCGCACCGGAAGACAGCATTGTGTTTACGATTCAAGTAACGACCAATGCACTTGCGACTGGTGATATCACCAATATGGCATCGGCGACCTTTGATGGCACAACCTTAGATGACTCGGCAATCAGTACTCCTGTACTGGCAACGGTTTCTGTCGATAAGACAGTCGACACACCATCTTATGAAGTGACCAAACTGGTTAACTATGAGGTAACGGTAACCAATAGTTCTGATGCTTTTGCCTCTGACGTTCAGCTGCAAGACATCATCAGTGATATTGAAGTGGATACTACCGCAGACAAAAAAGAGTCGGCATTCCTGATGTGGGAAGTGAGTTTTGAAGCTTCAGATGACCGTACGGTAGTGACGCCGAAGACGTTTGAGTTGAGTGAAGACATCGACGTCAACATGGATGTTGCGCCACAAAGTACCGTGACATTCCATGTTAAGGCGTTGATTCGTACTACGGCGATTGGCGATATCAGTAACACGGCAACCATCACTTACAACGGCACACCACAAGACTCAACGGTAGTCATGACGCCGAAAGACTCTGAGTTTGTTGCGACGAAAACTAACGTACAAACTGAGTATGAGCCGGGTGGTGAGCTGGAGTTCTTGATTACCATTGAGAACACCTCAAACAACTACATCAGTGACCTAAGTGTTGTCGATGATATGAGCACGATAGAGGTGAGCTATTACGATGGCACCACTGGGCCTGCTTTTGTTGCTGGAACCACTTCTTTAGTTGTTGATTCAACCACGGTAGGAACGACGACCGAACAAATCAGCCCGATTGAATACAGTGTGGATATTGCACCGCACGGTACGGTTGTATTCCGATCTAAAGGCACGGTAGTCGATACTGCGACTGGACGTATTGTGAATACCGCGCAAGTCGACGGGGGCGATGTGGTTAGCCCTCCAGTTAATACTGTTGCAGCGGTTGTTCAAGCCGAGCTCTATACAGACGCACCTTATTACGTTCCGGGCGACCAAGTAGAGTATCACTTAGTGGTACAAAACATCGGTCGTGGCATCGCTAAAGATGTTGCGCTTTACACCCAGTTCTCTGAGTCAATGGGTGATTACATCGACGGTTCTCGCAGCAATGCTTTTGATGGTTGGACACTTACCGCTAAGTCGGAAGGGGCTGAAACGCAACCGGGTACGTTTGATCATGACAAAGACTTATTCACTTTGGTGGACATCGCGCCGGGCGGCAAGATTGACTACACCTTCACATTGACCGTCAACGAAGACATGTTGACCAACATCGATGTACTTGGTTACTACCTTGATTTAACGGGTAGCCCAGCGATGCGTGCTCGATCTAAAGGCATGTTGGCATCGGAAACCTCGATGCAGGCAGTGGCAGACCAAGTATCAGCTCTGGATCTACCGCCAGTGGGTGCAGATCTGGTTGTCGAAAAGCGTTCAGACAAACCTGAATACACCGAAGACGACGACAGTGTCACTTATTACTTAGCAGTAACCAACAATGGTTTAGGTAACGCAGCGAACGTGCGACTCACTGATGAGATCAGCGAACTGCAAAATAGCGTTGGCAACAAAGTGTTTACTGATTGGACGATTGAAGGCGCGGAAGTCGATGACACAGGCGCGGTGATTCAGCGTCATAGCTTCCCGTCGAGTAAAGACTTAGACACTACCGTTAACCTGAAGTCCCAAAAGCGAAATGCTTATGCGTTTGAAGTTGTGGGTACATTAGGCAAAGGTTTGGATGACGACATCACCAATACCTTTACGGCGACTGAATCTGACGGTACTGAAACCAGCGACAGTGTAACCAACCACATCAAGAAGATTCCTGATAACTCTGGTGAGTTGGAGCTGACGAAATCTGCGCTGCAAGATACAGCACAAGTCGGTGATGCGGTTGAATACGAGATCATCGTTGAGAACAACAATGAATCTTACTTTAAGAACGTCACTGTAGAAGACCGTTATCCAGGTGGCTTGAAGTACATCGTGGACACGTCGGAAATCGTGTTGAGCGGTATTGATGGTGAGTTTGGTACGGAAGATGATCAGGTTATCTCTCAAGAGCCATCAGATACTGGCAAGCTTATGTTCACTTCGTTGAACTTTGATCCGGGCGAGAAACTGCGTATTCGTTATCTATTGCGTGTATCAGTAGGAGCCACTTTTGGTGATTACATTAACACTGCAGTCGCGAAAGTGGATGGCTCGACTGTTTCGAATGAAGACACCGCCAAAGTGACTGTAGAACCGGACAAGGTGTTCGATACCTCATCGATCATCGGCAAAGTCTTTGAAGATCACAACAAGGATGGATTCCAAGCAGACGCAACCGCTTTTGATGTTGAGTTAACTGCGAACCTAGCAACGCAAGGCTACATCGCCGACTCGACACATATCATCCGTGATGGTCAAGACGTTGCTGTTCAAGATGGTGCGATAACCACTGGGCTTGAGCAGGGCTTGGACCTTGGCGACCTTTGGGGTCACTCAGTGAACCGAACACTGCCAGAAACCAGCAAAGTGGTTATTCAATTTAAAACTCGCACACAGCAGAGCTTTGACTTCTATGTCACGACCGATTCGGGTTCTCGTATCGAGTTTGATGCAGAAGGTCAGATTCAGTTAAAGCATGAATCTGATAAGAAGAAGGGACTGAGCGCGGAAAACCTCAACGTAACCAGAAACCTATATCGCGATGGCGAGGATTACCTGTGGGAAATCGTTATCGAAAATAAAGGGATTTACGAAGATGGTATTCCGGGCGTTAAGTTGATGACGGTTGAGGGAATCGTTATTTACACAGACCAGTACGGTCGTTACCACGTGCCCGACCAATGGGTACTCAATAAGAAAGGTAAGAACTTCCTAGTGAAGTTGGACACTGATTCGCTCTCCACCTCCATGGAAGTGGTGAGCGAAAACCCGAAAGTGTTGCGAATTACCCCGAACAAGCTCACTAAGTTCAACTTTAGCGTTCATCGTAAAGATCAAGAAAGTGAACAGAAGTGAGCCATTGGAACCGTATCTGGAAATTGTATGAAAGTATTTAGTAAGTCTCGTGTAGCAACGTGTGTGTTGACTGCCATCCCGATGATGGCGGTAGCGAAAGACACAGGTAAGCTTGAAAAACTCGGTTCTGAGACGACTGGCATTGAAATAACCAAACCGAACCAAGACCAAGACAGCTCGCGTATTTACCTTGAACAAGGCGCTATTTGGGCAAGTCGCGACATCACTCGCTTTGACCCTGTGCTTGACGTGAGTGTTAGTGATGAGTTGGAAGTGGAGCAGGGCACTCTGCGAGACAGTGTCGGTTTCACCATCACCACCAACTATGGCTATTACATCAAAAAGTACCAATTGGAAGTGTACCGTGTGGGTGACTTTGGTTTGTCTGAACCCATCGCTGTACTTGGTGGCGACAAACTGGCAAACGATTCTGATATAAACTGGGATGGCCAAACCGATGTTGATTATCAGTTTGAGGTTGGTGAGCAGCTGATGTTCCGCCTAAAGGCGTGGGACAAAGATGGCAACATGGATGTGACCACGGTTGGTGTGACAGATCTGGTTAAGCCGGACTCTGAAGTCGATATTGACCGCAACGATAACGACGATGAAGAGAGCAAAGACAAAAGCTACGGCCAAGCTAAGCTGATGCGCCACAACATCCCGACCAATGCGGGCTTAGCCAAGTTCATTGGTACCGGTTTGAAAGGCGTTGATAAAGTCATCATCGGTGAAGACGAATTTGATGTCGAAGACGGTAACTTATACGCAGAGCAGTACTTACCCACAGACTCTTACATCTTCCCTACCAAGGTTGTGTTTGATAATGGTGATGAACGCCGTTACAAGCTGTACGTTCGCATTCCAGATACGTACTACGCACAAACCGGTTTGGCTGATCTTTATGTTGGTAAAAACAATGTGTCTGGCAATAGTGATGCATTGAGTGTCGATGACCAGTACCAAGATGATATCTATAACCAAGGTCGTTTAGCCTACTTTGGTCAGGGTAAATTTGGTGACAAGCTTCGCGTGACCACTCACTTCGATACTCGAGAGAGTGAGATAAAAAACATGTTCAAACATCCCTTCGCATCAAACGATTCGGATGTGTTCGATATCCTTGAAGACGACGATGAACTGTATTATGGCAACTATGGTGACAGTTCGAACATCGAAAAAGTGGTCAACACCAAGGGTAAGGTTTACCTCAATGTGGAATACGACAAGTCTCAATACTTGTGGGGTAACTACAACACGGGTTTAACAGGCACCGAGAACAACGATTACAACCGTAGCCTCTATGGTTTCAAGGCCGATTACCGTACTCGCGATACCACACAATACGGTGAAGACCGCTTGAACGTGGTCGGTTTTACGGCAGAAGCTGACTCCTTATATGCACACGATGAGTTCTTAGGTACGGGCGGTTCTCTGTATTTCCTTCGCCACGGTGAAGCGGTACCGGGAAGCGATAAGGTTTACGTAAAAGTAAAAGATGAATCTGGTCTAGTACAAAATGAAATCCCGCTTGAGCCGGGTGTCGACTATGACTTTGACCCGTACCAAGGCCGTATTATTCTGACCAAGCCACTCGACAATATCTTGTCTGACAGTTTCGGCAGCGTGATTGAAAACGGCGATGATTACGAAAACTTTCTGGTTGTCGATTATGAGTATGTCCCACAAGGTTCTGACTCGCTGGATACGATGTCTTACGGTGGTCGTGCCAAAGGCTGGCTCAACGATTACGTTGGTGTGGGTGTGACGTATGCGACTCAAGAAAAAGACAATCAAGACTACGAGTCTTACGGCACTGACTTAACGTTGCGTGCGACGGAAGGCACTTACATCAAGGCCGAGTTTGCCCACAGTGAAGGCACTCAAACTGAGTCGAATTTTGTCTCTATCGATGGTGGTTTAACCTTTACGCCGATTGGTGACACGTTAGAAGATCGTGAAGGTGATAGCATTCAAATCACTGCAGTGACAAGCCTTTATGACCTTGCCCCAACTATCTTTGGTGCAGTAGGCAATGACCTGAAGCTTTGGTATCGAGACAAAGACGCTGGATATAGCTACGCGAGTAGCAGCGACGACCTAGAACAAGAAGCCTACGGTGCCGAGCTTCGCTTGCAAGCGACCGATCGTTTGGCGGTGCTGTCTCGTTTTTCGACAAACGAAGAGCGCGATGTCGACGGCAATCTAGAAGCGGACACCGAAACCATTGAGGTCGAGACTCAAGTTAAAATCACCGAGCACATCAAGGTGTCTGCGGCGGGGCAACAAACCGAAGAGCTCAACCAAAACGATGAGCAAAGCGATGCGACCTTAGCCGGTGTGCGTTTGGAATACATGTGGGACAGCGACAACAGTGTCTACATCAAAGGACAAACCACAGTCTCTCAATCGGATGACTACGACGAGAACGATAGCGCATCGATTGGTGCGGAATTCCAAATACTGGAAGACTTGTCGTTGGGCGGTGAATATACCGATGGCGACCGCGGCCAAGTTGCTGAAGCAACGGTGACTTATGATGTGTCGGATGACCACTCCACGTACGTGACCTACGTTGATGACAACTATGAAGGTGAAAACAACGTGATTGTCGGTCAGCGTGCAGATCTCACCAACAGTGTCGATTTCTACCAAGAGAACCAATTCGTTGATGAAAACGATGGTCACGGTCGTATCGATTCGTATGGTTTTGGTTACGACGTGACGGAAGATGTCGAGATGGGCATCGGTTATCAGCTTGGTGAAATTGAAGATGACGAGAACATCACCACAGAGCGTGAGGCCATCAGCTTCAATGCATCGATTGATCTGGACGACATCACTCTAAGTCATAAATTCGAATATCGAGTGGATAAGAGTGAAGACGACCCAGAGATAGCACAACGTGAGCTGCAACAAATCGTAACTACCAACCGTTACACGCACCACTTAACAGAAGAGTACACGCTGTTTGGCAAGTACAACTATTCAATTACAGAGAGTGAAACCACGGGCGAAACCATGGCTCAATTTACGGAAGCCACAGGTGGACTAGCGTATCGTCCGATCTATAACGATCGACTGAACCTACTGAGTCGCTACACCTACATTGCGGATTTCGATCAATTGGATCGCGATGTCGATTATCAAGATGAAACCAGCCAGATCATTGAAGTAGAGGCGATCTATTCGATCGACCAACATTGGGACGTCGGTACTAAGTACGCACATAAAGACAAACAGCAAGCTTTTGAACGAGCGTCTGGTTCGAATGAGTTGGTTAAAAGCGATATCGACCTATACGGGTTAAGTGCTTCTTACCGCGTAATGAAAGAGTGGGATGTAACGGGTGAATATCACTGGAAAACCGACACACTCAATGATGAGTTAGAGCACGGCGCGTTAGTTTCGGTGAACAAGCACATTGGTGAGAACCTAAAAATGGGCATTGGTTATAACTTCTCTGCGTTTGATAGTGATTTAACCAACGATGATGATTATGACGCTTCAGGCGTGTTCATTAACTTAGTCGGTAAGATTTAAGCCAGCCCCCAAGAGGGTGAAAGTAGAGAGTTGAAAGTTGAGAACTAAAAGTAAGATGAAAATAACAATTGGCCTAGTCAGCGGTGTAATGAGCGTTTTGCTTCTTGCTGGCTGTGCAACCGACACCTACGTGAGCCAGGAAAACAGAGACAAGTTTGCCGGCTTAGATGTGTCTAAGTTTTTAATCAGTGAATGTTTAGCACCTGAACGTGAGGTGCATGTTGCTATCGCAGAGCATTTTGCGTTTGATAAATACAAAATACGCGACTTAGATGCGATCAACTTAGATGCCTTTGTAGAAGAGATCAGAGGTCTAAAAGGACGTATCACAATTGTTGGTCACACCGACTACAAAGGCTCATTGGAATATAACCAACGTCTTTCACAGCGTCGCGCTAAATCCGTCGCAGACTATTTGAAAACACACCTCGATCCAACGAATTACGATTGGGAAGTGAAACACCTTGGTGAGACTCAACCTCTGTTGTTGGGTAAAACTGATAAAGACAGAGCGGAGAACCGCCGTGCATTTATCGTGTTTGAAGAAGCACAGAAATACGAAGAGATGCCTTTCTGTGAGCCACCAAAACCCGAACGTAAGGTGTACATGGCAATGACGCCACACTTTGATTTTGATAAATCAGTGCTTAAGCCAGAAGACTTAACTCAGTTAGATGATTTCACGGCTCAGCTGAGTGGCTTGCAAGGCAGTATTATGGTGGCTGGGCACACCGACCAAGCGGGTTCGGTTTCTTATAATGAGAAGCTGGCGGAGCGTCGTGCTGAAACCGTGGTTGAATACCTAAAAACTAAACTCGACCCTAAGCAGTTCATTTGGGAAGTGAAATCGTTTGGTAAGCTACAGCCTGCGATCAATGAGCGCACAGAGAAAGCCGATGCGTTAAACCGCCGTGCTTTTATTGTGTTTAAAGAGTCTGATATTACGGCAGAGCAGCAAGCTCTTGTTGGCAGCGAGCAGGGAGTGATTAACACTGAGAGCAAATAGAAAATACTAACGATTAGATCACTCTAGATTTAACTGCAAAAAAGCCCCATACATTGGGGCTTTTCTATGTTTGTTCTATGGACAAACTAGGGGCAAGCATCTACTCAGACGGCAAATTCTGTTTCAACTCCAGAAGCATTCGATAAGCACTTTCGCCAGACATTTCGTACGGGTTAAATTGATCAGACGTTGAAAACTGTAAATTCAACAGTTCGGTTAAATTGGACTGTGGAATGTCACCCATCGACCAATCCCCAAATTCTCTATAATCAATATCCTTAAAATAAAGTATGGCCACTTTCTCATGCCTCTCATCATTAAGGATGTGATTGTATGTATGGTTAACTGCCTCTCTAGAACCTTCAATACATTGAAGAAAGTACTTTTGGTTATGGCTGAGAAGCCCCGTTAAATGGCTCTGCCGATTATGATCTCGCGAGATAGCGAGTATCTCCTCCAATGCTTTGGAATCACAACATTCGGAAAGGGTACTGACATAAATTAACCGAGTTAGGAACATAGGCATTATTTCGAATTTTTGTTCAAAGGGTATTAATAAATATAAGCCAAGCTGATGGAATTGCGAGTTATTGACCTAATTGTCACTCATAGGCTTTTTAGAAGAGAAGAGAAGAGAAGAGAAGAGAAGAGAAGAGAAGAGAAGAGAAGAGAAGAGAAGAGAAGAGGGTGGGGACGTAGAAAAGAACGGGTCGCAAGATACGCTAAAATGACTCGAATGTTGGCCGTTTAATCATTTTAGCGTCCTGCTAGTGATCTCGTTAGTTGTTTAGAATTGAAATCGATTCAACGTTTGAAGACGCATCAAAACGAACATTGACCAATACACTTTCTCGCTCGAAAGTCACGTCATCAAAATCAGTGGCTGCGATCTTGAATCCATTCCTTGCAAATAAACTCGTCACTGTTGTTCGTTGTTTCTGTTCCATAGCGCATGTCAGTAGTTCATTCATCGTGATCTCCATTAGGTAACCGTGTGCATAATGTAAGCGTACAACCTCTTTATTATGAGATCAATTGCTTAATCGATAAGCTGTGTTGATATGTTCAATTGAATGATTTTGGTATTCAAAAATCCAATAAGTAAGAGGGTTTATGGTTGTGCTGATTATGTAAGATAGAGCGTTATGTGACGGTGGTTCAGCATTCCTAGAGCGCGAGATTCATTGTAAAAATCTCGTTGAAATAAGTGGTTACAAAGCAGAAGGAATCATGTCTGCCGTTTGGCTTGTCAGAGGGTGGGATTGAGTCAATTATTGGCTGGTAACCAGCTTGGCTAAAGTACACTGATTTGTGATGCAAAAATACGCTAATGGACCTTCTTTATATTGAAATATTGCATGCTAAAGTTGTGTTGTTATAAGTGTTATTAATTGCATAAGCTTGATTTTAATATTTGTTTGATTTATAAATTCCCTGCTCATCAATAACTTCATGATTATATTAATTTTTACTAACCTTTAAATAACATGGAGAAAGGCGATGAATAAGAACCAAACACGCAACGGGTTAGCGAATTTAATGCGATTTCGTAAACCATATAAAGAGACGGACTTCCTTGTCAGTTCTAATGAACTACGAGTTAAGAAAGATGTTTATAGTTTGCGTAAAATTAAACAGTTAGAAATTCGTCAATTGGGCTTCAAAGAAAACGCTATCAATATCGTTTCATTGGCTCTGGTGCTCTCTGCTGCGACTTGGGCGTTTGTTCCCCAGTTTGGCCTGCCTATGCTTGCGCTGACTTTCATTTTAGCTTTTGTCTCATGGCGAAAATACGAGTTGCGTGCAGAATTTAAAGGGGCAGACGAAACCGGTGATCATTGGGTATCCGTAGCTCGCGGTTGTACTCGAGAAGAGTTCAAAATTTTGAAAAATGTCGAATTGACGTTACGTGACCAAGTTTCCTAGTAAGCAAGGTGTCGTAATCAGTTAGGTTCAGTAATGATCAAAGCTCGTCACTCGTTGGCGAGCTTTTTTATTTTCTGAAAAACATAGATAGAGCAGGTTACTTTTATACGCCAGCGACGATGTTGGCAAATGTGAACGTTATGAATCTTAAGTCACGGTATTTATAGTGGTCTTTAGGACTTTGAACTTAGGGAGAGGGTGGCGGTGAACATGCGAGTAAATAAGAGTTTTTTAACGAGACTTATCCGGTTAGTTGGTTACGTTTTGATTATAGTGCCGAGTTTTAGCCGATTGAGCCATGCTCAAAGCATCGAGTTTCCTACTTGTGTACAGAGCGAGGTTTTGAATACAGAGATCCACCTTTATGTTGATGAATCGGTGTTAGCCGAATATTCCAAAGCATTTGTTGCCTCTAAAATAGCGACATGGGAAAGCTATTCGAATCTGGTGTTGAAAAACTCCTGCATTCCTATGACGAGAAAAGTAACCAAGGTGACCTACACCTCGGTAATCGATAGCCTATGGTTTCAAGATTTGAGCGCAGCAGAGAGGTTATTAAAATTATCGATGGAAGAACCGATTCCTGAAACAACAGAAGACGGTGTCCCCATTTTTACAGGGATAGTCTTTTCTAATTATCATTCTGCTTTCGAGTCTCGATATTGTGGTATCGCATCTCAGGTATCTCGTTTTTTCTTTTTGGCGATAAATTGCCCAGACTCGACAATGGAACATGAAATTGGTCACTTGAGTGGCGCTAACCACGACTATAAAAAGGTGTTAAAAGATCACGAGAGTATCGATCATTTTATCGCTGGCAGGTATCCGAAAGCTCCTGCATATTCATTCGGTGCTACTTGTTCAGAGAGAGGCACGGTAATGTCTTATGAGCGTGATATTATTCCTGTCTACTCTAGCCCTGAAATTAAAGTGAACGGACAGCAATGCGGAGATAACGCACATCACAATAATGCGAGAGTGCTTAGAGAGTTCGCACAAGCTTACCTAACCCCATGATTACCTCGTTGCTCGATTGGTAGTCATTCGATTTAGTTACTTCATTATTTATGGCTGTTATGGTTGAGACCAATCCTTCTGTAATCTAGACCAAGAGCTAAACCAAAGAAAGCAAATGCAAGTATCTATTAGACCCGCTATGCCAAGTGAACTAGAAGCCATTTATGCCTTGGTTATCTCGAACGATGAGTGGATGAAGTTTAACGGCCCTTATTTCCCATATTCGTCCCCATCCTTAGACGAGTTTGAAAGCCATTCGTTTCAACGCTTACTCGATGGGTTCGATTTACAGTTGGTGGTTGTAGATGATGTTCTTGTTGGCACTGTCAGTTGCTATTGGGAATGCGAAGAAACACGGTGGTTGGAAGCGGGTGTGGTTATTTATAACTCTGAGTATTGGGGTAAAGGCATTGCTGCATTGGCTCTTCCTCTTTGGGTATCTTACCTATTCGAAAGCAAGCAGATCGAACGAGTGGGCTTAACCACTTGGTCAGGTAACCCTCGCATGATGTCTCTGGCTTTGAAATTAGGTTTTCAACAAGAGGCGAGGCTCAGAAAAGTTCGTTATTACCAAGGCGAGTATTATGACTCGGTAAAATATGGGTTGTTGCGCTGCGAGTGGCAGGAGAGAAAATAGCTGAAAATACACACTTTTTTGGCGTGATTTGGTATTCAATTTAACGATAACACTTTGATCTAAAAAGTGAGAATTAGCGTACTTTTACCCAGTTTATAATGGATGAGTATGTAATGAAGCTAACTAAAGAGAACGAATCAAGAATTATAGAAATGGCGTGGGAAGATCGAACCCCGTTTGAGGCCATAGAGCTGCAATTTGGTTTGAATGAATCAGAAGTGATTCGCTTCATGCGCAGCCATCTGAAGCTTGGCAGTTTTAAATTGTGGCGTACACGTGTTTCTGGTCGTTCTACCAAGCACGCAAAAGTTCGCCGTTCAGATGTGTCGAGAGGGTATTGTCCTACTCAATACAAGCATCGTTAAATAGGACCTTATTTCACCAGTAATTCCAATGAATATATCAATATGGAAACGAAAGGAATAAAAGGAATGAAACAATTTTTTGCTCTAATTTTGGCAGTGCTTTGCTTTGGCGTTGGTTATGTTCAAGCTAATGATGTTCGTCTTAAACAAGCTTACGAGAGTCACCAAAGCGATGTACAAGTTCGTGGCTCTGGTACAGTCTCTCGAATACTTCCGGACGATAACAAAGGTTCTAGACATCAGAAATTCATCTTACGATTGGACAGTAAACAAACCGTGTTAGTCGCGCACAATATTGACCTAGCTCCTCGTATTCAAGGATTGGGAAAAGGTGACCGAGTTGAATTCTATGGCGAATATGAATGGAACAAGAAAGGTGGCGTAATTCACTGGACTCACAGAGACCCTAACAACTGTCATGCTCACGGTTGGTTAAAACACAATGGGAACGTATACGAGTAAACACCTCCGAGACTTTTCCCTTCAAGGCTATAAGATAAAAAGGAATTTTGATGTTTAAGCTGGAAACTGACAGGTTGATACTTCGAGATATGAGTCTCGAAGACGAGTGTGCCTTTGTTGCGATGTCTCAAGACGCTAAGTATCAGCGTTTCTATGATGAAAGTGATTGCGAACCTAACAAATATCGAGAGTTAACCCAGCTGTTTGTTGAGCAGGCTTCAGAAGCTCCTCGACAGTCCTATCAGCTAGCGGTTGAAAGCAAAGATTCAGGGAAGTTTATTGGAACCGTTTGTTTACGTCTTGAAGGCAACCTACAAGCTTCAATGGGCTGTGCTTTCTCGAGGGAAGCTCAGGGAGCAGGGCTAAGTTTAGAGGCAGCAACAGCCCTAGCTAGTTTCGGTTTCTCAGAGTTAGGGATACACCGAATTTACGCGGAAACCATCAGTAAGAACTTGGCTGCGATCAAATTGTGTAAGGTGCTCGGAATGAGGCAAGAAGCGTATTTCAATCAACACCGATTTTTTAAAGGGAAGTGGTGGGATACAGTTGTGCTGGCGGTTCTACGTTCTGAATGGAAAAAGGCATAGCAATGGAAAGTGAAAGGCTCAAATTAACCCCTCCATCATTAAAATACAGCGAAGAGATGTTTGAGGTGATTAATGAGTGTAAGGTTGAGTTTTCCCAATTCTTACCTTGGGTTTCTGACTCTCTAACTAAGGATCAGCTCGAACTTAACATTCAAGATGCTACCAATAATTTCGCCAACTTTATTGGAGAATTCTGGTTCAATATTATTGAAAAGAAAACGGGGGCATTTATCGGGGCTATTGGTTTTATGATCAGAGACGGTACTGTCCCTTACTTTGAAATTGGCTATTGGTTACAAACATCCCAAACTGGTTTTGGTTATGTGAGTGAAGCCATCCGAATTATCGAAGAGTATGCATTCATTCAAAAAGGTGCGAAACGAATCGAAATTAGAATGGCAGGCTCGAATTTGAAAAGTCGGGCCGTAGCTAAACGATGTGGATATCAACTTGAAGATCGCTTTGCGAATGCTCGGCGTTTGCCATCAGGAGATCTGGACAGCACGCTCGTTTACGCCAAAACAAGCCTGTCTTAAACGTGTGGTGTTGATTCTTAATGTGTGGCACTTTTCTTTAGATAAACCGTAAACTCCAAGCATGTTGAAAGAGCGACATTTAAGGCTTAGTTATCTGGCTCGTCGTCTACAGTGACGTCACCATTCATTGAGTTGTAGTCAATGGAAATTCCCGGTACGACTCGATAATGATAGATACACTGATCCGTCTGTACATATTCAGCAATGTAGTCGGTTTCTTCAGGTGAATTGAAACTTGAAACACTAGGTGGATCGAGGAGCAGTGCGGCCCATACCGAAATGCAGTCTTCAGCGTTATCTAATCTTGGAGATTCTTCAGGTAAGTGCCATTGCTGGGCTGGATATCCCCATTCATTGAAGTCAAGCTGGCCAGTCGCGGAGTCATCATAGATAGGGACATTCGTGGAAGCACCACCACCGTTTGAGGTTAAATTTTTTGAATAGGCAAGATCGACCCCTGTTTTAAAAGAAGCACCAGTGCCTTTAACAACTGCAATATGAGAATCGGTACTTACGTTGAGGAACCTTGGAGCGGCAGTGACGGCGAGTATTCCAAGGATCACAATAACGACAACAAGCTCAATAAGTGTAAAACCGTTCTTTTTCATTTAGCACCTCTTTTAAAGGCCGCTAGTATGCATTATAAGTTACTCTTATCAAAGGGAATATCCTTGTTTTAGTGGTAATTTAAATGCTCAATAATGAATGTTGTGATTAAGGTAACTTATATTTTATAAATCCCATGCGTGTAGCTTAAGTGCTGTGTATCTCACATTGATTTTAGTTTTATAAATCATTGCGAGTTTAATGTTAGAAATACTGATGTGTTGTAGATTCTCTGCTCTATTACCGATAATTGCTTAAGGAACAAAAATGTACGCCAATAAGTATTCAAATTTTTGGAGACGCTTCTTTGCTATCTTGGTTGATTCAATCGTATTTTTGCCGTTGGAATGGATAGACGATTACGTGCTTTCTGGCGTGATAAAGTCGGGTGGTGTGTTTGCTTGGGGAGTTGCGTATTCATTAATTGGGATCACTTACTATGTGGGGATGCATGCCAAGTACGGGCAAACGATCGGTAAGATGGTCACTCGAGTGAAAGTGGTCGATGTATCTGAAAGCAGAAACTTAACTCTCAAACAGTCTTGTATGAGAGATATTGTTCCAATCATATTTATTCCTTTTCAAGTTTACGCTTATGCACAACTGTCGTTCTATGGTCAAACGTGGGAAAGTTTAGAACAAGGTCGAACTTTTATTTTCGTTGGTTATGTAGCGATTGGCTGGGTTCTTTTAGAGTTCATCTCTATGCTTTTTAATCACAAACGCAGAGCGATTCATGATTTCATAGCGGGCTCTGTCGTCGTAAAGAAAGTTTGATTCTCCAAATTACGGTCTAAGGAAAATTCGATGGATGTAAATGAGAGTGTTTCTTTTATCTTGCTGAACGAATCACAAGTATTATTGGAAAAACGCAGTGAATCTAAAGAAACGGATCCCGGCTTGATTACCATACCTGGCGGTCATATTGAGCGTGGTGAGAATCAGGTACAGGCGTTGTTTCGTGAGCTCGATGAAGAGCTTAATGTTGTTCCCATTCATTACAAATACTTGTGCTCGCTTTACCATCCTACGAAAGAGCTTCAGTTGATTCATTACTTTGTTGTGACCCAATGGGAAGGGAAGATAATCGCACAAGAAGCTGACAGCATTGCTTGGTATTCACTTAATACGGCGCCTGTCGGTATCACTGCCGGTTGCGTTGCGTTGAAAGAAGTAGAGCGAGTGGGTAGTTATCTTTAGTTTGGATTCGATAACATGTTTACGACGTTTTTGAGGGCTCAAAAACGGTGAAACCCCGATGTTGGTAGCATCGGGGTTTCGAATTTCTAGATTTCTCGACTGGTAAGATCGATTATCTTTTCTATGCAGAAGGCTTGGATTAATCCAATCTTATTCCTTGGTAGGGAATTAGATACGGATGAAGTCCATGTGCTCAACTTTAGGCTTGAACGCGTGACGTTGAACGTCTTGCGGCTTAACCTTAACTTCTGCGCCGTCAATCAGTAGAGTGATTGCTTCGTAGAATTCAGGCTTATCCATTTGGTTGATCACTTCAGCGTGAACAAGTTCGATAGCTACAGCTGCTGCTTCGCCACCGTAGATTACAGCTGGGAATTTACCAGCGTGACGTAGGCGGCGGCTCGCACCTTTACCTAGTTCAGTACGTACTACTGCTTCAAATTTCATAGTTTTACTCTCAAATTAGTAAAAATTAACTTCACACCTCAATGCGACCTTGAGTATGTGGTAAAGCTTATGCATAAACGAGTTCATGCTTAAGCGAGCGCGGATACTAACATCACATTCAAATCTGAGCAAGTCAGAAGCCCATCTCAAAGTGAATTTCCTTCGATAAATGATTTGTTTGGAGATAAAACGTTCACTAACTCTTATTTACCCCATTTTATCTCCTTTTAGATTGCCAATCTTATCTATTTATAGTGCTGCTAAATCATCAAGTTAATGAACGGAAAATGAATGTTCGCCTAAGACTTGGTTAAGGCTTGGTTAGTTATTCTTAATGCTAATCAAACAGCAGAATGAATAGGTAAAGTTATGGAACCAGTAAGCATTGTCGTTATTACACTAAACGAAGAGAAACGAATTGGGCGCTTGATGGAAGAGTTGAGTGTGCAAACCCACCAAGAGTTCGAAGTAATTGTCGTCGACTCCAATAGTGAAGATAACACCAGAGAAGTCGCTCAGGCTTATGAAAGCGCCTTGCCAGAGCTGACCGTGCATCATATGGAAGAGCGTGGTGTGAGTTTAGGCCGAAACACTGGCGCTTCTTTGGCTAAGCATTCGAGAATCCTATTTTTAGATGCCGATGTTAGCTTGCCTCGTAACTTCTTAGCAAAAGCGCTCTACGAACTTGATGAAAGAAAGCTGGAAGTAGCTGGCGTGTACATGAGTTCTAAGGGGTTACCTTTGGTGCATAAATTAGGTTACGGGCTGTTCAACGCAGGTTTGCTTACGACCCAATACTTTTTCCCTACAGCGGTTGGTGCTTGTATTTTCTCGACCAAACGAGTGCATCAAGAAATAGGTGGCTTTGATGAAGCTATCGTCCTTTGTGAAGATTGTGATTACGTGAAAAGAGCCAGCAAGACTTGGCGTTTTCGCTTTCTTAACATGACTTTTGGGTTTGACCCTAGAAGGCTTGATCAAGATGGGATCATGAAAACGGGTATGACGTATTTGAAAGCCAATGTACGACGTTTTTTCTCTGGTGAGATGCGTAATAATGAAATGAAATACAAGTTCGGACATTATAACGAGCAATAAGCGCTGGGGTTGAAATGTTTGAAGGAATAGGACTTTTCTTAGGGGCATTAGGTGATACGTTGATTGGCCCCAACTTGTTTGTGCCCGGTGAGCCCTTTTTTATCGCAGCAGGCTACCAAGCGTATTCAGGTACTTGGTCTGCGCTGGTGTTTGTGATGCTTGGTGGCCTATTGGGTGATCAGTTGAGTTATTTGATTGGCTACCGATACGGCGCGAAAGCACAGCGTAAACTGATCAAGTTCCGCCCTAAAACCAAAAGGTTGATTGCGCGTTGTCGATACTTAATTGCTCGTAAGGGCACCTATCTCATATTATTCGCTCGTCTGTTAGGGCCTATTGCATGGGTTGTGCCATTCATTGCCGGTTCGCATCGTGTACCGTGGCGTAGTTTTAGTGTATTAGCTTTGTTTGGACTCATTCTTGGCGGCGGACAATTTATCGCTTGGGGCATGTTATTGGCGCATGGCGTCGAGAGCTTCCCTTTGCTTAATAGCGTTAAGATATTCCTCGTTGAACACCAAAGCTTAATACTTGGCGTATTTGCCGTTTTAGTTATTACGATCATTGGCTATAGAATGAAATGGCGATACCTGATGCTGAAATCGAGTGCCTTGTTGTTAGCATCAGTGTTGTATGCAAATTACGCCCACTTCTTCTGGAAAGCGGATGATTTTTTAACTCAGCAAACATCAGAAGAGGTTGCTTCTATTGATCTTGAGCAAGTGACATATAAGGCATTCCCCGGCTTGTCTCCGATCTATGACGCGCAAGCGATTAATGTTGTTTACGTTGGGGAGTCACCGCGTGAATTGATGAATCAGCTCGGTTGGATAGAGAATCAAACCTTCTCTCGTAATGAGATTGAATGGACAGGTTATCTCGCATTGTTGAAAGAGAAAACGCCCCCAGTGTCGGATTTATATTGGCGAAACAAGCCACAAGATATGGCTTTTCAACTGCCGGGAAATCTAATGAAAAGAAGCCATATTCGTTGGTGGAATGCAGGGCTTGATCATAATAGCAATCGACCTAAGTGGTTGGGCGCAATCAGCTACGATGATGGTCTTAAAGTGACCCCGTACTCTGGTATTGTCACCATTCTCCATCGGGTTGATCCTAATGTGGATGCAGAGCGCGATAGGTTGGCAGAACAAATAAAATCGCTTTATCCGAGTCTAGGTATCGCGAATGTGCCGCTTGCTAAGGCTGAGGTGATGAGTGATAAGAATGACTACTATACTGATGGCAACATACTCATGATTGGGGCGAGTTCCTATGGTTTTGACGAACAGAAACTGGAAGTCGCAGCCAATGACATATAGATACCCGGATTAACACATAACGCTCTATTTCCGTATCCTCGGATTATCCCATTGATTCTTAGAATGTTCCCATTGAGCCTTGTTTAAACCCTTCTTGAAATAATGCTCAGTGGGAAACTTCACCACTGTTCAGCTCCAAATCAAAGTCCTTATTCCGCAATAATCTCTCTGCCTTTGTCTATGCTAATAAGGTGCTATTAAGAAGCACAAGCTAAGGACAAAGTTATGCAAATGAATCCGATTGGTTGGTTTGAAATTTACGTCGACGATATGATGCGAGCGAAAGCTTTTTATGAGGCTGTGTTTAATGTCACTCTCGATAAGCTAGATGTTGAAGCGGGAATGGATGTTGAAATGTGGGTGTTTCCTTGTGATATGGACAGCTACGGCGCTACAGGTGCGCTGTGTTATATGTCTCATGTCAAAGCTGGCGGCAACAGCACGATGGTCTATTTCTCTTGTGAGGATTGTGCGACAGAAGCAAGTCGAGCCGCAGAAAATGGTGGAGCTTTACAAGTGCCGAAAATGGCAATTGGCCAGCATGGTTTTATCAGTATTGTGAGTGATAGTGAAGGTAACATGATAGGGCTTCACTCTATGCAATAATTGGCGGTTGTCTGTGATTAGCTATGATCGGATTGAATAAGGTCTGACTGACCATAGACGCGCTGGTTATGTTAAAGATGTAGCTGTTCAATACAATGGTGTATTGGTAGAAAAAAGCAGGAGTTTGCAAAATTGTGCAAACTCCTGCTTTTATGTGTGGTTTAGTTTTTATGTGCCGCTTAGCTTTTATGTTCCGATTAAGAGCTTTATACGACTTTAGACACCTTCAGAACAAGAGAGGCTTTCAAGCCGCCCATTGAGCTTTTGCCCAAAGTTAAGCTGCCACGATAGCTGTGTGCCATCTCATTCACGATGTTAAGCCCTAAGCCTGTACCTGGAGTGGTTTCATCAAGACGTACGCCTCGCTTGGTTACCTGTTCGAGCTTCTCTTCTGGGATGCCTTTACCGTCATCTTCAATAATCAACTCGACATTACCGTCGGCAAGTTCATTGGCGTGTACGCGAATAATGCTGCCTGCCCACTTGTAGCTGTTTTCGAGCAGGTTTCCGACCATCTCATCAAGGTCGGTTTTTTCTACCGCGACCTCAAGTTCAGAGTCCAACTCGTTGATCATGGTGACGTCGTTAGCCGCGTAAACTTTATCAAATGCCATCGCGATAGCTTCAACACGCTCACAAGGTGATGACTTTACTGAAAGGATGTTCATCGCCCCTGCCATGCGTGCGCGGCCAAGGTGGTAATCGATTTGGCTTTGAATCTGATGAATCGGTTGCTGTAACAGTTTTTTCTCGTTGTCTGGCAGCATTTCGATTTCGTTTTTCAGAACCGATAACGGTGTTTTTAACGCATGAGATAAGTTGCCCGCGTGGTTACGAGCTCGTTCCAACAATTCTTGGTAATGGAAGAGTAGGGCATTGAGGTCAGAAACTAGTGGAGAAACCTCTTTCGGGTAGTTGTCGCTTAACCCTTGTTGTTCGCCTTTTCTTAGCATCACCAGTTCGCGCTGCATTTTACTCAGTGGCAGTAGCGACCAACTGACTTGAATACCAATCAACATCAGTACGCCCACAAACAACAGCATCAGAATTAACCATACTTGGCCAGTCAGTTCCGTAAGGGTCGACTCTAATGGATCTTCATCAATACCTATGGTGATCGTGATAGGGTCGGTGAGCTCAGGCAGGTAGATATCTTGCTCAATATAAATCAGCCTCTCTTTCTCTGGCCCTTTGATGGATGTGTGAATCGGCGAACGTTTTATGGTGAGGTCTTTGTCCCACAGAGAGCGAGAACGAATGATCTGTTCTTGAGTCGCCGCGCGCCAATAAAGACCACTGTAAGGTTGGTTGAACCTAGGGTCAGACAAGCGCTCTGCCATGATTAGGTTGCCGTTTGAGTTAGTTTCAATATTGGCGGTTAGCTCGTCCATGGTGAGGCTGAGCTGTTGCTTCATATCGTCGACGAGATAATCATTAACCAGTTTTGGTATACCGATACCCGCCGCTAATATCATGGCACCTAACCAAAAAGCCGCAGCGAGGAGCAAGCGGCTTTTTAGACTGATGTTTTTAAGCGTTCTTTTTTTTAGATTCATACATTTCTAGCCTGCCTTTGCTCGTCGCGATTTATCAGCATTACGATGATCAGAACAGGCTATCCACTTAATTGATGATTGCACTTATTATTGGTGATGGCGCTAAATTGACGACAACACTATTCAGCATTGAGTTGGTAGCCAAGGCCACGAACGGTTTTGATGATCTTTGGTGCGATTTTTTTACGGATACGCCCGATGAAAACTTCTACCGTATTCGAGTCACGGTCGAAGTCTTGCTTATAGATGTGCTCAACTAACTCTGTACGCGAGATAACCTTGTTTTGGTTATGCATGAAGTACGCGACAACTTTATATTCTAGCGCAGTGAGGCTAACCGCTTGGCCTTGCCACAGCACTTTAGAACTGCGTGTATCTAGGCTTAAATCACCAATCTGAAGAATAGGAGCGGCACTGCCAGATGCACGACGTAGTTGAGCACGAATACGAGCAATCAACTCAACCATTTCGAACGGCTTTGTTAGGTAGTCATCTGCGCCTGCGTTTAAGCCTTCAACACGTTGAGTTAGAGTGTCACGCGCACTTAAGATAACGACTGGCGTATTGATGTTTTCATCTCGAATGCCTTTTAACACAGTTAAGCCATCCAGCTTCGGTAAGCCTAGGTCAAGAACGATGGCATCCCACTCTTCTGATGTCGCACGGTAGAGTGCGTCGATACCGTCTTGGGAAAGCTCTGGAACCCAGTCGGCTCCCTCAAGAGTTTCTAGAATTTGTTGGCCCAAGCGAGGTTCGTCTTCAACGACTAAAATTTTCATAATTGTTCTTCTTAATTCTTGTAATGACTGTTCGTTGTGCTTAATTGCTCGTCGTGATTAGGGCGTGTTGACCTTTCGAGGTTAAATTTTGTTCGAGCTAAAAGCGTTTTAATCGCGGCGAGGGGGAAGTAGCCTAGTCATTCTAAGCAAATCCCCCTCAACAAAGAGTAAAACGCTTTTAGCCGAACCCTTCGGGCAGCGTTTGCTGGTCATTTCTACTACGTTATCGGCTTCTCATGTAGGCTAGCTACACATCGAAGCCTCTGCCTTGTATAAATACCCAGCAACTCGCTGCAAAAATCAGCTCGAAAGATCAACACGCCCTAGTAGTATCTTTAAAGTTGCGCTCTTAATTATTCGCCGTGTTTAATTGCGTCTTTAAAGTTTCGGCCTTTAATCATGAGCATCTCTAACGTCTCGGCGTTGTATTCGACTTTGATGATGTTGTTTTGGTAATTAATTTTTAGCTCATAAACCCAAATATCATCGTCTTCTTCTAGTTCTACTTTAATGATTCGACCATGAAGATCGTTCTCAACGGCCGCATACATTTCTGAGAAAGGGCGAATATAGCCTTCGCGCACGGCTTCGTAGACTTCGTCTTGATCTTCTTCAAATTCGATACGAGTTCCTGCTTTATGAACGTCTTGCACTAAGTCATGACCATTATGATGTGAGTCGGCCCATGCACCAGCAGAAACAAATAAGCCTAAGCTTATAGAAAACAAAGAAATCATAGCTTTACTAAACATAGCGAATCCTAGAGAAGGTTGATAGCGTTCAGTATAAAAAAGTAATTCTGAACAGAAAGTGAACCTGATTAATAATGAGAATTTGATACCTAAAAACTTAACGTTGCTGTAGTTCGTCTTCGAATATCTTGTCTCTCATTTTCCAAAAACGTCCCACTTTACGCGCAATCACGAATTGAGGTGGGCGGAATCGGTGTTGGTGAGCAACCACTTTACTTGGTGAAGCTTCTTCAAATGGTCGGTGTCTATCGGCAAGGTGAGGGCGAACAAACTGATCCTTGAAGTTTTGTTTTTGTTTCTTGGTGGTTAATGACCAGAACTCATGTACTTGTGCTTGGTTTTCGCCTCGGTAGGTAACCTTAAGTTGTGATTTTCCTTTGTCGTCCTTGAGAACATTAAGGTCCATCTCTAAACATTCAAATACCAACGCATCTTTCAGGTTTAACGCTTCTTTCAGCTTTTTGTCTGGGTCAACTAAGGTGGCATCACACTCATGACAAATACGTGCGGCAATGTCGTTGTCAGCGCCGCATTCACCGCAATACTTAGCGCGAAAACGATAGTTACAGTGCTCGCGTTCGCCCGTGTCTTCATCAGTAAAGTAGCCTTGGCATTTGCGGCCAAAGTGTTCAAGTAAGAATCCGTTGCTGTCTAGCTTGCCCCAAAAGTTATTATTGAAGCCGCAAGCCGGGCAGGGAATGGTGATGATTTCGCTGTCGGAATCGGGTTTTGGGTCGCCCACTTCAGGTTGGTAAAGGTCATAACTGTTGCCTGCGTAGTCGAGCACCAAACACTCTTTTTTACCTGGAGACAAGCGCAGGCCACGGCCAACGATTTGTTGGTACAAACTGATGGACTCTGTCGGGCGTAAAATCGCGATTAAATCGACATGAGGGGCATCAAAGCCTGTAGTTAATACTGATACGTTGACCAAGAATTTGATTTTACGCTCTTTGAAATCACTGATGATTTGGTCGCGTTCGAGTGTTGGTGTATCTCCAATAACGATGGATGACTCACCTTCCGGCAATAAACCAAGGATCTCTTGTGCGTGTCGAACCGTCGCCGCGAATACCATGATGCCGAGTTTGTCTTTGGCCAGTTCAATGATCTGGTCGACAATTTGCGGCGTGGCGCGTTTTGATTGCTCGATCACCATATCGAGTTCGGCTTCTTTATAGCGACCAGTACTTGCTGGCTTCAGTTGGGAAAAGTCATAGCTCAATACAGGCGCGTCGATCATGCGTGCTGGTGTGAGAAAGCCTTCGTCCAACAAGTAGCGAATCGGCAGTTCGAAAATACAGTCTCTGAAAAAACGAGGCTCTTCAGAGCGCACTTGGCCACGTGTGTGATATTGGTAAAGCCAACCCATACCAAGACGATAAGGCGTCGCGGTCAATCCAAGCACCTTTATACCCGAATTATTTTCACGTAAGTGAGTGATCACTTTTTGGTAGCTGCTGGTCTTTTCATCTGGCACGCGGTGGCATTCGTCGATAACCAATAATGAAAACTGATTGGAGAATGAGTCGAGGTTTCTAACTACCGATTGAACCGAAGCAAACACCACTTGTTGGTCGGTCTCTTTTCGCCCTAAACCGGCGGAGAAAATCGAACCTTTTAGCCCATAACCTTCATACTTTTCATGGTTTTGCTCAACGAGCTCTTTTACGTGTGCAAGCACTAGAACACGACCTTTAGCAAGCCTTGCTAGCTCTGCAATCACCAGGCTTTTCCCTGCGCCTGTCGGCAATACAAGAACAGCCGGTGTTTGGTGTTTTCTGAAGTAATGAATCACTGATTTTACTGAGTCAGCTTGGTACGGGCGGAGTGTATACATATCGTGTCTTGTAAGATGAAAAACAAATAGTGTGAAATAGCTCAACTAATTGAGCAAAGGTGACTATAATACCCGACTTAGATTAGTTGAGGTATTCATGCGTTTAGATAAATTTCTGTGCGATGCGTTAGGCGTCACTCGAAGAGAAGCAACACACTTATTAAAATCAAAAGCAGTGACAGTAAATGATGTCATTCAAAAAAGCGGCTCACTCAAGGTAACTGAAGAGTGCGTTGTTGAATGGCAAGGCAATGAACTGAATGTTCACGGCCCACGTTACATCATGCTTTACAAGCCAGAAGGCTTTGTTTGTTCGCATGAAGATGGCTCAAATCGCACTGCGTTTGAATTGCTTGATGAAATCAAAATGGACAAGCTGCACTTTGCAGGTCGTCTAGATGTTGATACCACGGGTCTTGTCTTAATGACTGATGACGGTAAGTGGTCTCATCGTATTACGTCGCCAAAGCACAAGTGCGAAAAAATGTACCGTGTATGGCTTGTTGAGCCTGTTGAAGCGGATTATGTTGAAAAATTCAAAGAGGGCATCCAGCTTAAGAGCGAAGATGGCCTAACACTTCCTGCACACCTTGAAGTACGTGCAGAGCGAGAAGTATTGCTAACGATTCACGAAGGCAAGTACCACCAAGTAAAACGCATGTTTGCAGCACTTGGTAACAAGGTAGAAGCACTGCACCGTGAACGTATTGGTGAAATCGAGATGGACGAATCTTTAGAGTTGGGTGAATACCGTTACCTAACACAAGAAGAAGTCGACTCTATCTGGAAGTAATCTTTTCTACCGTAGATGTGGCCGACCAAGGATAGCGTCGGCTGATTATTTTGACTGGTACTAGGACAGTTTCAGCCATTATTACTATATGTTCATGTATGTGTACGCATATTCGTGTATCACTGTTCGTGTATTGCTATATGCGTATTCGTATATTGCTGCGTGCATGCTCGTGCTCACATAGAACTTAGTACTTAGTCGGAGAGTTATGCAAACGTCTACCTCACAGACCCCGAGCTCACAACCACAAACTCCTCAGTTAGGTTGGATGCTATTTTTGGTTCTGGGCGCTATTGGTGCTTTGACACCACTCGCCATCGATATGTACCTACCCGCAATGCCGACGATCGCCAAAGATCTCGGCGTGACAGCGGGTGAAGTGCAAATCACACTTACCGCGTACACCGCAGGTTTCGCACTCGGTCAGTTGTTACCTGGCCCGTTAGCCGACAGTTATGGTCGCAAGCCAGTGCTATTGATTGGTGTATTCTTCTTTGCGATAGCCTCTGTCGTGAGTGCAACCACTCATGGTATTGAAGCGTTAACGTTAGTTCGTACGGCTCAAGGTTTTGCAGGTGCTGCGGCAGCGGTTATTATCCAAGCGGTTGTGCGCGATATGTTCGACCGTGAAGATTTCGCAAGAACCATGTCGTTCGTTACCTTAGTGATGACGGTTGCGCCATTAATTGCCCCTATGATTGGTGGCTATTTGGCATTGTGGTTTGGTTGGCGTTCAATCTTTTGGGTGTTGGCTATTTTTGCGGTGATCGTGATTCTTGCGGTTATCATCAAGATCCCTGAGACACTGCCTGTCGAAAATCGTCAACCCCTACGCTTTAAAACGACGATTCGTAATTACGCTCGTTTGTGTAAAAACCCGACGGTTATGGGTTTGATTTTCTCGGGTGCATTCTCATTCTCTGGGATGTTTGCATTCTTAACCGCAGGCTCTTTTGTCTACATTGATATCTATGGCGTACGTCCTGACTTGTTCGGTTATCTGTTTGGCCTGAACATTGTGGCGATGATTCTGATGACAACCATCAATGGTCGAATTGTTAAGAAGGTCGGTTCTCATACTATGTTGAGAGCGGCGTTGGTCATTCAATTACTGGCTGGTTTAGGCTTACTTGTCGGGTGGGCGTTGGATCTAGGGCTTTGGGGGATTGTGCCGTTTGTGATGCTATTTATTGGCACCATTTCTACTATCGGCAGTAACTCTATGGGTCTATTGCTCAGTGGTTATCCAAACATGGCGGGCACGGCTTCATCGCTTGCGGGAACATTAAGATTTGGTACTGGTTCTGTCGTTGGGGCTATCGTTGCGATGCTGCCAAGTGACAGTGCTGGGTCTATGGCTATGGTAATGGCTGCGTGTGCAGTAATGTCAGCATTACTATATTGGACATTAGGAAAGAAGGCATAATGTCAAAATACTATATTGAAATTCAGAAGTTAGTGAATGATGCATTGGGCGAGCTTTACGCTCTGCACAAAGCAGGCAAAGCGATTGATGCGCCTATTGCGAACAACCTTTATTTAGTTCGTTGGGTAACGAAGGCGATTAAGGCTCAGTCTTATGATCGTGTGATTGTTCCTGATTTGGTGCGTTGGCAGAAGCAGGGTCGTTCAAAAGGCAACAACTCTGATTTAACCTTTACGTTCAAACGTATCTCTGCGTTTTACGGCAAATTCTTCCCAGAAGGTGAAGAGCCAAAAGCGTTGAAAGACAGCGACGTTGAAGCCTTTATGGACAAGATGTACGAGATGGGTTGGAGCGTATCGAGTGAAGATGAGCTGACGACTGGTGGCAAAATTCAGTTCTTCACTGATGGTGAGCACTCTTTTGCACTTTGTGGCAAACAGTGCGATGACTCGTTCGACGGTGAGTTGATGGTAAAACCAATGAACTGGTTTGTTCGTGGTAACCACGCTGAGTTTATTCAAGCAGCGATGGAAGCGGGTTTCATGCTTCACAAAGTCACTGACTACAAGTCAGCGGTGAAGTACCACGGTGAATACATCGTGTATCCTGCTAATCAAGGCAATCAACTTGCTGAGATCCCAATTAGCGTTGTCGGTTAACGGATAGATATGAGATGCGAGATGAGTGATACGAAGAGCCACTTACTCGCATCTTTTTTATCTTTTCTCAGCTAGTCACGGGTATCCCGCAACTGCTTTTAGTCTTTCCGCATCTCGTTACTCAAACTTCGAATCTGCTTTAATCTTTTCGCATCCCGCTACTCGAATCTTGCATCTGCTCTTTAGCCTGCTTCTCAATTGCCTTCACCATGCCTTTAAAGATAAACAGGTGAGCAGGCATCATTGCGAACCAATAGAGTAGACCTAGGAAGCCTTTCGGGTGCCACCAAGCTGATATGTTCAGTTCGCGAGACTCTCCATGGTCAGACACAGTAATCTCCAGTCGTCCTAAACCGGGGCCTTTCATTCCGAAAAGCAGAGATAAAAACTGATTCTCCTCACAGCGAATGACTTTCCATGAATCGATTTTATCACCGACTTTTAGATTCGGTCCTTCTGGCATTTGACGAACCGGAATGCCGCCACCAAATAAAACGTCCATCCATTCGCGTGTGCGCCATAATACGTTACCGAAGAAGTAACCCTGTTTTGGGCTTCCTATCTGCTGTGCAACATGCCAGAGCGATTCTAATGATGCTGTCGACGTGATACTTGCACCTGTTTTCTTAGGGTAATAACCATAGCCAGCTTGCCAGCGCTTAAAGGCTGCTTTGTCAAAGCCCCACACATTACTCTTTACGAAGTTACCTTCAGAATGAATAGCTTGTTCAACCATGTTTTCGAACGAGATAAGCTTTTGAGGGTACTTTTCTCTAATGGTGGTCGAACTGGCAATAAAGTCGTGTTTTAAGCCAGCGAGAAGCGCTCTGCCTATATTTGATGGGACAGAGGTCACCACGCCTAGCCAATAAGACGCAATTTGCGGTGTGAGTAGCGATGTCGCCCAGAGTCGAAGAGGGCGATCCGCTGTCTTGGCAATGTGTGAAAATTGGTTTCGATAAGAGACAATATCAGGCCCACCAACCTCGAAGGTTTGATTGTCGCTTGGCGTGTCATGTGCGAGTTTTAGTAAGTAGTGGTTTAGGTTCTGTAATGCTATTGGATTCGCTTTGGAATCAACCCATTTTGGCGCAATCATGATGGGTAGGTTGTAAACAAAGTCTCGCATGATTTCGAATGCTGCTGAGCCGGGGCCAATAATCACACCCGCTTGCAATTCTGTCACGGGTACAGAGCCGCTACGCAGAAGATCGCCGGTTTTCTTTCGAGCTTGTAAATGTTCTGAGTCTGCTGTCTGAGGTTGAAGTGAACTTAAGTAGATCACGTGTTGATTCTTTGGCCCAAGAGCCGAAACAAAGTTACGTGCTAGGTTCAATTCGTAGTCAATAAAATCGTGGCCTTCAGCCATTCCATGGACGAGAAAGAAAATAAGGTCAAAGTCAGGGACGAGCGCTTGAGTCGCAGCTTGATCGGCAAGATCAAGATACACGAGCGAGAGATTGTCGTGAGGCTCGGTTCGTGCTTTTAAATAGTCGATATGCCTTGCTGCTGCGGTGACTTGATAGCCTTGTTCAAGCAGGAGAGGGAGGAGCTGCGAACCAACATATCCAGAAGCGCCTAAAACCAGTACTTTCTTCATTGTTACTCCATTTATATCTGTGGTTAAAAACCGAACATTGATATAATAGCGCGATATTTATCTTTATTCATCAATACGTTCCGTTTAGGTCTCTCTATATGTTGCTCTCTTCAATTATCCATCACACTCGAGGTGATTTTGTTCGTAGGCTTATTGCGATTGCTTTGCCTATCACCTTGCAGAGCATTATGTTCTCAAGTCGAGGCCTTGTGGATGTATTGATGTTAGGCCAATTGGGTGAAGCTGATATCGCTGCGGTGGGTGTGGCGAGTAGAGCCATGTTTGTCACGACCATTATGCTGGTGGGTGTAACCACGGGTGGTGCGTTATTGACTGCGCAATATTGGGGAGCCGGCAATAAACAGGGCGTCAGAGAAAGTACGGCGTTGACTTGGTTGGTTTCAACACTGTTTGCATTACTGACCATTGTGTTCTTCGTATCATTCCCAAGCCAAATCATGGGTGTGACGACCGACTCACAAGAAGTTATCGGCCTTGGTGTTGACTACATCGTTATCACCTCATTTAGCATGCTAGCTGTGTCGTGTGTGAGTAGTATGGCCGTTGGCCTAAGAGCGATGCACAGGCCTGGCTTGAGTACTTTCTTTAGTGGTATCGGAATTTTATCGAATGTATTTCTAAACTGGGTTTTGATTTTTGGTAACTTGGGCTTTCCTGCCTTAGGAATCAAAGGCGCGGCGATTGCGACGGTATTAAGTGGCGCAATCGAAGTCGTTACCTTGTTTGGCTACCTGTATTTCTCTAAGCATTTACTGGCTTTCAAGTTCTGCGATATAAAAGCGGCAGCTTCGATCGAAAAAGTGGTTCGCTTCTTAAAGTTATCGCTGCCGACGACGTTTAACTTCTTAGCGTGGGCGGGTGGCTTGTTTGCTTACCACGCGATCATGGGGCAATCGGGTGTCCAAGGTCTGGCTGCACTTTCAGTGATGACGCCGGTAGAGTCTATCTCATTAAGTTTACTGATTGGCCTTTCGAATGCAGCAGCGGTTCTGGTGGGTAATCAGCTTGGCGCGAAGAACAATGAAGCGGTTTACTATCAAGCACTAGGTTTAACGATTTTGTGTTTCTTGACCAGTATCGTGGTCGCGATTTTCCTCTACTTCGTACAAACGCCAATACTGAACGCCTTTAGCGCTTTGACAGAAGAAACCCGAGCACTTTCAGAGAAGTTCATTCTGATTCTCAGCGTGGGTATTGTTATTCGCTCGGTACCGCTGACTGTCATTGTTGGTGTGTTGAGAGCTGGCGGTGATGTGAAGTTCTGTCTCTATCAAGATGTGATTGCCCAGTGGGTGATCGGTATCCCGCTGGCTGCGATTGCGGCTATCTACCTTAAGTTTCCACCTGAGTGGGTATATCTGCTTTTCCTCACTGAAGAAGTGCTGAAGTGGGGTGGGTCACTTTATCGTATGAAAACAAGAAAATGGATTAAAAACTTAATAGGAAGTTGAAGTAGGGCGCACCAATCGCATCACTTTATCGTTGGCATGTGATCTATCTTTCAAAATACTTCCTCCTAACAGGGAATTAGTGTAGATTCTCCTTCCAAATTCTAACTAATGTGAGCTGTTTAATGTTAAAGCTGTCAGACCTATGTAAAGGCTATGTCGACGGGGGGGAATTTCACCCTGTTTTGCAAGGTGCTGAATTAACATTAAACCAAGGTGACCAGCTGGCATTAATGGGAGAAAGCGGTTCTGGTAAAAGTACATTACTGAATCTTATTGCGGGTCTAGACTTAGCTGACTCAGGCGAAATCGCTTTCCCAAACTTCAATATGCACGATTCGACAGAACGTAATCGTACTGCTTATCGTCGAAACAACATTGGTCATATCTTCCAGCAATTCAACTTGCTACCAACGCTTAATATTGCCGACAACATTCGTTTTTGCCGTCAATTAAAAGGCTTACCTGAAGACAAGGGGCTTTGGCGACAAATCCTTTCTGCTTTAGACCTTATGCCTTTGCTTGGACGTTACCCTGAAGAAGCTTCTGGTGGCCAGCAACAACGTGCAGCCATTGCTCGCGCTTTGTACATGGAGCCTAAAATATTATTGGCCGATGAGCCGACAGGTAGTTTAGATGAGCGTAATGCTGAAGCGGTAATGCGCTTGCTCACTTCTTTAGTTCGTGAGCTGGAATGTACTCTGTTGCTTGTTACTCACAGTGAAAAAGTGGCACAGCATATGGACGGACGTATTCGTCTACAGGGAGGGCAACTGCATGTTATGGCCCGTAGTTAAAGCGCTACTCGGTCATTATCGACGTTACCCACTTCAGATTATATTGGTATGGCTTGGTTTAACCCTTGGCGTATCATTACTGGTTGGTGTTACCGCAATCAATCAGCACGCCAAGCAGAGCTATACTCACGGCGAAAAATTGTTTTCGAATCCTCTTCCATATCGTATTCGTCCCAAGCACAACGCCAATAAGATTCCTCAAGGCTTTTACATCCAGCTACGCCGTGAAGGCTTTCAACAGTGTTCTCCTTTTGATCACCACCGTATCACTGATGAAAATGGCGCAAACTTTATGCTTATTGGCTTGGACCCAGTGTCTATGCTTCAGCTGCATCCTGGCGTTGCGCTAAAAGATCTCACAACATTAAACCTCATGAAGCCGCCGTATCCAATCCTTGTCAGCGATGATCTTGCTGAACATATGGAATGGAAAAATGGTGACTATATTCCTCTTCTTGATGGCTCTGAACTTGGGCCTGTTGTTGTTGATCAAAACGACCTCATTAACGGCACGCGATTGATCGCAGATATCTCGTTGCTAAGAATGTTGAAACGTAGCGCTGGACTGTCTGTTATTGCTTGTTCAGATATGCCACCAGAGAAGTTAGAACGTCTTAAGAATATGTTGCCTAATGGACTGACGATTTCTCGCAGTTCAAAAGCTGAATTGGAATCTCTAACCAGTGCTTTCCATCTAAACTTAACCGCGATGGGTATGCTGTCGTTTGTCGTGGGCTTGTTTATCTTCTATCAAGCAATGTCATTGTCATTTATTCAACGTCAGCCATTGGTAGGAATATTAAGGCAGACTGGCGTGTCCGGTTGGCAGCTGGCTAAAGCTCTATGTTTAGAACTCTTGATTTTAGTGCTAGTGAGTTGGGTGTGCGGCAACATCTTCGGTGTCATGCTTGCCAACCAACTGTTACCTGCCGTGTCTTCAAGCTTAGGTGACCTTTACGATGCCAATGTGGGTTTAACCATCAATTGGAATTGGCGTTGGAGCGGTTATAGCTTGATGATGGCCTTATTGGGTGCCTTCCTAGCTTGCGCTTGGCCGTTGGTTCGCTTACTTAAATCTCAACCTATTCGTTTGTCATCACGCTTATCTTTGATGCGTTTTGCGGGTACGGAATTCACTTGGCAGGCATTGATTGGCTGTGGCTTCTTAGTCGCTGCTGTAGCTGTCTATCAAGCGCCACAAACGCAAGAGTCTGGCTTTGCTATCATCGCGCTTATGCTCGTGAGTGTGGCTCTGTTTACGCCGTTCTTGATGTGGAAGCTGTTCAATAGCTTGTCCTATTCATTACGTTGGGTTCGTGCTCGTTGGTTCTTCGCTGATGCAGCATCAAGTATGAGCTACCGTGGTGTTGCTACCATGGCCTTTATGCTGGCGTTATCAGCGAATATTGGCGTTGAAACCATGGTCGGTAGCTTTAGAGACACCACCGATAAATGGCTAACACAACGTTTGGCCGCAGACCTTTATATCTACCCGACCAACAACGCGGCTGCTCGCATGAGTAACTGGTTGTCAGAACAGCCTGAAGTTGATTCAGTGTGGTGGCGTTGGGAAAAAGATGTCTCTTCTGCTAAGGGTAGCATCCAAGTAGTCAGTACTGGGCCTTCAGAAGGTGAGTTAGAAGCGCTGACTATCAAGTTAGGGATTCCAAACTATTGGTATCATCTACATCACTCTAAAGGGGTGTTGATCAGCGAATCAATGTCTCTCAAGTTGGGTATTCGTCCCGGCGATTATATCGATCTGCACGACAGTCTTGGCTCTGGTTGGCAGGTTGTCGGCGTTTATTATGATTATGGTAATCCATACCATCAGGTCATGATGTCACATCGCAATTGGTTATATGGCTTTGCAGGCCGGGGCAATGTTGGATTAGGCGTTATATTAAAAGACGACGTGAATGCCATTGGTTTACGCAGTCGTTTGGAAAGTGTGTTTAGGCTAGGGTCTGAACGTATTTTTGATAACAATAATATTCACAGCCAAGCAATGCGTGTCTTCGATAGAACCTTTGCGATTGCTGATACGCTGGGTAACATTACCTTAGTGATTGCTGTATTTGGTATCTTCTTCGCGACCGTCGCGGGTGAAGTCTCTCGTCAAAGGCATATTTCACTTCAGCGTTGTTTAGGGGTTTCAGCCAAAGAGCTGATATTTACCGGAAGCCTACAGTTGTTTGTGTTCGGGCTTATTTCATCTTTGATTGCAGTGCCATTAGGTTTAGCGTTAGCAAGTTTGATCGTTGATATCGTTATCAAGCAGTCTTTTGGGTGGTCACTCGAGTTACAAGTGATTCCATGGGATTACTTAGTGACTTTTGCGTGGGCGATGGCAGCATTAATGCTCGCTGGTGCTTTACCAGTGATGAGAATGATCCGAAATACGCCGATGAAGTCATTGAGGGATGCCCTTTAATTATGTTTCAACGCAATGGCTCAAAAAAACTAAGACATCGTTTTGTCTCTTCAATTCTACTGATCAGCTTCTTCGGTGCACTCCTAGGCGTGTGGGCTTACTATTCCTATTTTGTTGACGTAGGTGATAAGGGCATTAACGAAGTTAATTCTGTATTAGTGAGCGAGCACTTTAATGTGTTCGAGCCTGTATTGCCTGACAGAAGCGTTTCTCTACCGCGTGATTTCCAGTTTCACCCTGAGTTCCAACATGAGTGGTGGCATTACTTCGCTTCTTTAAAAGGGAGTGATGGAAAGAAGTATTCGGTGCAGTGGAGCTTTTTCCGCATCGCAACAGATGAACGTGAAACGCCAGGATGGCAAAGCCCACAAATCTATATTTCAAATGTCGTCATTTCTTCTGACTCTAAAGTGTGGAAAGAGCAGCGTTTAGCGCGTGGCGGTATTGGTCAGGCGGGAATGACCAACAGTCCCTTTAGAATCTGGATTGATAACTGGAATTGGCGAGCGCTTGGTAACACGCCGTTTCCGGGGCGACTTCAAGTGAATACGGATACCTTTGGTCTTGAGTTAGATACGGTTGCTAAAGGGCCTTATGTGCTCAATGGCGACAATGGCTATCAGAAAAAACACGACTTATTGCCTGTTGCTTCTTACAATTTTAGTGCACCTTTCTTATCTTTGACCGGTACATTGCAACTCGATGGCGTTGCCAAGGAAGTTGAAGGAACGGCATGGGTACATAAAGAGTGGGGAAGTGGCTTACTTGGCGTGGGTCAACAAGGGTGGGATTGGTTTGTCTTTAATTTAGATGACGGGACAGCGTTAAGCGTCAATCGTTACCGCCACAATCAGCAGATGCCCTATGTATTTGGTACTCTTGCTACTCGCTCAGGCAAGGTTTTTCAGCTGACTGAATCTGACATTTCTATTAAGCCTTTACAGAATACAACGTTGCTTAATGGGCGAAGAATGCCTCTTCAATGGATAATTAACGTCCCTGAACACGATATCAACCTCACGACACGCATCAAACGACGAGATATGTGGCTTCCTTTTGTGATTCCGTATTGGGAAGGGCCAATCATGGCAAGTGGTAGTCATGAAGCAACAGGCTTCATGCAACTCACCGGTTACTAAATACACCTAAGGCTATCATTTGATAGCCTTTTTTATATTTGTAGCACCCTCCATACTTGAATTAAATCTGCATACAGCTTTAAGGTTCTCATCTATACTTAATTCACAATACGTAAAAACATTATGGAATATACGACGTATTGTTTAGTATTTGTAGGAAAAACCGAAGTTAAACATCCAAAGAAGTGATTATCTATCGATTGGGCTTGTCTATACACTCGTGGTTATTCTTTGTTATTCGTTTATTTAAATAATAAATATAAGGGCGAAATCATGACCGACGTCATCCGTGACTTCTTTAAAATGGAATCTGCTGGCGGCATCATACTAGTCATCGCTGCGGCGATCGCAATGTTTGTAGCAAACTCACCACTGAACGAAATGTATCAAGGCGCTGACGGATCCCCTCATAATTTCCCTAGTCCTGCGTTGTGTGTGAGCCTTTGATATTCGAACATTCCCCATTGATATTGGGATTCATTAATTTGATATCGCCGATGATTTCGTACCTCTCTCCCTAGACGAGGTATGGATAGAACTCGGCGGTGTTTAATGCTGTTGGCTTGGAAGTCAAAATGCCATTTGGCTTGTACTGCAATTAGGCCATTCCACCACATCAAGATTTCAGCGAGCAACGCAATAAGAAGCAGGATATCTAATCGCTTAGTACAGCGAGTTCTGTTGTGACGAAGTGCGATCCCATAGGCGGTACTCTTTAGATCGCGGAAGGCTTCTTCTATCTGCATACGCTTGGCGTACAGATTGGTAATTTGTACTTCATTTAAGATATGTCGAGGGACATTAGTCGCGAGTAGCCACGGCTCCTTTGCACTGCGTTGATAGAGATGTGTAGCGGAGTGTTTTTGGCTGGTTCTACTATGGCGCTGGGCTTTTCGGCCTTTTTCTAATCCCTTATAAACATAGGCTTCACAAGATATCGGTGATCTCTTTGCTAATAAGCAGTTGCCAAGATATTTGGGTTTATGGACAGCGTTTGGATAAAAGGTTTTATTTGAGACCCAAGGTTTTTGAGGTTGTTTGATTGATACTTCACCTCGGACACGACCTAACCAAAACCAACCTTTCTCCTGAACTTGGCGGAACCAAGTATTTCTAAAACCCGCATCAGAAACGATGATCGGACTGATTTTATTCGGCAAAATACTCTGCAATTTATCGAGGAATGTTTGGTGACTTTTCGGTGAATTGTATTGGCCATACTCAAAAACTTGTTCAAAGATTGTGACGGCTCGACCATCAAGTGCAACGGATGCTCTTAACGTCATATAACGAAGTTGTTCACGAACATCAGACCAATCCACAAGGATCACAGGGCATGGGTTAGCGCCCGTTATTAAGTAGGCATGCCATTTATAAATAAGGTCTTTTTCACGATGTAGTTGGCGATTTCCAAGCAGTCTATCAACGCGTTTGATCGCATGTTTTACCGTGGTATTAGTTTCTAGTTTGCGACCTAGTTTAGTCAGCGTTAAGTCTGAGCCGTCAAGTACACTTTTTGTAGCAAGTATCAGAGAACTAACGCGTTTTTTGTGAATGGAGGGGCATTGGTTTTGTATGGTTTGTTGTAGAATCTGAATGTCGCGCATTATTAACCCACTTGTTCGAAATGTGTGTTCAGCGATATTCATTAGATCAAAGACGGCGATGCACGTCTACCTCATTGTTTTTAAGCCTGATTATGAGGGGATTCGCAAGATCAAGGCGTTCTACACAGCTACGTTCTTGGTATGTCTGTATCTCATTGGATTAATGATGGCTTCATGGCTGTCTTCTTCCTTCTAATCGGCTTAGAAGTTAAGCGTGAACTTTTAGAAGGCGCATTAAAGTCTAAAGAGACAGCAATCTTCCCAGCTATCGCAGCTGTGGGCGGTATGCTAGCTCCTGCACTTATTTACGTGCTATTCAACTCTGGTAACCCAGAAGCATTACAAGGCTGGGCTATCCCAGCAGCAACAGATATCGCATTCGCATTGGGTATCATGGCGCTACTTGGTAATCGTGTACCAGTTAGCTTAAAAGTGTTCCTACTGGCTCTAGCAATTATCGATGACCTTGGTGTTGTTGTTATCATTGCATTGTTCTACTCAGGTGATCTTTCAACGCTTGCTCTAACAGTTGGCTTTATCGCAACAGGTGTCCTGTTTATGATGAATGCTAAACATATGACTAAGTTGAGTGTTTACTTGATCGTCGGTGCAATTCTGTGGTTCGCAGTATTGAAATCTGGTGTTCACGCAACATTGGCTGGTGTAGTGATTGGTTTTGCTATTCCACTCAAGGGTAACAAAGGAGAACGTTCTCCTCTCAAACACCTAGAGCATGCATTGCACCCGTACGTTGCTTTTGCCATCCTGCCAATCTTTGCATTTGCAAACGCAGGTATATCACTGGAAGGTATTTCTCTATCAAGCCTAACCGGAATGCTACCTTTAGGTATCGCGATGGGTCTACTGGTTGGTAAGCCTCTGGGTATATTCTTATTCAGCTGGGGTGCAGTGAAAATGGGCATAGCTAAGCTTCCTGAAGGCGTGAACTTCATGAACATCTTCGCTGTCTCTGTGTTGTGTGGTATCGGCTTTACGATGTCTATCTTTATCTCTTCACTGGCATTTGGTCCAACGAACGCAGAATTTGATACGTTCGCTCGACTAGGTATCTTGATGGGCTCTACGACTGCAGCAATACTGGGTTACTTCCTACTAAGTATTTCTCTACCGAAGACTAAGCAGCAAGAAGTAAAACTGTAATCAGTAACGGGCTCGCTTAAACAAGCCAGCCCACTTAATGAACAACAAGAATTGATCACATGAGTTACTACTGAGGCTGATGTGATGACAAAGAACAAAAAGCCGTGATGGGTAACCCTATCACGGCTTTATTGATCTTGTGCTTCTACAGTGAGTATTGTTGTTCTCTCTTTGATAGCAGAACGGGTCCTTCCATATCCATACCAATAATCCTCAACTAAACAATCTTAACCTAAGCACAAGACCTGCTGTGACAATGTCACGCTATTTCTCTAGTGTAGTAAAGATGGTCCATTCCTCGACGATTTGTTCGCTTAGACCGACTACAGTTGCCGTTACTTTACGGTTTAACGCATGTGAAGTCGGGTCATCACCATCACTTTCTAAACGTTCTTCACCATAGCCGACGATTCTTACTCGGTCTGGTTCAATACCGTTTGATAATAATTCATCTTCAACATTGTGAGCACGCTTCTTAGACAAGTCTAAGTTGTAATCGTTGGAGCCGACTTTACTTGCATAACCTTGGATCTCAATCGATGCGCTTTTGTAAGTTTCTAAAAATTCCGCCATGGTGCTGATTTGATCCGAGAATATTGGGTTAACTTCGTACGAGTCGTTTGCAAAAAGGATTTTCAACTGTCTGACTTCTTGCGAACGAATAGTTTCCCCGCAGCCAGCGTTATCCACTTGAGAACCTTCGGGTGTACCAGGGCAGGTATCTCGTGCGTTTACCACACCATCTTTGTCATCGTCTTGCAGGTCAGAAATTTGCTCCGCTTCAGGTGTCTCGATGTAGTCTTCTTCCTGCTGACTCGAACAGGCAAATAAAGTCATCGATAATACGGGAAGTAGTAAGTAAGTTATTTTCATCATTAATAATCCACGGCCGTTGTCCACTCTTCTGGAATGTCGACCAGTAGAGCATTCAATAAAGAACCTGTTGCGTTCATTACACGGTATTTAGCGTACTGCTCAGAGTAATGCGCATCGAGATAATCTTTACGGGCTTCAAATAGTTCGTTCTCGGTGTTGAGTAGATCAAGCAGAGTACGTTTACCTATTCGATATTGTTTTTCATAAGCGATAACGGTCTCCGAAGCTGAATCAACGTGATCAGATAAGAAGTTCTTTTGTTGCAGTGTTAGATCTAAGGCACTCCATGAAAGACGAAGGCCTTCCTCAACTTGGCGATAAGCACGATCTCTCAGGTCTTTCGCTTTGTTCAGTTGGTAAGCGGCGGCTTCAGAATTAGCGCTGTCTGTTCCACCGTTGTACAAGTTGTATCGCATTCTCAGCATTGCCAGTGTTTCTTGGCTCGAACCTTCATCGCCACCGGCATCATCACGCCATGATTGAGATGCTTCAATAGAGAATGTCGGGTAGTTAACACCTTTCGATTGTTTGTATTGGAAATGCGCTGAATCGACATCTGCAGCAGCGACTTTGATGACTGGGTGTTTGTCTAGAGCATCAACAAGGGCATCGGTTAATGATAAAGGAATCATAGAAATATCGGCTCTTGGGTAAACCAAGCCTAGTGGTTCCTGACCGACCACTCTTCGAAATTGGGTATGGGTATCGATTAGATTGTTCTGTGCGGCTAACAAGTTGCCGTGAGCTTTTGCGATCCTAGCTTCTACCTGCGATACATCAGCAGTTGAGCCTATGCCTGACACAGCGCGCTTTTTGATGTCTTTATAAATTTTCTTGTGGATAGCAAGGTTACTTTCCGAAAGGGCTAAAACTTCAGTGGCTTTTACTGCGTCTAAATAGATCTGGGTGACCTCTAGCGCTTTGTCTTCGGCATCCGCTAACAGTTGTAAGCGAACCGATTCTGCTTCTGCGGCGGTACGATCAATGTTGTTTAGAGTTGATGAACCATCCCATAACAGTTGAGTCAGGGATATTGTAGCTTCCTTTCTTGTAAGGTCTGTATCTGGGCCGTTGTTCGGTGCAGGGTTTATGCCTTCGTAACCAATACCTGCATCAAGGTCGATACTCGGTCGGTAAGCACCACCAGCAGCGTCATTTCGTTTTTTGACGCTCACATACTCGTTGAAGATGCTTTTAATCTCAGGATTGGTCGCCAAAGTGATAGCAACAGCTTGTTCCAAAGTTTGAGAGGCGACTGGGGCCGCTGCAATGAAGCAGCATACTATGGATAACTTAAACAATTTCAAAGTAGCTCTCCTTCTACTTTTATATGTTTTGACCAATCTCGTAGCAGTATTTTCTGCTTTATTGAGACACAGACTGTATTAAAGAAGCTTAGGACATCTGTAAAAAAATGCGAAGTTTGTTTGTTTTTTTTGATGGTAAGTCGCTATTGCTATTGACTAATTTAAAAATAGCCATATGCATGCCCGTCTTAGTGAGTTGATTATCAATAGTGTCGATACTAAATTTACTGTATGCGACAGCCATAACGCAGAGCTGGGAGTGAGCTAGCGTGTGGCTTGTTCTGGGTAGAGGAAGTGGGAACTTAGCTATGGGAAACTTCAACCTAAACATACTAGGCCTTGCTAGCGGTAGTGTTGTGCTCAACGCTCAAGGCCAAGTCAGACGTTTGTCTCCGGGCGAACAACCAGCTGCCAGTGATGTAGTCATCAGTTTTGATACTAGTGAAGCCAGTGTGCCAAGTGTTTCTGCACGATTTGTGGATAACCAGGGCCAACAAAATGTGCTAGATACTGATGATGCAATCGCTCAAGTACAACGTGCTATCGAAGAAGGATTTGATCCAACGGAATTAGGAGATGAGTTTGATACAGCGGCGGGTGAGCAAGGCTCAAGTTTAACAAACAGCGGTAGGATTGAACGTACCGGAGCTGAAACTCAAGCTGCAACAAACTTTGAAACTGACGGACTTGAGTCTCAAGGGTTGTCAGAAACTCAAAGTATTGCTCTTTTTGACATCATAGCTTTTGCGCTTGTGTCAGGGGAGGCCAACGTTGTTGAGTTTGAAAGTGACGAGGCTATTGAAACTGGAGGAACCCTAACCATTGAGGATCCAGATGTAACCTTTATTGCTAAGGGTGTGGAAGGGGATAATGGGCTAGGGAGTTTTGTCGTCAATGAGGATGGAACTTGGACCTTTGTAGCCAACAGTCCATTTGACGAGCTTGCCGACGGTGAGCAAATTCAAGATACAACCACGGTACAAACTTCTGATGGAGGCGAGCAAGTTATCACAGTTACCATCATTGGTACTGATGATGCGGCAGTAGCCACAGATGACACAGGCAGTGTGACTGAGGATGAAGATGTCGATGAATTAACCAACCAACTCGTCACCTCTGGACAAGTGACGATCACCGACGTAGACAGTGATACTCCGACCTTCTTACCTGACGGGGAGTTTAACCTTGAAGGTTCGACGAATGAATCACAACTAGGCGTGTTAACCATCGACCCTGATGGTGCTTGGACTTACGTCGTTAACAACGATGAAGTTCAGTACTTAGACGACGATGAGTTCGTTACTGAGATTTATACCGTGAGGGCAGATGATGGCACAACAAGTGAAGTGATCGTCACCATTAACGGTGCGGATGACCCATCTGACATAACCGTAGGAGAGGGTGATTCGGATACAGGTGAAGTTACTGAGGATGTCGAGGTTGACCAAGAGAGCAATAACTTGATGACATCCGGTACGTTGACTATCACTGATGTTGATGACAATGACGTCGCAGCTTTTGAATCAGACGGCACGTTTAATCCAGACGGTTCGACCAATGATACCGCGTTGGGTATGTTAAGCATCACTGACGATGGAGAATGGACTTACGTTGTTAATAACGATCTCGTGCAGTATTTAGACGACGATGAATTTGTCACTGAAGTTTATACAGTGACTGCGATTGACGGTACCACAAGCGAAGTCACGATCACCATCAATGGTGCGGATGACCCATCTGAAATCACCGTTGGTGAAGGCGATTCGGATACGGGAGAAGTAACAGAGGACGTAAGTGTTGATCTAGAAAGCAATAACTTGATGACCTCTGGAACACTCACCATTACAGATGTCGACGCTAACGACGTCGCAGCTTTTGAATCAGACGGCACGTTTAATCCAGACGGTTCGACCAATGAGAACGCGTTAGGTATGTTAAGCATCACTGACGATGGAGAATGGACTTACGTTGTTAACAACGATCTCGTGCAGTATTTAGACGACGATGAATTTGTCACCGAAGTTTATACAGTGACTGCGATTGACGGTACCACAAGCGAAGTCACGATCACCATCAACGGTGCGGATGACCCATCTGAAATCACCGTTGGTGAAGGCGATTCGGATACGGGAGAAGTAACAGAGGACGTAAGTGTTGATCTAGAAAGCAACAATTTGATGACCTCTGGGACACTCACCATTACAGATGTCGACGCTAACGACGTCGCAGCTTTTGAATCAGACGGCACGTTTAATCCAGACGGTTCGACCAACGATACCGCGTTAGGTATGTTAAGCATCACTGACGATGGAGAATGGACTTACGTTGTTAACAACGATCTCGTGCAGTATTTAGACGACGATGAATTTGTCACCGAAGTTTATACAGTGACTGCGATTGACGGAACCACAAGTGAAGTGACCATTACCATCAATGGTGCGGATGACCCATCTGAAATCACCGTTGGTGAAGGCGATTCGGATACGGGAGAAGTGACCGAAGACTTGAATGTCGACTTAGATACAAACGAACTCATGACGTCGGGTACGCTCAAGATTACCGATGTTGACACCAGTGATATGCCTGCCTTTAAACCTAATGGTGTATTCACACCTGTAGGTTCAACTTATGCACTAGCATTGGGTATGTTAACTATCACCCCAGAGGGCGCATGGAGTTATGTCGTTGATAATGATGCCGTTCAATATCTTGGTGATGACGACACCGTTATCGAGAACTATGTGGTCACTGCAATTGATGGTGTTGAACATGTCATCGAAATAACGATCAATGGTGTCAACGATGCCCCCGAAGCAACAAGCTTTGTGGTGGTCAATGATGACGACGCCGTTATTCCTATTCTGTTCGACTCTGAAGATGGTGGCATGTCTGATTACATCTCAGATATAGAAGATGATCACAATGAGATACCTCTAAATATTCGCATTGATACCTTGCCAACCAGTGGCACGCTTCTCTATACAGATGAAAATGGAAACACAAGGGAAATAGTACAGTCCGACGTGGATAGTAGTGTGCTGTTTGTTCCAAACAATATTAGCTTCGTTGCCGGGCCTGGAGAGCTGTTTGAAATGGGCTTCAGTGGCGATCCTGAGGACATGCCTGACCTTGTTGATGGCTTCTATAACTGGGGAGTGGCGGTATCTCCAACAGAAAGGCTGATTACCTTAGCTAACGGCAATACCATTACATTAACTATCGAAGATAATAACGATAAGCCACTTAAGCAGTATCAAGGTGAGCAGCCTCATGTTGGTTATGGGATTGGTGATACTGATGGTAGGGGTATGAACAAACAGGAGACGTTGATACTTGATTTTACGGATAACCCATTAGATGTTATTGATTTTGGTTTAGATGGCTTGGGCGGTTCGTTTAACACCAATAGTAATGTTTATGTTGAAGTGCTTTATACCTTCGCTGATGGTTCTACTCACACAGAGCAGTATCAAAAAGATCCAGGTGATACTGGTAATAGCCAACTCCTTTATGAATTTAGTTATTCCTCACCAAATAACCCAATAGTTGGAATGGAGCTTTCATCAACGGGAGGAAGCTGGGAGTTACGTTATGTCCAAGGCAACGAGGCGGTAACCGATGATCCTCAGTTTGACTATGTCGCAGTAGATTCAAGTGGTGCCGAAAGTACGGTCGAAACGGTGACAATTGATACTGAAGAACCACAGCTATACAACGTGATCAGTGCTGCCAGTAACGAACCGCTGTTTGCTGCTGCTGGCAATGATTTATTGATTGGTGATAGTGAGGACAATATCTTTACTTGGTTAGACTCCGCGCTCGACAACGGAACAGACATCATTAAAGATTTCGAGCTTTATACTAACGGCTCTGGTGATTTAATAGACCTCAATGATCTCATTGAAGACCCACAAGACGAAACTCAAATGGCAGAATTGCTAGATATGATTGAAGTCTCGGTTGATGGTGAAGACATTGCTTTGTCTATTCCAATCAATGGTGGAGGCGACGTTCAAACGATCATCGTAGAAGGGATTGCTACGGAAATGGGCGCTTCGGTTGATCTTGGTAGTGATCTCGCGATATTGGGAGAACTTATCAAAAACGATGCAGCTTAGTCGGTATCGTGAAGTGTTCTATGACTTAACGTAATGAAAGCCCTCGGTTTCGGGGGCTTTTTTGTACCCAGTAGTAGCCGAAGAAAAGTTGTCTGAATCATAGGTAAAAAAAAGCCCAAACCAACACGGTTTGGGCGGATACAAGTATAGGAGTTAATAAGGAAAATGCAGTAATTAAGAAAGCAGGGGAGAGACAAGTTTGACGGCCTGTTAAACTTCTAAATACTCTGTTTTCTACTTAATTTATGACCCGCCATTTCTATTTCAGTTCCCAGAAAATTCATTAATTTTTCCTTTTTTTGTAAACATGCATCGATTCAATCGGTTAGTGAATAAAGTAATTAACTGGTACGACCAATTTGTGAAAATGTGATGTTGCTTGCTTGTTAAATAAATGTACTAAGCGTATATTTCAAACAGTTGTTTAATACGAGTGATTGAAATGGCACCAAGAAGTACAACCAAAGACAAAATCTTAGATGTGGCTGAAGGCTTATTTGCTGAGCACGGTTTTAATGACACCTCTTTACGCACTATTACGAGTAAAGCCAATGTCAATCTTGCTTCAGTGAACTACCACTTTGGCGATAAGAAGACTCTGGTTCGTGCCGTATTAAATCGATACTTAGAAGCATTTATGCCAGCACTGCAAGACGCTTTAGTGAACTTAAACTTGAACGAAACGTATTCTATGAGTGACGTGTTTGAGTCTTTAAGACAGCCGCTAAGAGCACTGAATGATGTAAGGCCAAATGGTACGAGTCGATTTATGTTACTCATCGGTCGAGGTTATACGGATGTGCAAGGTCACTTGCGTTGGTTCATTACAACTCGCTACAGCGAAGTACTGACTCTGTTTACCAGCTCAGTAATGAAAGCCAACCCGAACCTCACTCAAGAACAGTTATTTTGGCGATTGCACTTCACCCTAGGGACTTGTGTATTCACCATGGCATCTAGCCAAGCTCTAATAGAAATTGCAGAGAATGACTATGACAGAAAGATAGATGCGAAGGCAGTGGTCGATATTCTCATTCCATTTTTGGCCGCTGGCATGTCAGCAAAAGAATAAAACAATAAAAAGCAAAATATTCACAAACAATATAGTGAACAAAAGGATCTGAACTATGAGCTCTCTAAGACAAAAATGGGTAAGTGACCCAGCTTTTAAACTCTTTAAAAAAGTACTACCACCACTATCTAGCACCGAGAAAGAAGCGATGGAAGCGGGTAGCGTGTGGTGGGACGGAGAGCTGTTTTCTGGAAAACCAGATTTCACTAAGCTTCACCAGTACCCAAAACCTCAGCTGACAGCAGAAGAGCAATCGTTCATGGATAATGAACTTGAAACTTTGCTCGCTATGCTTGATGACCACAAAATTGTAAAAGAAGATCGAGACCTTCCTGAAGAGGTGTGGAACTTCTTACGCAAAGAGCGTTTCTTCTCGCTAATTATCGCGAAAGGGTACGGTGGTCGTGAATTTTCGGCGCACGCCAACTCTACAATCGTAACTAAGATTGCAACGCGTAGTATCAGTACTGCGGTTTCGGTAATGGTTCCAAACTCTCTTGGCCCTGGTGAGCTACTGTCTCACTACGGTACTCAAGATCAAAAAGACTACTGGCTACCACGTCTTGCTGACGGTACAGATATCCCATGTTTCGCACTAACAGGCCCTGAAGCGGGTTCTGATGCGGGTGGTATCCCTGATGTCGGCACTGTGTGTATGGGCATGCACGAAGGCAAAGAGACGCTAGGCATCAAGCTTAATTGGAACAAGCGTTACATTACGCTAGCACCAGTGGCGACGGTACTTGGTCTGGCTTTCAAACTTCACGATCCAGAAAAGCTACTGGGTGACGAAGAAGACATTGGTATCACTTGTGCGCTTATCCCAGCAGACCACGAAGGTGTTGTGATTGGTGAGCGTCATGATCCACTTGGTCTTGCGTTTATGAATGGTCCAACACGCGGTCACGATGTATTTATTCCTATGGAATGGTTAATCGGTGGCGCAGATTACGCAGGTAAAGGCTGGCGTATGCTGGTGGAATGTCTGTCTGCAGGTCGTGGTATCTCATTACCCGCACTTGGCACGGCGATGGGCCACCTAACAGCGAAAACGACCGGCGCATACGCTTATGTTCGTAAGCAGTTCGGTATGTCGATTGGTAAGTTTGAAGGTGTTGCAGAGAGCCTTGGCCGTATTGGTGGCTTAACGTATCTATTAGAAGCGACTCGTACACTGACAACCACTTCACTGGATATGAAAGAGAAGCCGGGTATCGTAACGGCTATCGCCAAATATCACATGACAGAAATGGCACGTACTATTCTGAATGACTCAATGGATATCCATTCAGGCCGTGCAATTCAAGATGGCCCAATGAACTACTTGGCTGCGCCTTACCTAGGTATTCCAGTTGCTATCACAGTAGAAGGTGCGAACATCCTAACTCGTAACCTGATGATCTTCGGTCAAGGTGCGACACGTTGTCACCCATACGTATTGAGTGAAATGGAAGCGGCAGCGAATCCAGACGAGAAGCAAGGTGCAAAAGACTTTGATAGCTTGCTGTTCAAGCACATCTCACACGCAACTAAAAACACGTTTGGCGCATTTGGTGCAGCACTGACTGGCTCTAAGTTCATTAAAGCCGACATGAGCGGTCCAACTAAGCCTTACTACCAAGACCTGACTCGTTTGAGCCGTGCGCTTGCAGTCAGTGCGGATTTCGCAATGCTGACGCTAGGTGGTGAACTGAAACGTAAAGAGCTTATCTCTGCGCGTTTGGGTGATGGTCTAAGTTACCTATACATGGCTTCTGCTGCACTTAAGAAGTATGAAGACGAAGGTCGCCAACAAGCTGACCTAGACTACGTACACTACGCGGTTCAACACTGTTTCCACAATGCGGCTAAATCACTACAAGAAGCGTACCGTAACTTCCCTAACAAGATGGTTGGTAAAGTACTTAAAGGTCTAGTTTTCCCTGTTGGTAACCACTTCGAAAAACCAAGTGATAACCTAACAGTTCAACTAGCAGAAAGCTTGATGACTCCGGGAGCACACCGTGAACGTCTGACTCACCTTTGCTACATCGGTAAGGAAGAGGATGATAGTGTTGGCCTTATGGAGAACGCTTTCAATGCGATGTACAGTATTAAGCCTCTGGAGCGTAAGATCTTCCAAGCAGTGAAAGAAGGCAAAGTGGCTCGTAAAGGCTTGCTGGCAGATAAACTGGCACAAGCACTTGCTGCTGATGTTCTGACGCAAGAAGAAGTCGACCAAATTGTTGCTGCTGATAAACTTCGTTATACAGCGATTCAAGTTGACCACTTCAGTCATGACTTTAGTGAAACTTTGACGCGAAAAGAGTTAAAACCTAAGCTAAATAGCGTTGCTTAGATAAAGAAATGATAAAAGGCACCTAATAAGGTGCCTTTTTTTGTTTTTGTCGTATAAGTCTCAATAGAAGCGTTAACAAATGGCGACTTAGTCAGCAAATATTAGTTGAGTGCTCCAACCACTTGCATTTTCACCACATTTTTACAGAAATTAGATGCCATTTGCGCACGAAACTCTTATCCTTAACCTGATTTTTTAAGGAAGTTGAATATGATCATCAAACCTCGAATTCGCGGATTCATCTGTACTACAACACATCCAGTCGGTTGTGAAGCTAATGTAAAAGAACAAATTGCTTACACAAAAGCTCAAGGCCCAATCGCAAACGCACCTAAACGTGTACTAGTTGTTGGCTCTTCAAGTGGCTACGGCTTGTCTTCACGTATTGCGGCAGCATTTGGTGGCGGCGCTTCTACTATCGGTGTTTTCTTCGAGAAAGCCGGTACTGAGAAAAAAACTGGCACAGCTGGTTTCTACAACTCAGCAGCGTTCGACAAGCTAGCTAAAGAAGAAGGCCTGTATTCAAAAAGCCTTAACGGCGATGCTTTCTCTAACGAAGCAAAACAGAAAACAATTGACCTGATCAAAGAAGACCTAGGTCAGATCGATATGGTTGTGTACTCACTGGCGTCTCCAGTGCGTAAAATGCCAGAGACTGGCGAAGTAATTCGTTCAGCTCTTAAACCTATCGGCGAAACGTACACATCTACAGCAGTAGATACAAACAAAGATGCGATCATCGAAGCAAGTGTTGAGCCTGCTACTGAAGAAGAGATCAAAGACACTGTTACTGTAATGGGCGGTGAAGATTGGGAACTTTGGATCAACGCACTTTCTGAAGCGGGTGTTCTGGCTGACGGTTGTAAGACTGTTGCTTACAGCTACATCGGTACTGAACTAACGTGGCCAATCTACTGGGATGGCGCGCTAGGTAAAGCTAAGATGGATCTAGATCGTGCAGCATCAGCGCTAAACGAAAAGCTAGGCCAAACTGGCGGTACTGCAAACGTTGCTGTTCTTAAGTCTGTTGTGACTCAAGCAAGTTCTGCAATCCCTGTTATGCCTCTTTACATCGCTATGGTGTTCAAGAAGATGCGTGAAGAAGGTATTCACGAAGGTTGTATGGAACAGATCTTCCGTATGTTCAGCCAACGTTTATACAAAGAAGATGGTAGCGCAGCAGAAGTTGACGAAGTGAACCGTCTACGTCTAGACGACCTAGAACTTCGTGACGACATTCAAGAGCATTGTCGTAACCTATGGCCTCAAATCACAACTGAAAACCTGAAAGAGCTGACTGACTACGTTGAGTACAAAGAAGAGTTCTTGAAGCTGTTCGGTTTCGGTGTTGAAGGCGTTGATTACGAAGCTGACGTTAACCCAGCTGTTGAATTTGATGTAGCTGACATCTAATTCAAACAATCGAATAAAAACGAAATAGGCGCTCACTGAGCGCCTATTTTTTTGTTTTAAAAGTACATATGGAAAAGTAAAAGCAGATACGGGATTCGAGTGGCGGGATACGAAGAAATTTAAGAGCAAGCGGAAGAGAAGAACTAACAAAAAATGCACTAATCCAAAGGTGAATTAGTGCATTCAAAATATCTAAGCTTGGTTGCTTTAAAGCCGCAGATACTAGCTAATTATGATGATGAAAGTACCTGCTAAGGTCATCAATATATTGGCTATCGCGTACGTACCCGCGTAACCCAGAGCTGGGATGGTTGAGCGAGCGTGATCATTTACGATGTCCATCGCCGGAGCACAGGTTCGCGCGCCAATGATGGCACCAAATAGTAGAGCTCGGTTCATCTTCAATATGTAAGCACCAACCAAGTAAGCGAAGAATACCGGCAGAACACTCACGACTAGAGCAATACCGATGACCTGAGGGCCTACTTGCGTTAAGTGTTCAAACATCTTACCACCGGCGCTCAAGCCTATACCAACCATGAAGAACATCAAACCCAAGTCTTTGACCATGTTCAATGCTCCCTGAGGCACATAACCGAAAGTAGGGTGGTTTGCTCTTAAGAAGCCAAGCATGATGCCCGACAGAAGTAGGCCAACCGCATTACCTAAGCCAAATGAAACCTGACCGAATGTCATGGTGATCAAACCAAACAAAATACCCAGAATGAAGAAGCTACAGAAGGCCATCAAATCCGCCATTTGGCTGTGGATTGAGATGAAACCAATTTTCTCAGCTAGACCGTGAACGCGACTCTTTTCACCACTGACCTGCAGTACATCACCTTTAGAAAGCACGATGTTTAAGTCCATCGGCATTTCAATCTGAGCTCTTACTACGCGGTTAAGGAAACAACCGTATTCAGACAGGTTTAAGTCTGACAGGCGCTTACCTGCGATGCTGTCACTTTTAACGACGATCTCTTCTTCCACGATACGTAGGTCGAGAAGGTTACGGTCGAAAACCTCTTTACCATTACGGAAGCTTGGGTCGAGACGCGCGTGGCTATCAGGGAAACCAACCAATGCGATTTCATCGCCTTCTTGCAGGATTGCATCACCATCAGGGTGGGCAAGAATACCGTTACGACGAATACGCTCGATGTAACAGCCTGTTTGGCGATAAATACCCAGTTCACGCAGGTTCTTACCGTCAGTCCAAGATATAAGCTCTTGTCCTACGCGGTAAGCTCGTATGATTGGAAGGTAAACCTTACGTTGCCCTGAAGCACCTAAGCCACGCTCTTGGGCGATTTGCTCAGCTGAATCGTGTAGGTTAACTTTCTGAAGCTTTGGAATAAGGCGAGCAAACATAATCATGCTGATTAAGCCAACTAAGTAAGCCATCGCATAACCAACTGATAGGTTTTCGATGATCAGGCCTATATCCATGTTTCTTGGTAATTCTGCAAGCCCAGAATTCAGAGCATCTTGAGCACCTACTAATATCGGCGTTGCTGTTAAGGCCCCCGCCATCATGCCTGCGGATAAACCAAAGCCCAGTCCGAGGTAATGGCTGCTGAAATACGTTAAAGCAATTGCGGTAGAGAGCACCACAAGGCTCAGAATGAGATAGTGCTTACCGTCTCTAAAGAAGATACCAAAGAAGTTTGGTCCTGCTTCAATACCCACACAGTAGATGAAAAGCATGAAGCCAATCGTGAGCGCATCAGCGTTAAACGAAAAACCAAGATGTCCCATGATAAGGGAAGTAATCAGAACACCGATTGAATTGCCAAGTTGGAGGCTACCGAAACGAATTTTACCAATGGCTAATCCAATCGATAAAACAACAAAGATGAGGAGAATGGGGTTTTGTTCTAACAGAAAAACAACGTCGATATTCACAGTGGTCGCTCAATAATTGGCGTGAAACACAGGGTAAGTTTGAGAGGTGAATTGTATCTAAATATAAATAAAATATAAGCGATATTTTGCTATTTTACTTGATTTTGACTTTATTATTATTCCGTACGAAAACTGGTCATAAAAAAAGCCCGCTACAGTGAGCGGGCTTGATATAAATCGTACAGTCTAACGTTTAAATTGGTTAGCTGTTTTAGGCTTTAGCCTTGGATCTCGTAAGAGAAATCTGAGCTTAGTCGAAAAGACCTAGGTTTTCTTTTGCGTATGCTTCAAATTCTGTGCAGCCGCCGATGTGGTCTTGATCGATGAAGATTTGTGGCACTGTATCTACTGGTTTACCAACCGTCTTCTCTAGGTCAGCTTTGCTGATGCCTTCAGCGTGGATGTCAACGTAACGGTAGTTGAAGTCATCGCGTTTAGCTTTAAGAGTTTCAGCATGCTCTTTTGCACGAACACAGAATGGGCAAGCAGGGCGACCAAAAATAACTACAAACATTTAATTTCTCCTAAATACGGGATGAGGCTCGTTAACTCTATTATGTTAACTATTCTTTAGTGAATGCCACTCAAAATTTCTTAAAACCAACTATGCCTCAATGCTATGGGGAAATAAAGATGGAATTGCCTCTTAATACGATAGCTTTTACCTATCAGCGCAAATATTCATCATAAAAACACAGGGCTTCACTAACTGCCCGTCATCATCGTTGAGTACCCACAAATTGAGAGTGTGAATTACCCCTAAAAATACGATTTTAATCCATCTTTAATGCCACAAGTTGCACCTCGTCAAAAAAAGCTCCTACAGAACGAGGCATCTTAATAGTGATGCACGATACAAAGGCTAAATTCCAATAACCAAGAGTTCGCAGTTTTGTTTGGTCATAGGCGCAGGAGGCACCATGTTTCAATTTATGACACCTACAAAGATCATCTTTGGTGATGGAGCACTTCAGGCTTCATTGTCCCTCTTTAATCAATACGGCTACAGCGTGTTATTGGTTACAGGCAACACGTTAGAACGCACTTCACTGGTCACCGATTACCTCGATGCGCAAAACATGCGTTATCAACACATTGCCGTTTCCGGTGAACCCAATATCAAAATGGTCGAAGAGGCCGCTACTTCGGCACGCCGATTTAAGCCTGATATGGTGGTTGCAATGGGTGGAGGCAGTGCGATTGATATGGGGAAAGCGTTAGCTGCTGTTTTACCTAATCAAGGTAATTTATACGACTATGTGGAAGTGGTTGGGCGCAATGTACCACTCAAGGCTAAACCATTGCCGTTCATCGCGATTCCTACAACGGCGAGCACTGGCGCTGAGGTCACTAAAAATGCGGTGCTTAAGTCTGGACAAGATCAAGTCAAGATAAGCCTTAGAAGTGCAGACATGCTAGCTGACGTCGCGATTGTCGACCCGACCTTAACGTACGGCACCAACTTGTATTTATCAGGACGTGGAGCCATGGATGCCTTTACGCATCTAATGGAAGCTTATGTGTGTGGTGAGCCTAATTCGCTCACCGATATGATCTGTGAGGAAGGGCTACGCAAACTAAGTGGCTCTGTGGTTAAAGCGTGCGTTTATGATGAAGCTCAAGCCCGTTCTGATCTTGCTTTCGCTTCTATGTTGGGTGGAATAGCGATAACCAATGCCAAGCTTGGAGCTGCGCATGGATTGGCCTCTGCGTTAGGTGGCAAGATATCCGCGCCACACAGTGTTATAACAGCGCGCTTAGCGCCATTTGTGATGATGGAGAACATCGCTGTTGCGAGAGAGCAGCAGAGGAGTGAAATACTGGTTCGTTATCAACGAATTGCTCAGATTGTTACGGGAAGCGCTGAGGTGAAAGAGGAAGACGCGATTTCTTGGTTATCTGAAGTGTTGGACACGCTAAAGCTTCCAAGCCTACTGGAGTTTGGAGTTTGTGAAGCTCAGTTTGATGAGGTGTCTAGTGATGCGCTTAAGTCTGTTGCGATAAAAGGAAATCCTTTACCATTGAATCAACAGAGGCTTGTACATATTCTTCAGCAGGTTTGTGAGGAGTGTGACTGTGGAGGTGAATCTCAAGAAACATCCGTAATGAGTCAGGATGAACAACTTGCCCCTGAACAGGTTACGGAGTCGAGTTTTACCATCATTAACTCTTATGCGTCTGAGAATAATGTCGTAGAGAAAGGTAATAGCTGGACGATCTAGTAGTAGAAAGTAGAAAGCACACATAACGATAAAGCTAAGCTAATTCAGGACAAATAAAAACGGAGCACTAGGCTCCGTTTTTTAATTCAACTTGTTCTTAGGTCATGTATTAGCAGACTAGAACTGAGAGTATTTCTCGTAACGTGAATCACGAAGTGACTCTTTCACACGCTTTAGGTTCTCTCTGAAACCAGAACCACGACGAAGTGTAAAGCCTGTCGCTAAGACGTCGATAACCGTCATCTGAACAACGCGGCTTGCCATTGGCATGTAAACGTCAGTGTCTTCTGGAACATCCAGAGAAATAGACAACGAGCTTGCTTTGTCTAGCGGTGAATCTTTTGCTGTGATAGCAATAACGGTCGCACCGTTTTCACGAGCTAGGTTCGCAATCTCAACTTGGCTTTTAGTACGGCCAGTGTGAGAGATAAGAACAATAACATCGTTATCACTGCAGTTAATGCAGCTCATTCGTTGCATCACAATGTCTTCAAAACACGTGATAGGGATATTAAAACGAATAAACTTGTTTTGAGCGTCTTTCGCTACGGCTGAAGAGGCACCCAATCCAAAAAACGAAATGCGTTTTGCTTGAGTCAGCAAGTCAACCGCACGGTTTACTTGCATCGCGTCTAGGCTGTTTTTAGCAACATCCAGACAAGCCATAGTCGATTCGAAAATCTTATGTGTGTAAGCATCAGGGCCATCGTCTTCTTCAACATTACGGTTCACGTAAGGTGTACCGTTCGCCAAGCTTTGAGCTAGGTGAAGTTTAAAGTCAGGAAAGCCTTTAGTGTCTAAACGACGACAGAAACGGTTAACTGTAGGCTCACTTACGTCAGCCATTTTAGCTAAGGTAGCAATGCTAGAATGAATTGCAGTTTGAGGGGAAGCCATAATTACTTCGGCTACTTTACGCTCAGACTTGCTGAAATTTTCCAGGTTTTTTTGTATTTTTTCTAATGTATTCATAGTGTTCACGAGGGTATAGAGAACAACTTGCTAGTTAATATCGTTTACCAGGGGGTATGGCTGAAGCAAATATCAGTAAAACAGACCCTAAAACAATGAGAGGTTTGTAATTACTGCTGCGTCAAATAGATATCAAGCTAACTAGCACCATAGAGTCAGTATAAACCCAACATACTATTAACTAATACAAAAACAGGGCATGAATGCTTAAGAATATGACAAACCTCAACAAAATTTTAGAAAACTACAGAATTGGAAGAGGGTTTGAGCAAAAAGAATGCAAATTGAGTATGAACTGACAGCTTAGTTACATCAAAAAGAAAGAAATTTTCAAATTGATGCAACTAAAATTGAATGACTATGCGTTGATTTGCGTAACCAGTTTGTTGATTTTGCCCATCAGGTTTGGTGCAAGTTTAGAGATTTCACGCTGTTCTTCAAGCACTGAGGTTAGAATCTCATTTCCTGTAAGCGGGTTTGCCAATACAACACGGAAAACAATGATCGGCTGATGTGACCAAGCTTCTGGATTCAAGCGAGTTCTGGAGACAAAAGATTTACCGGTTTCACGCTGTTTCTTCTGAATAAATTTCGTGAGTTCATTGAGTAACTCATTCAATTCAACACGCTGTTGAGCGCCTGCTTTTAACAAGGCGGCTTTTACTGATTCAGGGAGGTAGCGATACGTCAGTAGGCAAAGCTCTGGCTCGGACACCAACTCAAAATCACTTTGTTCTTTAATCAGGTCAGCAAAGTAACGTGCTTTGTTGATGCTTTGGTCGATCAACAGCTCATAGCCTGGGCGGCTGATGATATGCATCGAGGCATAAACGAGCATCGCCATACCAGAACGAGAGCCTTCTAGAGTGTGGCTACCGAGGTCTTTCGAACCCTTACGCAATATGTATTGAGCGTGATGTTCAATCGCTGTCATCGCGTCTGGCTTCTTAAACAAAACCATACCCGCACCCATAGGGATGTAGAGCTGTTTATGTGCATCTATCGTGACAGAGTCCGCTAACTCAATACCATCAAGTAAATGACGATGATTATTCGACATCAACGTTGCGCCGCCCCAAGCTGCATCCACGTGGAAGTGGCAGTCAGACTCGGCACACACCTCTGCAATTTCCCTTAGAGGATCGATATTGCCCGTTTCGGTCGTGCCCGCTACACCAATGACGGCGAAAGGCTTAATCTTGTTCTGCTTAAGCTGATCTATCTTGAGTCTCAGGTCGTCAGTGCAAATACGGTTATTGTTATCCGTTTTTACTGAAACAAGACCTTCTTGACCAATACCGAGTACATCGGCCGCTTTTTTCAAAGAGTAGTGACCACGTTCAGAAACCAAGATAGCGAGGCCTTCGTAGTCGTAGTGTTTCATGGCTTTGAACAAGCCTTCTTTCTCTACACCCTTGAATGAGCCTTGTGCTTTCAATGCATTATTACGAGCAACCCAAAGCGCAGTAATGTTCGCGATGGTACCGCCAGAACAAAACGCACCTAAAGAGTGGTTGGCACTGTGCATCCAACGAGAATAAAACTGGTCGTTGTCTTGGTAGATCAAACGGTGCAACATCCCCAAAACTTGGCGTTCAAGAGGGGTGAAAGCTTTTGAAGTCTCGATTTTTACTAGATTCTGATTTAGCGCAATCATGATTTTTGACAGCGGCATCAGGAAATAGGGTAGCGCAGACGTCATGTGACCAATAAAACTTGGCGACGACGTGTGTACAGAATGAGATACAAGAGAATCGAGGAGATGCTCGGTATGTTCTGAAACAAACTCAGGCTGCTCAGGGATATGAGCATTCGAAAAATCTTTCTCAATCTCACGCAATGGCTTTTCTTCAGCCACAATGTGTTCGCGTAAGAATTGATTCAGGTTTCGTGAAAGTTTGTCTTCGATTTGAGTGAGTGTTGAGTCTGGGCCTTCTGGTACTGTAAAGATACGTAGAAGACTGTCGAAGCTAACATCTGCTGTTTTTTGTTCCGTAACCATAGCAAGCGAGTTATTTTTCTTATATTGACGCGAGCGGGACAATTTAAACGAAAACGGGAACAATGTCCCGTCTTAATTATGAAATCCAACTTCCCACAAAAGCATAGTAAATCAAGGGTTATTTACACTTGATCGCTTCAAGTTTAGCAATCGACTGGTTGTAACGCTGCAGTGCAGTGTCGATTTGCTTAGGGTGGCTAAGCAGCTCAGCAAACGCTGAACGTAGCTCGTAGTTTTGAGCGTGAGGTGTTGATTGACGGTCGTCGAACGTCTGTTTCGCAATTTTTCCAAGCTCATCGTCGCGTGTTGATAGCGTCTTAATATCGTGCTGTTCTAGTTGTAACCAACCTTCAACAGACTGAGCTGTCGCAACTTTGCTTGGATCATTCACTAAGTAGTAGTTTACCGCCGCGCGGTTGAGTTCAAAGTGGTGTTTACGGCCTTCTAGGAACCACTCACTGACTTCTTCGAGCTCTGGATATTGCTCAGAGGTTAACGCAGCAAGATCAGCATACCAATTCAAAGAAGCGTCGATGTACGCATCGTATTTTGTTGCTTGGCACTGGTTTGTTTCAGACATTGAATCTGCTGCAAAAGAGAAAGTAGAAGTTGAAGCTAGCAGTAATGCGACGCAAAGGCGTTTCATAGTGGTTCCTTTTGTAAGTTTATTCTTTTTAGGACTTTGTCGTTACAGAGTACCGTGATCATTATTTGTTGAGCAATGACACTTAGTGTCTTTTTATTTCGGTAACTGTATCGGTATCTTGGGCTTTGGTATTCAGAGATGCATTCTAATCTAAAACAATCGCTATTCCTGCGATCTAGTTAGCAAGAGATACAAAGAACAACATCATAATAGGGACGAGAAGACTCAATATAAACCCGCTGACGATGGCGATAGGGACACATCGAACTCCGCCTGTTGTTTGAATCACAGGCAAAGTGAAGTCCATCGCGGTGGCACCTGCATAACCAATAGAAGTACACGGATAACTGCGAATCAGCACCGGGATCAGTACTAAGGCAACCAACTCTCTCAGCAGTTCGAGCATGAACGAAGCACCACCATAAACAGGGCCAAAAGCGTCACCCATGAGAATGCCTGCGAGAGAATACCAACCGAATCCGGATGACATCGCTAAAGCTTTGAAGAGTGGAATATCAAGCAAGTAAGCGGCAATCACACCACCGATCATTGAGGTCACAATAATCGTAAGGGCGATCACCATACCGTGTTTGTTCAGTAAGATTTGTCTAAGGGTCAATCCGCTATTACGCAGTTGAATGCCAATAAAGAACAGAAGAACGAATAGAATCCATTCACTTGCTGTATCGACCCAATCGAGCCCGATTGGGAGAACCAAGCCCGCGATGAGGCCAGAACCGACCACCAGAATCAACTTTGCCGATTCCATCGCCATTGAAGACAGGGGGAGCTTTTTCTGGCTGCTGTCAGTTTTAAGCGGCAGTAATTTATCGATTGCTGGCAGCGCCATTAGGTTGCATACACTTAAACAGACAAAGAAAGTGACAGTATAAAGAAGGATTGTCTGTAGATTGCTGCCTAAGTTATCGAGCGCGGCTAGGCTCAGCCCCATAAGCGAGAGGATTACGTAGATCAGCCTAGACGTCGAGCGGTTAATGAACTCTAACGTCTGGGTGTTTGATATAGAAAAAAGATACCCCACGACGAGTGGCGCAAATATAAAGATCATCCCTGTAAACATGCTTTCCCTTTTACATTTACTTACTATTACAACTACTTAGCAATTTACGGTGACTTAGAAGCCGCTAGCGTTGATAACGTCGCTTAGCTTTGCATTAAAATCATTTTTACTCAAGTTGCTTAATTTATAAAGAACTTCGGCACCCGTGACATTAAGCTCCACTTCATGCTCATCGATGTTTTCATCCTTGTTTCTAAACATCAAAAGGTGATTGGCAATTCGTGCAATATCAAGGTAAGACACTTCGCGCTCTTCTTGCTGATTGATGGTGTTACTACACACATCAATGAAGTCACTGTCGAATCCCCAACGTCTAAGAACCAGCTTACTGGTTGCAGAGCATTGGCCTTGGAATATTTGCAGAGCGATGTCGTGGTCTAGGTAGTTGCCATTTTCAAGGTAGAGGTGGTACTCACTCACTAAGCAGAACAAACCAATATCGGCTAATAGTCCGACGAGTAGAGATTTCTCATGCTCTAGGTAGCGGTACTCGATAGGGGACAGTTCTTTGAAGCTATTGGTGACCAGTACCATCGTCGCGCCAAGTTCTTTTGAGATAGAAGCGCTTTGAACCAAAACTTGGTTACATTCGTGGTTTAGATTCACAGAATGCTTAAGTTGTTCGATAGCTTGGGCAGTGACGATGTCCCTTACTCTCAATATCCCTAAGCGAGATACCGCCGTCATAATGTCGACACAGGTGATATTTCGTCTGTTGAATACCACAGAGTTAGCGACGCGAATCACGATAGCGGTTAGGCCAGGGTCTTCGAGTAAGCACTCAGCAACTTCGGCAATGCCGGTCGTTTCTTGGGTACATAATTTTTGAATTTTTAAAACGACTTCAGGGATAGGAGGAAGGGTTATTTTTCCCGCTGAGATAGAATGGCCAACAAGTTGGGCAAACTCTGATTCTAGACCCTTTAAGAGGAGAGCCTTATTTTGTGGTAGCCAGAAAAACGATAAATGATTCATATAAAAAGTAAAAAATGTATGTGGACCTATTTTACAAGCCGTGATGCTGTGAGGCAATACTCATCGGGCCTCATAACCCTAGAAAACTTGAACCGATGTATCAGCGATCGTCAAAAACCATTCATATTTTGATGTTTTACTGTGATGTCAATCATGAAAAACCAGAATACTCAATTGATTGATGTGAACTAAGTCCAGACTTATTTTTCTTTTCGAAGTATCATTTATTTAAAGGTGAAAAACGAAATCATAATATTCACCTAAACAATAAAAAAATAGATTTAACATTTTTCGCATAAAAAAGCTGCTTGTCTGGTGATCAACCTAATCGGGGTAATTTGATTAAGGATCAACGGATATGACCGAGACAGCATTTATTAATTACGTGAATCAATTTGGTGAGCATCAAAAACGTTCTATGTTTGGAGGTATTGGCCTCTTTCAAAATGACGCTATGTTCGCTTTGTTGAGTGAAGGTTGTTTATTCATTAGAGGTGGAAAGTCATTAGATAAGAAACTGACGGATCTTGATTGTGAAAAGTATCGTCATGTAAAAAAACAGACAACAGCAACCGTAAATTACTACGATATTACTGATCTGTTTACATGCGAACACCCTGAATTGGATAGCATTATTCGTACTTCGATCGATAATTCAATTCAACAACGTAGCTTCAAAAAATCATCAGCTAGCCGTAGATTGAGAGATCTTCCAAACATGCAACTCACATTAGAGCGCATGGTGAAAAAAGCGGGTGTTGATGATGTTTCAATGTTTATGCAGTTAGGCGCACCTGAAGTATTTAACAAAGTTCGCGAAGCGTACGGCAATGATGTTGACCTAAAATTACTTTGGAAATTTGCGGGCGCAATTGATGGTATCCACTGGAAACTATTGCAAGAACCACGCAAGCAGCAATTATTGAAGAGCTGCCACTAAAGAAGTCATCCCTCTATGCTTAAGATTACTGTTAATAAATAAAAACCGAGGAATGTCCTCGGTTTTTTTGTTTGTCTTAGTCGCATTTCTTAAAAGATTAAGTATTAAAAGACTAAGTGCTCATTGGGGGCTGTCTCGCTAAGTATTAGTACTTGAAACGAGCAGTGAACATAAGTTGGTCACCGTAGAAGTCGTTGATACGAGCTTCAGCACCTAGAGAGAATAGCTCTGTAGAGTGGAAACGAGCGTAAACAGAACCTGTCCAATCATCGTTGTCATCGATTGAAACGTAACCACCTTTACCACCCACTTCTAGTTGTGGACCAAGCCATTGGCGAACACCAACGTTGATTTCCATACCGATATCAGTAGAGCTTGAGTTTTCAGGCTGAACGATACGCGCTAGCATTTCACCAGTTAGGTCAGCCCAGTTGTTTAATGGAGCGTGGAAACCAAGACCTACAGCTGAGTCGTAATCGCCTTCAAATTCTGAATCGATACGTGCTATAGCGTGAGCATTCGGGTGAATTGACTTACTGAACGCGCCACCAAATGTTACTGGGCTAGCACCGATACGTGCTTCAAAGTAATCGTAGTTAAAGTTACTCATTACTTGTGGTTGTTCATCAACAGCTAGTGCTGGGCTAGAAGCCAATAGCATAGCGGTAGTAAGTAGAATTTTGCGCATAACGACCGTAAACCTTTAATTAGTGTTAATTCCTTTGGTTTGAGAAAAATCAGGCAAACCATAAACATTGAGACAGTTTAATCTAACTCACGGAAAAGTAATCCATAAAAATGCGAATCATTTGTCAATTAGCCAAAAAATGAACAAATTATGTATCACTCTGTAACTGAGATCTCATGTTTTCGGGCGATTCAGCTGAAATTAAGCGTTATTCGCCAAAACTAGTCCGTTTATTCGCCATCGCTGTAAGGATGCGTTCGGTATCTAAGATAGAAGTCCAGTTCAATAGCTGCTTGTCATTGGCAATCACAAAGTCGGTTAGCTGTTTCGTAATCGTGTCTCTGAGTTGGTCGCCTCGCCAAGGCTTAGAGATATAGAAATCAAGCGCAGCATTATTGATAGCCGTTACGGTGTCTTCAAGTCCGGCTTGGCCGGTGAGCAGCAACTTACGTGTTGGCTGCGTCGAATCGTGTTGGTTGAGTTCGATGAGAAAATCGATGCCCGTTTTGTCAGGCATGATGTGGTCACACAAGATTAAGGCGAGCTTAATACCATCTTGTCCCATTTCTTTAATCACTTGTTTAGCTTCATCGACCGATTCGGCTCCTTCAACAATAAAGTACTCTTCAAATGGCGCTAAGTCTTGAAGGACACTGTTGAGAACCTCAGGTTCATCATCGACACATAAAATTAGGTACTTATTCATGAGGTGCTCCTTCTTGTTTGAATGGAAGCCACACCTGCATGTGAGTATGGCTGCCTACCTCAGACTCCACCAAAATAAACCCTTGATGAGCCGAAACGATTTGTTGAGAAATGGATAACCCAATCCCTAAACCAAAGTTGCCTTCTTTTTTGGTGGTGAAGTTTGGGTTGAAAATGGTGTGGATGTATTCCTTGGCGATGCCGTGGCCAGTGTCTGATATTTGCACCACTAAAAAAGTGTCGTCTCCCTCTATTTGTTGAGAGGTGGTAATAGAGACTGTTCCTCGCTCTGAAAGCGCATCTAGTGCATTAGAGATAAGGTTCGTCCACACTTGTTGTAACGCGAGCGACTGGCACAATAAAGGTGGCAAATCGGTGTCATAGTGTTTTTCGAGTTGGTGATGCTTCAATCTGTTTTCAAAGATCACTAAGGTGTCTTCAAGCCCTTCGTGAATATCAGCGTAGTGACGCACTTCATCATCTTCTCGGGCGTAGCTTTTTAGGCTTTTCACCATATCGGCAATGCGTTTACTGCACACTTGAATCGAGCGAATAGAGTTTCCTACATAGTGGTAATGCTCTAAGTCGTTGAGTAGTTCTTTGCCTGCAATAGGGGAGTCTTTTAAGGTATCTAAAACCTTAGAATCTTGACTCAGGTTTAGCCTCACCGCTTTTTTGGCTAGCGTACGATCATCGATAGTCGATGTAAGGTGTTTAACGAGCTGTCTCTCTTGTGCCGTGGATAGAGGCTTAGCCAGCTTTGAGTGTGCTAATACTTCAGTCCCTTTATTCGATTCTGGGAGTGATGAGTTTTCGAGTATCTGGTCGAGATGTTCAGACAAGGTTTCAATACTTCGTAAGATCGCTGCAATAGGGTTGTTCAACTCATGAGCAACACCGGCTACAAGCTGCCCCAACATCGCCATCTTCTCTTTCTCAATCAATTGTTGATGTGCAGACTCTAACGATTCAAGTGTTTGTTGCAGCTTGATCTTATTGGTGATGCTGCGTTGTAAACGGCGATTGAAGTGACGGAGTAACAGGTTAGTAAATAGCGGCAGCAGCGTATTGTTTGAATGCATAACCTGAGCAAAGCTATCTTTATCAAGCTTAATCACTCGTGTTTGGGTTAGGGTGATCGCAGTAGAGAATGAAGGTTCACCCGTCACGAATGACATCCCTCCGACAATGTTGCCCTTAGAGTGACGCACAACTTCGCGTTGTTGCCCCAGTTCATCTTTTTTATAGAGAGCGGCTTCACCTTCAATAATTAACCAAAGAAAGCGATTATCTTCGCCCTCAACCGTCAGCAGATGCTCTGGTGAATAATCACGAATGGCTTTGGTTTTGTCGTCTTTTGAAAAGACATCCTGCAGAGCACTGACGACACGCTCAGCAAGGGCATTGTCAGAAAGCTGGTGGTAATCGTGGATGAAGCCAGATTGGAACGAATGAATCTTTTGCTCAATGTGTGCTCTTAGTAAACGTTGTTGATCCAACGCATCACTGTAAGACAACAGGTTTTCTGAGTCGTACTCGATAACAAAAGAAGTCAGCTCTTTCTGTGCTGATTTGAAGAGAACCTGATCTTGAACTGGTTTGGTTAGACAGTGGTTGAGCCTACCTTCGTTGACTGCGGTTAGGATGGATTGGATATCTGATGAGGCGCTCACTAATATTGTTCTTGCGGTATTACTGTGGGGCAGTTGTTCAAGCTCAATCAGAAATTGCACACCATTGAATTCAGAATGATGGTGAGAGATCACCAAGGCGACGGTTTGGTGATTGTCGTGGATATCTTCTAATGCGTGATGAGCATCTTCTAAGTTCTCGGCAGTATAAATGTCGAATACATAAGACAACGGAGCCAGTTCGGAGCGTATTCTTTCTATGCTCACCGGATTATTGTCCAAACAAATAACAGCGTATTGATTCACGGCTCAACCTTAGTAGTAGCGACGCTTGTAGCCTACCAAGAAGCGCTGGGTAAGGATGAGAGCTAGCCGTTAATTTGTTGAGGGAATTGAAGTATCGAGCAATAGACTGATTTAACTCAATGTTTCTTGTTTGCTACTGATGGGTTAGACTAAAAAAAACAGACTAGTGTAGAAAGAGAACTCATGGAACAGTTAAGAAAAATTGGCGCAATCGGCGGAGCAATCTCATTGGCACTTTGTTGGCCGCTAGCGGTTGGGCAAATTGGACAGAACGCGATTACTGATGGCGTTGCAAAGCTTAACAATTCAAGCATTCAAGCTGAGATCGTGGAATATGATAGAGGTTACCTTTCTTCTAATGTAACCACTCGCGTGACTGTGATGGATGAGAATTTGAAAGAGCAACTCGCGCTCGATGGCTTACCTAGTGAGTTTGTTATTAATAGTGCGGTTAGCCATGGTTTGGTTAGCTTAAACGCGATTTCGACGTTTGAGAATACTGACATTCTGCCTCTTACTCTGACTACCAGCACGGAGTTAAACGGCAATACGGATTTCAACTTCGAGTTAAGCCAGTTCAATCATCAAGGTTCGGATGAAAATGGTACCTCGGTATCTATCACGAAGTCGAATCTATCTGGCCATGCCACCGTATTAGGACAGGTTGATTACGAGCTTTCTATCCCATCGGTTCAAATTGATTTTGAAACGGGTGAAGAGGTGACTCTATCTAACCTAAAAGGTATTGGTTCGGGCCAGCAAGCGAAAGGTTACTGGTTAGGCACACAGAACTTTACTATTGATAGCTTCTTGATTTCAGATTCTGCAATGCAGCCGTTCATGACCATCGAAAATTCTAAGTACGATTTTGAATCGCATCTAGATGAAGCGACTAAACGCTTGAGCAGCAGCCTTAAGCTGGATATCGCAAACATCGAGACCAACGAAGGCCAGTTGAACAATCTAAATGTCGATTTTGAAATGTCGAAACTGGACAGTCAGTCGTTTGAGAAAATCTTTGAAATTTACCAGGCGAATCCTGTTTTGACGCAGGAAGACGTGGCTGAGATCATTCCGTTCATCGACGTACTGTTTGCTAAAGGCTTCGACCTTTCAATGAACAATATGTCGCTAGAACTAGGTAAAGGTCAGTTTGAATCTAAATGGTTGGTGAGCGTACCGGAAGGCACAGAAAACATCAGCAGCAACCCTTCAATGATTGTTCCTGCATTAACCGGCAATGTTCAATCTAGCTTCTCAAATGAGCTTGTCGAAGAATACCCATTCATCCGTGAAGGTATCGACGAATTGATCGTGATGGAAATGATCAAGCAAACAGAAAGTGGTTATGAAATCACTGCTGACCTAAAGAATGGAAATCTAGTGTTTGAAAATGGACAAGAAATTCCATTAATTGCACTACTTATGCCGGCTTTTGTTCAATAAAAAGAGTCGGACTTAATACTGATAGGGCGATCTAACGGGTTAAGTTAAACATTTTGTACGGTACGAAACAAAAGAGGTCTTAAGACCTCTTTTGTTGTTTTTATGTTGGGTAAAACATGGTATTACTTGCATAGTTATTATTTAGCAGGAGCAATCATCCCCATGGAACTTACATTAGATAACGTATTCAACTTTAGTGCTGGCCCAGCGGCACTGCCTAAACCGGTAATGAAACAAGCACAAGCGGACTTCATTGATTGGAATGGTTTAGGCACTTCCGTTATGGAAATCAGCCATCGCAGCAAAGAGTTTATTCAAGTTGCCGATGAGTCTGAGCAAGACCTACGTGATCTTCTGAACATCCCAGACAACTATAAAGTTCTTTTCTGTCAGGGGGGCGCTCGTGCTCAATTCGCTGCTGTTCCTCTAAACCTTCTTGGTGACGCGACGAAAGCGACTTACATTGATGCGGGGTACTGGGCTGAAAGTGCAGTGACTGAAGCGAGTAAGTACTGTGAAATCGATGTATTCAATGCCAAGACATCAATTGATGGTAAAGCGGCTGTTGTTCCAGCTAAAGATTGGGAAATCGACCCTGAAGCGGCATACGTGCACTTTTGTCCAAATGAAACCATCGATGGCATCGAAATCAGTGAGCTTCCTCAAACCGATAAGCCTATCGTTGCCGACATGTCATCTAGCATCTTATCTCGCCAGATTGATGTCTCTCAGTACGGTGTTATCTACGCGGGCGCTCAAAAGAACATTGGCCCTGCTGGTATCTGCATTGCTATCGTACGTGATGATCTACTAGAACTCGCAAACGACGTGTTGCCGAGCATTCTAAACTACAAAGTACTTGCTGAAAAAGACTCAATGTTCAATACACCACCAACCTATGCATGGTACCTATCAGGCCTTGTATTCAAGTGGCTGAAAGCTCAAGGTGGCGTTGAAGCGATGGAGCTTGTGAACAAAGAGAAAGCGGCGTTGCTTTATAATGCGATTGATAGTTCTGCTTTCTACAAAAACGACGTTCATACAGCAAACCGTTCAAGAATGAACGTGCCATTCCAATTAGCGAAACCAGAGCTAGATGCTAAGTTTTTAGAGTTGGCTGATGCTGCTGGTCTGAAATCGTTAAAAGGTCACCGAGCGGTGGGTGGAATGAGGGCTTCACTTTACAATGCGATGTCTCTGGAAGGTGTTCAGGCGCTAGTTAGCTTTATGAAAGACTTCGAAGAGAAATACGCATAATAAGCGAGTTCGATGTTTACCAATGAAAAGAGGAGCTAAGGCTCCTCTTTTTGTTTCCCATAGAAGGTGAAAATATAGAGACCTAATTACCTTCTTCGACCATTAAAGCGAAACTGTTGTGGCGTTACATCAAAAGACGCCTTAAAAGCTTTAATGTAAGACGAGTCGTTTTGATAACCGACTTGATCAGCAATATTCTGGATTGAGAACTCTTCATCCAACAAAGACAACGAGTAAATCAGGCGGATTTGTTGTCGCCATAACTGAAATGACGTGTTGAACTCTTTTGAGAATAAGCGCGACAAGGTTCGCTCCGATGCGCCGACTTTCTCTCCCCATTCCTTCAACGAAAAGTCCAGCGTTGGTGCCTCTGTCAGCGCTTCAAAGATAAGCTTCAATCGTCGGTCTTCGGGTAGCAACAATTGATAGGTCTGAACGTTGTCTTTCATGATCTGATCGTGCAATACCGAGAGCAATCGCGATACCTCTTCATCACTCACTAATCCTTCGCACTGTCTGCGAATTTCCTGCAATAACTCATTCAAAAACGGCGTCAGGGTAATGGTTCGTACTTGAGGCTCATACTTAATACCAAAGGCTGGATTAAGGTAAATACCGACAAACGTCGTATGGCTCAATGCGATAGATTCATGTTGAATCCCTGCAGGTACAAACAAAGCAGAAGTATGGGGCACAAGATGTTGGTAGTGCTCGGTTTTCGTTTGCAATAGGCCTTTGAGTGGGAAGATCACTTGATGCCACGTATGTTTGTGCATTGCATCGACGTAGCCCTTGGGCATATCGATGGTCTTCACTAACGCTGGTGAATTAGGATTAGCGACCATCATCTCATTTGAGGTGATGATTCCGGAGTGAGAATTTATTTGGCGGGTTGGCATGGTTAACTGTCTTTACATCCCTATTCTGACTCGGTGGGACTAGGCTATCATGCCCGGCAGAGCTAATGAAGTAGAGAGGGCACGCGTATGCGATATCAAGTTGAAATATCGAAAGAAAACCAACTATTATTCAAAGTCGATATTGAAGACATTAACCAAAACAAGTGTGAAACATCGCTCGAAACCGTGTTAACTAAGTTTCCGACAGCGAAACTCGTTACTTAAAAAGCACAGAACACACCATGGAAGTACTGGCAGCGATTCCGGTATTTGAATCACTGGGCGAGCAATAAGTTGGCTTTAGCTTGTATAACACAGCAAATAAGTTTCAGGTAAGAAGGAAGAGATATGAAGAAGTTAGGCGTAGTAAATAGTGTATTGGCTGGCAAAACCGTTACTTTTGCGCACGGTGCAAACAGCGCTATTGATAAGCAGGTTTTGTCGGAGCGCCAGCACGCCACAGAGCTTGGTTTTACCAATGATGAACAAGGCGACCCTCGCTTTCATGGTGGCATTCAGAAAGCCCTTCATATTTATCCAAGTGAGCATTATCCGGTTTGGCAGCAAGAACTGGGCGACAGAGACATCTTCCAATCTGCAGGCGCATTTGGCGAGAACCTAAGTTCCAGCGGTATTACAGAACAATCCATTTGCTTGAAAGATCAGGTTCGTATTGGCTCAACTTTATTAGAAGTCTCACAGGGGCGCATGCCTTGTTGGAAGCTCAATGTACGATTCGATCAAAACGATATGGCAAGAAGACTGCAAGACACACTTCGAACTGGCTGGTACTTCCGAGTCTTGGAAGAAGGCGATATTGGCGCAGGTGACGAGATTATCCTGTGTGAAAGACCTTACCCAGATTGGTCGCTCGCTCGTATCATGGGCTCGGTATTTACTGGCAGTCTTGATAGAGAAGAATTAAGTCAAATGGCTGACCTTCCGTTAGTCGAATCTTGGGGGGCACTCGTTGCGCGACGTCTTGAAACCGGCGAAGTCGAAGATTGGGAGATGCGTTTAGTTGGTCCAACAGCAGCATAAACTCGGATGACACAAAGCAATAAAGCCCACTAATGAAAGTTAGTGGGCTTTATGTTTATGCGTTCAGTTTAACGTCAGTCTTAATTGGTAACTAGAGCCAGAAGTTCTTCAAAGGCATCTCAGAGTCAAAGTGATGAGCGATCTGCGCTTGGAGTAGCTCTGCGGTCGCTATGGCATCGGTTAGCGCGTGGTGTGGCGTGTAGTCGGGCAAGTGATATCGACGACGACTCTGCCCCAATCTCACAGACGCAGGTTTCTTACCTTTTAGCTTATTCCACAAACCGCCAGCCAGTTTGTTCTGGATTTGAGATTCAATCTCGAGCGTGTCGAGGACTGGAAACTCTATCCCTTCACCGAGTCGCACCTTCAATGCATTATCCAAGAAGTCCCGTTCGATACGACGATAGTGAACCACTGGGATATGTCCTGCCATTGATTCTAAGATCTCGCCCAGCACTTCGCTAAGATCTGGCGCATCAATGATGTCATTGTGAGTGATGCCATGAATCACAACAGACTCTTCTTCCAACTTCTGTTTTGGTCTTAATGTCCAGTGTTTGGCTTGTCGCAAGTAGATGCGATTGAGCGTAAATGGCACTAAACCAATGGTAATGATGCCGTCTTTGTTTGGGTTTAACCCCGTGGTTTCAAAGTCGACAGCCAAGAAGGTCACTTCTGAAAGTGGCGTATCAGGCGCAGGAAGAGGCTGGCTATAAAAGTGCTTTAAGCGGTCGTCTCGCGCTCGTTCGAGTTTCTGAGCAAACTTAAATGGCCAATCGACCGCAGGTGATCTGAATAGTTTGTTCATAAGCCCTACTTAAACTTATTGCTAGCTTGATAACGGAACTTAAGGAAGTTTTGCGCATTACTTAAAATTTGGAATGCGTCCTTTAGATTGCGTCGTTCGAAGTCAGATAAGTTCTCTGGCTCAATGTTGTTATCAGGTTCGATATTATTATCAACATCGTGCGCTTGGTGACGAATACGAACCAAAGAGATGAACTCCATGGCGTCTTTCAAATCCTGCGCTCTGCCTTTAGGCAAAATACCGGCATCGATAATATCGTCTAAACGCTCAAATGAGTTTTTCGAACGAGAAGCCACCGCTAAAGAGTGAACACGAATCAAGTCTGCGAGTGGCGCGGTGCCACGACGTTTCAGGTTGATCGAGTTGTTATGACGGCCATCTTTCTCCATTACGAAATCTTTGAAGAAACCAAGAGGCGGTGTTCGGTTGAGCGCGTTACGAGCAAGACACGCCAAGAAGCGATTGTTCTTACGTGCACGTCGAACAATAAAGCTATTCAATTGCTCAGCCCATTTCAAGCGTCCATACACACCATCTAAATCAAAGAAGATAGAGGCGTTCAGCAGTGCTTTCGGGTTTGGATCATCAATCCAATCGGCAAAGCACTCTTCCCATTGTCGACGTGTCATGCGCCAAGTAGGGTTTGTCGCCATGATGTCACCAGTACAGTAAACATAACCACACTGGTCTAAGCCGTCACAAATGAACTTTGAAAGTTCTTCAAAGTACTTGCCGTGCTTTTTCTCGTCGTAGGTGTCATCAAGAATGATGGCGTTATCTTGGTCTGTGACCAGCAACTGTTCGTCACGTCCCATAGAACCAAGAGCAAGGAAACAATACGGAATTGGCGCTTTACCGAGTTTCTCTTCACCTAGTTCGATAATACGTTGTTTAAAGCTGCGTCCGATTACCGACATTGCAGTACCCACCATGTGGGCATTGGCATCTTCATTAACCAAACGTACAAAGCTGTCTTTCACTTGTTCGGAAAGCACTTTCAGGTCTTCGATACTTTGTTGCTGGAAGATGCTGCTTACCAATAACAGCGAGTTCTGAGACTCGTAACGTACGATATCGGTCGCTTCGATAATACCAATCGGCTTCTTATCTTTTAGTACTGGTAGGTGATGCACGTTGTAGCGAAGCATGGTCATCATAGCTTCGTATACATAGGCATTATGGTCGAGTGAGATAACCTCTGGTGTCATTACGCTAGAGACTTCATCCGATGGTTCGAGACCTTCAGCAAGTACACGCGTACATAAATCACGATCGGTAATAATACCGATAACGGGTGTCGAATCATCCTCTTCGTCTTCAACGATATCTGGGTCGATAATCAGTAGGGAAGAGACGTTATCTTCGGCCATCATGGTGGCAGCTTGCTGAATCGTGCGCGTTTTCTCGATCATCGGTGCTTCACTGGTGAGCAGTGTTTTAACCTTGGATGTCGTTAAATCGTTGGCGTCGTTGCTGTCTAAGTTAGCCTGACGCAGTCGCGCGTTATCTTCTACTTCGACAAAGTCAGCGAATGAATCATAGTTGTCGTAGAGTTCTTGGAAAATAGGCTCAGGGATACAATAGAGCAGGGTGTCTTCTGTTGCCTTAACAGGGAAGCGAACTTTGTTGTTGGTGAGTAGTCCCATTTGGCCGAACAAGTGGCCTTCATCGAGACGGTTATAGAGCTCACCTTTACGACGATAGACTTCTACTTCGCCGCTTCGAACAATGTAAAGATCATTAATCTGGTCACCAAAGTGAATGATAGGCGTATCTTGGCGGTAATAAGAAATTTCCACGCTACTGGTCACTTTCACCAACATCTCCTCAGGGAGTTCAGTGAAAGGGGGGTATTGTGCCAGAAAGTTTTGAATCTCTAATAACTCAGCATCCATAATGATCATCCATTAGTTTGTATGATTTCATGGTACAACATTTGATAATATTTTGCCGTCACAAATCAATCTGTGAGCTAAAACCTTTTTAAAGTCTTATGGATAGACTAACCTTTCAATTAATGGAGTGACAGTTGAAGGATGATAGGAATGTCGAAGTGGAAGCTTAGTTTGGTATCTGCAGTTTTTATGTTTTCTCCAAGTTTGTGGGCAGCCACTGACGTTGTGGATATTCTTGATTATGACCATATATACGCCACTGCTCATTCGGGCAGTTTGAATGAAGACGCTGGTGGTAATAATAATGCTTCGTCGTATGGATTAGGTGTTAGTTACGCCATGACCGATGATTGGTTGTTGCTAGGAGACTATAGCGCACGCTTCATTCACCCAGATGAAAGTACCACTCGAATTGATACCTTAATGGCAGGGGCTGGGTATCGTTACAGCATAAAGAAAGACTTGGATATTGTCGCTTCTTACTTGCTGGGTATTACTAAAGGTGAGGTGGAGCTTAACGGTAGCAATGAAACCATCGAATCGGATACTGAATTTGTTCAAGGTGTAAAAGCCGAGCTTAACTATGGTTTTGCAAAGCGTTGGATTGCGAATGGTAGCGTGCAGGTAAACCGAAGTGATTTGTTCGACGAAGAGATTTACCATTTAGGTTTGCGTTATCTCGTGACCAACAAATTTGCGATTGGTGGCTCTTACCAACACCGAGATGGTGAAGGCAGTAAAGGTGGAAGTGAGAGAACCAATGAATTGGGTGTTGAGTTTTTCCTAGAGTACTAACTTAATTAAACCTAATACGTCAAAGACAGACACAAAAAAGCCAGCTTAGTCGCTGGCTTTTGCATATCTATAGGCCTACAAATACAGGTTTCGCTTTACGATTAAAGAACCGCAGCAAGACCTTTACATAGAGGACCCATGTTTGACTTAGTCATACCAGCAACACTGATACGGCCAGAACCAACAATGTAGATAGCGAATTCATCTTTTAGGCGAGTTACTTGCTCTTTGCTTAGACCAGAGAACGAGAACATGCCGTTTTGGCGCTCGATGAATGTGAAATCTGCGTCTACACCTTCAGATTTCAGTGTCGTTACAAACAGTTCACGCATCTCTTGGATACGGTCGCGCATTTCAGCTACTTCTGCTTCCCATTCAGCACGTAGATCAGCATCACCAAGGATGTGAGTAACGACAGCACTGCCGTGCGCTGGTGGGTTAGAGTAGATAGAGCGGATAATGCTCTTAACTTGAGAGAACGCTGTAGTTGCAACGTCTGCAGATTCAGCAACCAGAGTGAATGCACCAACACGCTCGTTGTACAAGCCGAAGTTCTTAGAGAACGAGCTAGCAACAAGAATTTCTTTGTTGTATTGAGCAAAAATACGTAGGCCAGCTGCGTCTTCTTCAACACCTTTTGCAAAACCTTGGTAAGCAAAGTCGAATAGAGGTAGCAGTTTCTTCTCAGCAACTAGCTTAGCCAGTACTTCCCACTCGTCAGTTGTAGGGTCGATACCTGTTGGGTTATGACAGCAGCCGTGAAGAAGAACGATATCGCCTTCAGAAGCTTTCTCTAGGTCAGCAACCATGCCTGCGAAGTTTTTGTCTTTTGTTTCAGCGTTGTAGTAGCTGTATTGAGCTGTTTGGATACCCGCAGCCGCGAAAACGCCGTTATGGTTAGCCCAAGTTGGGTTACTGATCCAGATTTTTACATCGCCAAGTTGACGCTTGATGAATTCACCCGCAACACGAAGTGCACCTGTACCACCAGGAGCTTGTGCTGTTTTAGCGCGTTGAGATGTTACGATCTCTGCATCTGCACCGAAAAGAAGCTTCTGAACCGCTAGGCCGTATTCAGCTGTACCTTCAATCGTTAGGTAAGATTTGGTTTTTTCGTTTTCAAGAAGTGCAGCTTCTGCTTTCTTTACTGTTTTAAGAACCGGCGTTTGACCATCTTCATTTTTGTAAATACCAACACCTAGGTTGATTTTTTCTGCGCGAGAGTCTTTTTTAAACTCTTCAGTAAGGCCGAGGATAGGATCGGCGGGAGCAGCTAACACTTTTTCAAACATAATCTTCATCCATGTCAATTGAGAGGGGATAGTATCTATGGGTAGTTATACCTGTATGGAATTTTTAAGACAATACGAAGTGAACAGAAAGAACAAAAAAAATCCATTTCAATCAGATTAATTGACTAAAGAGGGTATTTGATAACAAAACACCCTACGGATTAACCTATAGGGTGTAAGAAGTTAGTGCTTTTTGAAAGGATTATGCAGGCTGTGTAATGAAGCTTTCTCGCTCAAGTTCACTCACTACATTTTTTCCATCTTTATAGGTGGCAGCGATCTTAACAAACTGATGCTCAACGGCTAAGAAAGCTTGCACGACTTGAGGATCAAAATGAGAACCATTGCCTTCCAAAATGATTTGCTTGGCTTGCTCGTGAGTAAAGGCTGGCTTGTAGACACGTTTTGAAATCAATGCATCATAAACATCCGCTAAAGCCATTAAACGACCCGAGATTGGAATATCTTCACCAGACAGCTGATTTGGATAACCGCTGCCGTTCCATTTCTCGTGGTGAGTCAGAGATATCTCCTTTGCGACTCTTAAGAAAGAGCTACTTCCTAGCTGTTTTTCTGCAATAGACAAGGCTTCAGCACCGATAGCCGGGTGACCTTTCATTATCTCAAACTCTTCATCGGTCAATTTGCCCGGTTTCAGTAGGACACTGTCAGGAACACCGACTTTACCTACATCATGCAGCGGAGCCGATTTGTAAAGCAACTCGATGTAGTTTGGTGTTAATAACGTTGCGTGTGCTTCAGACTTACTGAGCTCTTGTGCGAGCACCTTAACGTACTCTTGGGTTCTCAGAATGTGAGCACCGGTTTCATTGTCTCGAGATTCTGCCAACGCAGACAAGCTTACGATCGCAACATCACGGGTAGTTTTGACTTCGTTTTGTGCTGTTTCGAGGCTATCAAGCATGGTGTTGGTCATTGATGCCATTGAGCCAAGCTCGTTGTAGCCGAAAATAGGTAGACGCACGCCAGGTTCACCTAGGGTCACTTTATTTAATGCGCACTCTTGGCTAAGGAGAATACGCTTAACGAGCCTGCTCCATAGCGCCATGATGGTTATCGCGTATCCGCCAAGTACTACAGCCAAATAGATGAACTCTTTGATCACGCTGATCTTGCCAGAACCATCCAACAATCGCTCTGGGTTGTTCTCTAGCCAGAAGATGTCTTTGACCGCAACCATCGTTAACATTGTGGTAAGGGTGATAAGAAGCACGATGACCAAACCAATCATCTGTTTAACTAAAGAGCTTCGCTCGCCAATCAGTTGAAAATCAAACTCTCCAGACGCTTCCATTTTATCCATTTGAGTCAACTTGGCGTTCAATTGGAGAATGGTTCCGGTGAAGAAACCAAACAAGGTCATGCCGAACAGCACTTTCAAATTACTATCGATGGTGAAGTCGTAGCTTAGGTTGTAGTAGAGCGCGAAAGGGACACTCGCAGCAAAAAATAGCAAAGTATCGAGCTGTGCGAATCGACCTTGTTCAACTAATGCGTGTTTCGCTAATAGGAAATGGCGAGTTAGCCAAACCAAGACAAAAACGATACTGACTTGAGTAAAAATTTCCAAAGTTGTTAGGGTTTCGAGCATAGGGCATACCCGACTGCCGTAGGTGCCGAAAAGCACGCCAGCGACAACGTATAACTGGGTAGTTAGCGATTGATTATAGTTTGAAGTATCCATCGATAAGCCTTGGTTCAGTTCTTTTTAGGTTCACGTAATTCACACCGGTTTCTCAGGTTTTTTGCCCGATTTAAGAAACTCTTTTTGTTTTACGTAAGTCTGATATTGATTCACGAGCTTGGAATTGCGAGCTGTATGTATAGCTAATGTGAATAAGACCGAGAATTCTATCGATAGCTTTCGTTGATTGATACAAGAAAGTGGATTGCGTGAGTGATTTGTTAACTGGATGGAGGTTATTGCAGCGTTACTATGAAGATACACGAATAGCCTCAATGAGGTTCGAGGCTATTCAGTCGATATATTTGAGCAAAGTCGCGAGTAATTGAGGTCGCTACTTACTTTAAATCAAATTACTTTTTCAGATTGATTTCAGCTTCAATAGAGCTGGTTTCAATGTCAGGGTGAGACGCAAGCTTGTCTGCTGCCCATTGGTTCAGGTGCTTCAAGATAGCAGATACCGCGTGTTTCTCAGTTGGTGCTTGGTCTTGATCTACATCGATTTTTTGTTTTGGATGTGAGCCTGTCGCATCTTCAGCAATGTGTAGCCAGTCTGGGTGCCAGTAATATGGCTGGCCACTTGGTGTTGTCCAACTATGAACACCGTTTGACTCTCCTTTGTAACTTAACTGGTCTGCTTCTATTTTTTTCATTGTTATCTCGCATGTTTTTTGGGTTACATCAAATTATAGAGGCGTAGAACGAACTTGGCTCCCGCCTTGGTTACAAACTTAGCAAAGCTTACAAAGTTATCTGTGAACTGATTCACACTATTATAGAAATTAGGCTCATTCATATGGATAGCAGCAATAGTTGTTAACGTTAGTGATAAAATCTCCGGCTTATTAGAATTTCTCTAGGTAGTACAATTAGATGGCGCGTTATGAAGAGCTTGCAAAGGATATTCGAACTCAGATCGCTAACAACACTTGGCGATCCGGGGAGAAGATCCCTTCTGTGCGTATGAGTTGTCGCAATTACAACGTCAGTAATAGTACTGTTCTACAAGCTTATCAATTGCTAGAAAGCGAAGGGTGGATCATCGCTAAGCCTCAATCGGGGTATTTTGTTGCGCCTAAAGTCGATGGGGTTGAGCATCAATTAGCACCAGTTCGCGAAAAGAAAGCCATTAATGATCGTTTGTTCGATTTCTTAAAATCCAGCTCGGCTGAAGGCGTGATTCCTTTTGGCTCTGCCTTTCCAGACCCAGATTTGTTCCCTTTACCTACTTTAACTCGAAATCTTGCGAGTGCCGGACGAAAAATGACCGGTGCCAGTGTTATCAATAATCTTCCTCCGGGTAGTGAGTCTCTAAGAAGACAAATCGCACAGCGCTATTTGCAGCAAGGTATTACGGTAAATCATCAAGACATCGTGATTACGTCTGGTGCAATGGAAGCACTTAACTTGAGCCTTCAAACTGTAACCAAGCCAGGTGACTACGTTGTGATTGAGTCTCCTGCATTCTATGGCGCGTTACAGGCGGTAGAGAGGCTAGGTCTAATCCCTATTGAGGTCGATGTTTGCCCGATTGATGGTTTGAACATTGAGCAATTTGTAGAAGCACTTAAAAGCCAACAGGTAAAAGCGTGTTGGTTGATGACGACTTTTCAGAACCCGACTGGAACAAGTTTGTCTGAAGAAGCGAAGCGCCGCGTGGTAGAGATTGCTGAACAATACAAAACTTATATTATCGAAGATGATGTTTACGGTGATCTTTATTTCGAAGGGCATAAACCTAAACCGCTAAAAGCCTTTGATAAGACAGACTCAGTGTTGTTATGCGGCTCTTACTCTAAGAGCTTATGCCCTGGCTATCGTGTTGGTTGGTTGGTGAGTTCTCGTTTTAATGATGCCATTCAAAAGCTTCAGCTTCTTTCTACCTTATCGAGCAGTGCTCCGGTTCAGCTTGGGGTCGCACACTTTCTCACTCATGAAAGCTACGATAATCACCTTCGTAAATTGCGTAAAAATCTCTTGGTCAGAAAAGAGCGGTTCATTAGTGCTATCAGACAGTACTTCCCCCAATCAATCGAGATTGAAGAACCTGCTGGTGGTTATTTCATTTGGGTTCGTTTCTCTGTGAATTTTGACAGCCAACAATTCCATCAATTAGCGATTGCTCAAGGTATTAGTGTTGCATCTGGCGATTTATTTAGTGAGCAGGGCAGAGTAGACAACGCGATTCGATTGAACTTCTCTTATGAACTCACAGCAGAGAAAGAGCAAGCGCTGATCCTACTTGGCAAACTCGCGCATCAACTGATGCACTCTTAAAACAGATTCTCTAACGGCTTATCTCATTTAACTGTGAGAGAGTAAAAGTCGAAGTTGTTCATAAAACCTTAAGTCACTCATAAAAAAGAAAATGATTGCAACTGTACGGATTGTTTCCGGCGTAACTGTACGCCTAATTGACCAGATAGTTGTGGTTCAATAACGATAGACCAAATATTGGAGATACCGTTATGTTGAAAATGACTATGGGTAACGAAGTTAAGTTGATTATCGTTGCTATTGTGTGTGCACTTCTGTTAATCCTCGGCCACGTATTACTGGCAAAAGCATTCGCTGATATGGCTTGGGCAGAATACACCACTGCCGCAATCCCATTCGTTATGATGGCAATCTGCGGTCTCGCGATAAAATACGCTATCGACCAAGATGTCGATTAGCCTTTGAATCATTAGTTTTAGCTGGTGGTTCGTAGAAGTATCCGTCGCCTCATCTTATTCCGAACATAAAAAAACCTCCGCAAGAGCGGAGGTTTTTATTTGTTCTTAACTTTTAAATTCGACTAAGGTTCGAATTAGAAGTTCGCAGAGCGTGGTGTACGTGGGAACGGGATAACGTCACGAACGTTGCCCATACCTGTTACGTAAGATACTAGACGCTCGAAACCAAGGCCGAAACCAGCGTGAGGCACTGTGCCGTATTTACGTAGGTCGCGGTACCAGCTCATGTGCTCAGGGTCAATACCCATAGCAATCATGCGCTCGTCTAGAATGTCTAGACGCTCTTCACGTTGTGCACCACCGATGATTTCACCGATGCCTGGTGCAAGTACGTCCATTGCTGCAACTGTTTTGCCGTCGTCGTTTAAGCGCATGTAGAAAGCTTTGATGTCTTTCGGGTAGTTCTTAACGATAACAGGTGCTTTGAAGTGCTCTTCGGCTAGGTAACGCTCATGCTCAGAAGACATGTCGATGCCCCACTCAACGTCGAATTCAAATTTCTTACCAGAGTCTAGTAGGATTTGGATTGCGTCAGTGTAGTCAACTTGTGCGAAATCAGCGTCTACGAATTGCTCTAGACGAGTGATTGCTTGCTTGTCGATGCGAGAAGCGAAGAACTCAAGGTCATCGCGGCGCTCTTCAAGAACAGCAGCGAAAACGTACTTAAGCATGTCTTCAGCCAGTTTCGCTACATCGTCAAGGTCTGCAAACGCAACTTCAGGCTCAACCATCCAGAACTCAGCTAGGTGGCGGCTTGTGTTTGAGTTTTCAGCACGGAACGTAGGACCGAAAGTGTAAACCTTGCTTAGTGCACAAGCGTAAGCTTCAGCATTAAGTTGGCCAGATACTGTAAGGAAAGTTTCTTTACCGAAGAAATCTTCGTTGAAGTCAACTTTGCCTTCGTCAGTGCGAGGTAGGTTTTCCATGTCTAGTGTAGATACGCGGAACATTTCACCAGCGCCTTCTGCATCAGATGCAGTGATAAGCGGAGCTGAAGTCCAGAAGAAACCTTGCTCGTGGTAGAAACGGTGAATCGCTTGAGATAGACAGTTACGTACACGTGCTACTGCGCCGATCACGTTTGTACGTGGGCGTAGGTGAGCAACTTCACGAAGGTATTCGATAGAGTGACGTGTCTTAGCCATTGGGTAAGTGTCAGCGTCTTCAACCCAGCCTACAACTTTAACGTCAGTTGCTGCTAGTTCGAAGTCTTGACCTTTCGCAGGAGACTCAACAATCTTACCTGTTACTTCAACAGAGCAGCCAGTAGTTAGCTTTAATACTTCGTCTTCGTAATTATTAAGATTATTAGGAACCACGGCCTGAATCGGGTCGAAACAAGAGCCGTCATAAATGGCAAGGAAAGAGATTCCAGCTTTGGAATCACGACGTGAACGGATCCAGCCGCGAACAGTTACTTCACTGTCTACCGCTAGCTTGCCGCCAAGTACGTCTGTTACAGGCGCGTAAGTCATGTTGATTTCATTCTCCATTGAGGGACAAATTCAACTCAAAGTCTCTAGCATTGCAGCAAATAAACCATTATTTGAACAATAATTAGCCGAAACATTGAGTTGTATAAACTTTTTAAATCGATTGAACATATTACCTGTCATACAGACAGCTTCAACCTTTATTCTTGCTCGGCGAAAGAAATATTTTGTCTATCGAGGATAAAAGCCAATAAGGGCTGATTTTTTGCTCTATTTTCTACTTTGTCACACCAAAAGTTGTCTCTTTGGTCTCAATTGAATACTAATTTTTACGGTTTCCAGTGTTGGCGAGCGTGAATTGATTAATCAGTGACTCGAGATGATCAGACAGCTCTTCTAAATCGTTACTGATCCCGCGTGTTTCTCCTGCTGACTGCGAGGTATCATTGGCATGAGAAGTAATGGTTTCGACTTTGTGTTGAACATCTTTGGTCGCGAGTGTTGTGGATTGTGTTTGCTGTTGAATATTTTGAGCATGAGCGAGCACTTGTTTCATCTCTTCGACCACTCCGTTCATATCGTGAGACAGAACATCAATATCTGTTGAGCTTTGATGAGCTTGCGCACAAACACGGTCAGCAGAAGTCAGAGACTCCTCACTGCCTTGTTGGAATTGGTGAATGATCGATTCAATGTTACCCGTAGCTTCAGCCGTTCGTGAGGCGAGGTTGCGAACTTCATCGGCAACGACAGCAAAACCTCGACCTTGCTCTCCCGCTCGTGCCGCTTCGATCGCAGCATTGAGTGCCAATAAATTGGTTTGTTCAGCAATGCCACGAATAACACTCAATATAGAAGATACTTCGCCCGTTTGTTCATTGAGCGTGAGTATTTTGTGTTTCACCTCTTCAATACTGGTGACCAAGTTTTTAATTTCGCTGCTTGCACCGTGTGCTTGATTGGCACTTTTACACGCGACATCGGCGGTGTGATTGATCAACTCGGATGCTGTTGACGTAGCTTGCTCTACGTTAACTTGTTGCGCTTGTATCCCTTCCACATTGTGTTGAACTTCAGCGGTTTCGCTTTGTTGATCACCGGCGGCTTGTTCTGTGATTTGGGCAACGTTGGTTAACTGATTGGCAGAAGCATTGAGCTTATGCGAGGTGTCTTGTACTTTGACTAAGCTGTCTGAAACCGTCCCCATAAAAGAGTTTATAGAACTCGCTAAAGTACCTATTTCATCGTTACTTTTTTCAGGTAGTCGAGTGGATAGATTTTTATCTTTGCTGACTTGTGTCATGAAGTTTGAAGTCTGCTGGAGAGGGCGAACAATAATTTTACGAATTAACCCCATCGTCAGTACAAAACCAACGAAGGAAATCACCGCCATAATGCCAATGGCCGCCATGGTTTGAGTGTTAATCAATGAATTGACATGGTTTAGGTTGTATTCAAGACGTATTGCGCCAAGTACTTCACCTTCAGGAGCCATATGACAGGCGACACAATTGGTTCCACGGTAGTTTTCACTCGACTTCATCGGTAGGGCGATAACCAAGCCTTTACCCCATTCGGCAGAGAAAGGTTCAATAATGGTTTCACCTGCCAGTGCCCGTTTATCAATATCATCAACCGGTTTCTGATTCTCGTTACCCGGCCCGTAGAGCTTACTGACTGCATCAGCACGTAGTACTCGTACGTTTTCAATCCCTTCTTGAGCTAATGCTTTCTGACGTAACGTTTCTTTTTGTGCCATCGTGCCAGTGAGCATCATCATATTGAGGCTATCGAAATAGTTGCTGGCTTTATCATGAAGTTGTTCACTCAATACTGAGTTAACCAGTTGTTTTTGCTGTGAGTATTGAAAATACGTCGATATGACGAGCAGAAACGTGAACACGATGGCGAGAGCCACTAGGATTTTGACGGTGATTGTTGAGCGCATAGGGTAGTCGGTTTTTATTATTTATAATGACGCGCATACTTTAACGGGAAGAACATCTACTCCCTATGGGGTATAACGAATTGTGTGACCACACTCCGGTTGTGGTTATGTTTCTGTGATGTAGCGAGTTTGTGATTATGTTCTTTAGGGTTTGAACGGGAGTCTATCTTTCAATTTAAAGTGTATGAAAGGCATCAGGAAAGTAGATGATTTAAATAAACATGTTCAGCGGGCTATCTTTATACTGGTCAGCGTCAATATTAAAATCCACCTGCCAAAACAGGTGGATTTTTACTTTTACTTTCAGTGACCGATTGCTAATTAGCTGACGTTTGAAAGGGGAATGGCGTCAGAGGTTGATTTCTCTAATCTGATGGCGATAAATTTCGAGGTAGGGGTAAAGGTTCGTTCGCCATAGCTGTCTAAAGGAACCAGAGGGTTGGTTTCAGGATAGTAAGCCGCCGCCTGACCCTGTGGAACGTCATAAGCCACCAAGGTAAACCCTTTCACTTTTCTCGTCACACCATCTTCCCAAAGCGACACCATATCGACCTTGTCACCCGGGTTAAAACCGAGCTTCAATATATCCGCTTCATTGATAAACAAAACTTCGCGCATACCAAAGACACCGCGGTAACGGTCATTCAAGCCATATAACGTGGTGTTGTATTGGTCATGGGAACGCATGGTTTGCAAGATCAGATCGGGTTTATTATCACCCTGCAACACGGCTTCGTTAATCAGCTGTTTTGGCAGTTCATTGGAGCCAAATTGCGCTTTGCCGCTGAGGGTGTTCCATTGACGATTTGCGGCCGGATTGACTAAATGAAACCCACCCGGATTTTCCAGTTTCTGATTGAAGTCAGTAAAGCCCGGAATCGTATCTGCAATGAGATCTCGAATATGCCCATAATCTTGAATGACCCAATTCCAATCGATTGGATGACTGCCCAGTGTGGCATTGGCAATACCCGCGACAATGGCTGGTTCAGAACGTAAATGCTCTGATCGAGGTTCGAGCTGTCCGTAAGAGATGTGAACCATGCTGAAGGTATCTTCAACGGTGATGCCTTGTGGCCCATTAGCTTGTGTATCGATTTCCGTACGTCCCAAACAAGGCAGAATCAGGGCATCTTGACCGGTAACAAGGTGAGAGCGATTGAGTTTGGTTGAGATATGAACGGTTAGGTCACAATTTTTCATCGCCAGATGCGTGCGAGGAGTATCGGGTGTGGCTTGCGCAAAATTACCACCTAAACCAATAAAGACTTTAGAGCGTTTTTCTTCCATCGCTTTAATCGCTTGTATGGTGTTGTGGCCTACATCACGTGGGACATTGAAGTTAAAGCGGCGTTCAATGCTATCAAGCAATTGGTCTGAGGGTTTTTCATCGATACCCATCGTACGATCGCCTTGGACATTACTATGTCCCCGAACAGGTGATAACCCAGCACCCGGCTTACCGACGTTGCCGCGCAACAATTGCACATTGGCTACTTCTTTGATGGTTTGTACTGAATGACGATGTTGTGTTAGCCCCATAGCCCAACACATGATCACTTTTTCTGAACGGCGGTACATGTCTGCGACCATTTCTATTTCGCTTAAAGCTAACCCCGATTGTTCAGCGATATGTTCCCATGTTGTCGCGTCAACTTCTGCTAAGTATTCATCAATACCTGTGGTGTGTTCGCTGATGAATTGACGATCAAATATGGCTTTTCCTTCGGTTGCGAGCGCATCACGTTCCCATTGCAGCAAATATTTAGCCATCCCACGAAAGACGGCCATATCGCCACCTAATGCTGGTCTTAAATAAGCGGTATTGGTTGGCTTTGAACCATTGCTTAACATTTCAACCGGAACTTGAGGATTTTGGAAACGTTCAAGTCCACGTTCTTTCAATGGGTTGAAACAGATCACCTGCGCACCGCGTTTTACCGCTTCACGCAAGGGTTCAAGCATGCGGGGGTGGTTAGTGCCTGGGTTTTGCCCGAGCACAAAGATCGCGTCTGCTTTTTCAAAATCGTCAAAAATCACGGTTCCTTTGCCCACACCGACCGTATCTTTCATGCCAATTGCACTGGCTTCGTGGCACATGTTTGAACAGTCTGGGAAATTATTTGTTCCAAACGCACGGACGAAGAGTTGGTATAAGAACGCCGCTTCATTACTGGCTCGACCCGAGGTGTAAAATTCAGCTTGATGCGGTGAGTCGAGTTGCTTCAAATGCTTGGCTACGAGTGAAAATGCTTCGTCCCACGCGATAGGAATATAGTGGTCGGATGCAGCATCGTACTTCATCGGATGGGTTATTCGGCCTTGGTATTCCAGCCAGTAATCTGTTTGTGACGACAAGGATGTTACGCTGTGTTCAGCGAAAAAATCAGGATCCATAAATCGATTTGTGGCTTCCCAGTTCACGGCTTTTGCACCGTTCTCACAGAAGTTCACTTTACTGCCTTGTGGAGATTCACCCCATGCGCATCCCGGGCAATCAAAACCACCGTTTTGATTCGTTTTAAGCATTGTTCGAATGTTTTTGATGGCGTTTTCGCTGCCCCACCAACTCTTAGTGACGGCTTTTAACGCCCCCCAACCACCAGCAGGACCTTTATATTTTTTTATCTGTTCTTTTTGGCTCACAACTGCACTCCTCACACGTGGGAACGGCAGTAAACAAGGGAACCGGTAAAAAACAGGCGCGTTATAAAAATAAGGCGGGAGTAAAACGGTTTTGATTATTTGATGTCGATACCTGTTTACTGCTTTGAAAATTCAGAAATAGACTGGCTGATTGTTTGCCATGATCTAAATCAAAGGTTATGCCGTTAAGGGGCGATGAGTCCAATTGATATTGCCGACTAAGTGATAAATAGAATCTATCATGGCGAGTAAATATGGAAAGTATCGCTTTTGTCACAGTGATAAATAGACTTGTTACAGTGATAAATAGAATTTATTAGCCAGTGCGATGTGAGTTCTATTTTATGAGAGATTCGTCGAGCAGCCTTGGTATAGCTGAGCCTTTCATGATAATTGCTGTCTATCACGCTATAGATAATTTAGATTTGACCTGTATTTAAATTAGGCATACTTTGATTTAAATCAAAAAATACCGTTTTATTTTGGCTGTTGCTTTACAGATTGAGTCATTTCCCGTGATAGCTCTTTTCAATCACAGAGAACAGTGAATGTACGACGAACGCGAAGACGACGCTTCATTTCAAGGTTTTACTAATCATTCATGGATATAAAACAACTTAAGTATTTAATCGCTTTAGATCAAACGAAACACTTTGGTCAGGCTGCGACACTTTGCCATATTACTCAGCCTACGTTGTCGATGAGGATAAGGCGTTTAGAAGAAGAGTTAGACCTCGAATTGATTTCAAGAAGTCAACGTTTTGAAGGGTTTACCGAAGCGGGCGAACGTATATTGGCTTGGGCAAAGACGGTCTTAGCAGCTCATGACGGTTTACAAGCTGAAGCGGCTAACTGCCGTGGTCAACTGGTCGGCTCGCTAAGAGTTGGCATGGTGCCTTTAGCCAGCCAAAACCCAATGCAGTTGATTAAGCCTTTAGCAGAAAAATTCCCTGAACTTCGTTTTCAAATCTTGTCGATGACATCTGAGCAGATCATAGACCAGCTCAATCGTAACCAACTTGATTTAGGTATGTGTTACACCGACCAGATCAATACGGCTTATTTTGACGTTATAGAAATGAACTCGACGGATTTAGGCATTCTGTATGATAGCCGATTCTTTGATTTTGCTGAGTCGGAAGTCTTATGGGAATCACTCAATAGCATTCCTTTAGGGCTTTTGTCTAAAGGCATGCATTATCGTCATTCGATTGATTTGAGTTTCGGTAGTAAAGGCCTAGTTCCGCAGACTTTGATTGAAAGTAACTCTACGTTTCATCTTATCCAAGCTGTCACCAGTGGCTTGTGCTGTGCTGTTATGCCGCTTAACTCAGGATTGGAAGAGCTCAACGAACAACTGCGTATCGTACCGATAGAAAAAGCTGTGGTGCATTCGCCTCTCGGTCTACTTAAGCGTAAACAAGAACCTTATTCGGCACTCACTGATCAGTGCTTTGCTGAAGCAAAACACTTGTTTAATCAGTGATGTTTGTTTAACCAGTGATATTTATTTAATCAGTAACGTTTTCAGTCTGAGTCGATATCGTCAAGCTGACCGTCTTTCCGGGTGATTTTATGAGATGTATAACTCAATCCTATATTGAACTGCCTGATTTTAATCAAGCGCCTCCACAACCCAATGCCATGAGTTATCGAGAGCTTACCGGCTATAGCATGGTGGTGGATGCACCTCTGGCAAACGAATCTGCATTGGCGATCAGTTATAACGGGATCAGTCAGGCGGTTATGATGGTGACGCCAGGCCACATGGAAGACTTTGTGCGCGGTTTTAGTTTAAGCACCGGCATCATAAAAAGGTTCAGTGAAATTCGTGATATCGAGATTGGTGGCAATGGTGAATCTCATTTCGCACAAGTAGAAATTAGCAATCGCGCTTTTTGGGACATGAAAACTCAGCGGCGTAACTTGGCTGGAACCACAGGTTGTGGTTTGTGTGGTGTTGAAGCGCTTGAACAAGCACTTCCGGATTTGGTTCCATTGCCATCGTCGTTACCACCCAGTCCACTGGTTTTTGAGGGGTTGAGAGGGCGAATTGCCGAACATCAAAAAGCAGCCAAAATATCCGGTGCTTTACATGCCGCTTTGTTTGCGAATTCGAAAGGTGAAATTTCACTTTGTCGTGAAGACATCGGCCGCCATAACGCACTGGATAAATTAATAGGGGCGATGGCTGTGAACGAGATCAACCCAAAGTCAGGGTTCGTGATTATGACGAGTCGTTGCAGTTTAGAGCTTATCCATAAAGCCGTGCGTGCCGAAATCGCAACCTTGGTTTGTTTGTCGGCTCCGACCTCATTGACGGTCGAATGGGCAAGACGTAATCGCTTAAATCTGATTCACTTACCAAACAACAGTCCACCTCGTTTATATAGCCCAGCGCCTTAAATGTAATGTTTTCGTTTGGATAAAAAGAGAGGCCATTGGGTCTCTCTTTGGTTTTTATTATAAATGATTATTGTTTTACGCGGTTTGGTGGTTAATTTCTGCTCAAACGGCTGCTTTGTTCAATTTAATAGCAGAAATTGTGGTTACAGCGTTGTGTTTCGAGGCTCATTCGATAAGATGAAAAGACCTTTAATGTTAGAGGTAGGGCAGCAACGGATACGCTGCTTCAAATACTATGGAATGTGACTCAATTATTGGACACATACATGAAATTCAAGATTACATCGCCGATTATTGAACCTACAGAAGGTTCACCACATCAGTTAACGCTCACTCACGCTTCTCGTTTTACCTCCTTTAAGACAAGATCCCCTTTGAACACCCTGTTCGACAACGTCTCTGCACGCTTCTTTACTGCTTATCGCTCCTATTGTTATTCGTTTTATAACTTTATTTCTATCTGAACTCCTTTGTCATCCGCTTGATGTACGAAGACTCACACCTATAAAAACTAAACAAATAAGTTAAAAACAATGAATATTAAAATGATGGGTAGCTCCCTAATTATCGCTGGTACCGCTCTCGGTGCTGGTATGCTTGCGATCCCAATGGTATTAGCTCAATTTGGATTGCTTTACGGCACACTGCTGATGGTTCTGATCTGTTTCGGCACCACTTACGCAGCATTATTACTTCTAGAAGCGACCATCAAAGCCGGTGGCGGTCTAGGGTTGAACTCTATTGCTCGAAAAACTCTGGGCAAACAAGGGCAGTTGATTACCAACGGCCTACTTTACGCGTTATTGATTTGCCTATTGATGGCCTACATTCTGGGCGCGGGTGATTTGGTGAGTAAGTTACTGTCTAACTTCGGTGTAGACATTAGCGCAACGACGAGCCAAATCACGTTTACTTTACTTGCTGGTGCTGTTGTCGCGAGTGGCACAGGAGTGATTGATAAGCTTAACCGCGCATTGTTCTTTGTGATGCTAGCAAGCTTGTTTGCAACTATGGTGTTTTTAGCGCCGAGCATGACGCAAGAAAACTTGATGCAGGTAACTAGTCATGACCACGTCGATCTAATCAAAACCAGTGCAATCCTGTTCACAAGCTTTGGCTTTATGGTTGTGATTCCAACCTTGGTTTCTTACAACCACGAAGCGACAGACAAACAGCTGCGTAACATGGTGATCGTCGGTTCTCTGATTCCATTAGTGTGCTACTTGTGTTGGTTGTTTGCTGTGGTCGGTAACTTGAGTGAAGAGCAATTTAGAAGCTTCAAGAACGTATCAGATTTGATGGCGGCGTTTGAGGCTCAGTCTCCTTGGGTGGGCAACGTTCTGTCTACCTTCACTGGCTTGGCGTTGTTGACCTCTTTCTTTGGTGTAGCGATGTCTTTGTTCAACCAGAACAGAGACATGTTTAACCAAAACACAGCGGTCACTTACTGCATTAGTTTCATCTTGCCGCTGGCGGGTTCACTGCTTGCTGCAGATAAGTTCCTACAAGTGTTGAACTATGCAGGCATCATCTTAGTGTTCTTGGCTGTTTTTGTTCCTCTGGTTATGGTTCATAAGCAACGCTTTATGAAAGTAGCGGAAGACAGATACAGCGCTGAAGGTGGCCGACCAATGATGTTGTTCTCATTGTTGTTTGGTTGCTTCTTGCTTATCTCACAAGTGATTTAGCAAAACAATTTGGGCGGTTGAATAAATCAGTCACCAAGTTTCAGATACTAAAAAAGGAACGCATTGGCGTTCCTTTTTATTATCTGCTCGTTATCAAGCAGACTGAGTTAAGTGTTGGCTTGTTAACTAATACAGACTAGCAAACAACCTTAACAGCCAAACCACCTTGAGAAGTCTCACGGTATTTAGCGTTCATGTCTTTACCGGTTTCTAGCATAGTTTCGATAACTTTATCTAGAGAAACAGTAGGAGCAGAAGAGCGACGAAGTGCCATACGAGTTGAGTTGATTGCTTTAACTGCAGCAATACCATTACGCTCGATACATGGAACTTGTACTTGGCCAGCAACTGGGTCACACGTTAGACCTAGGTTATGTTCCATACCGATTTCTGCAGCCATACATACTTGCTCAGGGCTACCACCCATAAGCTCAGCAAGACCAGCAGCAGCCATAGAACATGCCACACCAACTTCACCCTGACAGCCAACTTCAGCGCCAGAGATAGAAGCGTTACGCTTGTACAGACCACCGATCGCACCAGAAGCTGCGAAGTAACGGATGTAGTCTTTCTCTGTAACCGTTTGGATGAACTTATCGTAGTACGCCAATACAGCAGGGATGATGCCACACGCGCCGTTTGTTGGTGCCGTTACTACACGACCGCCCGCTGCGTTTTCTTCGTTTACTGCGAAAGCAAACATGTTCACCCAGTCAACAACCGTCATTGGATCGTTAGTTGTTTTTTCTGAAGTGATCAGCTGTTGGCGAAGTGCCGCTGCACGACGAGGTACACGCAGTGGACCAGGCAGGATACCTTCAGTATTCATACCGCGATCCATACACTCACGCATCGTTCTCCAGATGTTAGCGAAGTAAGTACGAGACTCTTCGTCTGAGTGGAACGCTGCTTGGTTTTTCATAACCAGTGTACTGATAGAAAGACCGCTTTCTTTACACTGATTAACCAGCTCTTCAGCTGTTGTGAATTCGTAAGGTGCTTTAATTGGGTTTTCTTCTTCTTTGCCGAAGCTCTCTTCGTCAACGATGAAACCACCACCAATTGAGTAGTATGTTTTTGAGTATGCTACTTCGTCATCAACCCAAGCATGAATGCTCATGCCATTTTCATGTAATGAAAGGTTTGAAGTATGGAAGTTCATTCCGCCATCTTTAGGGAACGAAACAGTATGACAGTGCATACCAACAGGTAGACGTTCAGTTTCTTCTACTCGAGCAATAAAGCCCGCGATAGAGTCGATATCTACTTTCTCAGGAGTATTGCCAGCAAGACCCATGATGATAGCGATATCTGTGTGGTGACCTTTCCCTGTCAGTGATAGTGATCCATATACGTCCACGGTGATTTTAGTGATGTCGCGCAATTTTCCCATTGAACGTAGGTCATCAATAAATTCTTTACCCGCTTTCATTGGTCCAACTGTGTGTGAGCTCGATGGACCAACACCGATTTTATAGATATCAAATACACTAATCATAGCGATTACCTCAAAAAGAGAGCCTCCCAAGGGGAGTAGGGAGGCTCATTTATTATCATTATATTTTGTGTTTAATCTCGCGATATAAGATGAAGCTCATCTTATAAAAAGTGCTTTAGATTAAAGAGCGCCGTAGATTACAGAACTAATAGCCGCTAGACCACATAAAGCTGTAAAGATTTGCACAGGTGCTGATGTTTTGTACTTAGCCATTGCTGGTACTTTCTGCATCGCGAATACAGGCATTAGGAACAGGATAGCTGCAATCATTGGAGCGCCCATTGTTTCAATCATACCTAGGATGCTTGGGTTAACTACCGCAACAATCCAAGTTGTAACAACGATGAACGCTAGAGATGCTTTCTCAATCGTGCTGATTGAAGAACCAGAGCGAGACTTGATTAGACCAACAAGACCCTCATGAGCACCTAGGAAGTGACCGAAGTAGCTAGAAGTGATTGCTGCGAACGCTACTAGAGGACCCATGTAAGAGATAAGTGGAGACTCGTGAACGTTAGCTAGGTAAGAAAGTACAGAGATGTTTTGTGCTTGCGCTGTTGCTAGTTGCTCTGGAGATAGAGAAAGTACTACAGAGAATACGAAGAACATTACAAAACCCATCAGCATCATTGCTGCGCCGCCAGTGATCGCGTCAGTTTTCTTAACTGCGTCATCACCGTATACACGACGTTGCTCTTTAGAGAACTGTGAAATGATTGGGCTGTGGTTGAAAGAGAACACGATGATTGGAATCGCAAGCCAGATAATAGAAGGCATTGCTGACCATTCTGGGCTTGTTTCCATCATTGAAGTGTTCCAATCAGGAACTAGGTAGAAAGATAATGCTAGTAGGATGAATACTAGTGGGTAAACCATCGCTGAAGTTGCTTTAAGCATCAGCTCTTTACCGAATACAACACCTGCTGTCATAGCAAGGATAAGTGCACCAGAAAGAAGAGGACGAGGAATAGATTCCATGCCCATTTGGTTTACTAGGAAAGAATCAACCGTGTTGGTGATACCAACGCCGTAGATAAGAACGATTGGGTAGATAGCGAAAAAGTAAGCAAAAGTAATAAGGTTTGCGCCGGTCTTACCGAAGTGTTCTTCAACTGTATCTGTAATGTCTGCTTCAGGGTTCTTAGAAGACAGTACGAAACGAGCTAGAGATTTGTGTGCGAACCAAGTCATTGGCGCCGCGATTAGAGCTAAGATAACTAATGGCCAAAAACCACCCGCACCAGCTTTGATTGGAAGAAATAGTACGCCAGCACCAACTGCTGTACCGAATAGTGATAAACACCAGGTAAAATCTTTATAGTTAAACTTGCTTGAATCTTTAACGGCATTTGCCGAAGAAGTTGTTGTGTTCATGTTAAATTACTCATTTTTTGGGAACAGGAAATAAGTTGGGGCTAATTCTGCAGAATTTTCTTCTGCAAAAAATAGATCTAAATCATGTAATGAAACGGCGTGTCACATGATATGCGAAAAACGGATTTTTGATCACGAAATTGGCGTGCTACAGGTGATTTATGTTCATGCTAGCTATTAGTTTTTATTATGCGAAAGGCGGGGTTGTTCAGATTTATACCAGGAAAACGTTTGCGTAAAATTGCATTAATAAATCTGTTCCATAGAAAGGCTGATTTTTGTTAACAGAGATTAAACAAAACGTAGTTGCTATGTAATTCGTTGCACTACATGCTGCTGCAAAGATTGGATGATTTGAGCTGTGACGCCCCATATAAGGTGCTCTTCGAAGGGCATGGCAAAAACACGGTGTTTGATTTTCTTAAAGTTGACGGTGTGGCTATGAAGCTTGGCTTGGTCCAAAACATAGGTGGCAGGAACCTCAAAAATAGAGGCAACTTCGTTCTGATCAATAACCGCTTTGTAATCAGGATCGACCATTGCAACAATAGGTGTCACAGAAAATTTACTAATGGTACTCAATGCTGGTAATTGCCCAACAATTTTAACTTGATCCGATCGAATTCCTACTTCCTCGTGTAGTTCTCTTAGTGCAGTAAATTGCATAGAAGGGTCAGATTGCTCATGTTTCCCCCCCGGGAAGCTGATTTGGCCGGGGTGATGCTTAAGATGTGCTGCTCTTTTAGTAAAAATGACATGTAAACCGTCTTCTCGTTCAACTAAACCAACCACAACTGCAGCCTTACGTAGTTGCTCCCCACTAATATGAGAAACACGCTCTACAGATTCAGGGTGGTAACCAACCGTTGGGTTAAGTTGGAACTGTTGAAGGAAGTTGTCTTTATTCATGTCATGCCAATATATTGATTATTATACTTTTAAGTATAGGCACAACAGCGAGTTGAAAGCCAATTTCGCGGCTCAGCTCATTTGGCGTAGGCCTTTGTACCTGATCTGTTTGCTTCACCCTTTTTCAGGTACCGATAGATAGCATCGCCAATCAATAGAGAAGCTCTATGTGCTTTATCTTAAATTGTCAGGTTTTTGCTATATTCAATATGGGTATATGAGCCAGTAAGCGTTACCCATGTCATAAAATTGAGTGGTGAAACGTAGTTTTTGTCTTTAAGAATTTGATAACACTCACTTAGTGGCTCATTCTAAAAAGAAATAGAAGAAAAGGTATGAGATGAAAGGAATCATATTCACTGAATTTTTAGAGCTTGTTGAAGATAAGTTTGGTTTGGAACTTTTGGAAGAAGTTTTAGAAATGTCTGAAGACGAAGGGATCTATACATCGGTTGGAAGTTACGACCATAAAGATCTCGTGAAGCTCATTATTAACCTAAGTAAGAAAACCGATATCGATGCTGGGAGTTTACAACGCGTATTTGGGCAGTCGGTATTTAAGAACTTGTTAGCCTCTTTACCAAATAAAGCCAGCCTTGCACATAGCAATACCACTTTTCAATTTATCCAACACGTAGAGCGCTATATTCATGTAGAAGTGAAGAAGCTCTATCCCGACGCAGAGCCACCAGAATTTAGTTTCATCACTACGACTGAAGCGCAACTCATCTTTGATTACAAGAGCGCAAGATGCATGTCGCATGTCTGCTTGGGGTTAATCGAGGGGTGTGCTGACTATCATGGCGAAACCATCGTGGTAGAAATGACACCTCAGAATGATGACCAAAGCGTGGTTAGGTTTAATTTAAAAGTCGAAAAGTAATATGGATCTGGCATCAGCCCTAGAAAAGAAGCTTAAACGTCAAATAGCGGCACGAAAAGCGGCTGAAGCATTGTTGGAACAAAAGAGCCTTGAACTGTTTGAGGCTAACCAACAGCTTGAACTAGCACTTCGTCAGTTAGAAAAACGTTCGAACGCGAATATTCGTCGCATTGAGTTTCAAGAACAAATCGACAACTTGTTGATCGATTTTGGGCGCGCGTTTCTCAGAAATGACCTTGACGATATTATGTTGTCTGAACTAACGACTAACGTAACCAACAGCTATTTGATTGAATCCAGTCGCCTGATACTGCCTCCAAAGCTCATTCCCCAACTTCTTACATACGATTATGGCGACGAAACTGTCGGTGAACTTGACCAAAATATTCAGGAGCCTCAATGGCAAGGTGACTTGTTGACGGTGCCTCTTGAAGTGGAGAAGGTGATCGTTGGTGCGTTGATCGTTAAGGTTAGGTTGCTCGATCAAGACTATGAGTTTATCGAGAGTCAGCTCTTGCTAGTCACGGATCTGATTTGCAGCGCGCTCAGTCATCAATTAGCGATTAATCGAAATATTGAGTCGCGACAACGAGCGGAAGAATCCGAAAGGGCGACACGCGATTTCGTTGCGATGATCAACCATGAACTAAGAACTCCGCTTAACGGCTTGCTAGGCAGTGCTGAGTTGATCAGTGATACCGAGCTGAACTGTTCTCAGCGCGAGATAGTGAACAACCTAAGTCAATCTGGTGAATTTCTAAGGACCATCATTAATGATCTACTGGATTACAGTAAAATTAATGCAGGGATGCTGGAGCTTATTCCTAAGAAATTCGCGCTACACGATTTGAGAAATACGATTGAAAGTATCTTCATCAACCGAGCGATTGAGAAGCAGCTTAAATTCCAGATCACTATTGCGCCAGACGTACCGACTCATTTCAACGGTGATTTAGAACGTATCACTCAACTGTTCGTAAACTTAATTGGCAATGCAATCAAATTTACAGAACACGGGCATGTCAAAGTCGATATTAAGTGGGAAAACAACCAGTTCGTTTTCTCTGTGGAAGATACCGGTGTCGGTATAGCCGAATCCGCCCATAAAACACTGTTTGAACCTTTTACCCAGGCTGACAATTCAAGTAGCAGAAACTACGAAGGCACGGGGCTTGGTTTAGCGATTTGTCGTAAGTTGGTGGTGTTGATGAATGGTGATATTGGCGTTACCAGTGTCTTTGGTTCTGGTACTACGTTTACTATCTCAGTTCCGCTTCAAGTTATCGACGTCCCAGTAGAGAGCGATTGTGTGGCTAAAAGCTTCGAATCAGAGGTCGAACTGTCTTTACTTAAAGTTCTAGTGGTGGATGATATTAAGATGAACCAAATCATCATCCAACAGATGCTACGTAAATATGAGATAGAGCCGACTATCGCCGGTAATGGAGTCGAAGGACTTGAACTGGCCTCTGACAATGAATATGACATCGTGTTTATGGATTGCAGGATGCCAGTTATGGATGGTTTTGAAGCGACACAAAGGCTCAGAGATAAAGGCTACACTAAGTCTATTGTGGCACTCACCGCCGGCACGACACTTGAAGAGCGTGAACGTTGCATCAAGTCTGGAATGGATGACATTCTCAGCAAACCCTATACCTCGAATGATCTTAAAGATATGCTTAAGAAGTGGGGTATTGCGCCAGTAACTGTTGCTTAACGCTAACGCATCCGTATTTTGTCTTTTCTAAAAACTGAAAACCCTAAGCGATCTTGGATGGCTTAGGGTTTGTTTTATTTAATGACTTAGATTGGCTAACACGCCGCTAATTTATGCTGAGGTAGTTATCGATTTAAATTAGCACTCTTCAAGTACAGGCAAGATACGGCTCAGTTTATCCAGTGTTTCTTGATATTCAGAGGCACAATCACTATCAAAGACCACGCCACCGCCAGCCCACGCATAAAGGGCATTATTTTCCGCTACCAAGGTACGAATCGTAATACTGGTGTCCATTCTGCCATTACGGCTGATATAGCCAATACTGCCACAGTAGGCTGAACGTCGATGGGGTTCTAACTCTTCAATGATCTGCATTGCACGAACTTTCGGAGCGCCCGTAATCGAACCGCCAGGGAAGCAGGCTCTCAATAAGTCAGTCGCTGAGTACTGAACATCCAACTCTGCTCTAATTGTACTGACCAAGTGGTGTACGGCAGGGAAGCTTTCAATCTCAAACAACTTAGGGACGTGAACCGAGCCTGGTTTTGCGACTCTACCGATGTCATTGCGTAGTAGGTCGACGATCATCAGGTTTTCTGCCTGATCTTTTTCTGCTGCCGCTAAGTCTTGAGCATTAGCGTCGTCAATCTTAGGTTCTTCAGAACGAGGACGTGTGCCTTTGATTGGTTTTGTTTCAATGGTGCCACTATTGAGTTCTAAGAATCGTTCCGGAGAGACACTTAAGATTGCAGAGTGCTTTAGACGAATAAAACCAGAAAACGGCGCTGAGTTGTATTGCTCTAACTTTTCATAAGCGAGCCATTCGCTGCCTTGGTAATCGGCACGAAAACGTTGAGCAAGGTTTATCTGATAACAGTCACCCGACAACAAGTACTCTTGAACGCTATCGAACTTATTGGCATAACTCTGCTCAGTCATATTGGATTGCCATGGGGTGGTTAATCCAAACTTCTGATGAGCTTGTCCTGCTCGTTCTGCTCGTTCTGCTTGTTGGCTTGGCGATTGTTGTTGAGTTAACCAATCCCAATGGGTATCAATGTTTTGCCCAACAAGGAACGCAGCTTTAAGCTTATGATCAACAATCACAGCCCATTCATACAGTCCAACCGCCATGTCTGGCGCAGAAATATCGCGCTTAGCAAGAGAGGGCAGAGCTTCCACTCGTCGTCCCAAATCGTAGCTAAAATAGCCTAAAGCGCCACCTATGAAAGGCAGTTCTGGATGCTCACTGGTTGCGGGTAGCAATTGCTGCTGATGTTGGTCGAGTAGTTCGAAAGGGTCTGACTCTGAAACCTCGCACTTCTCATTAACATTGACGGTCGTTTTTGCACCGATTGTCTCGAAGGTGGCGATGGGTTGAGCAACTAAAATGTCGTATCGACTATCGACGTGGCTTTCTGAGGCAGAGCGTAATAGCATTGCCCACGGCACGCTTTCAATATGAGAAAACAGCTGTTTAGCTAAAGTTGATTGATATTCAAGCGGCTTGATTTGGATAGAGCGAAATTCGTTGTTATTCATTTGTTTAATTTGTGACAAAGAGTTCGATCACTGCATGGCGTGTGAGAGGAAGCAAGAGTATCATAAATTGAAAATAAAATGGGTTCTTGATTAGAACGGTGCAAACCACATGGTCTAGTTTAAAGCTATGCAAGCGATTGCTAAAGCAACTAAATACAGCTCAACATAATAAAAAGCTAAGCCAACTAATCCGGTTAGACAAAAACAGTCTAACCAAGACCCCACATGGAACCAGAACAATAAAGAGGCATGCAATGACGGTTATTCGTAAGCAAGATGTGATCAGCAGTGTCGCTGACGCACTTCAGTACATTTCTTATTATCACCCTTTAGACTTTGTCCAAGCCCTAGAAAAAGCGTACGAGAAAGAAGAGAGCCAAGCAGCAAAAGATGCTATCGCTCAGATTCTTATCAACTCGCGTATGTCTGCGGAAGGCCATCGTCCAATTTGTCAGGATACGGGTATTGTTACTTGTTTCGTGAACATCGGTATGGATGTTAGGTGGGAAACGGATCAGACAGTACAACAGATGGTTGATGAAGGCGTTCGTCAAGCTTACAACAACCCAGATAACCCATTGCGTGCATCTGTCCTAATGGACCCTGCAGGTAAGCGTATTAATACCAAAGACAACACACCAGCGGTTGTTCACATTAATATGGTTCCTGGCAACAAAGTTGAAATTCAAATCGCAGCAAAAGGCGGCGGTTCTGAGAACAAAACCAAGATGGTGATGCTGAACCCTTCTGATGATATTGCAGAATGGGTAGAGAAGACGCTACCAACAATGGGTGCGGGCTGGTGTCCACCGGGCATGCTAGGCATAGGTATTGGCGGTACGGCAGAGAAAGCAGCAGTACTAGCAAAAGAATCTCTGATGGAACACATCGATATTCAGGAGCTTATCGACAAAGGTCCAGAGAACGCTGAAGAAGAGCTTCGTTTAGATATCTTCAACCGTGTAAACAAACTGGGTATTGGTGCACAAGGTCTTGGCGGTCTAACGACTGTGGTTGACGTGAAAATCAAAACAGCACCAACGCATGCAGCCTCTAAGCCTGTTTGCTTGATCCCGAACTGTGCAGCAACACGTCACGTACATTTCACATTAGACGGTAGCGGCCCTGCAGAGCTAACACCACCTAAGTTAGAAGAGTGGCCAGATATTACTTGGGAAGCAGGCGCGAATACACGCCGTGTTAACCTTGATGAAATTACTAAAGAAGACGTTCAAGAGTGGAAGACCGGCGAAACGGTTCTTCTATCAGGCAAGATCTTAACCGGTCGTGATGCAGCGCATAAGCGTATTCAAGGCATGCTTGAAAGTGGTGAAGGTTTACCAGAAGGCGTCGACTTGAAAGGTAAGTTCATTTACTACGTAGGCCCTGTTGATGCAGTAGGCGATGAAGCGGTAGGTCCTGCTGGCCCAACAACGTCTACTCGTATGGATAAGTTCACCGACATGATGCTAGAAGAAACCGGCATTATGGGCATGATTGGTAAAGCAGAGCGCGGCCCTGCAACGGTTGAGTCAATCAAACAACATAAATCGGTTTACCTGATGGCGGTTGGTGGTGCAGCTTATTTAGTAGCTAAAGCAATTAAAAAAGCACGTGTGGTTGCGTTTGAAGATCTCGGTATGGAAGCGATCTACGAGTTTGAAGTTGAAGACATGCCGGTAACGGTTGCGGTTGACTCTAACGGCGTGAACGCGCACCAGATCGGCCCTGACACGTGGAAAGTGAAAATTGCTGAAGCTGAAAAAGCATAATTTACCGAAGTCAAAAGTCGTAACAGGCGCTAGCTTTAGCGTTTGAATTGCAATTCTTGACAGAAAGTTGAAGACAAAAGTGCAGCATTATTTGCACTTTTGTCTTATTATCAATGATATAGTGATGAACACATAGTTTGATATAAGAACATAGGAGAGAGGAATGCCTCGTTTTATTCAGATCCTACAGATTATCTTGGCAGTGGTGATTGGTGCTTTTGTTGGTTACGACCTGATCTTGAAAGGGATCAGTATCTTTGATAATAAATACGTGACGATTACTTGTGCACTTTGGCTAATCGCAGAGATTGCACTGTTTGTTATCTACAAGTTGATTGAAGACGATTAAGAGTCGGATATCGCAGAAAAATTCTAAAGCCCCTGATTATGAATGTAGTCAGGGGCTTTTATTCATCTAGCATTAAGAATGGGTATTGCATACTCACCACTATTAGTAAAAGAACAAGCGAAAGCATACAAACTATCCCAACAGGGAAAGCATATAGGCTTGCCTCTCTATTATCATAATCAGCTAGCCTAACTATCACGGAGTCGTTCAAATGAAACACCTAACTCAAGAAATGAGTGACTTTATAAGCAGAGGAACGGATTCTCACATTCGAGTAGCGGTCACGGGGCTTTCTCGTGCGGGTAAGACAGCCTTCATTACTTCGCTGGTTAATCAGCTTCTTCATACGTCTACCCACAAAAATCTGCCTCTACTTGCATCGGCGAGAGACGGAAGAATTATTGGCGCTAAACGCATTCCGCAACACAACATGATGATCCCACGCTTCTCTTATGATGAAGCGATGGAATCTTTGAATGCGCAGCCACCAGAATGGCCAGTGCCGACGCGCGATGTCAGTGAGATTCGTCTAGCCATCAAATATAAGCCAGCTAAAGGCGCAAAGAAGCTGCTGAGTAAAAACAGCACCCTTTATCTCGATATTGTCGATTATCCGGGTGAGTGGCTACTTGATTTACCTTTGCTGGATATGGACTTTGATACTTGGAGCCAATCCCAATTCGCCGCGTTGAAAGGCGATCGAGAAACCTACTCGCAACAGTGGAACACAATGCGTGGTGGCATTGACTTGCTAGCCGAAGCCGACGAAAAGAAACTGGTCGCGATTGCCGATAGCTATACTCAGTACCTTCATACTTGTAAGGATAACGGATTGCACTGGGTACAACCGGGTCGATTCGTATTGCCGGGTGAGCTTGAAGGTGCGCCTGTGCTGCAATTCTTCCCGTGTGCTGCGCCCGAGGGTAAGTTCTCGAAAACCAGCAACTATGCAGTGCTAAAAGCTCGTTATGAAGAGTACCAACAGAAGGTCGTGAAAGCGTTCTACAAGAATCACTTTGCCACGTTCGACAGACAAATCGTGCTGGTGGATTGCTTACAACCACTTAACGCAGGCTATGACTCTTTCATGGACATGCGTGGTGCATTAGAACAGTTATTGAAGAGCTTTAAGTACGGGCGAAGCAATATGCTAAGACGCTTGTTTGCACCGAAGATCGACAAGATTTTGTTTGCAGCCACCAAAGCTGACCATGTGACACCGGATCAACATCCGAACTTAGTATCACTGTTACAGCAGATGGTACACCCTGCTTGGCAACAGGCGGCGTTTGAACATATCGACATGAGTTGTATGAGCATCGCGTCTATTCAAGCGACCAGTGCGGGATATATTTCGTCGGGTTCAGACAATGTTCCAGCACTGCAAGGTGTCACTTTAAACAACGAGCCTCAAACCATGTATCCGGGTGAGGTACCGCGCAAACTGCCGAACAAACAGTATTGGGAAAATAACCAGTTTGATTTCACGAGCTTTAGGCCTATGGAGCAACACTCCGATGAGCCTTGTCAGCATCTGAGAGTCGACAAGGTTTTAGAGTATCTCATTGGCGACAAGTTGAAGTAATTGAGGCAATCAAAATGAGTGAATTGAAAACAAAGCAGGTCTTTGATGAACCGTTGAAGACCTCGTTCGACGAGCCTGATAAGAATGAAATTAGTCCAGACTTGGGTGCCCAACAACTATTTACGGAACAAGAGAAGTTTGTGCCCGTCGCTCCACAAGTGGAAAACGACCTTGATGGTGACGCTGAGCTGCAATTGGAACAAGTGATTCGACCGAGCAAAAAGAAAAAGTGGTTTGGAACGGGTTTACTGGTCGCTTTCTCCGGTCTGGTTGGCTGGCAAGCGATTGACTCTGTCATTACTGCTATTCAAACCGCTGACTGGCTAGCTTTAGGTTGGGCAGGCTTCATCGCTGCCATTGCTTCATTAGGTTTAGGCGCAATAGGCAAAGAGTTGTGGAAGCTGCGTTCGCTGAAAGACCATTTTAGTGTGCAAGAGCAGAGTGAAGAGCTACTGCAAAGCCAGAGTGTTGGTAAAGGTAAAGCGTTCTGTGAAAACATTGCTAAGCAGGGCGGTATAGTGGCTGAGTCTCCTTCGTACGATAAGTGGCGAAATAGTATTAATCCGGCGCACAGCGATGCTGAAGTGTTGGATATGTACGATGCGTTGGTCGTGAGTCAGCAAGATAAGGTCGCTACTCAAATCGTCACTAAGTTCTCGACGGAATCCGCGGCCTTGGTTGCTGTGAGCCCGTTGGCTGCTGCTGATATGTTGCTGGTGGCATGGCGTAATTTCACTATGATAGACAAGCTTGCCGACGTCTATGGTATTGAGCTTGGCTATTGGTCTCGCATTAAGTTGTTCAAGTTGGTGTTAATCAACATGGCAGCGGCAGGGGCGAGTGAGCTGGCGATTGATGCGAGTATGGACTTAGTCTCGATGGATCTTGCGGGTAAAGTCTCAGCTCGAGCAGGGCAGGGTCTTGGTGTTGGTATTCTTACTGCACGACTTGGTCTGAAAGCGATGTCATTGCTTCGACCTATGCCTTGGCACAATGACCGAAAAGTAAAACTATCAGACCTCCGCAAAGCTGTCCTTTCTGAAATAAAGTGTATCACTCTCAAATAAAGTATTGAAAGATCAATAGTTTGAGAAGAAGGGTAAACATATGTTTACTCTTCTTCTTGACTGAACTCAGAGCTTAATCCACACTACTGTCAACTTATCCTGACACCTATAATAGGACTATTTGTGCGTCTTGAAGTATTGTGTGAAGACAGACTCGGCTTAACGCGTGAGTTGCTCGATATCTTGGCCTCAAAAAGCATTGATTTAAGAGGAATCGAAATTGATGTTAAAGGCATTATTTACCTAAACTGCCCTGATATTAATTTTGATGCTTTTAGTGAACTTATGGCTGAAATTCGCCGAATTTCAGGTGTGAAGGATGTACGTAAAATCCAATTTATGCCGAGCGAAAGGCATAATACCGAGCTGATTGCTCTGCTGGCTAACCTGCCAGATCCCGTGATTGCGATTGACCTTAAAGGCTCAGTCGACATGGCGAACCACGCTGCATTGAACCTATTCGGCAAGCAAGAAGACGAAGTCATCGGTGAGCCGCTAGCGACGTTTGTGCCTAGCTTTAACTTTGCTCGTTGGATCGAAGGCGATGTAACGCGCCATCGTGAAGTCGTGGTGTTAGAAGGTTTGGACTTCTCTATCGAGATACTGCCGATTTATCTTGGCGGTGACGTTAACGAAGCGGTACTGGCGAGCGCAGTAATGACGATTCGTTCTTGTAATCAAGAGATGAATTCGCCAGATTCAATCCCTGAACAGAACAACCTAGGTTTTGAACACTTTGTTGGTGTCTCTAATCGCCATAAAGCCTTGATCAGCCAAGCTAAGAAATTGGCTATGCTGGATCAGCCTCTACTTATTGAAGGGGACACAGGTACGGGCAAAGAGATGTTGGCTAAAGCGTGTCATAACCGTTCGAACCGAGCGTCTTTCCCATTCTTGATTCTAAGCTGTGCATCAATGCCTGATGATGTGGCTGAAACTGAGTTGTTTGGTCATGCACCGGGTTCATTTAACCATGAACAAGGTCATAAAGGCATTTTCGAACAAGCGAATGGCGGTACGGTATTTTTAGATGAGATCGGCGAGATGAGCCCGCATCTACAAATCAAACTGTTGCGTTTCCTACAAGATGGTTCATTCCGACGTGTAGGCGAAGAAGAAGAGATGCACGCCGATGTGCGTATTATCGCTTCAACACGTCATCGACTTTCTGAATTAGCTGACTCTGGTTCATTCCGTGAAGACCTGTTCTACCGTTTAAACGTTTTGACTCTGTCTATTCCGGCACTGCGTGAACGCTCAAACGACGTAGCACCTTTGTTGGAACTCTTTGTCGCAAAATACGCACAGCAATTGGGCATGTTAAAACCAAAACTGACGGTAGAACTTATCGATCAGTTAGGGAACTACCAATGGCCGGGCAACATTCGTCAGTTAGACAACATGGTGCTGCGTGCATTAACTGAGTTAGATTCAGACACGTTAACCGTTGAGCAATTCCACTTGCCTCAACTAGAAACTATGACGGCAGGAATGGCGAACTTAAGCTTAGACGGTTCACTCGATGAGATCATGAAAGACTACGAGTCGCAGATTCTAGAGAAGCTGTATCAGTCGTTCCCATCGAGCCGAAAGTTGGCAAAACGTCTGAATGTTTCTCACACCTCAATTGCGAACAAACTTCGCGATTACGGTATCAGAAAGAACTGATCGAATAAGAACATGATTATGGAAGATTTGAGCACACCAGAACGCATTTATAAGCGCGATGGAAACCTGATTCTACGTACCGCTGAGATAGATGATGCGAACATGATCAGTGATTACTTTCAAACTAACCGAGAGTACCTTAAGCCTTGGGAACCAATTCGTGAAGATGCGTTTTTTGATAGAACGGGTTGGGCGCAGCGCCTGATTAAGCTAAACGAACTTCATAAAATGGGGCTAGGTTATTACTGTTTGCTTGTTAATGATGACACCAACGAAATGTTGGGCACCATTTCATTCAGTAATCTGTCTCGATTCCCTTTCTATGCGTGTAACGTGGGCTATTCGCTTGCTGAAAGTGCACAAGGCCACGGTTACATGCGCAGAGGCTTAAGCATGGCAAAGGACTATATGTTTGATGTTCAGAACATGCATCGTTTGATGGCGGGTTATATGCCTCATAATGAGCGTAGCGCTGGTGTGTTGGAATATTTAGGTTTTGTTCGTGAAGGCTTTGCCAAAGATTATTTGCAGATCAACGGTAAATGGGAAGACCATATACTGACTGCACTAGTTAACCCGAACTGGGAAGATAGGCGCGCTGTTTAGATACCAAGAGTCATTACGTGTAAGTATCAATTAAACGTAAATACAGATTTAGAGGCAGTGACGAACATAGATAAAATGAAACCGTCACTGTATCAAAAAGAGCATATAGGCATGGTAATCCATAAGCCTAAGAAGAAATTTGAGGAATTTTGATGTCATATACAACTTTGGACGAATACCAAAGAAAATGGATTTTTACTCACCAGTCGATGCCATTACCGGCAGAGGACTTGGAAAAGATTAAACCAATGACACAGGCAAGGGCGTCTCAGTTTTGGAAAGAGAACGTAAGCCCTCAAAGCCCGGACGCAGAAAGACTAAGTTCACAAGACTGGCCAAGCAAGGCATCCAACTGGAACGAAGAGATCAGCTGGATGGCAAATTGGGAAGCCGATGAGCCTGAAATGCCAGAAGAGATCCTTAACTTCATTGATTGGCAAGATGACGTAACTGTTTATTTTTGTTATGAAAAGTATAACATTCTCGAAACTAAATGGTCAGTTTTTAAGAAGCACTGGAAGAACTTTTTGTTCTACGATGATGGCCCAATTTTACTAGGTCGCCGTCGTTCAGAAGCACTTTGGTTTGCAACAAACGGCACCGTTAAAATTGGTAACCGAGCTTAAGCTTTAGAACGTATGTATAGCTGAAGAAAAGCGAGCCTAGTGCTCGCTTTTTTATTAGAGCTGAGCATAACGTTTACTCATTTTGTTTTCATACATCTGCGTGTCTGCTAGTCGTATTAACTCTTCTATGGCTGGAATATTTGATGAGAAAATGAGTGAACCATGACTAAAGGTAGCATGGCAATCTATACCTAGTTTTTGAGAGTGTTTGTTAAAGTCTGATTGTATTCGGCTTAGAATCTTATTTAAGGAGCTTTCTGTGACGTCTCTACATAATAAGATAAATTCATCTCCTCCAAGCCTTCCACAAATATCTTCCTTGCGGGTGTTGTACTGAAGTGAATGAGAGAACGACTTTATATATTGGTCGCCAATATTATGTCCGAAGTTGTCATTGACATGCTTAAGACCATCAATATCAAAATAGGCAGCTCCAATGCTAACTCCACTATCTATGGCATTATCGATGAATTTAGGGGATTCACTTAATATGGCTCGCCTATTAAAAACCTGAGTTAACTCGTCATGATTAGAAGTGTATTTTAATTTTCGTACCCGCTCAGCAATGTGAACCTCCCTCTCTAATAGAGCACTAATACTCTCCATTAAATTTATCTGTATCGGCTTATAAGAGGTCTCTTTAGTGTCTAGGGCACAAAGTGTCGCAAACATTCTGCCGTCTGATTGGAAGATGGGTAAGCCAAGATAAGAAACGTAACCCATTTGTGTCAGTTCTGGGTTGTCGCTCCACTCCTCTTTACCGGAAGCATTTTGTACATAAAGCATGGCCTTGGTTTCCATCACTTTCTTACAGTACAAATTGATGTCTCTAGGGATGATTTTTCCGGGGTTTGCTTTTACGCCTGGTGATGAAGACATAGCAATGTTTTGGAATCCAACTTTTGACGTAAGAATAAGCCCTACAGCCGGCGCATTAAGCACTTCTGCTATGTTGTTGAGCATACTTTTCCATAAAGAGAGGTCCATTTCTTTAACTAGATCATTGATGGCATATTTAGAACTGGATTGATATATATTGGTAAATGGCATAAATGATCACCTTTTTGGAATGTCATACTGTTGACTCTAATGTCAAATTTTCACCTTTGCAATCTGAAATAATGTATTTCCTTCTATTTGTATTTTTAATAAGACAAAGGTGTAACCCCTAGGTGGTGCATTTATAAAAACATTCAAAAAATCATCATGACCATATTTATTTTTTAATAAAAATAAGTGGTTTATCTGTTTGAATAATTCACTTATAAAGCTGTTTTCGATATGTAAATCACAAATTCGTTATGGTTTAACCGGAAAATATTGAATCAATAGGGGGGAGCTCTATATTGGGAAGTGTAGCCTTAGTGGAGGTGAAGTATTATGATTTGGGATACTCTCGAACGTGTAAATAAACTTCGCAAGGAAGCAATGGAGGATCCGGATTTTCTGGATTCGGCAAAAATGCATGAGCAATGGCTTTTAAGCGAAACTCATAATCAATCTAAGAATGGAGAGAAAGAGAAGAAACCGAAAAAGTTATCAGACATCTATGAAAACACCGAATTTCCTATTAACCCAACCGGAACGAAACATTAATAATGATTAACTGCAACACGGCTAAGGCTCTTAACCAAAAAGCTATAAGTCGATTAAACATACCAGTCTTAAGCCACCAATAAAAAAGCCACTTTCAACGAACCGAAAGTGGCTTTTTCTTTTCTCGTTAGCTTCTTTACTCATTAACAACTAAAGCTAATCGTTTTAAAGCTAGCTATTGATCAGGCTTAAACCGCTTGGTAATGCATCACCAAACACGCGCTTAGACTCGCTCTCAGAAAGCTCAGTAACTTCACTTACTAGCGTTAGCCAAGACTCTGGCACCTTGCTTTGCTTTAATTTTTCAAGAACCTGAGCACGGTAGTCATCAGAGATATCGAACTGTCGGTCACCCGTCTTACGACAAATCATCACAGCCGCGAAGGCAATCATCTGCTCTTTCTGCCAATTCTGGTCAAGCAGCTTTGGTAACCACTGTTCTGCTTGCTCTCTTGGAATTACGCTGTGTTGGCTTCCGTACAAAGGTGTACGAGACGCTAAGCGACCCAGAGCCCACCAGTGAGCTTGTTCGAACTGATTATGGTTAATCGCTTTGCTTAAGAACCAAGTCGCTAATAGAACCTTGTCTTCCACTTCCAGTTGTTCAAGTGACGCTGCCAATCTCACCATGGCTTCATAACCATTGTCTTGTGCATCTTTAGCCGTTTTAGGGTTCTTCATTGCACCTGGGTGAAGGTACTTCGCGATATCAGCCAAGATGCTCTCTTGCTGCTCTTGATTCAGGCCACCCGCAACTCGACGCCAGAATACCCACCAATCTGTCCAACCTTGATGGTTCTGGAATTGGATATTTTGTTGGTAGAGGCTCCAAATTTGTTCGATACGCCATGAGTCAGTTGGAGCACCAAAGCCAGGCCGCATAGAGTAACCCGCTAAACGCAGCCAGTTTTTCTCGTGCGCTTCAGAGCGACGACGACGTTTACGACCTAATGAGAACGAATCAAACAGGTGACGGAGAGTCGTAAAGTCCCACTCTTCGCGCTTACCAAGTCGTTTCTCAAGAGCTTTGGCCAGCGTTTTGATCTCTTTAGACTCAGCACTTTTCTTGTTGCCACTGTACAGACGAGAAATCAACTCCTTACACTCATCCAATCTTGGATGAAGTTTAGAGTTGTCGGATTCATCGCCTTGCTTGTTTCTGACTTCGAACTCAAGCAACCAACGCTTGGTGTCATCTTCCGTACTCACACACTCCATTTTCAATGTGCCGACTTCGGTTAACTGACAAGCAAGCAACACTTCAACACGCTCTTTTTGGTTGGCCTGAAGCTCTGCAGTGCCTGATCCTTCCAGCGTAGAAATATAAGGTGGAAGAGGGGAGAACAAGTCGGCATCCACATTGACCATCACGCCGTTTTGAATGGCAGTGTCGTGAGCAATTTGATCGTGCGTTGAAGTCAGTAGATTGAAACGTACGGGCTCACCCAAAGTCAGTGAGAAACGACGGCTGTTCAAACGTATCTCTTGGCCTTCTTCAGTCCCTTTAGCAAGCAGACAAAGTGCTTTACCCATCTTGTTCTTCTCTTGTAAATGCAAGAAGTAAGAACGAGCGGCACCACCACCAATTTTCAGCTGTGCACCACGGCGTGCTTTACCAAAAGCTACAGCACCAAGGGCTACAGACCAGTCAGGGTGAGGGTTATCTAAGACGGTGATTGGTGCACCGTTCCAATTGCCAAGTAACTGAGTAATACGTTCAGTGACAAGCTCACTGTTGAATACACCGCCGTTGAGTAGTACACCAACAGGAATCGCCGGTTTTGTCTCATCAAATTCGATTGTTCCAGATTTCTCTAGTGCCGCTTTTGATACTTGCTGGTGTGTCGCTAGGAATTCGGCAACGTGCTTACTTACCGCAGGATCTGCTGCGTAGGGTAGGCCGAACTCAACCACCGCGCTGCGGCGTTTGTCTGGCACTTCAGTGAACTCAGAAAGTGGGAAGAAACCTTCCAGAGCAATCTGATGAACTTCTTGCTTGGTTAAACCAATACTCTTCGTACCGCCAAGCAGTTTTGAACCGCTGCCCAGCATGGTGATCTTCACATCGTCTGGCGCATTAGCAGAAAGCAGGCTCTCTTTTGCGGCGCGAGTTTGCTGAATAAGCTTGGTTAGGCTAGACGCATTCAGCTTTTTGTTTTGATTGAAGCGTTGTTCTGCAAGGTGAGCAAGGGCTAAATCGAGGTTATCACCCCCGAGCATCAAGTGCTCACCAACGCCGATACGGTCGAGTGCGAGTTCTTGGTCATTGCCATTGCTTGAGTTGAAGCTAGCTTCGATCAAACTTAAATCGGTAGTACCGCCACCAACATCACACACTAGAATCAGCGGGATCTGTTGAAGTTCGTCTGCAGCGGTTTTTTGATGACGGGCGTACCAGTCATAACAAACGGCTTGTGGCTCTTCGAGTAACAGAATCTTACCTAAGCCCGCCAGTTCTGCCGCTTCGAGTGTCAGCTTACGTGCTGTCTCATCGAATGAAGCGGGAACAGTTACTACAACGTCTTGGTCTTCAAGCTTATTGCTTGGGTTACGGTAGTTCCATGCTTGACGGATGTGGTTCAGGTAGCTTGCGCTTGCGACAACAGGAGAGACCTTATCGACGTCAGTTGCGCCTGCCCAAGGCAGAATGTCGGAGTTACGATCAACTGCTTGGTGAGATAACCAGCTCTTAGCACTGGATACTTGGCGGCCTTCAACTTTTGCGCCCAGTTCGCGAGCCCACTCACCAACGATGACGTTTTGAATATCACCTTCAACCAAGCTCGGTTCCCAAGGCATAGTGAGATCGGAAGGGGAGATCTGACCTTGTGCCGGATGGTAACGAAATGAAGGAAGTAGCGGCTTGCGAACCACTTCACCGGGGCCGATGAGTTGGTCAATATCGAAAAGAGAAACGGGAGCATGTTGTAGGTCGTCGTTGATTTCACAGTAGGCAACCACAGTGTTGGTTGTACCTAAGTCAATGCCGACTAAAAAACGAGGAGATGCCATACAAAACCTTATTCTGCCAAAGTGATGACCAGTTAATGGATAGTCTTGGTCTTATTATTGTCTTTGGAATGCTTTTAATACAGGGCTAGGGAATCGCATTGATAAAGTAACGGCACCCGTTAAGGTGCCGTTGATTCATTATGCTTGTTCGTTTGAGTCGCTATTCGTATCTTCACGAACGTCGAACTCAACGTGCCATTTCTGACCATTGTCAGTGGCAATCGCTTCTAGGTATAACGTGCCTAATTCAGTAACACGAGACGCTAAAGTCACCGGAACCACTTCACCTTCGCGACGACCTTCAGAAACAGGCAGTGTCACTTGGATTTCAGGAAGTTCATCAAGATCTTCTGGAGCCCAGTGATCAAGGTGCGTACCTGCTTGGTCTTCACGACGTGTTGTTGAACCGAAGAATTGGAAGTGTACTGGCTGACCAATCACTAGACCGAACTCTTGGCTAGGCACTTGAACGCTTGAGCCTTCTTCCATACCAAATGGTGCAACACACAGAGCTTCCATCGGAGGAGCCATACCTGGGATAGCTGGCATCGCGCTTTCAATTCCTACGTAGTAAGAAGAAGCGATGCCACCGCGGATACGAACGCCTTGGCCACGACGTACTGCGCCGTAGTAAGAAGCGCCACTTGCAACCGCTAGGTCTAAGTCTAAGCCTGAAAGCTGTTTAGCGAATTCAGCGTCTGCGTTAATTAGCCATTCATTGATCGTGTCTGAAAGACGATCAGCAAGTAGGTTAGATTTTAGAACACCACCATTGAACAGTACCGCTGTTGGTTTGATGAAGTCTGCCGCTGGCGCTTCTGACCCTTGCGCTTCTGTACCGGGCATACCGGGCATGTTTGCAAATGGGTTGAAATCTTGTTGAGCCGTTTCGCTGTTTCCAGAAAGCGCGTTCGCTTGTTTAGAAAGGAATGCGGCAATGTGACGAGTAATACCTGCGTCTTGAGCGTAAGGCAGACCCATTTGAGTCAGTGCACCACGAGTTTTCTGTACCGGGTGATCCGTTACAGCGACTTGTGGGAAGAAGCCGTCAACCAATGTTTGTTGTACTTCTTGCTGAGTCAGTTCTGTTTTCAGTGTTGCGCCAAGTAGCTTAGAGCCACGGCTTGGAACAACGATCGGCACAGATTGAAGGTCAGCATCGTTTAACAGTGCTTCTTTCGCATCACGACATGCATGAGTCATCGCTTGAACCTGCCAAGGAGCCAGTTCTTTGCCTTCTTGAGCCAGTTTCATTTTCAGACGGTAAGCTAACGCTAAGTCCATGTTGTCGCCGCCAAGTAGGATGTGTTCACCTACTGCGATACGGTTCAGACTTAGGTTGCCTTCATCTTGTGTTACTTCAACTAACGAAAGGTCAGTTGTACCACCACCGATATCGACAACAAGAACGATGTCGCCAACATTCACTTCATCACGCCATGTATCGTTGCTGTTATCAATCCAGCTGTAAAGAGCCGCTTGTGGCTCTTCTAGAAGCGTTAGGTGAGTAAAACCAACATTACGTGCAGCCTCAGCCGTTAGGTCACGAGCCGCAGGATCAAACGAAGCTGGAACGGTGATCGTTACATCTTGGTCTGCCAGTTTGTGTTCTGGGTTAGCGTGGTTCCAAGCATCTTTCAGGTGCTCTAGGTACAACTCAGTTGTCTTAAGCGGAGATACTTTTTCAACTTCTTCAGGGCTACCTGCAGGAAGAAACGCATCGCGACGGTTCACACCACCGTGGCATAGCCAAGATTTAGCACTTGCGACCAAGCGGATAGGGGTTTTAGAACCAAGGTTACGAGCAATAGCACCAACCAGTGCTTTAGGCTCAGAAGACCAAGGCAGAACGCGAGAACCCGCATTCATTTCATGTTCGTGTGGCTGGTATAGGAACGAGCCTAGTTGGCTGCGAGTTTCTACTGTACCAGGTGCAGTTAGCTGAGGGATTTGCATCACCTCTACACGAGCATCTTCATTGGTTGTGTCGATGTAAGACAAAACGCAGTGTGTTGTACCTAAATCGATACCAACACTGAACTTAGGCGCCTGATGTTGCTCTTGAGAATGCGTCTGTGCAGATGACTCGTGCGATGATGGCTGAGTTTGGTGTTCCATTATAGCTCCACCTCTGCCGGTGCAATCACAGATGCATCGTAGTTCTCAGCAAGTTTAGGCAGGTTCATGTCAGTTGCTTTCCAACCTTTGTGAACCAATGTGCCATTGAACGGTGCATTGCCCGTTACGTTGCCTGTTAGGCGAATTTCTTGTGGGTTGAAGCCTTCAACAACTGTGATGCGCGTTTCTTCATCTTCTGTGCGGATGTGAGACAGCGTTACGTAGTCTGTTAGTACTTTTTTACCGCCAGTGTGAATAACACGTGCTGCTGCACCAACTTCTTCATCAGAGAACGAAGTCAGGTCTTCTTTTAGGAAGTCGATTAAACGCGCTTCTTGTTGCATGATAGACAGAAGTTGCATTGCAGAATCTGTCGGTGCTGTTGCTAGCTTAGATTCAACTTCAACGACTTTCTCGATCACTTTTTCTACTTCAACAACTTTCTCTACTTCGACAATTTTTTCAACTTGCTTTTCAACTTCAACGATTTTCTCTACTGGTTTTTCTACGACTTTCTCAACCACTTTGGTTTTACGAGAAACGGCAATTAACAGTAGTAAAACGCTTGATGCAGTTAGGCCTGCGTGAAGCATATCAAACGTCTGTGGGATTAGGTTCAAATCAACGATCATAGTGATTTCTCTTTAAAATTGATTTAACGGTATATTCGTCGGTTTAAAGGAATATACAGGTTGGAAAGAAACACGATGGTACAAGTCCGAAACGGTCACTTTCAAGCTATAAATATGGGTGGATACTAGCATATTCAAGGCTTAAGAGTGGTATTTAATGTTTTCGATTAAGTGGGTTTTTGGCGTGTTAGCTTGAAATTTAGCCGAGATTTGTCTGAATATTGGTCTCTGATGTAAGCGAGAAGTAAACTATGCCCGTTTTATGTCAGTTTTAAGACTAAACAGAAATGGAGCACGATTCTCTTCCGTTATATACTTTCAACTCATTAGAGCCTATTTGGAACCTATATGCCTCACACCACCGACCCATTAACAGGGTTGAAGAGACGAACTCTCCCATTGGTCGTATTTGCGGTCAGTTTTTTGATTACTGTGTTGTGTTTTATCTTAGTCGCGCTGAACCAAAATCGCGCACTGAATATGAATTTGAATAGTTTTGCTAATCATCAGACCCTGAGCTTGGAAGCATTTATCGGTAATGATGTAGCTTACATAGGTTCCGGCGCTAATTTTTTCTATTCCAATGATCCCGAGAACTGGGATAAATTCGACCGCTTTGCTCAACAAACCATTAACGATTCAAAGAGTCTAATCGGTTTGCAGTGGATGCAAAAAGTGTCAGTAGATGAGATTGCTGAACACACGGCTAAAATGGAAGAAAAGTACCCATTCTATAAGCTATTCACCATCCCGAAGCATGAAGCAAAAACCTATGGCTACATCTTAGATGGCGCGCCAGCTTTTATCGCCAGCGATATCTATCCCAATACCCCAGCGAACGATAGAGTCCTCGGTTTTTACTCTTCTCGCGAGCGATTTAAGCTTGTCTTAGAAAACATTAAACAGACACGCGAAGCGAATATTTCAGACAAGGTTCGCTTGATACAAGATGGCTTAGAACAAGAGACACCAAAGAGTGGCATGTTGGTTTATCACCCTGTGTTTGAAGGCGAAAGCGACAATTTACTCGGTGTTGTGATTGGTGTGGTTCGCACTACGTATTACTTTGAAAATCTGCTGGCGTCTGCGGTGGGTGATATGGATGTTTATGTTCGTGTTACCGATACTGGATTCGAAGCGGAAGATTCGCCAATATTGTTCGAAACTGATGGCTATGACGCGGTATCTGGGCACCACATAACCAAGACAATCGCACTGACCAACCGTGACTGGAAGGTTGAGTACAAGATAGATTCATGCATCTCTTTTTATGGCTATTTGGTGTTAACAGGCATCGCATTGGTCGGTACAACCATCTCATTGTTGTTGGCGTATATCGTTAACATGCAAATCAGAGAGAAAGAGCGTTTGTATCGGATGCTGAATAAGCGAACTGAAGAACTTCGCTTCTTAGCTGATCACGACAGCCTGACGGAAATTTATAACCGACGCGCGTTCAATAAGAAGCTAGACAAAGCCATTGAGCGAAACCAGCCCTTTAGTCTCGTTGGGTTTGATATCGATAAGTTCAAAGGCATTAATGATCAATTTGGCCACCCTGCAGGTGATGCCTTACTTATTCATGTCATCAAACTGATCTCGGTGAACTTGAAAGAAGGGGACGACCTGTTCCGCTTAGGTGGTGATGAGTTTTGCATTATTTCTAGCATCTCAAACCATGAAGCCCTGAATCGTTACTTAGACTGCATTATCAACACCGTAAGTCACTCTCATTGTGAACACAAAGGTCGACAGTTAAGTTGTACTTTGAGTATCGGTGCAGCCATTCGTGACGGTGAGGACTCTGAAGAGATTATGCAAAAAGCGGACAGCATGCTCTACCAAAGTAAGTCAAATGGCCGAAATAGAGTCACAATTGCAGGCTAAATGAGCACTTGATGCAACTGGGGTCGAGTTCTTTATTGGGCTCATGTACAATTTCAAAAAACTTTTGATGAAAGAATTGGGCGACGTATGAATCACAATCGAGTGGTATGTTTCGATTTAGAAATGTGCTGTTGGAGCAAAGATGGTGTAGGAACAACAGGAGAGATCATTGAAGTGGGTCTTGCTGAGATCGATCTTGTATCTGGAACCATCGTGAAGCGCGCGCAATATTACGTTAAGCCTGAAAAAGACGAAGTCTCTCTGTTTTGTGCGGAGCTAACAGGTATCACACCTCGCAAGATAGAAAAGCAGGGTCGCCCTTTAGAATCGGTGATTAAATCGATGATTAAGAACTTCGGTGGCCCAAAGAAAATCTATGCCGCTTGGGGGCGTGATGACCTTATCTTACATAAGGAATGTATAGAGAAAGGCATCGAACCGCCGTTTAGCGAGTTCTTGAATATCGCCACACTTTACCGCGTTCAAAACCGCCTTAAAGAGAAACGTATCGGACATCGTGCCGCTCAAGAAGCTAAGAACATTGAGTGGGAAGGTCGTCAGCACTCGGGTTATGTCGATGCTTATAACCTCGCGAAACTGACATTGACGATGCTTTAGCTTTTAAAAGCGTTCGGTCTCTGAAAAAAACAACAGACAACAAAAGCCACCTTCTGAGTTTCTATACGATCTGAGTCTCTATATGAAAACTAGGTGGTTTTTTGTTATTCAAGGAAAGATTTTCAGCCTGTTTCCTTATTTAATCTAGTGCCTAATTCAACCTAACTATTTACCAAGCATGTTTTTTAACTTATCGCCTTTATCGAAAAAGTGATGCTTCATCGCGCCTAACACATGTAACGTTACCAACGACATGAACACCTTAATTGCAGTCGCATGAATAAAAAACAATAGGCTAACCATCTCTCTTTTTGTTGCCCCTTCACTAAATACCCATGAGTAAACACTGAATATCGGTGTATCAATCAATGCGATACTTAAACCCGATACCGCAATAAAGGTCAGTGTTACCGCCTGAATCTTGCGAATCCCCTCATAATCAGGCTTAAAAACAATGAGGTAGACGTGCATCGCCGTCTTTGATCTAATGAATATCGCTGAACACACATTTCGAACAAGTGGGTTAATAATGCGCGACATTCAGATTCTACAACAAACCATACAAAACCAATGCCCCTCCATTCACAAAAAACGCGTTAGTTCTCTGATACTTGCTACAAAAAGTGTACTTGACGGCTCAGACTTAACGCTGACTAAACTAGGTCGCAAACTAGAAACTAATACCACGGTAAAACATGCGATCAAACGCGTTGATAGACTGCTTGGAAATCGCCAACTACATCGTGAAAAAGACCTTATTTATAAATGGCATGCCTACTTAATAACGGGCGCTAACCCATGCCCTGTGATCCTTGTGGATTGGTCTGATGTTCGTGAACAACTTCGTTATATGACGTTAAGAGCATCCGTTGCACTTGATGGTCGAGCCGTCACAATCTTTGAACAAGTTTTTGAGTATGGCCAATACAATTCACCGAAAAGTCACCAAACATTCCTCGATAAATTGCAGAGTATTTTGCCGAATAAAATCAGTCCGATCATCGTTTCTGATGCGGGTTTTAGAAATACTTGGTTCCGCCAAGTTCAGGAGAAAGGTTGGTTTTGGTTAGGTCGTGTCCGAGGTGAAGTATCAATCAAACAACCTCAAAAACCTTGGGTCTCAAATAAAACCTTTTATCCAAACGCTGTCCATAAACCCAAATATCTTGGCAACTGCTTATTAGCAAAGAGATCACCGATATCTTGTGAAGCCTATGTTTATAAGGGATTAGAAAAAGGCCGAAAAGCCCAGCGCCATAGTAGAACCAGCCAAAAACACTCCGCTACACATCTCTATCAACGCAGTGCAAAGGAGCCGTGGCTACTCGCGACTAATGTCCCTCGACATATCTTAAATGAAGTACAAATTACCAATCTGTACGCCAAGCGTATGCAGATAGAAGAAGCCTTCCGCGATCTAAAGAGTACCGCCTATGGGATCGCACTTCGTCACAACAGAACTCGCTGTACTAAGCGATTAGATATCCTGCTTCTTATTGCGTTGCTCGCTGAAATCTTGATGTGGTGGAATGGCCTAATTGCAGTACAAGCCAAATGGCATTTTGACTTCCAAGCCAACAGCATTAAACACCGCCGAGTTCTATCCATACCTCGTCTAGGGAGAGAGGTACGAAATCATCGGCGATATCAAATTAATGAATCCCAATATCAATGGGGAATGTTCGAATATCAAAGGCTCACACACAACGCAGGACTAGGGAAATTATGAGGGGATCCGTCAGCGCCTGAATAAGTTGAACTACTCTAGGGATGGTAAATCGACGTTCACCTCTTTTCGGTTTAGCGAGCATTCTTGCAATCAGTATGTTGATCAACACCAAAATAACAGACCCAAAAATCTGATGTATTAATATTGTTGGGTATTTATCTGGGAAGGGGAGCAATCGGCTTGATATAAACCCAAGCGTTAAGGTCATCATAACAGCACACAACATTGCCCAATGTAATGAATCGACTTTGTTATTTTCGTGTTTGTTTATTCTATTTTGTATTATTTCTTGGTTCATACGATATTCCATTATTAGTGTTGTTCGATTTATTATATTTATCTGGCGTGTGTTATGAATATGTTCACCGAATGTTTAATATTAATAATAACGTATCGATTTAATTAATATTAAATCGTTCGTATTGCTCTTGATGGCGGTTTTATCTCTGTTAGCGTGGTCGAATCTAACCCACGGAGAACGACATGAAGAACATCAAGAGTTTGATTAAACGAGCCATTGCGTTGAGTTTGTTGAGTGTGAGCCCCTTAGTTTTAGCTCAGCCCGTTGTACTTATTAACACCTTCTCAGTTGAAACTAGTAAAGAAACTGAAACGTTAGCGTATTGGGAAAGCGCTAGGGATGTACTCATTGAACAACCAGGATACATCTCTACCACGCTGCACCGCTCACTAAGCGCTGATGCCACCTACCTGTATGTGAACGTTGCCAATTGGGAAAGCCAGAAGCATTTTATCGACGCTATCTCTGTGATGAGAAAACAACTGCCTGCACTCGATATTAAGGGTGTGACTGCCGATCCTAATCTTTACGAAGTTATTCGCCACTAATTGAGAGTTTGTTTAAATGAAATATGTACCACGATTGTTTTTAGTTCTTTTTAGCTTTTTGTTCTCTGTCAGCAGTTATTCTGCGGCTTATGGTGTTTCCGTTGCATGGAAAACACAAGACGCCCAAGCGGTATTTGATGCCATGCCTACTCAGAAAAAGGCGTTTGCTAATCTGATTGATGCAGGGCTAATTCACGACATGTTTATCTCTGAAAGCTTTATTGGCGATCAAGCATTTCCAATCATTAAATTTGTAATGGAAGCAGACAGCGAAGAAGAAGTTCGACGTGTTATTGGTAATCTTCCTCTTCAATTTAAAGAGTTAGCAGAAATAACAGAGGTGAGAGATATCGGAAGCAAGTGGTTAGATACTGAAGTTGCGTTTAAAAATTATGCGATTGAGTTATCTTGGAAAGAGCCAGAAGATCAATTAATAGCAGACAAAATAATCAGCGTTGATTTGCAAAAGGTGGTGGACTGGAGTGCTGAAGGCGTTATTACTTCGGCCTATTTAAAAAACCAAGCGATTGCAGAAGCTCAAGCTAATCAAATGGCGATGATCAGACCTATCTATTCGATTGCTGTATTAGCACGAGATAAACAACATGCACTTGAAATTGCTAATGAACTTAATGCCGTTAAATTAGGGTTTGCTAGTGTAAATATCAGTGAACTTGGTTTTAAACTCACGTTATGATTTTGAAATAAAATAAATTTCCATGTTATTCTAGGGTGAGTTTATTTAATGCATTTAACTCACCTTATGAATAATAAAATACAAGAATATAGCTTGGTTATTGAACTTGAAAATCGACAGCTGCTTAACCTTTCTTTAAATAAGCATGTGACCTTATCCCCATCAGAATGTTTAATTTTAAAGCACTTGATGGATAATTGTTCACAAACCATAGGGCGAGAGTTCCTCCTAAAGCATTGTTGGCCGGGTAGAGTGGTAACAAGCAGTTCTCTTAACGTCGCAATTAAAAACGTTCGTACCGCGCTTAAAGCAGTCGGTTCGGAATGCAAAGTTGTCACGGTCCAAAAAGAAGGATATTGCTTTATTTCACCAGATAAAGGTGAGGCTCAAGTGACTGAGCTTATCAACAACCCTAGCGATAGAGCCCCAGAGCGACTAGAAATTAGCAGCGCTCCACAAGTAGTGAAAGATCCTACCGAAGTTTCTGATGTTATAGAGAAGCCTTCTTCTAAGCGTCACTCATTACTTAATCAAGCTAATGGCAAAAACAAACTCTATTTTGTACCGTTAGCGGCTGGTATTGCGGCGAGCGCGTTGTTGGTCGTGGTGTTGTCTTTCCTTGGCTTTTTATGGAGAAAACGTCTATTAATGGGATTGCGGTGTACCACGATAGCGTCAACTTGGATTCGATGCTGGTGGAGGACTTAACATCGATTGCTGAACCTGGAGTCGAAGCAATATACCTGCATCGTATGGGTGCTGATTGCGGCGCCATACAGGTGGTGATATTGAACCAAAGTGGCTGGAAAGACATCAGCTCAAGCTTTAAATTGACACACTGCAATGATGCGCAAGTTGGGCTTTATGAGATCGAACCAATTAATAGGCTGGGAATAAACCAAGCAACAGAAGGAACGGTCGATGAAGCGTAAGTTTTGGCTACCTATCGTGGTTACCTTGTCTGCTATTTTACTGTTCGGTGTCATTTCCGGTGTGATGACCCGAGGGGCTTTTCAGTTTGAGGGTATCTATGAAAACGTCGGTTATGAAGTGCTGACGCTTGATCTTAAGAATGGCCGTTCAAAGATGCGTTATGTTGGCTATGATATCAACGGTCAAGTCGTGCAGACCAAGCAGTTTTTTGGCGTGTTCTTACGTTGGGGCAATCACTACTATTTCTATCAGATTGCACAAGACCAAGCGCACGGGCAGCAGACCTTTAATGTGAAGAATTTTTTTATTCAGCATCACAACAATAGGCGTAGCGTAATGGTGTCGGATCAGCGCGGTGCTTATGTGACCAAAGATGGGAAAATTCTGGAACTGAAAGGGATTCTATATGGGCGAGCACTTCGCTAATTCATATCCCGTTCTTTAAGCAAGCTTGTAGATAATAGTTCAGCTTAAATCAATTTGACTCTGGCTCATCAAATCCATTAGCGACGGTTTATTGAGCCGTCGCTGCTGATTCCGTTCAGAGTCTAATCTTCGCCCAGAACGCTTAATTTACTTTTGATGAAGTCTTTGTGGTCAACGTAAAGCAGTTCTGCTGTTTTGCGAATTACTGAATCTTCAAGTGGGTCAATCTCTCCATCGGCGTGCGCGACTTCCCACATAGCTTTGATCAAGTCTATGCGAACTGGCTGCGAAAGTTCTCGCAGTTGAGAAGTGAAATCGTACAGAGAAACAGATTGTTCAACTTGAGGCTCAGCTTGCGCCAATAAGGCTTTGGATTCTTCTTCGGTTATGTTCAACAAACGTTGTAGTAAGTGAAGCTTGGCTTCTTGTTCTGATTCGTTGATTGCGTGGTCTGCACCGGCCACTTCGCATAACAAGCTGGCGATAGCTAAGTTAGGTGAGGCGGTGGGTGTTTTACCCAAATCAGAGCCTTCAACTAATTGTTTAAATAACGAGGTAAGTGAGTTAAACATAAGAGCATTCCAGTTATGGTGAATATTATTACTATTGGGCCTACAGAGTGTGATCGCAAGCGTCTTTACTTAAAACTGACATTACGAAGAGGTCAGCAATAAGGAACACTTTATCAATCTGGTTCAGGGAAACGGGTAATTTTACCGTCGCCACTTAACGTCGTAATCGCCTGTGGCTTCCCGTCGCTATCTAACCTTAACTCACCAATGGCACTGCGGTTTGAAAGGCGATAAAAGGTCTGATTGTCAGGGCTACGTTTCTCTATTCTTAGGCGCTTTCGCTTGGTGAAATAGTTAAGAACTGAGCGCGGGCTATACAATAATCGGTCACACACATCGCAGAATTTAAGCAATGGAGCAGGGAACTGATTCTTGATACCACTACAAGTAATCTGGTAAATGTTCGGACTGTTTCGGCGATACCTAAGCTTAATATCGTAGGCAAACGAGTAGTGAACATCACCAGAAAGCACCACAAAGTTGGTGGGCGTTTTGGTGTGGGTAAAGATACTGATGAGCGTGTTAGCACTGCCTGGGTGTGCCATCCAGTTTTCAGCATCAATCATCAATGGCTTACCTATTGTAGTCGCCATCTTTTGTAGTGTTTCAATGAACTTAACGCCGAACATTGGCGCAGCAGAAACAATCACCACCTTTTCTTGATTAATCAATTGATGCTGAAATTCCGTCAGCGCTTCCCAGTCCATCAAACCCGATGGCTTGTTCATACGGGACTCTGAGCGCCAACGACGTGTCCGAGTATCCAACACAATCACTTTTGGTGACGTGTTGATGGTGTAATGCCACTCTTCAAAGCGGTCGATCATCTCTAAATATTGTTGGTGCTGTTGGGGATCGATATTCTTACTGAGATTGCCGTTGTTTTTGCCATTATTTTCGACATAGCTTTCATCATTATCTTCGCCACTGCTTTCGCTTTCGTTACTGCTAATCACCGGAGAGAAAAGCTGTTTGGTCTGCTCAATGAATTCGCTGCTGAACTTCTCTGGCGCGTTACCCCAGCCTTGGCACATCCAATAGGCTACAAGGCCATTGCCAATCACTTGAGTCGCAAAGCGATTTTGATCGACGGCATGTTCCCAACCTACGGTTAGGTTCCAATCATCAGTGACATCGTGGTCATCGAAGATCATGTAAGTCGGAATATGAGCGAACAATCGCTGCACTTGTGGCAAGCCTGCTACGAAGTCATCAATGATAACGCTTTCGTCACGCCACTGTTGTTGCTCGGCAGGTGTTAATTGACGATCAGCCTGCTTGAAATCATTGTCGATTAATCGCTCACGGTTGATGCATTGCCACAAGGTCGGGGACCAAACCAGCAGGTACATCGCGATGAATTCAGACAAGGTGACTAAGTGATTCTCACAATCGGTCGAGCTAAAGATAGGAATCCCGCGTTTAGGGAATAACTTATCGAGCAGCGAATCCGAAGTGTTGTGGTGTGGCAGTAGGTGATGACGCTGATAAAGGTGATATTCGCTCTCAAACAAGGCATCGCTGCTATTGATTTGGTTAACCTGTGAATCCGTTGGTAATGCTTCACCAATCAGACCAAGCAACTGAATCACTTGCTGAATGGCATCCAGCGTTGGGCCTGCCACATGGTCAGCGTAGATTTGGTCGCCGCTCATCATCAACATATCCGGTCGTTCAAGTACCGTTTGATTTGCGATTTTGTTGTCTGCTGCGACTAGGCTGTCTTTGCTCGGATGGTGTGGGTTACGACAAGAGCCATGCAAAATGTAGTCAGCAGTGGTCGATATCTTAAATTCGATTCGAGAACTGTCGTTGTTGGTTCGCGTGTCCTTGTAAATCAAATGCGGTGCCAGCTCAGTGATTGAACCTTGCTCGGTCTCTATTTGATATTCCAACGGAACGTTGGTGGGAAACTCACCCTGTAAATGAATCAAGGTGACCCAAGCGTGTGTGCCGACTTGTATCGATTCTTGCTCATCGAGTGATGACGAATAAAAAGGCGTCTCTTGCTCTGCATTGAATAGTTGAGTTGTGCCCGAAAGTGGGGCGCTGGTGACTATCCAGAGTACCACCTCAGTTGCGGTGGTTTTTCTTAAAATTGGGCCAGCAAGCAATAAGGGAAGAGATGATATCGTCGAGCGTTTCAATGCGGTTCCTAAATCGTTGGAGGTGATGTTCTGTTTCAAGAGCAGAGGTTTCGAGTTCTAGTGTTTGAGGCTCGTTAATTTCGAGCTCAGATGTTGCCGGTAGCACTATATCAGGCTCATTTGCTTCGAGCTCCGTAACCTCAGACTCATCCATCTCAGCTTCTGTTGTTTCAAGAACTTCGATAACTTCTGAGCTAGAAAGTTCATGACCCATTAGAAATATTGCCAATAGGGCATCGGCTTTAGTCTTGGTATCGGAAGGTTCGTCTAACAACTGTTCAAGTTTTTCTCGAATCATAGCAATCTCGTGCTCAACAAAGCCACGGCCTTCGTCGTCCCCTTGGTTTTCTTCAGGGGCGTTATCGAACTCCATAAACAGCAGCTCACCGTCTAACTTTGTATTGACCAATCGCTCTGGCAACCATTCCTCGCCCATAACGATATCTGGGTCGGAATCATTGGGTAAGTGGTCTATAATGTTTTGTAATTCTGAGACTTTCACAATACTTTCATTTAACCGAGAATATTCTACATTGTAACGGTCAATGTCGATCAAACCTAAAATTAGTTGGCTGGCATGGCCAATAAATGTCTATTCAGTAACACAATATTTATTACAAAGAGCAATGACACAAGAATGAAGCACAAATTTTCACCGAAGCTCATTTCGTATGGGGCGGTTTTATTAGGTAACGCTTTTCTAGGTAATAGCGTGGCGTGGGCTGCTGAAGAGCAAGAATGGGGCATTGCCGCAATGTTCCGTACTGCGAGCATTCCTTACGACACGTCTGGTGGTGACCAATCGGTTAACTCGTTTGTGCCGATGTTGTTCTTCAAGAACGATTACGTATTTATCGACGGCACTGAAATGGGCGCATACCTCTATCAAGCCGATGATGAAAAGTGGTCACTGAACGCTATTTCTCGTATGCGTTTTATTGATATCCCAGCTTCAGAGCAAAATGCTATAGAAGGTGATACCGCCGATTTCGGTGCTCAATTGACTTATCAACTTGATGAGCAATGGGGCGTCGAAACGGAAATTATGAGTGACAGTGAATACAACTTCCACGGTAACCTGCGTGCAAAAGCCAAGTATGAAACCGGTGATTGGGAGTTTTCTCCGAGCGCTACGTTGCGTTACAAAAGTGCCGATTTCAACAGTGAATACTATTCTGCTGCGGGCGAAACCATTGGCGCAGGTGTCGACCTTAATGTCGGTGTAGAAGCGCGTTACCATGTGGTTTCGAACTTGTACTTATTGGGTTCAACCAGTGTGACTCGATTGGATGACAACGCCTACGATTCATCAATTATTGAAGACCGTTACCAAGGTGAACTCTACTTCGGCTTTGGCTTTTTTAATGATAAAGAGAAAGCGCCGAAACCTAAGCTAAGCAATGCACCTTATCTGCGTGTGGCACACGGTTGGGCAACGCCATCGAACATTGGCGATATCATGAAGTTCAACGCGGAGAAAGACGAATACAACAACCAACTCACATCGTTCTTTTATGGTCACCCTTTAACTGATGAGATCTTTGGTTTCCCGTTGGATATCTACCTAACGCCGGGTATCGCGCACCACTGGAGTTCAGACGTTCAATCCAGCAGTACTGAATACATCATTGCAATCAAAGCGTACTACACCTTTGATTGGCCAACCCAGTGGCGTGTTGGTGTAGCAGAAGGTATGTCTTACATCGATTCGATTACGTATATCGAAGGCTCTGAGATGGACCGCAAAGGGTATACTGCGAGTCATCTGTTGAACTACTTAGACTTCTCATTTGATGTGAACGTCGGCGACTTAATCGGTAAGAACGATTTGAACAACTTGTGGTTCGGCTACTCGTTGCATCATCGTTCTGCGATCTTTGAAAACGCCTCTCAGTTTGGTCGTATCAAAGGCGGCAGTAACTACAACACCGTTTACTTCCAGTACGAGTTCTAAAAGCCAATTCAACATTACATGCCGCTCCCTAAATGAGCGGCATTTTTTATGATTTTTAAGTCTGTTTTCACGCTGAGGAAGTGTGAATTGACCTTTGTATATTAATTAAATTATTCAGGGCTCGATATATGTAAATAAGGCGAGGGTGTTTAAACTAAATATTGATGATTGTGTAATTAGTAAATTGAATTTATTTAATTATTTCTTCATTTTCTTTCATTAATTTTAATTGTTTTGACTATTCTAATTATGTTAATTATTGATTGGTCTCTAATTATGTTTCTTGTTTGTTATTCGATTGTTAATCGATGAGTCGATCACGATAATTTATAAATTGCACCTATATTATATTGCTGTGTTTATATAACAATAACGTGAATTAAGGGAAACAATGAAAGCATATGTATTTGATGGTAAAGAGAAAGCGAAATTAGAAGAGCGCCCGGTACCTAACATTATTAAGCAAAGCGATGTCATCGTTAAAATTGAAAAAACCACTATTTGTGGTACGGATTTACATATATTAAGAAATAATGTCGCGACATTTAAGCCGGGCACTATTATGGGTCATGAAGGCGTTGGCATCGTGGAAGAGTGTGGCGAACTTGTGAGTAAATTTAAGCCTGGTGATCGTGTAATCGTGTCATGTATTACCACTTGCGGCAGCTGCAAAATGTGCCAAGTTTCTAAGTTTGGGCAATGCTTAGACGGCGGTTGGTTACTAGGTAATGAGATTAACGGTTGCCAAGCTGAATATGTCCGAGTTCCTTACGGTGACACAAGCATGCATCTCGTGCCTGACGATATCGATGCCGATTCTCTGGTTCTACTGAGTGATATCTTCCCTACTGGCTATGAAGTGGGTGTGCTTGATGGACAAGTTCAACCGGGCTGTTCTGTTGCAGTGATTGGTTGTGGCCCTGTTGGTCTAGCAGCATTAATGACCTCCAAGTTCTTCTCACCAAGCGAGATCTATGCGATCGATACTAACCCTCATAGATTGGAAGTTGCCAAAGAATTAGGTGCAACCCACGCGATTGATAACTCTGACGGTAGCGCAGTGCAGCAAATTCTAGACATGACCGATGATGTAGGCGTCGATGTTGTGATTGAAGCTATTGGTATTCCAGCTGGCTGGGATATGTCCCAAAAACTTGTGTGCCCAGGTGGTAACATTGCTGTCCTTGGCGTTCATGGCAAGTCGGCCACGATAAACCTTGAAGACATGTGGAAGCGAAATTTCACTATGACGGCTGGCATGGTTCATACCAATACTATTCCAATGTTAATTAAGCAGATTAGGGCAGGTCACTTGGAACCTAAGCAGTTGATTAGCCATCAGTTTAAGTTATCAGAGTCAGAACAAGCCTATTCTACATTTACGCATGCTTCTGACCATAAATCGTTAAAAGTTATTATTTCTAACGACTGTTCATAAACCGCTGATTGTTGAGGTTAAATTGATTAATAAACCATTTAAAATACTAGTGATAGGTTTAATCGTAAACCTATCCATCGGTATCCTATATGTATGGGGCGTATTCAGTGAACCTTTAGCTGAAGCGCTAGGTGTTGACCCTAAAGATGTCGATGGGCCATACCAGACTTCTGTTTTTGCATTCTCGGTAAGCTTGTTTTTAGCTGGAGTCTGGCAAGATAAAATAGGGCCAAGAAAAGTAACAATACTTGGTGTATTTCTTGTCGGAACAGGGCTCTTAGCTTCTGGTTATGCCTCAACATTGGCGGAATTACAGGTTACGTTCGGGTGTATGGTGGGAGCTGGAATGGGCTTTGCCTACGCCTGCATTGGCCCATGCACAATGAAGTGGTGGCCAGAAAATAGAAAGGGACTCGTTAGCGGTTTAACTGCTGGTGGCTTTGCGATGGCAGCTCTGTATTTAGCACCACTATCAACAGTCCTGATAGACCATTATGGCATCTTAGATACTTTTAAAATCCTTGGTGTGGGCCTACTTTTTATGATCCCAATGGCATCATTTCTTGTTAATCCACCCAAAGGATACGTAGCTGAAGAAACGGGCGGGCAAGCGGTAGAATCTGGAGTGGATGTAAATATTCAATGGTTAGATATGCTGAAAACCCCCCAATTTTACCAAATATGGCTAATGTTCATGGTGTCATCTGCAGCTGGCATCATGCTCATTGGTTCAATTGGTAACGTCAGTAAATCCATAGGATTAACATCCGAGGAAATTGCGTTAGGTATCATTTTATTAGCGATCTTTAATACCGCTGGGCGAGTTATTGGGGGATTGGTTTTTGATAAGATAGGACGCGTTCATACGTTAGGGCTAATATTCATGTTACAGGCTGTCAATATGGTGTTATTCACAACGATTGAAACCACTATTCCTTTAATGATAGGGATTTCTATTGGTGCGATGTCTTATGGCGCTTTGTTTGGGGTATTCCCTCCAGTTACCGCGGTCGATTATGGTTTAAAATCGTATGGAACTAACTTTGGAATACTCTATTCTGCGTGGGGTGTATCAGGTTTCTTCGGAGGTATACTCGCTTCAGTTTCTGGGTCGCCTGAAAATACTTATTTGGCTTATGCTGCTCTGTTATTTTCGATAACTGTAATGAATTATCTAATGAAGCCGATAGATAAATCCATAATATTAAATAAGAATGCGATAAATTTGGAGTGTTAACTTATTCCACTTTTAACGGGAATATAACAGTTTTTATATGTGGTGAGTCAGGTCATATATTTTAGTTGTTGCTTTTTAAATATTTATATCCATTAGTAACTTGTTTTTACCATGCTCTTATCAATGTTGGCTTAGGCAATCTAAGCCAACATTCTTCCATGATGTTTTTGATGGTACACCTATAAGTCCCCGAGTTTCCAAGTACAAAAAATGACCATTTAATGCCTTGTTCTCCTTGATTTCGTGGACGTTTAGGCAGCTAATTACCCTTGCTTTGTGTTAACTCGTTACCGTCCTTTATGGTACAATCGCGCGAGTTTAATAAGTACAAGAATAGGACACGCTTTGACTTCGTCTCCGGAAAAAGCAGACAACAACAAGAATGCAGCACAGCCAAGTTCTCCACAGAACGAAGCGAAATCGAATAAGCCTGCATCGAACCGACCTGCTAAGCAATTAAAAGCTAAACAGCCAAAAGCTAATCAATCAAAAGCTAAATCTGCCGATCATTCAGCAGCAGCCAATACAAAAGCATCTCAAAATAGCCCAGCCTCTCTTCGTAAAGCGCTCAACGAATGTATGATGCGCGATCGCTTCCGTCTGAGTAAGCGAATTGCTGGTGCGAGTAGAATTAAAAACGAACAATCTAAAAACGTTGTCTTCGATGAGATAGCGTTAGACATTGCCAAGTCAATGATGACGGCAAATCAGCGTGCCTCGCACAAACCAACCATCGAATACCCAGAGATTCTCCCAGTTAGCCAAAAGCGCGATGACATTGCGAAAGCCATTTCTGAAAACCAAGTGGTGATCGTTGCGGGTGAAACGGGCTCGGGTAAAACCACTCAGTTACCAAAGATTTGTTCTGAGCTTGGCCGTGGCCGCTTTGGCTTAATTGGTCACACTCAGCCTCGTCGTCTTGCGGCTCGTTCGGTTGCAAACCGCATCGCGGAAGAGATGGAAACACAGCTGGGTGATTTTGTTGGTTATAAGGTTCGTTTTAACGACCAAATATCTGATAACACGCAAATTAAATTGATGACCGACGGTATTCTACTGGCGGAAATCCAGCACGACCGTTTCTTAAGTCAATACGACACCATCATCATCGATGAAGCCCACGAACGCAGTCTGAACATTGACTTCATCATGGGTTACTTAAGAGAGCTTCTGCCAAAGCGTCCTGATCTTAAAGTTATCATTACATCGGCGACCATCGATCCAGAGCGTTTCTCGAAGCACTTTAATAATGCACCTATCATTGAAGTATCAGGTCGAACGTACCCTGTAGATACGCGTTACCGCCCATTAGGTGGCGATGAAAGTGATTCAGATCGTGACCAAATCGAAGGCATATTTGAAGCGGTAGATGAGCTTTGTGATGAAGGGCAAGGCGATATTTTGATCTTCATGAACGGTGAGCGTGAAATTCGTGACACGGCCGATTCTCTAAGTAAGCGTAATTTACGCGATACCGAAATCGTACCACTTTACGCGCGTCTTTCTGCGGGTGAACAGAACCGAATCTTCCAGTCTCATACTGGTCGACGCATCGTTCTGGCAACCAACGTGGCAGAAACCTCGTTAACGGTTCCGGGCATCAAGTATGTCATCGACCCGGGTACGGCGCGTATTAGCCGTTACAGCTACCGTACTAAAGTACAACGCCTACCGATTGAGCCAGTATCTCAAGCGAGTGCGAACCAGCGTAAAGGTCGTTGTGGTCGTGTTGCGGAAGGTATCTGTATTCGTCTGTACTCTGAGGAAGATTTCGAATCACGCCCAGAGTTTACTGATCCTGAGATCCTTCGTACTAACCTAGCATCCGTTATCCTTCAGATGACAGCGCTAGGCCTAGGCGATATTCAAGCATTCCCATTTGTTGAAGCGCCAGATAAGCGCAACATTCAAGATGGTGTAAGACTGCTTGAAGAGCTTGGTGCGATCGCAACAGCTGAAACCGCAGCAAACAAAAACAAGAATCAAGGCGACGATAAGAAGAAGCTAACGGCAATTGGTCGTAAGCTCGCTAAGCTGCCGATTGATCCACGTTTAGCGCGTATGGTGATTGAAGCGCCAAGCAACCGCTGTTTGCATGAAGTAATGGTTATCGCGTCTGCGCTGTCGATTCAAGACCCGCGTGAGCGTCCATCAGACAAGCAACAATCGTCTGACGATAAGCACAAGCGCTTCTTCGATAAAGAATCTGATTTCATTACCTTTGTGAACCTTTGGGATTACGTTAAGCAGCAACAAAAAGAGCTGTCGAGTAACCAGTTCCGCAAACAGTGTAAGCAAGATTACCTGAACTATTTACGTATCCGTGAATGGCAAGATGTGTACTTCCAAATTCACCAAGCAATGCGTGAATTGGACACTAAGTTGAATACAGAACCGGGCAGCTACGATGGCATTCATATGTCATTGCTATCAGGTTTGCTTTCGCACATCGGTATGAAAGACCAAGAGAAGAATGAATATCAAGGTGCTCGTAATGCGCGCTTCCATATCTTCCCTGCGTCTGGCCTATTTAAGAAACAGCCTAAGTGGATCATGTCTGCTGAGCTGGTAGAAACCTCAAAACTTTGGGGTCGTGTTATCGCGAAGATTCAGCCTGAATGGATTGAACCACTAGCGAAACACCTGATTAAGCGCAGCTACAGCGAACCTCATTGGTCGAAGAAGCAAGCGGCAGTAATGGCACACGAGAAAGTGATGCTTTACGGAATCCCAATCATCCCGAAACGTTTAGTGAACTACGGCGCGATTGATGCCACCGTCAGCCGTGAGTTGTTTGTACGCAGCGCATTGGTCGAAGGTGAGTGGGAAACCAAACACGCTTTCTTCAAGCAGAACCGTAAACTACTGCAAGAAGTGGAAGAGCTAGAACATAAATCGCGTCGTCGTGACATCTTGATTGACGATGATGAGCTGTTCGACTTCTATGACCAACGTGTTGGCGAAGAGGCCGTTTCAGGACGTCACTTCGATACATGGTGGAAGAAAACTAGTCAGAAAACACCTGAACTGCTGAACTTCGAAAAGTCGATGCTGTTCCGAGGTGATGCTAGCCACGTTACTGATTTGGATTATCCGAACTTCTGGCACCAAAACGGTATCAAGCTGAAGCTGAGTTACCAATTTGAGCCGGGCGATGACAACGATGGCGTAACGGTGCACATTCCGCTGCCTATCTTGAACCAAATTGACCAAAACGGTTTTGATTGGCAGATCCCAGGCCTACGTCAAGAACTGGTGATTAGCTTAATTAAGTCACTACCAAAAACGCTACGCCGTAACTTTGTGCCTGCGCCAAACTACGCAGATGCGTTCTTGGCTCGTGTGACACCACTTGAAGCACCATTGTTGGATTCTCTTGAGAAAGAGTTGCGCCGCATGACAGGTGTGGAAGTGGTACGTGATGACTGGAAGTTAGACCAGATCCCAGAGCACTTAAAGGTAACATTCCGCGCCGTAGATCATCGTAAGCGTAAGCTGAAAGAGCAGAAAGACTTACATGAGCTGAAAGAAAGCCTGAAAGACAAGGTTCAAGAAACGCTTTCTAAAGTGGCAGACGATGATATTGAACAGCAGAATCTGCATACGTGGAGCTTTGGTGAGTTACCAAAAGTCTACCAACAGAAGCGTGGCGGCTACGATGTTAAAGCCTTCCCAGCGCTGGTGGATTCTAAAGACAGCGTAGAGATCAAATTGTTCGAAACCGAGCAAGAGCAGATCTCAGCAATGAAATCGGGTCAGCGTCGTTTAATTTTGTTGAACGTGCCATCGCCGATCAAATACTTGCACTCGAATTTGCCGAACAAATCGAAGCTTGGTTTGTATTTCAACCCATACGGACAGGTACTCGATCTTATCGATGACTGTATCGCTTGTGGTATTGATAAACTGATTGAAGAGAAGGGCGGTTTAGTTTGGGAGCCAGAGCAGTTTGAAGCACTGAAAGAACACGTACGTGCTGAGCTTGGTGACAGTGTCGTTGAGATTGCTCAACAGGTTGAAACCATCTTAACCACGGCATTCAGCATCAGTAAGAAACTGAAGGGGCGTGTCGATCTTTCTATGGCATTCGCACTTTCTGACATAAAAGCTCAGGTAGAAGGTTTGATTTTTAAGGGGTTTGCCACAGAATGCGGGTGGAAACGTCTGCCGGATATTCTACGCTATATGAAAGCCATTGAGCGTCGTATGGAAAAACTGCCGATTGACCCGAACAAAGATCGTCTTCATATGATCAAAGTTGAGTCAGTAATGAACGATTACAAAGAGCTGCTTAATAAGATTCCAAAAGGGATCGCGGTTCCAGAAAATGTAAAAGAGGTGCGTTGGATGATAGAAGAGCTTCGTGTAAGCTTCTTCGCACAGCAGCTCGGTACGCCTTACCCAGTTTCAGATAAGCGTGTTAAAAACGCTATTGATGCTTGCTAAAGGAATAAAGCTAGACGCAATGGCAAGGTTTGGGTATAAATCTTGCTTATTGCATTACTAATTAAATAGTTACTACAAAAAGGGCGACTTGGTGGCAATTTATTACCACGCAAGGCCTGCCACTAGGACGAAAAGGTCGAATATGAAAAAAACGTTATTGGCACTAGCACTGCTAGGTGCATCTTCAACAGCAATGGCTGATTCTTGGTTGTACGGCGGCGTTATGGGCGGTCAAAGCTCATTCGCTAGTGAAGATGAAAATGCGGTGGGCATCCACGTAGGTACAGGTATCCTTCCACTGATCGGTGTTGAAGCGGGTTACTGGGATCTAGGTTCTTTCGACAACGTTAGCTACGGTAACCGTGCTAAACAAGGTGTTGACGTAAGCACTGCTTACCTAGCGATCAAACCAAGCATCGACTTCGGTCCTCTTCACGTATACGCGAAGGGTGGTCTTCACTCTTACGAAGTGAAAGGCGATAACTTCAAGCAAGACGACGTTGATATCATGTACGCTGTAGGCGCTGAATATTTCATCTTCGGTCCACTATCTGTAGGCGCTAGCTACCAAAACTTCAAAATGAAAGATGACGACGCAGGCGTTTTCTCTCTAAACGCAACTATCCACCTACTGTAATTAGTCGGTCTTAGTCGCTAAAGAGTTCGTTAGAATTCATAAAAAATGCCAGCTTGATAGCTGGCATTTTTGTATCTGTAGAATAGTAATGTCGTTGACTTAAGCGGTATAAGTTAAGCGAGCAGCGCTATTTTTTGCTGTTTAGAATTTTCTGGATTCTTGGGTTAATCGCTTTACCGTGTTGGCTTTCATACTCTTCACGTTTCAAGTCGTTTAGGTTCTTCACTGAGTTAGCAGCAAGAAGGAACTGCGGCAATTCTGTTTCCAGCATGCCTTTCTCATCTAAACGCTTCGCTTCCAAGTAGTATTTCTTAAACAGGCCATCAAGCTTGTTTTCAGCCGTACGCTTCAAGTCGTACAGTTTGTTCTGGATTAACCACTTCTCAATCTTGTTCACAGCAGTGCGCGACAACACACGAATGCGGCTATCAAGCAGCTCTTCTTCAGTTAAAGAATCTTTTAGGATCCAAAGCTCGCCCATTTGCGGCGGCCAACTGTTGCCAAGTTGAATACGTTCATGACAGTGCATTAGCACGCGGTTAAGGCCGTCTGAGTCAACAGAGTGGGCAAACTCAAGAAACTTACCGCTTGGTTCACTACCGTATTGGTATTCCCACTGAGTTTCGTACACGCTCAAGAAAGAACCGAACACATGGATACACCAATCGGTCAGCTCTAATTCTGCTGGATCTTGATCAACAACGGGTACTTGCTGAGACGCACCAGAGCCGGCAGCTTGTTGAGCCGCTACATTTACTTCGGTACTTTGCGCTTCAATAACGTCAGGTACTACGGAACCTTTAGGCAGAACGGTAGCGTCAGGCACAACAGGTGAAGCTGGCTCAGAAGGTTGGCTTTTTGCCTTTTTGAATGAGCTGCTGCCTGAAGCGTTCAGATGGGCTAAGCTTTTGTCGATACCCATTTCCTTGAGCTTGTCCTGCATTTCCTGAATATTGAGAGGTCTTCTGCTGTTGTTGTCTTTCATTTTGCTTCTCGTTAACTAACCAGTACTGCAACTTAGATTCGATGCGTGATATTGGCATTAGTTCATTGGCTTTGGCTTTATACCAGAGGACAAATTTTTTCCATATTAAGCTATGGTCACCAGCAAGGCCGGAGAATTTAAACGCACGTTCCGCCCATGTTGGAATGTTCTCTTCATCCAAATCATGAGTTGAAACGGTATTGCTGGTCATTGAGCCTCGGCTTTGCGGGCGAGGGGCATGCTGCATGTTTTGCATTGGTGCAGGAGCTGGCTGAAACTTGGGTGCAGGTGCAGGTGCAGGTGCAGGTGCCGTAGAGTAGACCGGAATACTATTGGTCGGTTGAGCCTCAACGTGAACCGCAGCTTGCTCTTGCTCAATGAGCATTTTGAAAACGTGGATCTCTTTCTTATCTCGATAATCCACTTTTACCTTATCGAGAAAACCTTGGTCGACTAAACACTTAAGGCAGTCGGCTAAACCGAATGTAGAGAGAGCACAAAGCTGACTTGCTGATTGCAGGCACACGTTGGTGTAACCGAACTCGTCAGCACCGTCTGCAAGCATCAATAAAACCAGCTTTTCTGCCGGGCTAGAAGTATTCACTTGCCAAGCTAAATAAGAATATTTGGCGCTCAATATCGTGTTCTCAAAAAAGGTAGGTCGTTGACTCTATTGTAAGTCACCGCTTGCTGAATTTATAGCAACTTAACAGAAAACGACATTAGTGAGACAAATATTAACCATAAGGAGAGGTCAGACCCAGAAACTTAGCATAAGCCAACAAATTTTTCGTAGCACGCTCGCATGATAGCTATGTTCAAATGAGTACGTTTAGGGGGTGTTGTTAAAACAGCACATCCAGTTTGCTCAACAACAAACCATTACCAAGCCTTAACTGAACTGAAAACCAGCCAACAAGGCCAATCCTTTCCCAATACTGAGCAGGGCAACGTCGCCCCGTTGATATTCTCGATTGTGCCCGACGTTCTCCTAAGTCGTTCACAGAAATAGACTGCGTTCTTATCGACTTCTGAATCGAAAATGCCCCTTTCTAAGTTACAGGCATTTCCCGTTATTTTTATGCGATTAAATTAATTGTTAAGCCTGATAACTAACAAGAAAAAGAAGGCTAAGTAACTTATAAATATCATGCTTACAGGTAAATATTTCATTATCAATCCTCTCTGCGAATAGGATGATTATGAATAGTGTTGTGAATATGGAGTAGGAATTAGAGAAATTCATTATTGCTGCTTATTTACAACCAAAATTGAATTTCTCTAATTCATATTGTCAATGGATTAGGTCGTGAATAATAGCCTCAGTTCGCCAATCACGGCTTTTAGATTCATTACCGGAGTTACTATGAAAACCAAATCACTACGTACTGTTATCCCTGCATTACTACTTAGCTTATCGAGCACAGCGGCGTTTTCTGGAATGGAACTGCAAGAACGAACCGTTCCAACCCCAGCAGGAATATCGACAGAGTTTGCTCAGTTATTTGAGAACAGAGTGACTCCGCCGGCACTTCCTGTTCCGAACAACACAGCAGAGTGGTTGGCGTTACAAGCCCAGTTTGATGCACCGGGTATAAAAATGGCTCAACAAGGCCTAGAGCGTTTGGACGTTACTTATGAAGCTAAGCAGTTTGCCGGAGTCGATACGTTCTTTGTTACGCCGAAAAATATCGCTCCTGAATATAAAGATAAGTGGCTAGGGCGTGTTGATCTTTCGTGAGTGTTTTTTGAACAGCATGGTAAAGAGTTATAATTTGCTTCGCCAAAAGTAAAACCATAACCAATACCATGCCAAGAACAATGCTAACTGATATTCGCTGGGAACTGCTACTCCAAGTTATGAAAAGTACGGGTCGTATTTACGATAAAACTGAACATCGAATGACATTTGAAGGAATACTTTATCGAATGAGAACAGGCATTCCTTGGCGGGATCTGCCCTCTGAGTTCGGAGAGTGGAGTACCGTTTACAGACGATTTAATCTTTGGTCAAAGAAAGGGGTTTTAGATAAACTTTTCAAAAGCTTATCTAGCATGGCAGATTTTGAATGGGTCTTTCTTGATGGCTCTATAGTTCGAGCGCATCAGCATAGTACAGGTGCAGCGACTGAAAGCTCAGAGCAAATAGGAAAAAGTCGCGGGGGCAACTCAACCAAAATTCACTTAGCCGTGGATAGTGGTGGCCTGCCGATTTGCTTTGATTTATCAGAAGGACAACGCCACGATATAGTGCATGCCGAAAGCTTAGTTGAGCAACTCGATGAAGTGAATACCATCGTTTGTGATAAAGGATATGACAGCGAACCTTTCCGCATTTTTGTTAAGGAACGTGGCGGAGAAACAGTAATTGCTAAACGCAATTACGGACAAGATATAGACAAAGACAGTATGGATTGGTGTCTATACAAGTATCGTCACTTGGTCGAAAATGCCTTTGGGAGAATTAAGCATTATCGAGCTATTTCAATTAGATATGACAAGCTAGAAAGGAATTATGCCAGCATGTTATCGCTGGCATTCATGTTAATGTGGTTACCGATGTATTGTTGAACGCGAAATGTACAGCAAAGATCAACACGCCCTAGTACATATCCATGGTGGCGCGTTTGTTTTCGGTGGGGGGGAATCAGCGCTAAGAGAAGCTATTTGGGTTGCCAACGGGCTTGGTGCTCAGGTGATCTCTATTGATTATCGCCAACCGCCATTGCACCCATTTCCAGCGGCAATTGATGATGCTGTTGCAGTATGGAAAGAGCTAATAAAAACACAGTCACCGGAATCGACAGCGATTTTTGGCACATCTGCAGGCGGTAACTTAACGTTGGCAACGACACTTAAACTTCAGGAACTCGACCTTCCCGCACCTGGCGCATTGTTTGTCGGGACACCAGCCGTCGATCTTAAAGAGACATCGGATTCATGGTTAACGTTGCAAGGTTTAGACCCTCTAGGTCAGCGAGAAGGACTTATTGAGGGCGCTTTCGATGTATACGCTGATGGAGAGGCTCTTGATAACCCTCTTATCTCACCAATATACGCTGACATTGATGAATTCCCACCAACGATATTCATTTCAGGTACTCGAGATCTCTTGCTAAGTGATACGGTTCGTATGCATCGATTATTACGCAGTGCAGACGTGGAAACTGACCTTCACATATATGATGGCCAATCTCATGGAGATTATTTGAATGGTATCTTGTTCGACATGCCAGAATCTGAAGACGCTATTAATGAGTTAGGCCAGTTTTTTAATAAGCATATCAATTAGTTTGTTTCAGCAAGCTGACATTAAATCACATGGATGTGAATGCCTATTTGGAGGATATAATGGCAACGTTATTTACTTCATTTTTTAAATCTATATCTACGTTACTGCAAGCTAATTATCATTACGCTCTACATCAATCTGTCGTGGATCATTCTTACTCGCTAACCCCTATGTATGTATTGAATCAAAGTAATGATGGGAGCTCGTTGTGATAAGACGTTTTTATACGATGTTAGTAGCCGTTTTTTTCGCTATACCCTTCTATCTAGCCATACCCAATGCGCTAGCCATGCCCAGTATTGCTTTAGAGCTCGCTGACACATCTAGCCCTAAACATACTCTTTCGAGCTTCATCAGGGATTCGAGTGTGGTTATCGAGCATTGGCAAAATGAAACACTGCATCTTAAAGAGGCGCAGCATGCTTATTCACAAGTAATCAGAACGATGGACCTGTCTATGGTTCCGAATCGTAGTCGAACTGTTGTTGTGATGGAGAAAATAATTCTTCTTCGTGAGTTGTTAGATCGAATTGATCAAGGTACTCATCAGCTGGTCCCAAATATCGAGAAAATAAGGGGAGAGGAGATTGATCACTGGCGTTTAGGCAACACTGAGATCGTATTGTCTCGCCAAACTTTAGGCGATCGAACCGATCAGTTCTTATTTAGTTCTAACACCGTTCAAAGCCTGTCTCGGTGGTATAGAACGATGTCAGCCCTTCCTTACTATACCGAAGTACGTCCAGACTATTATCAGGAATTTCTGATTAGTCCCGGACCTATGTTCTCTAAGCAATTTGTTCTTTCTTTACCTTCATCTTTTAATCAACTCTATGGGCCGCTTCCTTTATGGCAATGGCTTGCTCTTGTTGGTGTTTTGTCACTATGTAAGGTGATGATAAAAATCAGCTTTTTGCTTGGTGAGCGTTGGAATAATCGTTGGGAAGGAAAAGGCTTGAAATGGCGGGCAGGTCGACTGTTGTCCCTAGTAGGTGTGGTGAATTTACTGTTTATAGCAAGATGGGTGATTGACGATGGGATATGGATTACTGGTGGTGTTTATCAGCTGTTCACCACCTTATTTCTACTCGCTCAGTTCTTCTTTGTCTCATGGCTTATTATGGCCATCTTCAATTATTTCGCTGATATTTATGTATTCAAAAAGCACAACGGAAAGCACGTAGATTCCTCATTGATTACTGTATTAGCACGTATTTTTGGCGGGTTAACGATCGCGATTCTTGGTATTTACGTCATCGAATTTATGGGCTTTTCAATCTCCCCCATATTGGCTGGTTTGGGTGTGGGTGGTTTAGCGGTTGCACTGGCCATTCGCCCTATATTAGAGAACGTAATAAACGGACTAACGCTCTATGCTGACGGGGGAGTAAAGATCGGTGAGTTTTGCCGCTATGGAGATAAACTCGGAACCATTGAAAGTATTGGTTTACGTTCGACTCGAGTCAGGACGCTAGAGCGCTCTTTAATTACCATCCCTAACTCAGAATTTGCCAATATGGAAATTGATAATTTGGAACGGCGTGATAAACGACGTATGGAACATGTGTTGAGATTGCGTTCTGAAACCACCCTTGAGCAATTGCGCGTACTGATCGTTAACCTGCGTCGGTTGTTGCTACAACACCCAATCATCGAAGAGGATCCGGTTCGAGTGAGACTCATGGGCGTCGGGGAATACTCCATCAATATTAGTCTGATGGCTTACATCAGTTGCCGTGATCATGAAGAGTTCATGGCTGTCCAAGAGGACATTCTGTTTTCTGTGTTGACCCAAGTCGAGAGCATTGGTGCGAAGATAGCTCACTCTACTCAATATCAACTTGTGGATGTTAATGCCAATGACAATGAGGAACAGAAACGAAATGCCGAACAGGTTGTTGCGCAGTGGCATGAAGAGCAGGCTTTCCCATTCCCTGATTTCAGTTTTGAATATAAGTACGAAATCAAAAATACCATCATGTATCCGGCGGTAACCTCTGCTGTGCGACCGCATTCTGTTTAAAGCGGCTTTAGCCAGTATGCATGCTAACTTACGCTGTATTCCAAACTATTGCGCCTCTATGAACACAATGTCCCTAAAGCGACTATAAATCGCTTTAGGGACGAGGAGCCTTAGTTGATAGTTTTTACTGAGATCTAAGCACTAAGGCTAGTAACTCAGCTTGCTATCGGACGTCAGGTTGAACAACGCTATCAAAGTAACTCTGCATGGTTTGATGAAGCAGTTGATGAAGTGGAAAGCCTCTCTTCGACTGAAGATAGCCGCCCTCAACACCAATTTGACGCATTTCTTTTGGTAAGTTGGGTAATGGGTAGCAGCTTAGTTCAGGATCATCTTCTGTCATATAGCTGCTGCCAAAAGAGAAAGCGTCTGAATTTTTAAGCTTACTTCGCAATACTGTTAGGCTATGTGTCGCTAACACAACATTCGCGGTGTAGCCTTTTGATATATAAAGATCTTCGATTGGCGCTCGTTTGGTGTTGATACCATCAATCAAGATTCTTGTGATTGGTAGGTGATGAATATCTTCCCATTCGCTGCTCTTAGTCAGCACTGGATGATCTTTGCGTGCAATGAGGCTCAACTTTACTTCGGTGAGCTTATGCTGGTAGATATCTTGAGGCAGTGGAATACCTGAAAGTTGCAATAAGTAATCGACTTGTCCATTTAGTACTTCTGCCAAGCTTTTGTCTTGCCAGTAAACTAATTTAAAGTTTGCTTGTGGAAGAGCTTCATGTAGAACCTTAAAAATCCCTTCTCCATATTGTTCAATTAGAAATATGTTCAAAGCGATGGTGACTTCACCAGTAAACGCTTTTGGGTCAAAGTTATGGTAGGACTCAACCACCTTTATCAAAGGGGAATACATTTCATCGGCCGCTTCGGCGAGTTTCTCTGCCAGTTCTGAAGGCTCAACGCCGTGTGCTTTGCGAAGAAAAAGTTGATCGCCAAAGGTTTCCCTTAACTTCGCCATTCCTCTGCTGACGCTGGTTTGCGATATACCCAACTTGTCTGCTGCTGCATGGGTATTACGAGTTTCGACAACCGCTTTAAGTAACTTGAGCAGATTTAGGTCTAAGTCTTGAAGTTCTTTCATGGGTTACCTTTCGTAATGAAGTTCTAAAGCATCATTTAAGAATAAGGGAAATTGGCTTTTGTTCAATAGCTTAGGAATGATATATGTTAAAGAATGTTTGGTACGATTCGCAGGAATGCGTTGTGAGCAGAGATTAGCTTTTAACCCAATGAGTTCTATGCTGCAAGGATAAGCAGAGCAGACCTGGCAACATCCGTGTTGCTAAAGACGATTAGGCTTGATGTTAGATAAAGGCTTAAGTTCGAGTGTGAATATATTGAAAGTGGAAAAATATATTGAAGCCGTAGAGGCATATTTAAACCGTATAGGTAGAACGCTTAATTCCGGTTAAAGCGTCTAAGTATAGTTGAAGCGCCTAGGTATAGTTAAAGCGCGTAAGTGTAGTTAAGACCAAGCTTGTTGTCTGAGTTGTCATAGATACCGTAGTTAATTGAAATATTTTGATTATCTGATACTCGATAAGAGAAGCTACTTTCCCATTCTAACGCATGGATTTTAAGCGTTTGGTCGCTTAATGATGTCGTATAGATTGGTGCAATCATGATGGAGGCTTGCTCTGTAATGGTCACCACACTGTATAGCTGCGCCATGGCGATAGGCACTTTCTTATCAAGGTTGTCACTAGAGATGGCGCCGACGCCAATAACCGGAGCGATAATGAGCCTTTCATGCAGTGGCAGAACTTGCATCGCGTTCAACACGAAAGTATGTGTATCGCTGCGGTCATCATATAAATAATCGCCCATCACGCCACTGCCGAAATTGGTGCTCAGTGCCGCGGCTCTTACTCTGTATGTGTCAAAATTGTTCAGGGACTGAGCAAAAAGCAATGCTGCCCAGTTGTCAGTGATTGTTCTAGCATAACCAAATCCGGTATCAAAGCCTTCGCTGTTATAGCCTAACTGAAGGGAACTATAAGCTGCCGTTGGGTCGGTGAAATCAACGGGTGCTGTTTCTATGGTCGCTTCGGTAAATTCTTCGACGGCGGATTCAAAGTCGATTGTGTTTTCATCAGCGATTGAATAGGCGCTGAGCAAACAGCTCAGCAATAATAGTTTAGTTTTCAAATTAGCCAACTTATTTAAATTGTTTAAACTAGGTGTTAAAAAGTGAGCTGCCTTTTTTCGGCAGCTCTAATAATTTAGAATGAATGTTTGAAAGAGAATAATGAGAGGTTATTGCTATCATCATATTGGTAACTATATACGAACGCGCTTGTGCTATTTAATTGATAACCAAGTTCTGCCGTGTAATCCCAATCTCTAAGCGTCGACTGATTGCCATTCTTTTCTTTTACTTTACCTAAGCTGTAAGTATATTCCGGCGTGAATCCTACCCACATGCTAGGGTTCAAGTTGTAAGTCATATCAAGTGATGCGCTGGTGTAGTAAACACTGCTACTCATCTGTTGATGCTTAAGGTTGCCAAGCGTTATTTGAGGTACAACAGAAAACTGTTCGTTAACCGTATTGTCCTTGTAGAGACTGAAGCTATAGTCATTAGCACGTAAATTATCTGATTGGAAGTTGGTATCATGTTCATACTCAAAAGCAAGCCCTAAGCCATCGCTTCTTTGAAAATCAAATCCCAATTCGTGGTTATCAAAATTGTCGTCACTGCTATATGAACTGAGCAAACTCCAGTCGCTATTTAGTGACTTGGCATATTGAAGGCCAATATCAAAATCGTTGCTTCCATAACCGATAGTAAACCCAGAATAATGTTGTTTAGAATCAGAAAAATCAACATTGGTATTTGCAAGTACTAAAGGAGATGAAATAAGTGATGCAATTAATAGAGATGTTTGAGTTAGTTTCATAAATATAAATCCAAGTTGTGTTTGTTTATGCCTCTATTTTATTTACAGACCGAGAAATAGACTATGAATTACAGCGATTCATATTTGCTTGCTAAACGTATAGATATAAAAAAGCCCCAAACAAAAATGTCTGAGGCTAAAAATTGGGTTGTGTGGCAGAGATCGTGAAATCACAGCAAGAAAGCGTGTGCTAAATACAGAACACTGAAGAATGAAATAGCGTCGGTTAAGGTTGTCAGCATTGGACTTGAGAGCATGGCTGGATCGAACTTGAGCCGCTTTAATAGTAAGGGTAATGTCCCGCCAATCACGACGGCAAGAGTGGAAGAAAGTGTGTAAGCGATGGCGATAACCAATGGCAACCCGGAGTGCTCCCCGCCGAGCGTGAACAGCGTAAGCAGAGCCAAAACCGTACCAATTAGTAACCCATTGATCGCCCCGATTGGAATTTCTTTAGCGATCACATACAACAGATCTTTGGCTAAGATCTGTCCCATGGATAATTCTCGTATCGACACTGCAACAGATTGGTTCCCTGCCGCGCCAGAGAGGTTGGCGACAAGCGGCAACACTGCGGCTAATACAGCAATTTGTTCTATGATTGGTTCGTAGATGGCAATGATCGAAATCGCAGCGTAACTTAAGGCGACCGAAGGTAATAGAAAGGCGAGTCGACGTAGGTTTCGTTTAAGTACCGGCATGGTACGAGACTCATCGCCCCCAAATACGCCTGATTGTTTTAGCATTTGCTGCTTAGAACGTTGATATAAAGCGTCATTGAGATGCTTAAACCCTACGACTCCTATTTGGAAGCCTTGTTCATCAACGATGGGAATGACCGGGTGCAGGGTAGTGTCTAGCGTGCTCTTAACCGTATTTAGGTCAGCGTCAGGGCTGATGACGGGAACCGTATGATCTAAGTATTCTTTTAGTAAGACACCACGTGGTAACAGCAGTACATCACGGATCTTCAACCCACCTAAATAGTTGCCTTCAGTGTCATGTAAGTAAACGTAGCGCCATTCTAATCGATCCAAGCTGCGCTCATCTGCGCTTAATATTGTGCTCAAACTGTCGATAGTAGCGTCTTCTGCCAGTTTGAGGACTTCGCTTTTACAAATCCCTCCGGCAGAATCTTGTGGGTAGATCAAGGCTGCACGCTCTTCGTCTTTCCATGCTGAAGGTAGGGCTTGCTTGAGCCTTTTTTGTAGGTCGTGTGGCAGCTCATTGAGTAGCAGCCTGCGGTCTGCGGAGTGCAAATATTGAAATAGCATTATGGTGCTGTTTTCCGAGAGTTGACTGAGCAACCATAGAAGCTCGGGATCAGAGAAGTGATCAAGTAAGTTGGCAGCGAGGTTTGGGTTGACCTCACTGAGTAGAGTCCAAGTGACGATACGTTGTTGATCAGAGAGTTTCCTCAATACTGATGGCAGTTCAACAGGCTCAGCCTCTAGAAGCGTATTATTTAGCTGTCCCGCCTTTCTTCGAGTTAGACACTCCAATATTTTTAGGTACAGCTTTTCCGCTCCTTCCGATGAAAAAGGCAGTGTAATTAATGTCATATGTGAGACCTTTGACAGTAAGTGAGAATACGATTGAGGCGATTCTCAGTCGGATGTTTGTGGCTGTTGCTTCTTGGCCGCAAGCCGAACAAAAAGTGCGATAAATGCGGTTACCATCAGGATTAAGCTGCCCATTAAGAACCACTTTGTAATCAATTCTTGATATTGAGAGATCAATGGATGTCGCATTACCCACTTTCCGACTAGTAATAAACTGAAGACCCAGGTAATCGAGCTCGTGAAGCTAACAATCAGGGTTCTTATGGCGCTGAGTTGTGCAACGCCCATCAACATCGGGGTCAATACACGAACAAATGGGACAAACCGCGAAACGAACAAGGACAAAAATCCGAATCGGTTTAATAGTTTTTTTGCCTTGGGTAACGATTCATCTGGCAGTGTTTGTTCAGCTTTACGCATGAACTGAGTATTGTGCAGCCACCGCCCTTGAAGGTACGCAATGATACTGCCTAAAAAAGAGGCGCTGGTTAGAAGCATCAGAGCGCTTGAAAAATCAATCGCGCCCAAACCGACCATCCCCCCGACAAACAGTACTAGGCCGTCACCGGGCAGTGGTAAGAAAACAAAACTAGACTCAAGGAAAAGCACGACACCAAGTAAAAGCAATAAAACGTGCAGTGAATTCAATTCAAGTAAGGCATCAAAGTCTTGCAACCAGATCGCGGAAATAATCTCTTGCATGGAAACTCCAAGTGAACGTGGGCTCTGGCTGTTGATAGCCGGAGCCCACAATGCGTTTTAATCAAACATTAAGATGATGTAGGCAAAGAACAGGATGAGGTGGGTCGCACCATTGAGCGAGTTAGTTCTCCCGCTGCTAAAGCTCACGCTTGTCATTAATAGCGTTGCACCTAATAACACCATTTCTGCAGGGGCGAGGCCGAGTTGGATGGGTTCGTTCATGACCCCTGAAATCAACAGAACAGCGGGAACGGTTAGTGCAATTGTGGCGAGAACCGAGCCAAAGAACAGATTCATCGCGCGCTGTAGTTGATTGGTAACGGCGGCTTTAACAGCTCCGACCGCTTCAGGGGCCAGAATAATCAAGGCAACAATCAAACCACCTAGAGCCGCAGGTGCGCCCATTTCGGTGATGCCATCGTTAATTGGAATCGCGAGGCTTTTCGCTAACAAAATTACGATCATCAGATAGCTGACCAGCATAATCGTGTGGAATATATTGCTGTGCAGAGGGCCGTGATGTTCGTGATGATCTTCATTATCACCATCAATGAAGTAGTCGGTATGGCTGCGTGTTTGGATGAACAGGAATACGGCATACAATGCGATTGAAGCGAATACCAATGTCCAAGTGAGGCTGGTCGACATGTTACCGAGCGAATCCATACTGGTGAAATTAGGCAGCACCAAGCAAAGCAATGAAAGTGGGATAATAGCCACCAAGTACGCTTTGATTCCATCAAGGTTGTAGGTTTGCGTATGGTATTTCATACCACCGATTAATAAGGTGATACCGACAAAGCCATTAAGCACCGCCATCACGACAGCAAACATGGTGTCACGCGCTAAGAAGGGATTGGATTCTCCAGTCAACATAACGGACGAGACCATAATAACTTCGAGCAAGACAACAGACAGCGTTAATATAAGCGTGCCTAATGGGTCGCCAAGCTTTATCGCTAGCGCATCTGAATGACGAACAACGGAAAAAATGGCGCTCATCACTGCGTAAAACAGCACCGCAGTAATCATTATATAGGCGAGCTGAGACAGTTCCCCTGTGAGCAAGTTGTCGCCGAACAGTTTGAAAAATAGAACGGCAACGATGCCTAGTGGCAGTTTGTATTCTTGTTTGAGTACGTTGAGCATGTTGAGCCTTTATTGAGTAACCGAAGGCTCGCTAATGTCCTTTAACGAGAGTAAATCGGGTGAATACTGCAACTTCCTGTGCAGCAAACGGTTCGTTTCAAGTTATGCGTTTAAGCTTTTGCATCTAAAACGATATCTACAAAGCTATGTGTCTAACCATGTTGCTAACTTAAGGTGAACCGATGATCCAGACTATGAATTAGAGAAATTCTTTGTTGCTATCAGACGACTGACTATCGCCTAATAGCGTTCTTAAGTAAGCGGTAAGCACTAAGCGCAGTCAGCAAAAACTAAGGCATGCTTTGAAGGGATTCAGTTTCTTCCGGCTTATAGTGGATTGCTTTCAAGCCCACACACGTTGGTAAGAGTGTGCCGATAGAGATAGAGGACCACGTTCCACTTATAATCCCGACGCACAGTGCAATGGCGAAACCTTCTAGTGCACTCCCTCCTAGCAGCCACAGTGCTGAGACTGTGACCAAGGTGGTACCTGATGTGACAAGCGTTCGTGATAACGTTGATACGATGGACTGATCGAGAAGGGCATCGGTCTCACCGTCTGGCTTCGCACGAAATACCTCACGGATGCGGTCTGAAATGATGATCGAATCATTCAGGGAGTAGCCCATTACTGCCAGCAAAGCGGCCAACACCGTTAGGTTGAACTCAATTTGAGTCACCGCAAAGAGCCCTAGCACAATCACAATGTCGTAAACCAAAGCTGCAATTGAACCGAGCGCGAGTCGCCATTCAAATCGGTAACTCAAGTACAACAAGGTAAGAACGAAACAAGCCAAAATCGCCAAGCCGCCTTGTTCGACCATTTCTAACCCAACCTGAGGGCCAATTACGCTGCTGTTGGTAATGTGAAAATTGCTGTCTATCGGCAACAGCGCTTGGTTAAGTGCTTCTCGCAAATCGAGGTCTGTATCATTGAAACGCAGTTGCCAATTTCCCTCGTTGCCTGCTGCCGTCACTTGAACATCTTGGCTCAGTGCCGAATCTAGGTGAGACTTGAGTAGAACTTGAGTGACGTCTGGCTTTGTTTGAATATCGGCGACGACACCTCCCGTAAAGTCGAGTCCCCAATTGAAACCTCTTACCGCGATTGATGTAATAGAAAGCGTCAGTAGAATCAGAGATATCATCGTCATCAATTGACGTGTTTTGGTGACGTTAATTGATTTGGTCATTACAGTTTCACCTCATGTGAGGTGTTTCTTCCCCACAAATAATTGATAAGAATTCGAGACGCAAATACGCCAGTAAATAAGCTCGTCAGTAGGCCTAATCCGAGTGTGATAGCAAAGCCTTGAATGGGACCGTTACCTATTGCATACAAAGCGATGGCGACGATCATAGTGGTGAGGTTGGCATCGAAAATGGAAGAGAATGCGCTATCGAAGCCTCGCTCTATGGCTTGGGAAAAGTTTCTGCCTTCTCGCATCTTGTCTTTGATGCGTTCAAAGATAAGCACGTTGGTATCGACAGCCATCCCCACAGTTAGCACAAGCCCAGCAATGCCCGGAAGCGTTAACACAGCGCCAGGGATGAGCGCCAATAGACCAAACAGACACACTAAGTTGATAGTCAGTGCAGCATTCGCAACCCAGCCAAGACGTCGATACCAACAAGCGATAAATACCAATGTAAAACCCAGCCCCAAGGCGAGTGCCGCAAAGCCATTTTTGACGTTTTCAGCACCAAGAGTTGGCCCGATGGTGCGTTCTTCAACAATGGTGACAGGGGCTGTGAGTGAGCCTGCTCTTAATAGAAGAGCAAGGTTTTGAGCGTCTGCCATTGACCCCGCGCCAGTGATGCGAAAGCGGCTCCCCAGCGTTGATTGAATTGTCGCTACGCTGATAACTTCGCTTTGCTCAATGGATTGTCCTGTCTCTGATTGACTGTATTCACTGTACAGAGTCGCCATCGGGTTTCCGATATTGCTGCGCGAGTGATTGGTCATCAGCCGCCCCCCCGTGCTATCAAGAGTGATGTTGACTTCGGGTGTCCCCATTTCTCCTAGGCTGGCTCGTGCATCGATAATATGCTCACCCCCTAAGATACTGTTTCTATGTAGAATGACAGGTCTACCATCTTGGTCATTGATGGATTTTGTTCGTGCACTAGCATTGGGCTCCACATGGTAAAACGCTAGTGATGCAGTAGCGCCGATAATGTTTTTTGCGGATGTAGGATCTTGCACTCCTGGCAGTTCGATGCGAATTCGGTTTTCACCTTGGCGCTGGACGGCGGCTTCCGTGATTCCTAGTTCTTCTATGCGGCCTCGCATTGTTTGAAGATTTTGTGTCACGGTCAGAGTTCGAATCGCACGCTTCTCCTCCTCATCCATTGAGATCATCAAGCGCTCACCAGATTGGCTCAGAATCCAATTTGGATACTGTGTTCTTAAATGGGTTCGAATATCACCAAGTAGTGCTTCGTTATATCGAGCGATGACCACTTCACCGTTTTCTACACGGCCGCGTACACGAAACTCCTGACGAAGATCGTCGATCACTGATTGTGCGTGAGCATTAAAAACAGGGGCGAGGTCAACATCTAAGAGAAATTGCACACCACCGCGCAGATCTAATCCAAATTTAATCGGCTGAAAGCCCAGAGAGGTTAACCAAGAAGGAGCTGAAGGTTCGAGTGTGAGGGCAACGGTCTCCGATGGTTGGATGAACTCGGACATTAAAGCTTGTGCGGGGGCTTGTTGTCCGCTCGAAGCAAACGTCACCACTAACCTATCGTTGTTTTCGCTAACACTGTGAACATCAATTTTGTTGTCTACAAGATAACGATATACATCATCAGCGTGTGCCGAATGCGTTTGGTTTGAAATGTGCAAAGCTTCACGTTCACCAAATGCAGAGGGTAGGGCACTGAGAAGCATCAGTACCACAGACAGCACGAGAACGATGACCTTCCATTTAGCTGAATAATTTATGGGTGTGTTTGAGCGCTTTAACTTCATTTTGATTGCATCTTATTGATTAACGCATCCGCAAGTAGCACCAAGCTTGTTTATCAAATAAACAGCGGTATTAATCACGTATGAGTTGAAACTAAGGGGCCTGAAAGGTTTTCGATAAACCTAACTGTTGGTTACCGAGCTATCTTAGTTTCTTGACTCAATAGCACTATGGATTAGAGAAATTCATATTTGGTTTTCTCCACTTTTCATATATGAATTTCTCTAATTCCTCGTAGAGATTTGATTTATTTAAAACAATGAAATCTGAATTACTAATTGAGGATAAATCTATATGGATTGCACAATATATTTAAATGACCGCAAATATAGAGTTTGTGATATTGGTGAAGGGAAGTGCACTTTAGTGCTGAGTTACGCCAAAGACATAGAGTCATTGCATGAGCAATTTAGCCATCAGTTTCTTGAGCTGGAAAGAGTGATAATTATTGATATATCAATATGTTGGGTTAGTGAGGTCGAAGCGTTGAGCGAAAAGGATCGCTGCGAGTTAATCGCAGATGTTCGGTTATTAACTGACATATATTGGCTTGATGACTTTGAAATTAAAACCGATAAAGGGCAAGACATATTTCTAGGGCTTAAATCATTATCTCCGATTTAAATAAAATGATGATTAGCCAAATATGACTTTCTCTAATTCATCGATTTAATTATTGAGATTGAGTGTAATGGCGTCATCGAAAGGGACTAACCCTAAATTATTCCATTAACTAGAAGAACGATATTATGCGAAAGACAATTCTCAGCACGGCTCTTTTACTCTCTACTTCATTTGTCGCGGTTGCCGACCAATACAATCTTTCTCTTAAGTATGACCCTATTGTTACGGATAGAGGGATTGTTACTACAAAGCCCGCTGCTATGGTAGACCAATTGTGGGATGTAGACGTGCAATCAATCACTCAGATAACCGATGGTGTCTATCGTATTGCTGGGTGGGGTATCGGTAACGTGATTGCGGTCGAGGCTCCTGAAGGATGGATCATCGTTGATACGGGAGACGATTTAAAAGTAGCGCAAGAGCAACGCAAACAGTTGGAAAAAAAGCTGAACCAAAAGATTGATGTTAGTGCGGTCCTTTACACCCATTCGCATTATGTGTGGGGTACACAAGCGTGGAGTAATGATGACACAGCTATTTACGCACATGAGTGGATGGAGAAACACCTTTTTGCAGACAATGGTGTTAGCCCTCTAGCTGGAATCTTTTCTACTCGAGTCGCTATTCAATTTGGGTTGTTACACCCTGAAAGCGGCCCAGATGCGTTTCCTAATAAACTTGGTTTCACGCTAGATAAGCTTGAGGGCGAAAAAGGCTACCAATCTCCAACCGTTACTTTTGAGCACAACCAAGTTGAAGCGCACACAATTGCGGGGATGGAGGTGATTGTTTTACCTAGCCCTACGGATGTGACAGACAGTGTCGCTTACTACTTTCCCGAAAAGAGCCTTATGGTGACCAATGCAATGAATGCGGGCTCAATTTTCAATCTCTATACTTTGCGCGGAGATAGGTATCGTGACCCTATCCGGCTTGTTGATGCGGCAGATTTGGTCCTTTCTTATGACTTTGACTATCACGTTGATATACATGGTGCTGCCAATGTAACGAAAGAAGCCGCAGAGGATGCCATCTATGAGTTTCGCGATTCGATGCAGTTGATACATGACCAAACAATACGAGCGATAAAGCTTGGAAAGGATGCTCAGGGCGCAGCTGAATTTGTTTATATGCCAGAAAACCTACGATTGGATAAAGAAACCTATGGGCAAGTCGAAAGTCATGCGAAGCAGGTCTATAACGGTGTTATGGGCTGGAATGGTTGGGACGTGTACGACATCAACCCTTTGCAGACACAAACCTTTGCTCATCAATTTATTGGGAGTTTAGGTGGGGTTGAGTTAGCCAACAAAATGGCCAAACAGTCAAATAAGACGCAAACCTTGGAAGGGTGGCAGTGGTCGCTATACTTAACCTCTCAAATACTTGAAATAGATCCAAATAACGAAGAAGCCAAACTGTCGCGCGCAGAAGCGGCTCGTGCACTTGGGCAACGTACCAGCTCAGCCAATGCTCGTGGATTCTATATTTCTGAAGCATTACTTCATGAAGGGAAACTTTCATTCGGTGAACATCAATTGGACAACTATCAATCTCTAACTCAACTACTTGGGACAATCACCAGTGAAAAGTTAGAGGCGTCTCCGATAGAGAATAATGTCGAGTACATTCGTTATTTGGTGGATACACGCAAAGCGGAAGGTTTGTCTTCTCAGTTCAACTTAAAGATGAATGATAGTGAGCACGCGTTCGGTATTCAGCTTCGAAATGGCATTGTTCAAATTAGTTCAAAATTAAACGCAGGGGTGACCGTTAATCTATCTCACTTTGAGTGGAGTGAAGTGTTATTAGGCGAAACAGAGTTTAAGCAGTTAGACGACTCGTTGGCAGCCTTTGATACTGCATTGACTATAACAACTGAATAAAACATTGCGTTCGTGCTTTTTAGCTCATTCAATGGTGGCTGATATCTGAGCCACCATTTTTTATGTTTTCCAGTTTTTACCTTTCGTTTAAAGGCTTATCTCTAAACCGCTTCTGTCCAGATCCTGTCAGGCTACTGAGCGCATTGGTAAACGTCACCTTTTGGCTATTGATAACTATCACACCTATTTATCCACCTATTCACAAAATGTATTTAATTTATAAAACGCCTTGATATGATCAATATTTGCGCTATTATGACGATAAGTCAGAAATGACGAAGCGTCACAAAATGGTTAACTACATGAATTTACCATTCGTGTTAATATATTGGATAGGAGCGTTTTAAATACTGGCGAAGCTTAGGTAACGGCTAAGCTCATATACGGACTGAAAAATTATGTTTGGCTTTAGTTGTAAAGGCGATAAACAAGGTATCTTTGGTTGCAAAGGCGTGTTGTCTAAAAAGCAGCAGTCTATCGCAGACCGAGAAGTAGAATTGATGTTGTTAGCAAAAGATCTGGTTCGAGAACAAGGGTTCGGAAACCTCACGATGGATAAGCTGACGGCCGCGAGCTGTTATTCTAAAGGTACGATATACAATCACTTTTGCAGCAAAGAAGACGTGGTTTTAGCTTTGTGTATTCATTCTTTAAAGGCCGAGGCATTGATGTTTGCTCGTTCTGGAGAGTTTGAAGGCAACACACGCGAAAAGATCGTCGCACTGCACGTTGCTTACCGAATCTATGCTCGCATGGAACCGGTACTATCAACTTGTGCGATCATGGCGAAAAGCCCGTGGGTACTAGAGAAAGCGTCTAGTGCACGTGTAGCCGAGATGAACGAACTGGAAGAGTTGGTGATTGAACAAGCCGATTCTATGGTTAACCAAGCAGTAGAAGCGGGTGACCTAAAGTTCTCTTCTGGTGTGGGTTCAGATGCCATCGTGTTTGCAAACTGGTCAATCGCATTTGGTTCAAATGCCTTGTCACAGAACGCATCAAACAGTCATTGTATCAAACGGTTACAAGACCCGTATTCAGTATTACATAACGCGAACATGCTTCTAGACGGCCTAAATTGGCAGCCCCTTTCTAGCGATTGGGATTACCGCAAAACTTGGCGTCGTGTAGAACAAGAACTGTTCAGTGAAGAAATCACCTACTTAGAATCAGTAGGTCGATAAGCTTCCATTAAGCCCACTCATGTGGGTTTATTAATAACCATTTGTGACGATTCGTCATAAACTTAAGTTTAGCCTAACGTGGTTTTGGTTTTCTTGAGTGTATGACTAAGAATTGTGTCTTTTGTCAGCTTCGGCTGGCTTTTTAAGACACAACTATGACGAATCGTCACAAATGGAGACTGTGATGGAACATGACAGCCAGAAGCCCAATTTAGCTAATAGCTCTGATTCAATGAGTAACCCTGATTCAACTAGTCACCTCGATCTAGCTAATAACCCCGATTTAGAGAGTCAATCGTCCAACTCAGGTCAACAGGCTCATAATCTAGATAACAGTTGGCACTCAATACCGACTAAGCGTTCGTTTATCGTTTTGCTGGTGGTTTTTTCAATCATCATGCTTTCTGCTTTTGGTGCGAAGAACCTCTACTTTAGAGGGGACTACAACATCTTCTTCGAAGGCACCAACAAACAGTTGATGGCGTTCGACGAAATCCAAACCACCTTTGCGAAAACCGACAACCTCGCGATTGTTGTTGCACCTGAAGATGGCAATGTCTTCACCCCAGAAACCCTTACCCTAATTCAAAACCTCACGGTCGATGCGTGGCAGATCCCGTACTCAAGCCGTGTCGACTCGCTTGCTAATTATCAGCATACCGAAGCGGTTGAAGATGACCTCTTGGTCGAAGACCTGCTGTATGAAGAATACGAGCACACGCCCGAGCGAATTGCCAAAGTTAAACAGATCGCCCTCAACGAGCCACTGCTTAAAAACGCACTAGTGTCAGCCTCTGGTGACGTGACGATTGTCAACGTCACCGTGCAATTGCCTGAAGTGGATAAAACTGCCGAAGTGCAAGAAGTGATCGCGGCCATCAATACTATGATCGCCAAGTACCAAGCCGATTACCCGAATGTCGAGTTCCACAAGGCAGGCATCATTGCCATGAACAACGCGTTTATGATGTCGGCTCAAGAAGACAGCTCAACACTCGTTCCGTTAATGCTGCTGGTGGTGTTGGTGTTCCTGACCTTTATGTTGCGCTCATTCTTTAGTGTGGTGGCTACCTTAGTTGTGATTATCTCGTCGATTGTCGCGACCATGGGTTTGTCTGGCTGGGCAGGGATGTTCCTCAGCACCGCGACGGTTAACGTTCCAACCTTGGTATTAACCCTTGCAGTTGCCGATTGTGTTCACGTGATTGTGACCATGAGACAAGCAATGCAGCGCGGGATGGAGAAAGCACAAGCCATTCAATACAGCATTAAGCTTAATGCGATGCCGATCTTAATTACTTCTGTCACCACCGCGATTGGCTTCTTGATGATGAACATGTCGGATTCTCCAGTATTGCGAGACTTCGGTAACTTGTCGGCATTGGGCGTGATCATCGCGTGTTTCCTATCCGTGACCATGCTTCCTGCGCTGTTAAAGCTCTTGCCAGTGAAGACTTTGCCAGCCAATGATGCAGCGGAAAGCAAAGTCACTTTCATGGATAAGCTCGGTGATTTTGTCGTTGCTAACCGCAAAGCTCTGCTGCCTATTTCGACTCTAGTGATAGTGGGTGCTGCCGCGTTAATTCCACTCAACAAAGTGAATGATGAATCGGTGAAGTATTTCGATACCTCAAGTGAATTCAGACAAGCAGCCGACTTCATGGAACAGACCGTAAGTGGCATGACGACCATCAGTATTGCGGTGAAAACCAATGAGTCTCAAGCGATTGCCGACCCTGTGTTCTTACAAGCGATTGGTGACTTTACCGATTGGCTACGCGTACAACCAGAAACCGACCATGTGGCCACACTTTCCGATGTTTACATGCGTTTGAATAAGAATATGCACGGTGACGACGATAGCTACTACCAATTGCCACTTAACCGTGAACTCGCCGCACAATACTTACTGCTTTACGAGATGTCTTTGCCTTATGGCTTGGATTTGAACAACCAAATCAATGTCGATAAATCATCGATCAAAATGGTGCTGACGGTGGACAACCTCGGCAGCGTGGAATTGGTTGAACTCGAAGAGCGCATCTACTCATGGTTTGCCGCTAATGCGCCGCAGTATGAAGTAGTCGCATCCAGTCCATCTCTGATGTTTGCTCACATTGGCGAAACCAACATGGCGAGCATGCTATCAACTCTGCCAATCACCTTAGTGCTTATCTCTGGCCTGATGATCTTTGCATTGCGCTCGGTTCGCTTGGGTGTGATCAGCTTAGTGCCAAACATTGCCCCTGCGATTATCGGCTTTGGTTTATGGGCGCTGATCTCTGGTGAAATTAACTTGGGTTTGTCAGTCGTGGTCACGCTTACATTGGGTATCGTGGTCGATGATGCAGTGCATTTCTTAAGTAAATACCAACGCGCCAGAATGGAAGGGAAATCAGCAGAAGAAGCGGTTCGTTACGCCTTCCACACCGTCGGTCGCGCACTGTGGATCACCACTGTCGTGCTTGTGGCTGGTTTCTCTGTACTAGCGATGTCGAGCTTCAGACTCAATTCGGATATGGGCTTACTCAGCGCGATTGTGATTTTCATTGCGCTAGTAGTCGACTTCATCTTGCTGCCAAGCCTGCTGATGATCTTCGACAAACAGACCCACTATGCAGATAAACCTCAGCACGAATCTAAGCCATCTAAAACAGCACAGCCTAGCTCGACTGGCGAACTGACTACTTCGACCAAATAGGAATCGTCAGCCTGCTGCGGTGGGCTGACTCAAGGAGAAATTTATGAAAAGCGTTAAACAAACTCTCGTTACGACACTATTTACTATGGGCGCGGTATTAGCTTTCCCAGCGTTAGCCGACCCTGCGAAAGGCCTAGAAATTGCCGAGCAACGTAAAGCCGTTGATATGGGGTGGGGCGATTCTGTCGCAACCATGGAAATGCTACTTCGCAACAAACAGGGCGAAAGCAGTACACGCCTAATGCGATTGAAATCGTTAGAAGTGGATGACGATGGTGATAAAGGGCTGACTATTTTTGATGAGCCACGCGACGTAAAAGGCACAGCTTTTCTCAACCATTCACACATCACTAAGTCTGATGACCAATGGTTGTATTTGCCTGCATTGAAACGTGTGAAACGCATCTCTTCACGCAACAAATCGGGCCCGTTTATGGGCAGTGAATTTGCTTACGAAGACTTGAGCTCGTTCGAGTTAGGAAAGTACACCTTCAACTACATTGAAGACGCCAAAATTGAAGGTGTGGATACCTTTGTATTGGAGCAAGTTCCGACCGATAAAAACTCTGGCTACACCATGCAAAAAGTATGGCTAGACCAACAATACTACCGCCCAGTTCAAGTGGAGTTTTACGACCGTAAAGGCGCATTGCTGAAAACTCTATCGTTCCAAGACTACAAACAATACCTAAACCAATACTGGCGCGCACACACCATGTCGATGCAAAACCATCAAACGGGCAAGAGTACGGTATTAACCACGACAGATTTAGCGTTCCAGATCGGTCTTAAGGACAAGGATTTTCAAAAAAACACACTTAAACGTGCAAAGTAAGGCAAGAATATGAAAAGGATTGTGTTAACAGGAACGCAGTTATCTTTAACTTTTGCAGCGACAGTTGGGCTAATGCAGGTGTCGTTGCCATGTGTGGCGGCTGGTTTTAGCTCTGAGTTCGTAGAACAGATTAGTCCGGAACTCGCAGGGCAGGTTAACCTCGAACACAGGCAGTTCTTTAGTGACGGTTTGCAAGGGCAAGATAAAGGACAAAGCTCACTGGTGTTGCAACCAGAGTTTTATTGGGAGCAACAAGAGGGCAACGGCAGCTTTACCTTCACCCCGTTTTATCGCCTAGACAGCGAAGATGATGAGCGCACCCATGGCGACGTTCGTGAAGCTCTGTATCTCAATTATTGGGACGATTACGAATTGCGAGCCGGTGTCGGCAAGGTGTTTTGGGGTGTAACCGAATCGGCGCACTTGGTCGATGTAGTAAACCAAACCGATGCCATTGAATCGGTCGATGGTGAATCGAAATTGGGTCAGCCAATGGTCCACTTCACCTCGATCAAAGACTGGGGAACTATCGATGCCATGTTACTGCCGTATTTTCGTGAGCGTACCTTCGCAGGGGAAGACGGTCGCTTAAGGCCGACAGTGCCTGTATCGGACGATGCGCTTTACGAATCTTCGAGAGAAGAAAAGCACGTCGATGTGGCACTGCGTTATAGCCAAATGTACGGTGATTGGGATGTCGGTTTAAGCTACTTAGGCGGCACAAATCGCGACCCTTATTATCGTGTAGAAGGCAATGAACTCAAGCCGTATTACGCGCAAATGCAGCACTTCGGACTCGATGTGCAAGGCATTATTGGTGACTGGTTATGGAAGCTTGAAAGCATTTATCGCGACAGTTACGACAATCACACAGGCGTCGCGACAGGCTTTGAATACACATGGGTTGGGGCGCTTGAATCGTATTGGGACATTGGCTTCATTGCTGAATACCTGTATGACAGCCGAGGTAACAACGCCCAAACCATCGGTCAAAACGATGTGTTCCTTGGTGCGCGTTTCGCCTTGAACGATGAAGACGGCACCGAAGTACTTACGGGCATCACTCAAGACTTAGATAACAGCGATGTCTACAGTGCCAAGTTGGAAGCATCAAGCCGCATCAATAACAACCTCAAGTGGCGATTGAACGCTTGGTTGTTTGAGAACGAAACCCCAGAAGACTTGTTGTTCTTTGCTCGTAAGGATGACTTTGTTGAGATGGCGTTGGAATACTATTTTTAGTCTTTACAAAAAGTGAGCATTTCCAACAATTTAGCATTTCCAAAAAATTGGCATTTCCAAAAAGTTAATATTAGCTTCATGAGGCGTTCTTCTTAAGGGGAGCGTCTCAAATTTAAGATGAGCCATATTTAGAATGTTCAACGTCGTCTTTTTATAAAGTGGATCAAACAATCAAATAGCCCCACAGGTAAGATGGTTATATTTTTCGAACCTCTATAACCTCCGGATATGCATGTAAATTGTGCTGGTGGTATCGGCCCTAAGGGATTTATGAATTCATTTAATTGGGATAAAAACTTTGAAACAGGCATTGGTGTCGTAGACGAACAACATCAATACCTCGTTGGTTTTATCAATCACTACGGAAACCTGCTGTCAGAGAATACGATCTCTATAGACGACATGAGCGTCGCTTTACTCGACCTCACTCGCTATGCCGAATTTCACTTTAAAGAAGAAGAATCTTTGATGAGAGATTGCGGACTCTATGACTTACACATTGAAGAGCACATCAAAGTGCATCGTGTGTTTATGCAAGATATCTACAGCATGCAAGCTTTCATCTTGGAAGAAGATCAGGCGTCAGCACGTCACCTACTGGACTTCCTCATCCATTGGCTTGCTTATCACATCCTCGGCATCGACCAAAACATGGCGCGACAAGTGGCCGCGATAGAAGAGGGCGCAACACCCCTCCAAGCCTTTGAGGCAGAAGAAAAGCAGCAAGACTCGTCAACCATCCCTTTATTGGCCGCGCTTAAAGGCTTATTTGAACAAGTCTCTGAACGCAACAAACAGTTGTTACGCTTTAATCAGTTACTCGAAGACAAAGTCGAGGAACGTACGGCAGAGTTAAAACAAGCGAATAAGAAACTTGAAGAACTGTCCTTAACAGACTCACTCACTAATTTGCCTAACCGTCGCTGCGCTTTTAAACAGTTGGCCGTGCATTGGCAAGACTCCAAAGAACTTGGTGTGCCTTTAGTGTGCATTATGATTGATGCCGACCACTTCAAGCGCATTAATGACACCAGTGGCCATGATGCAGGCGATTTGGTGCTAAAAACCCTCTCGCGCGAACTGAAAAACACATTCCGCAACGATGATATTGTGTGCCGATTAGGGGGCGATGAATTCTTGGTGATTTGTCCTGATACCGATCTTAAAGGGGGCATGCACATCGCGGAAACGACTCGACAGAAAGTGTCTGAATTAGAGGTCGAGACCGGCAACCAAGCTTGGATTGGCAGCATTAGTGTCGGTGTGGCTGAAATGACCCAAGAATTCGAAACCATGAATGAATTGATTAAAGCGGCTGATGAGTCCGTTTATTTAGCGAAAAACGCGGGGAAGAACAGCGTTTGTTCGATTCAGATTTAGATCTCGATTTACTTAAGATTTAGAACCATAGCTCTCGTCAGTTTTAGCGCTCAGTTTATTTTAAATCTAAAACCTAGCTCGCTTTATTTTTTGAGCGCTATTTGCTTCCAAATTAAGGAGTGGTACCAGTAATTGTTCCACTTCTTCCTACTCCTCATTAATATCCTGTTAAATTTGCCGTGTTTTTAGTCAATAACTTGCTCTTTTAGCGATTCAATTTGGCATTGGTAGCGTGTTTGATTACTATGTGTAGCTATCTAAAAAAACTAATCATCCGATACGGACACTACCAACTGGTAGATGAGGAAATGATGCAACATCTAGAAGAGATCATTGCTAATGCAACGACTGCTATTGATACAGCAGATTCGTTAGTCGCACTTGATGAAGTGCGAGTTCAGTATTTAGGTAAGAAGGGTGAATTAACTCTTCAACTACAAAGCCTAGGTAAACTTCCACCTGAAGAGCGTCGCACTGCTGGTCAAGAGATCAACAAAGCGAAAGGTGCTGTTCAACAAGCGATCGCAGCTCGCAAAGACGCACTACAACGTGCAGAGCTTGAAGCGAAACTAGCTGAAGAAACTATCGATGTGAGCCTACCAGGTCGTCGCATCGAGAACGGTGGTCTTCACCCAGTTACTCGCACAGTTGAGCGTATCGAACAGTTCTTTGGTGAGCTTGGCTTTAGCACTGAGTCTGGCCCTGAGATCGAAGATGCATTCCACAACTTTGATGCACTAAACATCGCAGACGATCACCCAGCTCGTACTGATCACGATACTTTCTTCTTCAACCCTGATCTAATGCTACGTACGCACACTTCTGGTGTTCAAATCCGTACGATGGAAAACGGCAAACCGCCATTCCGCTTCATTGCTCCGGGTCGTGTTTACCGTAACGACTACGATCAAACTCACACGCCAATGTTCCACCAAGTGGAAGGTATGTTAGTTGATGAGAACGTAAACTTCGCACAACTTAAAGGCATTCTTAACGATTTCCTTTGTAACTTCTTTGAAGAAGAAGTTGAAGTGCGTTTCCGTCCTTCATTCTTCCCGTTCACAGAGCCTTCAGCTGAAGTTGACGTGAAACGTAAAGATGGCAAATGGCTAGAAGTTCTAGGCTGTGGCATGGTTCACCCTAACGTACTTCGCTCTGTTGGCATCGACCCTGAGAAATACTCTGGTTTTGCATTCGGTATGGGTGTAGAGCGTCTAACGATGCTTCGTTACGGCGTAAATGACCTTCGTGCGTTCTTCGAGAACGACCTTCGTTTCCTTAAACAATTCAAGTAATCCGGGGCAGTCAAAACTATGAAATTCAGTGAATCTTGGCTACGCGAGTGGGTTAAACCTGCAATTAACAGCGAAGAGCTAGCTCACCAAATCACTATGGCTGGTTTGGAAGTTGACGATGTAGAACCTGTTGCTGGTGAATTCACCGGCGTTAAAGTAGGTAAAGTGGTTGAGTGCGGTCAGCACCCAGACGCAGACAAACTACAAGTTACAAAAATTGATATCGGCGAAGAAGAGCTTTTAGACATCGTTTGTGGTGCATCTAACTGTCGTCTTGGCCTAACTGTAGCAGTAGCAACGGTTGGCGCAGTACTTCCTGGTGACTTCAAAATCAAGAAAGCAAAACTACGTGGCGTTCCATCGCACGGCATGCTTTGTTCTTTCTCTGAGCTAGGTATCGACGTAGAGTCTGACGGCATCCTTGAGCTACCAGAAGGCACAACGCTAGGTATGGACGTACGTGAGCTTCTAGAGCTTAACGACGTAACTATCGACGTAGACCTAACAGCAAACCGCGCAGACTGCTTCAGCATCCGTGGCCTTGCTCGTGAAGTTGGCGTACTAAACCGCGCAGACGTTACAGAGCCAACAGTTGACGCTGTTGCAACAAGCATTGAAGACACAGTATCTGTTGAAATTAAAGCAACTGATGCTTGTCCACGTTACCTTGGCCGTGTGGTTAAGAACGTAAACGTGAAAGCGGAATCTCCAATCTGGATGCAAGAAAAACTGCGCCGTTGTGGTATCCGTTCAATCGACCCAGTTGTAGACATCACAAACTACGTGATGCTAGAGCAAGGCCAACCAATGCACGCATTTGATCTTGCTAAGATCGAAGGCGGTATCGTAGTTCGTCTAGCAGAGCAGGGCGAAAAGCTAACACTTCTAGATGGCAACGAAGCTGAACTAAACAGCAACACACTTGTTATCGCAGACCAAAACAAAGCACTAGCAATCGCTGGTATCTTTGGCGGTCAAGATTCAGGTGTTACTACTGAAACAACTGACGTACTTCTTGAAGCTGCATTCTTCGCACCGGATCACATCCGTGGTCGCGCACGTGCTTACGGCCTTCACACAGATTCTTCTCTACGTTTCGAACGTGGTGTTGATTCAACTCTACAAGCAGCAGCAATGGAGCGTGCAACACAGCTTCTAGTTGAAATCTGCGGTGGTGAAGTTGCGCCAGTAAACGGCAGCGAATCTGAAGCTGATCTACCAAAAGCAAACGTAGTTGCTCTACGTCGCGCTAAGCTAGACAGCCTACTAGGTCACGAAATCCCATCTACAGACGTAGTGGAAATTCTTACTCGCCTAGGTTGTGAAGTTGAGACTACGGACGCAGGTTGGACGGCAACGTCTCCATCTTGGCGTTTTGATATCGCAATCGAGCAAGACCTAATTGAAGAAGTAGGTCGTATCTACGGTTACGATAACATTCCAAACCAAGCGCCTAAAGCGGCACTTAAAATGAATGACCACAAAGAAGCTAACCAACCGCTTAAGCGCGTTCGTGACCTTCTTGTAGACCGTGGCTACCACGAAGCAATCACATACAGCTTCGTAGAACCAGAACAGCAAAAACTTGTTGTACCTGGTGTTGAGCCGCTAATCCTGCCATTCCCAATCTCTGCGGACATGTCAGCAATGCGTCTTGGCCTAATCCAAGGTCTTCTAAACACAGTTGTTCACAACCAGAAGCGTCAACAGTCTCGCGTTCGTCTATTCGAATCAGGCCTACGTTTCATCCCTGAAGCAACAGCTGAAAACGGCATGCGCCAAGAAATGATGCTTGCGGGCGTTATCTCTGGTACTCGTGGCGAAGAGCACTGGGACATGGCAACTAACACTGTAGATTTCTTCGATCTTAAAGGTGACCTAGAAGCTGTTCTTGAGCTTTCTGCAAACGAAATCGCATACAGCTTCAAATCTGCTAAGCACCCAGCACTTCACCCAGGTCAAACTGCGGCTATCGTAGTAGACGGCAAAGAAGTGGGTATCATTGGTACTGTTCACCCAGAACTAGAGCGTAAGTTTGGTCTTAACGGCCGTACTATCGTATTCGAAATCGAATGGGCAGCTATCAACACTCGCGTGCTTCCAGAAGCAGTAGCCGTATCTAAGTTCCCTGCAAACCGTCGTGATATCGCAGTAGTTGTTGACGAAGCAGTAGCTTCTGGCGACATCGTAGAAGCGTGTATCGCAGCTGGTGGCGAATTCCTAACAGGCGCTAAACTGTTCGACGTATACGTTGGTCAAGGCGTTGAAGAAGGTAAGAAGAGCCTAGCAATCGCACTTAGCCTACAGTCTGTAGAGCGCACACTTGAAGATGCAGACATCGCTGGTTCAGTAGATGCTATCGTAGCTTCAATCTCAGAGAAATTCGGCGCAGCACTTCGCGACTAATCTCTTCTGATAGATAGAAAAATCAAAGGCCTCGCATTGCGAGGCCTTTTTGTTTTAAGTTATTGATTATATTGGTTTTCTATCTTTCAGTTCGGCATGCCTGCAAGTTATACCATGTTAAACGTTCCTTTGATTTTTAGCGAAGACAAAAAGGACAGATAACATGGGTAGATACAAGTACAAGTAAACATCCCACGTTATGTAGAAGAAAGGACGTGTGGAACAGCAACGATCAGCGCTGGGCTCGACAAAAAGTCCCCTCTTAGGTACTAATGTAAAGCTACCTTCTTTAAGTGGTAATAGCTTACTTTGAAAGGGAGAGTACAAGTATATGTAGGCTTGGTACTTGGTTGCAATGAGTTCGCTTGTCAATTTACGGAGCTAAGAAAGTTTGTTAAAAAGTTTTAGCTAAAGCAAAAATAGAATCCTCCCATCTATCTATATGAAAGCAAAGTCTCGACTTATAGTTAAAAAAATGCAACTGATAGCACTGTGCGTGGTAGAATTTCGTATCGACATTTTTGAAACTACAGTCCATGCCGGATTGATTAGAATTCATGTAGGAGTACAAGTTGTTTGACCAATCATTTTCTGTCAAAAATTTTAGAAAAATATACGACATTGATCGACAAAATAAAGGAAGGATTGAAGCTGATTACTTTCCTGAAGCATACAAGGCTAGATTGAAAATCAATCAATTGAAAAAGCTTGTTAAGATATTAGTAAATAAGAAAAAAGTAGGTCAGATAACTGCCGAAAGATTTCAAGTTAGGAAAGATAAGTTTAATGAACTTATAATTAAAAGAAACGAGCAGTATAACGAATTAATAAATGAAAATCTTAAAAATATCGTAAGTACTGTCGGAAAAAAAGGATATTCCCTGCCTTTAACAAAACTATCAAATCAAGTTAGAAATAAAGATGTTTTTTCTATAGGAAATAATGTTGAGGCTATTTTTGTTTCAAAGCATATTCAATATACTTTAGGGTCTCTTTTTAATGTAAGTATTAACCATAGAGATTTGATTGTTAGTAGGTTAAGTACATTAGCTAAAGATACTAGCCCAAAATATATAGTTAGAGCAGATATAGAGAGTTTTTACGAGTCGATTTGTCATAAAAAATTACTAAATATATTACATTCATCTCCTAAGTTGTCTGTAACTCCGAGAAGAGTTATTACACAATTAATAAGAGAATTTAGTCGGGTTATAGGAAAAGATGTAGGACTGCCTAGGGGAGTAGGATTAAGTTCCTATTTATCTGAGGTTTACATGAATGATGTAGATGATAAGATTGGACGGTTACAGGATATTACATATTATGAAAGATATGTTGACGATTTGATTGTTATTTTCTCTCCAACTAAAACAGAAAATACCACCGAGTATATTAAAAAAATTGACGCTATAGTCAAATATAAAGGTCTAAAATTAAATAGTAAAACAAGCGAAATAGACTTATACAAGCAAGACAACGGTTCGTTTGATTATCTTGGTTATAAATTCAAATTATCATCTGGCTCTTGTGAGATAAGATTGAGTAATAATAAATGTAAAAAAATTAGAGATAGAGTAATAAAATCGTTTGATGAGTACAATAATACATTACATAAAACCCCAGGAAAGGCATACAAAAATCTAATAATAAGACTTAGATTCTTAACTGGTAATACCCGGCTGTATAATAGTAAGTCAAAAGCATTTGTTGGAGTATACTTTAGTAATAAGTTTATAAACTCAACTTCAGATTTAAAAGGCCTTGACCACTTTCTTTATTCCCAAGCGAATAATCTACAAGACCACAAGTTAAAGAAAAGGATAAATAAGTTATCTTTTGAAAATGGATTCGATCAGAAAATTTTCTATCGAAGAACTAAGTAATATGTCAAAGGTATGGAAGAATGTCTAAAAAAGCACTATCTATTAACTTTCCGGTAGAAAGAGCTGTTCTTTCAGATTTTCTTCCATTTGAGGTTCCAATTACATTTTCGAATAGACATTATTACAGTTTTCTAGTAAAAAACAAAATAAAACATGATGGTTTAAACTTCAGTTGGATTACAGAAGATGAAGCTTTAAATAAGTTAATACTTATTCTATTAGGCCTTGAACAATCTACGACATTAGTTGAAATAAATATAGATGGAATTTCGTTTACTAAAACAGATATAAAATATCCAAATTTACCAAGTATAGCTTTTACATTTCCTATCTCTCATAAGCATAATAGGTATCGATATTTATCGGTTATTCACCCTAAAGGGCAGGTGTTAGGAGTTGACTTCTACGACAAGTATAGAGACATCATTACTTACTATTCAGATCTTAGTCCTCTTAGCTTAAGATCCGCAAAAAAAGTAGCTGGGTGCACTTACATAGACACAAAATCTTTAATAGAGAGTTATGATAATGATGACATTGGTATTGAACTAGATGGCCAGAACTACGAAAATTTAAAGTCCTTCTTTGTTTATAAAAAGTATAAGAATATTTTTGAGTTTTACGAATCTCCAGATCATCATTGGTGTGAAAAACGCTTCAATTTCCTATCGAAACTAGATGTTTCTCATTGTTTTGATTCGATTTATACTCACTCAATTGCTTGGGCTGTTTCAACAAAAAGTTATGCAAAACAAAATCTAAATAAGACGAAATCAACATTTTCTTTTAAGTTCGATCAACTTATGCAGAGATTAAATTACAATGAAACTAATGGGATATTGATAGGGCCTGAGCTTTCTAGAATCTTCGCTGAAATTATAATGCAGTCAATTGACAATAATGTTGTCTACAATTTAAATGAAAATGGACTGTTACTGGGTGAAGATTATCAAATTTATCGTTATGTTGATGATTATTTCATTTTTTATAATGATAGTAATGTTTTTGACAAAGTAAAGCATAATCTACAAACCGATTTAAGGTCATATAAATTAGGGTTAAATAGTCATAAAGAAGAGACGTATTCAAGACCGATAATAACACCAATTACAATCGCAAAAAAGAAAATAGCAGATCTTATTTCAGAGAAAATAAAATATAATAAAGAATCAAATGAAGGAGTTGATGAATATAATATCTATATCCACCAAAGCAGTTTATCTACCGACTTTAAGTCTATTGTTTCTGATTCAGGTATTACGTATTCGGATATATTGAACTATGCTCTTTCTATAATTGAAAAGAAAGTTAAGAAAATATTTAAAGATTATATTGATATAAATGATAGTGAGTCTAAAGAAAGGCAAATTATAAATGCTCTTGTATCAGTGGTTAATTTTTCATACTTTATCTACTCCGTATCACCTAAAGTGAACAGCACAATAAAGTTATGTAGAATAATACAGAGGATAATTTTGTTTATTAAAGATAATAAGTTGGGTGTTGAATACCAGCATATAATATTTAAATGTATCTTTGATAACTCATGTTCTATTTTGGATAAATATTCTATAAGCAAGGCTACACCAATTGAAACACTATATTTGTTAGTTTTAATACGACAGTTGGGTAAGTACTATTGGTTAGATGAATTTACGTTGATTAAATATTTTAATATAAAAGATAATGGTCACGAGCTGATTTTTGATGATCATCTTAATTATTTTTCAATAACATCACTTCTTTTCTACATAAGTGACAAAAAGAGATATACCTTCATTAAGGAAGGGCTAATTAAACATATTGAATATATTTATGAATCAAAGAATGACTCGTTATTAGATGAATCGGAAATGGTTCATTTAACATTAGACCTCATTTCATGCCCGTATGTTAGCCTCTCTTTCAAGAAGAGTTTACTTTCTAGATACGATATAGAGAAGAGCTTAGTAAAGCGAATTATTTCGAAGAACAAGTTTTGGTTTACGAAGTGGAATGAGTTTGATTTTGCAAAAGAACTGGACGCAAAGCTAAGTAAAGACGTATACTAATTGCATAGCGCATCAGGTAACCTTAATGGTTGTTGGCAACCACACACACCAGCGCACAAGGGTATAACTGTCCTACGCATGGAGGTTTTACTTGGAAAGATTAACCTGAGTTTTTCCGTTGCGACGACTCCCTACTACTATAGCTTTAGGCCTATGTAGTAGGGAGGACTCAAAGCTATTAAACTTGATAAACTTCAAGCTCCATTCCTTAATCTCTTCTATTAGTTTTACAATCTAATTACTTTCTGTAAGTCACGCTGATACAAACTATATATTTAGTTAGGCACTTTAAACTCTGCCCTAATGTTTCTAGTTTGAATTATACTTTATTATCACTCTTGACCCGTCTACAACTTCACACTTTATAGTGACTATATTGATTGAGAGGGGCGCTTTCTGTGTTCCCTCTAAAGTAAGTAGAGAGACACTATGAAACGTTTAATTCTAAACATCACATTCTTGGTATTCATGGTACTTGGTAGCTTTAATGCCATGGCTCATGACTCAATGGTTAAGTACGGTATTGCGATATCTCACGATGGTGAGCAAATTGCGTATGGCAAAAGTGGGAGCGGGGATACGGCACTGATCCTCATTCACGGTTGGAGCTTAGACAGCAGGCTTTGGCAAAACCAAGTGAGTGAGTTTTCAAAGCAGTACCAAGTGATCACCATGGACTTAGCAGGGCACGGTAACTCGTCGTTCAACCGCGAAGAGTACACCATGGTTGCGTTCGCTGAAGACATCAAAGCCGTAATCGAGAAAGAACAACTCGAATCCATCATCTTAGTTGGCCATTCCATGGCGGGTGGTGTTATTGCAGAAGCCGCTAAAATGATGCCGAAAAGAGTGAAGGGCATTATTGGTGTCGACACGTCGCAAAACGTCGCTCTAGCGGTTTCACAAAGCGACCTAGATGCAATGACCAAACCTTTTGAAGCAGACTTTCAAGCGGGCATTACTATGTTCGTGAAAGACTCGCTACCAAAAGACGTAGACGCAGATTTACTTTACTGGGTAACGCAAGATATGGCCTCAGCGCCTCCAGTTATCGCAATAAACCAGTTTCGCCATTATCTAGGCCAATACGTGACAGGCGAAGCACACCGCGTGTATGAGAACGTGAATGTGCCAGTAATATTGGTTAATGCTCGCCTATGGCCAACGGACTCAGAAGCGAACAAGAAACACATCAAAGATTACAGCATTTACTACATTGAAGACTCAGGTCACTTCCCAATGCTAGAGCAACCACAGCAATTCAACACAACGTTAATGAAAGCGGTGAAGTCAGTGAAGTAGGGCAGTTGTATTTATTAAAAGCCGTTAGATAGATAAAACTAAGGCCTCGCGATTGCGAGGCCTTTTTGTTAGGTGGAGGTTCTAAATTTGGATTGGAAATGAGTGAATACGACACTTCAGTGATACCTCCAGCCCAACTAGATAAAAAGCATCCTATACTACGACATGATATGAAATTTGATGCTTTAGTTATTAAAAATGAAAAGTAACTAAGCTGAGAGCACGCAAAAGGAACAGACGATGCTGAATAGACTTTTTTCAACTAAATTAAAAATCACCTTCACACTTACGTGTCTTTCCTTCACTATCGCGGGATGTGAGAGCACAGTGGACTTTGGTAAAGCTTCTTCTTCCGAACACAAGCTTGATGCAATACTAACATGGCACGACGACATCAAGCCGGACAACACTTATTTTGCCTACTCGGTAGAAATAGTCCCACTCCCAGAGCTTGAAGCTATGCTGAGTTGCGATAAAGGAACAGGCACTCCATTTTCAGATCTGAAACAAACGCATGGACTCATTTTATCGCCAGCAACCCCTAGTAATTCCACACAAACGAACAATACTATTAACCTTGCCCAAGCCGTCGTGGTGTTTAAAAAAAACAAGACCAATTGCACTACTAAAGCACTAAACAGACACCTAACGCCTTATCAGACAATCAAAGACACCAACTATCAAGTAAACCGAGTAAATTACTCAAGCAGTGAATATGAAGTGGACTATGGAGTCTTAATATCGACTATTAGCGTTGGAACACAGCTTGCCACTGGTACGCCGTTCGTATTTAATGAAGAAAACAGCAAAACAATTCAACAAGCAACCAACGCGTTAGACTCAGCTCTTTCCCAGTGGATGAAAGATAATCGTCAATCCTACACTACAACGCCTAGCCCCTTGTTGGCATACAGTAATGGAGTTCACGTCCCATACAAACTGTCCATACCCATCAAATATATTAACGACGGTGAAACAACCATCATCGGACACGTTATAGTCAAACCAAAGTTTCTCAGAACGGTTTGGCTAAATCGTGCAGAGAGTGTCAATTTACCCGTAATCAAGTACAGCGATGTTAAGACTAAAGACCTAAGTAATAACGCCCTACTTATTGAAGGCAATTCGACTTATAACAATTACATTGATTCTAAAGGGAAGGGTCAACTGTCGCTATCTGACATCACAATCTTAGGTCAGGACATAGACTGGAGCAATCCAGAGACAACTCAGGTTAAAACAGCAAATGAGACCCTCACTGAAATTTGCAAAGGAACAAAGACTATACTTTCAAATGTTGGCCTTCATGAATACGACCAACATTTACTACTCGTACAAAGACTTGAAGAATCGGAACTCTGGCAACACCGGCTAACAGAGCTACCGGAAGCTCCAGCAGAATCAAATAAGTCTCGCCTAAATCAAATTCGTCAAGAATTGAATGAGCTTACCCCTAGGGAGAACATCGACCTATCAAGCTGCTTGGATTACAGCATATTGGCAAAACAGGAATACCCAGTCATTACACAAGAAGCTTTCCATATAGCTTTGAAAAAAGTGAACGATCAGATAGTGAAAGATAAGAGCCACGTAGAATATTTTGATACCGAAATAGGGCAAGCTTTTAATACACAAGAGATCAGAAATGGCAATGAAATAAGTAAAGACAAACCCCATTATATAAACATTCTGCAAAATCGCCTGTTTCTCCCAGACGACGCGACGGTAGAGTTCCAAGATAATAGAGATTACCAACCCGAGAATTGGCAGTATTCTTCAGATAATAAAGAAATCTTAACCAGTGAAGTGTTAATGAGCCGATTTTGGGATATGAATATCTTTCTATACGGTTGCTATTTACAACCGAAAATAAAATTCCTCAATGGTTCTGAAGTAGATACTAATGCAGTTAGAGCACTTTACTTCACTAGGAGTCAACATATTGGGTCGATCACTTTCCAATACAGTGGGGATAATACGTCTTTGTTACGAGCAGTAACTCTCGATCCAGTTTACAACAACAGTATCAACCTCACTCAAGTAGAAAATTACAATTTTAAATCAGACACTAGTTGCATGAAAGGTCCCTACCCAAAAATCAAGAGTGTTCTAGGTGCTTCAAAATCAACCGCTGTAGCAATTCTAGACTATTAACAAACTAAAATGGGTCGTTCAGCGGCCCCTTCTTCTTAACAACCTCTAGCAACCTTTGTTTTTTATTTCGTACCTTCAAATTCTTGTAAACCAATTCCGCCATTATCTAGGCCAATACGTGACAGGTGAAGCCCACCGCGTGTATGAGAACGTGAATGTGCCAGTAATCTTAGTGAACGCTCGCCTATGGCCAACCGATTCAGAAGCGAACAAGAAACACATCAAGGATTACAGCATTTACTACATTGAAGACTCTGGTCACTTCCCAATGCTTGAGCAACCACAGCAGTTCAACACAACGTTGATGAAAGCGGTTAAGTCAGTGAAGTAGGGCGCTGTAGTTGTTAAAGGATGGATGTAATCGTTGATAGATAAAACTAAGGCCTCGCGTGTGCGAGGCCTTAGTTTTCTGAGTCAAATCGATGGAATCTGTCAATCTGATAGAGTCCATTATTTTTTGTCTTGAGAGTCTTTATATTTCTTTGCAATCCACTCATGCAAATGAAGCCCCGTTTGACGCTTTAAGAATACAGTGATGCCAGCTAAAATTAACAGTCCAATTATTGTGCCCATAATCATCTCCACGCTTTGTCATTTTTTAAATTCAGTTTAATCAATATGTTAGTGTTTTGATTAATCCATTGATTTCATCATTTTATCTATATTAAGCCCACCAAGATCCTCGAGGTTATTCTTAATCTCTTCATCGATTGATAGCTGGCGTTCCACTTTCTTTATTTCCTTCTCAAGAAACTTTTCAACTTCTTGAGATACGTTGAACATTAAGCCTTGTTCACGCGCTGCTTTTCTCGCTCGTTTAAGACGAACATCTAAGTCTGATGAGATTTTGATGTTCAGTGATACTTTGGATTGTTTTTTCTGTAATGACATATCGATTCTCAACTTTATCTAAAAAATACTATATATTTTTCTACCTTTTTAGCAAGAAATTTTGAGGTTGACGGATTCAGAAGCGAACAAGAAACACATCAAGGATTACAGCATTTATTACATTGAAGATTGAGGCTACTTCCCAAAGCTAGAGCAATCAGACCAGTTCAATACAACGTTGATGAAAGCGATTAAGTCAGTGAAGTAGGGCGGTTGCACGTGAGAATAGGCTGATAATCCCCTCCTAACCTCCCCTTGGTTTACATCTCCAATCTCTTGTTGGTAATGGGAAAGGGGAGGAACTGAATACCAATCGCTACATGTGCTGCTATATGTTCAGCGCCAAAGAATGTTCTCCCCCTCAACCTTATATCTCAAGAGATCGGGTCACTCCATTCGAGGGGGAGCTAGAGGGGGAGGCTTTGGTCTACTAGAACCATTCACACAACGTTGATGAAAGGGGTGCAGTCAGTGAAGTAAGGCGCTGTAGCTGTTAAAGGATGGATGTTCATTCTATAGATAAAACTAAGGCCTAGCGTGTGTGAGGCCTTTTTGTTCGTTGGAGATTTTGCTAGATACATTCATTTCAATTTGCGAGTCATACCCGCGTCTTTCACTCGTTTATGGTCCTTAAACGACAGCCTCATAGTTATATAAATGCTCTATCAACCACCCCTAGATATGTAATCAGCACCACTGTTATTGGTAAGGGCTGACCGAATCTAGTGGTGCTTTCTACTGACAATCACTTTAACTATGTGTTTAGGACGTCCTGCTATGGCTAAGAAAATAATATTCATTCATGGTCGCGCTCAAAAGCCCGATAAAGCTCCCCTTCAAGCACTCTGGTACGAGGCTATAGAACATGGCTTGCAGCGAGATTGTGGATACTCAAGTTCATTACAAGCTTTTAAAGATGTCGATAAACGGTTTGTCTATTACGGTGAACTATCGAACACATTGTTAGAGAAACCAACGGAAGACCCTGCAAGTCGACAACAAGCGCTGTCTGAACTCAAAAAGTACAAGACAAGCCAGTTCAATAAAACAACGTATAACAAGGTGTCTAAAATTGGTTTTCTAAAAGAGGCGCTAGCAGATACCTTTTCATCGCTATTTGGAAAGCTGGGTGTGGCTGAGACACTTATAACGAAGGTCGCGCCGGATATGGCGCATTATTGGTATGAAGATACCTATTTTGGCAGCGATGTTAGGCATCGGCTAATGGTTGAACTGAAGGAAGCGCTTGATAATCAGGATGATGTGATGATTGTATCGCACAGCCTTGGGTCGATGATCAGCTATGACGTGTTATGGAAGTTGTCTCATTACGGAGAGTATAGACACGACTATGGTGCAGACAAGAAGGTCAACTTATTGCTTACGCTCGGGTCACCGTTAGGTGATGAAAACGTAAAAGATAGGCTAAAGGGGAGTCGCTTGAAAGATGAGAAGAAGTACCCTTTAAACATTCAGCAATGGATAAACATATCGGCAGAAGATGACTTTATCTCTCATGACAGCAAAATTAGAAATGACTTTAAGGATATGCTCAAACTGGATCTGATACCCGGCGGAATGAAAGATATCCACCCGATCTACAACCTCAATATTCGCAACGGGAAAAGCAATCCACATGCTTCCATCGGTTATCTCATTAACCCTAAATTCATCAAAGTACTGGATGAATGGCTCTCTAGTTGATGTGGTTTTACCATCGTAAATTGTTAGCTACTTGTTCGTTGGAACGCAGATAAAACAAGGCCTCGCGTATGCGAGGCCTTTTTGTGTTCTGTGGATCGAGCGAATTGACTTGGGCAGATGTACGTCAAGTTCGACTTACAAATCCCCTCCTAACCTCCCCTTGGTTTACATCTCCAATCTCTTGTTGGTAACGGGAAAGGGGAGGAACTGAATACCGATCGTGACAAGTGCAGTTATATGTTCAGCGTCAAAGAATGTTCTCCCCCTCGATCGTTCATCTAAAGAGATCGATGAACTCCATTTGAGGGTGGGTGTTGTATGCTTCACACAAACCAAGCACCTAACATACGAAATATTTATATCTTCATAGTTAAATATACAACAGGTGTCACACTTGTCTGTAAATGACTAATCTAACCTGTAATGACCTCTTTACTGATAAAAATAACTTTAAAAGCACCTTTCATCATGTGGGGAGGCTTTAAACTCAACGTCAGATAAAGAGATTTCTTATGTATAAGTATCTAACACTAATCGTTTTATTACTCACTGGATGTGCGTCTACAAACGAAATTGCAAACAATTCTTGGTGCCAACCTTACAACGATCGTCTTGCTGAGGTCTTTAGCAATGAACTTACGCTAGGCGCTAAAGCCTTAGACACCACTATCGGATGTGCTCCTAGGCCACTACCAAATTATTTAAAAGGAACTACTCTTAGCGATTCAATACTCATCTCACAAGAGCAAGTCGATATCGTCGAAAAAATTAAAGAAACATACAAAGAATCTGAGCCTAATGCGGACGAGATCATCAACTTTGTTATTTCACCGCAAGCAAAACAATTAGCATTGAGCAGGGCATTGCGCCTTAATGAGTTGTCATACTCAATTATTGCACAATCGCAGAAGAACAAATCTAAACTAATAAAAAACAATACCTTTGAATTACTTAATGGATTTACGAAAGGTAATATTGATAAGCTCAACGAGGCCGTAAAAGAAACCAGTTACGATAGGTATCAGAAACAGGTGCATCGTATTCAGCGTGATTACTATGACATCTTGTATCAAATTACTCTCGGTGGGGCTGATAAGGATGGTCGACAGTCAATATCATATGACCCAAAAGATATCGCAACGCTGCTCACTAAGGCTGTTAAGGTTTATGCTGATCAACAGGCTATTAGGTCGAACTTTTTATTAATGCGCGATCAGTATTTCGCAACTATCAACAGTAATTCACTTCCACCTTTTGATCAGCAGTGGGAGAACCAGATAACAGACATTAAAGAGCAATGTAAGCTAACTGCAAAAGGGCTTGGTTTAGATGAAACCAAGTGTGATGTTATGTCGAAGTAGATATATCTCTAATGAACTAAGGCCTCGCGTGTGCGAGGCCTTTTTGTGTTTCGACTGAAACTCAATACTAATCGAGCCTAGCGAAAGCTCGGGATAATCGCTGGAATCCCCGGTAAAAGGCCAACCAACGCCATCACACCACTTAGTACAATAAACATAATGCCAGGCAACACCCAACGGCTCATTTTACTAAGCTCACTACTACGTTCTTTACAACCGACTAAGCCTAAGTTATCCAACAGCATGGTGAGAGCCCAACCAAATGCAGGGTTAACGAGCGCTGAAGAAAATACAACAATCGCTGCTGATTGGGTGGTTTTCCCTTCACGCGTCATTTCCATTCCAGCTTCTAGCAATGGCACAAATACTCCAACAATCAGCGCAACACAAAGTACCGGTTGCCAGATAGCTAAATCCATCGGGTAACCCCAAACTGCGGCGATAATACAGAATAGCGCCGTGAGCAAGGCGCCAGCAGGAATAGGGCGTTTAGCAATCGCTGCCGGTACGATGTAAGTACCCCATGAAGACGTAAAGTTAGTACCACCGAGCAGAGAACCGAACGTTTGACGAATTGAAGCCGTGGTCATGGTGTCGTCAATGTGCATGTGTACTTTTTCGGTACGTTCTGGGTAGCTGATCTTTTGGAATACTTGATGTCCTAAGAAATCCGGTGACCACATCGCTACGGCTAGAATCGCAAACGGCAATACCACCATGAAATGTTCAATCGTCGGTAGGCCAAGCATCCAGCCGGTATCTTCTCCCCACCAATACATAGGGTTCATGTTAGGCAAGCCTGGCTCAGTGTGGAAAGCAAATGGGGCACCCATGGCAAATGCAATCGTACCACCCAGTAAACAACTAAGAGGCACGGCTAACCAGCGCTTACGGAAATGTTCTAATAACGCGTACAAAATGATGGTGCAAAAGATCACGACAAACGCGATATGGCTCATACCAATTCCCTCAGCCCAAGCAAATAGCTTCTTAACCTGAGAAGCGGTTCCAACAAAGCCAAGGTAGAGTAATAAGCCGCCACACACGCCTTTACTGGTGAGGTTGGCCAACATACTGCCACCTTTACTGATGGCCAAGAGTAAGCCAAAAGCACCTATCAGCAAGCCAAAGGCCATTGGGTGTCCGCCAGCTGCAACCACAATCGGAATTAAAGGAATGAGTGGACCATGCGTACCAGCAAGGTTAGCCGTTGGTAGTAAGAAGCCAGAGAAAAGGATGATGAAAACTGAAGCGATGAGTAGTTCATAACGAACATTTTCTAAAATAAAGCCTTCATCTAGCCCGAGAGCCCCCGCAAAGGTAGCAGCAATCGCGCCCACCATAACAACTTTACCAATCGTGGCGGCCATCGCTGGGATGGTGTCTTCTATCTCGAATCGATAATCTTTAAACGGCAAGTTAGGACGCCAGCGTTTAGGCGACATGATTTGTAATTCATGTTCTAAATATTGTTCGCGGGAATCAAACTCCGAGCTTGGTTTGTGTTGTTGTTCATAAGTGAGTTCATCCTCATTGGCTTGAGGCTTATTTGCTTGTATATGTACTGACTCTAAAGTACTGCTCATTTTGATTCCTTTCGTTCACACTCTAAGGCGTGTTATTCCAACAAACGTTATTGACTCACGCAGAAGCGCAAACAATGCGTCAACTTATAATTAAATATTCATTAACATTTAGTTGTTAGTACCTTATACCAAACCAAAAAAAACAAATAGACTCAGTCGGTTAGACATTAGTCGTAGAGTCGGACGACTAGTATTAGACCCTGTAGATAGCATGTGTCTGTTTATTGGTAGGCGATGAATTTATGGGTAATAAACGACTATCTAACAAGAAATGCTTGGCGTTAAAGCATCAGATAACATCCATCGATGAGTGCTTTCTGGGGTAACGTTTTTGGTTAAAAACTATTGATAATAATTCTCATTACGTTACCTTGTGGGCTCAAACACACTCATTGTTGCGGAGACCAACATGGAACACTCGGATATTACTCAACTGCTTATTCCAAAGAGCGATTGGGCATCGCCTGATCTCTTTCTCTATGAAGGGGAAGACAAACTTCATCTGAGCTTAGAAGGCGCTATTCAATACAGTGGATTGAACAGCATTGGTGGCGTGGTTCTGGGCTTTAGGATGATCCAACATGCGGTGCAACTCGCGGCGGGTGATCAGTCTTTGCAACGTGATGGCATCAGTGTTTATACCGCGTTCCCTGGACGTGGTGCTCAAGATGCTTTTGAGTACACATGCCGCGCACTGCGTGATAGGCGCTATTGCTGTGATACCACATTGCACCACCCAGCAGCGCAAACCGGACAACGTGGTCAGTTCTTATTTACGCTTCGCTTGAATGAACAGTCTATGGTGATGACGCCAGCAGACGGACTTCCAAGAAAAAGCTATTTTGAGGCCGACCGACACTCACAAGAAGGTCGAGAGGCAGCATTGAGATGGCGCGATGAGAAGATCAACTTTGCCAATACACTCTTGAGCTTGTCGCCAGAAGAGTGCTTACGCGTGTTGTAATTCTTTGTTCTCACTTACTGGATGAGCTCAAAAACACAATGAATAACAAGAGGTCGCTCGCTTTCAAGTGGGCGACCTTTTTGTATCAAGCGCTCACGGAAACCAGATTCTTAGTCGCGCTTAGGCTTGCTGGAATGACTCACTTTTAGTTTAGTGCGGTAGTCTAAAGTCTATGAGTTTCAGCAATCAACTTAAGCTGCCCGATCTCAATTCGCGACACATTTAGGCACGCAGGTGGTGCAGTTTTCAAAGCATTACACAGCTTACGGTTAAACTAAGTGATATGATTTTGCTGAAAGAACTAAAAAGCTAATGAATTAAAGGATGAGTACGATGGAAAAAACGATCTCATTGGTACTGGGTAGTGGTGGCGCAAGAGGCTTGGTTCACGTTGGAATCATCCGTTGGCTGATTGAGCATGGCTATCAGATAAAATCCATCTCTGGTTGTTCAATTGGCGCACTTATCGGTGGTGTCTACGCCGCGGGTAAGTTGGATGAATTTGAAGAGTGGGTCACCAGTATCGACCAATCAAATATGGCTATGATGTTGGACTTTTCATGGCAATCGAGTGGGATCTTCAAAGGGGACAAGATCATCGACACACTGCGTGGATTGATCGGCGAGATTTCAATTGAAGATCTGCCTATCCCTTATACCGCTGTTGCCGCCAACGTCGCCGATGAAAAAGAGGTTTGGCTGCAATCAGGCTCTCTGTTTGATGCCATTCGCGCTTCTATCTCTTTGCCATTGTTCTTCACACCTCATGTTATTAATGGCGAAGAGCTGATTGATGGCGGTGTACTTAACCCTGTACCGATTGCGCCTACCTTTGGTGATAAGACAGACTTTACTCTGGCAGTGAACTTAGGCGGCGAACCTGAAATGCTCCAGCAGGAAGTGACACCGGTTTCGCTACCAACAAAAGAGAGTAACCTGCATGAGAAGGTTGTTCATTTTATCGATAATCTCGGTAGCAGTGTAAAAAGCAAAATGAGCTTCAATTTTGCAGCCTACGACATTGCCAACCAAGCGTTTGATGCGATGCAATCGACCATTGCTCGTCAAAAACTGGCCGCTTATCCTGCCGATATTACGCTTGAGATCCCACGTAATGCCTGTGGCACTTTGGAGTTCGATCGCTCACAAGAGATGATAGATAGAGGGTACCATTTGGCACAGGCTAAATTGGGCAATCGACTTTAATGTATTTGCTGCTGAATGAGAGTATTTATGGAAACTGAACTAAAAGAGCTTGAACTCCACGAGCTTATGGCAACAAAAGACGTCATCGTACTCACTAGCTCAGAAGCAGCTGCCGTATCTTGGCTGATAGGGTGCTATCACGAGAACGCCAATATTCAGATTATCGAGAACGCACATCAGCTAGATACTGAAGCGGTTTTGGCGCAATGCCGAGACAGCCTGAGTGAAAGTAAAAAGGTTATCCTTACCGCGCAGTTTCGTAGCCAGCTCCCTATCATCAACATCGCTTCGCTGTGTAATGAGCAGCGCAAATCATTGATCAATATTGAATTGTTAGGCTGGGATGAAGAAAATCGTCTTCCTCATTCTTATAGCAGTTTCTAGGTTATAAGAATTTTTAGCTTATAGCGGTTTCTAGTTAACTGCTTTCGCTAGATAACAGCCGTTTTAGGTAGCAGACAATGTAAAACCATCACTTCAAATGTCTGCCGCCATCAAGGTGCAAAGTTCTTCCTGTCATGTAGTGACTGGCCAACACAAACTTGATGCCATCTATTATTTCCTCAAAGCCCGCTTCTGAGGGAATCAGAGCTTTCTTCAAAGCTTTGGTTTTGTATGCCTCATCGTCATGTTCATTAAACTTAATCATGGCTGGAGATAGGGTATTTACTTTGACCTTGGGAGCCAGCATCGCTGAAAACGAAAGCGTTAGGTTGTTGAGCGCAGCTTTACTAGCAGTTTTTTACTGCCTTTTTCTGCAACGTAGTCACTGATGTGGATGATGTCTGAAGTTTCATCGCCAGACATTAGTTGGTCTTTGAGTGTTAAATTGAACAGGTAAGGCACGGTAGCGTGAATCGTCATCATCTGGTGCATGATTTGTGATGCATTGTCACTGGGGTTTGTCTTGTTCTCAGGCTTCCAGTCTGAAGCGTTGTGTATGACGGCTCGAAGTGTCTTATATTCTTGACCAACATAATCAAGAAAGCCCTCTAGGCTACTTTGTTGATAAAAGTCTACTTGCTGCAAGTCGGCTCCAATGTCGCGCAACCGTTGCAGTTGAGGATAGTCGCTGCGGTAGGTGCCAACCACTTTGTATCCATCCGCTAAAAGTTGCTGCGCCAGTGCAAATCCGAGTCGCTTTCCAACGCCGGTTATCAGTATCGTTTCACTCATCGTAAAAACTCAGCTCTGGTTTGAGGGTTAGTTTTGAAAATACCACCGAGAGCGGTCGTTGAGGTTTCAGAATTAGCATCCATCACGCCTCTGGATTTAACGCAATAGTGAGTGGCTTTAATCGTCACGGCTACGTTGTCTGTTTCCACTAGAGTCTGTATTGCGACTAGGATTTGCTGAGTAAGGCGTTCTTGTACCTGAGGACGCTGAGCAAAGAATCGAACGATACGGTTGATTTTAGACAGCCCAAGAATCTTGTTTTCAGGGATGTAGGCGACTTCCGCTAAACCATCAATAGTAATGAAGTGATGTTCGCACGTAGAAGTTAAGTCGATATCCGATACCTTAACCATTTCATCAACCGACATTTTATTTTCTATAACACTGATTTTCGGGAAGTTATCGTAATCTAGCCCTGAAAATATCTCATGGACGTACATCTTTGCAATACGATGAGGGGTTTCAGCAAGGCTATCATCGGTTAAATCCAGTCCAAGCGTACTGACCACTTCCGTCAAAAGTCCTTTGATACGGTTGTACTTCTGGTTGGGGTTCATTTCGCTCTCTGTCATTGGAGTTTCAAGTCCTCTTGCGAGCAACGCTTCTCTTACTTTTTCGGCTTCTGTATTCAGCATGACGCACTCCTTATTAATTATTGTCGTTGTCTGCTTCATAGCTCAGGGTGAGCGAAACGGAGTCGGCAAAACGTAGCGCGTGAGGTTTGTCGATTCTCACTTGAGCGTATCGCACCCATGGATGGTCGATACAGATGCCGAGAACGTCACTGGTTAGCTTTTCCAAAAGCAGAAACCTTCCGGATTCGACATGTTGAATGACTTTCTTGCAGATGTTTTTGTAGTTAAGCGCGTTGTCCACATCATCAGAGAGGCAAAGGTTGTTAGCGGGGTAGTGGATTTCTGCGTTGATAACAATGTCTTGCTGCTTAGACTTTTCTTCCTCGTTGAAGCCGATGAAGGTTCTTAGTCTGAGGTTTGTAATGGTGATAATGGCGTTGTGATTCATAACAGTGTCCAATCCTTAGATAGTGAAGTCAGTTACGTGCTTGTTTTAAGAAAAGATCAGTAAAGCTCAGGTGATTAAGAGTTCAGTTGTTCATTTTGCAGCCGTTCTTTTTTCAGTCATGGAAAGGCTGAGTGAAACTGAGCTCGAAAGGGATGGGTTCGGTTTTCTGGCTCAATTGATCGAAGCTTTCCCAGAGCTGATGAAATGAGATGTCTAGAGTGGGGTGGCGTTCTTGCGCGGCAACATCGACTAACGGCCTGAGTACAAATGCGTATTCGGTGATCTCGCCTCTAGGCAACTCTACGCCATCAATAATGCCGACTTGATTACCATAAAGAAGGATGTCGATATCCATCGTGCGTGAAGCATAGGCTTTGGTCTGACGCTTGCGATCATTCTCTGCTTCGATTTGATGTAGAACCTGAACCAGTTCAGCGACAGGGAGGTCACATTCAAACCCAACGACAAGGTTAAGGAAGTTATCCCCCTCGAAACCGACAGGCTCGCAATCGTAGAAATTAGAAATGTGCAGCGGTGCAAAGTGGTCATTCAATGCGTTGAGAGATTCTGTGACGTGGTGTTCGCGGTTAATGTTGCTTCCGATGCTGACGTAGACGTTGGCCATAGTATTTCCTTTTTGTTTAAAAAACCTATACGTCCAACTCGCGATGAAGATCAGCTATGCATCCTCTTAAAAACAGGAAGATAAAAGAAAATAGGGTTCTGCCGCAAATCGCCTCTGATAGTGATAGAATCCCCGCATCAGAATTATCGAGAATCTAGGTATTTATAAACAATGTTTATCCATCACGTTAACGGCATCGACTGGCTGGTGATTACAGCTTTTGAAGAACTGAAAACTATGTTTATCGAAGATGCAGGTCCAATCCCAGCTTACTTCTCGACCGCTAGTGAATTGAGCCTGATAGATCAAGCCAAGCGCAGCTATGGATTTTTGCCGACACTCCGCGGTGTGATCACTGATACCGGCACGTATCAAAGTGAAAATCTTGACGAAGATTTGAACCCACAGCTTGCGTGCATAGTGGAAGGGCGAGGTCGAGTGTTTATCTATCACGGCGACTATGTGGCTTTTGTCGATGACGAACAAACCTTCATTACTCGAATGGACTAAACATTATTCAGTGGGTTTAGAGCGGTTGATTAGTTAATGGGTTAATTGATTGCGAATAAGCTGCTCTGTAGATAAAACTAAGGCCTCGCGTTTGCGAGGCCTTAGTTTTGAGGCTATTACAATAAACCGATCTCTAACAGGTAATTGGATTGAAGTGTTCTAGTCCATGACAATTAGAGTCGTTACTGTCCTTACCAGATATCTTCGATTAAAGAGTCTTTAAGCTGCTCAGCTGCGGCAATGTTTTCTTTCGACATGTACTGTTTAACGTCGATTATCTCTTTCTCTGCATCCGAGTTTCCGTATTCCTGCGCGACTTCAAACCATGCTAGCGCTTTAACAAAATCGCTCCATGTACCGTGACCATTACGGTATGCGTAACCAACGGAATATTGACCATAGTCGTTGCCCTGCATTGCGGCGCGAGTGTAATACTCTAATGCTTTCTTTGCGTCTGTAGTTTTGAAACCACACGGTTTTTTGTATCGAGTAGAAGAGTAAATATCCCCCATTTTCACATAAGAAAGTGTATGTTCATCTTCTTCAATGGCGTTGCTAAACAATTGCATCGCTTTAGAGCAACTCTTTTCAACGCCTTGTCCATTTAGGTAAGAAATACCCAAGTTGTACATGGCACTTGCGTCGCCTAAGTTTGCCGATTGCTCAAACCAATAAGCAGATTTAGTGAAGTCCTGAGCGACGCCTTGACCTTCATCGTATGAAAATGCGAGTTGATACATAGCGTCAGAATACCCCGCTTTTGCAGAAGCTAGGTAATAGTCGTTGCCTTTCTTTAGGTCGACAGGTGTACCTTCACCATCAAAATACATTACGCCTAATGAGTAGAGCACATAAGGGTCTTTGCTGGTTTCAGCTTTATGGTACCAAGCCAGTGCTTTTTCGTACTGTTCGTCGTCGTAATACTTATCTGCCAAGGTGATGATTGCTTTCACCTCACCTGATTCCGCGAGTTGATTCATGTACTCATAACCGCGTTCTACGTTTTCTTCATACATTGAATCATCAATTAAAAGGTTAGCAGCCTGCATCAGTAATTCGGTATCGCTAGACTTTTCTGCCGTCTTTAACAATGTGAGTTCTTTGCCCTCAAAAGCTTCAATCTCAAGATCGTATGCAAAAGTGTTAACGGATAGCAGCAGCGACAGTGACGTTAAAAAAGTACAACTTTGTTTTATCATTTAAGCCATTTCTTATATTAGTAATGTTTCACATAAATATAACAAAACAGCTTTGAAAATAAAGGAAATTTCGGGATATCGAAAACCGAATTCACGACAATGAGACCTAGGGCATCTCAATATACTGGAAGCAACCAAGACTGGTTAATAAACGTTGACCCAAGCGATTAACTCAATGGCTTAGGCGCGGAAACTAGGTGGCACTGACTCAGTAGCAATGGACAGAGCTCTATATGTGCCGATAATGATCTAGAGGTCTTTAAACCCAAGTTATCGTGACACTCATTACCTGACTGGCAGCTTGGTCTTTGTTTTTACCTGACCGAAGGCGAAACTGGATTCGATGGAGGCAATATTGGGAAGGCGGGTTAATTGCTTGCGGATAAACTGCTCGTAGCTTTTGAGCGACTCACTCACCACATGTAATAGGTAGTCGTGATTGCCTGTCATCAGAAAGCACTCCAACACTTCATCTATCACTTCAATGTGCTGTTCAAAGTCGCGCATGTTCTCTTCAGTCGGCTTTTCAAGCTTCACCAACACAAACACATTAACCGGCAGGCCACACGCTTCTTGGTCAACACTCGCGTGATAGCCGCGAATAATCCCTTGTTTCTCCAATGACCGAACTCGACGCAAGCAAGGAGATGGCGACAGTGCCACTCGATCGGCCAACTCTTGGTTGGTGAGCCGAGCGTTGCTTTGCAGTTCAGCCAGTATTTTCTTGTCGATCTCATCCATTGGCATATTCCATCAATATTGAAATTAGTTTGGCAATATTATTGCTCAAAGTGTATGTCTTACTTCGTAAATAGCAATTTTATACATCTGCACAAAACTAGAATTAAAGGAGGAACAACAAGCATGGAATGACTTAGGCACTATGAATACTTCAACTCAACTTAGCCCGCTGCGTAAAACCACCAAACACGAAGAAGCAGAAGCCCTTGCGATTGAGCAAGCAAAGCACTTTGGTATCGATCCAAACAGTGATTACGGCGTCACGCTTATCGAACTGGCGACGACACTGTACAAAGCCAATACCAAGACACACGATCTTTGGGCATTGACGGTTGATGGACTTTCAGAACTCGACAAGAGTGACCGAATCGCTTGGTTTAACGCTAAACGCTTCTTGTCATTCCAGATCGCTAAGATCCTCGACAACCTGCAAAACCCAATGCGCGCTACTTACCAATCTATTGCCACCAATAATGGTAATTTTGCGTCTAAAGGCGCGTATCCTATCTTCGATAATGTGGCGGCTATCTTCTCGGCAAGCCCGGTTATTACGCGCACCGCCACGTATTTATTTGCCTGTACTGAATGGATTGAAGATGCGTTCAACGGTAAAGAGCCGCTGCACGATATTTATTCTCGACTGCTTAACCCAACCTCGATTTCACTGGCTAACCATATGGTTGATATTGAGGCAGGTTCTAGAGCCAACGAATACCTCGCATGGAACTTTAATTCGGGGATGGCGGCCATTGATGGGTTGTTGAGCCATTTACTTGGGCATGAAGACATAGTCTTGGCTTCACGTAATATCTATGGCGGTTCTTACCAGTTGTTGGAAGATTGGTTTGGGAAACCGTCTAACCTAAATGTCGCGGTAGAGTGGGCCGATGGTTACTCAGGTGATGAGTTTGCTACTCGCTTAGATGAGGTTGCCGATAAATACGCTGATCGCCTCGCTGCGGGTAAGAAGATCTACGTTTACCTAGAGTCACCGTGTAACCCGCATGGATATGTGTTGGATGTTGCTAGTATCAGCAAAGCTGGTCACGTTCGTGGTTGGGATGTGATTGTTGACTCGACAGTGGGGACTCCATTGCTGCATCCAGTACTCAAGCGTGATGATGCAATGGAAAGGCCTGATTATGTGATTCACTCCTACACCAAAGAACTGGCGGGTTCTGGCACCACAACCGCTGGCGTTGTGATTGGCCGCAACGAGACCATGTTTGTTCCAAAAGGAGAAGAGGTCACTTGCACTAAGCCTAACGGCGATGAGGTCACTATTCCATGGAACGAAACGTTGTTTTGGAATGTGTATTACATCAAAGGCGCATTCTTAGATGCAGACAAAGCGTTTGAAGTGCTTAATGGCATGAAAACGTATGAGATGCGTGTGGTGCAGAAAACCATTAATACACTGATTTTGGCGAAGATTTTTGATGCTCACCCAGACATCAATGTGTCGTGTCCAGCTTTGCCAGACAGTGACAACTATGAACACTGCCAGAAAAATATGTATTTGGGGTTACCAGCCGCGCTGTTTACCATCGATATGGAAGGCAACGGCGACCGTGCATCAATCAATCGAGATGGGTTTAAACAGTTCTTCGACATGCTTGAGCCCGCAATCGGCATGCAAGTGAGCCTAGGACAAACTAACACTGTGGCGCTGTGTCCGGCATTGACCACGCATTCAGAACTCAGTGATGAGGCACTCAATGAAGCCGGCATCAAACCAACCACAATGCGTATCTCTATTGGCTTAGAAGATCCTCGAATGTTCATCGCTCATATTATCGAGGCCGCCAAATTGTCGATTGACCGCAAACACGCAGACTTCTCATCCAGCTTCCCTAGTGGTGAAAGTATAGATGAAATCTATATGCAAACCTATATGGATGTACATCAGAGGTTTGTTACGAGCTTGCCGAAGTTTAGTCAGCTTACTCAGTAACTTAGGTCAGTAAGAAAAGTTAGCAAGCTCAGTCAATTAAAAGGCAGTAAATAAAAAAGCACCCTGCTGACTCAATAGTCGGTAGGGTGCTTTCTCGATATAGAACCAAGTGACCATATTGGTTTACCAAGTCACTTACTATTTCGGCTGGTGGCCTGTCTTTTTCGCGAGCTCTTGCATAGCTTCGGCAAATGTAGTTGTTCCGCCCTTCGCTTTAACCTGAACCACCTTATATCCTTGGCTTTCCAGCGCTTGGCGTTCTTCTAAAACGGCTTTGTCATCTGGCTGACTGCCTTGCACAGGCTGATGAATGTAACACCCTTCTAATTGACCATCTTCGACCAGTTGGTGGTGTTTCAGTGCATTGATATCAAAATTCATAGTAAGTCTTTTCGCTTTAAATGGAGAGTCTCTGTGGCAAAGGCCTCAGGTATCTATAATTTTATTGTTTGTACCATACGGCATTTTAACTACAAGAATCTAGTGCAAATACAGTAATCCAATGAAATGCAGTCGGGTAGGTCTTACTTCTTGAATCTTTTATTGAACGTAGGAAAGGGGAGGAACTGAATGCGAACGTTACAAGTGTTGCTGTATGTCTAGTGATAAAGAATGTTCTCCCCCTCGGTCATTAGTCTAAAGAGATCGTCACTTGTCATCTGAGGGGGAGTTTTTTAAATATCAACTTGAATCTGAGTATTGGTCATCATCGCGAGTAGTTTAGCCACTCGGGCGCGCATCTCACGTCTATCAACAATCATGTCTAAAGCACCATGCTCGAGCAGGAACTCACTCTGCTGAAAATCGCTTGGTAATTTTTCACGTACCGTTTGTTCAATCACTTTGCGACCGGCAAAATCAATTCGCGCTTTAGGTTGCCCTATATTGATGTCACCAAGCATTGCTATACTTGCAGATACACAGCCAAAGGTTTAGTCGGTTAACACGGATATATAAGGGAGCTTTGCATCTGATAGTCGTTTTAAAGCAGCACTCGTTTTTGCCATTTGTATTAAAGCCATCAATGACTCTTGCATACGCGCTCCACCACAAGCCGAAAAGCATACCAATCCACAGTTAGCCTCGATGGCTGCATTAACAGTATCAACAAAGCGAGCGCCCACAACGGCACCCATTGAGCCAGCCATAAAAGAAAACTCGAAAGCACACGCCACAACAGGAAGTCCCAAAAGTTCTCCTTTTGCAGCGACTAGGGCATCTTCTTCACCCGTGCTTTTTTGAGCAAGTGCGATGCGCTCTTTGTAGCGTTTTTGATCCTTAAAATTGAGTAAGTCTTGTGGTTCATACTAGCTACATTCCAAAAAGGTAAGATCTTTTCTCGATATCCTCTAGTTATGAGCTTCGGCTAATATTGGCTATCTTATTTTATTCCCCTCTTACTCTGAATAAAAACCTCGTAGTTATATACATCACCTTCATCACCAGTTTTCGCAAAAAATTTGAACACATCTTCTGCTAACTCCAATTCTTTCATATCCCTTGAACCAGCTAAAATGTAGGACAATTCTCTTGTAACGTAACTATTATCCAGCTCATATGATTTCTTAAGGTATTTTTTAGCTTTTAAATACCAATCTAAAGGATGTTCTTTCGACGTTGTGTACTTTATATAGTAACTCTGACCAAGAATAATCATCTGGTCAGGATTATTCTCATTATAAAAAAGGCTAGATTCTATGATCTCTATTGATTTGTCTATATTTTTCTCAAAAGCTCCCCCATTAAAATAAATGCCTGCTTCGATGAGAAAAGCAAATTTTTCATTCTTCTCGGAGATAACTGATAAATCTTTCAGGAACTTCGTCTTACTATAATGTTTACTTAGGTAATTTATATTTTCTAAGTAGAGAAATATTCCATCGACAACCTTTTCATCATCTTCTGACGAAAAATCATCAACGAAACATTGCTCTAACTCCTTTGAACAAGAATACTTATTTTTTGCCTTAAGCCAGCTGGTATCTCCCTCGGAGAATACTTGTGGTGAAATTAGTACTACTAACAAAAAAACTAATATTTGATACATAAATCATCCTAAAAGCCAAGCAATGGATTTCCATAATTTGGGGTGGTGGTTTTGTTTATAAAGTTGAGCATACTTTAATTTGTCTGTTTTCATGCTCGGCAATATCAAAGCGCCATGAATCGCACACCGCGAAGCGGTTTCTCAAATCCTTTTAGGACAAGAGTGAGGGGGGTGTATTTAGTAATTAACTACATATATAGAAAACGCAGAAAAGCCCGCATCAGGTTGAATGTGAGTGGGCACCGCATGCATTGAGATAATCTATGGACAATCAGGCCATTATGACTTGCAGCCTATTTTGGGGCACATCCATCTAAGATTCCTTTGAGCTCTGCCATATCCCTGTTCAGCGGCTTTTCGATACCAGTGTGCCGCTTGTTTCTCATCTTGGGGCACACCCTTACCATTTTCGTATAGCACAGCAAGGTTCGTTTGAGCTCTTGCATATCCCTGCTCAGCGGCCTTATGATACCAATGTGCCGCTTGTTTGTTATCTTGAGGCACACCCTTACCATCTTCGTACATCCCCCCAAGATTCGTTTGAGCTCTTGCATATCCCAGTTCAGCGGCCTTACGATACCAATGCGCCGCTTGTTTCCAATCATCAAATACACCTTTACCGTCTTCGTACATCCATCCAAGATTCGTTTGAGCTCTTGCATACCCCTGCTCAGCAGCCATACGATACCAATGCACCGCTTGTTTGTTATCTTGAGGCACACCTTTACCGTCTTCGTACATCCATCCAAGATTCGTTTGAGCTCTTGCATTACCCTGCTCAGCGGCCTTACGATACCAATACACAGCTTGTTTGTTATCTTGAGGCACACCTTTACCGTCTTCGTACATCCGCCCAAGATTACTTTGAGCGCTTGTATCCTTCTGCTCAGCGGCTTTACGATACCAATGCACTGCTTCTTTATTATCTTGAGGCACACCTTTACCGGTTTCGAGCATCACTCCAAGATTGTACTGAGCTGTCGCTCTCCCTTTTTCGGCAGCTTTGCGATACCAATGTACCGCTTGTTTATTATCTTGAGGTACGCCTTGTCCCTTCTGGTACATCACTCCAAGATTCGTTTGAGCTCTTACATATCCCTGCTCACCAGCTTTAACGGTACCAACGCACCGCTTGTTTATTATCTTGAAGTACACCTTGTCCCTTAAAGTACATCACACCAAGATTGGTTTGAGCGCTTGCATTACCTTGCTCAGCAGCTTTGCGAAACCAATATGCTGCTTGTTTATCATTTTGAGGTACACCTATACCTTTAGTGTATAAGTATCCAAGATAGTCTTGATTATACGCATCCCCTTGGACAGCAGCCTCTTTAACTTTTTTTGTTGCAGGACCGAGTTCAACAGCATTTTCTCGGCTCACTCTACTGGTACTATTTTGCGAACATCCAGCTATAACAATACAAGCTGTTAATAAAATAAAAATTCGCATGGCAGTCCCTAGTATTCTCAGTGATTAGTATCAGTCAGACTTATACTATTTATTTTTTAGAAATTTCTTTAGAGGTAGATGATTGTTTTTCTGATTATGACTTAGATTATTTATGGTGTTTATTATGCATGATATAAAGGTGCGAGTTAGCTATCAGAATTGTCCTCAAGGTATCTTAACAAACTTGGGGATAGTAACAAGACAATGGGCTTCAGGACGCTTTAAGATCAATTTATAAGGCAAAAATAAGAGTGTTTATTTGGATCACGAAGCGCCTAATAATACCCATTTCTCATACTTTGCCAATGTATGGGACCAGGTTAGTTTTATTTGGGTCAAAAGTCGCCCATTTAAGAATGTAGTCTTGTAGGTGAGAGCAACAATGGGGCAAAGACGTGTCGATGATTATTTTTAATAAGCCAGTTCCTCAAAGCGTGCCAAACGCTTCGCTCCAAGAATACAGAGCGAAATCTGATTCGTTATTGGTATTTAAGTCTTGAATTCAGCTTTCCAGATTACGCCGAACTAAATCGTGCATTTGTTTTATCGTCATCAATGCCAACCAAATGATTTCTTCTACTGAGCGTTGACCTGTTGTGGAAGTGGGTTGGTCGGTATCTGTTGTATTGGTTAGCGCGGGTAGCTCATGGACGCGATTATCGCGAATGGTATTGACCAACGCGTTCATAGCATCGTGAATTAAGCGTTCGACTTGTTGAGTTCCTTGGTATTGCGTGCCTGTTCTGATGAGCGGAATCAGCAGACAAAGATAATGGCTCAATAATCGATAGTGACTCAGCATATCTTCATAATAATGGGGATCGGCGCGAGTGTGTCTTGGCTCTTGTTGCATTTCGTTATAGATGAGTTCTAGGTCGCTTTCTGCCGTGAGCATGGCAGCACGTTGCTTGGTTAAGGCCATGTGGTCGCGTTGTTCAGGGTCGACTTGCAATTGTTCATAGCAATACACAAACAAGCTTTTTGAACTGTTCAGAGCCGTTAACGCTTGGTTGTGGATCTCTTTGCCTCGCCATTGCGGCCACAACAAACCATAACCGAGCAGCACAATGGCGCCACCGACGATGTTGTCGATCAAACGTGGTGCTGCGAAATCGAGCCCTTGATGTGCCATGGTCTGATAAATCAAAATCAATAGCGCAGTAATACAACCAATGGCTAATGAGTAATTACGCATGATATTAAGCATCGCGACGGGTAAGAGAATGACAATTAGCGTATACATCGCGGTCGTTGGCACGCCAATATGAATCAAGGAAGTCGCGAACAGCACACCAAGTGCCGTGCCTAAACAGCGTTGCCAAGTTTTACTGCGGGTCGCCAAGAAGCTTGGTTGAATCACCATTAACATCGAAATCAACACCCAGTCAGGGCGAATCAACTCAAAGTATTCGGCAATTCCAGCACCAAGTGCGAACATCAAACCAACACGGGTAACATGACGCCAAATCGGGGTGCCTCGGCTTGGCAGACGAAACGACAATTCGAACGGCTGCACTTCAAAAGAGCGTTCATAGGCGGGTTCGTTAAGCTCAATACGACGAGAAATGTGCTTCACTGCGTATGCCCAATAACGAAAGCGGGGTTGGTCTTCAAGCTTTACCGCTTCAATCAAGTCATCGGCTTCTTGTTCTAATGAGCTTAAGTGCTCCATCTCTTCATTCGTGTTGTGCAAAAGCTGTTTGGCTTTGTGTCTTAGCCTTTGCTGACAATGTTGGCTCCAAACCAATAACAAGTCACGCTTTTCCTTACTAGATTGAAACTGGCTCAATAAATCAGGGTTACTTGTATGGCTGCTGAGTATCACTTCAAATGTATCGAGCGCGAGAAATAGGGCTTGTCGGAGCGAGTCAGCGTCTTCGTGTTTCGAGCGAAAGGACTCTGATTGAAGTGCCTGTTGGAACAACTCGATGAGCTGGTATTTGATGCGTCTTTTGGATGCTTCGTTTTCGCCTCCTAATAAGAAGGCTTGGCGATATTGAATGTAGTCTGCCAACGTTTCGTAAATCGCAGATAGACACACGCGCAGCGCATAATGTTTCCACAGGGCAAACCAAAGCCAGCTAAACAGTGCAAAAGTAAGTGGGCCAAGTACCAGCATTGGGTACAAGCTTAGCGCTGAGTTGGAATTATGGAGTGATAGGGTGACGACTGCAATTAAGAGGCTGGACATGCCTAGCCGTGCCCAGAATGGACCATTGACCGCTGCGCTGGCAAGTAAGGCACCCATTGCGCCGTAGGTTAACCATAAAGGCAGCCCACTGTTCAACAGGACGTAACTGATGGCTAAAGTGATTCCCCAAGTGGTTGCGGTAATCGCAAAACGCGTCCACCGCCTTGGGCCTGCTGCATCAAGACCGCTAATTAAAGCCGCAGGCATAGTCATTAGCGCGGTCATTGCGATGTTGAGGTGATTCGACAACACCCCTAAACCAAGAAACAACACAATGGCACTGGTGGCGCGAAGCCCTAGGTTAATCGAAGGGGAGTACCAGATTTTACGGAGAATGGCAGGAGAAAACTTCATAGACCCTCTTTACTTACTATGTCTCGTTCAGTGTAACGCCAAACCTCTTGATTGTGCTGGTTTCAATCACAGATTGATAAATTGAATCGCTGCAAGCCTCTTCTATTGCCATAGCTCGCTAAAGCTTGGTTTATTGGAAAACGCTTCTAGGCTTAACTTTGCCAGTGTGTCTGTGAAAGGGGAACTTTGTAAGGCGTTGGAGAGGGTGTCTATTTCTCTAGCTGAGAGTAAACTCGCGTGCCTGAACAGAACGTAATCTAATGCAACGTGCAGGTACAACGTCGAGAAATCAGGCTGAAGTAAATCATGAGTGTTATTCAGTTGTTCGATAAGTGATTGAACGCTTCTTTGAATACCTTCCTTTCCTCTAACTGTCAGCACATTTTGTTCAGCGTCAAAGCGGCTCAATGCAGCGCAGCGAAATGCTACTTCCATGAGGGTTTTACTCATTCCCAATAACGACATGCGCTTACTATCACTAGTGTTGGTTGCTATGAGTGTTTTAGTTGGGTAAGCCTGCAATAGAAACTCGCAGATCATTAAGCTCTCGGTGAGCGCAATATCCTCATGAGTTTCAAGAACCGGGATGGTACTTAATGGATTGATTGTGACTAATGTTTGGGGTGTCTGCCATGGGTCGATCCATTCAAGTTTAAGTGGCGCATTGCACAGGTAGGCAGTGGCCAACACCGCTCGTGAGAATGGTGAGGTATCATTTAAGTACAGTTTCATGAGCGATTCCTTTGCTAAGAATTTGTTTGAGCAGTGTTTAATGATTGCTGTTTGGTTGATGTAAAGGCAATGCAGACTATCGACAAGATGAGTGCACTCGTACTGACCATAAATAGGATGTTATAGCTGCTTAACTGTGGTGCGTAATGAGCCATAACAAAGCCAACCACGCCTTGGGAAATAGCAAAAGCCATTGTCATGGCTCCCCAAGATTTCGTATGGAGCTGTGTTCCAACGAGTTCTAAAGTGTAAGTTGATACAAGTGTGACGATACCTGGAGTGAACATACCGACGAGCAAGGACGAAACAAAAAGTGCAACGGCACCTGTGCTCAATAGTGGAAGTGCAACGCCAATCGCTTTGTAGAAAAACGCAGTTAATAACGCTCTTTTGAGTCCGATCCTATCGCCTAATACGCCTGTCACTATTGGCCCAATTGCAGCGCCGATGCCAAATACGGCTCAATAAACCCCGCCACTTGATAAAGTCATTCCCAACTCACGAACAATATAGTCGACCCAAAAGAGGGTGTGAGGCAAGTAACCAATGGCGCCAAAGGTGTAGGCTAAAAGCACAAATCGAATACTGATACGTGTGCGCTTGGATAAGTCTCTAAACGAAGCTGGGCTCATCGTACAATGACTCTGTTTAGCCTCAAGATTCCATGTATTCCATGTCAAAACGGTCGCTAGAAAAGCAATGGCTCCCATACCTAACCATGCACTTTCCACACTTTGATAGATAAGTAGAGGTATGATCGTTCCTGAGATCATGGCACCAAGCCCGATCCCTGAAAATACGACGCCACTGATTCTTGCTTTCATCTCTTGAGGGTGAAGGCTAGCGATCATCGGGGGAGCGAGCACCATAAGAATGGCTCCTGATATTCCCGCCATGGTTCTCAATGTTAAAAACCATTCAAAGGGGGCAGACTTTAAGGCACAACCAAGATAACTAAAGCTGCTCAATAACAAAGAGGCGCGTATGAGTGTGCCTGTTGAATAATATCGTTGTAAAAAGCTGGAAGCAGGAGCCCCAAAGATATAGCCAATCAGCGTTGCAGCGCCAAGCGTTGAGGCATCTTCACTTGAGAACCATCCGCTCTGTATGAGCACTGGCATCAAGGCAATGTAGGCAAAGCGGCCAATGCCATTACCGACTAATGTTGCCGCAAGCCCAGCGAAAGTTGCGCGGTTTAAGAGTTTTATTTGTTGCATGTCGCGCCTGATATTTGCGTTTGTAACATAACGCTAACATTTTAACTTGAGTGCTCCAAATGGGTTTCTACTCTAATGTGTGGAGTTTGATGGTGATTTATATCCTCTGTAAATATCAAATCAGTCATTTACATTCTGGAATTCATTCTTTTGAACATGTGGTTTAGACGCGCAGATGCTTAAAGAGACTTGTACTGGATAAATGGCTCACGAGTTAATCGTGAATTTTTGACTACAGCTCAAGATTAAAGATAAACAGCTTGATAGTCGATTGAATTAGCCGACAAACGAATTCGACTTATTCCAATCTTCTCGCTGCGATTGTATTCGTTGATAGAGTGATCAAACCCGTAGGCTGTTGAAGGTGCCATGTATTGAGTTACGCCTTGTTGTGTAACCGTTATTCCATCATGGCCGTGACCGCAAATAACTTCACGCACGCTATGTTTTCGAAGTAGGCTCATCACATCGACATCGTTTTCCAAACAGATGACTTTCATCCACTCAGCTCCGACTGGAATGATAGGGTGATGGATAACAACGATTGGGATGCTTGTCTTTCTCAGCTGTTGCTTTAGGCGCGTCATACCACGGCTATCAATACGTCCAGAACCCAGAGGGTGACGGCTATCGAGTGGCTTGTCGCTAGAATCCAGAAACAAAAACTGTCGTTCACAGACAGTGGCTTTATCGGTGACGAAAATCGTCGATCCTTTTAGCTCTGTGCTCATTAAGTAAGAGTCATCATGGTTGCCCGCAATCGCATAAATGGATTGATCACCAATGTGTTGCCTAATGAACGCCTCTAATCGAACGTAGTCTCCCGACTTTGGATTACAACAAATATCACCGGTCAGGAAAATGTTCTCACAGGTTGGATCGTTAGCGACGTGTTCCAAGGCTTTACGCAGGTTTTCGTAGCTAGATTCATCTAAAAGGTGACAGTCACTGATTTGGTAAATGGTGTTCATTGTTGGAGTCCGGTCATTACATGCACATTGTTAAAGATGATAGAAAAATGCCTGCCAAATTGGCAGGCATTTAGAGATGCTAGTTCGCTTTGGATGCTTTAGAAGCCTCGTGCTGTTCAATCATGAAAGCGATTGCTTCATCACTTAAACAAGATTTACTGACATATTGGCGCTGTTTTCCAATATGAAGGATAAAGCCGAGATCGGTCTGTTCAAGTTGGTCGATGTCACTCCAAGCGATAGTATTGGTGGCTTTGCGGTTTTTATAACTCACACCATCAGTATCCCCCGAAAAGACCACTTTGCTACCTGCGCCGGAGCTGATTTTTTGTCGCCATAGCCACCAGGTTCTTTTGCAGTACACACTGAATGCTTCAATCACACTCAAAACGATAAAGAACCAGCCAACGTAACCGTTCGGTAATAGCTCAAACTCTAATAGAACCACACCAAAAACAAGAAACAGTATTCCTTTTAAATAGGCTTTTGGAAATTGAGTCGGAAGGCTAGTTTGATCATAACACTCTGCAAAAAACGTCTTGTCGAGGGTGTATTCTGTGGTGAAACCGGGATCTTTAGACATGTGTGGCTACTTTAAGGTTCTGTGAATGTGCTTTCATTGAATAGGTATAGCTTGCTGCGGTCTTGCAGCACGAGCATTGTATCGCTTCTCGATGCTTTTCTTTAGCGGTTTTGATGCTCTTTTGTAAATCAATAATACCGACACAGCGTATTCATTCTATCGCCCATGGGATTCTAACTCCGAATAATCACCGTATTTCTTCGCTCTAATCAATGGCGATTTGATTTTCTTGCGACAGCAAAGTAACTAGATGCCCCTTTGTATATCTCTTTGGCTTCCGTTATCTGGAAATCACCTTCTATTAATAAATTGTCTAAATCAGAGCTTTTGTATTGCCTGATCGTGATGGGGATGATTCCGATCTTCGAAAGTAATCTAACCAAATGAATCTGCATGCTAACCAATAAAGACTTCCTTCCCCCTAGACAAGGTGTGGTCGAAATCAATAGCCCATTAGGCTTTAGTAGCTCATGTATTCGTTGAACGACATGATGGGGGTTATCAACAGTGTGTAACATGTTGAAAGCGAAGATCACATCAAATGACTCGTTTTCGTATTCGTTGTCAAAGATAGTAGTTTGGGCAAAATGGACATTTTTTATGTTGTTATTAGCGGCTTTATTTTTTGCCGCTTCGATCATCTCTGCTGATATATCAATGGCATGAATTTCCTTAACATGGCTCGCTAACTCGCATGATTTTGTGCCTGTTCCACATCCATAATCCAGTACAACATTGCTAACATTGAGGTGTTTTTTGGCATTTTCTCTTGTCATGTTATGTATGTATTCAAAGCGAGCCTCAGACTTGTCATAACCTTTTGACGCCTTATTCCAGAAGTTTTCAGTCTTGTTCATTACCTACCACCTTTCAGTTTTGTTAAACCATACATCTGTTGCCTGAGTTGGACCTTGATGAGTTGAAATTCACAATCTAACTACATTCTATCGATGCTATTATGGATTGGTAGGGGCGAAAATGCATAAAAGGTATTCATATGCGAATAGATTGGAAGGCGGTAGATTTTGATTGGAATCATGCGAGAGCTTTTCTTGCAACAGCTGAGTTGGGTTCTTTGTCAGCGGCAGCGAAGGCTTTAAATAGCTCTCAGCCAACGTTGAGTAGGCAAGTCAATGCATTGGAAAAGCAACTTAAAGTTGCTCTATTTGAGCGTGTCGGTAAAGGGCTTGAGTTAACGCCAAGTGGTGTCGAATTGGCTGAGTGTGTCAAGAGTATGGGGAATGCTGCCGCCCATTTATCCCTAACAGCTTCTGGGAAGTCAGAGTTATTAGAAGGTTCGGTTTGCATCAGTGCATCAGAGAGTATGGCGGTTTATGAGTTGCCTGCGATCATATCGAAGTTGAGGTGTATTGAACCCAAAATTACGATTGAACTGGTCGCATCTAACGGGAGCAGTGATTTGAAACGCAGGGAGGCCGATATTGCTATCCGATCTTACAGACCTGAGCAGTTAGACTTAATCGCTAAGAAGCTCCGAAATGATCATTTCTACCTTTATGCGACAAGCTCCTATCTTGATTCAATCGATAATCCGCAAGCTTTGTCTGATTTTAATCATGCTGCTTTTATCGGCCCCCCTGATTATCAAGACATTATTTCGATGTTAAATCGACGCGGTTTAAGCCTTACCACTGAGAGCTTTCCAGTGACGACAAGCAATCACACAGTCTATTGGGAGTTAGTCAAACAAGGTGTTGGTATTGGTTTTTTTCAAGAAAGCTTGGTTCAACCTGCAGATGGTGTAGAGAAAGTACTGCCGGAATTTGGGGTTGTCTCAACTGAGCTTTGGCTTGTGACTCATCGTGAACTTCGAACCAATCGGAGAATCCAATATGTCTTTGAATTTTTGAGTAAAGAATTATCAAAATAGTATTGATAGGAAGAAGTAAGGAGCTTAATTAACCTTGAAGCTCCTGTTGTTGAGCCTCTATCACTGAAGCAACAACACAAGTTCACTAGCTCTCATAAAGCGACCAGTTGAGGAAGTGGAAGTCGTTCGTTAACCTGATCTTTATTGTGTTCTATTTACCTTAACGCCTGTTATAAATTATCTAATTTAATTAAACATAGGGTGGCCATAAAATACGAATCAAACGGCTAGAGGGGATAGAAGATGATTGGATCAGTGCACAATGATGAACTCGATAGATACATTGAAGAATTAGACTTAAACCTTACGAAGGATGAGGTTCGTGAGCTTGGCTGGCAACAAAGCAGGGCAATGCCAGAAAATGAAAAGACTGCATTAGGGGCGGGGTTCTTTTTCTCTTTCTTCGGGTTATGTGTGTCGGCTTGTCTTGCTCTTCTGGTGTATCTCTCTTGAAAATAAACAGAACAATGACGACGTACAATCAGCATGGGACGTTCGATTGGTTCGAAGTTGATAGAGCAACGTATATTCTGTTCAAGGTAGGCGATAGCAGCGTTCTATTGAACCAGTATTACGAAGATGTCACAGAACAAAAACGTGAAATATACAGGGTGTTAGGCATCGCTCTCTGTTCTATTAATAGCAGTGTCTAGTTGCCACCAAGCGTATCTTGGGAAAGAGGTGAGAGATAAGGCTCTATTTACTCAATACGATAATCGTTTAGAGCCTAATGATGGCAAAAAAGCCCACATTTCTGTGGGCAAAATAATTTAAGCTTTTGGCGTCCATGTTTGTTCGTAAACACGCATTAAGTTACCGCCGAATAGTTTAGCAAGGTCTTCATTTGAGTAACCCATTTCCCATAAAGCATCGACAACACCTGCAATGTGTTTTGACAGCTCTGCACAGCCTGTCGCGCCTTTGTTGAATGCTTCCACCATGTAGCCGTTATCAGCGTACTTGTCTGCATTAGCAACGGCAAAAGGTACCACTTTTGCTGTTGTCATCATGTCATCGGTTGCGATGCCGACGTGGTCAATACCTGCTACTTTTACCGCACCATCAATCATCTCTGCAAATTGTTGTGGCGAGATGTCTTCAGGCCAAACGCCGTCCATCATGAATTCTGTCGCAGTTACTGCAACTACACCGCCCATTTCGGCAACAGTCTCCGCTTGCTCATCAGAAATTAATCGGTAGCACGCAGATAAACGGTAATCGGGGTGGTCCTTTTGTAGGTTTTTCTCTGCCATACGCTGCTTCGTTTCACTCAGTGTTTCGTGAGGCTTACAACCGTAAGTTGATGCAACTGGCGAGTGCGAATAGATAACCGGCACACCTTTATGATGCTTCTGCATGTAGTCGGTAATATCTTCAGTTGTGTAGTGAGACGTATGAGAGAGATCAACCGTGATACCGTGTTTCACCATTTCATCGATCACTTCTTTACCAAACTCAGTTAGGCCCGATTTATCACCGTTTATCATAGAGATAACACCAGAACCTGTAAGCTCTGTCTCGTTGTAGGTGAGTTGCATCGTTTTGATGCCGTGTTCAGCCATGACTGCAACATTTGAAGCGTCACCTTCCAGAGGCATGGTTGTTTGGCTTGCCCACATTATCGCGTATTCACCGTTATCATGAGCGAGTTGGAAGTCTTCAACGCTCTCAACATAACGAATTGGTGTATTGGCAGACGCTGATGCTTTTGTCCACTTCGCATGTTCAGACTTAAACGCCAACATATTTGGTGTGTGAGGTGCAGCAATCGTTACTGATGCGCCTGTTATGCCACGCTCATGAGCAAGGTCGATATAGCGAGCAACATCAGAATCTTCAGTGAAGCCAACAGCGCTAGGAGAGGCATAAAAGTCCAACACAATGGTTTCTTGTGCGAATTTCTGCGCTTCTGGCGAAGCAAATTCATGCCAATCTAATGTTTCAATAGATGCGTTTACACCAGTTGATAGTGATGCGATTGTTGCGGCTAGGATTAATTTTTTCATGATGTAACCTCTACATTAGTTAGCGAGTTAAGTGCGCTGTTGATGTAGGAGATAATAAAGGAACCCAGCACTGAAAATGTGCATTTCGCGACATGGCTGTGTTCTTCTTGTTAATCGGATTATGGATAGATAAAACTATGGTTTTGCGATAGCGAGGTCTTTTGCTATTGATTGCGGCGATTGCTTTTATAGGTAACTAACAGGTTCCCGAACAGCATCACCACGCCACCAATGATGAGCGCGGGCGTTAATGGCTCGTCATACAGCAGAATGCCGACAACGGCGATAGCAGGTAGGCGGAAGAAATCGAGTATCATCACCAAAGTGACTTCGGCGTTCTTCATAGCTTTGGTCAAACAATAATGAGCAGAGAGGGCAGATAAGGCGACAAGCAACAACCAAACTGACTCTAATGCTGAGGGTGCTTTCCATGTTTGCCAAGAGAGAACAAAGCCTATGGGCAGTTGAATTAAGCACATGTAGAACAGGATCGTCAGCGGAGCCTCAGTACTGGCTAACGATTTAGTCGAGGTGTGTGCGACCGCGTAACAAAATGCAGCGCACAACACGACAATAGCTCCGGCATTCATGACATCTTGAGTCGGTTGAACAATGATGACAACGCCGAGTAACCCTAATGCGATAGCCATCATTTTCTTTAGTGTGAGGCTTTCCCCCAGAAAGAGACTTGCCAATAGTGCCGTCCATAGTGGAACGGTGAACTCAAGCGCAAACACTTCCGATAAAGGAAGTAGCCCAATTCCAACAAACCAGCCAAATTGCCCACCAAAGTGAAAGATATTACGCAGGCTATGCAAGGGGAGTCGGTTTGTCGAAAACAACTCCTTTTTCTTAGACGCGAAGATCAAAAATGACACGACGCATAAACCAATGACACTTCGTACAAGTAACACTTGGTAAGTACTGATGTTACCACTGAGCTCTCGCGCACCGATGGCCATCAAACTGAATGATATCAGTGTGCCTATCATCCAAAGAATTGTTGATGAGATAGTGATTTCCCTTGTGTGCGTGTCAGATTTCCATACTTAGTGATTGTTCAGAGTTTAACCGCTGCATTCAATTGATATCCAATGTTTTATTAGATTTTGCCTATTCATCATTAAGATCTCTACAAACAGTAAATCTAATTTTTCACACGATAGTTATTGGCATATGCCAATAACGAGGCGTATGCTGAACTTCTAATCATCAATAACAGGAAGTTACTATGTTATATGCAGTACCTTGTCGCGACCTTCATGTCGGTAACCACTTTGCTCGTTCTCCGCAGATAGCCATTGTCGATGAACAACAACAAATAAAGCATCTTATTTCTTTGGTTGAGTCAGACAGCCCGTGCAATAAGAAGAAGCAATGGATGTCTGTCGTTAAATCTTACGATGTGAAGGCTGTAGTTGTCCGTCACATAGGGAAGAAGATGCTAGCGCACCTGTTCAACAACGATATTCGAGTTTTTGCATCGACAGGAAAGGCAGAAATCGCTGCTTTAGATTTGAGCCATCTGCAAGAAGTGACCAGCCTCGATTATGGTCGAGAGTCACGTAATAGCGGGTGTCGCGAGAAAACGTGCGGTGACAAAGGGCACAAGAAAGAAACGTCGATTCACACGCCACAGTCGAATAGGTTCAGTGTTATTCGAGGTGTTCGTAAATGACTTTCTTACTCACGCTACTGGGTTTTGTTGGGATCGTTTTTCTGATGGCGATAGGCGTGATTTTTTCACGTAAGCCAATCAAAGGCAGCTGTGGAGGGCTCGCGCAGTTAGACATTGAGCGCGAATGCAATTGCAAGGATGTGTGCGAAGAGCATAGCCGAACGTTGTATCAGATTACTGAGCCATCAAGCTAAGTCTTGGGAATCAGTGGTCTTACGCTAAATCATTTCTGGTTAGGACGCGAGTTAAGCGCCTTGAATGACCAACGCATGGCCGTTGACGATGCATTTGGCGACTTTGGCTCGTGCTCGCTTAATGATATTGCCGAACGTTTGGCGAGACACCTGCATCTGTTCGGCGGCTTCAAGCTGGCTCAATCCTTCTTGATCAGCCAAGCGTAAGGCTTCTAACTCTTCTAATAGCAGTTCTTCTTTATGAAGCTCGTCCATAGGGACGCCATTAGGCTTAAAACAAGAATAAGCCGCACGGGTACATAACTGGCGATGTTTTTTTGGTCGAGCCATATCAATCTCTAGGAATCTAAGGGTAAAAAGGAATAAGGGTAAGTATGAAGGTTTTCATTCCTCACAATCATCGTCGCTGCCAAGTATGCAGCCAAGGTTTTTTTGCAGACAGCCCCATTTGTTTTGAAGCCGTTGGCGAACGCGAGACTTTAGTCAATCATAAAGCCTTGGCCAATCATGAAGCTTTAGTTAATTATGAAACAAGAGCCAAGATTGTACCAACAGATAAAGCTGAGGGCTACGATGGCATCATGCAAGGTGGCATTGTTACTACATTACACGACAGCGCGATGCTGCATTGCTTGTTCCAAAATAGTATCACCGCGATGACGGTGAGTTTAACGTCTCGTTTTCATCATCCAATAGCTATTGGTCAAGAGTTAGAAATTCACGCTCAATGGGTCAAAAGCCGACGCAACATTCACTTCTTAGAGAGCAAAATCACTCAGAACGGAAAACTGTGTTCATCGGCACAAAGCCAGTTTTTGTCTTAGGTTTTAGCCATTAGGTGTCAGGTAACACGTAATAGGTCTCGGAGTTGGTGGAAGGTGTATGGGATGAATTCGGCAGGGTATTCAAATCGAACGTTATTTCAGGTTTTCATTATACAAACGTTGATACTCTCTGGGTGAATAACCTGTGCTTTTGTTAAAGGTTGTTGAGAAAGTCGCCAAGCTTTCATAGCCGACACTCATGCAAACATCGGTGACAGAATGGCCTTGCTTCAAGAGTTCTTTGGCTTTGGAAATGCGCATGTCTTTCAGGTAGTTCCTAGGTGTCACGCCATATACCTGTTTGAATATACGAATATAGTGGAACCGAGACATAAATGCGGATTTGGCTAGGTCATCTAAGTCTATTTTTTCTGGATAATACTCTTCTATGAACCGCTTCGATTGTCTGATGAGCACGTAATGTTTGGCAGGAAGTGATATCTCACTGTCCAAGCGGTCGAGCTCTTGTTCATAGAATGTTTTAGGGGGTGATGACATTGCTCGTTAACCCGTTATTGGATGGACACTTATTTATATTAGTCTTGTTCAGTACGAAAGAGCCGAACGACCAACAGGTGATACCTTTGGCAGCACCTGTTGGTTGAATGAGCTGAGTGTTATAGCAGTTGCATCAACTGGATATAGTTACCACAGGTGTCGTCTAAGACGGCGATCATCACACTTCCTGCTTCTCTTGGCGCAATTGAGAACTCGACCCCTAAATCAACCAATCTTTCGTATTCTGCGTTAACGTCATCGACAGCAAATGACGTCCAAGGAATGCCGGCTTCTTTCAATGAATCTTGGTATTGCTTAGCGGGTTCGAAAGCCATTGGCTCAAGCAGAAGTTCAACGCCTGATTGTTCTTGTGGTGACACAACCGTTAACCATTTGTGCTCACCAAGCGGGACTTCTGTCTTCTTGATAAAGCCCAGAATATTGGTATAGAAATCCAGTGCTTTGTCTTGGTCTTCAACGGGAACACTTGTTACGACGATTTTCATTGTGAACTACCTTTAATTGTTGGGAACAGAAAAAGAATAACCAGAAGGCGGTGACAATACTTATTCTATATTGCTTTTATGGAAGTGTAGAGTCAGTTTTGTTCTATCGTTTGTACTTTGTTAAGCCCATTCTTTGCACAATAAATAGGGTTCTCTATAGTTAAAGTAATAACGAATAAAGCTAGGGCAGTATTGAATTTATCATAATCTTTCTTCACTTCTGATCGCGCTGATGTGCGTTCATTAGTCGAGCCTTCGTATTCAATTCATTGCTGCCTTCTTCTGGAGGGCTGCTGATGCACAAATTCTTCAAATCGACACTCCGATACAGTGTCACTTCAATCGTTTCTCTTTTTCTATTCTTCAGTACTTTTGCTTCCTCTTCTCCACTTAAAGTCGGTGTGTACCCGTGTCCGCCTTTTGTGATCAGTTCGATGGAAAGTGGATGGAATGGCCTAAGTGTCGAGCTTTGGGAGCAGATCGCCAAAGAAATGGACGTTGAGTACACGATAGAGAATCACCGTTTGGATGAACTACTCAATGCGATTGAAACCGAGCAAATCGATATCGGAGTCTCTTGTATTTCAATCACCCCAGAGCGCGAGCTGTTTGCTGACTTTTCCCATTCCTTTTACGAAACTCACCTTGCCATCGCAGTGAAGAAACAGGGCTACCTTCATACCTTGCACGCCATTTTCTTAAACCCTGCATTGTGGATGATCATTGGTGTTATCGTTTTTATCTCTGGGGTCATTGGCGCATTTTTCTACGTATTGGAGCACGGCGAGAATGAAAAGCTCTATTCGATGAAAAGCCGCACTGGTCGTTGGTTAGAAAGCTTCATACTGGGCTTATTGTTCATCACTCGAGGCCCATTTAATTACTTTGAGTTTAAGAGCTTAACCGGACGAATTGCCACAGTATTCATTGGTGTATTGAGCATGCTATTTATTGCCAGTATTACTGCGGTATTAGCCAGCAAGCTTACGCTTAGCCAAGGCTCTTCCCATATTAAAGGCGTGAATGATCTCGCGGGTGTTGAGGTGGGCGCTAAGGTAGCAACGACTTCATCTTTGATGCTCACTAGCTTTGGTATTCGACACAAGAGTTATGTGGATATGCCGAGACTGTTGGCGGCTTTAGAGGAAGGTGAAGTGGAAGCGATTGTCGCTGATGATGTGGTACTCAAGTATATGATCGGTAATGGCAGAATAAGTGGACAGTTCGATGATCTAGAGGTGTTGCCGTATCAGTTAGAAAAGCAGAATTATGGATTTATCATTACTGAAAATAACTCACACGAAGAAGAGATAAACCGTGCGCTGCTGAAAATTCGTGAGTCACGTAAGTGGCGTAAAATTTTGGTCGATTATTTTGCGGATCAATAACCGACATCTGCTGCTTACTTCGACGTTTTCTGGGTTCTTTCCACTACAGTTGGTCTGAACTAGAAGCTTTGTTCTTTTTGAAATATTTGAACGCAGTCCAAACGGCATAAGCTGAAACACCGACAATCAATGCTGAGCGAAGAAGAATAGGGGCATCATGCTCAAGTTGACTAACGTGCGGCCCAATACTGGCAAATAATCGACTGGTAAAAAGCAGCCCCATTACTAACATAATAACTTTATTCATGTGACCTACCATTCAATCAGATGCGTTGCACAGAACAAGTTATGGACGGGTTAGGCTATTAATTCGGCCAAAACTATTCTGCTCGGAAATAAAAGCATGCGCTTCTCAAACGCGCCCGTCAACGCGATATCAGCCAAAAGCCAGTAAGCTAAAATTTCGTTTTTGGAAGTGATTTATTCTTCAATGGAAACGAGATTCAAAAATACCGATGAAGCGTCACGCTCTTTACGATGAATTTGATTTTTCCATTTATTATTCTGATTTATGATCGCATGCAATCTTAGGGGGACAAATGTCCTCCTTTTTGTTTCTGTCAGCGCAATAAGATAGGTGCTACTAAAAACAAATAATAAAGGACATTCCTATGGACCTATTCGCCCTGCTTGATATCAACAATACTCTAGTCAATATCCCAATAGGGGATGGCTATGCAATGAGCTGGATCGAAGCATTTGGCACTGTGTTTGGCCTGCTTTGCATTTGGTTTGCGAGCCAAGAGAAAACCATTAACTATTTGTTCGGATTACTGAATGTCACCTTATTTGCGGTTATCTTTTTCCAAATTCAGTTATACGGACTGTTACTTCTTCAACTCTTTTTCTTCTGCGCTAACATTTACGGTTGGTACGCATGGACACGCCCTAATGAGCAAGGTGAAACGCTAGAAGTTCGCTGGTTGAGCCAAAATAAGCTGGTGGCAACAGCCGCAGCGTGTGCGATTTCGATTGCCCTGCTTACTATGTACATCGACCCATTCTTTTTTGCGCTGGCAAACATCGCGGTTGATAGCCTGAATCTATTTGGTGCGGACTTAGCGGAACCTGTTCTTGAACCTGATGCGTTCCCATTATGGGATGCGACCATGACCATTCTATCGATTGTTGCTCAAGTTCTCATGACTCGTAAGTATGTTGAAAACTGGATACTGTGGATTGTGATTAACATTATCAGTGTTGGTATTTATGCGACGCAGGGCGTTTACGCAATGTCCGTTCAATACGCTATTTTGATGTTTATTGCGGCGAATGGTACTCGTGAGTGGGCACGCACAGCTAAACGAAACAGTGATAAGTCACTGACTCAAGCAACGGCTTCTTAGGAGTTAAGATGGCAAAGCAACCTCATATTGGCGTTGATGAAACGCAAATTGCTCCGTTGGTCATTGTTTGTGGCGAGCCTGATAGAGCAAACCGTATCGCAAGTATGCTTGAGCACGCCGAGCTAGTCGCCGAAAACCGTGAATATCGAATTTTAACGGGCGCCTATCAAGGCAAAGCGATATCGGTTTGTAGTACCGGGATCGGCGCGCCTTCAATGATCATTGCGGTCGAAGAGCTTAAGTTTTGTGGTGTCACTCATATCGTAAGAGTCGGCTCTGCGGGCGCGATGCAGTCCCATATTGGACTTGGTGAGTTGATTGTTGCAGAAGGTGCAGTTCGTGATGAGGGAGGTTCTGCGGCTTACGTTAAACCGTCGTATCCCGCTTATGCAAGCTTCTCCCTGCTCAAAGAGCTAGATGGGTTCTTGCAGGAGCAATCAACACCTTACTATTTAGGAACGGTGCGCTCACACGACAGCTTTTATACCGATGACGAACAGGCGATCTGTCAGTACTGGAATGGTAAAGGCATTTTGGGGGCAGACATGGAAACATCGGCACTGTTTACGGTTGGGCGCTTGAGAGGAGTTAACGTCGCCTCCATCCTGAACAATGTGGTTTTGTACGAACAAGATGTAAAAGACGGTGTTGGACAGTATGTCGATGAAGAAAAAGTGATGATGGAAGGTGAACGACTTGCATCATTAGCGGCGTTGGAAGCGTTAATCGCTCAGTAAGAGCAGCAATAAACTGAAGATAAAAGCGATGGGAGACCGTCGCTTTTTTATTGTTCTCTCCATTGGTTTAAGCCGCTACAATCGCAATAACATCAACAGCAGTTCATGCAATGAGAGACAGTTAGTATGAAGATCGAACCATACTCAAGCGGACGTTTTAAAAACTACCTAGAACAGAAAAGTTCTGAGTTTAAAGCTCTCATCTACCAACACCAAGTGAGTTCGCGTTATTTTGATAAGAATGACGAAATTTTGCGTCAAGGAGAGCAGCTTCAGTATCTCTATGTTGTACCGGCAGGGCGAGTTTCTATGAGTATCTCTGCGGCTAATGGGCGACGCTTTCAACTGGGGGAAGTGAATTGCGACTATCATATCTTTGGCGAGATGGAGTTCTTCACTCAAACGCCTTGCCAATGGAATGTCGTCGCAGATGAACACATGCAAGTTGATGTTGTTTGTATCCAGAAACTATCAGAAGCACTGCACGATAAGCCGGAGATGATGTTCTTTTTTGCCTCAGCACTGGCCGAAGATTACCAAGACTCGATGAGCATTTACACCAATCGCCTTTTACACTCGATTACCTACAACATTGCCTACGATTTGTTGGTGCAAAGCCACACCAATACCGTGTTAGGCGGCTTCGATAAAGTGAATCAAGAGGCCGAACGTTTCGGTACATCGAGCAGAGTATATCGCAGAGCAGTCAAAGACTTACTCGATAAAGGCTTCATCAAGAAAGGGCAACAAGGGTTGGAAATTATCGACCAACAAGCACTTCAAGCCTTTATTGACTCGTATGAGTGAAACTCAAAGGCCCCGCGATTGCGAGGCCTAGTGTTCTATTCAACAAAATTAAATCAGCTAGCTTTTGCTAGTTGAATTGGTGTCATGTCAGTACCGTGGGTGTGCTGACTGATTACGTTATGCAGGTCTTGCTCATACTGATCTAACCAAGCATAGCGCTCACGATATAGTTTTCGTTTCTGACGTTTAAGAGGCTCTAGGTCTTTCCTTGTTGACTGGATAGGCAAAGCGTAAAAACATTTGTCATGTAGCTGTCCGTCGTGCTCTTCCCACAAGCAATTATACTTGAGGCTTATCGCTTTCCCTTTCTTACCATAGCGTAATGAGTTTGAGACATGTCCTGTTTCGTTGACCGCATAAATGTGATTAATTCCCAGGCTAGTCGCCATTAATCGAAGGGTTTCTACCATGAAAGATTTGGGTCTTAAACCATAAAATGCCTTTGTAAATGTGCGACTGAAGCCATTGTCATTTGCTCCGCCTTGCACACCGCCAATGTAGATATCATTGTTAAAAACGGAGAATGAGATGGTGTACATTTTGTTCAACATGGAATCAGTAAGGGAGAGGGTGAGTTCGCCTTCTTTTCTCGCATTTCTTTCAAAGCTTAGGTTTAGCAAGTAGGTTTGTTCGTCGATCTCAAGCTCTAAAAGGTTAAGTCTCTCGTTATAAATTTGATGGCGCGCTTGTGTCGTGAAATTGTCTTCAAACCAATCATAATGCTTTGATAGTATTTCTATTTTTTCTTTTTTACTGAAGTCAGTACACAAGTAAGGGGTGACAAACTTAGAGAGGAAATTTGGCTGCTTTTTGAACAAGAGTTTTCTCTCGACAGAGCTGAAGTTCTCATTCATTTTTTTAGTATCTGAATAATAAAACAGTGCACGAACAGCGAACTTAACTATCGCCTTGTACTTTCCTTTATTCTTATGGACATTAGCTTCAATTCCCATGCGAACTACATTCATAATCACCTCAACAAAGAAGCACTGCACGAACACATCAGTGTCGCGATTACTTCCTTTATTCTCATAAACAACAAGGGAAATGATGATAATGAAAAGTGTCATGTGGGTATGTATGGGTATGTATAACAATGTAACTGAATCAGTTACTTAGTGTTCAGAACTTGTGCGTTTGTCTCTATTAATCGTGAAGGGGTTATTATGGGAGAGGGGGTATTTGTTGTAGGCGCTGGTCCTTATATAAATAATGCCACTACAGAGCTGCAGTGGCATTTGAACGATAACAATCTATAACTCTAACAGTTTGGCCAATTCACGCTGTTCCATTAGCTCTTCAATACGTTGACGAGTTTTAGGCGTTTCGGCTTGTGCTTTAGTAGACTTGCCAGCTTTTTTACTGCGACTGGTTTTCGCTTTTTCTTTTGGCGTAGTCATCGTAACTTTCCTTGTTGTATTGCGGTATTAAAGGTTGCATGCCTCTTTTAAAGCTTTACCTGCTTTAAAGGTTGGCGTTTTTGACGCTGAAATTTGAATTTCTTCTCCAGTTCGTGGGTTACGACCAGTGCGTGCTGCGCGGGCGTTCACTTTAAAACTGCCAAATCCAAGGATAGACACATCATCGCCGTTAGCAAGAGTCGTAGAAATGCCTTCAACGAGTGCATTTAGCGCTGTGCCCGCTTGGTCTTTTGAGATGTCTGCAGAAGTCGCGATGTGTTCAACTAATTGAGATTTGTTCATAATCTATATTCCTTATTGAGTACGGCTGGCGTCTACCTTTAGCACCTAGCTGATACGATCTTATCAATAGCAATTGAGATAATGTCAGTGATTGGGTAGGGCTTTGTAAAGTAACCAACAAAATCGACTATAAAAGCATCTGTCGGTTCAATCAATGAAATTCGTTGATTATTATGGATTTAGAGCGAGTTACTTGACCTAATCTAAGAAAACTGGCCTCGAATTATAAATTTGATTCATTTGATCAACCAAAGATGAAATTCCATCGAGCGACCAACGAGAGAGTAAAACGAAAAAGCTCAGCAAGTGTGCTGAGCTTTTGGTGTTTTTCTAAGATCGTTCGGTAAGAGCTACTTAGTAATGAAGATCTGTTCCGTTTCTAATGATGTCATGTCGCGCACTTGGCGCCAGATGTAGTAGAAAATACCTAACATCATCAGAAGGCTTGGGATAGCGATTGCTGGGTAGCTGTAAAGTGTCAGCTTACCAAGTTCTTCATTGAAGGCGACTGTGCCTGCTGGGCTGGTGACAATCCAAGTCGCTAGAAAGTAGTTCATCGCAGAAGAGAAGGCGAACGTACTTGCGAATAGGTAATTTGATGTCATGAGGCAACGATCAAACTTAGCTTGGTTGCCAAACTGTCTCAAACGCTCTTCAATCAGAGAGATATTTAATAGTGCCGGAGTGAAGATAACTTTTTGGATAAATGGGTAGCGAGTAAACGTAGAGCCAAGTACCGCTAAACCAATTAAGCCTGGGATTAATGCTTCTTTGAGTGCCAACCAACGAGTATCGAGTTCAAAGAAACCAATGCCGCCCGTTAATAACACACTCACAAAGCCCAGCGCCGCGATGAAGTTAAACTTCTTGTTGCGGATGAGTTCCATACCACCGTAAGCAATAGGGAAGGCAAGTGCGACAAGCAATGCTAAGCCAGTTCCGAGATGCTCCTCTCCACTGAACTTCATTAGGATGAATGAAGGAAGAAAGACGTTAAACACGACTTCAAAAAGAGGGCTCGATTTTTTGTTTTCTGTATTACTCATAATTTCTAAATACATTATGTTATGGATTTATTCTCAGAGATTGTTGTTTACCTCGCCCAAGATGTAAAGCCTTAAGGCTTCATGCTGTGTAACGACATGTGACATCAACGACATCTTTTGGAGTGTAAGGGCTTCAATTCAGGAGAATAAATACGTTAAATACGTTAAATACGCTAAACACGTTACGCTCTGCGTTTCTTGAAGGCGTGCCAACCTGCGCTTAAGATCGTTTTAACTACGACGCCAAGAGCACTTAATCTAGGATCGGTGTTTTTTCCTGCGGCCATTCGCCACATTTGATGTTCGTACCAAACTAATCCAACCATCGCGATTCTATCTAATGAAGGCTTTCCTGTAGTAGGGACGTTTAGTGGCATTCCGTATTCTGGGTTTTCAATTAACTTATTTGGGAAGTTAGGATCAACCGCCATGGTTCGAGCTATGCCGATAAAGTCAGTGGCGGATGTATTTAACGCGTCATTCATTGCCTGTGCGGTTCGAAAGCCACCAGTGACCACGAGAGGCGTGCTGACCAGTTTCCTCGCTTTAACCATGTAATCCATAAAGTAGGCTTCACGTTCGAGTGTGCTTGCTTTTATCGGTTCATTTTTGTTCTTAGAACCCATCATTGACGGGCTTTCGTAAGTCCCGCCTGATATTTCGATTAAGTCGATTCCGTCTTCACTCAACGCTTTTACAACCTGCATTGACTCTTCTTGCGTGAAGCCACCTTTCATGAAGTCGGCACTGTTAAGCTTGATACCAACAGGGAAATCATCGCCCACTTCTTTTCGGATACCACGATAGACTTCGAGTACGAATCGAAGTCTGTTTTCCAATGAACCACCCCATTTATCGTCGCGTTGGTTGTGTCTTTCCGACAGAAATTGACTGACAAGGTAACCGTGAGCACCATGGATTTGTACGCCAGTAAAGCCAGCTTGTTTGGCGAGTTTAGCGCTCACAATAAACTTATTAATAACGTCATGGATCTCGCTCTCACTGAGAGCTCTTGGGGTGTTGAAGCCTTTCTCTAATCCACGGCCTAATGATATCGCAGAGGGAGCGACGGGTTCATTGCACAAGAACTTAGGGATCTGCTTGCCTGGGTGGTTAAGCTGCATCCATATTTGAGAGCCGTTTTGTTTTCCAGTGTTAGCCCATTGGCGGAAAACGGTTAAATCACTTTGCTCATCCAAAACGACGTTTTTCGGTTCGCCGAGCGCATTCCTATCAACCATTACGTTACCGGTCATCGACAAACCAATCCCACCGTTCGCCCAGCGTTGATAGAGGTTAACTAGACCGACTGTCGGGTTGTGGTGTTTGTCGCCAAGTTGTTCGCTCATCGCTGATTTAAATAGGCGATTCTTAATCACTTGGCCATTGATTAGGGTGAAAGGTTTACTGAGGTTAATAGAGTTCATGCGGTTTTGGCTGCTATGGGCTTTTTCTATGAGGGCTCTAGTATGACCTATTTGGTTGTTGGTTCCGAGCAATTAGGTTTTGTTGAACCTTGTTCTGGTTCTGTTTGGGACTTTATAGGCATTAAGAATTACAGGACCTTCACCGCTTAAGCTCTCGCGTTAATAGGATAGCGAGAGCTTAGAGGGAGTCAGTAAGAAACGGTATTAAACCATTACTTGTCGAAGAGTAGATTGAAGCTTAGTGGAACTTTATCGGAAATGGCTAGCCCGCCGACGGTTGCTGAAAGCTTGTTTAGGTTTTCCGTCGATATCCCAAAATCAGCGCCATCAACGATGATGGTTGAGGTTGAATTGACCATGATAAAACCTTCAGACGGAACGACCATCACTTGGAAGTCAATGGTTTTGGTGGTGCCGTGTAAGGTAACTTCGGCAGCGATGGTCGTAATTTTCGGGTCGCCAGATAGCATCGCAGGGTCAACCTTTCCGGAGATCTTCACTTCAGGGAAAGTCATCGATTCAAAGTAGAGTTCATTAAGTCGCTGGTCACGAATGGATACTCCAGTACTGACGGTCTTTAAGTCTAACAATATCGAAAATTGACCGTCTTCAGTAAGCCCACCAGATAGAGGTTTTATAGACGCGGGCTCCACAACAAACTGCTTCTTAATGGTTGCGAATGTAACGTTCGATAACTTTGGATCTAACGTGTAGCCCGTTTCTGCAAAAGATGGCGCAGAAATGAGGGTACAAAACAGACCGAGCGTAGGTATTAGTTTTTTCATAAGTGGTCACCAGATAGATGAGTATCTTTGGTAAGGGTATTTAGAAGCTTAGGTCAGTATCTAAAGAATTACCGTAACCCACTAGGAAACAGTCAATTGTTGGAAGCAAGCGCAAGAAGCAGAGTGTTTAGTGTTACAAAGGGAACAGTTAGTTGAATGAGAAACTAAGGTAGCAATCAGGAGTTGTGCTTGTGAGACCTATACGGCCCCACAAGTATTAGGTTAGTTTATTTTTTGGTATGTGGACACGTTATTCGAAGTGCCATCTGGTTGCATTTTACGACGAGTTAAAACACCTTGATCCCAGTCTTTGCCTGCTGGCATGTATGACCATTTGACGAAGTACTCTTTTCCGTTTGGACATTCATTGCCCATTTCGTATCCGTCAGAGTCACAGAAGCGAACAGTTGTATTTAACTCGGCAAGCGTTGCTTTTGAAGCTCGTTCCGTTTGGTTAAACCACCAGTAGTCTAGGTTAGAAAAATCGGCATAAGAATAAGGCCCCTCATCATCCAACTCCACTGGCGTGGAACCTGAACACTCTTGGCCAGATATAGTGATGTCCTTTTCACCAAATACATACTCAGAACGTGCTTGTTCCCCGTTGTTACAAGTTTCTAAGTGTTCCCATGTACCTACAAAGTCGACGTAGCGGTCGGTTTCTTGAGCGTCAATCTGGTAAATGAAGCGAGTAGATTCGCTGGCACTAGCATTTGACGCAGATTTATCTGCTTGGTCACCAAGGCTGAACTTTTTATCCAAAACCGTAAGTACTTGCGTTGTAGCATCATAAGACTGTGAGTAAATGTTATATTGCCACTTGTAAACGTCTTCTGCGCTTGCGTCATCGTAAAGTTCACTCTCAACCATGGTGTTCAATTCGGATTGTGAAGTAGCGAAAACATAAGGCATGTGGTTTTTTATATCTTCATCGTCATAACTATAGCTTTCTTCGGGTTCACTTTCGTTTGGGTTGTTAAACTTGTACGAGAATGGGGTGCTAAGATTAAATTGCGCGAGCGTTGTAGCTGGTTGATCATTACATTTGGTTTGATTATCGTCAGTAACGGTGAAGTCACCCTCTAATGCAACACAAGATAAGTATTGCCCAGCCCAAGTAGAGCTAAAACCTGAGTCGTTGTTACCCTCTAGGAAAACAATAGCGTTGTCAGAGAGTTTGTAATCCCAGCGAGCAGAGCTACGAACTAGATTAAACGTGTCTTCGTCGGTGGTTTTGTCTGCATGAACATAAAATTCCTTTTCATTCGCAGAATTATCATCGTTAAAACCAGTCAGTTTATATTGACTGACGCTAACTTCACGAATGATGTTACCGCTACCACGCTGAAACATTGGAACAGATGAGTCTTCGCCTCGCTCATATTTGCCTAAAGAATCGTTCATGTGAGCGATTGCATCATCCTCGCTTACAATGTCAGCTTGATTCATCCCCATATGATCATCTAGGAAAGTGATAACCGTGTCTTGGTCGTCTAGGTTGATTTTATGTAGTGCACTGCTGGTTGTGTCGTCAATGTTAGTCGAGAGCGTTTCCGGTAATACGATGTTTGCGTCGGTTCCACCAACATTGACAGATTGAAGAAGAATAGCGAGGTTGACGGCTCTTTCGTATGTACCTGTCGCTTCAAAGGGGCTCAAGACATCACGGTTAGATGCCGCACCAACTTTGAGCCCGCCTTCACCACCAAGATAAAAAGTTACCGCGCTATTTGATGATGCAGTATATTGACCGCCATTTTCAGTGAAGCCAGAGTTATTTTCGCTGTCGGTATAGTAAAGACCATCTACAGCGGCATCGACAAACGTACCTTGTGTTGTAGTTATAGGGTTAGTTACATCAATAGGGTTAGTTACGTCAATTGGCGTTGTACTTGAATCACTGTCGCTGTCGTTACAACCAGTTATACCAACTAGGATCGCTGCAGATAAAGCACAAAGCTTCAGCGGGTTAATATCAGTTTTTCTCATCATAATATCCTGATTTGTGAAGTTAGTTCATTAAAACGGAAAGATTATGACGAGTTGAAATATGAAATTTGGTTATATATTAAATAATAGTTTTCATGTTTTTAGAGCAAATTGATACTAAATTTTAATTGGGTAGTATTTGTTCATTAAGCTCCTCTGTTTAGCCCTTATTTGAAAAGAGTCGTGTACTAATATCATTTGTTTGCTGTTGCATATATTTGGTTGCGAAGCCACTTGTGAGCTGAGTCGACAGTTTTTCGTGGATGCCAATACATCGATATGTTTATGTCGCTGAATTCAAAAGGTAGATCAAATATTTTAATTGAGAACTTATCCCGACAAGTACTTTCCATGAAGGATGGTAAAAGAGCAATACAGTCTGTTTGTTCGATTAAGGGGAATGTTTCAAAAAAACTAGAAGCGTTATAAACGATTTTTCGAGCTTTAAGCGCCATCATATCGTTGTTCGACAATACGTGCTCTCTATTCGTCTCTCGTGTAACCGCAACGTGGGTTTCGGCATAAAATTGTTCTTTGGAAATAATATTTCTTTCAATTCTTGGATGGTCAGTTCTACAACATGCCTTCATTTGGTCAGTAAGAATTGTTTTATGCCTTAAGGTTGTATTCCCTATGGGACGTAAACCTATGATTAAATCATAGTTGCCTAAGCTTAGATCGTTTTCATAGTCGGAAGATGTAAGAGGGTGCACAACTAGGGAAATACCTGGTGAGAGTTTTTGAATTTTTGCAAATAATTCAGGCAAAAGAAAAAAGTCAGTGGCATGCATACAGGCGATTGAAAATGAGCGAACCGAGCTAGCAGGATCGAATGAGTTGTTTGCTGACGATAACGTTGCATTGAAGTTGTTAATGATGGCGGACATGTCTGGGTAAAGAGCCGACGCATAACTCGTTGGTTCAACCCCCGATCGGGTTCGGTTGAATAAAGTATCTTCGTACACATCTCTTAATCTTGACAGCGCTTTACTTACGGCAGGTTGAGTTATTTCTAAGCGCTTTGCTGCTCGTGATAAATTTTTTTCTTCAAATATAGCGACAAATACGGGAATGAGATTAAGGTCGGTGGTTTTCATTAAATGGCTTTAATACTAGGGTACCGTTGGCACGATTTTTATAGTTACCTATTATTCTACGCTAAAAAAGGCCAAATAAAACACTGTTTTATTTGGCCTTTTTTATGAGTGTGTTTTGTTCGATATTTATTATATTTGTACATTTTTTAACTTTAATAAGATGATATAAAATGAAAAGTCTCATTTATAATTATTACCAATTGAAATCTAATTATGTTCTATGTTAATAGAATTATACTCCACATGTTTCTTAATGTCGTAAGCTTGAATATATATTAAGGTTGTTATTTCTCACCCTCTGACGTTATGTTATAACATATCTTGGTGGTTCTTTCTGTAAATCATGATGGTAGCGGTAAGAGGCAAGTGATAAGCATGTCTCAAGGAGATGACGTAATAAATGCCGTGTTAACCAAGCCTTTGGCAACCAATAGTAACCAGCCACTTAATATTAGTTCGGCTGTTAGTATCAAAGATCAGGCGAGTCACAAGGCATGCGTTAGTGCTTCGGAGCAGCCCACGGTACTGGCGGACATCTATCAAAGCGATATCAACATCGTGATTTGGCAGCGTAAGTTTGATGCTGACTTAACAAGTGCCATTGATGAGTTTATCGCGTCGAATCCAAACTTTAGTAAGTCTGTTAGCGTGTCACCCGACAACGCTTTAGAGAAATTAGAGTTTGCGACTGACGGAACGGCTTCTAAAGCGCTATTAGAAAACATGGCAGAGTTGGTGGATATGTTCTGTTGCTTGTTCAAGCTTGAAGAAGTAGGGCTGCGTCTCGCTGTTCTGAATAAGGCGATGTGTCCTCGTTTCCATTTTGACCAAGTACCTTGCCGCTTAGTGACGACTTATCATGGTGTCGCGACTCAATGGTTGCCAAACTATGCGGTCGACCGATCGAAGCTAGGGCGAGGAGCCAACGGACAGCCCGATTTTGCTTCAGGCTTATACACTCATGAATCTGATATTCAACAAATGGTGAGTGGTGATGTGGCGTTGCTGAAAGGAGAGAGTTGGAGTGGCAATGAAAATGCGGGTCTTGTGCACCGCTCTCCCGTTACTTCATCTGACGAGACACGATTATTGCTGACGTTAGATTTCGGCTAATAAGCTTTTTTATGAGATGAGATGAGATGAGATGAGATGAGATGAGCAAGCGGCTAAGTGCAGCTTGCTCTTATTCGTTTAAGCAAAGACGCGGATACGGTGTCCGTCTGGATCAACAGCAAGGAAGTTGATGCCGTAAACGGATTCTTCTGGCGCTTGCTCAAACTCAATGCCTTTCTCTTTCCATGCTTTATAGAGGTTTTCCAGTGTCTCTTTATCAGCAACAGGCATAGAGAGCTCAGTACCGCCACCCTTGATGTTACTTGCTGGTGTTAGAACGTCAGCCTGCTTGAGTGTGATTTTAACGTTGTCTGCAAAGTCTAGAACAGCAAAGGTCGGTGATAGAAGCTTTGGCTCGCAATCAAATGCTTTGGCATAAAAGTCCATGCTGCGATGAATGTCTGTGACATAAAGAACAAATGAATCAATGGTAAACATAATAGCTCCTGAACTGTTCAATTGGATTTGCCGTGTTGGTTTCAGTCAACTTGGCTTTTGTGTTGAACCCGATTTGGGAACACAGCAATGTATCGAAACCCTGTGACAGTTTTTGTCAGTAGCGAATCACTTTATCTGCAATGCCTTCTATGTTCTGCCAATCTTTGATCAAGTCATGGCGCGTACGCTGGTACTTTTCCTCAAGTATTGTCCATTCGGCAATCCTGTCGAGCCTGAAGTTACGATACGCACTTCGTACTTCACACCAAGCAACCAAAACATAGTGCTGCTCGAATAAGCCAATCAACATTGGCCAAACGACTCTAGAGCTAACCTTGGCTTTGGCGTCTGTGTAATGAATCTCAGCTTTGTTTTGTTGCTTAATCGCTAACTTGATATCTGACAGTTCGATGGATAACTCTGCGACTTCGATGATTGAAGCAACACGCACAATATCTTCACTGCGTTTGGCTTGATGGTTGGCAGGTAACACCGCAGAAATCTTGGCAATGGCATTTCTAGCCGATTCACTGAATTCACCATTGGCTTGCTTGGCTATCCATTCAGCACCAAGCCTTAATGCTTCCAATTCTCCCATTGAAAACATCATCGGAGGGAGAGTGAAGGTGGGTTTCAACTGATAACCCACTCCTGCTTCACCATCAATTTCAGCACCTTGCGCTTGCAGTGTCATGATATCGCGATAAATGGTGCGAGTACTTACATTGAGCTCGCTAGCCAAGTAGTCGGCAGTAACTGGGTATTTATGGCAACGTAATAGTTGGAGCAGGTCAAAGAGACGTTGGCTTCGGGACATGGGAAAACTCTGAGTACATAGCGAGGTATAAGATTAATGCATTGATAACGTGAGCGCTATTTTGGTTGATGATAAATGAAGTGAGAGGCATGGCACGTAAATTCCCCCTTATTGGTATTGAACCTTAGCGTATATCGTTCGTTATTGTGAGTTGATCTGGATCTGGTTTTTGGTTCACATATATCGATAATACAATAAGTTAGCCCGTTCTATTATTTATTTTAATGTGTAAAATATATTGGCTTGCTACCGCATGGGAACGGTTCTGTTACCCACGGTTATTTATACAAAAATTATAGGTTTTCTATGTTAAAGAAACTCTCGCTTAAGAATAAGCTGGCGATCTCTGCCAGTATGGCCATCATCCTGGGGGGGATTCTGGTCGAAGCACTTTCATTTCGTGCATCATTGCAACGATTGGATACTGAAGTTGAACAACGTTTGGAAGGGGCATCCGCTTCTTACAACCAATACGTGTCAGATTGGATCTTATCCAAAGAGCGTGCGCTCACTTCTCTGTCGAAAGAGTCCAAACAAGAAAGCTTGGTAACTCACCTAAAACAGGTCCGTGATTCTGCCTCTTTTGATAATGTCTTCCTGGCATTCCCTGATGGTTCACAAAAGAATGCGAATGGTGTTGTGTTGCCACCGGGCAATGATGATCCACGCGTATGGGGTTGGTACACCAACGCGGTAGCAAACCCAAGTAAAGTGTTCATGGACAACCCAACGGTTGCTGCGGCAACGGGTGCTAACGTTGTGTCGCTGGGCACCGCAATGCAATTGCATGGTCAGCAGGTTGTGTTGGGGGCGGATGTTGAAATTACCGACATTCTAAACAGTCTTGAAAAAGTGATTCTTCCGGGTGAAGGTTACATGTTCATCGCGACGAATAAGGGAACGGTTTACACGCACGCCGACACTAAGCTATTGAACAAGAATATCAGTTCACTTGGGTTGGATTTTTCTGATGTACAAAAGGCTTTGGTAAGCGGGAAAGACACTTCGATAGATTTAAACGGCAGCGACTATGTTCTGTATGCGCGTGCGATCGATGGAACAAACCTGATTACCATCAGCGTGGTTAATCATGATTCGTTGGTTGCACCGTTATTTGATGCGGTGATCGGTCAAGTGTTGGTGACACTGTTGGTTGTGATCGTATGTACCATATTGTTCAATCTTCTGTGTACGATTCTATTCCGTCCGCTTAATCATGTATCTCAAGCCTTGGCACAAATTGCCAATGGTAGCGGTGATTTAACTCAACGAATTCATGTTGAAAACCAAGATGAAGTCGGTGAGCTGGCTCATAACTTCAATACCTTTGTGAGTAGTTTACAGCAATTGATTGGCCATATTCGTGGGCAATCAGAACAGCTAAATAGCCAGTCGGAGCAAAGTGCTCAGCGTGCAAATCGTTCTGTGGATGAGCTAAACCACCAGCAACAAGAAATCACTATGGTGGCGACAGCGGTAACGGAAATGGCTTGTGCAACTCAAGAGATTGCATCGCATGCCGAACAAACCGCGAAAGCTGCACAAGACTCAGCGACAAGCACTAACAGCGGTCATGCTCTGGTTGTCGACACTAAAGGCTCAATTAATAACTTGGCCAATGAAGTGAATGAAGCGGGTAACGTGATCAGCGAACTAAACAAGCACGCTCAAGAGATCTCAACAGTATTAGCGACAATCCAAGGCATTGCAGAGCAAACCAACTTACTTGCTTTAAATGCCGCGATTGAAGCGGCTCGTGCCGGTGAACAAGGTCGTGGTTTTGCTGTGGTAGCAGATGAAGTACGTGTGCTTTCTCAGCGCACTCACTCTTCGACGGAAGAGATCAAATCAACGATTGATATTCTGCAGCGTACAACGACCCAAGCCGTTGAGTTGATGGAGAGCAGCTCTAAACTGGCAATACATTCAGTAGAAGATGCAGACAGAGCTTCGCACGCGCTTGAAGAGATCAATACTGCAGTTGCTTTGATCAGCGATATGGCGACTCAAATCGCGACTGCCGCTGAAGAGCAAACGCACGTGACGGGTGAAATTACCCAAAACATTACGACCATTAAAGATGTCACTGACCACTTAGTTGTGGGCGCGCAGGACAGCTTAACTGAGTCGAACGAACTTAAAAGCCAAGCCGCTGGTTTAAGCGACAAAGTGGCGACTTTTAAGCTTGCTTAACTGTTTCATTCGCTGATGCCTGATCAGTGAGTAATCGGTAAGCAATAAGCCAAAGCGACGTAGAATACGTCGCTTTTTTTGTGTCTGAAGAACGCACTTTTGTTAGCTCGCTTCTGAAAACTCTCTAAGTGCACTCATTGCGGCTTCAGCTTTGTCTTTTTGAACGAAGATATGGTCATGGTAATAACCAGCAATCACGTTGGCGCTAATGCCGTATGAGCCTAGCTTGGTAGCAAAGGCCGCTGTTAATCCAACTGCTTCAAGACTGGAGTGTACCGACAAAGTGATCAGGCTAAATACACCATCGAAATCGAGTTGAGCTTGGCGTGCGGTATCCTCAGTGAGCACCAAGGTTAAGCCTTCTTTTTCACGAAAGGTCGCGATTGGTTCGAGTTGAACATAATCTGCTAATCCCCCGTCTACAGTACAAAAAACGTAATCACCTTCAATGAGCTCTGGTGACATGGACTTTAGCAGAATGTTTAAATCGGTAATGGCGGTCATCGTCTTTTTCCCTGCGTAATCGCGTTTGTTTATGGTGTTGGATCATGCAGCCAAGATAGAATTTAGCTCTGCATAAGTAAAATTAATAATACTTATTCCACATCAGCATCGTTAATGAGAGAGCTTGTCTACCAGCTTGTTGATTGCTCCATCTCGCTAGATAAATGATCGATAAAGGCTCTTAACAGCGGAGTGACTTGCTTTCGAGTTCCGTAAACAGCGTGTACTCCGAGTGTTTTAGGTTGCCACTCAGGAAGTAATGACACTAACAGACCATCTTGTATCAAGCCTTCGACGGAAGGGAAGGGTAATATGCTGATCCCATTGCCTTTAAGTGTGGCAGACAACAATACCTCAGAGGTGTTGGCACTGATATTTCCTTTAATTGGAACAGATTCGAGTCCATTAGGACCGTTAAACGTCCACGCGGTTTTGCCGAAGTAACTGAATGACAGACAGTTGTGGTGCGCTAAATCTTGTGCGTTTGATGGCGTGCCTTTCTCCTTTAGATATTGAGGAGATGCGCAAATCACCGAGCGACATTCACCTAGCTGCTTCGCGACAATATTCGGTGTTAGTTCGTTGGTAATGCGAATTGCCAAATCGATGCGTGATTCAACAAGATTGACTGTTTGATCAGTAGAAACGATATCAATTGAGACCTCTGGCCATTTATCGATGAAGCTACCGATCACGTCCATCAAGAAGCTATCGACAATAGAGTAGCTTGCGGTAATACGCAGTTGACCTTTTAAGTGTTCGCGGCTTTGGTTTCGAATACCCGCTAACGATGCTTCAAGGGCAAGCAGTTCTCTTGCGACTTCTAGTGTTTCTTTCCCTGCACTGGTTAAGCTCAAGCTTCGAGTGGTTCTATGAAGCAAGCGTGTGTCCATCCAGCTTTCGAGTTCCCCCAAATAGCGCGTGACTTTGGTTCGAGATAGATCAAGATGCTCTGCTGCTGCACTCAAACTGCCACGCTCAACGATGGTGACAAAGACGTTCATTGCCTCGAGTTTATCCATTGTTCTAATTACCCAGTGATTTTTGAATCTAATAGCTACAAGAAAATCAGTATATGTCCGAAAATCGCAACAGTGAAAGTTAATTTGATGTCTATTTCATCTAAATCCAATCAAATAAGATGTTTGCACACTCAATGAGTTGGCAGGCGTTCAGCTCGAAATAACGGAATCAAGCTATGAAAAAGTTATCTAAAATCCTTCTATCGAGAACCGCGCTTTTAGGAACGATGAGCCTAGGAGCAATGTTGGCAGCATCGAGTGTTGTCTCTGCTGCTGAACTAAACATCACTCATTACAATCCGGGTGAAAATGCAATATTCCCCGCAAGCTCTGTGCTGGTTTCGGGAGAGAAAGAAGTGATTCTGTTTGATGCACAATTTAGCGTCGCAGATGGGCAAAAGCTGGTGGAGCAAATCAAAGCCACAGGTAAAGAGTTGTCGATGGTTTACATCAGCAGCGGCGACCCAGATTTCTACTTTGGCTTAGAACCGATTGTGGCGGCGTTTCCAAACGTCGAGATCGTAGCTAGTGAAGCGGTTGTTGCACATATCAAACGCACTAAAGATGCAAAGCTCGAATACTGGGGCCCAATCTTAGAAGGCAACGCACCGTCTACAGTCATTGTTCCAACCGTGCTTAACGACACCACACTGAGCATAGAAGGTGAAACTATCGAAGTGAGAGAAATCAATACACACCAAGCTTATCTGTGGGTTCCATCGGAAAAGACCGTGTTTGGTGGTGTGTCGGTTTATAGCGGTGTGCATGTATGGATGGCAGATACTGCATCGAAAGAGATTCGTAGCCAGTGGTCACAATCATTAGAGCGTATGAAAGAACTTGAGCCTGAAGTTGTCATTCCGGGTCACTACTTAGGTGAAATGCCAACGGGTACTAATGGCGTTCAATTTACATTGGATTACGTGGCTGATATTGAAAAGGCGTTAGCAAGCACAAGCAATCCAACGTCTGTTGATATCAGTGATTACATTAAGAGAGCATACCCACAATTTAAGGCAACGGAAGGCGACCTAGAGCTGGGTGCCAAAGTGTTAAGCGGTGAGATGGAGTGGCACTAAGTTCATTATCTCGGTTGTATCTCAGAAAAGCTTGAAGATTGTGTGCTAGATTTAAGTTGATACACAACTGGAGATATCGATGATCTGGCTTTCGGTGAAGGTACTACAGATTGGACTTGTCTACGGATACAGGAAGTATCAAAAAACGAAAAGAGCGCCAGTTTAGGGGCTCTTTTTTTGTTTTCCAAGTAAAGCCATTTTATGTTGAGTAGGATTGAAAGAAAAACCGCCATTGTCCGGTTTAATAGTCAGTATCTAAATTGACTCTGAAATGTCACATCATCAATAAGCGAATTTATGTTGAAAATCGAACCCATTACCCCTCACATCGGTGCTCGTATTCATGGAGTCAATCTCGCGACATGCAGTGCGACTGAACTTGATGAGGTTTATCAGGCGCTTCTAACCCATCAAGTGATTTTTCTTGATGAGCAAACCCTTTCGTCAGAACAGCATTTGATGATTGCAGAGCGATTTGGAAAGCTTGAACCAGCGCATCCGTTTTTTTCCTCGCGTCGAGCATGTACCTCAGGTGAGCGTGATAGAAACAACGCGTGGCAATGCTCCGATGGAAAGTTATTGGCATACGGATCTAACATGGCGCGAATTGCCGTCGAAAGCTTCTCTGTTGCATGCTCAGCATGTCCCAAATGTGGGAGGAGACACGATTTGGTGTTCGATGACTGCTGTATTTGATTCATTAGACGAAGACATGAAAGCAAAGCTGAGAGGCTTATCGGCGACGCATTCGCTGGTGGCTTTTGAAGGTATAGAGTCGGATCAGATTGAGCTGGATTGGCATAAGTCGTTAATCAAAACGGCTCAAGAAAATCCACCAGTGATTCACTCGGTTGTTCAAGTTCACCCTGAAACGGGTAAAGAGACGCTCTATATCAATGAACAGTTTACTCGTTATATCAATGAGCTCGACCGACAAGAGAGTGATGTTTTACTTAACCAACTGTTCGAAATTGCGAGACGCCCTGAGTTTCAAGTTCGTTTCAAATGGGACAAGGGAACAATGGCTATTTGGGATAACAGAGTAACGCAGCATTACGCGGTAATTGATTACGGCGATACGCCAAGAAAAATGCACAGAGTCACGGTGACCTAGCTTAAGTAAGTTTTGGGTAAATTGAGGCCAAGTCGAATACGACTAAATATTTTGACTCATAGGTCAATGTGATTTATTTTTAGCGCTAATGTTCAACTCTATACAAATAAGGAGGATTTTTATGAAAGTGTGTAAATTTAACTTTGCGCATATTTTTTGGTACGACCAAAACTCAAGTTTTAACACTATCGTGCTGCGATAACCAAAACTTGAGCGAAGCATTTAAAACTAAACTTCTATAGAGTTTCTTCACTCTAGTTTACTTGGTTGTTGTCAGCAAATGACGACAGCGCGTTCGTGCGCTTGAAACTTGAGTAAACAAATGACTACATTAATATCTACATCATCTATTTCTTACGATCTAACATCATGCCGCTTATTTGATGGGCTTTCTTTCACCATTAAAAAGGGTGACCGTATTGGCCTAATTGGCAGCAATGGGTGTGGGAAAAGCACCTTACTACGTCTATTAAACAAAGACTTACCTGACTATATCGGCAGTGTGTCTTTTGCCTCTTATGCTGAAGTCGCGCTTATTGAGCAACATCTCCCTAAACGCCTGTTGAGCATGTCGATGCTTGATGCTGTTATCGATAATCTCCCATCTGAGATCCAACTCTCTGAGCAATGGCGCGCTCAAATCATCTTGTCTAACTTAGGTTTTGACGAAAGCTATTGGGGTCAGTCAATTGATACCTTAAGTGGTGGTCAATACGCGCGAGTCTTGGTGGCAAGAGCCTTAATTGTCGAACCTGATGTTCTACTGTTAGACGAACCGAGCAACCACTTAGATTTGCCAACCTTGCTTTGGTTAGAGCAATTTCTGATGGATTGGAAAGGCACCTTTGTCATGGTTTCGCATGACCAAAGGCTACTCGACCATGTGACTAACTGTACTTGGGTGTTACGTGACAAAAAGCTGCAATACTTCAGCCAAACCTGCACTGAAGCAAGAAAGGCGTTAGAAGAAAAAGATCGCGCTGACGCTGAAAGGCAAGAGGTGGAACAAAAAGAGATTAACCGCATTGAAAAGAGTGCGCAGCGATTAGCTATTTGGGGTAGGGATTTCGATAATGAAGGCCTAGCACGCAAAGCCAAAAGTATGGAGAAACGTGCTGCTGGTTTGCGAACGACTATGACGCGTTTGGATACGATTGAACCATGGACGCTAAGTCTCTCTGGTGAGTCGATGAAAGCTAACCGCTTACTTGAATTAGCATCGGTGCCAATAGCAGCCGCGAAAGACCAAGCACCTTTGTTTGAAGTTCTGTTCCAGCAGATAAAAAGCGGTGACCGAGTCGCCATCTTAGGTAAGAACGGCGCAGGTAAGTCTTCATTGTTGAAGGTGTTATGGGCAAGCTATCAAGCCTCTCAACTTGAAGGTAATGGTTACTTTCATCCGCAAGCCGAAGTCGGTTATTACGACCAAAGCTTGAACCAGTTGTACGATGAGCACTCATTAATAGACTCTCTGTACCCGTTTTATCCTGTGTCGCAGGAAGCAAGAAAAATGGCTCTGATCAGTGCTGGTTTTTCTTATGAAAGACACGATCAAAAGATCGCAGAATTAAGCGGTGGCGAGCGCTCTCGTTTACTGTTTGTCGGGCTATCTTTGGCTAAATATCACTTCTTGTTATTGGATGAACCAACGAACCATCTTGATATTGAAGGTAAGGAAGAGTTAGCGCATTGCTTAACTCATTTTGAAGGAGGGCTGTTGTTGGTCAGCCATGATCGAGAACTCATCGAGAGTTCATGTAATCGATTCTGGTATATCAATGATGGTCAGCTGGTGGAAATGACTTACTTAGATGCGGTTTATGAGGCCATGTCTGTCGGTAATCAGGTCGTTAGCTTAGAGGCGAGTGAGACAGCGCCAAGCTCGGTGTTGTTATCCAAATCTAAGTTTAGCGAAAATTACCACTCAAATACGGCACAAAACGATGAAGAGTTGCTTTTGGAAAGGCTATTAGAGTTGGAAGAGTTACTAACACAAGACCAGTCACGCAAAGCGAAACACCAGAAGCCAGATCTGCAACAAAAATGGCAGCAAGAAATCGTGAGCATTAATGCGAAACTGGAACTTACTTAGCTCTTAATTCTATTGGCCAAGCACATTAATTAGCAGTACAGCTCGACTGTGACCGCTAACTATGAAAAGTAAGGCTCTTTAGCTCCGTATCGGCTAAAGAGCCTATTTTCAATTTCTCATCGTGAGATATTTCCTTTTAACATCAACATAGCCTCCATTCGTTTTTATAAAAACATATACTTATCCATAGTTTTAAAAGCACATTACCTGCGAATATCGCAATCTCAGTCAGGCGAATGCGATTCTCTGTGGGTATCATTTCTACGAATTCTTAACTGGGTACAAGAAAAATGAATGTAGTGAAGCACCATGAACGAAGAATACGGAAGGTATGTGACTTCATCGATGGCCATTTAGATGAAGCTTTGAGTTTGGAAGAGTTAAGCTCTGTTGGAGCGAGCTCTAAATTCCATTTTCACCGTGTTTTTAAATCATTCATGGGTATTAGCACCATTCAATATGTGCTGTTGGCGCGCTTAAAACGAGCTTCTTTTCGATTAGCTTTTGAGCCAGAACACAGTGTTACAGACGTTGCCTTTGAAGCGCATTTTGAAAGTCTCGAGGGGTTTTCTCGTGCATTTTCTAGAAACTTTGGGCAAACGCCCTCCCAGTTTAGAAAACAGCCCAATTGGCCATCTTGGCATTCAAAGTATGAGTTTAACCCACCGAAAACTGGAGACAGGGTAATGGACGTAAAAGTCGTAGAGTTTTGTGAAACACAAGTCGCTTTAATTGAACATAAGGGAAGCCCTAAGCTTGTCTACAACACGGCAGCCAAGTTTATTGATTGGAGAAAATCGACAGGGCTCTCTCCCGTAAAAACGAGCCACACTTATGGAGTACCTTATTCCGACCCAGGCGACACCGTGGAAGACGAGTTTCGTTTTGATATTTGCGGAGTTCACCAAGGGAATGTGCCGGAAAATACTTTTGGCGTGAAGTCTGGTGTTATTCCTGGCGGAAGATGCGCTGTTGCTATTCATGAAGGAAGCCATGACTTAATCAGTGACACCGTTTATTACTTGTACCGAAATTGGTTACCTGAAAGCGGAGAGGAACTAAGGGATTTTCCATGCTTTTTCCAATATGTGAATCTTGTTCATGAAGCGGACGAATGCGATTTGATAACTCACATCTATTTACCGATACGTTAGGCTCGTTACTGAACTAGCATCGCATATCCATTAGGAGGCCTCGTATTCACTAGGCCTTGTTGTTTTTATAAGCATAAACATAAGCCCCAAATTCAAGTTTAAAAGCAAAAACCTTGATATATATTTGATTGAAACCTCATTGCTCGGAGGCGATGTGTAATATAATCCGTGACAAAATATAAGAACAAAAATTAATTCATAGAATTTGTAAACGTTAGGGCTTAGTTAATAAAGTATTCCGTATGAACGCTATTCGCAAAGTTTACCAGTACGCAGAACCAAACCTTACTCTCGTCGGATGGATGGGCTTTGTCGGCTTTCCGATCTATTACGTTGTATGGGAGTTTTTGTTCCCTCAACCCTATGAAAACTTATCGCTGCGTCTCGCTTGTTCTGTATTATTCTTCGGCATTATTTTTCGTAATCGTGTCCCATTTGACTGGCGCAAATACCTTCCTGCTTATTATCAAGTTGCGATAACCCTCTGCTTACCGTGCTTCTTCTTCTACATGTTGCTGATGAACAATTGGTCCAACGTTTGGGTCATGTCTTTCATGTCGGCCATATTCCTGCATATCTTGTTAGTGCACGTAACTAAAGTCATGTTCGCTCAGACCTTTGCCGGAATCGGAATTGCGACGTTTTGTGCTTGGGTAGCACAGGGCTTCTATTTAGAACTCACAATGAACTGGACACATGTGCCAATCTTTTTGTTTATCTACTTATTCGGTAACTTGTTCTACTTTCGCAATCAGGTGGAACACGAGAACAAGGTGTCATTGGCGAAATCTTTTGGGGCTGGTATTGCTCATGAGATGCGAAACCCTTTAAGTGGCTTGTTGACCTCTATTGATGTCATGCAGTCTATCTTGCCGAACCCCAAAAGTGGCGACCATAAAGGGCAATATGCACTCAGCAATGAAGACGTTATCCAGTTGCGTGAGGTGGGTGATGAGGCGATGGAGATTATTCATTCAGGTAACGAGACGATTGACCTGTTGCTGACTTCAATCGATGAAAACCGAGTATCTCGCTCAACGTTCAAAAAGCATTCGGCGCAAATGGTTGTTGAGGATGCAATAGACAGCTTTAACTACAAGCGTTCAGCCGATAAATCTGCGATATCTTTGGATGTACAAAGCGATTTTGATTTCTTGGGCAGTGATACCTTGCTGAAGTACGTCATGTATAACTTGTTCAAGAACGCATTCCATCATCGCAGCCCAGAAGATTTTCATATTCATGTCACGATGTGCAGTGATGAAGTGACCAATCAAATCATGGTCACCGATAACGGTGCGGGTATCTCAAGCGAGTTGATTCGACGCATTTTCCAAGATTTTTACACCACGGGCCAGTCGGGTAATTACGGGCTGGGTTTACCATTTTGTAAGAAGGTGATGCGTTCGTTTGGTGGTGAGATTAAGTGTCAATCGGAAGTGGAACAATGGACGCAGTTTACGATGACGTTCCCATCTTTGGCTTCAAATACAGTGAAAGAGATCAAGAGTGAGCTCACTAAGCTGAAGACCGTATTGATGGTGAGTGACCAGAAGATTCTGACCAGTAAAATGACCGAGATATCGCGTTTTATGGGCTTTGAACTCGCCGTATTAGATGTCGCATCCGCCTTAAAAAATAAGGAATACCAGTTCGAATTCGATCTGATTTTCGTTGATATGGAGAGCTTGGACTTACGAGCCAGTTGCCTAGAGAGGATTGAGTCACTGCTTTCATTCACTGAAGCGCGAATCATCTATTTGTATGAGCATCATCCTATTAAGCGTGTACGTAACGTTTCTTTCGAGCCGATTTGGGTGGAAACACAAGTTTGGCTGCTTAATACTAAAGCGACCATAGACCGCTTACTTTTCGATTCCAATTACGTGATGCCAGCTGCGCCTACAAAACCGCTAGAGGCTGCGAATAAGCGAACGATTATGGTGGTGGACGACAATGAATCTTTGCGCCGTTTTACTGCGATGTTACTGGAAAAGCAGGGTTTTGATGTTGTGCAGAAAGAAGATGGCCAACAAGCATTAGACGCTTTGGATAGCGACGAGATCGACTTGATCCTCATGGATATCGAAATGCCCATCATGGATGGTGTGGAAGCTTCTCGCCGAATTCGAGGTGCCAATAAAGCGTACTCTTCGGTGCCAATCATTGCTCACACAGGTGACAGTTCGCCAGTCACTTTGGAGAAAATGGAATCGTCAGGCATGTCAGACTTTATTGTCAAACCGGCAGATAAGAACCGATTGTTCGATAAGATTGCTCACTGGATTTAGTCAATGCCATAGGCTGAAGCGTACGGCCATTTTGTCAGCGAACACAAACACAAGAAAGAGCTCAGCGAATTGCTGGGCTCTTTTTGTTTAGCGACATGATAGCGTCCATTCAGTCCTGCCGTTTGTTGTTTATAGAATGGGTGTGTACAGAGTTATACGAACTCTAACTCTGGGTGATGGTACGCTTCGTGACAAACCGTGAGCACATGGTCAATGTCTCGCGGTGTCATGTCGGCATTCACTGAAAATCGGATGATGTTTTTGTTCTTGCCCGTAGCGGGGCGGCAGAACACTGCACCGAACACATCACGTTCTTCAAGGAAATCGCGTACTCGCTCTGTATTCCTCTCATTACCGCACTCCAACGCAACGATTTGAGATTCGCTACGGATGTTAAAGCCAATCCGCTTGAGGCCTGTGGTGAGCGATTTAGCGCGTTCAAATAATGCTTTTCGTTTATCTTCTGCACCTTTAATCACCGCCAAGGTTTTCTCTAAACGAATCACTTCTTGCGGCAACACAGTTGAGCTAAAAATCGCAGGGTATGCGACAAACGGCAAGGTATCTGAGAGCTGTTTAGGCCCGAGGATTGCGCCTGCACGATAAGCAAAGGTTTTGGCCAAGCTGACGGTGATAAAGTCGACTTGATTAGTGAGCCCAAGAGCTTGCACTAAGCCAGCACCATTCTCTCCATGAGTGCCCAGTGAATGCGATTCATCAACGATGACGGCGCAATCAAACGCTTGCGCCATTTCGTAGATGTCGCGGAGTGGGGCAATGGTGCCTATAGTGCTGTAGATCGAATCGACGACAATCACACCAGAGCCATGACGTTCTAGTTGCTTACGTAAGTGACTCATATTGTTATGCATAAATGGATGGGCGATTGCACCGGCAGCTCGAATGCCTTCCCATAGCGACATGTGTGCAAAAAAGTCGATATACACAGGCGTACCTGGCGGACAGACAGTTTGAAGTAACCCAATATTGGCCGCCCAGCCAGATTGAGAAAGCAAGCAACTTTCCATTCCCACATAGCTCGCGAGTTTGGTTTCAAACGCAGGTTTAGACTCTTCATCTTGCAGGAAAATGGCCGACATCACCACGTTGTCATCGTGTTCACTGATCGCCGCTTGGTGAGCTTGTTGGATCGGCTTGTTGTGTGAAAGGGCTAGGTAATCATTGCTCTGCATCACAACAGCGTTGCGCGGTGGACGTTTACCCAACACCAAGTGTTTCTGGCTTTGGTTCTGGGTGATCAGGTCTTGAATATGGAAGTTCAAGCGTTCTTCAATAAAGGAAGGTAATGGCTTTTTTTTGGTTTTATCACTCATAATAGTTCTCTTCAAATACAGGATAACGCCAGCGCTGACGGCTGTATATTGACGACAAAAACTGAGGTGTCATTAGCTAAGTTGCATAATTTTGTGGGTGCTTGCAAACTCAGTATTTATGGGTTTTGAGGCGAGTGAATTTCCTTACGGTACGGGGCTTTACCCCAGTTTTAATCGGAATAACAACCTATTCCTTTATGACAAATAGCTATGAAAAAGTTATCAATAAAAGCGATCAAAGAAGGCCATGATAAAGTCGAAGTCAAACAACTAATGCGCACCAATGATGAGCAAATCAGATTGGGTAAGGCTAACCGTTCACGCATTGGTGGATAAGCTTAATCAAGTCATCCAACTGTTGCTTGGCTTCTCCCTCAAGTGAATAACCAAAATTGATGCGTAGACAGTTACTGTAGAGATCGAGCGTGCTGAACAGATGTCCGAGCCTGATATCCAGATTCTGTTTAGCTACCGCCTGAGCAAAAGTTTGCTGGTTCAAATTTGGGATTTGCAACCAAAGCACTATGCCACCTTGTGGGTTACTTATCTTCACGTCTTGAGGAAGGTGCTGGGCTAAATAACTAAGGTATTGCTGACGCAACGAAAGGATCTGAGTGCATCTTCTTCTAACGTGTTTAGCGTATTGGCCAGATTCGATGAAGTCAGCAACCGCAAGCTGAGTGGGTAGGGCAACACCGTAGCTCGCGGCAGAAAATTGAGCCTTGTACTCATCAATGTACCTTCCCGGTAAGCACCAGCCTAAACGGTAACTTGGCGACAGGCTTTTCGATACCGAACCACACCACAGCACGTATCCACCTTTGTCATAGTATTTTGCAGGCAATGGTGTGTGTGATGAGTAAGAGAGCTCTAGATACACGTCGTCTTCAATGATTGGTACTCGATAGTGATTCGCCAATTCAGCCAGTTTTTGTTTTTGACTAGCAGACATATTGATCCCCTGAGGGTTCATATGAGAGGTACAGAAGATAGCGGCATCCACACGTTTATTTTTCAGGTGTGTTTCCAGTTGTTGTAGGTCGACACCATCATCCAAAGACGGGATCTCAATGATCTGACGAGACATCTTGCCAAGCAACTCCAAAATACCGTTGAAGCAAGGAGAACTGATGGCAATGGTGTCACCTTCTTTGGTACACGATTCAAGAGCAGCTTTAATTGCCGACATGCAGCCAGCAGTGATCACCATTTCTTCCGGTGAAAAGTGCACATCGAGCTTGGCGAAGTGGGTAGATAAAGCCTGTCTCAACATCGGCTCGCCCTGTGTATCAGGATAATGGTTGAGTCTGTCTCCCATACGTTTGATAGAGCGTCGGAAACTACGTTCTAGTTCTACAATCGATTGTTCATCATTGGTGGTGCTAGAGACCCCTAAAGGCCCATTGATAGAATTGTGAGTCGATGAAGTTTGTCTAACTCTGGAAACCTTACTTTCAAACTGTGCCCACTCAGGCGTTGAATGAACAGGCTTGTGAGGCGAGACAAAATAACCCGCTTGCGGTCGAGAATGAATCCAACCCTGTGATTCTAACTCTTGGTAACAGCTCACAACGGTCGACATGCTGATGGCTTGTTGTTTAGCTAATTGACGCAGCGAAGGCATGCGCCCACCTTCGGGTCTTTTCCCCGTTTCAATCTCATCAATAAATTGATTAGCAAGCTTTCTGTAGATACTCATGGTCGCGACCGTTGTCAACTGTACTGGTTTTTATTATAAAAATTGTATCTGTACTGGTTTTATTGATCAAGGGATACTCTTTCAAAACAAAGGAGGGGTCAGTATGAAAAGAAATGATTTGTTGTTAGCGGTGTTCGTGATGGCAATTTGGGGATTCAATTTCTCGATGATAAAGATGGGTGTGACCAATGTTCATCCGTTGTTGGCAACGGCCGCGCGTTTCTCGCTAGCGGTGATTCCAGTGATATTTTTTGTTGCGAGACCTAAGGTCGCTTGGCGTTATTTAGTGAGTTATGGCTTTGTATTTGGTGTGGGCATTTGGGGCATGGCTTCATGGTCAATCACTGCTGGGCTTTCTTCTGGGCTTTCATCGGTGTTGCTTTCAACCAATGTGCTAATTGGTATGGCCGTTGGAGTATGGGTTTTCAAAGAAAGTGCGTCGGTACGCAAGTTAATGGGTGCGATGTTAGCGATGTGCGCGTTGGCTGTGTTGGTTTCCGCAGCAACGGGCAATGTGACACTCAATGGCGTTATCTTGATTATGATCGCAGCGTGCAGTTGGACGTTAATGGGCGTGATTGTTAAAGCGTCTAAGACCACTCAGGCTTTTGCGTTCAACGTGTGGGGCATGCTGTTTGCGCCAGTTCCATTAGTGTTGTTTGCCGTTATGCTGCACGGTGACCAAATTATCTGGCAGGGGATTGAGCAGTGGGATTGGAACACAACGATTGCTGTGTTGTTTCAGGCTTACCCAACCACGCTATTTGGTTACTGGGTGTGGAATAAGTTGTTGATCCAATATCCGTTAAGCACGACCGCACCGTTAACCTTGCTTGTGCCAATCTTCGCATTGATCAGTGGTTACTTTATGTATGACGAGGTGCTGTCAGTTGCTCAAGTAGTTGCATCTGTACTGTTTCTAGTTGGTATCGGTTTGATTGTGAAGCCGGCGGAATCTGGTACTGCCAAGTTAGTGGAAAAAGTAGTAAAGCAGTCGTAAAACATGTGCTTGATGGCCAATACACATAGAGGTCATCGCATTACAGTCCAGTTTAAATACAAAGGCCTCGCAACTACGAGGCCTTATAAAGCAATGGTTTATCGATGATTGAACACGTTTCCTAATCATCGAGTCAAACATTAATCTAATGTCGAAAGCTCTTGTTTGTATTCCTCAACCTTTGCTTTTTCTTCGGATATTTTTCTTTGGTACTTAGCGACCTTGTCGTCTTCGTTGAAGTCTTGCGCTTCTTGAAGTTCCTCTTTGTACTCTACGATTTCTTCTTGCGCGTCTTCAATGTCATCGATTAACTCTGATTTTAATTCTTCATTGGTACAGTATGTATTTACTTGGTCCAAAGCGTCTGTCAGTCCTTCTAGCTTGTTGTCATATCCGTTAGCTTTGGCGATCTCAATTTTCATTTCAATCTCACACGCTTTTTTCTCACAACCAATCTTTTGTGAGCAGTCAGAAGCGAAAGCTGACAATGGAAGAAGGAGTAAAGGTAATAGTACTTTGATTGTGTGTTTTGACATTTTGGTCGCCTAAGCTGATTCATTAAAAGGATGCGGTACGCACTCTATAGGAGGAACGTGATTGAGACTATATCGTTTAGCTATCAGAAAAAGACCAATGATATACCGAACTTTTTCGTTCAACATTAAGTGCTTGCCATATGAACTATAGACCATTGAGTCCAACACTTAAAAGTACGCCTTGTTGAGTTAATGGTTCGATTTAAAGAGTGGTTAGTTTTCTGAGATAGTTTAGATAATTTTATTTGCTCTCATTGATTAACTGACTAAGCATTGAATCAGGTGGTTTTCTAGGTCACTGTCGATGCTCTGACCAATCACCTCAATCCTGGTTTCAATGCACTCATCCAACTCACACTCTGCTAGACCATCTTCCGTCAGGTTGTAACCAAAGATACCGCTTTGAGTAATGAACACCGCTTTCATCCGTTCAGCTTTGAGTCCAATTAACACCTCCAGTAGTTGCTGGCGGTCGAACAGTTTGTCAGCCGCGAATCGCCAACCAATACTTTCAAACCCTTCACCTTGGTTACTCGCCTTTATCATGCCGCTTTCTGGCATAGGTAATTCAGAAGCGAGCGGTTTCTCTTGTTTATGATCATGGTGATGATGGTGCCCATGAGCTTGATGATGGTAAAAGTTGGTGTTTCCATCGAACTCATAGGAAGGGATCTTACCGAGATGAGCAAATATGAGTTTGGTGTCTGGGTGACAAACCTGTGCCACGTACTCAGCCAGTTTTTCTGCATCGCCACTTTTGTAGAGATCGACTTTATTACCCACAATGGTGTCGGCAATAGTGATTTGCTGATTGAAGGTGTCGTGTTCAGAATAGCGTGTGTTAGAAAGCTTGCGGGCATCAACCAAAGTAATGTTCTTCTGCAGCGACAACACTTTGCGATAGTGCTCTGAAGACAAGACTTCTAGCACTTCTTTAGGGTGACCAAGCCCGGTTGGCTCAATCAATAAGCGATCAGGTTTTGCTTCTGACAGCAGTTGATTCAGTGCGATCTGCATCGGTAAGCCCGCCGCACAACACATACAACCGCCAGGCACTTCACGAATAAACACTTGTTGTTTGCTGTCGTTCCCTTTGATCAAACTGCCATCAACGCCAATTTCTCCAAATTCGTTCACCAAAATAGCCCAGCTTTCATCTGCGGGCTTGTTCTTCATTAGGTTGAGAATCGCAGTGGTTTTACCTACGCCGAGAAAGCCGGTAATGATGTTGGTCGGAACACCCAAGATCGGCGTTTTATCAGAGCTCATTGGCAATTCTCCGGTAACCTTGAACAAGGGTATGGTTTGCTGAAACCACCGATTCTGAAAACGCAGAGTACTCAGGTGGGACCTTTGAGATGCTGTTCAAATCGAACCCTGAACCGATGTTAGTCATTGGTGGGACATGGAAGCCTTCAGGTAAGTCGTGTCCGTCTACCACACAGTTGTGGCGAATTACGCAACCTTTGCCAATCACCGCATTAAAGACTACGGAGTTGAAGCCAATAAAGACGTCGTCACAGATCTCACAAGGGCCATGAATAATCGAGCGGTGGGCGATGGACGAGCGTTCACCAATGGTCACCGCTGCCCCTGCTTTTGAATGAATAACCACACCATCTTGGATATTGGTATCACGCTTAATCACGATAGCTTCCATGTCACCTTTTTCGTTGACCTCGTCGGCGCGAATGACGGCGTAGGGGCCAATAAACACGTTATCTTCAATGATGACTTTGCCACAGATGATGGCCGTTGGGTCAATGAAGGCGGTTTCCGAGACATTCGGCATGTGGCCACTAGGGTTTCTTCTTAACATATTGAGCTCTTTTATTTTTTCGTAATGCTACTGGGTTGCCACCATTGATGGAGCCGGGCATTTATGTATCGACGCATTCATCACACACGCAGTTAATCTCTAATTGAGGGCTGACTACAGTGAATCCTTCCTTCTTAGCGTGGGATTGAAGTCCATTAATCGTGGCAGGGTCGATGGTTTGCTCACTGATTTTGTCGCACTTTGAGCAAATTAAAAATTGAGGAATACCATGCTCATGTTCGCAAAGGATATGGTCGCAGAGTATGTATTTGTTAGAAACTTTAAGTTTGTGCGCTAAGTGTTGATCTTCAAGAAACTCCAATACCCGATAAACCGACATTGCTTGAACATGCTGATCAAGGTGCTCTTTACAATATTCAACGATTTCATACGCAGAAAGTGCTTTGTTGGCGTGTATCAAGGCTCGCAGTATCAGCTGTCGTTTTGCCGTAAATTGTTTGCCACTGACTTTGCAGCCTTGTTTTACATGCTCAATGATTTCTTCAATATCTCTCATTCAATCCACAAAACTAGAAATTATATAGATATGTTATAACATATCATTTTATTGTGAGGAACAAACTTTGTTGTCATTGTTTAGGGTTACTACTCAGGGGAGATGATCGATCTATGTTCTGGGTTGGGTACGCAGCGAGGAGGCTCGCCACGCAATAAGAGCGAAGGAATTACTACGGGATAATGAGCGTACTGAACTGCTCCTAAACCAAGTTTACTGGCTTTTTGAGTGTTGGATGGAAAATACCCTTGGCACCCATATCGACAATGGCATAGTCGTTTAACCCTTCGGTCATTCGACTGCGTGATTGGCTGAGTTTTACGGTCTTTAACATTAATTTTTCAAGTTTAAGGTTGTAGTCTTTAAATTCTTCTTCGGTCAGCCTAAATTTGGTCGTAATAAAGTAAGCTTGTTTGTTGTCAGCATTAATATATTGCACCGCTTGTTTCAGTGCATCGATGACTTGATTCTTGAACGTTGCGCTAAATCGAGCGTGTTCAGAGAAAGCCGTATTTGAAGGCACAATGACATGGAACTTCAAGTCGAATAACATCGCAATCAGTTTTAGCTGTTCAAGCTTTCTTAGGTAGATATGCAGTGAAGGTTTGTTTAAGTCAAAACGAGCCATTAATTGTTGAGCATTTGCCCCTTCATTAACGATCTCTTGAAAAATCGTAAACAGCGCGGGCTCTTCACAAAAGGCCGCATCTTGTTCATCAGTAAATAATGAGGTCGAGGCCAATGATTCTTCTGCCTCAGAGAGAATTGCGGATAGAGGGCGTTGAATTAATTCGCATATCTTTTGTAACTTGAGAATGGAAAGCGATTGATGGCCATTAAGAAGTCGTTTGATACTCACTTCAGACATTTCAGTGAACTCTGAAACCTCTTTATAAGAGATGCCTGTCTTTTTTAAATGCCGTTTTATAACGCTACAAATTTCTCGGTTGAGCGTATCCATCGCTTTATCCTGTTACTTATTTATACCCTCAATGTATCACATAGTGTCACTTTTGTTATTTGTTTTGAATGGGAAGGGGCTATTAACGATACTAATTTAGATGGTTAATACTACTTTGAGAGATTACGATGGATTTGGGATTGGATAATATCAATGTTGTTGTTACAGGGGGCTCGAGCGGAATTGGGGCGAAAATAGTGGAAGGGTTTGCCAACGAAGGAGCGAACATTTGGTTTTGTGGTCGTTCTCAACATCGAATCGACAGGTTGTATGAGCTGCTCGGAAACAAGGCGGAACGAGTTGTTGGCAAGGTAGTTGACGCCCATGATCCGGCTCAAATGAAAGCTTGGATTGCGTCTATTCCTCGCATCGATGTTTTTGTTCCTAACGTGAGTGCACTTTCTGATGAATGGGAAGATGTACTGCAAAAGGACATTAGTGCAACGCAGCATGCCATTGCATTGGTTTTACCCAAATTGCTTGAATCGGATTACGCAGCAATCACCTATATTGGATCGAAAGCGAGCGGATATACCGCTTGTCACGCTAATGCTTATGGGGCCGGAAAGGCCGCGCTTGCGCATTACATGAAATCTCTGGCTTTGACCTACGTCCGTAAGGTAAGAGTTAATACCGTTTCACCTGGAGATACTTATATTGCTGACGGCCTTTGGGGGAGGTGTAAGCGTGAAGATCCTGAGACTTTCCAGAAAGTCCTCGAAAGAAACCCAATGGGTCGATTGGCAAACCCTGATGAAGTTGCCAACGTGGTAACCTTTATTTCTAGTCCTGCTGCGAGTTTTGTTTCTGGAGCAAACTGGTACGTAGATGGAGCATCGACCAGCCATGTTCAATACTAGCTGTATTGGTTAGGTTGTTTATGCATAGGTGAGCTTTATTAGGTTCACTTCTAAACAAGTAACTCCGTGGGAAAGCGTAATTCAGTAAGGTTTTATTCAGGCCAATTCGAATTAAATTCTGAAATGATACAAATCTCATATTTAATAACGCTTACTTAGTAACCTCTGTTGAGTCTCGTATCAAATCAAGTGGCTGATTTTATTGGGTATCGGAGAAAAGTCTCAAAAATTATTATTTAGGTCGCTAAAGTTTTAAATTCTTCATATCTTTGTTTTTATGAAATATAACTCCATCTGACAGCTGTTGAGTAGATGGTTTTTAGCTATATATGTGAAATTTTAAGCGAGTTATCTTTCTGATTTGAAAGAATAATTAAATAGTTGAGATAAAAAAGTTGGCGAAAATCAGAAGCTTGGCATACACTTTCCTTGTAAATGACCTTATCTCATTGATTGAATAGGGTAAATGCTTTGGCGCTACTGGCGATGGTAGCAATGTTTAACATAGCTTTGAGGAAAGTTTTATGGCACTCACGAAGGCCGATTTGGCTGAGAACCTGTTTGAGACACTCGGATACAGCAAGCGGGATGCCAAGGAAACGGTTGAAGTGTTTTTCGAAGAAGTTCGTAAAGCACTCGAAAATGGCGAACAGGTAAAACTGTCTGGTTTTGGTAATTTTGATCTTCGCGAGAAAAACGAGCGACCTGGTCGTAACCCGAAAACTGGTGAAGACATTCCAATTTCTGCTCGACGTGTTGTTACTTTTAGACCGGGACAAAAACTAAAGGCCCGTGTCGAGAATATTAAAATCGAGAAGTAGCCAAGCAATAGACCACGCCTAGCGTGGTCTTTTTGTATCTGGCTCATTTTAACCTCCAGTAATCGTCTCACTTCAAACATCTCTTTGGTACAAGAACAATACCGTTTCCTATGCGCGTATCTTAAGTCTATTAGATCCTCTCGTTTCGACACATCTTGTTCGCTCCCTGAACTTCACCTCTTAAACTTTGCTTTTCTGTCTGAACCCTTTTCAGGTTAACCCCCATCATTTCTGCGTTACATATTTTTTTAAGCCGTACTTCTTTCATTAAACCCCACACTAACGGTGTCTTTGTTGCCTCACTCATAGCCGGGCCGGTGATCGTTTAGTTTTAATAAACGAAGGTTAAATATGTTTGAATTTAAATAAACAAATCAATTTGATTTAATGCGCGACATTAACAATCACTTAACCTATTTAACCGTTCAAATACTAAGGATAAACCTTGCGACAAGCCTTTCTAGCTTTGATATTGCTCCTTATGCCTGTGGCAGTCACAGCAGCGGAGTATCAGCAAATAGCGAACATGTGTATTGCCTGTCACGGTAGCGGCGAAGATACATCATATCCTTCGATTCCCAATTTGAAATGGCAAAACAAGGTTTATCTTACAGAACAGTTGTCGAACTTTAAGAGTGGTAAACGCAAAGACAAAACCATGTCTAAAGTGGCTCAACTTTTGTCTGAATACGATATCGAGAAACTAGCCAACTACTTTTACACACTGAATCAAAAAGGGTCACCTCAATGAGTTTAGACAGAAGACAATTTCTTAAAGCTGCGCTTTCCGCTACTGCCGTTTCTGCATTGCCGGTTTCTTGGGTATTTGCGGCTAATCGACCTGAAGATTTGGCAGCACTCGATATCAACGCGTTAACGTGGGCAAAAGCCGAAGATCTTCCTGATTACTACACTGTTTTGAATACCAACCCTCTGAATGCCTACCCACCAGAAAGTATGCTTGCTCCAGCAGTCACACCAGCAGAGGTCCCTTTTGTTCGATGGAATGGCTTGATGCCAGATTTTGAAGAAATGGATCCTGAGACTTGGACTTTTGAAGTGAAAGAAAGTAAAACTTACACGCTTGCAGAGCTTAAATCCAAGTTTAAACATCATACTCAGAGCTTGGTGTTGGAGTGTGGTGGTAACAGTCGCAATAACTTCTATCCAAGTACCAAGGGGAACCAATGGAGTAACGCAGGCGTTTATTGTTCGCAATGGACTGGTGTCTTGCTTAGTGATGTTCTTAAAGATTGTGGCATTAAAGACGATGCGGTTTACGTAGGAAATCACGGCTTTGATAAACACTTAAGTGGTAAAGGCGAAGCGATTTCACGCGGTGTGCCTATTGCGGCTGCAATGAATGATAACGCATTGATTGCATGGGAAATGAATGGAGAGCCTATTCCATACCTTCATGGCTTCCCACTTCGAACCGTGTTTGGTGGGCGGCCAGCCTCGGTCTCTCAGAAGTGCACCACAGGCATTAGTATTCGTAACAAGATTCATGACGGCCATAAGATGGCAGCGCCTGCTTATCAAGTGCCAAAGTATCCGATAGCACCAGGTGAGAAAGTCGATAACAAAGATTTCCGAATCATTGAAGAGATGATCGTTAAATCGTTAATTACTTCACCAAAGAGCGGAACTGAGTTTTCGCTTGGTAAAAAAGTCACGGTCAGCGGTCATGCTTGGGCTGGGCTAAGAACCGTTGAGAAGCTGCAAGTGAGTTACGACTACGGTACTACTTGGCACGATGCGAAGCTTAATAGACCCGTCAATAAAGGCGCATGGCAGCAATGGGAGGCCGATCTCGAACTTCCAATGACAGGCTATTACGAGATTTGGGCAAAAGCGACGGACAGCGAAGGCGACAGTCAGCCCGTTGTGCAACCGCAATGGAATCCGAAAGGCTATTTGTTCAATGGTTGTCACCGTGTTGCAGTCCGAGTGTCGTGATGAAGCAAATTGACGATAAGCCTCTTTGTGATAACCCTACGCACGCCAACTCTGCTCACGCTCGGTTTACAGACGTAAGCAAGCGTTCTTACCGCAAAGGCATAGTGAGAGCGGTACTGGTGTGCAGCTTGTTAACGTCGATGCTCGCACATGCCGATGAGATTCCAGAAAATCCAAAAGAGTATTACGGTGTAGACAAGGCATCTGGGCTAATTATGGCTCCAGGCTGGGAAGTGGTTAATGGCCAGTGTAATGCGTGTCACACCAGCCTAATCGTGGCTCAAAACAGCGGCACTAGAGAGCAGTGGCGAGAAACGATTCAATGGATGGTTGATACTCAAGGCTTGTGGGACTTGTCTGATACATGGGATCCAGTACTGGATTACCTGAGCACTTACTACCAAGACAAAGGCATCGACATGAACAAGTATCGTCGTAAGCCTATTGATAGTGCCTTGATGCCACCAATGCCGGGAGCGCATAAATGACGACAAATTCAATGACGTTCGTGTCTATATTTCTGGCGCCTGCGATTGCCGTTATGCTGCTTTCTGCATGCTCTGATGAACATTCCGAATTTCACACTAAGGTAGTGCCCAAAATTGACGTTGAGCTAGAAAAAGCTGAGCCTTATATACCAAGTTTGGTTGCGGGCGAGAAACTTGCTCAGAACCTTTGTAGCCAGTGCCATGGCGATAAGATTATTCCTTTTGTGCAATCTTACCCAAACATAAAGGGACAAAAGGCGAGTTATATCCTAAAGCAATTACGTGATTTCAAAAGCGATGAACGCCAAGACTTATACATGCAGTCGGTAGTGAAATCTTTGTCAGATAGAGACTTACAAGACGCGGCTGCGTTTTACAGCACGTTAAAACCCTTGGATTTGTACAACCGCTCTAAAGAGTATTATCACCAATAGTTTGGAACGGAGAGGTGGTGACAGACAAGTGAACGATTTACTTATCAAACAAGAATTAAAAAGGGCTGCGAGTGCAGCCCTTTTGGCGTCTATCGATATTATGCGGTTTGCGTTATGCCGCTTTAATGTGCGTTGTAATGTAAGGCTGCCATGCTTGTTGGTAAAGCTCTAGAGATTGGCGTCTTAGGCTGTTGATTTGTGCCGCTTCGATGTCGTTAATCGGACGTTTTTCTGCAATCGCGTGACGCTCAATGCCTTGGATGATTTCGTAAAGCTCGTGTTCCGGACCACTTTTCACATCAGCGATGGCTCTCAAGTGAAGCTGAACTTCGGCAATAACATTGGTTTTAGGTAAACGAACCAAAAGGTTCAAATCACGGTAGCCAGAATCAGCCGGTGATTTGAATTTGTTTTTTACTTTTACCACATCCGCTTCGCGGCTTAGTGCTTCGTAAACTTCAACCAAGCTTTCAACATCGTTAGCGATGATGGTTGCACGGGCTAAGTCGGTAATTCTTGATACATCGCCATCTAACTCAAGGTCAATTTTCTCTTCTGCTCGTGCTTGAGATTTAACGCCGGCAAATAGGGCGTCTGAGTTAGTTAGTAGGGCGGTACTTTTACAGATGGTTTCTAGTTCAGCCTGAGCTTGATGAGCTTTGCTGTACAGAATATCGAAGTCGGTATAAGGCTGAGTCGGACGTGAGTCGAATGCTTTGATGCCGTATAAGCCGCTAAGGCTGTGGCGGAATACGTTTGATGAAACTTGGTTTTGCGCAGGAGTGCGCGATTGATCAGTTGAACTCGTTGAAACAGGTGCTGCTGCGAATGCAGGCGCTCGGCTCAATACTAGAAGCATTAGGGCCGTCGTACGGAGAAATACACTCATTCAAACTCCAAAATACAAGGTTACAAAAACGGGTAATCAAAAGGGGTAACCAGTAACGCATAAGAGTAAAAACAGCTTAACTACACTAACCAATCTCGCTATATATTAGATGGGGTTAGTTAAGACCGAAACCAACTCTAACGTTTAATATTGCTTTAAAATGTGAAGATATAGACAAATCATTTAAGCGTTTGTTCCCAAATTTTGAGAACTTTGAACCTCGGCAATCTTCTTTGTTAACTCGCGTCGTTTTCAAGTTTGAATCAAGCGAAGGTTGCTCTTACTTCTCTATACTGTACCCTTGCATTATGACTGTTTAACATGAACGAAAGATGAATAATCCTGAATTTTGGCACAATAAATGGGCAGCCAATCAAATTGGTTTCCACCTTGAAGATGTAAATCCACTTCTTATCGAGTTTTGGCAAAAGACCAACCCTAGTTACGACAAGAGTGTCTTCGTGCCTCTGTGTGGCAAGAGTGAAGATTTGATTTGGTTAGCGACCAAGCATGAAGAGGTTCAAGGTGTTGAATTAAGCCAGATTGCGGTTCGCGCATTTTTCTCTGAGCACTTATACACCCCGACAGTGACTCAAATCAGTGGCCAACATGAGCTTTATCAATTCGATGAGCTGAGTGTTTACACCGGTGACTACTTCACTGCGCCCATTCAGCCAGTTGACATCATTTATGATCGTGCTTCTTTGGTGGCGTTGCCTGCTGAAATTCGCGTGCAATATGTGGAACGTTTGAAGCAACTGTTAAAGCCAGGCGGCAAGATTTTATTGGTGACATTGGACTACGATCAAAGCGAGATGGCAGGGCCTCCGTTTAGCGTACCTAAGCTAGAGATCGATCAGTTGTTTGCTGGTTATAAGATCACTTTGTTGAATCAAGATATCGCAGACGATGAACACCCTAAGATTGCGAAGAAAGGCTTGTCACGATTCAGTGAAGAAGTGTATTTGATTGAGTCTGGCGCTTAAGCTGAGTTTACATTTGAGCCAACAGCTAAAACGAACAAAAAGACGGGCTCGATAGCCCGTCTTTTTTATTGTTCAGATTTGAACTCTTGATTGTTCAGAATTGAATAGCTGGTTAGTAAATCACTTTTACTTTTGCAGCGCTTTCAATGGCGTCTTCTATTGCTGTCTCTGTGCTATTACGGCGAGTAAGCGCCACACCAAGACGACGGCGACCATCAATGTCAGGCTTACCAAATAGACGAACTTGCGTTTGTGGTGCATCTAGCGCTTCTGCAAGGCCTTCAAAACGGATGTTTGTCGATGTGCCTTGGCCTAAGATAACCGCTGATGCGCATGGGCCGTATTGCGTGATTGATTTGATCGGCATACCGGTAAACGCGCGAACGTGCAGTGCGAATTCCGACGAATCTTGAGACATCAAAGTAACCAAGCCTGTATCGTGTGGGCGAGGGGATACTTCATTGAAGATTACGTGATCGCCTTTAACGAACAACTCAACACCGAAGATACCGTGACCACCTAACGCGTTAACCACTTGCTCTGCCGTGTATTGCGCTGCTTTCAGAGCGTTGTCTGACATGACTTGTGGCTGCCATGATTCACGGTAATCACCATCTTCTTGACGGTGACCGATTGGTGCACAGAAATGAACGCCGTCGACTGCGCGAACGGTCAGTAGCGTGATTTCGTAATCAAAGTCGATGAAGCCTTCAACGATCACACGGCCCGCGCCAGTACGACCACCTTCTTGTGCGTAGTCCCAAGATTTTTGGATGTCTTCTTGTGTTTTGATAACACTTTGACCTTTACCTGATGAACTCATTACTGGTTTCACAACACAAGGCATACCTACGAATTCAACAGCGGCTGAGAAATCTTCAAAGGTGTCTGCAAAGCGGTAAGGGGACGTACTCAGTTTCAACTCTTCTGCGGCTAGACGACGGATACCTTCGCGGTTCATGGTTAGCTTGGTTGCATTCGCAGTTGGAACGACATTCAAACCTTGTGCTTCTAGCTCAACTAACTTGCTGGTGGCAATAGCTTCGATTTCTGGAACCACGTAATCAGGTTTTTCTCGTTCGATGATAGCTTGAAGTGCATCACCATCTAACATGTCTAGTACATGGCTACGATGTGCGACTTGCATCGCTGGTGCGTCTGCATAACGGTCACATGCAATAACTTCCAAACCTAAACGTTGGCACTCAATAGCAACTTCTTTACCCAATTCACCTGAACCTAATAGAAGTACACGAGTAGCATTTTCACGAGTAGCGGTACCAAACATAGAAATTCCTTCCGATCTTTTGAACGATTGATTGAAAACGGGGTGATCATACTTATTTGAAGAATAAAAGCAAACGTTTGCGCGGCTTGTGGCGTGAATTAGAAGCATAAAAAAAGCAGCCCTGGAAAATAGGGCTGCTTATTTAAAATATTGTTAACTACATGTACTTAAATTGCTAAGTAAGTCACTGGAATATCGGGGTTAATCGCTTCCAACGTCGATTGAGTATCCGCTAAGTGGCTAATGCTGCCATCCGCGATTTCAACCAAGGCTGCGTTTTCAATCTGTTCGAAATCGAAGCCAGCCAATTTCAGTTGAACAAGTGCGACTTGTAGTGGCGGTAGGCTCGGGTTGAATGCTGCGTTTTCTGCGTATGCACCCGTTAAGATTTCGCCAGTTGTTAACTGTAGTGAAACGCCGCTTAGATTTTTAGTATATGGCGCATGGCTACGGTTTAATGCTGCTAGTGCGCTTACCACAACAGGGCTGGTTTCTTCTGACGTGTACTGGTGATCCAGCTTAGTCATTAGGCCAGTAGTAATACCCAAATCAGCAGGGCCGAAAGAGTCAGGTAGGTATTCTTGCAATGACATTTCATCACGCTGTGGTAATTGAACTTTAAGTTCTTTTGCCGTCGTCAGTTCGTTCATGAATTGGCGACAGTGACCACAAGGGCTGAAGTTGATCGTGATATCAGAAAGGCCTTCTTCACCCTTCATCCATGCATGGCTGATGGCTGATTGTTCAGCATGAACCGTTTGACCAAGTTGTGCACCGGCAATTTCCAAATTTGCACCGAAGTACAAGCGACCAGATAGGCCACGCACGATGGCACCAACATAGAATTCAGAAAGCGGCGCATAAGAGTATGCTGCTGCGATTGGCAGTAAAGCTAGGCGAGCTTCTTTATCAGAAAGGCCGCTTGCATCCAACAAGCATTGAAACTGCTCTTTAGAGATAGTGGCGTCAAAGTTGTCTGCTAATACGATGTCACTCAAAAGCGCTTTCATTGATGTTGGAGCACTTTCCAGCGCCAGGGTAATACGACTGTTCATGTTGAATCCTTAATTGACCTTAGGCTTTAATTCTATGCAATGCTCAGGATTTTTCTGTGACAATGATCACTATTGCTTTGTTTTTGTTACATTGGTTTGCATAATTAGAGTGAAGTCACAGATGAAATCGATTGCAACGACAAAAACTACCATTGATATCGCACTTATTGCTTGAAATTGAGTTTAGTTTGTCTCGTATTGATGAATAAATGAGAGAAAAAAGCCCAAGCTATCACTGAAATAATCAGGTTATGCTTGGGCTTATTGATATCTGTAACGCTTAAAAGTCGCGAACCAGTGAGTTTAGCTATTTACCAACTCATCTATTAGAGCACGTATAAACCGTAATCAAAGTGGTTAAGAATAGAACCAAACTACAAGCGAAAATATACTCGGTGCGATAATCGAGGTAATGACGCCACAGAGAACAAGCGCTAGAGAACTGAATGCCGCATCTTCTTGGTTCTTTTCAGCACATGTCGCAGTGCCTAATGCGTGAGATACCGTGCCCATGGTTAACCCTCTGGCGATCGGGCTCTTAATGCCAATCAGGTTATAGATTGGGTAAGCAAAAATAGCCCCAAACAGACCAACAATCAAAACGAGAATCGCAGCAATAGCCGCTTCACCACCTAAATGGCTTGAGACTTCCATTGCGATAGGTGTGGTGACCGATTTACCCAGTAGGCTGGCAATTAGGCTTAAGTCTGCTTTAAAGGCGACCGCAATCAATGCTGTTGTTGTCATCGACATCACACTGCCCAGCGTGCAAGCAAAGGTGATGATGCGCCAGTTCGCTCGAATTTGAGGTAACTGTTCATATAGCGGATAAGCAAGCGCCACAACCGCAGGCTGAAGCATGTAAGTAATCCAAGTGTTGTCTGCGTAGTAGGTCTCGAAAGGGACCTTGAAGAACAACAGAATAGGAATAATGATGCCAATGCTGATCAGTAAAGGGTTGCACAGCGGTGAGTTCACTTTCTGGCTTACCCAGCGAGCAAATAGAAACACGACAATAGTGAGTAGAATCCACATGATTATTTACCTCTCGAAAGCAAGCGGTCTAAGAACCATGATAGAGACACCAATACGATCAGCGTTCCGCCAACTGCACTTGCCATAATTGGTAGTGCATTGGCGATAAGCATGTCGAAGTGATCCATTAATCCAACACTGATTGGGACGAACAATAAGATCATCAAACGAATAATCAGACTGGCTCCGGGCTGTACCCAATGTGAAGGGACGATACCTATCACCATGGCAGTAAATAGGATCAACATGCCAAAGATACTGCCTGGGATAGAGGTCTCTAGATATTGTTGTAACGCGTTGCCTGCAGTGAGAGCACCTATGATTAAGGTGAAGGAGATTAAGCAGTAAACGAGTTTGATCAATCTTTCTTTCAAAGTGTCACATCTCTTGATAATGAATTAACTAGCTAACTTTTCTACGTACTGATAAACCGCTTTCAAGATAGCCATTTTCTTCTCGTCGCTTTCATGTTCATGCGCGAGGTTTTCGAGGTTCAACATATAATCCTCTAAACGACTCTCATAATACTCACGACAGTGGTTAGCCCACTTAAGTTGTTCAGCTTCGTCTAGCGTCCATGGGAAATGGCGAGCGCGGTAACGGAACAACAAAGGCTTAATACGTTCGTCACTAAAAGTGATGCCCAGTGCTGCCAAGTTATTTGGGTCAGTTTCGCGAATGATGTTCATCGCGGTCTTGTCAGCTGGTGAAAAGAAGCCGTCGTAAAGGTGTGTGTCTACGTCATTGCTTTTCTCGTATTCACGCTCTTGTGAATATAAACCGATCAGCTTTTCACGGATCTCTGGATGTTCACGTAATAGGGCTAGATTCTTCAAACACTGTTGACGATCGATACCGATCGTTTCAGCATTTTCAGCAGTGAGCGTTTTTGCTGGCGCGAGAATAGGGCACTTGTTGAGTTGTACCAGTTTGATTGGTACTGGCAGTTCGTCTTCAGCAAGCTCACTGCGCTTGGTATAAAGCCTTTCTCTTAGTTCATCAGCATCCATTTCCAGTAAAGGACTTGGGTCTTTCGCTAGGTCGACCACGATAACTGCGTTTTGGTTAGTCGGATGCCACGCCATAGGCACCACCCAGCTTGTGTAATTACAATCACGACCGAACATGCCAGAAACGTGCATTAAAGGCGTCATGTTTACGATGTCGACTAAATCGTTCAACTTGCGCTTATGACGCATGTTGTAGAGGTAATCAAACATCTTAGGCTGTGCGGCCTTTAACTTCTTAGCCAGTTCGATAGTCGCAATAACATCAGCCATCGCGTCGTGCGCATTTTCGTGTTCGATGCCGTTTGCCACAGATAGGTGTTCCAGTTTGAAACTTGGAAAACCTTCATCGTTCGTTGGCCAGTTAATACCTTCAGGGCGCAGTGCATGAACCGCACGCATCACATCCAGTAAATCCCAACGTGAATTGCCGTTCTGCCAGCTCCACGCATATGGGTCGATAAAGTTACGGTAACAGGTATATCGCGTTACTTCGTCATCGAATCGAATGCTGTTATAGCCAAGGCTCGTCGTATTTGGCTTAGCAAGCTCGGCATGAATCTTAGCGATAAACTCAGGCTCGGGTAGGCCTTGAGACATGGCTTTTTGAGGTGTAATACGGGTTATTAATGCAGCTTCAGGTCCAGGCAGATAATCAGCAGGAGGTTGGCAGTAGATAACCAAAGGCTCTCCGATAATATTGAAATCTTGGTCGGTACGAACACCGGCGAACTGACTCGGGCGATCTTTCGCTGGGCTAACGCCCCATGTTTCGTAATCGAAAAAGAAGTAGGTCGACTGATTATCTGAACTCATTGAATTTCCTGAACAGCAAGCGGGAGCCGTTTACTGTGGCTGAAGGTTAGTTTTGTTCAGTATCTGATAGTATGCGGTACGCGTGCAACCCAGATCATAAATAAATTGCCGTAAAACGGTGGTTTACTATTCAATCGAGTCGATAGGTGTGCTTTTAAATCCAATTGTGACTGTTTCTTAGCGACGATTCTGTCTGTTTGCCTCTTTCGAGCACCTTACCTGTTGGTCTTAATGAATTGGGTTTACAGGTACCGCGAACGATCTTGTTTACGTTTTGCTTTAGCGGAAGTGGTTAGAGGCACCCTGATTATCTCTGTATTGATGTTTCAATTGCTGCATCTACCTGTCGAGCGCTCCGCCCAGAAAGGCGCTCATCTACTATATAATCCTCTTAGCCTTAATTAATTTCTGGGTATTTATGAGTGTAGAAATTAACTTAATTGGTGAGTTCTACTTGTCTCATTTTTAATACTTTATAGGCGCCTTGTTTTAATTGGGTAATAAAAGGATTGGTAATATTTCATTTTTATTACAGATTGAGGTCAATGCTGATCTGTTTCACTTTTGAGACTATATTGCAACACGATGATCTATATAATAATTAACCTTAATTAAATAAGTGTTTATTGTTCCCCTTTATGTTTGGTTATTTTAATGGAATTATCTTTCATGAAAAATAATGGCGTACAAAAATAAAGGAATTAAATGTAAAACCAGTTTTATATCTATTTGGTGGAATTATTTAAATACCACTATTTTTGCTAGTGTTATTTGTGTCAATTTGCGTGATCTTATTCTCACTGCGCCTCATTTCTTTATAAATTAGTGTCAATGTATATATTTTATAAATAGGATTGCTGTTACTTAATTGTTAACTCTGATTAACTATTAGGTAACCCTAATAATAAAGCCGATTTTATATAAAGGATTAAAGAAATGAACAAAATTTTTAAGGTTGTTGCTGTCTCTGCACTTTCTATCTCTTCAGCGAACGTTTTCGCTGTGAGTGACACTTTTGATGCAACACTAGAAGTAAAACAAGCAATTACGATGACAAAAACAAGTGATCTTGACTTTGGTATCATCACTTCAGATAACACAACAGATGTTGTTATCGCTCAAGGTGATGCAGGAGCTGCGGCATTTACTCTTTCTGGAGAGTCTGGTGATGCAGTAACAGTAAGTATTTCTGATACTAACTTAGTTAACGGTGTAAATACGATTGCAGCAGAATTCGACTTTAATAACGCTATTACTCTTACTGGTGGTAGTGCGGATCTTAATATTGGTGGCACAGCACGTACTTCAAGTGCAACATTAGTTGCTGGTACTTATACTGCAAACGTTGCAGTAGATGTTACTTACCAGTAATTGATATAAAACAAGTCTAATAATAGCGACTGCTATTTATCAGTCGCTTTTACTATGAAACTATTTTTAAAACATTCCCTTTGTACTGCCATCATGGTTTTTTCTTTTTCATTATATGCATTAGAAATTATTCCAGAAAATATGGAAGTAAAATTTCCAGGTATGTATATCTCTGGATCTGGACAAAATGCCGATGCTAACCCAGCAAATAGCCAGGTTTATGTCGTCCGTTTTTATGTTGAAGGAGAGCCAGGGAAAAAAATTGTGGTTTCTCTTCCTTCAAAGCAATACCTCAACCATTCTCGTAAATCCAAGCGGCTTCGTATTCGGAAGTTCTATTTTGGTTGTGGGTTATCAAAACGAGGCCGAGCCAAAATAAAAGGCAACGGCAGAACCAAATTATTGTGTATTGGTGCAAAAGTTAAAATTGGCGCTAATCATCCTGCCGGTGTTTATACCAGTACTATCCCCTTTGAGGTTAATTATAAATGAAGTTGTTTATCTCATGCGTTTTCGGCTTACTTTTCACCGCTCAAGCCTATGCTCAACTCCTGATCGCTCCGACTCGTTTTGTTCTTGATGCTGATACGTCGGTAACGGAAAAGATTGTTGTCGAAAATAACTCCGATCAACCCATTCGTTTGGAGATAAAGCCGATTTACCGTCCTGTAAAGGCCAGTGGCTTGGTGCGCACTGATACGAGTGTGACCCAGTCAGAGAACATCGCGAACTGGATTAAAGTATCGCCCCCAATTATTCGTGAGTTGAAGCCAAATCAACGACGTACGGTTCGTTTACGAATGACAGCATTGCCAGCAGATATGCCTGACGGCGAATATCGTGCGTATTTGTGGTTTTCTCCTATCGCCAAAGCGAAAGACTTATCGGAAGTCGACTTGTCGGGAAAGGCTAAATCGAATAATGGTTCGGCTTTTGAGCTTAACTTCCACATCAACAGCTATGTGCCTGTTTATGTTCAGAAAGGGGAGCCAGTACAAGACGTTAAGTATCACTGTGATGATCAAAGCATTACGATTCGCAATGACGGTAACTTCCAGTTCAATGCCAAACTGAACGTTGATGACCATATTGAAAAAGTCGTGTTGCTCCGCAATGCTGAACTGACTAAACCTTTACAAAAAGGGTCAAAGGTCTCGTTAGTTCAAAACGAAAACTCGTTGTTCGAATGCGTTTTGTAGCGAGAGTGCAGACGACTCAAGCAAAGTAAAATGCTTAGACGTGTGGTTTGGTATGCCCTGTTGTTGTTCTTTTTGTCTCTGTCTCTGGCGGCGCATTCAGAAGTGAGCCCAGAGCCGAGTGAACTGTATCCTGCTCATATCGAAGTGCGCGTTGGTCGAGTTGGAGATAGCTTCTACCGTGTCATGATGGACGACTACGAAGAGCCCTTTATCTCCATCTCAAACGCTGCGTTTTCATTGTTGGAAATGAACGGTCAATGTGATGAAAGCGGGTACTGCGAAATCTATCTGCCGCAAGATGTCGGCAGAGAATCCCCTCCGTATATTGTCGATACTGAGCAAGCTATCTGCTATCGCGATGAAAACAATATTCAGTCGATTAAATATGAAGTGATTGACTCAGAAACCTACATTCATTGGTACAGTTTACAAGCGTGTATTCCGGCCAAAGTGCGCTGGGATATTGATGATTATCGGCTAACCGTCTCTCCTGAATTTAGCTCATTGACAGAGTTAGAGACGGTTATCTCTAAGATGAAAAATGAATCACGGCAGAAAGCTGAAGCGTTAAAGCGTGCGGGAAATATCCCGGCGATTGAACCTCAGGCTACAGTAGGTTTGGCGACTCGAATCGCTACTTCTGTTTATCATGACAGCGAAACTGGCGGTGATCTTTACGCCATTTCCGATACCATCCTAACGACCGAGAACTCGGTATCTCGATTGTCTATAGACTCACGAGAAGATAACCCCATCGTTTACTACAATATTGCGGTAGAAGCTCATGAAGGTGAAGGCTCTTTAGAAATAGGTCATGTGTTGTTGGATGGCAGCGTTTTTACCGTCAATCAAACATTGGAAGACGGCCTTTATTACACTAATCGAAAGCGACAACCTGAGTTTGGTAACCTGCAATTAGAACGTACCACCCAGCCTAATATTAGTATTGATGTGTTGGTGAATGGCATCTATCAAACCACGTATCGCTCCGATGAATTTGGCCGTTTTGTTGTTGAAGAAGACAACATCTCACCCGGTGACACCATCAAGTTTCGTTACTATCTATCAAAGGGAGTTTGGAGAGAAGAAGAGATCACGGTTGCAGGTTTAGAAGATGCCTTTCTTCCGAGTAACGAGTGGGGTGTTCAAGTTGTCGGGAATGAAGGGGCAGATCGAGCAGGTGCCGTGTCTTTGGAGTATGGACTCGCGGATTACTTCACCGTAGGCAGTGCCTTTATGAGACAAGACGGTAAGGACCTGATTGGCTTTCAGGGACGATACTTGCCCACCCATTGGTTTGCAGGTCACATCGGTTGGTTACCTGATTTCGACCGCTTTCCAATGGAGTTTGATATCTTGTTGGGAAGCGACCAATCCGCTTCGATAGAGCTCAATAAAACTGATGAATTAGATTTGGAGTCGATGGAGTACCACGTCTTCAAATATAATCTGTCTCTAGCCAACCTAACGGCATTTTTGACGGTGAGAGATGACGAGAAAGAATTGAGTGTCGAGCCCAAGTTTAACACCAAGGTATCTCCCAACTTATTTCTCTCTTATGCTGGCGACTATCGTTATATCAAGAGCTCCCATAAAGACGATTATCTACACACAATAGGGTTAGCCAAGAGCGGTTTTTCAGACACCTCTTGGAATGTATCGGGCACAGTGAATGGTTCTGGACACCATGAACGAACCGAGTTTTCGTTAAGGAACGCGTGCAAAGAGTGCATATTAGACCCACTTAATGCTTTTCAAGAACTTACGACCAATGTATCCGCAAGATATCAAAAGCAAGAGGTGTCATTTTCGGCTTCTCTAGAAGCGCGTGTGAACCCTTATCTGCTCTTTAAATTGGAAGGAAACGAAGACCGTTATAGTGTGGAGGTGAGCACTGAATTTGGCGCGAAAACCTATTTTGATAAGAACATAGGCGAGTTCGTTGAGTGGAATAAATACAATCATTCTAAGCTGACGGGAATTGTTTATGATCACCACAAGCAGCCTATCGCGGGTGTGAGCTTACAAATACTGGACCAACGTGCGGTGAGCGATTCAAAAGGGCGCTTCGAATTCTCAAGTGTTCCCGCGCGCGACAATCTGCCTATCTATATCGATGAAGGTGCGCTTGACCTTAACTTAACGCCCATTCAAAACCCTGTATTTGTGAATACTAAACAAGTCGGGTTGACCCATGCTCATATCGAAATGGTAGTGTCATTTGGCGTTGATGGCACAGTAGAGGGAACGCTGGAAGATAACGCATATTTACACTTCAAACACATACAAAAAGGCACGGAATATTCGAGTGAAATCGAAAGCGATGGATTCTATATGGTAGAAGGGCTCATCGCGGGTAAGTATATTGTCACCTTAGAGATGGGCGACAAAAGATACGTGCAAGGTGCCGACTTGGACGGTGACTTTTGGGTAAGCGATCTTACATTCAATCTCATCGACTTCCATAAGGTGTATTAGCACTCATCAATCTACTTAATCAGAGGGAGGCGAGAGGATAAACCTCAGCTTTTGCTTGATCGTCAGTTCTTGGCTTTGCATCGCTTTGAACAAGCCTCTCCATTCCTGAAAGGTCACCGTTATCGGGTTAAAACTGTTTACGGGTTTGGTGACGCCGTAACGCACGATTTCAACCTCAGGTTCGAAGGTACCGAATAGCTTGTCCCAGATGATAAGAACACCAGCGTAGTTTTTATCGATGTATTGCGGGTTTCTGCCGTGATGTACACGGTGGTGAGAGGGTGTGTTGAAGAGGTATTCCAATGGTCCTAAGCTTCGTACCCATTGAGTATGTACAAAGAACTGCAACCCTAAATTTAAAAGCACCACAAATATCACCCATTTAGGGTCAAAGCCTATGATGACTAAAGGCACCCAAAATAACCACATGCCTGCAAATGGGTACATTAAACTCTGACGGAAAGCCGTACTGAAGTTCATGTTTTCTGAACTATGGTGTGCCACGTGTGCCGCCCACATCCAGCGAACGCGGTGGCTTGCCCTGTGAAACCAATAATAGAAAAAATCTTGCAGAACCATCAGTACGATAAAGCTGATCACACCCATTTCGATATCCATTAAGTGCCAGCCGAATAACCAAAGATACAGTTGAACAATCAGTAATCCGGTTAACAAATCGGAGAGCTGGTGCATACCCGCCAACGTAAAGTTACAGAGCACTTCAGACAATTTATAACTCGAATTGTCGGGTAATCGACCTTGCTTCTGGCCAATAAAATACTCGGCCAACATACAAAGCAGAAACAAGGGAGCCAACACAAGCAGTAGCCATTCTGGGTGATTGATCAGTGAGTCGATATCCATTTCCTGTTCCTGTTCCTTTTTTGTTTTTGCTTCGTGACTAGGCGCGCTACCAGCGTGCGAAATGATCTTCAGTAAGACCAAGCACATTCTCTAGCTGATGGATGATCCCGTCGTTGTCTTGAATTGAACCTGAAAAGTGGCCGATGAACTGTCGGAAGTTACTTTTAAGTACCCATAAATTGACCTTTTCACTGCGTTGGTTAACAGGGGTAAACGTCAGGTTGATGCGCCCATCTTGCGATGTGATTGTCCAAGGGTGGTCGATATCATCTCGGTTAAACATAAAGTGCACGGGGTTAAGTAGGTGTCTAGAGCCATCAACCCACAATACGTTCTCGCAAATACCGGTTTCGTTCACGCCTGCCGCGAGGTTTAAGGCAATACTTTTCTGATCGGTAAGTGAATTAATGCTTGCCCAGCGCCAACTGGTTTCACGCCTCATGTATCCAGCGGAAAAATCATACCCTGCAAGTGCTTGGTTTAGGTCGATGATATTTCCTTTGGCTTCGATATGCCCAGATACAGCTAAGGCATTGTGTTTTTGGGTGAACGTCCAACCTGAGTATCCCGTTGGGCTGCACATTGCCATCGGAAGGCTGTTAGCTGGCGGAGTGAATCTGACATCCGCATTGATGATTTTTGTTTTGAGTCGCAGGTGCCATTCGCCATCGTGAATTTCAAACACAATGCTTTGCCCTGCGATGTGTGTGATGCCTTGAAACGGTGAAGAGGTCACTTGTTTATCTAGGCTCAAAGGGCGTAGCCATGAACACTCTTCAAGTTGGTTGTTTTCGATGTCGTATAGATAAACAAAGGCTGAGCCTAGATAACGAATATCTGCAATGGCGACACCAATGATATGAGTAGGTGTAACGATACTGACAAACTGAAATTGTTTATAGTGGAAGTGCCTTTGCCATGCGTTGGCTTTGGTATCCATGGAGTTTCGGTAGTCGAACTGTTCAATGTTAAGAGCGTGAGGAATGCCGTCAAAGTGCCCAATAATGGGCTGACCATTTGTGTCAATAATGCTATCTGGGGCTGGTTGAGTCTGTATCATGGCTCGCTCGTTTACATAACGTTAACAATTGGTGTTATTGTGTCGTTAGAACGATTTAATTGGGAGGTCATTTCCGGACAAAGGTGAATCTTCCATCACGGTTTTATGCATGTCGGTTAGTTATGATTAGTGAACACAAAGTGAAAGCACATAGGGAGCGTGGGGTGGACATTCTCGCTGAGTACATGCCAACAGAGCATCGACATCAATTGGGCACTTTGGATGTCGTACTATTGTTGAACACCTTAGAGCGGAGAGGTGTTGATGTTGAACAACTGTTGATTGGTGCGGGCTTATCTGGTTTGGACTTACGAGACCCGAATGGAAAGTTGACCTACGCTGACAAACTCTCACTGTTCAGCATTGCCAATCAACACTTTCCTGATGACGGGTTGGGCTTATGGCTCGGAGAGCATGCAAGCTTGAGCCACTTTGGTGTGTTGGGCTATGCGCTGTCGACCAGTCAAGATGTAGCAGAGGCCATCAAATCAGGCTTCAAATATCTGCGTTTAAATGGGCCGATATTTTCCGTCAAGTTGCTTGTAGATTCGGATCTGGCGGCGATTCAAATTGAAAATACGTTAGAGGTGGGCGACTTGCTGCCTTTTTGTAGTGAGTATTTTCTCAGCTCTGTTGTGTCTCTGTTTAAAGAACTGACCGGAGAGCCACTTTCAATAAACCAATTGTCGTTACCTTATGCGCCACCCAATTACGCAGAGCGATATCAAAGCCGTTTCGATTGCCCTGTGCATTTCAAGCAAAGGATGTGTGAGCTGCGCTTTGATGCTTCCGTTTTACCGCAACCTTTGCTGACTCACGATGCGACGACGTTAAAACGCTACCTTGCTTCTTGTCAGTCGATAGTTGAGACATTGGATTCTGAGCATCTACTGACAAATCAGATCAAAACGATCTTCTATCAAACCGCGGCCAGTGTCCCCAGTATTGAACAACTTGCTTACGAGTTCGGCTGTAGCTCTCGAACATTAAGACGAGACCTAACCACTCAAGGTTCGAGTTATCAAACACTACTTACCGAGGTTCGCGTCGAGTTAGCCAAAGAGCTGTTACTCGGCACAGCAATGAGCATCGATGAAATTGGCGAAAGGCTAGGGTATAGCGACCCCGCCAATTTCAGACGAGCATTCAAAAGCTGGCTAAATAAAACACCGGCGCAGTTTCGCAACGGTCTCAGTTAATCTGGTTATAACTATTGTCTCTCTTTATTTCTTAAAGAACTGCTCACGAAATTCAGTTATTTGTTGTTGGTAATAACTGTCCCATTCCTGAGTATCCCAATTAGCATGACTTGCAGAGCGTTGAGAATCTAAGCTCGATTTTAATTGATCAAGTTGGTCGTGATACGTCATCACCGTCTGCTGTTGTTGAGCCACTTGTTGTTCACGCACAGCGATATAATCGGCCTGTTCGGCATCTAAATATGCATCTTGAAGTTCAGCCTTGATCGTCGCTAACTCAACAGAGCTGTAGCTGTTTGGCAGTAATGAAACAGCAAGCTCGTATTTTTGAGCCGGAGTCTCTGCATTTAATGTTCCTGTTTTACTTTCCCATTCCGAGATCAAACCTTGGTAGTGCAAGACAAACTCAGTGGGCTCAACTTCCTCAAGCGTGTTTGCTTTGAGCGTAAAGTCCAGATGCGCAAATTGATCGGCAAATAGCTGGTGGGCTAACTCTCCCCAAATCTCTTGTGCAGACTGCTTAAACAGCTCAACACGCGCTTCCAAAGAGTCAACGGATTCAAGTTGAATTGTGCTTTCCATTACTTGCCAATCAGTAGATAGCTTGGGGTAATCACTTAATAGTTCAAACCATTCTATCGGTAATTTAGATTTCAACTGCGCGAGTTGTTCAGTGCAATTGCCCACTTGTTGGCAAAGCGTCCAAAACTTATCGAGTTCATTCAGCAGCGATTTACCTTCAAGTTCAATTAGGTCTTCTGCATATACTTTTCCGTGCAGGTTTTCAGTTTGGACTTGTTTACCTTGCGAAACGCGATTGTCTGAAACGCTTGTCGTCTTTGATGTGGGACCATTGTCATCAGCCGTTTTAGAAACGCGCTTTTTTGCTTCTGTGTGTTGAACAGAAGATTGCGGTGTTTCAATTGATTTTGATGACCATGAGTAGCCAACAATGCTCGTCACAGCGACGAGCATTAGGATTAATATAACTCGATGCATTATCCGTTCACCGCGCTACTTGATGACAGCACTAACAGGGAAGTGGTCTGAAAGGTTGTAGTGCTTCCATAATTCACTGCTGGTTGAGCGAGGAACATCAACGCGGTTATTGTTGTGAGTTTTTTGTGCGTACTCTGAACTCACCACCACGTAATCCAAGTATTCGACGTTCTCACCACCCGACATAGGTTCACCCGCAAAGTTGTTGATGCGTGGGTCAAAGGTAGAAGCGGTATAACCTGAATATTCAGGCTCAGCGGCTTGCAGGTTAGCGAACATGTGTTGGTAGTCGTCTGGGAACTTCAGCTTGTTCACGTTGAAGTCGCCGCTGTAAATAACCGTCTCTGAAGTTGGTATTTCCAGTGATTGAGCAAGCTGACGCATCTGTTTAAATTGGCGCTGTCGGTAGTCACGAGCGGTATCGGTATCAAATGATGCCGTGTGAGTACCAAACACGTGGTAAGCCTGGCCGTTTTTGATGACTTCAGCGTAATTCACGCCTTTGTCTGCGAAGCAGTCCGTTCCGGTGCAATCAGGAAAAACGTACTGTGCTTCGTTGACGATTGGGTAACGGCTCACAATGATCACGCCGCCGTCATAGATGTTGATGCCATCTTTATCGATCATCTTGGTTTGGTAAGGATACTCTTTCGCTAGTTCACGCAGGAACTCATCTCGTCCGTTGGCAAACACTTCTTGAAGCGCTAACACGTCGTAGCCCTTAACGTATTGAGGGATGAGGTCGTAACGATCGCCGATGTGCGAAGCGATAGCGGGTAGAGCCCAAATGTTGTAGGTCATCACTTTCAATGTGTTGGCATCTGGCTCTGGTTGCTCATCCACTTTTTGTGGGGTGATGGTGTAGTAAATATCATCGTAGCGAGCGGTGTTATCAGCTTTGAAGGCAAGTTCCGTATTCACATCAAAAGCGTCGGTTGAATTACGGTGAATATTACGATCATCATGCAGTGTTAAGTCGACGTCTGCTGTGCTCAAACCGTGTTGCAGTGTTGAGTTGTACCAATGTCCTTCCATGGTTTGATTAAGTGTGACGCTCTCCCCAAGAGAATTTGAGACTACTGTGTCAAACTCATATGTCTTACCGGACTTCACGCCTGTCCAGCGGTTGAAACTGATCAGCTTTTTGGTTTCCCACGGGCCAATTTGTTCAACATGTTGCTGCCACTCATCACCGAACTGAAGTAGGTCGGTACCAGTATGATTGGTTTGAATCGTCATCACTTGGTTGGTGTTGTTGGTCAGGTACACATCGGTATCTGCAATAGCCGAGGTTGAGATGAATGAAGCTGATGCAAGTAATGCACTCAGGCAAGTCCATTGAGTTTTCATTTTCACGTTATCCTTACTGATTGGTTTAAAGAATAACGTAGTAAAGAGTTATGACATTGGAGTTATAACTCTATCAGAATTGTCCAAATATTAGATATATGCCATGGTTTTATAAATTCGATTACTCATTGATAATTAACATATTGCTTTGTCGGAATGATAAGTGATACGCGCGCACGCTAACAAACAGAGGAACGATTTGGATTTGAGGCTAAGTCACTAGTGGTGTGTTTTCGTGGAAATCATAGGTCGGGAAATAACCAGAAATGGATGCTGTGAATAACGATAAGGGATAACGCTAACCGCCTTGCTCTATCAGCATAAATTTTGCCATTGTTCAGTAAACAGATTCCTCAAAAACAGGTATGATAGTGTCGTTTTTAATCCTGAACTGGGAAAGTCATGGCAAAGTTAACACTCCAAGAGCAAATGCTTAAAGCTGGCTTGGTAAATGAGAAAAAATTAAAGAAGGCGAAGAAGGGCTCTAAAAAGTCTCGCGTTCAGTCTCGTGAAGCAAAAGCGGCAGCAGAAGAAACTAAACTGGCGCAGCAAGCGAAAGACAAAGAATTAAACCAACAGTTGAAAGAACAGCAGTTGAGCAAAGAAATTAAAGCTCAAGTGAAGCAACTGATTGAGATGAACAAGATCGAACAGAAGAATGGTGAGATCAAATACAACTTCACCGATGGTACGCTAGTTAAATATCTTTACGTAGAAGATCTGACTCAAAAGCAACTAAGTAAAGGTATTCTAAGTATCGCGCGTCAAGGCGAAAGCTATGTTGTTATCCCTACTGCGGTAGCGAACAAGATCGCGATGCGTGACGAAGAATCTATCGTTGATACTCAAGCTTCAAGCTCAGATGAAGTAGACGAAGATGACCCGTACAAAGACTTCGTGATCCCAGATGATCTAATGTGGTAGTCCTCGACTAAACCATTATCTAATTCGTCAATTACTTGTGGCGTTGAAGAAGTATCAAAAGCCCCGATGTGTCTTACATCGGGGCTTTTTCAATGTTGGCAACTGCATAGAATTATTTATGGGCTCATCTGAACAGGTCGTGTCTCTCTATATTTGAGAAATAATTCATTGCCAGTGCCTCACTTACGACCGCTTTACTGGTAGGTAAGTAGGTTACCGACTAAGGCTTTGGCCTGCTAATCGGCAACAATGTCTGCGATGTCGAACGTTGAGTCTTGTTGGTTGTTTTTAAGCTGATGATATTCGAGCTGATATTGCTCATAGCCATCAAAATAGCAGTCGCCGATTTCATTGCGTGGGCAAATTTGTACATCGTCTCTTGCGACCAGTTCAGTTGAACAAGATGGGCAGTGTTTCATAGATCCTCCTGATGGAATCCCAGTGTATAACCGGCCCCATTAACTCAAACTTTTGTTTCGTTGTGATTTCATTTTTAAGTCACGCAACGGGTTTATTTGTCATAAACCAGCCCTTTGCTATTGTGGTTAATCACTAACAAAGGGCCAGTTGTATACGACGTTTATTGATTGCAAACTGGCTTTTTGAGCCTTTTTTATTGGATGCTACATATATTGAAGCGAGAGCGACTGCCACCTCCAAGCATTCTTACATTGTCTTTTCTTCCTAGCGATTTCCAGGCAGTGCTTTCTTCTGCGCTGAGGTTTGATGGTTGGTAATCCAAGTTAGCATATCGCGATACCACTACTTGTTTTTGCATGTTTTCTGAAAGATTGTCGATAATATTGGTTGTTACTTTGCCGTCAGAGTAGGCCATCACTAACACTTCGTCATTGTCTTCCAGTGCCGAGGTTAGGGCTGTTTGGTTGCCTTCGTTGTACTGAACATCTCGATAACCTTGTGTCTCGTCTGTTCTTTGACCGGAAATTGCTCGATACAGCAGGTTCTTTTTCCGTTTCTTTAGCGAGCCCAGTGGCGTTTCATTCGCGGCACTGTATAGGTTGACCACTTTGATGTCGTTCTGAGCTGCGTATTTCAAAATGGAACTTTGGTTACTAAGGCCTCTTCGTGTAAGCGCTGGCGAGTTTTGCAGGCTTTGAGAAAGGCGCTGTTCGGTAGCATCAACGATAACAATCGCTGGCTTGTTCCCTTCACTTAATGACTTTTGGAGTGCTTGTTTAACTTCTATATGAGCTTGCTTTCCTTCTACGGTATCCCATTTAGGGGCATGCTGAGGTGTTGCAGATGGTCTAGTTTCAAGGGCATAGGGTTGATAGTCGTAGTGCTCTTTGGGCCAATAAGTATTGCGCTTCGCTTTTCCTAGATCATCAGCCAAATGAAACTCGCTCACTACTTTTTCATTTTTTAAATACGCCTTAGCCTTTTCTTGTCCCAGTGCTTTCCAATGGAAATACATATCTTCGCGAAGGTTGATCATTGATTGTCTGGCACTACTGATTTCCGTTACAGGATCTCGCCCATTTTCAGCATTGTTGTAGTGTGTAATTCCTGTCGTTTGGTACTCATAATTCGGAATGACATATTCTGTGATTTGGTTGGTGTCGGGATGTCGATGAGACAAAGGTGTATTGCCTTGTGGAACAGCGCCAGAAGCAAAGTCTCGAGCGTGGATGAGCTCATGTCCTAAAGCGACAGTTTGATCAAATGGTGTGTTCTTTCCTGGAATGTTAACCATTTCTGTGGTGGAGAAGAGTATTGTATTCGATACACCTTTACCATTGAATTGTCGTTGCCATGCCAGTGAAGCTTTTTGTTGATCTTCGAATATCGAAGGTACTGTCTCGAATAGTCGGCCTGGGCCTTCAGGCTCCCTGATCACAGTGACAACAGTGGCCTTTGATTGATCGACTCCAACCGTATGTTCAACTAGCGGTTCAACAGCATCATCGGGTGCATTTACTGGTTCGTAGGTCGCGATTTGTCGCAAAATCTCACGCCCTGTTGGCGATAGTTGCAGGTTGCGAATTAACACGCTCATGTCTGCAAGGTAGGCGTCACTCTTGGTTTGCACGTATAGATTTCTGGACATGCGATAGAGGTTTCCATAAGCCGTGGAATTGTATCCTTCGATGACTTTTACGCCGTCTGGATCATCATAAAAGAGTCCAAATTCAGAACCTTTTCCAGCAAATGTACCGCTTGAATTAATGAGTAGCATCAAGGTCAAAAGGGATAGTGTAATTTTATGTTTCATAGACTTATTCCTCTAATGCCAATTGAACTTCAATCCAATCTTCTAGCTCTCTAAGCAACATATGGTTGATGTGTGGAAGCATGGTAAAGTCATCCTCCTTAACGATGGCTCCTAGTTGCGTTACTGCCGTTTGAATATCTCCTTGGCTTAACGTGTTCTTGATATCAGCAAGGTGTGACCAAATCTGATGGGTTGAGATTTCGCCAACTTGAAACGCAATGGTGTCTTGATGGTCTTGTGATAGATAGCTCAAATGCAGAGGTGATAGCGTGCTGTTGAACAGTTGATGTTTACTGTTGGTTGATATATTTGATTCTGACTGCTGATGCTGTGCTATTTGAAGATAGAGAGAAAGATCGCCCAATAAATACTGAAGTTGGTTGGCACTTGTCGCCTTCATAGCCTTTTCCGTTATGCTGTCAATAGCGCTTTGAAAGTTTCGCTCAAAGTGAGCGCTAGGTTGCGACATCACGTTATCGAGTATGTCTGCCATTTGAGGGGCATAAAACCTAAGGTTTGCTGCAGAGTAAACGCTAGGAAACGGTATCGAGTAATTGAGAGAGCGTATGTAAGACATTGAAATAGCCAGTTTGAATTGCGGCTGAATAAAGTATTTAAAAATTTCATATTGTTTGATTTGATCTAATACCCCACCACTTGGTCGTTCTGTTAGCAGCAGCTCGTACCAACGGCTAATCTGATACCAATTTGTACGATTGTCGGGGTTTGAACCGTCGATTCCTTTGCTTTCTAGATAATCCACTAAAGACGTTTGGTAGCTAAGAATCTCTATGTCAGTTAGCAGGGATAATTGCTGCTCAAACACCTGATTAGAGAGCTGGCCAGATATGTAGGCATTAGCAGTATTGATTAAGTGAGTTTTAAATAAGCCAGCTGGCCAACCATCAATAACTCTTGATGCAATATGCTCTTCGACATTAAGTTCAACCTTTTTTAGCAACACTTCTGATAACTCTGGGTCCTTTTTAGGGTGGTAAGTATCGTATAATGCACCAGAGTCTTTACACGCATCGACAGAGGCTTTAATGCCTCCTGGTACAATGGCAGGAACTCCCCAACATTCTCTGGCTGGGCGTATCAGTAAGGTAGCAGTTTTAAGTTGCTCTTCACTGAGATAATCAAGTCCCCAAACTTCGTTTGCATACTCTCTCAGTCCACTTTGCCTGACTTGAAATTCCAATGTGCTTCGGTTGATTTTGCTGTGTGTTATGATCGATGCGACGTGAGGTTTTGACCTTTCTATTAGCCTTTTAACTATGTTCATTCTGTGCGTGGATAGTCGGCGTAAAGCGATTTCAACGAGCTCTCTTTTCTTGCTATGTAATTTTAAAGCGAGCGCGTGGTAGTCATCTTCGTTTAGGTTATTAACTAAATTGTCAATGCGTAAGGGCCCTTCAGTGCGAATACAGCGTTCTAGTTCTGTTAAAGAGGAGCGAACGTTGTGGCATAGAGGTTGGTGCAGATTTGATTCAGGCGATACATGCGCGATAGATTTCAACATTTCTAAATCAATGCGTGCCATTTGCTTAGAAAGTTGCCTATCGTATGCAGCGGTCAGTCGGCGATATTCTGTGTCAGCTTCAAGAAGTAAGTGGTCGACATACATTTTGGCACTCTGTAATACGTGATTGTCGTATCTGTTAAGTAGAGTAATTGCGTCCTCTTTTTTGTGATGGAAGCGATAAAAATCTGGCGAGTGGTCACTAAACACGTAATGTGATTGACTTTCAAACTCTTCAATTTTTTCTTTCGCTGCGAAGTACTTAATATCATTCGACAATAGGTTTAACTCGTCACCAACGAGAGGAATGATGGAAAAAACAGAAGCGGCTTCATCAAGACGGGTAGAGGATTCCTGAGAAAATGTACTTACCATGTTGTCTAGCCAAAAGCCCACAGCGACCGCATCTCCAACTGGCCCTAAAACTTCCAGCGTAGAAGAGCCTGCTTTACCGAGGCGGTTGAATAGACTTTGTTCGCTTAGTGTACTTTCATAAGTTTGCGGGACGCTCGCGAGTGCTTGCTCTGTTTGTGGCCAAGCTGCCGAAAAAGAGTTTGTATGAGCGTCGTGTTCAAGTTCGCCTAGTGCAATGCCAAACTGTGGCTCTGAATAAACTTCGTTTCGAGCCCATGACGTTATTCGATTCTGATTAATCGCGTTTAATGATTGAATATCTTGGACGTCGTCACTAAGACAAAATGCGACGGATAAGGGGCTATACACAATGGCAACGAACCGCCATAAATGGATTTTTTTGGTCATATTTAGGTAGTGGCTTTCTTTGGTGGTTGGGAGGAAAAGCACTTCTCGAACAGTGTTCAAGGACGACAGAGGGAACCTGCCCAGAACAGTTGTTGATTAAGTGTTTTGGTTTACTTGTGGATATGGAAGTAACACTAAGCTCACCACTGGTGTGATGAGCTTAGTGTTGGAGTACAGTTGTATTTTTAGTGTTGTGTTGGAGTAATCATTAGCTGAGCATCGTGATAACCGAGTCGATTTAGCGCGTTAGGGTCGAAATTGGTAACGACGGTTATATCGCCCGCATGGTAGGTTTTGTGGTTGGTTAATATGTTCACGACATCAAATGAATCGACAGACTGCTCCGCACCGATATCGATCATCCCGGAGTATTGTGACTCGGCACTAAACTGACCAGAAACATAAGAGTAGAAGGGGCGAACACTCGCGCCAGCGGCATATTGCATGCTGCTAAGGCCATATTCGTTGATTGCCCAACTCCAATCCCACCATTTCATTTCTCCAGGAATATAGCGGTGATCCCATTGGTAGCGGATGTTCGCTTGTTCTTCACTGTTGGTTCCCATTGTAAAGGTATGAGAAACAGTTGGACGATTTGTCGGGTGATTGCTGATTGCATTGCCGCTAAAGCGAAGGAAGCCAGTAAAGTTAACGTCGTAACTCATCTCGGCTTTTATGCGGTAAGGGTAAGAGATGGTCGAGCGTAAGAACTCGACTTGAAAGGGCAGTACTGAATTTGCGGGAACCGTAATGATAGCTTGCAGTTCGCTCAGTTCAGAACGAGATCCATTATTGGTATCAGAAAAACGCTGTTCTTCCTCTAAAAGTACTCGTACGTCCGTTTTACCAACTTGTGGCCATTTAAAGTTATCAGAGATGATTACCGAATCAGCGAGATCAAATCTATTGGTTTTGTGCCAACGAGTCGATTGTTCAAATTGAAGGTCAACGATGATTTGCTTAGGCTCGTTGCTTTCGTTGATTGCGTAGGCTGATACGGTTTTAATCAGTTCCTGAGCTGGCTCTAAAATCGTGCCGTGCGAAAATGCTTCGCTGTCTAAGGTGTAAGAGAAATTATCGACTGTGATTGTCGTTTTCTCATTACAACGCATGCCACTGCAGCTCCCGTTGTTATTCCCTTTTATCTCCCAACCGTCGTTGAGCTGTTTGATTGACATGTCTTGACCGACATAGCGGGCATTGTTACCACCCACCCATGCAAAACCAAGATTGTGAGCCAAGTAACTTAGTGGTCTGATAAAGTTTCCGTTGTCGTTGATTAAAGCGCTTTGAACCTCAAGGTTGTCGCTCTCTTGAATCGCTTGTTCATCGTAATAAGGGAGGCCCGCATCTGGCGAGTTTGGATAGCACCAAGTGTTGTCGTTTGCTTGCCCTTGTTTGATGAGTCCGTGATAGCCAGAGCCCATAATCTCCCAATCGTCCTGAAGGCCGACAATGTCCCACACGTTCATGCGAGAAATAAGAGCTGTTTTATGTTCTTGAGCTTCAAACTTATTAAGTGGGCGATAGTCTGAACGGCAACTATCGTCACCGAGTTTATCTAAGACGATCTGGTCAGAGTAAATCTTTGAATGAGCTGTAAAAGCTATTAAAGAGAGGGCAGCGCTGAATAGTATGGTTTTACTGACGTTAAGCATGAATAATTTCCTAAATGGCATTTTCTGGCTATTTTTATTAGAAGCGATTGTTAGATTATATTTATATTATTTTGAAGCCGAGGGCCCCTAGCGGTGTGTACTCTGTCATATAAAACAATGCCAAAAATACTGAATTAAATTGAAATAAATTCCTTATTATTATCAGATGGTTACAGTAATGGTTTTATTATTTTATTGATGGATATCTATGTAGGTGTTCATTCGGCATAAAGGCTTACTTAAACCCTAAATGGATAAGCGGTTGGATATAAAAAATGAAGGGCAGTGAGAGGATAAGATAGAAGTACTTTGCGGTTGCTTTGAACAAAAAATGCAACAAACAATCGTTCGATTGCTGCTGCATTATGTTTGTAAACTGGAGCTAACTTAGCTGCCGATAATCTTCTGAGCTTCCAAGCAAGCGATTAAGCATCGCCTGGCTTTTCTCGCTTACTGTTCCAACCCATGAAGTTGTAGACATTGTATCGAGCGAAGCCTATTTGCTCGTGCAGGGCAAAGTCTGTCACTGCAAAGTTGTACCACAATGGCAGCCACGAAATCTGAGCCGCCATATAATCGGCTCTTACCGGAATTACGTTCAATCCAAAGTGGTTGAAATAGAGTTCACTACGACGAATGTGCAGGCCTGATGACACCAAAACAACGTTGTCGAATTGATGATGCTTCATTAGGTCGCTCGTCAATTGCGCATTTTTCCAAGTGTTCACGCTATTTGGTTCTTGGATGATGTCGGCTATTGGAACCCCCAGCCTAAGCAGTTGCTGTTCATAAATCTCAGCTTCTGTGACGCCGTTATTCTGAGCATCACCCCCACTGATGACCACTTTGCATATGGTTTGTTCTTTTGCACAATCTTTATATTGGCTTGCAGTTTCGCTGATTCGGCCAAAAGAGAAAAAAGCTGGCTCGAACTCTTGCGTGCTTTTAATTAGTTGCGTGCCTGCACCCAGAAGAACAATGGCGTTATTGTCAGACCATTGGATATCAGGCTTACTTTCATAATTCGCTTGTAGGTCGTCTAATAAATAACGAGGGATCAAACCTGAACCAATCAATACAAATGACGATATAAGAAGAAGAGATAAAAAAGTAGAAGTTGTTCGCCATTGAAGTAAACGTGTAATGCCAACGAATAGCAGAAGAAGTAAAAGTATAATAAAGCTCATGAGGATCCCGTTATCGAACTGATGCCAAGGTGGTGTCGCATGCTGAAGCGTTGCATCATATATCAATCATGATGATGCTTCATAGCTAACTCATTGTATTATTGAACAAATGCACGATTTCTTTCTATTAATTATTAATGCTCGCGATAGTAGTAACTGAAACGCTTTATTATTGTTCGATTAATCCCTCTTAAAATATAGGTATATAAATCAGGAGGGTTATTTAAACCTTACTCAATGCTATTTAATTTGTTTTTTCATCAAATTCTAGTCATTTCGAACCTTTACTTAAGTTATCAAAGTAATCCTGAACAAACTTAATGAACATTTGATGTTTCTTTGCCGGATATATGACTTGAGGGTAGAACAGATAAATACAGTTATCTTGTTGCAAGCATTCATCAGTAAGCACTCGTTCTAACTCTCCACGTTCAATCTCTTTTTCTACGTAATAACTCGCGATTCGAATGATGCCACTGCCTTTCATCGCTTGCTGTTTGAGTAAGTGGTTATCATTACTCGAGAGCCAGCCAGATACCTCAATGTTTGCTGATCGTAGCGGCCATTCGGTTTGGTGTAACGTCGCTAAGCATTGGTGATGTTTAAGCTCATTCGCATTGCTTGGGTGACCGAACCGCTTAAGGTAGCTTGGTGTCGCGACTAAGTCGTGCTGATAGGCAATTAAACGCTTCGCGATCATGTTTTCAGGTGGGGTGTTAGTGGCACGAAAGGCGATATCGATATCATCTTGGTTAAGATTGAAGTTGGTGTAACTGCTGTTTATCTCGAAGCGAACCTCTGGGTATTGCTCCCTAAATTGTTGGCAGATATCAAATAGGAAGACCTCGGTAAACATCTTTGGTGCTGTCAGCCGTAATGTGCCTTTAACGATGTCGTGTTGTTCTGAAACACTGCGTTCTAGCTGTAGTACTTGAGAACGAATGGTTAAGCCTTGTTGTAAGGCACGTTCGCCTTCTTGGGTTAATCGAACGCTGCGTGTCGTTCTTACAAGAAGAGGGCACTGTAAATCGCTCTCTAGTCGTTTGATTTGCTCTGAAAGATAACTCTTCGATATGCCAAGTTTCTCTGCTGCCTTGGTAAAGTTAAGTTGCTGAGCAAGCTCTACAAATAGGATCAGTCGTTCTATTCTCTTGTGCTCGTTCATGTGCGTGTTCCTTTAAAACGGGTTAATTCTATTGTTCGCCATATCAAACAATTAATTCGTAACTAGCATATTCTGTTTTCTAAAAAGGACAATATGATAGAGGCATATTTATTGGCATCAAATCTTCTAAGCGAGATCAGATATGACGAACAGCATTGATTCAACAAGCAAAACAGATAATAAAAAGAACATTCCATTATCAACCTATCTAGAGAATGTTGGGCAAGTCGCCTATGGATGCATGGGGCTGGGTGGTGGTTGGAACGACAATCCAGTAACGGCGGCTGATGTAGCGCAAACACGCAGCGTAATTGACACTGCACTAGAATCAGGAATCAATCTGTTCGACCATGCTGACATTTATACTTTTACTAAAGCTGAGCAAGCCTTTGGTCAAGCGTTACAGCAAGCTCCTGAATTACGTGATCAATTGTTCATTCAATCTAAGTGTGGGATTCGTTTTGAAGGCGAGGGGAACGTTGGCCGTTATGATTTCTCGGCAGATTGGGTAGGCCAATCGGTGGAAGGCATTCTGAATCGCTTGAATACGGAAAAGCTCGACGTGTTGCTTCTGCATCGTCCTGATCCGCTAATGGAGCTCGATGAACTGGCAAGAACGCTAGAGAACCTGAAAGCACAGGGTAAGGTCGATTTCTTTGGTGTGTCGAACATGAACAGCAACCAAATCCAGTATCTGCAATCTGCGCTAGGTCAGCCGATTGTCGCGAATCAAATTGAAATGAGCTTGGCAAAGCTTGATTGGTTGAATGATGGGGTGATGATTAACTCACAAGGTCACCATCAATCTGATTTTGCTGCAGGCACACTAGAGCATTGCCAAATGAAGGGGATCCAACTGCAAGCTTGGGGCTGTTTGGCACAAGGCCGGTTTGCTGAGCAAGGTTTGTATTCAGAACATGAAAACGTGAAAAAGACCGCGCACTACGTGGCTCAGTTAGCAAATCAATATGGTGTTGAAAGTGAAGCGATTGTGCTGGCGTTTTTACTTCGTCACCCCGCAAGTATTCAGCCTGTTATTGGCACGACTAATCTACATCGAATCAAAGCCTCTACAGTCGCGACGCAAATCACCTTAAGTCGTGAAGAGTGGTACAACTTATACGTGTATTCACGTGGTCAGGCGTTGCCATAGGGGATGAGTATGTTGAATCAAAAAATAGTACAGCAACTCGTGTACAGTGCGCTCGATATTGCAGGGCATAATAACCAAGCAATTGCGGTGAGCGTGTGTGATACACATGGTGAACTGCTTGCGTTTTCCCGAATGGACAACGTCAGCGTGCAAGCCGGTTTGTTAGCTCAAAACAAAGCCTATACCTCAGCACGAGATAGACAACCGAGTGGTAACTTGGGCGCATGGGCGAGGGCGACAGGTAAAGACGTAAGCTATTGGACAGATCCGAAAATCACAGGTTTTAAAGGTGGTGTACCTATTCAACATCAAGGGCAGGTGATTGGGGCGATTGGTATCAGTGGGTTGAGCGAAGACGACGATGAAGTATTAGCTGAAAAAATAATTCAGCTGGTGCTTTAAGTTCTGCTGCTTACAAAGTCACTCTGATAAAAGACAGATAATAAAAAACCGATGCATTTGCATCGGTTTTTTTGCTTACTCATACCAAGATCTTTAATCGCTCTTGAATACGGAAGTCGAATTAAGCGTTCGCTTGTTCCAACTCTTTTTGTTCTTTCTTACCCAGTATACGACTTGTAATCGTACCGGCTGTCATTGCACCTGATACGTTAAGCGCAGTACGTGCCATATCGATAAGTGGTTCGATAGAGATAAGCAGAGCTGCGATAGTCACTGGAAGACCCATAGCTGGAAGTACGATAAGTGCTGCGAAAGTTGCACCGCCACCCACACCCGCGATACCGAATGAGCTCACCGTAATAATAGCAATCAAAGACAGAATGAAGTTGATGTCCATTGGGTCGATGCCCACGGTTGGCGCAACCATGACGGCTAGCATGGCAGGGTAGATACCCGCACAACCGTTCTGGCCAATTGTTGCACCGAAAGTTGCAGACAAGTTAGCAATCGCTGGTGGCACGTTTAGCTTAGTAATTTGAGCTTCAACGTTCAGTGGAATCGTTGCTGCAGAACTGCGTGAAGTGAAAGCAAATGTCAGTACAGGCCAGATTTTCTGGAAGTATTCTTTTGGGTTTACGCCAACAAAAGAGACCAACACACCGTGAACAACAAACATCAGGATGATTGCGACGTAAGAAGCAACAATGAAACCCAGTAGGCTTAGGATGTCTGAAGCACTTGATGTTGCGACAACTTTCGCCATTAACGCAGCGATGCCGTATGGCGTTAGTGCCATAATCATCTTAACTAAGCGCATTACGATAGATTGAGCCGCTTCAACGAAAGTGCGAATTGGTGACTCTAGCTCTTCTTTTTCAGCCATTACTTTACGAGCAGCAATACCTGTAAGCACACCGAAGATAACAACTGCGATGATTGAAGTAGAGCGAGCACCGGTTAGATCTGCAAACGGGTTAGTTGGAATGAAGCTAACCAGCATTTGTGGAATCGTTAGGTCAGACACACTTCCCATGCGGCTTTCTAGTGTTGCAATACGAGCCGTTTCACGAGCACCTTCTGTTAAGCCTTCAGCCGAAAGACCGAATGCTTGAGCTACTGCAATACCCACAATCGCAGAGATCGCCGTTGTTGCCAGTAATACTGAAATAGTGATGCCAGAAATTTTGCCCAGTGAACCGCCTTTCTCAAGCTTCACCACGGCAGCAATCATTGAAACCAATACTAATGGCATGATCACCATTTTTAGTAGTCCAACATAGCCACTGCCAACAACATTTACCCAATCCAACGTTTCTTTGATGACCGGGTTGCCTTCGCCAAATAGCAGCTGTAAGCCTAGGCCGAATGCGCTACCAAAAACTAAACCTAATAGAACAAGGCGAGAAAGTGTGTTTTCTTTTTTCTGCTGTCCGTAGAGAAAAAATAGAATACCAATGAATACCGCTAAGGCAGCGATAGTTGGGAATGACATTTAATGTCCTTATGAATTACTTCAGATTGATGGGCGGCCTAGATATATAGGCTTAAGTACTGTTAGCTAAGATAACGTTCTGTTACAAAACGTAAAATAAAGAAAAGTAATTGATTAGAACAATTAGTAATATCCACTCAATTAGATGAATGGATATCCAACATTTTGGTGAATAGATGAGCTTTTTAGCGATATTTTGCCAATAAATTGAGCATGTCACTTGACGAGTAAATTTCTACATTTTGGAAATTATTTTCGAATAATCGGAACAGCATGGTTTGTGCCACGTCTTTTGACTGAATAGGGCGCAGGTTTTTATATTTACCAATCATAAATGGTGACAACAAAGGGAAGATACTTTGTAGGAGTTTTTCGTCGGCTCGTGGCTGAGCTCTTTCGCCAACAAGAGGGCCAGGACGAGCAATAAACAGCTGTTTGAAGCCGATACGCATCAAATTCTGTTCCATCTGACCTTTGCATTTTAGGTAATGAGAATAGGATGTTGGTGATGCACCATAGCTTGAAACCACAGCAAGTCTTTCTACTCCGATAAACTTCATCGACTGAGCCACTTGGCTGACCAATTCAACATCGACTTTACGCAATGCTTCTTTGGAACCCGCTTTTTTCTTGGTAGTACCTAGGCAGATAATACCTAAGTTGGGCGTCGCTTTGGTATCGTCCCAGCTTGTTACTTGTAGATCACTATGAATGAGCGTGTGGAGTTTGCTGGAGTTAAACTGAGAATCTAGTGCTCTTCGGGACAAAGCGTAGATATGCTCGACCGCGGGTTCGTCTATGAGTAAATCCAAAACGTGTGAACCTATCAGGCCTGTTGCTCCTGCAACAATGACCGATGCTTTGTCTCCTGAAATGCTCATAGCTATCCTTAACCCTTTGCAAGTGCCTGTTTAATATAAACAGTGTTTGAATTTTAAGCGAATAAAACTTTTGAACAACGAGTGGTCAGTTGCGTGGTTGATAGGTTGATAGGTTGATAGGTTGATAGGATGGAAGTCTAACAATAAGTTAAAACGGGGCTGGTGGTCTAAAATCTAATGTTCAATATTAATTAGTGCCAGATATAACAAAGCCCGCTGGGCAACGGGCTTGTCATAATCATGTGAAGGATAGTGGGATTTTCTTCACTTTCTTACTTGCTTTTTTACTCGATTTAATTGGTTTCCTTTTGCTTTGGTTTGCGAACATTTCACCTCCTAAATCTTTGTTTTTTACTAATCTACTGTTTGTTACTAAGTGAGGGGAGTCACTTTTTGTTACTGTCTTACTGAACTTGCTTTGTTGCTAACTTCTCGATGGAGAGAGACCGACAAGTTGCTTACTTAACTTATCAACGGAGAGGGTTTAATAAGTTGTTTTATATAAAGCATAAACGATGCCAAAATGTAACCTATTGATAAATCTATTATCAGTATTGTTGGTGTTTTAGGGTTCGTCAATTTGAATGTCAATTTGAGAAAAAACCAGTGGGATCTGTTTAAATTAAGAACACTCTCTATGGTTTCTGTTGATTAGGCATAGATACGGCATTGCTTAACACGTAAACTGAGTCGTAATTCACATAGACCAAGGACGTGCTATGAACCTCAAGCTTGATACTCTTGCTCCCACTCAGATTTATCACCTGATGACACAAACCGTTGTTCCTCGACCTATTGCGTGGGCATTGACGGAATCTTCTGATCAAGAGTACAACCTAGCGCCTTTCTCTTATTTCACGCCTGTTTCCAGCAATCCGCCGCTACTGATGTTATCGGTTGGGAAGAAGCCATCGGGCGAAATCAAAGATACCACCCGCAATGCCCTTGAAACGGGTAAGCTGGTGATTCACATTGCTTCTTCAAGTTCTGCAGAAACAATGACGGCGACTGCAGCCACACTCGATCACGGTGATTCTGAAGTAACTGCGAATAATATTGAGCTGGTTGAATTTGAAGGCTTTTCTTTACCAAGAGTAAAAGAGTGCGCGGTTGCTTTTGGCTGCACCTTGTACGAAGTAAAAGAAGTTGGAGAGGTGCCACAAAGCCTCGTCTTTGCTCAAGTCGAAACTGTGTACATCTCCGAAGATGTGATTGATCAAGAGAGTGAGCGTCTTAAGGTTGATGCGCTGGCATTGGACCCTTTGTCTCGATTGGGTGGCGGTGAATACGCGACGCTTTCCAATGTGTTCTCTGTCGCACGCCCTAAGTAATAATCCCTAAGTAGCAAACCCTAAATCAACGTACCCAGAATAAGCGTTTTTAAAAACTATGTTAGATACAAAATACTCACAGTCCATCCAACATCGCATCGACCAAAAAACCAAGCCACTCGGTGCGCTTGGCCTACTAGAAAAAGTCGCACATCAACTGGCATTGATTCAGAGCCAAGGCAAAGAAGCTGCGGTGGAACACATCGAATTGAACAAGCCGAGTATCATCATTTTTGCAGGTGATCATGGTATTGCTGATGAAGGCGTGAGTATTGCCCCAAGTGCCGTCACACAGCAGATGGTGTTGAATTTCTTAAGCGGCGGCGCAGCGATTAATTGCTTTTGTGCGGTAAACAACGTCGATATTACAGTCGTGGATACTGGGATATTGTTGCCTGTTGAATCTGACAGTGACATGTTGGTTTCTCAGCGCTTAGGTACGCGAACCAACAACTTTGTCAACGAAGCGGCAATGAGTTTAGAAACGGTTGAACGTGGGATTGAACTGGGTGCAGAGCTTGTATCTAGAACCATTTTGAATGGCACGAATATCATCATGTTTGGTGAAATGGGCATCGGTAATACTAGCAGCGCTTCAGCGATTTTAAGTGCACTAGCAAACCGTACTGCCGTTGAATGTGTTGGCCTAGGCACTGGCATCAACAATGAACAGCTTGCACGTAAAGTGGCTGTGGTTGAGCAAGGTGTTGCTCGCTGCAAAGGCATAGATGCGAAAGAAGTTAAAGATATTAAACAGGTACTAGCACAAGTCGGCGGCTATGAAATCGTTCAAATGGTCGGTGGTTTCCTTGGTGCATACCAAAACAGTACACCGGTATTGGTCGATGGCTTTATCGTGTCGGTTGCGGCGTATGTCGCGACCTTAATTGAGCCGAACTGCCGTGATTATATGATCTTCGCTCATCGCTCAGAAGAGTCAGGCCATAAAATCCTACTAGAGCTACTAGACGCTGAGCCACTGCTCGACCTTGGATTGAGACTGGGCGAGGGCACAGGTGCTGCTTTGGCTATGCCAATTATTCGTGCGGCAGCCGAGTTTTACAACAACATGGCAAGTTTCGAAAGTGCCGGAGTCACTGTTTAATGAGTGATGCACCAGAAAGATCGTTGAAAGATCGAGTTACTTATCAGTGGGAGTTGTTTGCGCTGGCGATGGGCTTCTTTTCTCGTTTGCCAATGCCGAAGAACACTCCCTATTCATCAGAGCGAATGAACCGTTCAGGTCGTTATTTCTCAATGGTCGGTTTGTTGCTTGGCGTATTGTGTGGTGGTCTGTTCTTACTGCTCGATGCGGTATTGCCGAGTACGATTGCGATCTTCTTGATGATGAGTTTTAGCTTAATGCTGACGGGTGCTTTCCATGAAGACGGCTTAACCGATATGGCGGATGGTATTGGTGGCGGCATGACACTTGAACGCCGCTTGACCATCATGAAAGACAGCCGTATTGGTACATACGGTGCGTCTGCTCTGGTTATGGCTCTGCTGGGTAAGTGGGTTTTATTGAATGAACTCGTGAGCATGACTGGACTGTTTATGGTTATCGTCGCGAGTTATACCTTTAGCCGTGCGATTGCGGCTTCCCTTATCTACGACATGCCTTATGTCAGCGATTTGGACACCAGTAAAAGTAAGCCATTGGCCAACAAACAAACCAAGGGCGAGCTTGTCTTTTTGCTAATTATTGGTGTGCTGCCAAGCTTGTGGTTTGGTCTTGAATTCGCTTTGGTTTTATCTGTCGTCGCATTTCTGTTTAGAGCAGGTATTAAAAAGTGGTTAATGGCTCGAATTGGCGGCTTTACTGGCGACTGCTTGGGTGCGGCTCAACAGTTAATGGAGTTGCTGACTTATCTTGTATTCATAGCTGCTTTTTACAATGGCTTTCTATAACGGCGTCCTATGACAAACACGAATCAAACTTTTCAAGCGAATCAAATTAATCAAGCAAGTCAGCGAAGTAGCCATCTGGTATTGGGTGGAGCTCGTTCTGGCAAGTCGGGTTTTGCAGAGCAACAAGCATTATGTGCGCTTGAAGCATGTTCAAATGGACGCCTCAATTATATTGCGACAGCGACATATCTTGATGATGAAATGCGAGAACGAATCGCGCACCATAAAGCACGTCGAGGTGAGCAGTGGATTGAGCATGAAGTACCCGTCGAGTTAGCCGAAAAACTGCAATCTTTTACCCAAGATGATGTGGTGTTGATTGACTGCCTAACATTGTGGTTGAACAACATCATCTTTGAATTGGGTGATGACGCAACCAATGAACAGGTTGAAGCCGTGGTTGAGGCTTTAGTGCAAAGCGTTGAGCAAAGTCCGGCGCAAATTATCATGGTGTCTAACGAAGTCGGTTTAGGTGTGGTACCTCTGGGTAAAGTGTCGCGCTTATTTGTCGACAATGCAGGGCGAATGAACCAAGCGCTAGCTCGCGTTGTCGAACGAGTTACGTTGATCGCCGCAGGATTGCCACTGCACTTAAAACCATCTAATCATTCGTTTGATACTCAAGGCTAGGTCGCACTCATGGTCAATGGAACAACCAAAAATATCTATTTGCTGCGACATGGCAAGGTTGACGGGAAAGCAGCACTGAATGGTTTATCTGACGTGTTGGTTAACCCAAACCTTCAACAGCGGATTTGTGATGAGTTGGCTCAGAACGATGTCGCTTTCGATGGTGTTATTACTTCGCCATTACGACGATGCAGTGATCTCGCGAGCTTGTATGCAGAGCGTATGTCAGTGCCTTTATCTTTTGCTCCAGACTTCCAAGAAATGAACTTTGGTGAGGTTGACGGGGTCGCATTTGATGAACTTCAAGACAAGTGGGCGATGCTAGACACCTTCTGGCAAGATCCCGCAAACCATCAACTGACTGGTGCGGAAAGTTTACAGAGCTTCCATAACAGAGTAACTCAAGCTTGGTCGCAACTTTTGAATGATCCAAGTGACAATCTATTGCTGGTTACTCATGGTGGCGTAATTCGAATCTTATTAGCGCATTGCCTTGATATTGATTGGAAAAATCCGAGCTTGTACTCGAAGTTATCGATTGAGAATGCGTCGATAACCCATATTCAAGTCACTCAGTTTGCGCAGAGCTTTATCAGCGTTAAAGCGATAGGGCTGCCTGTTCTCTGAGTGTTCAAAAACACAGTTTAAGAATTAATAATCTACTAAAAATATTAGAAGTATTAAAAGTAATTAGAAGTATAAAGCGGCGTGAACAGTCGCTATACCAAATTGGTATTACTACCTACGTGAAAGGAATTTAGTCATGACAACTCCAAGTTGGGATTTAAGCATTGCTTATCGCGATCTTGATGATGCAAAAATCGAACAAGACATCGAACTGATTCAACAGTGTATTGAGCTCTTGTACCTGCATGTTGAAAAGCGTCACATCATTCTGGCAATGCAAAACGCAATCCAGACCTCAGAAGCGGCAGGTACGTTACTCAGCACAATCAATACCTTTGCTAACTGTCACGCGTCGGTCGACGCGACACACACAGAAGCAAAAGCACTGCTTGGCCGTGTAGCTAAGCTGAACTCTGAAATGTCTCAAGCATTCAGCCCTTATGAAGACACCTTAATTCACGCAGAACCTGAATTTGTGAATGCCGTATTAGAGCATGATAGTGCCGATGTAGCAGGGCAGCGCTTTGCTATTGAAAGCTCACGCAAACTATCGAGCAGCCGCCTTAGTGTTGCTGAAGAGCAGTTATTAGCTGCGATGAAGGTTGATGGCCGTGATGGATGGGGTCGTTTATACGACAACCTAACGGGTTCTTTAAAACTTTCGCTAAAGCTAGACGGCGAAGACGAAGCTCTAGGTTTCTCGCAAGCGGCGAGCCTGTTGTACGGCAGCGAATTCGACAAACAAGAACCTGCATGGCGCGCGGTTCAAGGTGCGATGAAAACGCATCAAGAGTCTTTTGCTTCGATCCTAAACGCATTGGCTGGATGGCGACTGACTGAAAATAAAAAGCGTTCAAAAATAAGCGACGTACATTTCTTAGATCCAAGCCTACATGGCAGCCGAATTGTTCCAGAAACCCTAGACACCATGATGTCGGTGGCAAAAGCCAATCGCGAGGTTGGTCAGAAAGCGGGTCTGTTGATGGCTAGAGTTCACGGCTTAGATGAAATGAAGCCATGGAACCATTTAGCCGCTATGCCGCCGCTGGGTGACAGTGAATCTAAGGTTTACCCATTTGATGAAGCGATCGAAGTAATCAAAACTGCTTTCGCTGAAGTCAATCCAGAGATGGCTGATTTTGTCGCATTAATGGTTGAAAACGGTTGGATTGATGCCGCTCCGGCTGCGAATAAACGCCTAGGGGCTTACTGCACCAAGTTTGCTGCGACACGTACACCGCTTGTATTCATGACGTGGAGTGGTAGCCGCTCTGACTTAATGACACTGGCACACGAACTGGGCCACGCGTTCCACAACTGGGTAATGAAAGACATGCCGTTGTGTCAGACACGCTACCCAATGACGCTGGCAGAAACCGCTTCTATTTTTGCAGAGAACATCGTTCGTGACCACTTGTTAAAGCAAGCACAAACACGCAATGAGAAGCTGGAAATGTTGTGGGAAGAGCTTTCTTCTTCACTCGCTTTGATGGTGAATATTCCGGTACGTTTCGAGTTTGAAAAAGCGTTCTACGAGCAGCGTGAAAAAGGCGAACTGACGGCTAAACAGCTGTGCGACTTGATGGAAACCACTTGGAAAGATTGGTACGGCGATGCAATGACAGAAGCCGACCCTTACTTCTGGGCGAGCAAGCTGCACTTCAGCATCTCTCAAGTGAGCTTCTACAACTATCCATACCTGTTCGGTTACCTGTTCAGTAAAGGAGTTTACGCACAACGTGATGCTAAGGGCGAACAATTCTACGGTGATTATGTCTCATTGCTTCGTGATACTGGCAGCATGATGGCGGAAGAAGTGGTGCAAAAGCATCTCGGAATGGACCTGACTCAAGCGGATTTTTGGCAACAAAGTATCGACATGGTCAAAGTTCAAATCGATGAATTCGAAAGATTGCTGAATCAGGAAGATTAATTGATCTCAATCTGTTCATAGCAGGTCAGAGCTGTGTTAGCTTACGTGGCTCTTATCTTGCTGACATGACTTGAGAAAAGCTGAGACGACCCAAAGTTACTTTAACTAGAGAAAGTTATTTGGAACAGATGTCGGTTAGTAAAGCCAGCAGGTAATATAAAAATATATGGGTAGTATTTGTGATTGATAACGGAGTTTCTGTTGATAAGTGCGATCCTAGCGACACAATTTCTATGTACAATTTATTAACATACGGCCGTGCAATTAAGGAGTAGCGCATGACGAAGACCCTCTTTCGCCAATCATTTCTTTTTGACAGCCTAGATCTTGAGCAAGAAGTGTTTGCAGGACAGACCGTACTGAGTAACGGTGTTGAAATTAAGCTTCATCAACGTGGTGTATTGGAAGTAATTCCCGCGGATTATAATTCTGAAACTAAGAACATCATCTTCTCAACAGGTGTTCATGGTGACGAAACGTCACCGATGGAGCTAGTAGATAAATTAGTTGAGGATATTGAGACAGGCTTCCAAGTAGTAAATGCTCGTTGCTTGTTTATCATCGCTCACCCAGAAGCGACCAATGCGCATACGCGTTTTCTCGATGTGAATATGAATCGTCTGTTTGATGAAAAGCAGCACGAAAGCAATCGAGAAGTGGATATTGCGAAGAACTTGAAGTTCTTGGTTACTGAGTTTTACAAAGAAACGGAGCCTGCCACTCGTTGGCATCTAGATTTGCACTGTGCAATCCGTTTATCTAAGCATTACTCGTTCGCTGTGAGCCCTAAGGTTCGCCACGAAGTACGCAACAAGGAGCTTTTCGATTTCATTAACAGTGCCCACGTTGAAGCTGTGTTGCTGTCTAATGCACCAACCAGCACCTTCAGTTGGTACAGCGCTGAAAACTTTGAAGCGCAAGCACTGACAATGGAATTGGGTCAGGTAGCAAAAATTGGTGAGAACCAACTTGTTAAGCTCACTGCTTTTGATTTGGCGATGCGTAACTTGATTGCTGAAGCTGAGCCTGAGCATCTGCCTAAGCGAACTATCATGTATCGTGTGAGCCGCACTATTGTTCGTTTGCACGATGACTTTGATTTCATGTTCTCTGATTCTGTAGAGAACTTTACCGCGTTCAAGCACGGTGAAGTATTTGGTCATGATGGTGATAAGCCACTGATGGCGAAGAATGAAAACGAAGCCGTGGTATTCCCAAATCGCAACGTGGCCATTGGTCAACGAGCTGCCTTAATGGTGTGCGAAGTTGAAACTCGATTCGACCACGGTCAGCTTGTGTACGATTAATACCTAGCTGGGTTTAAGCGACTAAAACAACCGCTCAACTGGTTGAAATATCAAGGTTCACATTACGGTGTGAGCCTTGAGTTTATTTAGGGATACAGGTAAGGTTACGCGAACAATTTCAAAGTAGCTTGATATGGATTTCCAACAACTTCTTCACCAAAAACAGCGCAAATGGACGCGAGCCATTTATCTGATGGCAGCACTGCTTGTCGCGCTGAGTGCAATTTACCTAATGGTTGGCGATCTCTTCATTTCCCCTCTGGGCACCTTGTCCGCGTTAGAACAAAAACTACTGATTGATTTACGCTTACCTCGATTATTGGCGGCTATTGCCATCGGGGCAGGTTTAGCTGTATCTGGTGCAAGCTTGCAAGTCTTATTAGGAAACGTATTGGCAGAGCCGGGTGTGCTGGGTATTTCTGGCGGTGCGAGCTTAGCCATGGTGATCGTGCTGTTCTTCTTGCCGTTTGCTCCTACACCAGAACTCTTCATGATCGCTGCCGTTTTAGGCTCACTCTGTTTTACCGTTATTCTGGTGAGCATGGTCAAAACGATGCGACTGACCACGGCCAAATTATTGCTGGTGGGTGTCGCGTTAGGCATTCTTTCAGGTGCGATGGTGACATGGGCGTTCTATTTTAGTGATGACCTCAGCCTACGTTTACTGATGTATTGGCTGATGGGCAGCTTAGGTGGCGTGACTTGGTATCAACACTCGCTCACCTTAGTCATGATTCCCGTGATTGTTTGGTTGTGTCTGCAAGGCAGTAAGTTAGATAAGCTGATGATTGGCGAGACGCATGCCGCACAGTTAGGCGTGAACGTTCCGAGATTACGTTGGCGTCTAATCTTCGCTGTGTCTATTTTAGTTGGATGCGCGGTGGCATTGGGCGGCGTGATCAGCTTTGTTGGCTTGGTTGTGCCACATTTGTTGCGTTTAGCGATTGGTACCGACAACCGATACCTTCTTCCTTTGTCTGCCGTTGCTGGTGCAGCATTGCTTGTATTTGCTGATATTTGTGCAAGAACTTTATTGGATTCAGCAGAACTACCCTTGGGTGTGATGACCACCAGTATCGGTGCGCCTATCTTCATTTGGATGTTAATTAAAAATCATGATTCAAATTAAGAGCCTGAGCGTCGGCGCTCGTTTATTACCACTATCATTTGAGCTCAAGCAAGGGCAGGTGACTCACGTTATCGGCCCCAATGGCAGCGGTAAAAGTACCTTACTCGAAGCGATATCTGGTATTGGTGATGGCTATAAAGGTGATATCAAGTTCGATGGACGAGACTTATCTGTGTTGTCGCTACAAGACTTATCATTACACCGTGCTTATCTTTGTCAAAGCGCAAGGCCAGCCTTCAACTTAGAAGTGTTCCAATACCTTGCGTTGTCTCTGCCAAGCTCTTCACATGGCCTTGATACTGAAATCAACGCAGCTTTGGAAGAGATAAGCCAGATGTTGGACATCACAGACAAACTTCATCGTTCCATTCAGACACTGTCTGGTGGTGAATGGCAACGCGTTCGTTTGGCGGGAATGTGTCTGCAAATTTGGCCGACGCTTAATCCTTACGCAAAGCTGCTGATCCTCGATGAACCTGCAGCTCCGTTGGATATTGCTCAAGAAGCGCTGCTGTATAAGCTTATCGAACGAGTGGCTGATAAGGGCATTGCGGTTATTATGGCTAACCACGATCTGAACAGAACCCTAAGACATGCAGACCAAGTGTTGTTGCTCGACAAAGGCGTACTTCAAGCATCAGGTAGTGCAGAACAAGTGCTTACCCCTGAGCAGCTAGAGTCCGTGTTTAACACTGAAGTCAAAAGTATCTCAGTCGATGATCAAACTTATCTGTTGTTTGGTTAAAAGACAAATTGGTTAAGCCGGTTATTGGGTTCAAGGCGAGTTAGTAAAGGAAGCAAACATGTTTAGATACATCCAAAGGCGAAGAATCAAAAAGGTGATTAAGTTACTGTCTGCAAAGATGGTACAAAGTTACGGGAGTCGTGATTTTTTCTCGATCGGTCAAGTCGAAACAAGTTCTCGTGAGTTGAGTAAACGCCAACAACAGATTGCTTTAGCCTTGTTTGCGGATCCGAAAGATTTAGATGTTGAATTGGTTCCCATTATCCAGCTGTTACGTAATGATGTGTCTAATGACTTCTTCGGCGGCGAGAATTACACCGCGCGCGATGTGCTCAATCTTTTAGGTGGCGGCGGTTGGAAGGGTGGTCGTATGGACGATGACATGTCACATCGCATGGGCATGCATAGCCGCTATTAAATATCGTCTTACCACCTAACACTGTATATCCCCAAAAGCGGCTTAATCATTAAGCCGCTTTTTTATTCACTTTGAATATTGTTTCCTCAATCAACACAGAATACTGAGATCCAATAATTCGAAGCAACATCATCTATCTACAACGCTTTTGTTTGAGTTGTGTGATGCTGATTCCTATCAATATAAAACCCGCTGTCATTGATAAAATTGACGTATATATTTTTCGTTGTTCTTCAATTAATAACTATAAACCTTCGAACTGCAATTTAGGTTGGTAAGTGACCAATTGATGTTGTGCTCAGGGTAAAATAACAGAGAGTGGGAAAGTGAAAACAGCAAATAATAATATTCTAAAAATAGCAGTGGGGATGGCTATGCTATCCAGCGTGCCATCAGTGGCAAACGCTCATGGCTGGTCTGAATTTCCAAGCGCACGTCAGAATACGTGTTACGAGCAGGGCGGAGTTTGGTCAGGTACGCCACCAAATGCGGCGTGTGCTCAAGCAAAAGATATTTCAGGCTCATATCCTTTCGTTCAACGCAACGAGTATGCGAAAAACATCCAAGATTTCAACAACATCAATGCTGTAAAGGCTGCGATTCCAGACGGCACTTTGTGTTATGCCAATGATTCGCAAAAACGCGGCATGGGTGCACCTCATACAGGCTGGACTCGCACCGAGCTAAATACTGGTACATTTGAATATGTATTCAATGCGACTGCACCACACAACCCGTCATTCTGGGAGTTCTACCTAACCAAACCAAACGCCGACCTGAGCAAAGGCCTAGCGTGGGGTGATTTAGATCTTATCCAAGAAGTTGGGAATGTTCCTGTAAGTGGTGGCAAATACCGTATCAACGTAACGATTCCTTCAGAGCGATCTGGCGACGCAATTCTATATGTACGTTGGCAACGTGACGATGCCGCGGGTGAAGGTTTCTACAACTGTTCTGACATCACTATCGCGGGGGGAACAACTCCTCCACCAGATCCTACACCTCAACCTGATCTAGTTCGTGGCGACCTGTTTGTTTCTGACCAGTTTGGTACGCCAGAAATTGGTGAGACGGTTAAATACGACATCATCAACAAGTACGGTGAAGTAGCGCGTAGCTTCGACATCGTTATCGACGCTTCAAACGTTAACGATTGGGCTCGTTTGTTGGCTTCAGAAGTTAACGGCTGGCATGAAGAGTTCAAAGATGGCGCGATCTTCATTGGTGACTGGCACGCTGAAATGCAGCACTACATGTATTTCCAAAACGATCCTTCACGTAACTTCTTCAACTCAAAAGATAGCCGTGCTTCTGGTCAGTTAACGCTGATTGATGGTGGCGACGGTGGTGTTGAACCATTGAAAGGCGACATCTACGAGCTAGTGAAGAGTGACAACGTAGTGAATGCTGGCGACAAAGTTGTGATTGCAACAAGTGAAGCGGCGACATTAACTCAAACTCAAGGTTCTGCGGTAAGCATCCAAAATAACGGTACTGCGTCAGTTGTCGTAGATACGACTGGTATTGTAGCTAATGAAACCTTGTCATTCATGGCTAGTTCTATTGAAAGTGATAGTGTTGAAACCTTCACGTTCGAAGTGATTGCCGATGACGGTGGCGTGACACCAGACCCAGATCCAACGCCGGATCCTGATCCGACTCCAGACCCAGACCAAGGCTCGTGGGATTCATCAGCGACTTACCTAGGCGGTGAAGTAGTGACGTATTCAAACCAGTCGTGGAAAGCACAATGGTGGGTTCAAGGTGGTACAAACCCTAAAGCGACCTACGAAAATGATCAGTGGGGCGTTTGGCGTCCAGCTAACTAGTCGGCTAGTTAATCTAAACTAAGTAGCTCAGTAATTAAGGCACCACACTCGATTTATGAGTGTGGTGTCTTTTCTTGTGGGAGGGATAAACAAGTCGACCGTGAGGGTAATTGGGTTTAGGGTAAGGCTTTGTTATACCTGAATGTCCGAATGCTTCGAATATCCACGGTTTAGTAACCTTTTACACATTAGATAGAAAAGACTTTTTGATGAAAAAATCTCAGATACTCGCCAATACAATCAAGAATCAGATAGAACAAAACATCTGGCTGAGTGGTGAGAAGATCCCATCAATTAGAGACGCGTGTAAGCGCTATAAACTCAGTATCGAGACGGTACTGCAAGCCTATCAACAGCTTGAAGACCAAGGCTATGTGCGTTCAAAGCCTAAGTCTGGCTATTTCGTGTTACCGCATAGAAATGTATTCACCTCAGAATACACGCAACAAAAAGCCATCAAGCCGTATCCCGTTAAAATCAGTGACCTGCTTTACGATGTGCTTCAACGAGCCAAAGACCCTAGCATCATTCCACTTAGCTCGGCATTTCCAGATCCTGCTTTGTTTCCGCATCAAGCGTTGTCGCGCAGTTTAGCCAATGCAAGTCGTCAAATGCCCGATAACAGCATGCTTACTAATCTGCCACCGGGCAGTGAAACGTTACGCAGGCAAATCGCTCAGCGCTATCAAGCTGGTGGGCTAGATGTATTGCCCGACGATATTGTGATCACGTCTGGGGCAATGGAAGCACTTAACTTATGCCTGCAATCCTGTACCGAACCGGGTGACTTGGTCGCGATAGAGTACCCTGCGTTTTACGGTGTGTTACAGACCATTGAAAGGCTTAATCTTACCGCTGTTGAGATCCCGACCGACCCTGAAACCGGTATCGATTTAGATGTATTGGAGTCGGTGTTTGCTTCAATGGACATCAAAGCATGTTGGTTCATGACAGAATCGCAAAACCCTGTTGGCTATTCGATGAGTGATAACAACAAACAGCGACTCGCCGAGTTAGTGAATGACCATAAGATCCCAATGATTGAAGACGATGTGTATCGTGAGCTTCACGTTGGAAACCAAAGTTCATTGCCAGCCAAAGCTTATGACACTGGCGAGCAAATCATGCTGTGTGGTTCGTTTTCCAAATCACTGTCGCCGGGCTTTCGAATTGGTTGGGTAGTTGCAAGGAAACAAGCGTTAAAGATTCAGAGATTGCAGCATCTATCGACACTCTCCAGCAGTATTCCGATTCAGCTTGGCTTGTCTCACTACCTGACGTTTTATAGCTATGACAACCACCTTAAAAAGCTTCGCAAACTGCTGAATGAAAGGAAGAAGGCGCATATAGCACTTCTAGAGTCCAGTTTGCCTAAGAGTGCTCTGATTCATAAAAGCCAAGGTGGTTACTTCCTTTGGGTAGAGTTGCCTCATTCTGTTTGTGTAGAGAAGCTTTATGAGCAAGCACTTGAACACAACATCTCTGTTGCGCCGGGAATTATATTCAGCAGCGACAAAAAGTTCTCTCATCATATTCGTCTCAACTCTTCGTACGCTTGTGACGACAAAATAGCAGAAGCCATTCGTACGCTAGGTGGTTTGATTCAGGCGATGGAATCACAAGCCTAAGTCGTTAGTCGCTCCTCGACTATGTTTACTTGAAATCTAGCTTGTCACTCGTCGGACAATTCAATCTGTTCTGTTTTTTAACAGCTGATCTGTTCTAGTTTGGTTTGTTCGAACTGTGCTGAAATACGCTCCAATTCTTAATATGAAAGCCATCATTATGATGTTTGGAGCTTAAATGTTTGATGTAGTTGAATTGTCGCGTTTACAGTTTGCGCTAACCGCTATGTTTCACTTTCTCTTCGTCCCGTTAACTATTGGTATGTCTTGCTTACTGGCGATCATGGAGTCGATCTATGTGCTTACCGGTAAGCAAATCTATCAGGACATGACTCGCTTTTGGGGCAAACTTTTTGGTATTAACTTCGCTTTAGGTGTCACGACCGGATTAACCATGGAGTTCCAGTTCGGCACCAACTGGTCTTATTATTCTCACTATGTCGGCGACATCTTTGGTGCTCCTCTTGCTATCGAAGCCCTTGTTGCATTCTTCCTAGAATCCACCTTTGTTGGACTGTTCTTCTTCGGTTGGGAAAGACTGTCCAAAGGCCAACACCTTGTCGTGACTTGGTTGGTGGCGTTGGGCTCTAGCTTCTCTGCATTATGGATTCTGGTTGCTAACGGTTGGATGCAAAACCCGATTGGGTCGGAGTTCAATTACCAAACCATGCGTATGGAAATGACTAGCTTCGCCGAAGTGGTGCTCAACCCGGTTGCTCAAGTTAAGTTCTTGCACACAGTCGCTTCAGCTTATACCTGCGGTGCGATGTTTATCCTTGGCGTGAGTTCTTACTACTTGCTTAAAGGTCGTGACGTTGCTTTTGCAAAACGTTCGTTTGCTGTCGCAGCTTCGTTTGGCATTGCTTCTATAATATCGGTGATCGTATTAGGTGATGAGTCGGGCTATGAACTGGGTGACGTCCAAAAAGTGAAACTTGCGGCAATTGAAGCGGAATGGCGCACCGAACCGGCACCTGCGGCGTTTACTTTGTTTGGATTACCAAATCAAGAAGAAGGCAAAACTGACTTTGCTGTGAAAATTCCCTATGTGATGGGGATTATTGCAACGCGATCTTTGGACGAGCAAGTGACGGGACTTCATGATCTGCGTGATCAACATTTAGTGCGTATTCGAAACGGTATTATTGCTTATGAATTGCTAGAGCGTTTGCGATCTGGCGATACCTCACATGAGACAGAGCAAGCTTTCGATCAAACCAAGCACGACCTTGGCTACGGCTTATTGCTCAAGCGATACACAGACACCGTGACTGACGCAACTGAACAACAAATCCAACAAGCAGCCGATGATTCAATCCCAACTGTGTGGCCTCTGTTCTGGTCATTCAGAATCATGGTGGGTTGTGGCTTCATTATGTTGTTTGTCTTTGGTGCGGCCTTCCTGCAAACCTACCGTAAAAACATTACGCAAAAGCCTTGGTTATTGAAGGCGGCACTTTGGTCAATTCCATTACCTTGGGTGGCAATTGAAGCAGGTTGGTTTGTTGCGGAGTATGGTCGTCAGCCATGGGCGGTGGGTGAAATCCTTCCTGTGACGGTCGCAGCCTCTTCGCAAACTGTTGAGAATCTACTTACGTCTCTCGCACTAATTATCAGCCTCTATACCGTCTTCATCATTGTTGAAAGTTACTTGATGATTACCGTTGCTAAAAAAGGCCCAAGCAGTTTAAAAACGGGTCGCTATCACTATGAACAAACAACAACATCACTTGAAGCCAAATTGGCACAACAAGTTCAACAATAAGGCGACTGACTCATGTTTGAATATGACACATTGCGTATAATTTGGTGGGTTCTGATTGGTGTGTTGCTGATTGGATTTATGAGCACTGATGGCTTTGATATGGGAGTAGGAGCGTTGTTACCGTTTATCGGTAAAACCAACTCTGAAAGACGAGTGATGATTAACTCCATTGCACCCCATTGGGACGGCAACCAGGTGTGGTTAATTACCGCAGGTGGCGCTTTGTTTGCAGCTTGGCCGTTAGTGTATGCGACATCGTTTTCAAGCTTATATGTTGCTATGTACTTGGCTCTTATCTCATTGTGGCTGCGTCCTCTTGCACTTGAGTACCGAGCCAAGATAGACAACGACCAATGGCGAAAAGTGTGTGATTTGGCAATTTCATTTTCAGGCTTCTTCCCGCCGATTTTATTTGGTGTCGCGTTTGGCAACTTGATGCAAGGGCTTCCGTTCTCGCTCAATAGCTTGCTTATGGTTGAGTACCACGGATCGTTTGTTGATTTGCTTAATCCGTTTGCTCTGTTGTGTGGCTTCGTTGGGTTATTGATGGCGTTGTTGCAAGGTAGTGCTTGGCTGATGATGAAAACGACAGATGCGCTATACAACAAGGCAAGATTGATGGCGCAGGTAAGTGCAGTGTTTGCGGCTAGTCTCATGGTGCTAGGTGGTTTAGCGATAAGCCAAATTGATGGTTATTTGATTGCCAGTGAGTTGAACCATAGCGCTGTTTCGAATCCATTAAATAAACAAGCAATAGTAGAAACTGGTGCTTGGTTAACTAACTTCGAGATGTACCCTTGGATGTGGTTTGCGCCAATTGGCAGTGTGCTTATTCCGCTATTAGCTTTGATCAGCGCAAGGTTGAAATGGGATGCGATTGCTTTTATTAGTTCAAGCCTGACTAACGCTTGCATCATCTTAACGGCTGGTTTTGCGATGTTCCCATTCATTATTCCGTCTAGCGTTAATCCAAGCCATAGCCTAACTCTGTGGGATTCAACCTCCAGTGAACTGACCTTGAACATCATGACAGGCGTAGCATTCGTGATGGTGCCAATCATCCTGTGTTACACCGCTTTTAGTTATCGCACAATGTTTGGACGACTCGATAACGAGTATGTCGAACGTAATGGCGATTCACTGTATTAAGGAGTTTCTCATGTGGTATTTTGTTTGGATATTAGGCTTATTCCTAGCCTCTGCATTTGCAGTTTTGAATGTCATTAGTTTAGAGAAAAGTGAGTCAGAAACTGAGTCTTAATCGATGGGCTGGGCTATATAAGAAGACCAGAAGTGTGAGTTTCTGGCCTTTATTACACCGTTCTTTAAATCTTGGCTTTATTAGTTAGTGGCACAAAATGGTAAGACTCGATTCGCGCGAATGACTAGAATTATCTCAAACGAAACAAGTGAGCTAAGACTCAGTTTAGTCACTTTATCTTATTCGAATGGATGCTTTCAAAACTCGAAAGAGGATTAACTTATGTACGAACTAACACTGATTCTAAGCCTAATGATGGGTGGCGCTGACAGCACTGCAGAAATGGAAGTTAACACTCAATTTACGACTCTTGAGCAATGTAATGAAGAAGGCGCAGCGTTAGCTAAGAAGCTCAATGCTACGGATCTTAAAGTCATGCAAGTTCAATGTGAACGTGACTAATCAAGAGAGCTAGTTTAACAATATGGGCACATATCTTTGTGTCCATATCACATCAACATAATAACCTATTCTTTACTCTCTCCATCGGAAACTCTTCCGTTAGCCACTACAAGTAAAACCATATTATTAACACGCCTTCGTCAAAATACTATTTCCCCTCCATTTGCTAATTCCTTAATTTGAAACAATTTCATCTAACCTATTGTTAAATATTTACTATTTGATAGTGTGTCTAGGTGCACATTGAGGATGTGCATCACATTTAGCGAAGAATAATAGTAGGAGTTGCGATGAGTATTATAGTGAGACGGTCTGAACCGTCAGATGCAAAGGGAATAAAAGAAGTTTACGAATGCACTAATGCTTATACCGGTACGCTGCAACTCCCAAATCCATCTCTGGAAAGCTGGCAGAAACGAATCTCTAATATGCCCGACAACGTGTACTCGTATGTCGCGATGATCGACGATGAGATTGTTGGTAATTTGGGAATGGAAGTGTGTGTAAACCCGAGAAGGCGTCATGTCGCTTCATTCGGTATGGGTGTTAAAGATGATGTATTAGGCAAAGGTGTCGGTAGCCAACTGCTCGCGACCGCGATCGACTTGTGTGATAACTGGATTAACATTAAACGACTGGAGCTCACCGTCTATACCGATAACGAACGAGCGATCAGCCTGTATAAGAAGTTTGGCTTCGTGATTGAAGGAGAGTCGGCTGGATTTGCCTTTAGAAATGGTGAATACGTTGCGGCTTATCACATGGCTCGACTGGTATAGTGTTCTGCTTCTAAAACACGGCTCCAATTAACACAGCTAGAGTTTTCTAATAGATAATAAAACGCCACGTTAAAATAACGTGGCGTTTTCGATTTCAGTCAACTGAGGCTTTAAAGTGTTTCAGTTGTAGCCTTACTTAAGCCGTTAGAGGCTCAAGGTTCGCAGGGCGGTAGTGTACTGATTTTAGTACTTTACCTTGGCGAATTGTCTTGCCTTCAGAAACGAAATCTTCCGCACACTTAGCGATGATGTATTCGCCTTTTTGAACCGCCATCAGTTTGATGTTCTGCTCAGCATAGAAAGCTTCAGTTTCTGCGTATTCTGTTTCGTTACGACACACTTTGCTCATGTTGCTTGAGTGTACTTCGTCCCAACAAGGTAGAAAGTCGATTGAACGGTTTTTAGAAACATTCAGCAGCAGGTCGATTAAGTAGCTAATTGCTAGGTTGTCTTCAACCTTCGCTTGGCCAAGGTGAACCAAACGTCCCATCAAAACATAAACGCTGTCTACAATAGCGTCCGCTTGTTCGATTTTTGAGTCAGCTTCTGCAAGTTCTGTTAGTTCTTCGATCGCTAGAGAGGTGTGTAGCGTATCGCCTTTTTCGTCCATTGTTTCAGGAGCAGCAACAGGCAGATCAAAAGTATTGCGGAACTCTTCAATGTCGCGGTAAAGGTGATCGTAGATTTCTTGGCTTAGTTGAGAAAGGTTCATTTTCCTGTCCATTCTGTTTCGTTAATGGGGTATTTTACCAAAGCTGGGAATAGGGTGCTAACGCAAAGTCGAAGAAGTCGACTTTTATTCATTGGACCAATGAGGTATTTTGCATACAAACCAATTGATTATTGTGTTTTTTTACCCTTTACTCTTCTTAATATACCAAATATTAATGTTGCCACTAACTCTGGCTGCAATGGGATCCCAGTTATGAACCAAGCTAGTGAAAGTGAAATTGTTATACGCCGCTTGTATCAAATCACCAATGATTATCGAAAGGGTTTCGATATTCAGATCGCTCAGCTGCTTATCATGGGGCTTGAACGCTTCAACTTAGATATTGGTATCTTATCTAAAGTCGATGGTAATACTTATTTAGTTGAACACTGTGTCACACCCGAAGGCGTTGAACTCAATAGAGGGGACACCTTCGATTATCGCTCGACCTACTGTGAGATCACGTGTAAATCGATTAGGCCTATCTGCATTGAACACTGTGGTAAACATGATAAGTATGCGACTCATCCTGCCTACCAGTCATTTGGTCTGGAGTCTTATATTGGTGTCCCTATTTTCGTCAATGATGAGCTTTATGGCACCTTAAACTTTTCAAGCCCGACTCCTTATCATCGTGAATTCAAAGAGTTCGACATTGACGTGATGAGGTTAATGGCTTCATGGATAGAAGTGGAACTCGTTAGAAGACAGCAAGAACGAAAACTCAAAGAGCTAAACGAGAAGCTAGAGTACCAAGCTCTTTACGATCCTCTTACACACTTACCGAATAGACGCTGCTTGTTCAAAACGCTGAATGCGGAAGTAGAGCAGTTAAAAGGTTCTTTAGGAAAAGGGACACTCGCGGTTGTCGACATCGATTTTTTTAAGGTCGTTAATGATACTTACGGCCATCAAATGGGTGATGTTGTTTTAAAGAAAGTGGCGAACGTGTTGAGTCATAACACTCAAGAGGGAGAGTTTGTGGCGCGCTTTGGTGGCGAGGAGTTCATTCTTTGGTACCCCAATAAAACACCAAGTTGTGTTGAAGATAAGTTCATGACTCTTTTGCAAGAGATGAAGAAAATCACACTAGATAGAAAGCCAGTCACGATATCAATCGGTGCATGTCATTTCAAATTGAGTACTGGAGACACTAAAGGGGAAAGAATGTCGGCGTTAGACTCGTTAATCAAAGTTGCCGATGAATGCCTGTACATTGCTAAACAAAATGGACGAGATCAGTTTATTTCTCGTCCATATCATCAAGAACACTCCGGTTCGTAAGCCGAAATTGATTTGTTCTTAATGGGCAACTGTCGCAATTAGCTGAATAGATAAGGGAACAGCTGACGGCGTTCCACTGGCGTTAAAGATTCAACTCTTGCTATGTTCGTATCAGGAATCGCTTCAGGGTTAGGGTAGTGCTTCAACACTTTTTCCATACTTGCTTCACGAATCAAATGGTAAACCGGATACGGTGAGCGATTCGTTAGGTTTTCATCGTCTTCTGGATCTGCACCACCAAAGCAATAGTCTGGGTGGAACGTCGCTACTTGATAAACGCCTTCCCAGTCTTCCTGCTTAATCAGGGCTTCAATCCAATCAATGAACATGTTGTAGTCGAAGAAATCTTGCAGCATGTTAGGTACAACCACCAACGTCGTCTCTAATTCCGCAACTGGCGTGTTATCTAACTCTACGAAATGCGTCATGATGTCTTGCAACAACGCTTCTTCAGTATTCGCTTCACTCACAAAGATCTTAATTTGTTTATTACGTTGTGGCTTGGCTGCGAATGGACACAGGTTTAGGCCAATAACGACATCGTCTAACCATTGTTTTACTTGGTCGTGGATGGTTTGAAGATCTGTACTTTGAGTGTTCGACATAACAGGTTTCGAAATGAAATTTTGCGTAGGATATCAGAACGGACGTTAATCAAAAGCAATAATTCAATCAGACAGTTTGTGTTACTTAAGCTTCAGCTAGCTTTGAGGTTGATCCTTGAAGTTGTTTTAACTGATAGACCCAAGCAAAAATCGCAATATAGAAGATTGAACCACCTGCGATCACACCATTCCAGCCAAACAGTTGCCAACAATACAAGAGTAAGAAACCGCCCAAGCTCCCGCCTATGTAATAGTGGACTAAGTAAAGAGCGGTTGCTGTGGCCTTAGCGCTCGGTGCTTTTTGACTTACCCAAGAGTAGGCAAGGGTATGGGCGAAGAACGCACCGCCACTAATCAGCAATAAACCAGCGAGCATGAACGGAACCTTATCGACCGCAGAAACGAGCATTCCAACTAAGCTGATACACACGCCCATCAATATTCCGCTTAACGGATCAAAACGAAGTGTCCATTTGTTAGAGAGTTTAGAACTTACCGTTCCGGCCAAATAACATAGGAATATGAGTGAAGCCAAACCAACAGGTACTGAATGAGGTTCGGATACCAACCTAAAGCCCATTACCGAATACAGGTTAACGAATAGCGCGAAGTTAGCGCCCCCAATCAACATCGCGAGCCACAAGGTGCGGTTTCTTAAGTGCATCACTACAGAGCGGTTATGATGAAAGAACAGCCCTTTCTGTGGTTTGAAGTTTTGCTGGTCAGGCAGGCTATACGCAATATAGAGCGCGCCAAGTAAAGAGCCGACAACGAAAAACAACACAGTCGCATGCCAGTCGAAATAATCCGTAATCAAGCCACCTAATACACGCCCGAAAATCCCACCTAATGAGTTGGCCGCAATATAGCCACCAATCGCGACCGCAAAAGCTTTGGGTGATAACTCTTCGACCATATAGGCAACCGCTACGCCAGCAAAAGCTGCGACCGCAATTCCCATGAAAGCTCTCGCAATCACCAGTTGTAGCAAGGTTGTCGTGAACACCATGCTCAATCCAATCACAGGAATTGCGAATAAGCTGAATAGAATAATAGGCTTTCGACCGAAGGTTTCAGATGCGATTGCCCAAGGCACCAAGCTAATCGAAAGGCCAAGTGTCGTTGCGGCAAACAGCCAGTTGATCTGAGTTTCTGATACTTGGAAGTGCTCTGCCATGTGCGGCAAGATAGGCTGAAAGAGGTAAAGGTTACAGAAAATAATAAACGAGCCAATCGCCAATGATTGGGTGATGCGTTTGTATTGAGGACTGTCTTTATCAAACATTTACGTTGTGCCTGCGCGAGTTAATAAGCTATTTGTGAACAAGTTATCAGCACAATTGTGATTAAAGAAATATATTAAAAATATCACCTCTATATATAAAATATATCGACATGCTTGAATCAAAACCTCTTCGACATTTTCTGGTCGTTGCTCAATTTGGTAACTTTACTCAGGCTGCAAAAGCGCTGCATATTGCACAGCCTGCATTGAGTATCTCCATTAAAAAGCTAGAACAGACACTTGAGTTGATTCTATTCCGTCGAGGAGATAAATCCGTCACTTTAACGGAAGAGGGAAAGGTACTGTTTGAGCATGCGAAGCGAATCGCCCAGCAGTTTGATGATGCTCAGCTCGCAATGAACGAGTTAAAGGGGTTAGAGAAAGGAGAGGTGCGTTTAGGGGCGCCAAGCATGATGGGAAGCTACTTTTTCCCGCAAGTCGTAATGGCATTTAAGAGCCAATACCCAAACCTAAAACTGACGATTATAGATGCTGGTACTGCTTCGATTCGTGAAATGTTATTAAACGGTGAGCTTGATATCGGCGTGATTAATCATGAAAACGTGCCTGATGACCTCGAAACTGACCACTTGTTAAGCTCAGAAATGTTAGCTGTTGTTGGTAAAGAACACCCATTGGCAACTCAAGCATCCATCACCTTTGAAGAGTTTTTCGCTCAAGAGCTGATTATGTTCAAGTCTGGTTATTTTCACCGTGACTTTATCGATGCGACCTGTAAAAAATACAACCTAGACATGACCATCGCATTCGAAACCAACTTGCTCCCGATGATTCTTTCTATAGTGAAGCGAGAGTTCGCCATTACCGCACTACTCAGCTTAGTGACAGAGTACGAGGAAGATGTTGTCGGCGTGCCATTCAAAGACCCTGTGAAACTGAACCTATCTTTAGCCTGGAGAAAAGAAGGCTATCTGTCTAAGGCAGACAGAACCTTTATTGATTTCGTGAAGCAATATGTGTGATTTTTGGTCGTCATGTCGGCGATTAATATGAAGCAATATCACACTTTTTGTGATTTATGAGATCGATATCACTTATTTAAGCGTGGGTATTAAGGGTTTATGATTTACTTAATATGCCTCGGACTTAATAATCAACAGGACTTTTAGGTATGGTGTTCTGTTGTTATGAAATGCGAATGTAAAGAGCAAAAGTTGGTTAGGATTCATAGAACGTTTATGGATCGTTTCTTTGGTATTAAAGGAAGATACCAGTGCGTGAACTGCGGTATGGTTTTCAAAATCAAAGGCTGATGCGCTGTAATTCTTGTGTCTTACTAAAGATAAAAACAAAGCCCGCACATCCTTGGTTGGATCTGCGTGCTTTGTTGTGCAGAAGTACTAAGCTCTTAGGCCACGTTATGTGTTCTTTGAGTTATACATCTTATCGAAGTTTTTCTGATTCCAGCCGACCATCACTTGGTCACCGATCTTAAGCACAGGGATAGAACGAGCACCCATCGCCTGTAATTCTTTACGGCCACGCTGCATTTTTGCATTCGTTAGGCGATATTCAATTTTCTTCGAATCCAAATAGCGTTGTGCATCTTTACAGTGCGGGCATTTGTCTGCGACGTACAATACAACACGTTTCATTTTTACAATCTCTTTTTGAGTGTAGCTCTTGGTGAATCTCGCTAAAGTGTAACGAATCCTAGGTGATTAGAAAAGTGTGATCAGTTACACTATGCGGCTCAATTTTCAAGACCACAACATATTGTCGTGGTGTAACTTGTACGGTCTTTCAGCATGCATCCTTCTTTACGCTATATTCAAGGCTACCCGAAGCACATTCTCGACCCGGTAACTCAACTTGTTGAATCAGGTAAATTGGTGCCGTGGTTTGAAGCTCGCTACCCAAAGAATCATGAAATCAAAAGCGAGAAAGCCCTGTTTGACTATGCGATTGAGATTAAAAATCGCTACATGAAAAAAACGCCACCGATCAGTAAAGTGATTTACGACGGCAAGATACACCTAATTAATAATGCATTAGGTCTGCATTCTTACGTCGCGAAGAATCACGGTGGAAAGATCAAATCGAAGAACGAGATTCGTATCGCCAGTGTTTTTAAAAATGCACCAGAACCTTTGCTGAGAATGCTGGTGGTGCATGAACTGGCGCACATCAAAGAGAAAGAACACGACAAAGCCTTTTACCAACTATGCTGTCACATGGAGCCGGAATATCATCAACTTGAGTTAGATGCCCGTTTATTCATGATGTATTTAGACTTAAAGAAGTAGCCCAATGAGCCAATCACAAAATAGAACTACGCTAAGCCTGTCGAAAAACAGTACCTCCTCAACAAAAACAAAAGACAACCAAGCTGATCAAGGTAACCGTAAGCACGGTGATATTAAGCCAAATGCAGGCAAGCCAAGCAATAGCAAGCGTATTTCTACAAAGAACACATCTGATAAAAGTCGCAAGAATAGTGCACCCAAAGGCGCTGGCAACAACAACGCAAAGCGACCTTTTGCAAAAGATAGCAAAGGTAAACAGGGTGCGAATAAGGGGTCATCGAATAAGGGTTCTTTTAATAAAACTGCTTTTAACAAAAACGCAGCCCAGAAAAGACGCTCGGCTGAAAAACCTCAAGGCGGATTGCACCCAAGGAACCAACACACAGGCCGATACGATTTTGACTTGTTGGTCGCGGCATTGCCTGAGTTGAAAGAACACTTGATTAAGAATCCAGTAGGGGAAGATACGGTCAACTTTTCTGATCCTATGGCGGTAAAGCTTTTGAACAAAGCTTTACTTGCTCATCACTACGGCGTGAAACATTGGGATATTCCTGCGGGTTACTTGTGTCCGCCTATTCCCGGACGCGCTGATTACATTCACAGGGTGGCAGATATCCTGAATAGCGATGGCCAAGGAGAACCTTATAACCATGCTTCGGTTAAAGCGTTAGATATCGGTGTTGGTGCAAACTGCATCTACCCAATCATCGGTGCGACAGAGTATAAGTGGCGTTGTACTGGCACGGATGTGGATCCTGTTTCAGTGAAAGCGGCGAACTTTATTGCAGAAAGCAATGTGAACCTAAAAGGTAAGATCCGCAGTCGTTTGCAAGCAGACTCCGAATCCATCTTTAAAGGTGTGATCAAGGATAATGAGCGTTACGATGTCACTATCTGTAATCCTCCTTTCCATGGTTCACAAGAAGAAGCTGAGCAAGGTTCTCAACGTAAGCTAGACAACTTAGCAGCCAATCGAGCGAAGAAAGCAGGCCTACCGTTTAAGCCTGAGCGTAAAAACAAGAAGACGGTGCAGAAGCCCGTAGATGCAGCGAACAAACCAACATTGAACTTTGGTGGTCAGAAAACCGAGTTGTGGTGTCCGGGTGGTGAAGCTGCGTTTATCTTGAAAATGGCTAAAGAGAGTCAATTGTTCTCGACGCAAGTCTTGTGGTTTACGACGCTGATTTCTAAGAAAGACAATGTAGACATGATTCGTTCAGAACTTGGCAAGCTGAGAGCAAAACAAGTGAAAGTGATTGAGATGTCGCAAGGACAAAAAGTCAGTCGCTTCGTTGCTTGGACATTTATGGACGACGAACAGCGTCAGCAATGGATCGAATTGAAATAACGAATCCAGAATTGAAGTAACCGGTTCAAAACCGACCTCTAAAATTAACAACGGGCTTGCTGATACTTTCAGCAAGCCCGTTTTTGATCTAATTATTTAATCATCTAAAACCCTAAGCTGGTTCAAGCAGAAAGCAGCTCGTCTAATTCCCTTTGATACTTCTGTTGTAATGCGCCGTTACCGGCTTTCTTTTCTAGTTCGATTAAGATCTGAAGTGAGGGGACTTGATAGCCATAACGTTGATGGAATTTAAACAGACGCAGACGAGCATCATTATAATCCTCAGTGCTGACCTCTATCTTAGAGAGCTGAAGAATTGATTTTACGCGGTTTGGATCGTGGTCAATCGCTCTCGTGAAGTAGTATCGTGCTTGGTCCACTTCGCCCGCCTTAAACGCACAAAAAGCCGCGTTTTCATAACTTGCAGACACTAAATAATAGTAGGGCTGATCGATAGCTTGGTTGAAGTATTTATCGGCTTGCTCGTATTCCCCCTGTTTACATAGAAAGGTGCCGTAGTTATTGAGTACGTTGCCATTTTTTGAATCCAAGCGCAGAGCTTTTTGATAAGTCACTCTTGCTTCACCAATTTCGCCGACTCGTTCAAAGTAGTGAGCCATAGACAGGCGTGCGCGATAGTAACTTGGTGCATGTTTAACGGCGAGTTCAAGATTCTCTCTAGCTCTTACCATGTTGCCTTGCCCCATATACCCCAAGCCTAACTCGATTCGAGATTCAGACATCGCAATAGGATCGCTTTCTATTTTAGGTGGTCCTTCAGTCACAGAAACGCAGCCAACCAAAGAGAATGAGGCGAGTAGCGCGAGATTTGATAGTAGGGGGTATGAAAACAACGATTTGGCAGGCATGTGCGGCTCCTTATGAACACAAACACATCATATGAAATCGCAGTCGTCGAAGTGGTAAATCTATTATGGAATGCGAGCCACACACCATAAAAAAACCGCGCTCAATTAGCTGTTTTATCAACAACCTACCGAGTGCGGCTTTATCAAAATTGATTACAACGAATTATTAATTACTACGAACTGTTGATTACAACGAGCTAACGTTTAATCGTCTTTAGTGAAGTTGTCTTCGCTGAAGTGATCCAGATCGTACGGCGTTTGCTGGTAAACACAGTAGTTTAGCCAGTTGGAGAACAGCAAGTGCCCATGGCTTCGCCAGCTTGCTACCGGCTTATTGTCTGGATTGTTGTTCGGGTAGTAATTGATAGGAATCACCGGCTCCATGCCTTCCCCTAAATCACGAACGTATTCACCGTGTAATGTATGGGCATCATATTCTGGGTGACCGGTTACAAACACGTTTCGCTTATCTTTGGTTGCGGCTAAGTAAACACCAGCAACGTCAGATGTGGCAAGAATATCCAGTTCAGTATGGTCGTTTAGGTATTCTTGTGAGAAATCGGCATAACGCGAGTGAGGCGCTAAAAACGTATCATCAAAACCACGTAGAAGAGGGTGGTATGGGTTATGTATCTCGTGACTGTAAACACCAGAAAGCTTCTCTTTACGTGTGCGTTTTGGCAAATCATACAACAGTTTTAAGCCTGCTTGAGCCGCCCAGCATACATACAGAGTCGAGGTAACGTGTTTATTGGCCCACTCCATGATGGTTTTGAGGTGATCCCAGTAGATAACATCTTCAAATTGAACCAAGCCAAGCGGTGCACCTGTGATGATCAATCCATCAAAGTTTCTCCCTTTGACCATTTCAAATTGGCGGTAGAAGTTATCAAGGTGTTCTGTCGGCGTGTTTTTGCTTGGTCGGTCATCAATGCGCAGCAGCTCAACATCCACTTGCAATGGACTGTTTGATAGTAGGCGTAAGAATTGAGTTTCAGTTTCAATCTTCTTCGGCATTAGGTTGAGGATCAAGACTCGAAGTGGACGAATTTCCTGTGTCGATGCTCTTGATAGCGGCATAACAAAGATGTTTTCTTCACGAAGAACATCAGATGCTGGCAGTTGGTCTGGAATGCGAATAGGCACAGCTTTCTCCCTAAGCTAGATATGTAGACGTCTATACTTCTAAATCTATAGTAGTTTGATACGCTTGTCGATATACAAAGTGGATAGTTGTAAATTATTTGTGTTTTCTATCAGAAGCAATACTTAGCTTGCAGGGGCACGCTGTGTTTTGTTCATACATTTGTGTAAGGGGAATTGATTGGTTCAAGTCTGTAAGATTGGTGGAGTTATCAGAGCACTTAGTTAGTATTTGAGATAAACTTGAGCTTTCGAATTAGCCTGTAAAGTGACAGATGAAGTTAATACTCATTCGAGGGTTGCCTGGCTCGGGTAAATCAACAAAAGCAAAGACCTATGATGCATTACATGTCGAAGCGGATATGTATTACGTGAATGAGCAAGGTGAGTACTGTTTTGATCCTAGGCAATTGCAGCAAGCGCATGAGTGGTGTCAGAACACGACAGAAGATGGCTTAAAGCAGGGGCTTGATGTGGTGGTATCGAATACCTTCATCAAACAGTGGGAAATGAAGGCTTATCGTCAACTTGCACTCAAATACAAAGCATATTTGGTTATCGAAGTCTGCCGAGAGCAATTTGGCAGCATTCACGATATCGAACCATCGGTGATTAAGCGCATGGCGAAAGATTGGCAAGAATAGCCCTGTGCTTTTTTGCAACTTAGTATCTGGCTAACGAATCAAACACAACGACCAATATTTAAACTCAAAGAACAACTCCAAGGTAAAAATTGAAATGGCAAAGCGCTCTGTTGTGGTCGACATGACCTCTTATGGTATTTACTCCACATGGGATTCAAAATCTAAAGACCTGCCAAAAATCCAAGAGTTCACCACCATTGTCGATGCTGAAATTGATGTCGAGTTTGGCTACATTCTGAATATCAAAAAGGCCAAGGGTGAAAAGATCCGTTACTGCATCTACCACCCAGATATCACCACAGACAAAGGTGAAGTCTTAGAACCGTTTGATGGTGAAGAGTACGTCGGCAACAACGATTGGGATTTTTACTTAGGTGACACTATCTGGGCTCCTGTCTCCAACAAACTCGGTAAATGGCGTATGACGGTCGAGCTAAAAGGAAACATCATAGCCGACAAGACGTTCGATTTAGTGGGTAAAGACGAAAACCAGTTCTGGAAGCGCAGGGGATTCTAATTAATCAGCGTGATAGTGCCTAAAAAGTAACGTCATTGGCTTCTGTGATCTAAAGTTTAACTCGACATAATTCAACTACTTATCTCTCAAAAACATAAACCTAATATCAATGTGCAAGGATTAACTTTACGGTGCGGAAAGTGTTAACGATACTCGTCAACTTCTAGCGCATAGTTAGTAAAACGTTGTCATTGGGGTTATTTGAACCCTAACTGGATTCATAGGTTTAGCTTAGAGTTTTCAAAGCTTTAAGTAGGAAGAAAAATGCCAAAGTACAAATTTGAATTAATCTTGGATGTTGATGAGAGTCGAGTTGCGCATAATGACTCTAAAGAAACTCATAAAAATGTTGATGTAGCAGGATACGTGTTCATGAGTAAGAAAGAAACTGAACTTGCTAGGTCGGTTGTTATTGATAATATTTGGCAATCAATGGCGAAAGAAGACCTTGATTATCTGTTGAGACTGAGCATGTCATCGCGACGAATCGAACTCGGACTGAGGGAGATTCAGGAATGACAACTAAGTTAATACCCACGGTTTTACTTTCGGTGTTTGTATTGTCGGGATGCAGTACTGGAATAAATCATGTTGGCGAGCCTCAGCAGTTTAATCCAGACGGTGTAATGGTTGATGAGTATAGTCTCAACGATTATGGCTATGGTGTTCACATAGTGGCTGAATTTTCGGAATACCAAGGAATGAGAAGTTCAGAAAGCGGTTTTAGAGGGTGCACCAATATTTTGAACAACGTTGCGATGAAGCACGCAACAAGCAAGGGTGAACGAGTTACTCGTATAAGCTGGAGAGAAATGAAAGACTACGGCTATATCGATCATGGACGAGACATCATTACTGCTGTTATGAATGTTAATTGTGAGTACTATTTTGATTACATCAAATAGCGGCTATTAATCGAGAACAATAGACAATAGACAACAAAAAAGCCGAGTCACACGTTATGTGGGGACTCGGCTTTTTGATATGAGCTAAATGGTATTCCTACCTAGCTTAGAAGCAAGGCTATTGAGTCACGTAAGCGACAACAAACTCAGTGATTGCGACCATGTCTTTCACTGCAATGTACTCTTCAGTGGTGTGAACTTTCGCCATACCCGTAGATAGGTTAACCGTTGTTAGACCTTTCGCGTTGAAGTTGTTTGCATCGCTACCGCCGCCAGTGCGTTTGGTGTTCGCCGTTACGCCAAGCTTTTCGAATGCTGATTTGATAGAAAGAATATGCGGATGATCGTCTGCAATCACGAATGCATCGTAAGCGCGAGTTGATTCGATTTCTACTTCAGCACCGAACTGCTTCGCGCTCTCTTGGAATGTCGAAATCATGTGTTGAACTTGCGCTGTTAGCTTCTCACCGTTCAGTGAACGCGCTTCTGCTACGACTTTAAGCTCTGGCATTACAATGTTAGTTGCTTGACCGCCTTCAACAATACCCACGTTTGCTGTTGTTTCTTCATCAATACGAAGCAGGTTCATTTTAGTGATAGCGTCTGCTGCTACTTGAATCGCGCTGATGCCTTCTTCTGGTGCTAAACCAGCGTGTGCAGGGCGACCTTTGATCTTCGCAACGATTTTCTGTTGGCCAGGTGCTGCATTTACGATAGTACCAATCGGGCCGCCTGTATCTAGAACAATAGCGTGCTCAGATTGAATGTAAGACATATCAAAGTTCAAAGAACCAAATAGACCGCCTTCTTCGAATACGGTGAACGCGATTTCAATGGTTTTGTGCGCTTGGCCTTCAGCTTGGATTACGCGAACCGCTTCCATAATAGCTGCGATGCCAGATTTATCGTCGCCGCCTAGGATCGTGTTGCCTTTTGAACGGATGATGCCGTCTTCGATGATTGGCTCAATGCCGATACCTGGCGTTACTGTGTCCATATGGCAGCTAAATACTGTGCTACCTGGAAGTGTGCCATCTAAACGAGCGTAGATGTTGAAACCGTTCGACACTTCTTCAGGAACGGCCAGTTTATGTACGTCAAAGCCTAGTTCGCCTAGCTGCTCAGCCAGTGCTTCCGCGATGGCTTTTTCGTTGCGTGATTCACTATCGATTTTCACAAGATCGCAGAAATGGTCGACAAGACGTTGTTCATTAATTTGGGTCATTGTTAATTCTCATTATGTTTCCGCTCGTTCGTCAGAAGTCACGGCTATAGGAACAGGAAAATCACTATAACGCCAATGTGCCAGATGAATGCCTGAGTTAAATCAAGAAAGTTGCCTGATTATTCTATTTAATTAGAAAAATCTTATTTATATCGTCGAGCTGGCAACATTTTAATCTGTGTAGGGCTCGGGTATAATACGTTTCTAATATAGATAAACAGCAGTGATATGAGAATTCAATTTGGAACGGCCTTGATACATGAATAAAAACAACGTTTTAGGGTCCTTTCTACTCGTTTTAGCAATGAGTGCCGTACTCGGGCTTTATTTGTTGTACCCATTGCAGGACGACGACCTGAGTCATACGCAATCAACGAATACTGCTGCTTACACCCCAGAAAACGAACTTTCTAAGTCCGCATATGGGCTCCAGTTAATCAAACTGCTTGAGCTATCTCGAGGTGATCCACTTCTCGCGCAACAAAAGCTTGCGGAGCTTGCAGACACTTCACCTGCAAAACCTTCAGCTATTTACCAAGCTTACCGTCTGATGATTCTGTCAAATGTCGCCCATCATCAGCAAGATACAGAAGCCGTCATAAGATACATTCAACAGCTTGAAGAATTGGCTGACCACAAAGATTTGTTGTGGTTGAAAGCCCAGTCGCTTGTTGAATTATCCATCGAGAATTTGAAAGAAGGTGAACTCGCTGCCTCTGAAGTTCAAATTCGTTCCGCAATCGATATTGCAGAATCCATAAGATACGAAGAACTGTTGGTCAAAGCCTATAATACGGCGGGAGCAATCAATAACGTTCGTAACGACCTCCAAGATGCTCAATACTTTTTCCATCAAGGGATACAACTAGGGAAAAAGTACCCAAAACATATTTATAACAGCAAGCTCATGTCTAACATGGCATTGCTTTACATCTATTTGGAAGATTGGCCGAAAGCACTCAAGATCATTGAGAAGGCCAAAAAACTCTATTATCAAAGCGGATTACTTGAAGATGAGGCCATTGGTATCCTCTACATTAACGAAGCCTTTACCTATTTAAGCAGTGGCGACCTCGTAAAAGGTCGTATTGCTTATAACAAAGCGAAGCAGCTCAATAGTGAGAGAGTAAGTACGCGATACAAGGTTCTATTGCTCAGAACATACAGTGATGTATTGCTTGCGGAAGGGGAATTCCAATCAGCACTCAATGTGACGAATCAATGCATTCATTATCCTGGGGTCGAGAAATACACGCTTCAACATGGGCAGTGTTACCTCAACCGAGCGTTGGCGAAAATCGGACTGAATAAAGATGATGATACCCTGACAGATTTTCAACACGCGTTCGACATTTTTGAAGTGGTGGGTAGCCGAAGTTGGAAGGTACTCGGATTAAAAAGGTTGGCTCAATATTACGAATCAAAAGGTAATCTTGATAAGGCATTACACTATTACAAGCTATATTATAAAGCTAATAAAGCGCTGCTTTTTGACAAGCGCCAGAGTGATATCTTTCTTTTAGAACAAGACTTTGCAACAGCGACACTCGCGAAGGAAAACGAATTACTCAACACGGAAAAAGACCTGAATGAGTTGTTACTGCAAAAGCAGCAGCTTAGGAATCGAATCGTTGTCGCATTGATCATTATGGTGGGTATTAGCGCACTGCTATTGATGATTCGGTTGCGTTCAATCCAAAAAAAGAACAGTGCCTTGTTAACCCAATCAACGACTTGTGAGCTTACCGGCTTGTTCAATAGGCGCTACCTCGAACAATTACTAGCTCAACCTATGCCATTCGGGCACACCCAATTTGGAATGAGTTTGGCGATTCTAGACCTCGATTTCTTTAAGAAAGTGAATGATACCTACGGGCATGATGTTGGTGATCAAGTGCTGGTGGAAGTGGCTAAGCGTTTAGGTCAGGTAGTACTTCAAAATGATGTTGTTGCACGTTGGGGCGGGGAAGAGTTCGTTCTGTTACTTTCAGGCTCTCAAGATCCAGAACAACAGCTAGAAACCATCAGGCTAGCCATCGCTCAGCATCCTATTGATACTCATGCTGGAACGTTGAGTCTTACCTGTTCAATCGGTGCCACTATTAACATCGCTCAAGAGCAAGTTAACAATGGTACCTATAAGAAGTCGCTTAAAGCCGCTGATGATGCTCTGTATCAAGCCAAAGAGGCAGGTAGAAACCGAGTGGTTATCGCTGAAAGTTAATCTCTAATCCGGGAATAAAAAGCCATTCTGATCGTGGTTAGATAAGAATGACTTCTAGGCGGTAATTTGGGTATCAGTGTTAGATGAGCGTATTTACTTACTTTACGATACCTTGCAGCATTTCTACTAATTCGCCTTCTGTTGCAGGCTCTTTTGCTAGTTCTATCACTGCAGAAGATCCACCTTTCAGCATGTAGGCTTGCGTCCCGCAATGGTCGTAGTGGAACCACTTACCATCTACACAAACATCGGTGTAACATCGAGGGTCTTGTTTTAGTGTCATATCAACTTCCTTATTAACATTTGCCTAACGTTTTTTAATCTAAGTGATCACAAATGTGCGCAAATTGATCTACATCAATCTAGGGTGTAAATATTCTTAGAATGATCAAATTGGTGAGCTATGTCGAACTCATCAAGTGACACTTTCTTCTTAGAACGCTTGAAAGGGCGTGATGTTTGTTAGTAATTGATTTTCTTTTTCTTGCCACATGCTGGCTTTCTACTTAGGCTACAAACTCTTCTAATCTCCCTATTTACGTGATTGCATTCAAAAATGACTAATATTTTTATCGTTGTAGTGGTTCTTGTTGTGTTCTTTTACTTTATTCAAAAGTATGTGTTTAAACACGACGACACCAAAGACCACGCTTACCAAAAGAAAGGGGCATTGCTCAACGTACAGCAAGCCACCTTTTATACGGCCTTGATCTCCGCTGTGGGTAATCACGGCGTGGTGTTTGCAAAAGTGAACATGGCAAACGTACTTGCGCCTGCAAAATCGAATACCAAGAAAAACTGGTTCATCGCGAACAATAAAATCGCACGAAGCTACTTCGATTTTGTGGTGTGTGACCCGCGTACATTAGAGCCCAGAGTCATCATTGAGCTCGACAACGGCAAAGAGCTGAATAAAGGCAAGGTAGATCGCGAGAAGCTGCTAATACACGTGTGTAAATCGGCAGGGTTACCCTTAATTGGCGCATCGGTAAAACACAGCTACCAAGTAAGTCGTTTGAAAAGGTTATTGGCAACTCATATTGACCTTATTGAACCATCGAAAGAAGTTCGATTCTGTAAGAAGTGCGGTAGCCCGATGATCATCAAGCTGGCAAGCCAAGGTGATTATAAAGGTCGACGCTTCTTTACATGTAGTCGTCAACCTAATTGTACTTACACCGAGAACTACAATGTTGTGTTCGATGTGGATGAAGATTCTAACTAATATCTTGAGTCAAAACGCTTCATCTGGGGGATAAGGCACGAAAGAGGCAGATGTATGTAGCTATTGAAGTAGAGGCAAAATGTGATCTACTTCAAGCCATTGATCTGCTTTGTGTTTAAAATTTATTCTGATTGTTGTTTTTAAAAGCAAACGATCAGTTTTGTGCAAATTTATCCTTGCGCGCTACCCATTCACTCGCTATTATCCATCTCGTTCTGAAGCGTTAGCCACTTAATAAAGCGGTTAGTTAAGTTTCACAACATTGCCCGCTTAGCTCAGTTGGTTAGAGTACTTGCATGACATGCAAGGTGTCACTGGTTCGAGTCCAGTAGCGGGCACCAAATTCGTTCAAAAAAGCCCACCTAGCGTGGGCTTTTTTGTGTCTGTAATTCCTATCTTTATTAAATGTTCAATTTTTCCATGATGAACGATTCTAAGAATTAAGCTTACGACCTCTAATTGTTATTTTGCCCTTGTTGCCGCTAATTAATCGAAAGCGGGCGATCTTCATCACAATTACTAATACTTATCTAACGCTAAATCGTCATATGCAACCAACCCAGATATTATCGAGTGAGATTGATATACGAGTTGACTTATGTCGGTAAACACTTCTTTTTACAACGAAAACGCGCTCCAGCTTTCAAAGCAATATGATTCTTTGGAATTTGAAAATGTCCACCGTGCGTGGCATGTGTATTGGCCTTGCGGTGCTACAAGGATACTTGATGTCGGTGCTGGCTCAGGCCGAGATACGAGGTGGTTTGTTGAACAAGGTTGCTCAGTGGTAGCTGTTGAACCAGCAAGCGAACTTCGACAGTTAGGGATCTTAAACTCCTCGACTCAAGTTCAGTGGTTAGACGACGCTCTGCCTGCTTTAAGCAAAGTCAGAAAACTGTGTATTCAGTACGATTTGATTTTACTTTCAGCGGTATGGATGCATTTAAATTTGTCGGTTCGAAAAAAGTCGATCGATGTATTGTCTGAACTGCTTTCCGAGAATGGAAAACTAGTGATCACATTGCGTCATGGCGGCTTTAATGATGGCCGCAGTGCTTACCGTGTTTCAGTTGAACAATTAGAAAGGTTAAGTGAAGCTGTAGGGCTGACAGTCTGTCACGTTGCTGAAGACACTGATTCATTGAAGAGAAAAGAGATATCTTGGCAAACCGTAGTGTTAGAACATACAAGATCTAACAAAAGCAAGGGTCGATAATGGCATTAGAGTATTACTTAGATCGTTTTCAAAACCTGAAAATGAACAATGCTGGTGGCAAAAAAAGTCCTCATAAAGTCTGTATGTTGCTGGCTGTTATGGATCTAATTCAAGCAGGGCATATTTCGACCAATAAGATCTGCCTTAACCAAGCCCTTAAAGAACGGTTTACTCATCACTTTGATAACCTAGCTCAGGGGGCTGACAAAAATACCCCAGAAAACCCTTTCTTCCATTTGAGAAGTGAAGGCTTTTGGCACCTTTTCTTCAATGACGGTTATGACGATACATCAACCAGTCGTTATTCAGTAAAGGCGGTCTCGCACGCATATATTGACGATGAGCTGTTTAGCTACATGAAAAGCTATATCGTTTCTAACGAACTAAAGGATGCTTTAGTTTCTAATCTATCTGATTTAGCGACGTTATATCATCAGTGGTTGATTGATATTGGTAAATCTGAAAAAACCGCGAAGAACTACCTTGGAGCCATAAGAGGCTCGATATCTAATTGGTTGATGGATGCTGGTGATCTTGAAGCACCGCTTACCGATATCAATTCGTATCGTGAGTTTGTTGGCTATGAAGAAAAAGCGAGAAAGTTGGAACAGTTTCAAGTTCGTGACTCTAGGGGTAAGGGGATGTACAGTGCCGCTTTGTCTCATTACCACAAGTTTTTAGCTGATCTATCTCAAGTAGATGTGAATGCAGATATTAAACAAGTTATGACTGATAACACTCTGTCCGAGACTGAAAAGACTATTTTGGTCAATACAAGGGTAGGGCAGGGTCACTTTAGATCAAAACTAATTCAGATGTGGGGTGGTTGTGCTATTACGGGGTATCGAAATACACAGCTGTTATTGGCTTCACACATTAAACCTTGGCGAGACTCTAGCAACGAAGAAAGACTAGATAGGTTTAATGGTTTATTGCTTCTTGCCAACTTAGATAAAGCGTTCGACCTTGGTTTCATCTCCTTTGATGATTATGGAAAAGTAATGATTTCAAGCTACTTGGAATCACCTGATGTGATCGGTTTGAAGGAAGATATGGCATTTAGCATCATGCCGGCTCACAGACCATACCTTCGTTACCATCGAGGCGAGTTATTTAAGGGCCGATAATTCATTGCCTTAGGTTTACCATTGGCTTAGAAGACCAAGTATGGCCTTAGTTCCTCAATGTTTTCTAAGATGATCTGTTGCCCCTTTGGGTTTGAATCTAACACATTGATATCGATATTATATACGCTGATAAAAGCTGCATAGGGTGAAGTTATTATAGTGGAGCTTTTAGTACGAGTTATTTGATTCATTAGATATTATTAAAGTGCTGAATAATCTTAAAGGTTAGTTTCTAACTAGGTTTTATTACAGATTTATGAACGGCTAGGTAATGAAGAATTCGAAGTAAATAAAAGTGCATATATTATCTGATGTATACAATGTAAATTATATGTATTTTATATGATTTGTTTGGCGTTTATATTCTGATAAATATCGGTATTGAAATATCACACTCGAAGCGGGAGAGTGCAATAGAGTGTGATTGTCATGATTTTAATAGAGCATTATTGGGCTAAGTCAGCAACAAATGTTTGTTTATAGCTGGAGCTCGTTTTTAGCTCGTCCTTAATCCATTGGTTAAACAAGCTAAAGTCAGAATGTATTTGCCAGAAAAGGGATGCAATAACTCGTTTGCCAAAAAAATCGGGGTGGTCTGTAATCACCTTAAGTTTACTGTCTTCTACGTTCCCTTCGATGAGAAACCCCGGTAAAAAAGCAATGCCTTTTTGAGCTTTGCACAGTTCGATAATGGTGGCTAAATCATCTAGTCGCCATAGGTTATATGAGGCGATGTTCGACAAATTCAGCAGCTCTTCACAACCATCCATTAATAGAACGCGCTGAGATGGCGTATGAGACTTCAAGGATACTAAGTCTTCGTGTGCTACCCACCAACAGTTGACGTGAAAAAGCTCTTCTATATTAAAGTCGTTATTTGTCTTGTGATAGGGGTTACCTAACGCTAGGTCTATCTTTCCTTCATTAACGTAATTACCTAAAACGAAACTTGGTTTAGTCACAACAAGTAGGTCGACATTAGGGAAAGCCTCTGAAAATGCCAACAATGCCTTTTTTACGTTTTTGTTGAAAACTAATGGATCGATACCCACGCGGTAAACTATCTGGTCGGATAGATTCATTTGTTCTGCAATAGTGATTAACTCACGATATTTCGATACGACAGGTAAAGATAGTTGGAATAGGCGTTTTCCTTTCTCAGTTAACCAGACTTTAGAGTGTTCTCTATTAAATAAATTGAAACCCAAGTCAGACTCAAGGTTTTGCACAGCGGTACTAACCGTTGACTGAGACTTGCCAAGCTTACGTGCAGCAGAGCTAAATGAACCTTCTTCAACTACTGCTATGAACGAAACAATATTTTCGAAATGTAGTTTCATGATTCGACTAACCTTTTGACACAAAGAAATTATATTTTTTATGGTTTGTTGATTCGAAGAACAATAGCGTGATGATAATTGTATTTCAACATGTTTTATAAGGAGTAATAAAGATCGATGAATTATCTATTAGGCTAGTTCCAAAGCTTATATAAATTTTTGATTAAGTTAAACATTGACCTATGTCTTATTTTTTCAAGTTTATAAATTTAAATATTCATTTTGTTTTTTAGCTGATTTTTAATGTAAGTGTTTGTCATTTATGGACTTTGTATTTTTGTTGGTATTTTTAAGGTGTTTGTTTTGATCATTTTTTACACGACCTATAGATTGAATCGATAGGGGGTATTTTCCATAGATTGGTGGTGCTAATTATAATGGCGACGAATTTTCAACAGCCCTTATAGGAAGACATAATAATGATTACTAAGCTATACGTTAAAACAAGCATGTTTCTATCACAATTCAAGAACGATGAGCGCGGAGTAACTGCAATTGAATATGGTCTTATTGCAGTAGCAATGGCTGTATTAGTAACTACTGCAGTAGGCGCAGATGGTTTCATTGGCAAACTTGAAGGTGCTTTTGAAGATGTAGCTACTGCTATCGATACTGCTAGCAGCTAACATCAAGCCTTATTGGCTAATGTAGAATATATCGAAAGATATTTGTGCCAGACCTATGTTTTCATTGGTCTGGCTCAGTTAATTGGGAATACCAATTAATATATGCTAACGCCAATCCATATAAATTTAGGCAATATTTCCAATTTTGAGTTTTGAAGTGTATTTACTGATTTTGGCAATCGTGTGTGTCTATGTATCGGTTACCGATTTTCTCTATCGCAAGATACAAAATTACGCATTGTTGATATTACTCTTTTTGCAATGTTTTCTGTCACCGTTAGACATTCAGATTATGAGTTTTTTACTTGTGTTAGGGGGAGGGTTGCTTGTTTACGCCCTGATTTGGATTGGAGCCGGTGATATTAAATATGCCGCGGTTCTATCACTAACCATACCTCTCAACGATTTACTTTGGGCGTTTGTTATGACGGCTTTTACTGGCGGATTTTTAGCCGTTATTTATCTCGTAAATAACAAGCTGATAAGTAAAAAGCTAATAAGAAAAGCGTCGAACGACCAACAAGGAATTCCATATGGTATAGCAATTAGCATTGGATTCTACTTGGTAATTTTAACTCAAAACACGCCACATATATAAACCTCCAAGAATGAGAACATTATGAGATCTCGACTGGTATTACTTGTTGCCATTGCTGCCTTAATAGTTGGCGCGCTAGGCGTTGTCGATTTGTTGAAGAGTGAACCTCAACCGACAACGACCGCTGAAGTGGTGGAAGAAACAAATGAAGAGCATGTTGCCGTTTGGATGACCACGGAACCTTATGAAAAAGGACGTGCGATCGATGCGCAAGGTGTCGTAAAACAACAACTCCCTCTTAGTGAAGCATTAACGCTTGGTGTCAGAGAAGACGCACAAATCAGCTTTTCGCCCTCTATTTTGCTCAATCGCAGCCTTAGCGCAGGTGAGGTTGTGCTACCTGAATATCAAGTGACGCCTGGCCAGCCCGGATACATCGACCTTTTGATCTCGGAAGGCATGACGTTATACCCACTTAAAGTCAGTGACAAAAACCTAATCAACGATTACATCCGCCCTGGAACGTCCATCGATATCCTCACTGTGAGTTCTCCAAACGATAACTTAGCTGGAAATATCGATAAGCCGAAGCGCTTTAGAGGGGTGAAGGCGTCAATGTTTCTTAAAAACGTCAAAGTACTCAACATTGGCAATGACGCAACTGGCGACAGTTCTATTACCGCTCGCGCTCCGAGTAAAGAGGATGGACTGACGACGGTGGTCATCGAAGTTAGCCCCGACGAGTTACCAAAACTTGCGCTAGCACAACGAACAATGCACATCGAAATTTACCGAAGCCAAACCTACACGCAACCCGAGTTCGCGGAGGTGCGCAATATTATCGATAATTATACAGGGATTGCTGAGTTACGTGGTAACGAGAACAACCCGAGAGAGGCTTTGTGATGATGATTCACCATCGAATCAAACAAGTACTGTTTGCTTCCATTCTAGCGCCGCTGATTGGCTTACTTTCTATAACAAACGCTTTTGCCGCCGATCGCTCCATCACGCTCAACGATGGTCAGCACATCCAGTTAAAAAGTCCGATTGGCCAAGTGTTTATCAATAACCCTGACATCGTCGACTACAAAATAATCAACGACAACACGATAGTTGTGTTCGCCAATGCTATTGGGCAATCACGACTGATCGTCTATGGCATTGATGGTGATGTTCTGCTTTCAGACCGCATTATTGTTGATTTGGATTTAACGGATATTAGACGACAACTCAAATTTCATTTCCCTGATGCCAAAGTCAAGATTCAGTCTGTGGGAGAGCAAGTCGCCGTGAGTGGTCTTGTTGATTCCGAAGCGACTCGTGACGACATCTATCGTTTGGTTGCCACTCTGCTTGGACGAGAAAAAACAGAGAAATGGGACAAAACGGTGAAACTGGAGTTTAAGTCCGACAACTCAAATTATGAAGAGCCCGAAAGCATGGTGTTTGCCCGTAATATGACGTGGGAAGGGATCATCGAACGCATTGAAGTGGCGACGACTCAGCAAGTGAACGTCAAAATATCAGTAGCGCAAGTAACTGAATCATTTGGACAAACTGTTGGTGTTGATTGGAGCTCAGTGGGTTCAAGCGTTGGCGAATTTGTTTTCGACCAGTTCGACGCAGCAAACCTAAGTACGTTAATTACTGCACTAGGCAACGACCAAATCGCAGAGGTTCTGGCTGAACCTAACTTAACCGTGTTATCCGGTGAGTCTGCAAGTTTCCTTGTAGGCGGCGAAGTGCCCGTTATCGTGTCGACGAACAGCAACGTGAACATCTCTTTCAAAGAGTTCGGCATCAAACTCGATCTCACTGCGAAAGTGCTTAGCCAAGACAGAATCCGTATGCAATTAGCCCCGGAAGTAAGCGAAGTTGAAGGTTATGTAGAAGCGGCCGGAATCAAAGTCCCGCAACTGGCTTCTCGACGTGCGATGACCACCGTAGAGTTAGCCGATGGCGATAGCTTCGTTCTTGGTGGCTTGATGAGCAGTGCTGATTTGGAAAAAATGCAAAAAATCCCTTTTGTGGGCGATATACCAGTTCTAGGTGCCGCATTCCGCAAAGCGACCACAGAAAGAAAACGAACTGAATTGATCATCGTTGCCACCGTGAATCTTGTTGAACCAATTAAACCGAAAGACATTCAACTGCCTTACATCAAGAAGACTTCCACATTGGCGCGTTGGCTAAACATTAAGTGGGATGGTAAGTCGGTGACATCTTCCGATGCAACGATTCGTCTGTTGTCGCAAGGAGGGTTTATCCAATGAAGAAATTACTATTAATGGCGTTATTTACCACGTCACTTTTAGGCTGCGCCTCTGAGCAATATTTTGTTGGTCATGGTGCTGAAGCCTTGGTGTACAAAGAGCACCACAGCTTTGAGTTTGCGATGAAAAACCGCACTGAAACCACCAAGCAGATTACCGCTTTGATTCAAGATATTGAATCAACGGACAAAGAAGCCACTTATGTCGTGGATTACAAATCAACCCGCAGCAAACAGATGTTGCAGGCGATTTTCGAACAATATCCGTCGCATGTCATCGCGCCACAAAGAGTCTTGTATCGAAATGCTCAGTTGTTACCGAGCGACTTAAAGATTCAGGTGACCTTAATGCGTTTGAAGACTCAAGAATGCGCACCAGCACAGATTCACGTTCGGTTGAGGCAGCCAGACTGCTTTGCTGAATCGATGCGCTTGAAGCAAGTGGCTTACAAGTCTCGATTGGTAGGAGAGCAATAATGTTTGACCTGACTAAAGCATTAACAACAAAGGCCAAGCCAGTTCAGACCGGAACGACAGGTGTTGCCGGATGTACTTTGTTCTATCAATCTCAAGAGTGTTTAGACCTTGTTCAAGAAGTCTTTCGATTTGAAGGGTGGAATGATCCTGCATGCGTTAAAGCCAAAGCCGGCTTGACCAAGCTGACAGAACAACAAAGTAGCCACATTGTGATTCTAGAGCTTAATGAATCGACTAATGTGGTTGAAGACGCTAAATCCTTTGCCAGCAAACTACCCACGCATAAAGGGGTGGTTGTGATTGGTAAAGAGGATGCGATTTCTACGCTTCGTTCTCTCAAAGACATGGGTTTTTACTACGTGTTCTGGCCAGTGAATAAGCAGGAATTTGCTGACTTCTTGAACCACGTTGGTAAGAACCTGAAGACTTTCTCTGGTGTGAGCCAAAAACGTAAAGCGAAGCGAGTTGCGATTGTCGGTTCAAAAGGCGGCGTGGGTGCATCGTTTCTATCAACCGAGTTGAGCTCACTATTATCGACACAAGGTTCGGACACGATTCTCGTCGATCATCAATATGCGGATACCAACCTTGATGTCTTGCTCGGCCTAAAAGACTTTAAGCCGAGAACCATTGACGAGTTCACCGCACCATTGCATGAAATGGATGAAGAAGGGGCGTTGAGTTACTTAATCAATGCTCGCAAGAACTTACGTCTGTTGGCGATTGATGGCGACATGAGTCAAACCGATGTTCTTAATTACAACCAAACCTTGTGTGACCTGTTAGCGCGCAACACCAATTTCATTATTGAAGACTTTTCGGGTGGCGTGGATTTCAAAGTTGAACCTCAACTCTTGGTAGAAAACTTTGATGTGGTTGTGTTGGTGTTGGATGCGTCAGTGTCTTCAGTAAGAAGTGCAAAACGACTGTATGAAAAAGTCTCCAACTTACAGCTTTCGCTATCGTCGCGTACTCGTGTGATTACCGTGGTGAACTACCATCGTCCGGAAAATGCCTACGTCTTACAAAAGCCCAACCTGATTAAGTATTTAGGCGCCAATGTTGACCTCGAAGTCGATTATTGCAAAGCGTTAGCGCACATCATTATCGATGGTAAACGCGGCCATAAGCATGACCGTCACATAAGCCGTTCTATGGAGCAACTAGTGAAGCTGATCAATGGTCAGCCGATGGACCAGAAGGGCATGAACTCTTGGTTGAAAAAGGTGCGTGTTAAATGAGTTCTAACAAAGACTTATACCTCGCGTTTCGTGGGCAGATCTTTGAAGCCCTAGATGCAGAAGCGGTTCAGAAAATGAGCCGTCGAGACCTTGAATCGCAAATACAAGCAGCGGTTGATTTGTTGGCGAATAGCTACCAAAGACCGATTACCTCGATGATGAAGTCAGGCTTGGTGAAAAGCCTGATTGATGAACTGTTTGGCTTGGGGCCTTTACAGCCCTTGGTCGAAGATCAGTCCATTTCCGACATTATGGTCAACGGACCCAACAACATCTTTTTCGAACGACACGGCAAGGTGAAAAAGTCCGAAGTCTCGTTTGTGAATGAAGAACAGTTGTTAGCCATTGCTAAGCGTATTGCCTCACGTGTCGGAAGACGTGTCGATGAACTTTCGCCGACGGTCGACGCCAGGTTAGAAGACGGCAGCCGTGTGAACATCGTGATTCCTCCCATTTCGTTGGATGGTACTTCGATCTCTATTCGTAAGTTCAGAGAGCAGAATATCGGCTTTGAAGATTTGATTGGCTTCGGGTCTATGTCTCCAGACATGGCGCGAGTGCTGATGATCGCTTCGCGCTGCCGCATCAATGTGTTGATTTCTGGCGGTACAGGTTCAGGTAAAACGACATTGCTTAACGCGTTATCTCAATACATTGCCGAAGATGAACGTATTGTCACCATTGAAGATGCGGCTGAACTGCGCCTGCAACAACCCAATTTAGTTCGACTCGAAACACGTACCTCGAGTGTTGAACAAACTGGAGCAGTGACTCAGCGTGAGTTAGTGATCAATGCGCTTCGTATGCGTCCAGACCGCATTATTCTCGGTGAGTGTCGTGGCTCCGAAGCGTTTGAAATGCTGCAAGCGATGAACACCGGACACGATGGGTCTATGTCTACATTGCACGCCAACACGCCGCGTGATGCGATTGCTCGTGTTGAATCGATGGTGATGATGGCGAACCTAAATCAGCCTCTTGACGCGATCAGAAGAACGATCGTGAGTGCCGTGCAAATGATTGTTCAGGTTAACAGGTTGCGGGATGGGTCTCGTAAGATCACAAGCATTTCGGAAATCGTCGGCCTAGAAGGCGACAGCGTGGTGATGGAAGAGATTTATCGTTTTCGTTATGACGACGCGCATTATGGAGAAACCGTTAAAGGTGAGTTTGTTACCGACGGCATTATGCAGCGATCTGAGCTTGTGAAAAAAGCGCAATTCTTCGGGCTCTACGAAGAGCTGAAAGCATCGTTTAAGGGGGCCTAGCATGCTTTGGCTTTCGTTAATCCTCTTTGCGTTTGTGCTGCTTTTGATCCGAGATTCAAAGGTAAAAAAGGTCAATCAGTTTTTCAATATTGAAGAAGTAGAAGCTGAAAATTTCAATGCCATTAACGTCAAGTCATTGGTACGTAAGCAAAACTGGCAAAAACTCAAAGAGTCGGTGTCACCCACGTTGATGGTGTTAGGTCCACGCTCTTCTTTGTACATTGCGCTCTATATCACGGGCAGCATCATCGCATCTTGGTACATCGTTGTTGAGTTGTTATCAATCACCAATACGTGGTTTGTACTGGGTTCATCTATGGTGTTTACCCTTTGCGGTTATCGATTCCTGGTCACAAGAAGACGTCGAGAATTTGAGAATACGTTCCCTGATGCGCTGAACATTCTGATGAGTGCGGTAACGGCAGGTGACAGCTTAATGCAAGCTATCGGTTATGTTGGCGATGTGATGCATAACCCGATTGGTCGTGAATTTAAGCTAATGGGTGACCGACTGAAATTGGGTGAGTCACCAGAAGTGGTGCTTAAACGATCGTGCAAAAACTATCCTTATCCGGAGTTTCTTTTCTTTACCGTGACGATCAGAGCGAATATCGCGCGAGGCGGCCAACTCAAGGGTGTGTTAGCACGGCTGATTAGAGTGCTGGTGGACTCTCGAACACTCGAGAAAAAGAAGATGGCGATGACTTCAGAAGCCCGAATCTCTGCCAAAATTGTTGCAGCGATCCCTTTGATTTTTATGCTCATTCTTAACTACGTCAATCCAGATAATGTGGAGTTTGTTCTCTACGACCCTGAGGGAAGGCTGGTACTGTTTTACGTATTGGGTAGTGAGCTTTTCGGTTTATTCCTTGTTTGGTTATTAGTGAGAGGAGTACGCGCATGATGTTACTGGCTTCCCTTATCGTTTTGTTTTTTTCGTTACTGTTTCTGATTGTCGATTCGATTCGTAAGGAGCAAAGACATAAGAAGGTTGCGCTCTATATCGGAGATCATTCTGCTCGTGCGCCGTCGCGCGTAAATCGCTTTTTTGTTCGTTTTGGCAAAGAACATCGACAAGAACTCGAGCAAAAAATGATTGAGGCGGGTTACTACAACACGGACTGGGCCAAATTCTATTTTCCGGCCAAGTTGTTGGTATTAGCGTTGGTTTCTGGCTTGGTGCTGTTAGGGGATATGACACCCACCAACAAACTGATCGTGGTTATTTTCTCGCTGATTGGCGTCATTGTCGTCCCAGATACAATGCTGCAAATGCGACGTAAGATGTTGATCAGTAGAACCTCAGCTCAACTGCCGTATCTGCTCGACATGATGTCGGTATGTGTTCAAACCGGTATGACGATTGAAGCGGCGCTGGTTTATTTGGGCAAAGAGCTTGCTGAATTCGATTCAGACCTTTGTTACCAAATTAAGCGCACATCCGATTCAGCGAAAATACACGGACTGGAAAAGGCGCTCAATGATCTGAGTGAACGTATTCCAACGCCTCCAGTACGAAGCTTTGTTCTGACCATCATTCAAAACCTGCAATACGGCACATCCGTGGCTCAGGTGCTAAGTGATCTCGCAGAGGACATGCGAAAAGTCCAAATTCTTACGGTTGAGGAAAAGGTCGGTAAGCTCTCCGCGAAGATGAGTGTCCCTTTGATCCTTTTCATCATGTTCCCGATCGTCATCTTGATTCTCGCGCCGAGCATCATGCAAATGACATTGAACATATAGGGAGACGACAAGTGATTGGAAAACGTTTTTGTCTGATTTTGTTGTCGATGAGTGTGCTGGCGGGTTGTCAATCGGCCCCTTCACCACAAAACCAGCAGCTTGGCGACGTGACTAGCATGGAAAAAGTGAAGAACTATGACGGCTTGATTAGTTATTACAAAACCGAGCTAGGGCAGGGTTCCGAAGACCCAGAGGTAAAAGAGAAACTGGCATGGGCATATTTTCATAAAGGGGATATCGAGTCGGCAGACTTCTATGTTCAGCATTTGCAAAAAGAGGGGTTTGAAAACCCCAACTTGTACCAGTTAGAAGGGCAAGTATTTGATGCAAGAAATGACGTTGAAAGTGCCATTGCTGCTTATATGAAGTCAGTAGATGCGGGAAACACAACAGGTCAAATTCACGTCTTACTCGGTGTGTCATACACAAAAGTTGGAAGATTTAATGAAGCTTACCAAGAACTGAATCGAGCTCGTTTACGCGGTTATGACGATGTCGTTGTTAAGAACAACATTGCGATGATTCAAATGGCGAATGGTGACTACCAACAAGCGATAGAAACGCTAGCCCCGGTTTTAAAAGAAGACCCGGCGAATAAGATCGTTAAAGCGAACCTAGCTATCGCACTAATGAAAACCCAGCAAATCGACTCAGCCAAAAAGTTACTTAAAGGTGACTTCTCAGCGGAAGAGATCCAGAGCATCGCCGCTGAATTAACTCACTTAGGAGTTAACGATGAAGCGTCTTAATAAGCAGAAGGGTGTGACGGCGATTGAGTTTGTGTTGGGTGCGCTTGTTCTGTTTTTCGCCACCTTTGCGATCTTCGAATCGAGTTACCAAATCTACGTTGTGAACATGACCGAGTATTCGCTGAGAGAAACCATCAGAAATACCAAAATATATGAAGGCGAAGGGATCAACGAGCAGTACGAAAATAAGTTCAAATCGTTAATCGAAGATGATGACAATCTATGGAGTTTCTTAATTGATAGCTCAAGGTTCTCCATCACAGGTCAGTACTTCAAAACCTATGACGATTTCGTCGCGAACAGGGGGCACTCTGATCAAGGGTTGAACTTCAATTACGACTTAGCCGAGATCACCGTGACCTACCGCTATACCCCAGTCATTAAACTGGCTGGTGCAGCGGATAGGGATATTTCAAGCACTATGGTTTTGAACTTAGAACACGAGGGGTGGGATAATGATGCGCCGTAAACAACGTGTGTCTTACGCGATTCGCCAGCAAGGTTCATTTACCGTTGAATTGCTGTTCATTCTTGTGGCGTTGTGGGGTGTTTATCTGTTTGGCGCAGACTTGAGTCATCAGCTACTCGTGCGTGCCAAGCTCGATCGATCCAGCTTTGCTTTAGTCAACGTGATCAAAGAGCGTACTCGTTACTTTGATGCCGACGTGTTGGCAGGACAAAACCTACCCGTAACTAATTCAGAGTTAGAAGACATGGCTAAAGTGGCAAGTCGAATGCTCAATACACCAGTTGATAACGTGGCGATCAAGATAGAGTCATTGACCAATAAAACGAATGTCGCTGAATTCTCAACCCGCAAGTACAGAAACTTAAATTGCCAAACCGATTCGATTCTCGAGCATGCGGGTTTAGCTCCGGTAGAAAAGGGCGTTGTGTATCCATTGTACCGAATCAGTCTTTGTGAAGAGCAAAGCTCTTGGTTCAAGCCCTTCTTCAACGGTGGTACCAGCACCACGGTTAAGATTGGCTCTTCTTCAATCATGCCTGGGAGATAATGAAATGAAAATGCAGCACGATCGTCATATCAATCGCCAGCATCTCAGTCTCCAAAGACAGCAAGGGGTTGCAGCGGTGTGGATGGGCTTATTGCTTGTGCCAATTATGGGCATGACCTTTTGGGCGGTTGAAGGCACACGTTATGTTCAAGAGACTAGCCGATTACGAGATTCAGCAGAGGCTGCTGCGATTGCGGTGACGATTGAAGATCAACCGGATCAGGCACGTGGGCTCGCGACCAAGTATGTCGAAAACTACGTGCGAGACATCAAATCAACCAATTTATCAGCAGACCGAGTTCATCAAGCGGAAGACGAGGGCAATGGGGTTCTGGAATACATCCAATACACAGTGAATGCCAAGACGACGCACGACTCTTGGTTTGCGAGTAGCTTTATCCCTTCGTTTGATCAGCAGCAAGACTTAGCGGGACGTTCGTTAGCTCGGAAGTACCCTGTTTATCTTGGTGATAACAATATCGATATTGTTTTTGTGTCGGACTTTTCCGGTTCAATGAACGATAGATGGGGCTCAAGTCGACACATAAAAATCGACGATCTAAAGACTGCCATCGATGAAATATCCAGCAAAATTCTTTGCACATCGATTAAACAGGACTATGTCGATGGAGAGTGGAAATACGTTTGTGACGAACCGGGTGAAGATACAACCGGAGACAAGCTGCTTAACCGAGTTGGCTTTGTGCCTTTTAACGTTCGAACGAGGGAAATCGTCTCGGGAAATCAAGCTCGTGCGACAAGCCAGCTGAGCTACAAAGATAACTATAAAACGAACGTATCACCTTATTCCTACAACGATGTTAACTGGGATTACTGGCGTACGTATTCGCAAGATTATGTACTTAGATGTGCTGGTCGCGAGTCACGTTGTCCAAATCCAAAATCGGATAATAGAAAGTACGCCAAACGTATTAAAGATGTGATTGATCTAGATCGTTACCTTGTTGCCGATGTTTATAACTATGTAGATTTACCGACATCAGTGTCGACGATGTTTACGGACAAGTCGGGGTTACAGCCCGATTTCTATGGCGTGAGTGGAACAAAGCTATTTAACGCGCATGGATCTTCCAATTCATCGCAGTTTTCCAACATTCGCTTATCAAACAAGCTGTCAGATTTAGACCCGATTAATTCGATGTGGGCAGACGGCGGGACTGCGGCTTTTCAAGGTATTTTGAGAGGTTCTCAAGTGCTCCATGACGGTGATCCGAACAGTTCCGACCAAGAAGAACAGCAAGTCTACAACAAGAAAATTAAGATGCTGCTGATTTTAAGTGACGGGCAGGAAAGCCCTGATAACGGCATCCTCAAAGGGTTAGTCGATAGAGGCATGTGTGACAAAGCAAGAGAGGAAATACCAGGCTTATACATAGGTGTCATCGGAATTGATTTTCGAGCATCTCAGCAAAGTGGTTTTCAAGACTGCGTTGTCGACCCAAATGAAGACATTATCGATGTATCTAACCTAGATGAATTGATTGAAAAGATAGAAGAACTCATCCGTAAAGGCTCAAAAACAAGCGGAATCACTAAGTTGTACTAGAGGAAAATATGAAAAAGTTAATGATCAGTTCAATCGTCATATCGACATTGCAATTTAGTCTTATCGCTCATGCAGAAGAAGGTATCAGTACTTATTGCGACACTGCGTTCAGTGAATATCAACACAGTGTTACGGTTGACGATGTCGTTGGCATTGCACAGCACAGACAGGGCTTTTTACAAATAGAGCAGCCGTCTGACAGCAGTGAGCTAAAACAAGCGTTAGCAGGTCAATCCAATCTAGGTATGAACCAGTCAGGATGTAAGACTTGGATCAGTAACCAAGAACGTCAAGGGTTATTAGCACGCCTTCATTTTGGATTTGACCAACACAACTTAACGCCGATGGGCAGTAAAGCTCTGAGTCAACTTGCAGGCGAGTTAAAGACTAACGGCAGTGCGATTACGGTGGATGGACACACTGATAGCACTGGCGAAGCAGGTTACAACCAAGCATTGGGGCTTCAAAGAGCGCTGACGACGTCGGACGGTTTAATCGCGGATGGTGTCGAGAAAAATCGCCTTGTGATTCGTTCGTTTGGTGAAAGTAAGCCTATTGCCTCCAACGCAACGTCAGAGGGTAGAGCCAAGAATCGACGCTCCGAGATTTGGGCTTCTGAAAACGATAGCGTTGAATTAGAAAATTAGGATGTTGGGGTTGGTTGTTGCTTGGCAATAGCCACCCTAAATTATCGCTTTTAGAATTTTGTTGTAACGGACTCTAATGAATATTCAATCAAGTTTAACTGTCTGACACTAAAGAAATATTAATGCTTTTTGATAAAATCTCTTCTGAAGGGATGGAAAAAAATATCGATATAGATACGTGGGTATCTATATTGGATAACATACGAGACATAATGGATGCATCTAATGCAGGCATCATTATGATCTCTGATTTGAGTTGTTCTGGTTCTGAAAGTGTTTGGAGTTCCTCGAACGTATCGTGCAACCAGCACAAGAGCAGAATTAGCTGCTTTTGTGAGTATGTGCATAACGAAAATCGCACGGTCTATTTGAGTGGTCACGCTGGTGGAGAATACGTTTCTGCAAAGGGAGCAGATGCCTATAAGTCTTTTTGCGGTGTTCCGGTAAGAGATATCGATGGCGAAGTGTTTGCGGTGCTTTTGGTGTTTGATTTGAGCCCAACAACGTATACGCAAAGCCAAGTTAACTTGATTGAAAACATTTCAACCTTGCTGCGTTCCGAAATCCTATTAAAAGAAGAGAGTCGGATTTTATACAAAAACAGTCACTTTGATATCATGACAACGCTGCTTAATCGAAGGGGCTTTTTTCATGAATTCAACAAAGCAAACATCAGCGACGGAGAGATTGTTTGTTTGTATTTCGACTTGGATAATTTGAAGTACATCAATGATACCTATGGCCACTTCAAAGGTGATGACTATATCTCTGGCTTTGCGTCATGTATAAAAAACAATTCAAAGTACAACATCATATCGGCCAGAGTCGGTGGTGATGAATTCATCGTCGTCATACATTCAGAAGAAACTGGTTATGCTTCTGAGTTAGTTAATAAAATTCACGCTGAATTCGATGACTTCATTGAAGGTTTTCGTTGCGATGATGAGGTTCCGCTCGGTTTTTCATATGGCTGTGGTACTGCAGACTCTCGAAGCTTCAATATCATCAATCTAATAAAGTCGTCCGATGAAAACATGTACCTCAACAAGAAGAACAAGATTTAGATATTGGTGACAGCTGTAAAAAAGCCCACTGGATGTGGGCTTTGATGTAGATGTAGATGTCGATGTAGATATAGTAGCTTTCTAAACTAGCCTCGAATGATCATTTGCTCGCGCTCTGGACCAACCGATACCATTACAATTGGCACGCCCATCAACTTTTCGATGCGAGTTACGTAATCTTGTGCTGCTTGAGGAAGGCTCTCAAACGTGCGGCAACCCGTGATGTCTTCATCCCAGCCAGCCATATCTTCATATACAGGTTTTAGCTCAGCCGTTTGTGGCCAAATCGGGTTCTCAGTGTGTTCACCTGAGTAAGCTGTACAAATCTTAAGTTCAGATAAACCAGACAGGCAATCGATTTTAGTCAGTGCGATTTCAGTCGCGGCTTGCAGGTCAACGCCATTGCGAGTTGCTACAGCATCAAAGTAACCCATATCACGTGGGCGACCCGTTGTTGCACCATACTCGTTTGAGCTTTCGCGGAAGCTGTCTTGCTCTTCCATTGCTGTAACTAGCGTGCCTGTACCAACAGACGAGCTGAACGATTTAGCAACGGCAATTACACGCTCAGGGCGAAGGGCAGGTAAGCCACTACCGATACCCGCGTAAGCTGCGGTTACATTCGAAGACGTCGTCCAAGGGTATTCGCCGTAGACAAGGTCACGGCCTGCACCAAGTTGAGCTTCAAACAGTAGGTTCGCGTCTTGTGATTGCAGTGCTTTAAGCGGCTCAGTCACGTTGCAAATGAATGGGCGCCAAGCTTTAGTCACTTCAAGTAGCCACTCTGTCATTTCAGAAGCAGTCTGAGTGAAATCACATTGAGGGTATAGCGCTTTAAGTTGAGGCATCTTCCAATCAAGTAAGAATTGAATGCGCTGCTCTAAAATCTCAGGTTGATTCAGCCAACCTACAAGAATGCCTTTCTTCATCACACGATCGCCGTACGCTGGTGCAATACCTTGACGTGTTGAACCGTAAGCGCCGTCACCTAAACGTTCTTCTTCAAGCGTATCTTCAAGGGCGTGTAAAGGCAGGCACAGTGTCGCACGGTCTGAAATCGCCATTTTCACTTTGATACCAGCCGCTTGTACTTCTGCAATTTCTTCAGTTAGTGCTGCAGGGCTGATTACCATGCCAGGGCCAAGAACCGCTGTACAATCAGGATTAAAAATACCACTCGGTAGTTGGTGCAGTTTGAATGTACCGAAGTCGTTTACTACGGTATGACCAGCATTGTTTCCGCCTTGAAAGCGAATGCTAGCAGAAGCTTGGTCTGCTAAAAAATCAACGATACGGCCTTTGCCCTCGTCGCCCCAGTTTGCGCCCACAACAACTATAGATGGCATAATTTTTCTCCTAACTGATTGAGAAATCATGTTAGGCCTACAAAGTGGATAAGAGAAATTAATTATCTTTATTATCTTGATAAGGATTTCATATATCATGTAAAAAACCTGGGAGGGACATGATGCTGGATATCAATTTGTTGAAAACGTTTGTAACGCTAGCGGAATATAAGCATTTCGGAAAAGCAGCCAACGCACTCCACATGACGCAACCGAACGTGAGTTTGCATCTAAAGCAGTTAGAACAACTTACACGCATCAAGTTAATAGAGCGAAGTCCGTTTCAACTGACTCAAGCAGGCGAAAGGCTCTTAGAGACAAGTCAAAGAACGTTACTCGAACTGCAGATCTGTCAGGCCGATCTCAATGCGATTAACGATCTCAAAATAGGGACGTTAACCATTGCCGTGAGTGACATCATTTCTCGATTCTTATTGATCCGTCCTTTCCAAAAGTTTAAAGCGCAGTATCCGGGTATTGACCTTACCTTGTTGAATACCACGTCATCTCAGGCATCGAGTTTAGTTAAGAATGCTCAGGCGGATCTCGGTTTTGTGATTGCGAAAGAGCAACACAACGAGTCGCTCTATTTTACTAAGCTTCAAGAGCTTTCATGGTGTGCGTTAGGCGATGGCTTAGATATCCAAGACTCTGATCGTTCCACTGAAAGTGATCTAACAGATGAAGGTGTAGAAGCGGAACTCACCTTGATTCTACTTGGCCACGATACGAGAACCCGCGACTTTATTGATGAAGGTTTGCCAAGCCTAAACTTACCGAGTCACAGGGTAATGGAAGTAGGGAGTGTAGACGCTCAAATCGACTGGGCAGAAGCGGGGTTTGGAGTAGCTATCATTCCTGAGTTTGCAATATCTACTAAGCAACATCTGAAATCAAAAGTGACGCCATTAACCAACTTCTCAAGCACAAGCCTTGGTTATATCGTGAGGCAGAACCAAGTCTTGTCTAAAGCGACCAAGCAGTTATTAGGCTGGGTGAATGATGAGATTACTCTGTTACAAAACAAATAAACGCCATCACTGACTTTGAGTTACCTGAGCCTGCCAAGTGTGGGCTTTTTGTGTTCTGTTAATCATCGTTTTCTAGCATGCTAATTCGTAGGTGACTTCCCAAAATAAAAGGGTCGCTAATGAAGTGCTTGGTTGATACGGTATAATTCAATGATATGAAAGTTACTTTAGTACGCTAGTTTGGTAAATAGAACATGAAAAACACTGATTTTAGTCTGATCCCGTATTTTGTTGTCATGATGGAAGAGCTCTCTATCTCGAATACCGCGAAACGTTTTGGCGTAACCCAGCCCGCGATTAGTAAGGCGCTTAACCGACTAAAAGAAACCTATGATGATCCGTTGTTTGTGAAAACGAAGGAAGGTTATAGACCGAGCAGTTTTTGTTATGACATCTACCCTCAGATAAAACAGGCCTACGATGCCTTTGAATCGACTTTTCCAAGTAAGCGAAAGTTCGACCCAACAAAAATTGAAAGGTCGTTTAATGTCGCTTGTATTAGTGGTGCAACTTATTCATTGATGAAGCGTGTATCCGATATCCTCTATGCGGAAGCGCCAGATATCGGTCTTCATATTGACCCTTACTATACCGCAGACATCATCCTAGACCTTCGCCAACACCGATATGATTTGTGTATAGTCCATACGCCTATCAACGATCCGGCAATGGAATGTATTCAGCTCTCTAACGAACCTATGGTGGTTGCTTATGATAAAAACCACCCTAGATTAGCGGACGAGATTACGTTAGAAGAATACCTTGAAGAGAAGCATGTTCTTCATAGTATGTGGGATACCAAAGAATCGCCATTAACCAAAACCAGTAAGTATGCGAAGAGTAGAAAGGTTGCACGAAAGGCGCCTGGCCCATTTGAAATGCTTGATATGGTAAGAGGGACGGATTGGCTTTGTATTAGCCAAAAATCGATACTTGAAAGGTATGGCCTGCTGGATGATTTTAAGCTGTCGCCTTTACCGTTTGAATCGGATCTTGGTACTGAATATCTGGTGTGGCACAAGAGTCGTAATGCAGATATGGCGCATTCATGGTTTAGAAAAAAGATTGTTGATGCCTCACAAAAAAAGCCCCAGTGGGGCTTTAATTAGTCAGTTATCTTTAATGGTCGGTAGCCGGGTTATTTAGCTGTTGCTACGCTGTTTAACCGTTGCTCCGCTATTTCGCGTTTTGTGCTTGCATCTGCTGAATTAGCTTTTGCATTTTTAGCGTGTTGTAATTGATATCTGCGGCGCTGAAGCCTTGGCCTTGTTGCATTGGGTAATCGTTTAGAGAGCCCATGAATTTAATCACTTCTTGAGACATTGGTACGAATAACCACATGTTATCTACCATCCAACGAGTGTACATGCCAGATTCTTTCGCTGCTGTTTCAAACGGGTCCATACGTAGGTTTGTAATTGAAGCCCAAGCAGGAGCTTGACGAATAGCCGATTGCATTGTGCCTTCCATCATCGCGAAGCTTGCTTTCCAATCGTTCCAACGAAGCGCATTGAAGTCACCGTTTGCAGAGAAGTAGAAAATAGTTTCACGAGGTGATTTTTCTGCCTCTCCTTCAAAGTATGGCATGAAGTTCGAGCCATCTAAGTGAACACGCCAATCTTTATTATTTAGAGAAACACCTTCTTTAAGGTCTTCAACGATAGAGTCATTACCGGCAGCAGCAGCTAGTGTCGGTAACCAGTCTTCTTGGGACATTAGCGCGTTAACCGCAGAGCCAGGTTTGATTACACCAGGCCATTTCACGATTTGTGGAACACGCATGCCGCCTTCGTAAGTTGTACCTTTTTCACCGTGGAAAGGAGATGTACCGCCGTCAGGCCATGTGAACTTCTCTGCACCGTTATCGGTAGAAAGGATAACAATCGTGTTGTCAGCAACCTCTAAGCGTTCAAGAGTATCAAGTAATGCGCCAACGTTGTCGTCTAATTGAGCCATACCATCAGCGTAGATGCCTTGACCAGAAATACCGCTGTAATGTTCGTTCAGACGAGTCCAAACGTGCATACGAGTCGAGTTGTACCAGATAAAGAACGGCTTATCTTCTTTTACAGATTTCTCCATGAACGTGATAGCCGCTTCGGTAAAGTCCTCATCGATGTTTTCCATACGAGTACGAGTCAGTGGACCCGTATCTTCGATTTTGCCATCAGAGGTTGCTTTGATAACGCCACGAGGCCCGTAGTTCTTTCTGAATTCTGGGTCTTTAGGGTAAAAGTAGGTTTCAGGCTCTTCTTCCGCGTTTAAGTGGTAAAGGTTACCAAAGAACTCATCAAAACCATGGTTTGTAGGAAGGTGTTTGTCTTGATCGCCTAAGTGGTTTTTGCCGAATTGTGCAGTCGCGTAACCTTCTTCTTTAAGAGCATCACCTATGGTAGGAGCCCAGTCAGGAATACCGTGTGCAGAACCTGGCATACCGATAGTAAGTAGGCCGGTACGGAATGGGTGTTGACCCGTCACGAACGAAGCACGGCCAGCCGTACAAGATTGTTGTGCGTACATATCCGTAAAAATAGCGCCCTCATTAGCAATACGGTCGATGTTCGGCGTTTCGTAGCCCATCATTCCACGGTTGTAAGCGCTAGTGTTGTAGTAACCAAGATCATCTGCCCAGATAGCAAGAATGTTTGGTTGGTCCGCTGCTGCAACGCCTTGAGCAACGCTGAGCGCACCCATTGCCAACACGGTTTTGGTTAATTTAGTCAAGGTAATGTCCTTTCTTTAGTTTCTATTTGTTTATAAAGAAAATACCAATTTCGCTTTAACTCAGAGGACTACTGGGTATGAATTCTAGTTAATTGGAAGACTATCTTGGTGGAGATGCGCCTTCAGAAGACAGGTTCAGAGGCACTGTAGAGGTAATGCAGAGGCGGTTTGGTTCTAGGAAGAGAAAAGCAAAAGAGACAAGATCTGGAATAGTTTGAAAAGCAGAATAAGTAAATCGTAACCGGTAAAGCCATTGAGAACTTCACCACAGGAAATCTAAATAGATACTTATTGGTTTTGTTCATGGACGTTTCTATGATATCGATTAACCATTTAAACTTGGCCGAATGTTGATATTTTGGCTAACAGCAGGTGTCGTAACACAAAGTTTTTCGCCGGCTTTTCTTAAGCTTTGTTCTTGGTAAACGGTGATGAACACCTTTAATAGATTCAAATCGACACTATTAAATTTCACGCTCTCACCATAAAGTTTTGCTTAACCAATCCTTAAGTTTATATGAATTCAGTTAACGTCATACGCATTGTATAGTATTGGCACGTTTACGCATTAAGTCGTTCCACCTTATCAATTACGGCCGTTGGCTCACGAATTTGCGGCGACCTACCAAATAACACCACGATCCAACGTACCAGGGCTTAATGGCCGGTTAATCGACCAAGAACTACGGATTAGAACAATAGAGTTCAACAAATTAGTAGAGAGGGGTAGGTGCTCCTTTCTCTTGTTTAATTTAGGGTCTTAGTCGAGTTCATTTTCAATATTTATCACGATCAAGGAAGTCATTACATCAACTAAGGCATGTTAATGATTCAGCAATATAGAGTTAGAGTTATAACAACTTTTATTTTTATCCTTTTATCGGTAGCTAGTTCTATCGTTAACGCCGCTTCATTAGAAGAAATACAATTGTCATTGCTCAACGATGTATCTTCATTAGAGCAAGCGCACCAAACCCAAGATATCGCGGAAAATGAGCAAGAATTCTTAGAAAACATTTTGAGAAGAAAGAATGATCATTTCAGAACGCATTTATCACAAAATCATGCTCGACAAAGTACAAAAGAGAGTGCATCAAACCTTTTATTATCTCAAGTTGAGTTGCTGCAGCGCTTGCTCAATCTGAGCGAGAGCAAAATCAATACATTGGCGTACGACTTTCGCGCTGCAAGTGAAGAGCTCCGAGGGAGCTTGTTTGAGCAACTTCAACGTCGCTCGATACTTATGGATACTTACTACCAGCAGTTGATGAAAACGTTGGTTGAACTCGAACCTCATGATATTGAATTGGATACCGCTAAGTTACAGTTCCAGCAATCATTGGACGAAAGAGTGAACTTTCTTACCAACATCATTTTGTACAAAGAAGCCAAGATACTTGAATTGGAACAGCGCCGTACCTTTATGAAGGACGATGATGAAGCACTAGCCAAAGCTCTTGAACTACAAAATACAGAATTCGAAATCGTGATCCACAGCTTCAAGTCTGCGATTGGAATCATGGATAAACTCGATGTTGATACTACAGACCATCTCGCGTTACTGGATCAGATAAAAAGGCACCTTCAAAAAGACGTCTTGGATGTTGAGGTCGCTTATTCCTTTCTAGAAGACACTGTGGTGTCTTTTCGGCTGTGGTTAGTTGATAAAGCACCATCACTGTTCGTTCGACTATTACTGTGTTTCACCATACTGTTTGCCGCAAGAAAGATTGCGAACATTGTTGCGACTGGTGTCGGAATGAGCGTAAAAAGCGCCAAGATGAACTTCAGCGTGTTAATGCAAAACTTCTTCACATCAATTGCTTCTAAGCCGTGATGTTTATTGGTGTGCTGGTGGCACTATCTCAGGTGGGCATTGAACTAGGGCCGCTTCTGACCGGTCTTGGTGTGGCGGGTGTCATCATCGGTTTCGCCTTGCAAGATACGCTCTCCAATTTTGCTTCTGGTGTGATGATCCTTATCTATCGTCCTTACGATGTCGGGGATCTGGTCAAGGTGAATGATATTCAAGGCACCGTTAACAAAATGAGCTTAGTGTCGACAACGATTCAAACGGTTGATAACCAAAGGTTGGTTATTCCCAATAACAAGATTTGGGGCGACGTTATCAATAATATTACGGCAGAACACATCCGACGAATCGATATGGTGTTTGGCATTGGCTACAAGGACGATATCGATAAAGCTAAACAACTTTTTATGGATATCTTGCTCGCTGATGAAAGAGTCTTACCGACGCCAGAGCCGATGGTAAGAGTGCACTCTCTCAATGACTCATCCGTCGACTTTATTGTGCGACCATGGGTCAACACCAGTGACTATTGGGAAGTGTATTGGGATATGACCGAGAAAGTGAAAAAAGCACTCGATGCAGAAGGAATCTCAATTCCATTCCCGCAACAAGATGTGCATTTGTATACCCATAATTCAAACTAGTTCGACATTACCTAAACTTACAGTCAAAGCCATTTCTGATCGGGAAGTGGCTTTTTAATTTGTATCGAAAATACAACGAGTTCAAACAGAGCAAAGAACAGAGTTCCTCGTAGGCAATAATACGGTTTAGCAAAAGGGAGCAAACGATTTTCGCAAACATGAGAATAAGCCGTAAATAAAATTTCGCCTATAAATTAATCGCAAGCCAAAAGTAACCTCAATTCAGCATGTTACCTAGGATTGAGGTTATACATGGCCTACAAGCGTTGTTGTGCTGTCCCCAATTTTTGAATTGATAACTGTACATGTTATCAAATTGTGTTATTGATAAATCTAATTTTTAGTAAGGCAGTGGAGCGTCAACAGAATGAATGTCACATGCTTTGTATGTGGAAAAACCAAGGTCTATCCAAACGTTTCTTACTGAAATTTGAGTCTATTAAAATAATACTAATATCAAGAGCTACATACATGAATATAAAGAAAAAGCTGTATTCGTTAGGGATGTTTTCTATCTTAGGGATGGTTTCACTCCTTTTCACCACATCACAATTCGCAGACACTACCGCTCAAATGAGCGAAGCTAAACAAATCACCAAAGAACTCGAAGTGCGATTGCTCAACCTTCGCCGCAACGAGAAAGATTTCTTGCTGCGTAGTGATTTGAAATACCTCGACAAGTTCGATGTTAACTACAACAAATTCCTAGCGTCTGAATCAGAACTTAACGCCGTGCTGAACAACTTGGGTTTAGCGAACAGCACACACTTGCGTGAAGATATTGAAACGTACCACACAAGCTTTGTTAACCTAGTAAAGGCCAGCGAAGTGTATGGATTAGCTCGAGACAAAGGTTTACTTGGCCAATTTCATGAAGAGTTAGACAGCATCAGTGCAACAGTCAGCGCTGAACAAAAAGTCGAGCTGTATCTGTTTAACGATCTGATTGAAAAGGGCACATTCGACCCGAGTGTTCTGTCTATTACCTCTAATACGGCAAGCTCTACTGCTTTTGTAGATGCTGCGCGTCAAGTGGTTGAACAGAAACGTGTGATTGGCATAAAGCATAATGAAGGTCTGTTAGGAGAAGCACGCTCAGGTTCTCACGCGATTGAAACTCAATTCAAAGAGTTCTCTGCCGTGTTAGAGCAAGAAACCCAACAAGAGATGGACAAACTATCGCTGATCAATAACATCCTTTGCGTCACGTTACTTGTGTCGATCATTCTGTTCAGCTGGTTAATCGTCCGTTCTATTATTGGCAAGATTGAGTCATTGCTTTCAGTGATCCGCAACATCGTGGATTCTAACGATGTGTCGATTCGTTCACACCTAGACGGTAAAGACGAACTGAGCACGTTAGGCCAATACTTCAATCAATTACTTGATCAACTTGAAGGTCTTATCGCGGCATCTCAATCTAAGTCACTTCAACTGACTCAAAGCACATCGAACATGCATGATGAGCTTGAATCGGTAATCAAGCAGTTTGAAGTGCAAGCTAACCACACCTCGACCATGACGACATCGGTACAAGAGATGGTGTTAACGATTGGCGAGATCTCAGAAAGCACATCGGTTGCCGCTGAAGGTGTACATCAAGCGAAAGTGAATGCGGATAAAGGCCGTGAAGTGGTGGTAGACACCATCAGCAACATTACTCAACTGTCTGAGCGCCTTTCAAGCAGCCAAGACTCGATTAGCTCGTTGAACCATCATGTTGATCAAATCGGCGATGCAGTAAATATCATCCAAGGTATTGCAGAACAGACTAACTTATTGGCACTAAACGCAGCGATTGAGGCAGCACGTGCCGGTGAACAAGGCCGAGGCTTTGCCGTGGTTGCAGATGAAGTTCGAGCTCTTGCAAGCAGAACGCATCAGTCAACAACCGAAATCACCAGCGTTGTTACAGCAATTCAAAGCCAAATGAACGCTTCAATGACCGAGATTGGCGAATGTAACCAACAAGGTCAACTGACTCTTAAAGATTCAGAAGAATTGGATGCGAGCTTACAGCTTATCTTAAGTGATATGGAAAGCATTCAAGGGAACTCTGAGCGTATAGCATCAGCGATTGAAGAGCAGGGCGCAGTGATGGCGCAAGTGAGTGACTCAATCACAGAGCTAAACACTATCTCTAACGATAACAACGCATCAGCTCAGCACTGTTTAGTTGAAGTCGATAAAGTCGCAGAGCAAGCCCATGATATGGATAAAGCCGTGGCGCAGTTCAAAACGTCGTAACATTCCTGGAACTAACTAAAACCAAAGGCGCGGATAATCTGCGCCTTTTTTGTATCTGAAATTCACTAATCAAATGACGCGAACGAAAAAACGGCCCTAACTGGGGGAAGGTTAGGGCCGCTGTGTTACGTATTTTAAAGAAGGGGATTTACTTGCTGCGGCCTTCCAGCACATCAAGTGCTAGCTCAACCGCTTTATCAATATTGGCGCATCCCGCTAACTTACCTGAGCTGATAGGACCAAGCACATTAGCGTATAACGAGAGCTGCTTGTTAAATGGCAGGCTCAACTGCTCATATAAACGCTGGCGAATCTCGGCATGTTGCTCAGGAGCGTGAGTAGCAAGGCTTTTCAAAGTGTCATAAACAAGAGTGGTGGTAGTGTTCATATGGCGCTTTATCTTTGAGTGGGGGATTTCTATTTTATGATCATTTTGACTGATGTTACCGTGATTAATGTCGTATTGTAATATGAAATAAGCGTTATCTCTTTCTATCTGAAAGAACATTCATCAAGAGCGCCAATAAAGCGTACTAAGTACAAATAAATCATTTACAACGTACCAAATACGCATTAAGATTTGTCCCAATTAAAATATGTGCAGATAGGAGCAAGTGATGACGTATTGCTTCTTACTGCGAATAGCAAAAGCATGGCGACGAAAATAATGGACTAATTCGTACTGCTGGCTTTAACAAATGGCTTATAGAACGGGTTTACTTGGACAATATGATTTCAAAAGAATACCAAGTTCAAAATGGTGAATATGAAAGTGTCGTGGCACATAAGATGCTGGATTTGTTCATTATCGTCGCGGCATTAACGGGCGCGAGTTGGCTTTATATCGGTAGTGTATCAAAGGATTACGTCACCCTAGCAAGCTTAGGTTGCGTACTTCACTTATTGTTCGCACAAGTTTTTGAGCTTTACCGCAACCAAGATTTCACAACAACATTTCAAAAAATTCAGAGACTGACCTTGTGTTGGGGAATGACGATTCTTGTCATTCTAATGATTGCTTTTTTTGCGAAGCGTTCGGAAGACCATTCACGTGTAGTTATCGCAATTTGGTCGATGGCCGTGCCTTATTTCATGATTTCGGCAAGGGCATTAGAACGATTCACCAAAACAGGCATGTTTACGCAAGGTCAGTATAGAAACAAAGCCATCGTCATCGGAGCGACGCAAACGGGCTACCATATGGCCGGAGCGCTAGACCAAAAAGGTTCACTTTTAACATTTGAAGGTATCTACGATGACGCAGAAAAGAGCATTAACCAACCAACAACGACTCCGTCTAATGGAGTTGTGGCTTATCCAGTCAAAGGCAGTATTGAACAAGCATTGGTTTTAGCAAAATCGAGACAGTTAAAACATGTGTTCATTGCATTACACCCCCTAGGAAGCCAAAAAACCAAGGCATTGGTTGATCGTTTTTCTGATTCAAACGCCCGTGTATACGTTGTGCCTAACTTACAAACGTTTGATCTCGTACAATCTCGCTGGAGAACCATTAACGGCGTCGCGACAGTAAGTGTGCACGATACGCCGTTTAACAGCGTAAGAAGCAGCATCAAACGAATGGAAGATATTGTTTTTTCGACGCTTATTTTAGCAATGATATCACCGGTATTACTAGCCGTTGCCATAGGCGTAAAGTTAAGTTCACCAGGCCCCGTGATCTTTAAGCAAAAACGCTATGGCTTAGACGGAGAGGAAATTCTGATTTGGAAATTCCGTTCAATGAGCACACAAGATAACGGTGCCGTGGTTAAACAAGCAACGAAGAATGACCCTCGAGTCACTAAATTTGGTGCATTCATCCGTAGAACATCGCTTGATGAATTACCGCAATTTATCAATGTACTGCAAGGGAGAATGTCAATCGTTGGCCCTCGTCCACATGCGGTTGCACACAATGAAGAATACCGTCAAATCGTAGGTAGATACATGCTTCGTCACAACGTGAAACCGGGGATAACTGGCTTAGCGCAAGTCAGTGGTTATCGAGGCGAAACCGACACGTTAGACAAAATGGAAAAACGTGTGGAATACGATTTGAAATACATTCGAACTTGGTCGCTTTGGTTAGATATCAAAATCATCGTGATGACGGTATTTAAAGGCTTTGTCGGCAAAACGGCTTACTGACCGCCCTAACAGAATTAGACAAGCGTAAGCGCGAGTCACCGAACAATGAGTAAGCGGCCCATCAACATTGGGTCGATTTGCTTATTTACTTACTCATTTACTAATGAAAAACCATTACCAATGACAAACGATAAGAGTAAACACATGTTTAAAAAGTTACTTGGTTCATTGATTGTGATGTTTACCGTGTTCACATCGACAGTAAGCAATGCAAAGCCAGCCCAAATTCTTTACACACTAACGGCGGGCGATACCATCAGTATCACTGTTTATGGTGAAGAGAACCTCACGATTGAAGAACTAAAAATCGATAACCGCGAGACTGTTGATTACCCGTATCTAGGGAAAATCAAGCTAGGTGGTAAAACACTTGAGCAACTTCAATTAGAAATCACTGACGGTTTGAAGGGCAACGTCCTGATCAACCCAAAAGTGAACGTGTCGATGGTGCAATACCGAAACATCTACGTGAATGGCCTAGTTAATAAGCCGGGTGGTTATGAATATGAACCAGCCTTAACCGTGCAAGAAGCGATTTCATTGGCTGGTGGCGTGTTAACGAAATACCGCCGCAGTGCTAAGGTTTACCTAATCTCTGAAGGTGAATACGAAGGTTACACTTCTGAGCAGCTAACAAAAGCATTTGAAAGTGACACTGAAAATGAAGTCGCTCTGTATCAGAAGATAAAACCAGGCGACACGCTGCATGTTATCGGATCGTTTTGGTAATTTTCAATCTAACTAAAGCTAAGTGCTTAAACTAAAAGCAAAGGGCTTAAACTAAAAGCAAAGGGCTTTAGTCAGAAACTAGACGTTAGCTCAGAATCAGATGTGAGCCAAAATCGCAATCATCCCATTTAAATCTATTGAGAATACAACTCGCTATGCAATTGCTCTCTAAAGAAAATAATACGAACAGTGAAGAGATCATCGATCTTGGGAAATACTTCCAACTAGTAAAACAAAGTTGGTTGAAGATCACCATGTTCACTTTGGTTATCACTATTTTAACCACGCTAGCGGTGTTCGCACTAACGCCCAAATACGTAGCAACCGCAACGCTATTAATTGAATCGAAGCAAAAGAAAGCTGTTTCAATAGAAGAAGTGGTAGGCATCGACTCAAATCAAAAAGAGTACTACTTAACTCAGTTTGAGATCTTAAAGTCGAACCAAATCGCTGAGCGTGTTATCGACAAGCTAGGTTTAACCAATAAGCTAGAATTCAACGCGTCATTGGACCCAGAGTTGTCGCTGAAAGAACAACTTGTGGATTCAGTGAAGTCTCTACCTGTCTTTGATGCGTACCGTGATAATACACCGATAACCGAAGAAGATGCTCAAGAAGCAATTCGCCAGTCGGTACTGGATGCATTCAAAGAGCGCTTAACGATTTCTCCGATTCGAAAAACTCAGTTGGTTAACATCAGTTTTGAATCAGAAGATCCAAAGTTAGCAGCAGTAATCGCAAATGCCATAGGTGAGGAATACATCAACCTAAACCTAGAGGCGAGCTTAGGTGCAACGCAACAAGCATCACACTGGATCACTAGCCGTTTATCTGAACTAAAAGAACAACTATCGAGCTCTGAAACGGCTCTAACAGACTTTCTTGCTAAAGAGAAACTGGTTGATGACAGTGGTGTAGAGGGCGGCATTGATGCACAAGCTCGTTCGACAATCAGTAGCTTAACGAAACGCTTAACAGAAATTACCGACCGAAGAATCGAAATTGAATCTTCTTACAGCACATTAAGAGCGGCACAAGGTAAAACTCAAGAAGCATTCATCACCATTCCGCTCGTATCTAAGCACCCTCAAGTTCTGGCGTTAAAAGAGCAAAAGATCTTAGCCGATAAAGAGCTCAGCAAGCTAGCGAAACGCTATGGACCTGCTCATGAAGATATGAAGGCTGCGAATGCAAAGGTGCGTTCTTTAGATAACCAAATAAGATCAGTGGTAAAAGAGCTGGTTAATGGCATTGACCAAGAGCTTAAATCGGTAGTGCAACAAGAGCGCTTACTAAAAGCAGAGCTGAAATCAAATAAAGATGCTTACCAGACTATTTCAGTTAAAAAGCGTCAATTTGAAGCGTTAAAGCGTGAAGTAAAAACCAACCGTGACGTTTTCAACTTGTTCCTGTCGCGTCAAAAAGAGACTTCGGCAACCAGTGACTTTGCAGCAGAAAGCGCACGCTTTACTGACTACGCGATGATCCCACAAAAAGCCGCTGCACCGAAGAAAGGGCTAATTATTGCGCTTTCATTCGTAGCAAGCTTTGGCTTTGCGGTTGTGATGGTGTTCCTGTTAGACGCACTGCGTAATACCGTTGAATCAGTAAAAACATTCGAAGATCGCTTTGGTTTAATCCCATTGGGCGGCTTACCAAAAGTATCAATGAAGAAATACAAAAAGAAAGCGTTAGACAAAGCACTGTATTTTGAGAAAGAAGCTAACTCCTTCAGCGAATCAGTTCGTTCAATTCGTACTGCATTGACGTTATCAAAAATGCAATCAAACAGTAAGCGACTAGCGATTACCTCTTCATTACCGGGCGAAGGTAAAACCACAACGTCTATCAACCTGGCGATGGCGTATGCACAAGTAGAACGTACATTGCTTATCGATGCGGATTTACGTAAACCAGCAGTAGCAGAGCGTTTTGGTTTGAAGAAGTTCCAGCAGGGCATTACTAACCACTTGTTAATGGGCGACGCATTAGAAAACTGCTTATACAAAGACGAGAGGTCAGGCCTAACGATTTTACCTGCAGGTATGTTAACGCCAAACCCACAAGAGCTTTTAACATCAGAAGCATTCGCTAAAATGTTAGACCAGCTAGATGAGCAATTCGACCGTGTAATCATCGATACGCCACCAACGTTACCTGTCGCAGACAGCCTAGTAATAAGCCGTTTGGTGGGCTCAATTACCGTTGTGGTTAAAGCTAACAGCACACGCCTTGCAAGTGTAAGAAACACGCTAGGCCGCTTTATGACACACAACATAAAGATAGACGGCATCGTGATTAACCAAGTCACTGAAAAAGCGTTAAAGAACGAGTATGGCTATGGCGGTTACTACGGAAGCTATGGTGACAACCACCTAGCGAAACAACCCGTTTAACTAAGCAACACAGTTCAATTAACACCGCAGTGAAAGGCCAAGTTGGAAACAGCTTGGCCTTTTTAAATCTGTTACAACTGATTTCATTTGGTAATGAATTCAGCGTGTTGTCTTTATATTTACATTCAATCACACAACTATAACAACAAATAGTACCAGATACGCAATAAACTCTTTACAGCGTACTAAATACGCAATAAAATCACACCCCATAAAGTGATAGCTATAAAACTGGTCTGAATGAAGCTCATTGGCTTCAATCGTTATGAAGACCAAGTTAGCTAAAAGCACAAAGTCAAACAACGAAAAATTAGAAAATTGATAGCAGATTAGGGGCTGAAACCTAAGGGCGGTAGCGTAGCAAAAGTCGCCTTATTTTGCAGGAATCGTAATTCCCCTTAGCGAGGAAAGACAGCACACATGTAATTCCTCAGAGTGACGAATGACTACATTACGTCATTCCCTACAGCGAGGAACGAGCGTGATAGGGAATCTCGCTTTTAGTTTAGAGATCCTCAACTCAGTCGTTCCTCCTTCTCGAGGATGACGGCGCTACAACGCGTTCGTCATTCTAATAGCGACGAACCAGAACAAACGCGCGGTTCCCAATAATGAGGAACGACAACAAACACGTCATTCCCTACAGCGAGGAACAAGCGTGATAGGGAATCTCGCTTTTGGGTTTGAGACCCCCGAATCAGTCATGCCCACAGAGAGCAACGACAACATACACGTCATTCCCTAAAGCGAGGGACGAGCGTAATAGGGAATCTGCTTTTAGCACCTCCCCTTGAATTCAAAATTCGTACTTAATACTTAAATTAAGGGCGGCAACACCAAAGGCAATAACAACGTCATGACAGTCTTAAATAGCACCAAAAGAACACACCTTAAGCAGTTAGAAGCGGAGTCGATTCACATCATCCGTGAAGTCGCTGCCGAGTTTGATAATCCAGTAATGCTCTACTCAGTAGGTAAAGACTCAGCAGTAATGCTGCACCTTGCTCGCAAAGCATTTGCACCTGGGAAGCCTCCGTTTCCGTTAATGCACGTAGACACAAACTGGAAATTTAAAGAAATGATCCAGTTCCGTGACCAAATGGCTGAAAAAGTAGGCATGGACTTAATCGTTCACCAAAACCCAGAAGGCATCGAAATGGGGATTAGCCCATTTGTTCATGGTAGCTCTAAGCACACCGACATCATGAAGACTCAAGGCCTAAAACAAGCGTTAGACAAATACGGCTTTGATGCAGCATTCGGTGGCGCACGCCGCGACGAAGAAAAATCTCGCGCTAAAGAACGTGTGTATTCATTCCGCGACAAAAACCACCGTTGGGACCCAAAAAACCAGCGCCCAGAACTTTGGAACGTCTACAACGGTAAAGTCGACAAAGGCGAATCTATCCGTGTATTCCCACTATCAAACTGGACTGAGCTAGACATCTGGCAATACATCTACCTAGAAAGCATCGAAATTGTGCCTTTATACCTTTCTGAAAAGCGCCCTGTGGTAAAACGCGACGGTATGTTAATCATGGTCGACGATGAGCGTATCCCCATTGAAGAACACGAAGAAGTACAACAGAAAATGGTTCGCTTCCGCACACTAGGTTGTTACCCACTAACTGGTGCTGTGGAATCAGAAGCGACAACACTGCCAGAAATCATTCAAGAGATGCTGTTAACCACAACATCAGAACGCCAAGGCCGCGCTATCGACCACGATTCATCTGGATCGATGGAAAAGAAAAAACGTGAGGGATACTTCTAATGAGCCATGCATCAGACCTAATCGCATCAGACATTCAAGCATACCTAAAGCAACACGAAAACAAAGATTTAATGCGCTTCATTACTTGTGGCTCAGTAGACGATGGTAAATCGACCCTTATAGGCCGTTTGTTGTTTGACTCAAAGTTGATCTACGAAGATCAAATGGCAGCGATCGAAAAAGACTCTCAAAAGTTCAACACCACTGACAAAGAGTTTGACTTAGCACTATTAGTAGACGGCTTACAAAGCGAACGAGAGCAGGGCATCACCATTGATGTGGCTTACCGTTACTTCTCGACAGACAAGCGTAAGTTCATTATTGCCGATACCCCAGGGCACGAGCAATACACACGCAACATGGCAACAGGCGCTTCAACCTGTGACTTAGCCATTGTAATGGTAGACGCACGCCACGGTATTCAAACTCAAACGCGTCGTCACAGTTACATTTGTTCTTTGCTGGGTATTAAGCACATTATTGTTGCTATCAACAAAATGGACTTAATGGAATACAGCCAAGAAGTATTCCAAAAGATCAAAGCGGATTACCGTGAAATGGCCAAAGAGCTGGATATTCAAGACTTACGTTTTGTCCCTATTTCAGCTCTAAACGGCGACAACGTAGTAACGCCAAGTACGCACATGGATTGGTATCCAGGTGCAACACTAATGAAGTTGCTTGAAACGGTGAAAGTCGAGCAAGACAAAAACTTAACTGACTTCCGTATGCCGGTGCAGTACGTTAACCGCCCGAACCTAGATTTCCGTGGTTTCTGCGGAACCATCGCTTCTGGTGTAGTTCGTCCAGGTGATGCCATCACTGCAATGCCATCAGGTAAACAAAGCACAGTGAAAAGCATTGTGACCTTTGAGGGTGACATTGAGCAGGCTATTGCAGGTGATGCTGTAACAATTACGTTGAACGATGAAATCGACGTTAGCCGTGGTGATGTGCTGGTTCACAGTAACAACCTACCAATGGTAAGTGATGCACTACAAGCAAATATGGTTTGGATGGGTGAGGCGCCACTACAAACCAATAAAGAATATCTGTTTAAATTTTCTTCAAATTTGGTAAATGGTCGAATTTCTAAAATCATCCATGAGGTGGATGTCAATACGTTAAAGCTGAAAGCTGAAAACTGTAAAACCAATATATTAGAGCTAAATTCAATTGGCTTAGTGGAGCTTAACCTAAACGAAGCCATTGCTATTGACTTATATAAGAAAGTAAAACAAACCGGTGCGTTTGTAGTTATTGACCGAATGACCAATGTGACGGTTGGAGCAGCTTTGGTATCTAGTCTTAAGGCTGACAATTTAGAGCCTTCAGTTGATAGAGCATATACCGAAGCTGAGATTGCCCTTAATAAATATGTGAGAGATTTTTACCCTGAGTGGAGGTGTCTCGATGTTGAATGATGTTTCACTTTATTTGCACGTTGGCTTACATAAGACTGGCTCATCTGCAGTTCAAAGTTATTTTCTAAAAAATTATAATGAAAATATTAAATGCGGATTATTATTTCCTAAGTTTGGATTTGAGAATACGGAATATAAGGGTGGAAGAAAAGGTACAACGTCTGGACATAATGAATTAATAAGGGTTATTTCTTCCAAAAATAATAAAACAAAAGAGAAGTTTATTGACGGAATAAGGAGTGAAGCAAAAAACAAAAAAATAAATAAGGTTTTTATTGGCTCCTCAAAACCACCGCCTAGGGCGGTGGTGATTGTTCCTCTAGGCTATAGCCTGAAGAAGTGCCCATGTTAGAAGTAACCTCTTATTCACCACAAGTAAGAGGAAACAACCACATGGGCGATTACAGAAGTTCATCACATGTCTATTGGCGTTGCAAATACCATATAGTTTGGACTCCAAAGTATAGATATAAGATTTTGAAAGATAAGGTTGGAAAGGAGCTTTATCGTTCAATTTATATTTTGTGCAATATGAAAGACTGCGAGGTTTTAGAGTTAAATGTTCAACCAGATCATGTTCATCTTGTTGTCATTATTCCTCCCAAGTTGTCGATCTCGAGTTTGTTAGGAGTTTTAAAGGGCCGGACAGCAATTAGACTTTTCAATAAATTTCCACATATACGTAAGAAACTATGGGGAAATCACTTTTGGGCTAGAGGGTATTTTGTAGATACGGTCGGTGTGAATGAAGAAGTCATTCGACGATATGTCCGACACCAAGATAAACAGGACATAGAGTATGAACAACAACTGCAGTTATTGAAGAACTGATAGCGTGGACGCCCCCTTCTAGGGGGTTATAAAGCAAAACCGCCTTCTAAGAAGGCGGATATTTTTTTTCATGCGAGAATATATCTCATCATTTAAATTCAGATAGTTCAAAGGATATTCAGGATTTATTTGATGATTTTAAAGATGTAATGTTGATAATTACAGTAAGACACCCTGTTGATTTTTTAGATAGTTATTATAAAGAGGTTGTTACTAATGGTTGGGATTTTGAATGTGCAAAACCTAAGGCGTTTTTAAAGGAAAATATGTCATTAGTCTCCTATGAGAAGAAGTTTGAAAAATATGATGAAAACTTTGGTGTTAACAATGTGATAAAAGTTATTTATGGTGATGAATTGTTTAAGTTGGGAGTTGAAAGAGTATTTTCAAATATTCTTGGTGTCAAGTATCATGAAGTTATGGGAGGTTTAGTTAACAAAAGTTCTTCCGTGCAATACGTTAATTATGTTAGGCGGATAAATAACACCTTGTTTAATGTAAATAGAATGAGGTGTATTCTTAATTCTGTTGAAGATAAAAGCAGAACAAATGGAAATAATGGTTATGTATTTTCAAGTGATCTTGTCGATTTTATTGTCGATGGATTTGAGCTTGGAAATAAAAACTTATCAAAATATGAATTCCATACTGGCAATGTAAAAGAAGTGTTAGGTTCTCCATCTAAGCTAAGTGTTAACACAGTAGATATAAACTTAGAATATTTTGACCCAAGCCTTGCGTATGAGGATATTAGTAGAATTGATGTGTTGAAATATCTATACAGAAAGTCTCCAATAAAATTCAGAAAGCTAATGTTAAGGTGTTATTTTAGGCTGAAACGCTGATAGAGAGAATTTAAATGTCTAGAAATATTCTTGCAGTTAGGTTTTCTGCATTCGCTATATTTATTTTGTTCGCATCCCCAGTTTTTAATTTTTCTGTTTATAAAATTGGAAGTTCCGACATTAGATTAGGATATGTATTGTTCCTATTAGGTTTTCTTTTTATAAGGACACCCAAGACGATATCTTCATATTACTTGTTATTTATATTGCTGATTAACGCTTACATAGCGATGAAGTCATCTTCATTGTTTTTATTTGCTTGGCCTATCATGATGATAGGTAGTTATTATATTGGCAAGGAAATAAGTAAAGTATATTCCTTGTATAAGGAAGAGGTTAACTATTTAGTTAAGAAGTTATCTATTTCTCTGATCTTAGTTTTTATTATTTTTAACTTCTATGAAGTAATTTTGGTTGCTAACGGTACAAACCCGAAAACGGCTATTTATTATTATTTAGGATATTATTCTCACTTCAATATAGCCGCGACTTCAGCCTTTTTACTTGCAATATTATTTATTGAAGATAAGAAAATGTTCTTTACATTGGTTTTTTTTGGCTTATCAATAACACTTATAAACTCATCTCGCACAGGATTCTTAGCTTTTCTTGCTTGTATTTATTATTATAATGTTGTTAACAATATTTTTAAGGCGAAAATGTCTTATTTGTTAATGTTGGGTGGGGTATTTTTTTTACTTCTATTTTTGGTTAAGATTTTTTTTCCGGAAATGTTTTTAAGGCTGTTTGATTTTGAACAGGAGATTGAATATTTTCATACAGGACAGGGACGGTTGGCTTTATGGAAAGCTGCATTTGAAACTTTCCAGCAGAATTACTGGGGATATGGCATAGGTAACTCCAAAGAAGCAATGTTAAATAGTGCTTCTTTTGATTTGTGGTATCGAGAAGATGCGGTGCATAATATTTATATTCAAACATTAATAGACAATGGGTTTGTTTCTTTCTTACTGTTGATTTTTGTTTTTTTTAAATTTTTTAAAAATAGATATGTGAGTAACGTTCACTATTTTTGTTTTTTGTTTTTATTCTTGAGTTTATTTCAAAATTCAGGGTATGAACATATAATTTGGTTTTTTATAGGTTTTTCTGAAGAGTAATTTATGAGAATTGATATATTTTCTGACATTCCTTATGATTATTATCAGCATGTTAATCAAGCTATCTTTCGTCATTATCATAATAGTGGTTACAACGCGCGATTCTTCGAAAAGATTTTCTTGCATAATCCTACATTAAGTCGGTTTAAAAAGCTTGTAAGTGACGTTAGTTTTAATAATGAAGGAGCTAGTAATCTTAAATTGGTTTCTATAAAAGGGTTGCCATCAATAAATACCTTTTTTGACTATTTTTATTCGATTTTCTTAATAAATAAACATAACATTGAAGGTGACATTTGTATAACCTTTGTAGCATCTAAATTAGCAATTAATATTTTTAATAGGTACAATAAAAAAATATATTACTGCGTACATGATTATGAATCTCAGGGCTTGTCTCAACGTAAGATTAATCAGGAGAAAGTGGTTGTAGAGAGTTGTGATGTTGTTTTTTGTGATAATAATGATGTTCTAGAAAGGTTATCTAATGGTCAGCATTGGGTTCATCTTTTTAACAGCAAAAAAGGCGACAAATATATATTGGTTCCTCCTCTAGTAAATGAGTTGTTTTATAATCTTAGTAATGAATCTCTAGATTTTGATTTTTGTTATTTTGGTACTTTACACAAAGATATCGATGTTGAATTACTAAGAAAAATAGCTATATCGGGAAAGAAAGTATTAATTATAGGTGATTGTACAGATGGTTTGGTTGATTTGGTTAATATTGTTTTTTCGAAGCCAACCTCTAATATAAAGGAACTAACTAATCTAATATCAAGAAGTGAAGCTATTTTACTACCTTATAAAAATAGTGATTTTATGAAAACGGTCACACCTGCAAAAGTACTTCAATCTTTAGCAACAAAGAAAAAGGTACTCACGAGCAATAGAAGAATATCAGATTTGTATGGTATAGATTATCTTAATGAAGATTTGTCGGAATCTAGTGTCGATGATTTATACGAAGATATTACGATTTTTTCAGAAAAAAACATTCTAAATAAAATTAGTAAGGTTGTTTGATTATGATGATTTCAGTTTTAATGTCAGTGTATAAAAATGACAGCCCTGAACAGTTTGATGCATCATTGCAGAGTCTGTTAACGCAGACATATAAAGCATCAGAAATACTGCTGATAGTTGATGGTCCTGTTGATGAACCATTGAAAAATATCATTGTTAAGTATTATGATTTATTCCAATTGTCTGATACTGAATTTAATGTTCATCATAATCAAGAAAATATCGGCTTAGCTTTAAGTCTAAAAAATGGATTAGAGCTAACAAAGTTCAATATTGTAGCTAGAATGGATAGTGATGATATTTGTCATCCACAAAGGTTTGAAAAACAAATATCTTTTATGAGTCAATATGACTATGTATATACTTCATCAAGAGAATTTATTTCCTATGTTGGGGATTTAGAACAAGGTAACATTGCTCTAAACCCAGAAAGAGTTGGAAAAATATTAAATTATAGAAATCCAATCGTACATCCTTCGCTCATGTTCAATAAGAGGGAAATATTGGATTTAGGAGGGTATAGAGACTTTAAATTCTTCGAGGATTATGATCTGCATATTAGGGTTTTTAATAGCAATATTAATATATTATCAATTAGAGAACCTTTGATTTTTGTACGGGTTGGATCAGGGTATAGTAACAGGAGACATGGTTTTTCTTATTTCAAGCTTGGTCTTTATCATAAGGTTAAGTGGTTTAAAGAAGGTAACTTAAATAGATTGAAAGTTATGTTTTCACTATTTCCATTCTATATTTTTTGTATGTTTCCAGGTGAAGCAAAAGAACTTATTTATAAATATCTTAGACGTGTTAATTAAAGTTGGTTGATGATATGAAAAGAATTTTAATCACAGGTGGTTCAGGTTTTATTGGAACGCATTACGCTAGAATGTTATTAAATGATGGTTGTGTCGTATACAATCTAGACATTCTAGAACCAAGGTTCGAGCACGAAAGATACTTTTTTATACATCAAGATGTCAGAGCTTTATCTGAGTTTAACATTGATGATATTGATACAATTCTAAATTTTGCCGCAATCCATACTACGCCAGGTCACCCATGCCACGAGTATTATGAGACTAATATTTCTGGTGCAAATGAGATTTGTGCCCTTGCAGAGCGCAATGGAATTAAAGAGATCGTCTTTACAAGCTCGATTTCCGTTTATGGTCCAGATGAAGAACAAAAAGATGAGTCTACAGTTCTAACCCCTAACTCTGCTTATGGCTTTTCCAAAATGCTGGCGGAAAAAATTCACCAATCTTGGTTGAAACGTAATGAAGGCACTAAGTTAACGATTGTCCGCCCTGCGGTTGTTTTTGGCCCTGGAGAGGGGGGGAACTTTACCCGATTAGCAACCATGCTGCGTAAAGGCGGTTTTGTTTACCCTGGGCGTAAAGATACGATTAAATCTTGCATTTACGTTGAAGACTTAATTCATGCTATTGAACAAGCAAGATCTACGGATAATTGTTTCGAACTGTTTAATGGGGCTTATGCGGAACGCTACACGTTAGAACAAATTATTGATACATTTCGAACTAAGTATTATCCGAACGCCAAAACAATCATGATTCCCAAGTTTGTTGTGATTTCTGCTGCTAAGCTTTTGGGAATGTTTAACGTCTTGAACATTGGCATTCACCCAGATCGAGTAATGAAGTTAATCAAGTCAACTAATATTTATCCAACCTGGCTTGTCGGTAATAAAGTCGAGCTTCCTGGTGACTTGAGTTCAGCACTCGATCGTTGGTCAGATGCTACCAACGGCAAGTTTGATTAAGTTAATTAGAAATGAATTTATTTTTAAAATCATTACAAGTTTTCCTAGTTAGAGGCTTCGGTGCAACTGCTGGCTTTTTAATGAGCCTGATTGTTTCCAATGCCACGGATGTAGCAAGTGCGGGAGTGTTCTTTTTTGCTTTTGCATTAACTCAGCTCGGCGGTAGTTTGTTAGCTTTGGGCTCAGAACACTATTTACTTAAAGTTACTGGCGCTGATTTTGGTATCTCGTGGAAGCGTATCAACCAAACCGTTTCTGTTCTGTTTAGAACAGTCTCAATTTTGGCTGCTCTATTATTGGTTGTTTGTTTGATGCTACCTGATCAAATTGCCAATTGGTTAGGTATGCTTGAGATTGCAGGTTTCTTATCACTAATAGTAGTGTGCGTGTTCTTTTTTGCGTTGCAACAGATGCTTTCCGCTGTCTTGCAGGGCAAGCAGCAAGTAATTTGGGCAAGTACAGTGCAAAATGTGATTTCTCAGCTTTCGTTTATCATTGTGCTTGGTGTTTTGATGTTCTTCGGTTTTGACCAAACTGGAGACTCACTCTTCTATATTTACACTATTTGCGTTGGTTCTGCGATGTTGTTTGGCGGTGCGCTTTGGTTTAATACCAAAGGCACGTCGTTTGATATTACAGCCACATTTTCACCAGAACTAAAATCCAGTTTGTCATCGCTATTTGTTGCTATGTTGATGAGTCAATGTGTTATATGGGCAGGGCAATTTGCAACGGCTAAGTACTTATCTAGTTCAGATGTGGCTTTCTTTGCGTCTGCCCAGCGAACTGCAACGCTCGCTTCTTTTGTTTTGATTGCTGTTAACTTAGTCGTGGCACCTAAATTCGCACAAGCGTTTGCTAAAGGTAACTCTGGTGAAGTTAATCAGTTGTCTCTGCTTTCAAGCCGTTTGATGATTGCATTAGCTGTTCCCGTTCTTGCCTTGATGGTTGTTTACCCTGATTTCTTGATGGGGTTATTTGGTGATGAATACAAAGTAGCAGCGCCGTTGTTACAGATATTAGCAGTAGGGCAGTTTATTAATGTAATCACAGGTTCTGTTGGCTATTTACTTAATATGACAGGCCATGAAAAAGACATGCGTAATGTGGTGCTGTTTTCTGGTCCATTAGCCATTGTGTTAGCTTTTGGTTTAACCAGCCACTTTGGTTTAATGGGTGCGGCTTTTGCGACTGCTATTTCTGTTGCTACGCAGAATCTACTAGCGGTTTGGATGGTAAAGAAACGTTTGGGCTTTAATACGTTGAACGTATTTAGAAAGGTTTAACTGTTGGGTCGTAACTTTGAGTTGGTCGTATGTTTGATTCTCAATTATTAATCGCTGTATTAGTTGTTGCGCTGCTTGTTGCCTTAGTTCTGTTTCATATTCGCCCGTTATTGGCGTTTGCTGGTGTTGGTGCTGCATTGTTTATTACTGGTGCAGTTGACCAGACTATTTACTTAGGTGGTTTCACCAACGGTTCTTTAATGACGTTGATGGTGTTGATTATTTGCAGCTTTGCAGTTGAGAAAACCTGTCATGTGCGCTATTTAGGGGCATCGTTGTTCAATGGCAAGTTTGTTCCGAACTACATAAAGTTATTGGTAGTGAGCAGCTTTACCTCGGCTTTTGCCAATAACACGGCGGTAGTGGCAACGCTAATGGGCTGTATAAAGAAGAACTTACCAAGCAACGCGAACAAGTATTTATTGCCTCTTTCTTATGTTTCTATCTTAGGGGGGACGTTAACGTTGGTTGGTACTTCGACTAACTTAATTGTCTCGGGTTTTGCCCAAGAAGCAGGGCTGGCGCCGTTCTCTATGCTGACGACTACGCCTGTCGCGATTGTTGTCGTAGGCATATGCTTAGTCTGTTTGTTGTGTTGTATTCCTTTGCTTCCATCTAGTAAGACGAAAGAGCAACATCGAGAAAATACGAGTTACTTTATTGAAGCTCAAGTTTTGGCGGTTGTTAATACTCATTCATTAGTGGGTAAAACGGTCTTTGAGAACGGGTTGCGTGACTTGGGGTCTTTGTATTTGAGTGAAATCATTCGCAAGGGCGGTGTTGTTACACCTGTATCACCCAATGAGGCTCTGCATCCTAATGACAGGTTATTGTTTAGCGGTGACGTAGCCGCATTAGAAACTTTGCAACAGTTTAAAGGCTTGAAAACTGTGGGCGTTGTGAGTGAACAAGACGCGCATATTGGTCAAACAGTCGAAGCAGTACTCTTGGCAGATTCAGTTGTGGTTGGTAAGACTATTAAGCAGGTTAAATTTAGATCTCTGTTTGATGCATCTGTTATAGGTATTCGCCGTGGCAACCAAAAGCTTAGCGGGGGCTTAGGCAATACAGTGTTGCAAGCGGGCGATATGTTGCTTCTTGTTATCGGAAATGATTTTAAAGACAGGAACAATCTAAAGCGTAACTTCGTTTTCATTGATGGTGCAGATTTTAGTAACAATTCGGGTGAGCAACAAACTCTTTCTAAAAATAAGTCTCGCTGGGTTCTTGGTGGTTTTGTAGCAGCAATTGGGTTGTCGGCTATTGGTTTACTGCCATTACTTAAAGGTTTACTCATTTTGTTAGGTGGTTATGTGGTAACGGGTGTATTAAATGTTCAATACGTTCGTCGTCGTATCCCGTTTGAAATTATTGTGATTGTGGGTAGTGCGTTGGCGTTGGCTCATGCTATGCAAACGAGTGGGTTAGCGAATACGGTGAGTGTTTCTTTGCTAACGTTGACCAACGGATATGGTGTGTATGGTGCGTTTATTGGGGTGTTCTTGGCAACGTTGTTGCTTACAGAATTAATCACTAATAATGCAGCTGCGGCGATCATTTTTCCTATTGCTCTTGCTACAGCGCAGCAATATGGCGCAGACCCAATGCCGTTTGTTATGGCGGTGGCTTTTGGTGCGAGTGCGAGTTTTTTGTCGCCGTTTGGGTATCAAACGAATTTGATGGTGTACTCGGCGGGTAATTATTCTATTAAGGATTATGTGAAACTGGGTCTGCCGCTTTCGATTGTTTATTCCATTACCGCGTTAGTGATGATTCCTGTGGTTTATCCGTTTTAAGAGATCCCCCGACTCAGTCGTTCCTCCTTCTGGTGGATGACGGTAAGGTAAGTCGGGTAGATGTTTGCGTTCGTCATTCCCTAAAATGAGGGGCGAACGTAATAGGGAATCTCGTTTGTAGCTTGAGATTCCAGATACCTCGTTCCTAGATTCTGGAATGACGGTTGTTTTAGGGTCTCGATGAAGGTTGCTTTCGAGTTTTGGCGGTTATTTTAAAGCTTCCATGCCAGTTATCGTCATTCCTTAAAGTGAGGGATGAACGTAATAGGGAATCTCGCTTGTAGTTTGGAGATTCCAGATACCTCGTTCCTCGGTTCTGGAATGACGATTGTTTTAGGGTTTTTGGCGGGTATTTCGAGTTTTTGACGGTTATTTTAAAGTTTCCATGCTAGTTATCGTCATTCCCTAAAGTGAGGGACGAACGTGATTGGGAATCTCGCTTGTGGTTTGAGATTCCAGATACCTCGTTCCTTGGTTCTGGAATGACGGTTGCTTTCGAGTTTTGACGGTTATTTTAAAGTTTATATAAAGGTTATTCATGGCAAGTCCATATCAAGAAAAAGCAGATGCGACAGGAAAATCGAGTGATGTGGTTTGGCACAATGCTACTGTTACACATCAACAAAGGGCTGAACTGAAACAACAAAAACCTGTTGTGCTGTGGTTTACAGGCCTAAGTGGTTCTGGCAAGTCGACGGTTGCTAATGCTGCAGAAAGTCAGTTATTGGCTTTAGGCAAACACAGTTATTTGTTAGACGGCGATAATGTCCGTCATGGTTTGAACCAAGATCTAGGTTTTAGTGATGAAGATAGAGTAGAGAACATTCGCCGCATTGGTGAAGTGGCTAAACTGTTTGTTGATTCAGGAAGTATTGTGTTGACGGCGTTTATCTCACCGTTCATTTCAGACCGCCAACAAGTGCGAAATCTTTTAGGGGAGCAGCAGTTTTTAGAGGTGTTCATTGATACGCCGTTAGAGGTGTGTGAGTTGCGTGATCCTAAAGGCTTGTATAAGAAAGCACGTAAAGGCGAAATCAAACACTTTACGGGTATCGATTCAGAATATCAGGCACCAGTGCAGCCAGATATTCTCGTAAAAACGGCAGGTAAGAGCATTGAAGAGTGCGGCGAGCAAGTTGTGAATGCGCTGCGTGAGCATGGTTATATTTAATACTTACCTTGGCCCGTACTAATAGCACCTTGCTGCAATCATGTTATATCACCTAACAACTTGATATTGATGTGAAATAGAGCTGCCTGTAAAAATAGACCAATAAGTGGCATATCAATACTTTTAGCCCCATTCGAATTAGATAGTGAGAGGACCCCAATGCATTACGACGTATTCAATGGAGACGCAGACGGCATTATTGCGTTGTTGCAATTGCGCTTAAGTGAGCCAAAAGAAAGTGTGCTTATTACTGGCGTGAAGCGAGATATTAAGTTGCTTTCTCAAGTTGTTGCTCAAAAGGATGTTTCTTCTGTAACGGTATTAGATGTATCGATGGAGAAAAACCATGATGCGTTGCATTCGATGTTGGATGAAAAGATCGATGTGTTTTATTGCGACCACCACCGTACGGGTGACGTGCCTGATTCTGCATACCTTGAAACCTTAATCGATACCGCGCCTGAGTGTTGTACTAGCTTGTTAATCAATCAAAAGCTCAATGGCGAGCATGTGGCGTGGGCTATTGCTGCGGCCTTTGGTGATAACCTTAAAGCGGTTGCTAATCTGCTTGCGGTTGAAAACGGTTTTGATGAATCACAAATAGCGTTCTTGGAAGAGTTGGGTACCTTGGTGAACTATAACGGGTACGGGGCATCACTGGATGATTTACACTTCACGCCTGTTGAACTTTACCAAGCGCTCTATCAATACCCGAATCCGTTTGATCTTTTAAATGATGAGGATTCAGTGTTCTATCGTTTACGGGCTGCTTATCAAAGCGATTACCAACAAGTCACTAGTCTTGCTCCTGTTTATGAGAGTGAAACGGCACGTGTGTTTGAACTACCGAGTGAAACTTGGGCAAGGCGCATTAGTGGGGTGTTTGGTAATGAGACCGTCAATCAAGACCCGAATCGAGCCCAAGCAGTGTTAACCCTGAATCAAGATGGTGAGTCTTACATGGTGAGTTTGCGTGCGCCGTTGTCGAATAGAGCAGGGGCCGATGAGGTATGTTCTAGTTTTGAAACAGGCGGTGGGCGTAAAGCGGCTGCTGGTATTAATGTTTTGCCAGAAGCGGATAAGCAGCGTTTTATTCAAGTGCTCACTGATTACTATTCGAATTAGTCGAGAGATGCGAGATTCCCTATCACGTTCGTCCCTCACTGTAGGGAATGACGGGGTGGGGTGTTGTTTGTTAAATCCATTGTCATTCCAGAACCGAGGGACGAGGTATGTGGAATCTCTGACCGGAGTGAAATTCCCTATAACGCTCGTGCCTTACTGTTGGTAATGACGAAGTTGGGTATTGTTTGCTAATTCCACCGTCATTCCAGAACCGAGGTACGAGGTATGTGGAATCTCTGACCTGAGTGAGATTCCCTATCACGTTCGTTCCTCACTGAGGGAATGACGGGGTTGGGGTGTTGTTTGTTAATTCCATCGTCATTCCAGAACCTAGGTAAGAGGTATGTGGAATCTCACAATATATCGTCGTAGAGATCGCGCCAACTCGGATTCCGCTCGCTAATCAGTTCCTCCTTCCATGAACGATTCCATCTCTTTAACTGCTTTTCTCTGTCAATCGCAGTTTTGAAATCTACGAAAATTTCAAAATAAACTAATTTGTGCACATTGTATTTCTGAGTGAAGCCCTCTACGTCTTCCGTCTTATGTAACCAGACCCGTTGTGCAAGGTTTCCTGTGACACCAATGTATAGAACTGAATTGGAGCTGTTAGATAGTATGTATATAGCAGGTTGTTTCATGGTTCCCCCTTCAACGTTGATCGTAAAACTACCAAACGCAGAAGCACTCATGGCATCAAATAAGTACTAGCTAACAAAAAACAGATTCCCTATCACGTTCGTGCCTCACTGTAGGAAATGACGGGTTAGGGACGTTGGATCTGAATGACGCGGTTGTTGTTCCTTGTTGTAATAAATGATGACGAGGGTTGCTCGGTAATTCCACCGTCATTCCAGAACCGAGGGACGAGGTATGTGGAATCTCATACTCCAAGTAAGATTCCCAATCACGCTCGTTCCTCACTGTAGGGAATGACGGGTGAGGGAAGTTGGATCTGAATTAAGTGGTTGTTGCTCCTTGTTGTAAGAAATGACGGCGTAGGTTAGTTGTGAATGACGCGCGCGTGCTCGTTCCTCGATGTAAGGAATGAAGAGCAGAATAAACACTTCATAACGCAGTCATCCTCGAGAATTGTAACAACTGGCACAGGAGCTTAAATGGTCGTCATTCCAGAACCGAGGGACGAGGTATGTGGAATCTCTGACCAGAGAGAGATCCTCTATTACGTTCGTCCCTCACTTTAGGGAATGACGGGTTAGAGACGTTGGCTCTGAATTCGTGCGCAGCGTTGGCTGAATCAATGTTCTTGTTTCTAAATAGAAACTGGTTTCAGGTTTGAATCTTGAATTAGAATCTAATTTATTAGGCGTTTTCGAATAGACTAATAATTCAAATTGTGGAACGCTTTATTCATTAATCCCGTTGTAAGTGATTAATGAATAAAGCGTTCATTAAATCAGTATTCATAATCGTATAGTATGAATTTACCATTGCGTACCTAGTACTTGATAAGTATAATCTCGACCTATTAATCCTAGTCATCTGCTAGGAATATAAAAAAAAGTTCAAATGTTGGATTTTCCTACGCTAGGTATGTTTGATGAAATACTTTATCTATAATGGGTACTAGGTACATAAAAGGTCCTTTAATGATTAAATACTGTTTGTTTCCTGCTGCTGGCTACGGAACTCGCTTTTTACCAGCAACAAAATCAATGCCTAAGGAAATGATGCCAATCGTGAATAAACCATTGATTGAGTACGGGGTTGATGAAGCGATACAAGCAGGGATGCAGAGCATGGCGATTGTAACAGGTCGCGGAAAAAAATTCGTTGATGGACCATTTCGATAAGAACTACGAGCTCGAGCACCAAATTCTCGGTACCACAAAATAAGGGTTGTTGAACGAAATTCGTGAGCTTATCGATTCTGCCCACTTTACCTACATTCGCCAACGCGAAATGAAAGGATTGGGACATGCGATTCTTACTGGCAAAGAGTTGATAGGTAACAACCCGTTTGCTGTGTTGTTGGCCGATGATTTGTGTGTAAACCGAGATAAGGGTGTACTCGAACAGATGATTGGCTTGTTCAAACAGTTTCGTTGCACCATTGTTGCTGTGGAAGAAGTGCCGATGCATGAAACACATAAATACGGTGTGATTGCAGGTGAGCACCTAAGTGATGACTTAATTCGTGTTACGACATGATTGAAAAGCCAGAACCCGGCACAGCACCAAGTAACTTAGCCATTATTGGCCGTTATATTTTAACACCTGATATTTTGGAACATATTGAAAACACAGAACCGGGTAAAGGCTGCGAAATTCAGGTAACAGATGCGATCCTCAAACAGGCAAAACAGGGGGGTGTCATTGCATATAAGTTCAAAGGTAAACGCTTTGATTGCGGAAGCGTTGAAGGTTATATCGATGCAACCAGAACATGTTTTTGAATCGTGTGGAATAAAGCGACTAGATACAAAGTTGTGCTCAAAATCCCACAGGTTATGTCGAGAATCTAGTAAGCCAGTGTTTAGATAACTGATGCCCGGACAGACTAAACACTTGCTTACTTTTTAGTTATACCAATTGCATTAAACAAGGCATTGCTTTTGACAATCATAATTCAAGATAAAGAAAACCCAATCGTAATTGAAGCTGGCATTGCACAAAGAAAAGAACGAGCAAACAAAGTGAAAGTTTTCTTGGGAATCAGCCTGATTTTTTTACTGTCGGCTTTTGTTGTTGGTGTGAGTAGTAAAATGCTACTGGCCAATTTTTACGTGTTGGATGCAGAAAAGCAGTTAGGCGCTTTCCTACAGAATAAAGAAAGTCAAAATACCAAGAGTCAGGCGGTTTTTGATTTGACCAAACTAGAATCTGCGATGGAAAAGGTTGCTGAGTGGGACACTAATAATCCGGATAGCCTTTTATTATTCGCGGCATACCAAGCAGTGATTGCGTCGCAAGTTCATGAACTGGAGCCAGAAAATGATTCTTACAGTGTCGAATACAAGTTTGAAGATGCGATAGCAATAGCAAAACAAGCACAGTTGCTAAGGCCGATGAACGCTAAAGCGTTTGTTGCCGAAGCTGAATATCAATGGCGGAATGGCGCATCATTTGAACAAGTTAACGCTCCGTTTGAAATTGCTTTGCAAAATGGTCGCTTTGAAAGACCAGTTGCCTTGTTTGGTTTGGAGTTTTATCTCGCTTATTGGGCAAGACTAGATGTCGAACAGCGTGTATTGGTGTCGAGTTACCTGCTAGAGCCTAAAAAGTACCGTATTAATCACTGGAAAATTAACCAGATCATAGCGCGTTCCCCAGAGAAGCTACGCGCATGTCGATTGCTTGCTTTCAATGACAAAACTACGCCTGCGTGTAAAGGAACTTGATAATGGTTGATTTGAACAAGTGTCTTTATGTGTAGCAAGACAACAGATTTAAAAAGTGCAGTTGTTGAGAGTAACAAAGTGATTTCTGAACAAAGACAAACGAGCTGGAAGCGGGTAGGACTCTTTTTAATCGTGCTATCGCTAGGTGGAATGGCTTCGTTGGCCAAATCTTTAGACCTTCTAACGGGGCTAATCGTCCAGCTAGAAAATAAAGTGGGTGGTGATATCGTTTTGCATCTGGCGGTTTCTGTTTGTTTAGGTGCTAGTGCCTGCTGGGCTGGTATGACGAATAAGCCAAAACGCCACTTCTTTTACTTTAGTGGACGGCAAGCCGCGCTCATTGTTTTAAGTATCAGCTTAGTCAGCCTAGACGAAGCGATGCAGTATTTTATTTCTACGCGAACATTTTCAGTTAATGACTGGTTCGCGAACATGGTTGGTTTGTTTATCGGAATAGGTATCTATCAACTTTTCTCAATTTATCGGATTAAGCAACAGCTATCAGCTTAGCTTGCTTTGGTAAACCATGGTGTGGATGCTGAATTCACGCTGTTTAATTCTCAAAAGAGGTATATACATGAAGTTAAACAAATTTATGCTAAGCGCATTGCTTGGTATGACGATGTCAACTTCGGTCACTTATGCTGCTACATCTGAATCTGTAGATTTAGTGGGTATCGTAGAACAAAGTGAGCTGACACCAGAAGAGCTAGTTGCACAGTTGATCGCTCAGTACCCAGAAATGGCTGCAGCAATCGTTGAAACGGTTGTGACGGCTAACCCTGAAGCTGCTGAAGCGGTCGTAACTGCTGCTGTAACGGCGCAACCAGAACAAGCGGCATCAATTGTTGAAGCGGCAGTAGCAGCTGAACCTGAATCGGCTGAAGCCGTATCGGTTGTTGCGATCGCAGCAGCACCAGAACAAGCAGCTGCTATTGCAACAGTTGCTGCTGAAGCGGGCGTTTCTAGCCAAGCAGTTACAGAAGCGGCGATTGAAGCTGGCATTGATCCTACCCAGGTTCAAGAATCTGTTGCAGCAGTAGAACAAGCGCCTGCAGCTGAGGCTCCAGTTGTTGAAGAAGCGGAAGCTCCGGTAGCTGAAGAGACTCCTGTAGCCGAAGAAGCTCCAGCTGCGGATGAGCAAGCTCCTGTAAATGAAGAAACGCCAGCAAACGAAGATTCTCCAGTAAATGAAGAATCTCCGGTTAAAGATGAATCTCCAGTTAAAGATGAAACACCAAAAGCGCCTGAATCAGATAAGAAATTCCCTGGTGCAGAGCCGACAAAACCTGTGAAAGATTCGCCTGTTTCAAGTAACTAACACAGTATAAAGCCCGCACACAATCTTTGTTGGTGTATAGCGTTAGGTAATAGCAAGCAATGACCTGAATGGTTGTGTTCATTACCAAGCTTTTGTATTTCAAGAAGGAGCGGGCTTTAATGACACGATTTGTTTCCCAATGAGAATGTTACGATTAATGCGTTTGAATACTTTTAGCTTCTATAGCTTACTTACATTGTTAGTTTGGTTGCCTATTCCATTAGGCTCTAACCGCATATGGGCATGGTCCATTGCAGGAGTTTGGGTTGGCACTACTTTAATCGCAGCGGTTCTGAGTTTTCGTTCTCATTGGCAAGCATTCCCTTTTCAACGCCTGAATCAGTTCAAATGGTTGATTTTACCCATTGCTATTTTTCAATTGTGGACGGCATTGCAACTACTGCCAATGTCTGAGCTTCCATTGACGTTTATGTCGCCAATGGCTTCTTTGGCTTATGAACAGGTACATTTAGTAACGAATACACAAGGTTTGGGGCAAATTAGTGTTGATGCTTTCAGTACATATTGCAGCCTAATTAAAGGCTTGGTTTACCTGTTGTTCATCGTGTTAGCTATCGTGCTAATCGATACGAAAGAACGTATTAAATGGGTACTCAGTGCTTTGTTGTTGAGTGGCTGTTTCCAAGCCGTTTACGGCGCGTTAGTGTTGTTGTTTGGGTTCGAGTTTTCACCGATTTTTGGTATTCGTTTGCCCGATGTCGCAACGGGCTCATTTATCTATAAAAATCACTTAGCCAACTACATGATGATGTGCCTGTGTTTAGGTGCGGGATTACTAGTTTCACAACTTCATGTGTCTTCCTCTGGTTCTTGGCATATTCGAATTCAACGTTGGGTATCAGGGTTAATTTCTAACAAAATGGTTGTGCGTTGCGGCCTAATTATGATGGTTATCGCGCTTGTAATGACGCGTTCCAGAATGGGTAACACGGCATTTTTCGCTGCTACCTTGATTGGCGGATTCACAGCATTATTGTTTTATAACCAAAAGCCGCGCGCACTAGTCGCACTAGTCATCAGTTTGGTCTTGATTGATACCGTTGTTGTCGGGTCTTTGTTTGGTTTAGCCAAAGTAAAAGATCGCTTAGAACAAACCGCTATGGAGAAAGAAACACGAGTAGAAGTGGTCGATTGGGGAACGTTAATGGTTGAGCAAGCCCCACTCACTGGATATGGAGCGGGTAGCTTTCATTCTACATTTCCTAAGTTTAGTTTTTGGAACATTGGTTATTACGATCATGCGCACAACGAGTATTTGCAATTTGCCGTGGAATCAGGTTTACCGATGACGTTAATGTTGGGAACAATGCTTTTTGTCGCTTTGTATAAAACGGTTCAAACCATGCGTAAACGCCGTAGTAAAACCATGAAAGGGACAGCGCTTGGCTGCTACATGGCCATTGTTGGCATGCTGATTCACATTTCCGTGGATTTTAATCTCCAACCTTCTGCTAATGCCATGACGTTTTTAATGGTCTTGGTGCTAGTCGGGGTGTCATCTGTATTGCCATCAGGCAAACGCCGTACGTCTACACAAGAGAGTCACAATGTTTAATCGAATTTTAGTGGTTTGTATGGGTAACATCTGTCGCTCTCCTCTAGGTGAAGCGTCATTGAAAGCGATAATGCCGAATAAAGCGGTTTGTTCTGCTGGGATTGCGACCGAGCCAAGTGGCTTAATTGGTCAGCCCGCAGACTCTATGATGCAAAGCGTTTCGGCGAATCATGGCTTAGAACTTAATGAACACAAAGCACAACAGCTAACTCAAGAACTGTGTGATTCAAATGATCTCATTTTGGTTATGGAGCCAGCTCATATTGACTTGGTTGCTTCCATTGCACCTAACGCGAGACATAAGACGTTATTGCTAGGGCAATGGAGTGTAGGGACTATTGCAGACCCTTACCAAAAAGACCAACAGGCTTTTGAATTTGCTCTGCAACAGGTGTTACAAGCAAGTCGCCAATGGGCGCAAAAGATCGCCTAATTTACGGCATTAGTGAAAAGTATTAACTACTGCGATATGAGCTGCGCACGATATTAACTAGGTTTGATATCAGCTAGGTGCAATATTGACTAGGTGCGACATGAATCACGCATCGGGCTAAATGACTCCTAAAAGATAAAACACGGATTCATCAATTTAAGAAGTTGAGTTTAAAGGAGCATGAGCTATACCCCTTTAAATTTTTTAAGGAATACAGCACTTGTATTCATTTTACGGTCTAGGTACGCAATGGTGCGTAGCTATTAGTTTGGAAATAACAATGAAGAAGACTATTCTCGCTTTAGCGACGTCGGCTGTTCTGTCACCCGCTTACGCTTACGAAATTATTAATAACGACACAGCTTACCTAGATGTATATGGTGAAGTGAAGGCTCGTGCGTTTTTCTACGACAATGAGAGCAATGACTACACGTTCGGTGAATCTAAGATTGGTGTAGATGCGCGTTATTCAGTGACGGACACGACTAGTGTACTTTCATTAGTTGAAGCTGAAATCAACTTTGATGCTGAAGAAGATAAAGATGAAGATGATCTTTACCTATCAAAATACTATGCAGGTGCACAACACGAAGTGTTAGGCACGCTAACGTTTGGTAAACATGCAACAACTTCGGATGACCTAAACGGCGTCGATTACTCTGAAGCGTTTGGTGGCTTAGCTAATCTTAATGCTGTAAGCCAACACGATCTTGGCCTTAAGTACAAATTCGAAACTGAAGTGTTTGCGCTTAGTGTGAACTACGGCCCTGAAGCCGGTGACTTAGATCGCGAAATTATGGAAGCTTATGGTCAGTACTTTTTAGCGGATCTAACTTTAACTGCTGGTGTGGGTTCTTCTTCAACAAACGTGACTCAAAACAGTAAAGATGAGCTGTACTCTATGCTAAGTGGTGAGCTAAACATGGGTGACTACAAGCTAGGTGCAACGTACTACAATACTGATATTGAAGACCGTTCAAACAGCCAACTTGACGTTAAGAAAAACGCTTTCGCTATCGCTGGTCAAATTGAGATTATCGAAAAGCTATTTGGTTACACCGGTTATGAGTTCATCTCCCAAGATTCAAACACTCGTACTTTAGACGGCGAAATCAATAACTTCTACTTAGGTTCTCGTTACGAAATCGTAGAATGGGCAAGTGTTTACGCTGAAGTGAACCTTGTCGATGACGGCACTAAAATAGTCGATGAGCAAGCCACTAACTATGCACTAGGTGCAACTGTTAGCTGGTAATTGACCGGTAGCTAATAAGACTGATTTCAGACCAATAAGCTATAGAGTTACGTGTAGCTCTACAGCTTAAAAAGTATTATCGCTCGTCACTTTTACTGATAGCTATAAGCAGAGCTCGCTTTGAGGGACGCTCGTCGCTGTGTTTACGAAATTGGTATTGGCTAAATAAAAAAGCAGTGGGACATTCGTCTCACTGCTTTTTTTATGAAAGTTAACTGGTTAGAGCTTACCCGTTTGTTTGATAGAGGCCATTTACATATCAGTTGTTAGTGTCATCAAAACAAGAGCCGAGTTAAAAGCTGATTTCCATTAGCTCGGTGACAGTTAAACCGAATAATAGTTGAATCAGTGCTAACGAGTCTTCATTAGGTAGTCTTTCTGAAATGAGTTTCGTTAGGGTAATGACACCATTTCGGCCGTTGCCATCAGCACCTTTTTTGTGTGCATGCATAATGAACATGCGCATGATCATTCGAAACTGATTGGATGAGCTCATTGAAGCTTTCCAAGAGTCGATCAGCTGTTCCCTAGATGAAAAATTAAGATGCTGGAGAATAATAGGGAATACTTTACCTTTAATGGCCACTTCAAAATCGCTATTGCTCGCGTAGTAACCTTGCAAGGTACTTTTTCTCAATCCTGTTTCTTTACTAAGACGGTCGTAAGTTACATTGTCCCAACCTTCGTTTAGAAAGATATCAAGAATGATAGAATTGTAGGCTGCAAAGTTTTCTTCCCATTGCGCCTTACTAATACGTGCCATAGTTGTCTCCGTAATGTTGATAGAACAAACATTAGCACATAATTATTAAAAAGTAATAGGTACGTATACTATCCTGACAAAGTGTCACGCTATTTTACAGGCCGTTGACATAGATAAGCGGTGAATACTACTTTTTGGTAGAAACAAGTGAAAGTAATTAACTGATATTTTACTTATTAAATGAGGAGGGAGGGGGAGGTTATTTGGAGTAGGGATTGGAAATGATCGAGTTAACGGACGAACATAAAGTGCGTTGTTTACCGTTTATGCCATAAAGTGTTTAATAAAAGGACTACTGGCTCAGAACATTGATCACGTTCTAGTTAACTCGATGGTTTAACCAACTGATAGTTATCTGTTGATGAATGGTTTCTGTATCAATTAGTGGCTTTTATTAACAAATAGTTTCAGCGAGTGTTTCTCGTATCGGCGCAATAACGGCCAGTCCGAAAATATGAACCATGATTTCACTGCTGTCTTCATGCGGAAGAGCGACTGCTATCAGTTTATGAAAATTTTCCATGGCTTGATTGGCAATTGGGGTCGGTTCATTTGAAATACAGTGCGATATGAGCATTTCGATAATAAAGCTAAATTCGGTTGTAGAGAGCGCGGTATTCCATGATCTAAAAAGTGCCTCTTTACTTGAAAGGTCAAGCTCTTTGAGCATCAAATCCTTTAAGTTCCCTTGTAGCGCAACTAAAAAATCAATATTACTTGGGTAATAGCCTTGTAATGTGCTTTTGCGAAGTCCTGTGATTTTTGAGATACGATCGTATGTTACTTTGCTCCAGCCTTCTGTTAAGAAAATATTCAAAATGACTGAATTCAGCTTTTGATAGTTTTCTTCTTTCTGCTGTTTAGTAATACGACTCAAATTAACCTCAATATCAGAATTTTTAATGAGTTGAATCATATCGTACCTAGTACCTTTATGGAATAGTGTGTCATACTTTTTTATGGAATTGTTGTTAGTTATTTAGTGTGTCGATGTGACGTTAGAGGCTTTTTGACATAGCCTTACCTAGCGAGCGAAATGATACTTGATGAGTAACAAAACTGTCAAATGCCACATTGTGCATATTCATTCAGTTTGCGTGTTAAGTCCGATATTTTTGTGATCTTCTGTGAAAAAAAATTATGTAGGTTCCTCTAAATTTTCTTAATGTAGTGATATTGATTCATATAACTTATATTACTCGGATTAGTAGTAAATTGGGTTAGGATCTAGTCTCCAATTTATTAATAATTTTCGATGTGAATTAAGATTCTAGATTCATTTGCCTTGTCAATAATTTAGCTCGACAAATCAATATTTTAGCATTTTAATTTGAATGAAAAGTCAAAATCATATTGATTCTTATATTCAATCCGTGACTTAAAATCACAAGTTAAATCAAAGGTCATCTTTTCTTATAAATTCCATTACTTGTCTATAAATATTCATGGCTAAAATGAATTGATTCGGTTGTGATGGGCACAGCTGTTGAGTAAGGAAATGGAATTGATGTTGAAACGTAAAGCTCTGCAATTAGCGGTATCTGTCGGAATGGCCGCAATGTCTGGCGCTGTTTATGCGAATGGTTCAGATATGACGAATCCAGATTCTGGTGTCGTAGTCGGTTATTGGCACAACTGGTGTGATGGTGGTGGTTACCAAGGTGGCAATGCGCCTTGTGTGACATTGGACGAAGTGAACCCAATGTACAACATCGTGAATGTGTCATTCATGAAAGTGTACGATGTGGCGGATGGTCGAATTCCTACTTTTAAACTAGACCCAACCATTGGGTTATCAGAACAACAATTTATTGACCAAATCTCAGAACTCAACAAGCAAGGTCGTTCTGTCCTGTTAGCTCTGGGTGGTGCAGATGCACACGTAGAACTAGAAACCGGTGATGAAAGAGCTTTTGCTGATGAAATTATTCGTCTGACTGAGCGTTACGGCTTCGATGGTCTGGATATCGATCTGGAGCAAGCCGCGGTAACCGCAGCCAACAACCAAACTGTTATTCCTGATGCGTTAAAACTGGTGAAAGACCATTACCGTGCGGAAGGCAAAAACTTCCTCATCACGATGGCGCCTGAATTTCCGTACTTAACGTCTGGTGGTAAATATGTACCATACATCGACAATCTAGAAGGTTACTACGACTGGATTAACCCTCAATTCTACAATCAAGGTGGCGATGGTATTTGGGTTGATGGTATCGGTTGGATTGCACAAAACAATGATGAATTGAAAGAAGAGTTCATCTACTACATTTCTGATTCTCTAATCAACGGTACTCGTGGCTTCCACAAGATCCCACACGACAAGTTAGTGTTTGGTATCCCTTCGAGCATTGATGCTGCAGCTACGGGTTTCGTGCAAGATCCTCAAGATCTTTACGACGCATTTGAGACCTTAACGACTCAAGGCCAACCTCTGCGCGGTGTAATGACGTGGTCTATCAACTGGGACATGGGCACCGATAAGAACGGCCAACAATACAACGAACAGTTCATCAAAGATTACGGCCCATTTGTTCACGGGCAAGTGACACCGCCACCGGTTGAAGGTGAGCCAGTGCTGAAAGGCGTTGAACATGCGCGTGTTCTTCATGGCAGCGCATTTGACCCAATGGAAGGTGTCACTGCAACAGACAAAGAAGACGGTGATTTAACGTCTTCAATTGATGTTGAAGGGTATGTTGAAACAGCGGTTATTGGCACTTATGTTCTGACTTACCGTGTGAAAGACAGTGACGATAACGAAACCACCAAAGCAAGAACGGTAGAAGTTTACAGCCAAAAACCAGTATTCGATGGCGTATCTGATACGACAGTAATACTTGGTTCTGCATTCGACCCAATAGCAGGTGTGACGGCGAATGATGCAGAAGATGGTGACCTAACGAGTTCTATTACACACACTGGCAGTGTCGATGTGAATGAAATGGGCAACTACTCGCTTGTATATAGTGTGACAGACAGTGCGCATCAAACCGTCACTGCTGAACGTAAAGTGTCTGTGACTGACGGTTCTAACTGTGCTGCTGCATGGGATGCCGAAACGGTTTATGTTGAAGGCGACCAAGCTTCACATGACGGTTCAACGTGGGCAGCCGGCTGGTACACTCGTGGCGAAGAGCCGGGAACAACAGGTGAGTGGGGCGTTTGGAGAAAGGTTTCAGATTCTTCTTGCGGTGGTAACCCTGATCCGGGTACAGATCCTGAACTTGAAGTTTCGGGTCTTCAGTCCGAATACGCACCTGATAACGGTGATGTCCGCTTGGATCTGACACTAACGTCAAACGAAGCGTTAGATGTGACTGCAATGGTGCTAAATAGTGCAGGTACTTTAGTTGAACAGACTAAAGTAAACCTCGTCGATAGCCAAACAATCACTATCGTTTTGAATGACGTAACTGAAGGCCAATACTCACTTGAAGTGGTTGGTACTGCATCGGATGGTGAAATGGTCATGGTGAATAATTCGTTCTCTGTGAAAGACGGTGGCGGTACTACACCACCTCCAGGTGATTACCCTCCTTATGAAGCGGGCACAAACTACGCAGCCGGTGACATTGTAGTGGGTAGTGATAATGGTTTATACGAATGTAAACCTTGGCCATACACGGCTTGGTGTGCAAGCGCATCTTACGCTCCTGCAGAGAGCCAATACTGGCAAGATGCTTGGACAAAGCTGTAAGTCAGCTAGATTTAACGGTAGACGCTAGAGACACAAAGTAAACGATACAAGAGAGGCTATATGCCTCTCTTTTTTGTGCCTGCAATTCATGACGATGTAGGTTTGGCTTCATTAAAACCGATTTGTAATCTCAAGCTTGAGTATACGCTTTGCTCTAGATCAAAATAAGAGTGATTATCAATTGTATTAATGGATTGATAGATGCACTATGCGCACAGTGAATTTTCAATTTTGTGAATATCTAAATAATGAATCTAGCGCAAGTCGACCTCAACCTCTTAGTCATCCTAAAGCATCTTTTAGAAGAAAAGCATGTGTCTAATACGGCCTTAGCGCTTGATATGAGCCAGCCAACGGTGAGTCGTTCGCTACAAAAACTGCGCACTGTATTTAATGATGACTTGTTGGTGAGAGCGGCTTATGGCTATGAATTAACGCCAAAAGCGGAAGCGATTAAACAAGATCTTAACTCTGTACTTACGCGCTTAGAAAAGCTGGTTCACGGAGACGTATTTGAACCTCAGACTAGTGACAATACCGTTCGTTTTTTTGGCTTGGTTCCTCAAGTTTCGCACTTATTGCCAAAAGTCGTGGCGCAAATTCGTAAACAAGCACCGAACATGGTGGTTGATATTGACTCCATCCCTAAACGTCACTTTGAACCTTTATTGTCGGGCGATGCGCACTTCGTGCTGTCAACGCATGAGCCGTTAAGCTCTGAGCAGAATCTGTATCGAATGTTCGTGATCAGCCGCGATTACCGCCTGTTGATGAGCAAAGACCACCCGTTGGCAGACAAAGAGATCACAGTCGATGATTTACTTAACAGCCAACTAGGTCAGATTTCACTGCAAGGTGACAAAAAACTCTCCATTGAAAATCGCTTTAAAGATTTAGGCTTGATTGATAAGCAGCGCCAACTATCGATTCCGATTCAGCTGTCCAATTTTAATATTGCTGCGGATATCGCTGAGACGACTGACATCATATTTCACTTACCGACACCGTTTGCCACACGAGCCGCTAATCAAAGAGATTTAATTTGTAAACGCGTACCTAAAGCCATCAGAAGCCCATCAGAAGATGTGTATCTATATTGGCACAAACGTTTCCACAATGATCCTATGTGTCGATGGGTTCGCAATCTATTTAAAGAGATATATACCTGATTTATCTTGGTGGTGAATGTGATTTCAATAATGCCATTGAAATGAATATGACTTTGTTTTGTTATTTGAAAGGTGAATAGCGAGAATCAATTTTTGGTATGAAACTTTCGTTGATAAGAATGGTACTAGGTTGTTTAATGCAAACCATTATCATTACCAATCACATATAAGAATAAATATCATGTCTGAGAGATCTCTTTTGATTCGCAAACCTCTTTTGGTTCGTAAACCCCTTTCGATCGCAGTCGCTGTTATTTGTACGTCACTTTCGGCTAACGTGTTAGCGCAAGAAGAAGCACAAGCTACCGATGAACAAATGGTGGTTACGGCAACTCGTACTGAGATGGCACTAAAACAAGCACCAGCTTCAATGTCGGTTATCACCGCTCAAGATATCGAAGACAGCCCTGGTATTACCTTAGCTGACATCGTCGCTGAATCAACGAGTGTTGAGTCTGACTTCGACAGCACACGTGCTGGCCGTCAAATGATCTCTATTCGTGGTATGGATTCTGATTACACGCTTATCATGGTCAATGGCCGTCGTCTAAGTTCGGCGAGCGCTATCATCCGTGGTAACGACTTCGACCTTTCTACCATTCCTGCTGATTCAATCGAACGTGTTGAAATCATCCGTGGCCCAATGTCTGCACTTTACGGTTCAGATGGCATGGGTGGCACAATCAATATCATCACCAAGGCTCCAGAAAATGATTGGAGTTCAACACTAAGCATGGACACGTCTTCACCGTTAGATGGTGATGGTGGTGAAGAGTACTCGATGGGCTTCACCACCTCTGGTGCTCTAATTGAAGATGAATTGTTTGCACGCGTTTCTGTGAACCAAACTAGTCGCAATGCATGGCAGCCATACTCTGGTACACACAGCTCCGGTTACGATCGCTCAGATGTTACCGCTTTAGAAGAGCGTGACACACTAAGCTTACTCGCAAGCTTGACTTGGAATGCGACAGACAACCAAACGATCGACTTTGATTTTGGTTACAGCGACGACGAACGTGACGGTTTAGCTGAATACGCTACAGGTGCAAACCCTGTTGATAGTAAGGTTGTACGTAACAGCCAAGCGATTACGCACAGTGGCTTTTGGAGTTGGGGTGATACGCAAGTGCGTTATTCTCGTGAGAACGTGACTGATAATGATGCTGCTGACTCAGATACTAGCTACAGCAGCGATGTTGAAGAGTTAACTCAAATCGTAGAAGCGTCTGCAACGACTTATCTTGGCGAGAGTCACACTGTAACATTTGGTATGGACTACCAGTTAAGTGAATTAACCAACAAAGAAAACCTCGTTAATGGAACATCAGAAGCTTACCAAGGTGCATTGTTTGTTCAAGACCAATGGTTGATGACTGAGCAGTTAACTGCAACAGTCGGTGGTCGTTTGGATAAGCACGAATTGTACGGTGAAGAGTTCAGTCCTCGTGTGTATCTAGTTCATCAAACGACCAATGACCTCATCATCAAAGGCGGCGTGGGCAAGGCGTTCAAAGCGCCGACTTTGACGCAAAACCAAGCAGACTATCAAGTGAATAGCTGTAAGGGTGCTTGTGATTTATATGGTAACGAAGACCTCAAGCCTGAAACTAGTTGGAACTATGAGATTGCGGCTATATACAGTCAACCTCGTTGGAATGTCGAAGGTGCTTTGTTCCGTAATGAAATTAACGACCTTATTGACCGTGACGACACATACTGCGAGAACGGCGGCATGTTTGAATCGGGTAAAGGGTGTGCGGATAGCTCTAGCTCAACTGGCTATGTGAAAGGAAAGCGTACTTATACCAATGTTTCAGAGGCTGTGGTTCAAGGTGCTGAACTGACTGGTCAATTCCAAATTACCGACGAGTGGGGCGTGTCTGGTAACTACACGTTCTTAGACACAGAAGACAAATCAACAGGTGAAGAGCTGCTTGAGCGCTATAAGCATTCAGGTTTAGTAAAGCTGAACTGGAGCCCAACTTACGATCTAAACACGTTCATCAGCGCTCGTTACCGAGGTGAACGTAATATCGAAACTGATTTGACTCAAGATGCTTACACGACACTGAACATTGGCGGGGTATATAACATTAATGATTCAGTTAGAGTACGCGCAGGCGTTACTAACTTGACTGATGAAGCGGTATCTCAAGAGCTTGAGAACATGGGCTACGTCGAAGAGCCACGTACTTACTATGTAGGTATGACTGCAGATTTCTAATCAGGTATGAGTGATTTCACTCGCTAAATTGATAAGCAATAAACAAAGAACCCACACAGGCTGGATACTCTATAAAGAGATTGGCGAGTGTGGGTTCTTTTGATTTGGGCGCTCGTAACTAGAGTGAGCATAGGTGTAGAAAAGTGTTAGCTTTTTACACAAGCGATCAAAGCATTGCCTGACAAGTTATCCCATGGAAGTAACTTATCGTAATCGTGTTCAAAGATATGAACCTCGAAGTAAGGCTTCAGTATTTCAATCAACTCTTTAAACGAGAACGCGACCATAGGGTGTTCATCATTCCAAATTTGCGTTTCACCTGCAGTTGTCTTTTCAATGCTGAGTTTCAATGCTTGCTTGCTACCTTCACCGGAGTAATACCAACCTGAGCGAAAGGTGAAATCATCTTGTTCTTGGTTGGCCGTGTGTCGAACAAACAAGTCATTGCTGATCTTCTCTTTGTCGACCACGTTGAAGCAGAACACACCTTCGGGTTTCAAGGCTCGGTGCACGCTTGCAATGCACTCTTTTAGTTTCTCTAGACCATCGTTGTAATGGATTGAATACAAGAAACAGGTGATCAAGTCGAGTGGCTCAGAGACTTCAAAGTTACTCATGTTTTGCACGGAGAAGTTGGCTTCAGGGCAACGAACTTGAGCAATATCGAGCATCGGTTTATTCAGATCAAGGCCATTACTTTGATAGCCGTAATCAATAAAATGACGAACATGTGGCCCTGTACCACATCCAAGGTCTAGGTGAGTTTTTCCTTTATTTCCAAAAATCTGATGTAGCCTACGAACGCAGTCACTCTGCGCTTGGTAGTCAATATCGACACACATTAAATCATAGTAACCAGATAGGTCGGTATAGAGTGCGTTGGCGGACATGTTTGCCTGCAGCATAAGCTGAAAAAATTGGGGTGGCGCATCATATACTGAAATGTTGAAATCACAACTAAATATTCAATGACCGATGGGTTTTTATACCGACTTTTCGTTGTCAAAGCGTTTTGTTGTTTACGCGTTTTTAGGATTTATAATCTTTAAAATCGTCATGGGGTATTCTGTTATCCTAATGCTTCAACACACACCGCATCTCTATTAACTGACACTTGATTTTTACCGTTAGTTTTGGCGTTATAAAGGGCATCGTCCGTTACGCGAATTAAGGTGTTAATCGATCTCGTCGAATGGCAAATACAATGGTTGGTAATGCCTATACTGACGCTCGATGTAAACTGTCGGCGGTTAAACCCATAGAATGTGTGTTGACTGAAGTCGTGGCAAATCCTCTCTCCAATAACTTGGGTTTGTGTGGGGTTGGCATTAGGGATAAAGACAATGAACTCTTCTCCACCCCAACGACCAATCACGCCGTTCAAGGCCGCGACATGCGTTTTGATGGTGTTTGCTAGCTGTTTAATCACAGTATCACCAACGGTGTGCCCAAATTTATCGTTAATTAACTTGAAGTCATCAATATCAAGCAATAAACAAGACATTTCCATGTTGTGATGAGCTGGCTTATTTAACCAATCATAAATTGCGCGGCGATTAAAGACATCGGTTAGATCGTCATGCATCGCACGATAAAGCAGTTCTCTCTCTAGCTCTACTTTATCGGTTACTTCTTCAAGCACGACCTGAATTGCGTCTTCACCTTCCCAATTAATCACGTTGTCATAGAGATTGAAGTACTTCTTTGTCCCATCAAAGCACTGATTGATGACGACAGAACTAAAGCTAGGTGGATTGCCGTTAAGGATATTATGGCAACGTTTTATTGCCGATTGGCGTTGTTCTTCAGGAACGATTGAAATAACCGACTCCATAGATAGAACATGTTCGATCGAGGTCGCCCCTTGTTGTTCAACCCAAGCTTGGTTGACCATTAAAGGTTTGAAATTGCGATGAATCAAAATGCCCTGTTTTGATGTACAGAGCAGTTCTCGATACATCCGGTCAGTCTCGTTACGCTTGCGTTCGCCTTCGACCACTTGTGTGATATCAATGAGCGTAACTTGTAAGGCGGGTCGGTTATTCAGTTCGATAACATGTGAAAGGCAGAACACAGATATGTTACGGCCATTGACCGGGATATCCGTGTAGACTTTTCCTTTATTAAGTTTGCATTTGATGGCTTCAAGGTATCTCTTCTTTGCGAGGCTTTGGTGTCCGTTAGGTACCAAAGCGTAGACAAAGTCGATATTGTCGAGCAGTTCTTCTCGAGTGGTGTAGCCAAAAATTTTGGCGATGTTATTGTCAACATCAACGACTCGGTGATCTTGTAGCGTCATATGGCCTTGTGTTGAATCGAAATTCTTACAGGGCATTGTGGTGGTTAAATCTAGTTGAATACTCATATGTTCCTGCTACTTTTTCACTGAACTGAACTGAACTGAACTGAACTGAACTGAACTGAACTGAACTACGTGTGGTTCCTTCGGCGCTTTGATCGCAAGAGTGCAATGGAACACTTTTGCGACGAGACTAGACCAGCAAAGTATGCTATCTAAGTATCAATCAGTTTGGCATTTATAACTTTTTTATTAATCAGTAATTTTACCCAATCAAACGAAGTGATAAGGAAAGCACAGTGGTCATGGGAACAAAGGAAGTCATAGACATTAAAATAGACGATTTGTCCGGCGGCGAAGTTATCGTGTTGCTAGAAGAACATCTTGCCGATATGTATGCTACGTCTCCGCCTGAGAGCGTACATGCCCTTGATCTTGATGGACTCAAGTCGCCAGAGATAACGTTTTTCAGCGCTTGGAAAGACAGTCAATTACTAGGATGTGTTGCCATCAAAGAGCTTGATACTCAACACGCGGAGCTTAAGTCAATGAGGACGTCTCAGTTTGCTCGAAACTTAGGTGTTGCTAGTCAACTTTTACAACACGTTTTGGATACAGCAAACGCTCGTAAATATCGACAAATCAGCTTAGAAACAGGCTCTGAGGAGTACTTCAAACCTGCCCGTAACTTATATGAGAAGTTTGGCTTTGGTTATTGTGAACCGTTTGCTGATTATGAGCTAGATCCTTACAGCCAGTTTATGAGTATCGAACTACGTTAGAAGTCACTACATCGCAATAAGAGATTCCCTATCACGTTCGTTCCTCACTGTAGGGAATGACGGAGGGGTGTATTTTCCCGTAGAGAGTGACGTGGTTGTAGTTCGCGGTCGGAAGTGACGAACATAACATTTAGGTGATTTCCCTTGCGTCATTCCAGAACTGAGGGACGAGGTATCTGGAATCTCTTAGCGCAAAGTGAGGTTCCTTATCACGTTTGTTCCTTACTGTAGGGAATGACGAGGTGGGGTGTATCTCGACGACTTGTACTTCTATTTTGCTGTTGTGAAAAACAAAAAGGTTGCTCTGAGCAACCTTTTTTCTTTATGAATCAATAGATAAATTGAAAACGTTAGCGAGTTTCTAGCTCTGCGAAAATTGCTTCAGCATCCACAACACTTCCTGAGATAGAAAGTGTGTTGAACGGAACCAAATCTTCAGGGCTAGAAGGCTTTTTAACTAACAGCTCTGGGTAGATTTTCGATTCACCCATCAACATTGCCTTGAGCTCTTTGACGGATAGGTCAGGGTAGCGAGACCAAACCAATGCCGCGACACCGGAAACAACAGGTGCAGCCATACTTGTGCCACTTTTCGAACCGTACGTGTTTCCCGGAGTGGTTGATAAAATACGGTACCCAGGTGCAAACACATCAACCGATTTCTGACCGAAGTTACTGAAGCTTGCCACTAACGTTTCGTCGGCATATTTTGCTGATGCACCCACATCTAACCATGTTGAAATAGGCTTTGAACGGTAGTGCTTCGCGTAGCGGTTTGGAAAGCTTGGTTTGATGTCGTTATCGTTACGGCTGTTTCCCGCAGAGTGAACGATCAACACGCCTTTACGCGCTGCATAGCGGAACGCGTGGTCGACGATGTACTTACGTGGCGAGTAGCTTTTGCCGAAGCTCATGTTAATGACCTTAGCACCATTATCGACGGCGTAGCGCACTGCGTTAGCAATGTCTTTGTCTCGCTCATCGCCATTTGGCACCATACGTACCGCCATGATCTGAGCATGATCCGCTACACCATCAATACCAATAAAATTGCCGCGTTCAGCTGCGATGATTCCAGCGACGTGTGTACCGTGCGAACCGACAGGGCCTTTTACATCGTTGTTGCCGTAGCCTTTTTCCCAAGGGTTAGAAATGTCATCCCAAACAATGTCGCCACGCGTATCGAGGTCTAGGTTAAGGTGAAAATCTAGAGAGTCTTGATAGCGGCTACGACGAGATTCCAGGTATTCAAAGGAGTACCATGAATCAAACACACTCAAAAGCCCTTCAGCTGCTGTAACGACGCTAGCATTCTCACTATCTAACAGTGTTTTCAGACCGTTAGTAGAAAAGTCTTTTTGATCGACGAATTTAAGAATCTCTTCTTTGTATTCATTGGCTTGGTCAGTTGCTGTTGTTACGCGATTCAACGCATCTTGGTCATCTTTTAGAGACGACAAGTAATCGGATTCAACACCTTGATAGTACTTACGTTTCTTACGCGGAATCCAATGTCCGTTCTCTTTTAACTCAAGGTACTTTTTGTATTCTCTAGTGACTTCTAACGTGTCTTGGTCAACGTTAATGCCTAACGAGTTACCCAAAAAGTTCCAGCCGTGGACATCGTCAATGTAACCATTGCCATCATCGTCAATCCCGTTGTTTGGGATCTCGTCTTCATTGGTCCAAAGTTTGTTTTTGAGGTCTTCGTGTTCAACGTCGACACCTGAATCAAGAACGGCAACGATGACTGGTTGTGGTTGAAGAGGGGGCATCAAGTAGTCGTATACCACATCAGAACCCACACCCTGAATTCTTGTGTAGCTTGCCGTTAAGTTAAACCAATCACCGCGTTGTTCATCTGCGTTACTCATCATTCTCATAGAGAAGAATGAAGGTTGAATGGTTTCTCGTGAGTAATCCTCAACAATTGTGCCTTTTACATCTTGAATAAAAGGAGAGTTGGCGGGTTGTGGCTCTGGGCTAATCTCATTCAGAGTCGTTGCTGATACGTGGGTCGAAGCCATAATAGCGAGGGCTATTGTGGTAAGTCTTTGTCCGTGATTCATCTGTGGTGCATCCTTATCATTGTGCGACTAAATAGTTGTGCGACTAGAGCTGACTCCTTTGAAAATAAGTGTAAAAAACACGCAGTAAGTCAGTTTTGTGAGAGGGAAATGCCCGCTCAAAACGCAGTTAAAAGGTAATATGCAATCAGACTTGTATCATTCGCTTGGTCAATGAAATGGTAGGAAGATCTCACTGTGATCGATTTTTAACTCTCAAAGTTTGAGCTAAATTCTATTAATAAAATCAATATTTATAAAATAAATATTGGAATTAAAGATGTTTAAAATCAATTGATTAGTTTGTTAATTGCAGGGGTGGTTTTGGCTCTCACTCAGCATTGAAGTGCTTTTGAAAGAGCCAAGATCAAGGAGCTTAGTCTTCGTGAGAGCTAAATTCAAAGTTTCCGTTGATGGCAAAATGGTCTGAAAGGTGCCAACTTCCCCAAGTGTCAGAGCTCAACCTTTGATGAAGCTTGACCGCATTAGTATTACTTGTTGCTCGTTTATGCATTCTGCTAACAAAAACGTAATCCAGATACTCTACATCAGCACCACCTGAATACTTATAAGCAGCATACGGGTTAATCGTCGGGTCAAAGGTTGCATTGGTGTAGCCTCTGAATTCTGGAGGATCAACATCCAACGTAGCTAGCATTAAAAGGTATTCCACGAAGTCGCTATTTTTATCGATATTGAAGTCTCCAGCATAGATAACCGCTTCGTTGGAAGGTATGCCTTTAGTCAGCATAAAGGTTCGCATCAGTCCTAGCTGTAGGCGTCTTAGACGTTTGGCTGCTGGCGTATTAAATGATGCTAGGTGAGTGTTGAATATATGGTATATCTCACCATCTTTGTCGACTTTGGTATAGACGACGCCTTTATCTGCGTAACAATCAGTTCCGGAGCAGTGTTCAAAAACTATACTGTCGGTTTCAATAATTGGATGGCGACTAAAAGTGACCACGCCTCCGTCGTACATCGCACTAGTGCCACCTCCTACGACCTCTGTTCTAAATGCATATTCCTCTGCTAGAGCGTTGAATAGGATCTCTCGGTCTGAAGAAAAAGCTTCTTGAAGTGTGAGTACGTCATATCCGGAGAGAGTGTGATCCAAGACACTTGCACGACTTGTAATGTTTGATGATACGCCGGGGAGCATCCATAGGTTATATGACCCAACGTTCAAGGTATTTGGGTCTTGATCAAAATCATTGATCGTATGTTCTGAGACTACAAATTCAACGTCGTCAAAGCCTGACGTGTATATAGCCTTAACACCGAACTCAGAGTGATATCCATCTTGGTTATATCGATGAAGAATATATGGGTTGTAGTCGGTCATCATCCCTTGATCTTTATACCCATAAGACAACGTTGAGCCTGAACCGTGACCAACTAACCTAAGTTGACTTACAGGTTCTTGCGGCTTAGGTTCCCAAGAACCTTCGTTTGTTAATCGTGAAATTGTTAGGAAGTAGTCATACGTTGCGCCATTAACAAGCCCATAATATCGATTAAAATCAGCTACTTTAGCTTTTTGATAAGGCCAAATAACTAAGTCATTTTCAGTCAACCTGTATTGGTAACCGTTACTTACGGGTTCACTGGAGTCTATCGAAAAGTTTATTAATATGGGTTTGTCGGTGCGGTTTATATAGTAAAGTGATGTTGCGAGTGCTTGGCTGGCTATTGCCCAAATTATCAGTGTTGAACACAGCTTTTTAATCATGTTTCTTCCTTTGATTACATTCCTAAAATCGAAAACAGAAAGTAGTCCTCATATGCATTCGGTTGCAAATTAAAGATTTTGGTTTTGTGCTGTGTAACGCGCATGTGATCATATTGTAAATTTTATGAAAAATTACGCTGTTTTATAGTAACTTATGATTATTCTAACCGATTCGAAGTACATTCTATGACGACTTATTTTGCTGGTTTCTCTCTGGGGCTTTCGCTGATTCTTGCGATTGGTTCTCAAAATGCATTTGTCTTAAAGCAAGGCCTTAAGAATCAACACGTTCTGGCTATTTGTACCGTGTGTGCTATTTCGGATGCGCTGTTGATCAGTTTCGGTGTGACAGGCTTTGGTGCGATCGTTAAACAGTTCCCGCAAATAGAACAATTTGCTCGTTTTGGTGGAGCGATCTTTTTAGGTGTGTACTCTTTCTTAAGTTTTCGGTCGGCATTCACGGAACATCACGCTCTAGAAGCAAGTGTCGAAACCAAAGACTCGTTAACTAAAGCGATTGCTATGTGTTTGGCGTTCACTTGGTTAAACCCACATGTTTATTTGGATACAGTTGTCCTGTTGGGTTCCATTTCAACGCAATATCAACCTAATCAAATGTTGTTTGGCGCAGGGGCTGTGTCGGCTTCGTTTGTGTTCTTCTTTTCGCTTGGTTATGGGGCACGATTCTTGGGGCCATTGTTTAAGAACCCACGAGCCTGGAAGGTGTTGGAGTTTGTCGTTGGAGTGATCATGGCGTCAATTGCGATATCTCTGATCGCTTAGCCACCCGTATTTAGGTATTCAAACTTACTACCTAAAGTGACTACCTTTAGTTACTTCAGTAATTAATTATTTCTACAAATAACGAATTAATTTTCGTCTTTTGAATCTGGCGTTCGTCTTAAGGGTGTAAACAGAAATTAATAACCTAATTCGGAGTCGAAAATGATTAAATTGATTAGCTTTAAAAATTGCCCATTTGTTCAACGTGTTATGGGTTCTCTCGTAATGAAGAATGTGCCGTTTGAAATTGAATATATTGAACTTAATGACAAGCCACAGTGGTTCTTAGATATTTCGCCAAACGGTCAAGTGCCAGTGTTAGTAACAGAAAACGATACTGTGTTATTTGAATCTGACGCGATTGTCGAATACCTAGATGATAAATATTCACCTATTGAAGAAGTAACTGCTGAGCAGAAAGCATTAGACCGTGCTTGGTCTTATCAGGCGAGCAAACATTACATGCCACAATGCGGCACAATGGGAAGTAAAGACAAAGAGACTTTTGAAACACGTTTAACGAACCTTCAAAAAGCCTTCCTAAAAGCCGAAAACAAGTTAGGCAATACAGAATTCTTTAAAGGGGATTATATCTCTAATGTCGACATCGCTTGGTTACCACTGTTGCACCGTGCGTCAGTAATTAAAGAGGGGTCAGGCTTTGATATGCTCGAAGGCTTCCCGAAAGTACAGAAGTGGCAAGCGGCGCTGATTGAATCTGGATTGACCGACAAAACCGTTCCTGAGGATTTTATCGAGAAGTTTAGTGGCTTTTATTTAACGAACAATTACTTGGCAAGCCTAGCAGAAGCTCGTTAGTAATATATAGTCATAACTTGAAATATATTTTAATAGCATAGCGCTCTAAATAAAATTAGATAAAAAATAAACTCACTCTATTTGACGATAGTGTGAGTTTTTTAATATCAGGAGCTAGGTTAACGAAAGAGAACTCGATATATAGAGAGTTGAAATAGAGCAAAATAAGATATTTTAAATTAACGGGTTAGGTTGATTGTCATCATGAGTTTTACGGTTTTTCCGCAACTGATTTATCCATTTTGTACTTGATTAAAATACCTAGTCTCATAATTAAGACTTATTGAATGTCGTCAATTGTTCATTTGATGAACGTAAAATGTTGTGATAACTTCCTATTCACTCCGTAAATGAACAGTGTTTTATTATTCATTAGGAGTTGCTTGTTTATTGTATTTTAAACGGTAGCGCAACATTTGGAATAGTGTCGGATAACGATTTCCGGTTGGCCAACGCTACTACAGGACAAATTAAAAAGGGTATTTTCATGCTTAAATCAACATTTCTATTGGGCCTAGTCGGCTTGGTTTCACTTCCTACTTTTGCTGCTGGTATTGAAGGCGGTCCATACATTGGTGCTGGCCTTGGCGTATATCAAGATTCAGACACGGATGGCGGTGGCAATTTAGACGCAGAAAGCATGGGATACAGCCTTTACGGTGGTTACCAGTTTAACCGTATCGTTGGTATTGAACTAGGCTACACGGATTATGCTGACTACGAAAAGTTTGGCACTAAACTACTTTCACCAACGTCTCTGTCTGTTGCCGCTAATGTCGGTTACACCTTCGATAACTCAATTCGTCCGTTTGTGTTAGCGGGTTTGAGCTATGTCGATCTAAATTCAAGCAAAGGTGCATTTTACGGTGATGATTCAGGCGCAGGTTTCCACTTTGGTGTTGGTGTTGAATACACGCCAGTAGAAAATCTAACACTTCGCCTGATCTCGCAAGCAGACGCCGTAAACATTGAAAATTTCGCTTATGTTAATGGCAATAAAGTGCGTCTGAGCAGCAGAGATGTGGCGTTCAGCACAGTAACACTGGGTGCTTCGTACAACTTCTAATTGCTTAGTATTTGAATTCTAGAAATAGCCCATGTTGTCGAGCGATAACGTGGGCTTTTTTATGGGGTTTGGGTTTGTAAATTATGGGGCAATAGATTCGTAAATATAACCATAGTGTGTAGAATCCTATTTTTGTCTAAATCGAGAAATACAGATGTCTGAACCAATCCAACAGCAAATCGGAAATATCGCGCTCGTCGTGGATAACTATGATGACGCGATCGAGTTCTATACCAAGAAGCTTCAATTCACTTTGATCGAAGACACCAATCTAGGTAGTGGGAAACGTTGGGTACAGGTATCTCCTCCGAATTCAAACGGCACCAACCTATTATTGGCTCAAGCGAGTAATGAAGAACAGAAACAGTCAGTGGGTAACCAAACCGGCGGCCGTGTTTTTCTGTTTCTACAGACCAATGACTTTTGGCGTGACTATGAGTTGATGAAAGCCAATGGCGTTGTATTCAACGAAGAGCCGCGAGTGGAAGAATACGGCACTGTGGTTGTGTTCCAAGACCTCTACGGCAACAAGTGGGACTTACTTCAGTTAAATCGCCCCAATCTTTAAGTTTCAACTTAGCTAGATTTACACATCAAAACCGCTCTAACTTTGAGCGGTTTTTTTATATAACAAGTTCCGATTGATGGCACGTTGAGCACGAATCCTCGAAGGCCCGAAATTAGTTGTTTTTCACAAGCTTATAAACGGGGAAATAATGCTAACTCATTTGGTAGTTGATCGGTATTTTGGTAAATTAAAGCTATTACCGACTTCCAGTGAGCAACAATGAAGATCCTTCACACGTCCGATTGGCACCTTGGCCAAAACTTCTACAATAAAAGCCGTAAGAACGAACACGAACGGTTCTTACAATGGTTACTTGAGCAAGTTACTGATCACAACATCGACGCGATAATTGTTGCTGGCGATATTTTCGATACCAGTACGCCACCAAGTTATGCTCGTGAAATGTATAACAAGTTTGTCGTCGACTCGAATAAGATCGGTTGCCAATTAGTGTTATTGGGCGGCAATCATGATTCAGTATCTGTGCTCAAAGAAACTCAGCAATTACTGAAGTACATGGGTGCCGACGTGATTCCCAATACCAATGAAGAATACGCGACTCAGGTTGTCGAACTCAAAGGTAAAACTGGCGATGTAGAAGCGTTGGTGTGTGCGATTCCGTTTATTCGCCCTCGCGATGTATTGACCAGCCAAGCCGGCGTTACTGGTGTTGAGCGTCAAAAGCAATTAGGTGACGCGATTAAACAGCATTATCAAAGTGTTTATGACGCCGCTGTTGCAAAGCGTGCGACGTTTGAAAATAGCGACAATATGCCAATCATCGCAACGGGTCACTTAACCGCAATGGGCGTTAAGCAGTCTGATTCTGTACGTGATATCTACGTTGGTAATTTAGATGGTTTTGCTGCTGATGGTTTCCCTAATGCGGACTATATTGCCCTTGGTCATATCCATCGGCCACAAGTTGTCGCGAAACGTGAATACATTCGTTATTGCGGTTCACCCATTCCGCTCAGTTTTGATGAGCTTAAATCTCAAAAGCAGGTCTGTGTGGTTGAGTTTGTCGAAAGCGAACGCACCATTTCACAGCTGGCTGTCCCAACATTCCAACCCCTTGCTGAAATCAAAGGCGATTTGAACGAAATCGAGTCTCAATTAAACCAATACATTGGTGTGGAAGAAGGGCAAAGCGTATGGCTGTCGATAGAAGTTCAAGCTCAGGATTACTTGTCTGATTTGCAAGAGCGCATGCGAGCGCTAACGGAAGGTTTGAATGTCGAAGTGCTTCAATTGAGAAGGGCGAGAGAGCGACGTAATCAAGGGTTAGAGCAAGAGTCTGCTGAAACTTTATCTGAGTTAACTCCGATGGATGTGTTTGAAAAACGTATTGCTTTAGAAGAGTTTGAAACGGATTCTGAAAAAGCACGTTTAGAACGAATGACTATCAAGTTCAAGCAAGTGATGGAAGAAGTCTCTTACGGTGCGGATAGCCAAGAAGAAATAGAAGAGCCCAAAGGGACTGGTGAGTAACGAGTATGAAGATTTTAAGCCTAGAATTTGAAAACCTGAACTCTCTGAAAGGTCGTTGGAAGCTCGACTTTACTCAGTCACCGTTTGCAGAAAATGGTCTGTTTGCGATCACCGGCCCAACGGGTGCGGGTAAGACAACGATTCTTGATGCGATTTGTTTGGCACTGTTCCACCGAACACCGCGTTTGAAAAGTATCGCTAAAGGCACCAACGAGCTAATGACGCGCGGTACCGGTGAGTGTTTCGCTGAGATTGCATTTGAAGTGAAGGGTAAAACTTACCGTTCTAATTTTCATCATAAGAGAGCGCGCGGAAAACACGACGGTGCGCTGCAGACACCAACCTGTGAATTTGCGGATGCTGATAGTGATGCTGTATTAGAAACGCAGCTCACTAAGAAAATTAAGATGGTTGAGACCGTGACCGGTTTGGACTTTTCACGATTTACTAAATCTATCATGTTGTCGCAAGGTGAGTTTGCTGCTTTCTTGAATGCCAACGCTAACGACCGTGCCGAGTTATTGGAAGAGCTTACGGGTACCGAAATTTATAGCCTGATTTCAGAGCGTATCTACGACCACTTCAAATCGAGCGAAGAATCACTCAACCACCTAAAAGCTAAGGCTGAGGGCGTGAGCTTACTCTCTGAAGATCAGATTCAAGAGCTGACCAAAGAACATGGCCATCTAGAGTCTGAACAGAGACGTTTGACTGAACAACTTACTGAATGGAACGCGCATTTAGGCTGGTGGAAAGACGTCGGTAAAGCCGAACAGGTTATTACGGCAAGCAATCATGACTTAAAAACGGCGCAAGAAAACCTTGCTGAAAACCAACCATCGTTAGATCGTTTGGCTAATAGCGAGCCTGCTGAAAAACTGCGTCCGCTTCATAAAGATTTAAAGCGTTGTGGGCAAGAAGTTGTGACGACTCAAGCTAACCTTGAAAGCAGTACCAAGCGTTTAGCTGAGCGAGATACAGAAAAAAAAGCGGCACAAGAGAGTGTCAATAACCACATCAAGTCGGTTGAGGTCGCTAAACAAGAGCAGCAAGATCAAGAGAAGATCATTGAGCAGGTTCGACCGTTAGATAACCAAATTGCGATGTTGAAAGACAAGCAAGTAGCGGGTTCTAAAACGGTAAATACGCTTAATCAACAACAGGTTGAGAAAAGTCAGCTACAAGTTTCTTTGAATCAAACGGTTGAATCCATTAAGCAGCAAGAAAAGATCGCGGCACAATATTTAGCGGCTAACCAAGCTGATAGCTTGCTTGAGAAGTATTTGGGTCAATGGCAAATCAAGGTGACTCAGGTTCGAGATCTTGAGCGTCAACACACGGAACTTTTAAGTAGTGTTCAAGCTTCACAGCGCACGCTGGCCACTCAGCAAGCAGCGTTACAGGCAGCGAAAGACTCTAAATTGGCTCAAGACAAAGCACTCACAGAGTTAGTCTCAGCAGAGAACCAAGCTAAACAGCAATGGGACGCTTTGCAGCAAAAAGCCAATGAACATACCCTTAATGCACAAAAAGAGGTGCTTGAGCATTGGAGCCGTAATACCAATACTCTGGTGGATATTAATCGCGGCTTTGTTCAGGCGACTCAGCGTATAACGTCTAAATCTGTCGAATTGCAGACTAATACACAACTTAGCGAAAGGCTCATAAAAGAGCGTGAAGTGCTGGTGGAACGTTATCAGAATAATAAGACATCGTTAGAGCGTTTAACTCGCCTAATTGACCAAGAGGGTGAATTAGCGAAGTATCGAGCGGCGTTGAAGCCAAATTCAGAATGCCCGCTGTGCGGTTCAACCGAGCATACTATTGAACAATCTCAGGATATCGCTGATCTCGTTTCACAAAAAGAGCGAGAAGAGCAAGAGTTAGCTGTTATTCAGAAAGACGGCACAGAGCATCGTCAACAATTGGATTCATTAGTGCCTATCATCAATGGCCTCAACGATGAAATTCAGCGTGCTCAAGCCGATATCGAACAAGCCAAAGTGAATTGGGCAAACCTTGTTGCGAAGCTAGAGCAAAGCAATGTAACGTTATTGGCTCAGAATTACCCACTCAATATCTATATGCCAAATGTAGAAGGTTTAGGTAATAGCGATGTTGTGCAGTCGTTCGTTGATGCTTGTGAGCAGCAGCTTAACAACACGATCGTACTCCTGCGCAATATGGCTGATGCAAAAAATGCCTACCTTGACGCAGAGAAGCAGCGCGCAGCAACCGCGATGGTTGTCGAGAAGGCTCTATCTAATCTTGTACTCGCAGAACAACGACTCGCAGATCTTTCTACACAAACGAACACATTGATTGATCAAGCTGCTAAATGCGCACAAGCGAAAGAATCCGAGTGGCAAGGGCTTAGAGAAAGCATTATTCAAACATCAATTGAAGCGCCTGAGTTAACGCATATCGATGCTTGGTTTGCTCAAAAGCTTGAAGCTTCTAATACGTGGCTCACCACAAAACAGCAGCATGATGAGTTAGATAAGCAGTTGATTAGCCAACATGCTGAGCTGAAAGCATTCGATGACAAACTAGAAGCCTTAGCGAAAGACATCACGGTGGCGAATCAAGAGGTTGAGTCGCTGTCGAAAGAGCTGACGGTAGTGACCGAATCTAGAACGCAGCTGTTTGGTACACAAGACATTCAAGTCGCAACTAACATCATGAAACAAAAAGTGATGGATGCCGTCAGCGCACACGATGCCGCTCAAACGGCGTTTAACCGTTGTGAACTCGACAACCGAACTGAGCAGACGAAACACACATCTTACAGTGACGAGCTAACGGCTAAACAGACCGCTCTGACTGAAGTGACATCGCTTTGGAGACAAGCATTAACGACAAGTCCATTTGCTACCGAAGATGAGTTTGAGTCGGCACTGTTGGATGAAGCCGTGACAGTGCAACTGCAAAGTCTCAAGAAAACGCTGGAAGAGGCGATGGTTAGTGCTCAAGCTCGTTTGAATTCAGCCAAAGCGAATCTAGTCGAACTTAAAGGTCATGATAAAGCGGAAGCTTGGCAACAGCTTCCACTACAAGAAGTAGAACAAGCCGTGACTGACTGTTCCAATGCACAGCAAAGTCATGCGACGAAAATTGGTGCGATTTCTGCGAACTTGGAAACGGATCGCCAAAACCGCAGCAATCAACAAGACTTGTTCAAACAGATCGAAGTACAACAACTTGAGTTTGACGACATCTCACGTCTTAATTCGTTGATTGGCTCTAGAAATGGCGACAAGTTCCGTAAGTTTGCTCAAGGGTTAACGTTAGAGAACTTGGTGTACTTGGCCAACAAGCAATTGCAACGTCTACACGGTCGTTACGAGTTAAAACGTAAAGCCGATGATGGGTTAGAACTGCAAGTGTTGGATACATGGCAGGGCGATGTGATGCGTGATACCAAGACCTTGTCAGGTGGTGAAAGCTTCCTAGTGAGTTTGGCATTGGCACTCGCGCTATCTGATCTTGTGAGCCACAAAACCAGTATTGATTCACTGTTCTTGGATGAAGGTTTTGGCACGCTAGACAGCGATACATTGGATATTGCACTTAACGCGCTCGATAACTTGAATGCGTCCGGCAAGATGATTGGCGTAATCAGCCACGTTGAAGCACTGAAAGAGCGTGTGCCCGTGCAACTTAAAGTGACGAAACATTCAGGCCTTGGCGTGAGTGAGATGGAAAAGCAGTACAAGGTTATTGCTTAACTGGATTAAGCGGGTTTAGTCGAATTTGAGCAGAGTCAGTTCAGATAAAGCCGAATCCGTTTGGATAAGCAGATCCCCGACTCAGTCGTTCCTCCTTCTCGAGGATGACGGAGTCGGGGGCTGTTAGCAATCACACCGCCGCCACTCCTTTAGAGTCAGCAACGATTAGAATACGGCGTCATTCCCTAAAACGACGAACGAGCGTAATAGGAAATCTTTCCTCAACGAATCGGTTAATGGATTCATCGGCAAGGAAGAGGCAATGCACAAGAAACCACATCTACCCACCAAGACATGTCCCGTTTGCCTCAAAACATTCTCATGGCGTAAAAAATGGCAACGTTGTTGGGAAGAGGTGATTTATTGCTCTGAACGTTGTCGTCGCCACAAGACAAAACCCACATAATCTCCCTTCATTTAAGAATCTATTGAGAATAACCACTCATTTAACGAGTTAATATTTTATCTGTCAGGTAACTCATGTATAAAGACGACATGAAGATACCTAAAAGAATACAGCCTTTAGTTGACGATGGTTTAGTCGACGAGGTGAAAAGCCAACTCATGAGTGGCAAAGAAGCGTCAGTGTACATAGTACGCTGTGGTGATACGATCCGTTGTGCCAAAGTGTACAAGGAAATAAGCCAACGTAGCTTTAAAAAAGCAACGGCATATCGAGAAGGGCGAAAGGTCCGCAATAGCCGCCGCGCTAGAGCGATGGAAAAAGGCTCTGGTTTCGGTCGCGAGCAACAAGAAAAAGTATGGCAAAGTGCAGAAGTGGATGCCTTGTATAAGCTGGCAGAAGCAGGCGTTCGTGTGCCTGTCCCTTATGGCTGTTTTGATGGCGTGCTGCTGATGGAGTTGGTCACTGATGACGAAGGTTATGTCGCTCCGAGATTGAATGATGTGGTGATGCCGCCTGAACAAGCGATTGAAGATCATGCGGTGATGATGACTTATGTCGTTAAGATGCTTTGCGTTGGTTTAATTCATGGCGACTTGTCTGAATTCAATGTATTGGTTGATGAATATGGTCCTGTGATTATCGATTTGCCGCAAGCGGTCGATGCTTCTGCGAACAACAATGCCGAGTGGATGTTGACTCGTGATGTTAATAATATCCGTGACTATTACGCGCAATTTGCCCCTGAACTGGCGACCACTGAGTACGCTAAGGAAATGTGGGCACTGTTTGAGAAGGGTGATTTGAAGCCGGATAGCAAACTCACGGGTGAGTTTACCGAAAGTGACGCCTTGGCAGATATTGATGCCATCATGCAAGAAATTGACGCCGCCCGCGCTGAAGAGCAAAGCCGACGTGAGCGCGTTAAGGAAGAAAAAGAAGGCGTCGACGAGAGTAAATTCAACTGGGCTGAGTAGCGGTAATAGTAAAGTAATGATCAGTGTTGATCCTTAATTGAATCCTCAGAGAGTCCTTCGTTGAAACGACATCTTTAGTTTCAACCAACAGCTTCGCGTTTACTACTAAACCCAACAGAGCCATAGCTTTGTTGGGTTTTCTATTTTTACCACTCATCAAATTTTACTATTCATCAAAGCCAGCGATTGCTATTCCTCCCTACCAAGTCAATTGCTCACCATCATACGCGTAGAAATGACCGCTTTTATCCGGAGTAGCGGTTCGAATGATGTCCACCAAATGATGAGCTACATAACTAGACTCAAACAACTTACCTTGGGGCACATTGGTCTGAAAGGGCTTGGATAGAGCGGTGTCGGTTGTACCAGGGTGGAGCGCCAACACTGTGCCTTTCTTCAATGTGCGTTGCCATTCAATCGACATGGTTTTGATGAACATGTTGAGTGCGGCTTTGGATGAGCGATAGCTATACCATCCACCTAATCGGTTGTCTGAAATGCTGCCGACTTTGGCTGATACCACAGCAAATTTTGGATTGTCACTGGCTTTAAGAATCGGCGTGAAGTGCTTGGCCAATAATAAGCTAGGTAGGGTGTTTACCGAGATGTTTTTCAGAAAGAATTCTGGGTCGATAGAGGACAAATTCTTTTCTGGGCCAAGGTCTGGCGTATGAAGCATACCCACGCAATTTATTAACCAATCCAATCGCTCGAATTGAGTGCTTAGTCGTTCAATATCAGCTTCGTTGGTGGCATCTACTTGGTGCCAATTTAAACGGTTATCTTCCAATTCTGGTCGTTGTGAATGATAAGTCGCGTCGACATGGACATCGAGAAAATCAAAGCGAGACAGCTCAGACAATAGGTGCTTAACCACGGCAAAACCAATACCGCCGCTGCCACCAATGACCAATATGTGTAATCTGAGTTGTTCCACCATTATAAGTTCTCCAAGTTAGTCAGTCGTTGTTCTGCGGTGTCGAGTATCGCTTGTTGGTCTTGCTCATCCATATTGTCCCAAGAGCGATAAAGCATCCCCATTCGAGGGTTGCGATTTAAGGCCTCGCGATGTTTGTTCATGAAGCGCCAATACAAGCTGTTGAATGGACAAGAACTCTCGCCACTGCGCTCTTTAATTTGGTAATGACAGCCTTTGCAGTAATCACTCATGCGACTAATGTAAGAACCGCTGGCAGAGTATGGTTTGGTTCCGACGATCCCGCCATCAGCAAAAAGTGCCATACCTCGCGTATTCGGCATTTCGACCCATTCAATCGCATCAACGTATATACCAAGGTACCAGCTATCAACTTGATCCGGGGCAATACCTGTAATTAAGCAGAAGTTACCGGTGATCATAAGCCTTTGAATGTGGTGGGCATAAGCAAACTCGAGGGATTGATCAATCGCGTGCTTCATACAATTCATCTTGGTTTGCCCATCCCAAAAATAATGAGGCAACTGACGGTCTGCTGCGTAGTGGTTTTTGTTGGCGTAAGCAGGCATGTTCGACCAATAAACGCCACGTATGTATTCTCTCCAACCTAGAATTTGGCGTACGAACCCTTCAACTTGCGCAATATCGATAGTGGGTGCGTTTGGCTTAGAAGAGGACTGATAAGCCGACAGCGCTGCATCAATCACTTCTTGGGGGCTTAGCAGTTTGCTATTCAACGAAAAGGAGAGGCGACTGTGATACAAACTCCATTTTGAATCATGCTCGGTCGTCATTGCATCTTGAAACTGGCCGAATAGCGGCAAACAGACTTGGCAGAAGTGAGCAAGAAGAGAAAGACTTTGCGCTCGGTTGACTGGCCATAATAACTGATCACCAACTTCACCAATGGTTTGAACTTGATGACGCTCGATGCGTTTTAAAATCTCAGAAATATCGTTGGAAAACATTAATGGTTGCGGCAAGTTGTCGATGTCTTGCTTCTTGAGTTTGTTGCGATTGTTTGCATCGTAATTCCATTTTCCGCCAACCGGTTTGCCATCGTCGAGCAGGATGTCAAAGCGCTTTCTCATTCGACGATAGAAGTGTTCCATCATGATGTGTTTGTCTTTAGGAAACTGGGTTTCAATCTCGTCAAACGGAAACAGGAAGTGCTCGGAATCGCTACAGCCTTTGGTTACCCCAGTTAACTTCAGCTTTGCCAATTGTTGGAGAAGTCGATATTCGTCTGGCTGTTGGTATTCAAATTTTTCAGCAGCAAACTCGTGGACATAGTGTTGCAATAGAGCATCGAGATTTTCAAATTGAGTCGTGTCATCCAGAGTTAGGTGGAGTACCTGATGACCTTGTTGTTTGAGCTCGTCGGCAAAGTAGTCCATCGCAGAGAAAAAAGCGGCCACTTTTTGGATGTGCGATGCAACGTAGTCAGTCTCTTGCTTGAGTTCGGCAATGATATAAATGACGTCGTCATCAACCTGTTGAAACCAGGAGTGCTGGACATTGAGTTGGTCGCCTAAGACAAGGCGCACGGTTTTGAAGTTCATAACACATCCTGATTGTTAGTTAAGACAGGTTCTTTGCTGCTCGCATTCCACTTGTTGATGAATATATGGTCTGGGTCATACATATCGGTCTGCTTAGCCAAGTCGAAATGGTGTGATTTGGGTTGTGCTTGGTTGGCATTCTTTTGTTTGTTGGTTTGGGTGTTTACCTGAGAGTTCAGGGCTCCGGCTATGTAAGCCCAATTACCCCAGTTTGATGCCACGTCATAGTCGATAAGTTGGCTCTCAAAATAGGCTGCGCCGTGTCGCCAATCGATCCCTAGTTCGTAGATCAAACAGCTAGCGGCCAGCTGTCTTCCTCGATTAGACATGTAGCCTGTTTCGTTAAGTTGGCGCATACACGCGTCGACAATCGGGTAGTTGGTATTGCCACTTTTCCATTTGGCTAAATTCAAGTTCGACGTTGCTGAGGAGTTTGGGGTGTTGAGTTCTTGTTTTGAAGAATCACCGAATAACGATGAGCCCAGAGATAAACATTTCCAATAGAAATATTCGCGCCACAACAACTCAAAGTAGATCCAATAGGTTGAATCGTTACTGCCATGTTCGGTTTCGAACTGCTTCAAATGGCTATAAATCGTTTTAGGCGAAACGCAGCCGAGTGCCAACCACGGCGAAAACTTGGTTGAGTTTTCGATGCCGTCAAATGCGTTTCGAGTCTGCTTGTAGTCAAGAGCGTAATCATGTGAGAAGTAGTTATCTAGATGTGCTAGTCCTGCGTCTTCGCCACCCAAATAATCGTTTGTTGCTGCGCTTTCATCATTTGATGAACTGAATAGTGGGATTGCCGATACTGGTGTTGGTGTTGATGTCACTGCTGGTGGAAGGTGTGCAATAACCGTCTCGCCGCCATTAATGTCCAAGTGTTCGACTAGCTTTCTAAATTTGGTAAACGAGCTCGGGACTTTTGATAATTCAAACGGCAGCTCATGTGAGTCAAACAAGGTCGAGTGATGTGGCAAGCATGTTATTAAACCAGGGTGACGGCTTTGTAGTGAATGAATCAATCGTCGCTCTTCGTGACCGCAGTGTGCATTGGCGAAAAAGTGGGTGACGAGCTGTGTAGCAATGATTTGGCTGAGTGTTTGCTCGGCTGCGTCTGGTTCTAAATGATTACTGTGAATCACGACAAGTTTCTGCCCAAGCTTCACTAAATTCGAATCTAAATTGTCTATCGATTGTGAAACAAAGGTCTGGCGATGCGCGCCATAACTTTGCTCTTGCGCGAAATCAGCAGAGAAACGAACCAAAGTGGGTTCGACAATCGCACAAATGAGCTTATCGACGCTCTGTGCAGCGTAATGGAACAATTGATTGTCGTTGATTCTTAAGTCGTTTGTAAAAAGATAGAGACCAATCTTTTTCATTACTTACACTCGTGATTTGTTAATTATTAGACGCTTACGAGTTGATAAGCCGACAAGATCACAAATGAACTTAGCAAATGGGGGATAGTTGGATTGGGGTAAATAAGAGGGGATGTAAGCCAACCAATAATACCGATAGAGGCTGGCTAATGAAGCCTGGCTTTATAAGCCAAAACAGCTATTTTTTAAGAGCGACAGTTTTTAGGAACCGTGGGTCTCTAGAAGCTCTAGTCCATAGGAACGACGAGTATGTCGACGGGAGAAGAGTCTATCAATTGCTTTGAGTGCGAGATGATCTTATGCCAAAAATCGTGGTGATGACCACAAAGCATTAGGTCAATGTTGTGCGTTTTCACGGCATCCTTGAGTTTATCATTCAAATCACCTGTACCTACGAAAATATGCTGAACTGGCTGTTTAGCGTAAGCCTCAAACTCTCTTAAGTGTTTTATCGCATCATCATTGACAGGTAAGTCACCATTATTTTGCTGAATATCAACGAGTTCTGGGTAGATTTCTCCGTGAGTACCGTCGATATAAACAAACGAAAGTTCCGTTTCTAGTTTGTTCGCGAAGAAGGTTGCTCTATCAATGAGTATTTTCGAGTCATCAGACATTTCAAGTGCGACCAGAATATGTCGGTATTCCATAATTAAAGCCTCTTGTTATTAGTGATGTTACAAGCATAGTTTCTCTCTAAGTAAATGATATCGAAGAGGTCTCATATTGCGTAAAATCATCATTCAAAGATCTTCTAAGTACTCTCGTATTTATATCGCTTTGATTGATAAGAAATTTACAAAAGGTTGTTATAGTGGTTCGAGCGTTAGCTTATGCTAGTAGATAGGCTCGACAGTTCAACGCGCCACTAACAAAGAGGCACCAATGACAGCATTACTTACCATTCCCACTCGCACATTAGGCTTTGACTACGATATTGAGATCAGTGATTGGTCGCAAAAGCTCGTGGGCTTTCATGTGTTTGAAGATGGTAGACGGCCGCTCGACGGTGGTATTGGTTTAAGCCTCAATCTTGTTGAACAATTTGATGTAAATGGCCGTTGGTTAGATTCGTTACCTGATCGTTATCGTGAAATCACCGATGATTTTCCCGAGTATCAATATCAAATGCTTTGGTTGGCTGCGAACACTTATGAGGCGGCTCAACTGCTTGAATTAAGGCCGGTTATCTTGGCGTTAATCTGCATGAAACACAGTGTCGATAACAAGAAAGCATTGGAACTGAGTCGCCTAGGACAAAAGAGAATCTTAGCCAAACTGGGCTTAGACGGAAGTAAAGCGACGCTCAAATTTATCGATAAGCTAGAGCTTAACTATAACGTTGGAGATGAGCTTGACCACATTGTTCGAATTCTCGAACCGCTGCAAAGGCGTGTGCTCAAATTCAAACATTACTCTAAAGTAGGCTATACAGCGCTGCGTTTGGATCAGGTTCATCCGTTTTTAACCGGCAGTCGATTAGGTATTGCAATGGTTGAAGAGGGAAGGCTCAATGCGCCTTCAAAGATGGCTATGTTCCAAGACGCGATTTTACTGGGTCAAGATTTGGAGATGGACGATCCATTGCGCGCCATCACCAGTCAAAATTCCTTTGCTATGTTTGAGCAACTGCATGATAGATGGACAGAACAGCGTCAGTTACGCCGTCTAGAAGGAAATCGGCCTGTGGACATGGACATCCCTTATCCAGTTCCTTTACTCGGTAATGACAATATTCATCCGCTTACTGATTACTACGACCTTGAACAAGAGGGCGTGGAACAAAAACATTGTATTGGCGTCTATCACAATCGAATCATGAGCGACCGCTATGTGGTATTTCGAATGCTCAAGCCTCAGCGCTTAACCATTGGCTTACGTCGTGTTCCAAGCAAAGCCTTTCCGTTTGAAATTGACCAGATTTGTGGGAAACGAAATGCACCGCCATCCGAGTCTGCTCGCCAAGTTATTCATGATTGGTTAGAAGCGAGTAAGCAAAAGTATCCGAAGCAATAGCTGTGACGTAGAAGGAATAACAGGATGTTTCAACAAGGTGATTTATGCCCGCATTGTGGTTTGATTATTGTGATGCCAACGGATTTGCAAGCCGAATGCTTGGGGTGTGGCGAAGAAATCAATGAAGACCCAGCCGACAGTTACGAAGAAGAAGAGTAGCTTTATCTACACTGATATAAACCAAGGCTAGGATGGCCAAATTACCCTTTCAAAGGATGGAAGAAATGCAGAAAGTAATCTTTAGAAACTGTGATGAAAGTTCACCTTATTGGAGTGAATTAGAAGGCTTATTTCAAAGCGAATGGTCTGATTTCAAGTTGAAAGATACGTATAAAGACAGCGTGCAACTTCCCCCAGTAATAACAGTACTTCGCGATAATGTGGTCATTGGTGGCTTGGCATATTCCCATTTTCAGGAACCTCATCAAGTGCGGGATGTTGTGTGGATCAACGCCGTGTTTGTTGAACCTCAATGGCGCGGCCAAGGTATTGCGAGTGAATTGATTAAACGAGCTGTTGAACAAATGCCAGACTATTATCAATCCCAACCCTCGAAAGATTCAACGTCTAAGTTGTACGCCTACACCAATATTGCGCCTTTGTACCTTTCTCTTGGTTGGTCAATCGTCGAGATTGAAACCGAACCCAATCATCACGTCGTGAGCGTTTCGTTTTAGATTCAAACAGAATAGTCGTTATGTATCTGTCGAGTAGTAACACACCGTCAGGTATGCGTTCTCTTGTGCTAAATGGTCGTATTGGCAAATTATACTCTCCGATTTATCGCCGTTTAAATTATGACTCTCTGAATCGGAAATCTGCGAAGTGATATCTTTGGACAATTCGAATTGAACTGTGTTTTTGTCAATCGCGATCAATATTGCTGATTTAAAATCTAGTCCTCTTGAAACAAAGCGAGCCAATGCTTTGTAAATAGCCTCCTTAGCCGAAAACAGCAATGTCACAGCTTCAGCCCGAGTTAATCCATACCTCACCACCAAATCGACCTCTTGTACGGTCGCGACCATGTTCTCGATATCATCACAAACTTCATGGGAAATTCGGTGTTGTATATCGACCCCAATGTTTTCTTTGTTCACATGAGAAGAAGGTAAAACTGCCACAGTGGCTAAGTTGTTACTATGGGAAATAGAACCCATTACACCATTTGGCAGACGTGGACTTCGGTCGACATTCGGTTCAAGGGACTTATGTGAAAAGCCCAGACTTTTTAATTCCCTCGCGACTAAATAACGTCCCGCAAAATACTCCGCCTTTCTTTTGTCGACCGATTGAGAGATCGCGATAGGGCAGTACACGTTTGTTATATAAAACAAATCGTCGTCAAAGCTTTGTTGATCAAACTGCGCAACATGGATTCCAATCCCCTTAGCTTTACAGATACATTCTTTTTGAAAGTTAAATTCGGCCACAATAAATGGATGATCCGTTGGTAGTGGACGAAAGGTGTTGTTCATCATTAGCTTAACCATTTTGCAACAAGGTGAATAATCAATAATAAGCATCCATTATTCATGGTAAGGACTCTAACCCACTAAAAAATAGGGGAAAAGGTCGTATGGCATATAGTTTAATCTAAATGAAAATCGTTTGCATTAGAGTTTTCGCAAGTGTATAAATGTTTGTCTGTTAATGATTTTATGAATATGTTCGTATTTCATTAATTTTTTAGTGAATGATGTGTTTTAAGGTTGAAGATATGCTCGAAGCAAAGGGACTCGGTTTTAGCGTAGGGGATAAGCAATTGCTCAAGACATTTGATGTGTCGTTTGAGCAAGGAAAAATCTACGCTTTGGTTGGGCATAACGGCTCGGGGAAATCGACCTTATTAAAGTTGCTAGCGAAGCAACAGCACGCCACTTCAGGCGATATTTTCCTGAAAGATAAAGCGGTCGCTAAATGGTCTGATAAGGACTTCGCACAGCAAATTGCTTACTTACCTCAACATTTACCTGCAACCGACAGTTTATCCAGCAAAGACCTGGTGAGCTTTGGTCGCTACCCTTGGCACGGCTTATTAGGTCGACTTTCAAGTAAAGATAAGCAATACGTTGAAGAAGCGATGCAACTTACCAACACAACGCAATACGCTGATCGTTTAGTGGATACCTTATCGGGTGGTGAACGCCAGCGTGTGTGGCTTGCGATGCTGTTGGCTCAACGCACCAAATACCTTTTGCTCGATGAGCCTTTAGCAGCGCTCGATATCGGCCATCAGATTGAAATGCTGACATTGATTAAGCGCCTGAGTGAAACATTAGAGATTGGCGTGATCATCGTGATACACGACATCAATATGGCTGCACGTTTCTGCGACCACATTATTGCCTTACATAGTGGCGAGCTATTAGTTGAAGGCGAGGTTGATGAGGTGTTCAAAGAGTCGATATTGAAAGATATCTATGGTGTGCCTATGCACATTACTCAACACTCTGCGGGTTACCCAGTCGCGATGCCTGGTGATTTGGAGCCAGCATGATGCTTAAACAGTCTTTCCAATCAATATTACATCGCTCGCACGTCACTCGTACTCTTATCTCAAGTGTTGTTATCTCTAGCTTACTGGTGTTTTCTCCACTTTCGTCAGCTAATCAAGATACGTCTGAGTTGAATGATGACGATCGACCTCGATTGGTTTCCATCGATTGGACTCACACTGAAACGCTTTTGGCATTGGGCGTTACTCCTATTGCGGTAGCGCAAATTCCCGATTACAACTCGTGGGTAAAGTCTCCTCAAATCCCGTCAACTGTTGCGGATGTCGGCTTACGAACACAGCCAAACCTTGAACGCATTCATGAGCTCAAACCGGACAAGATATTACTCTCTCCAATGTTTTCAACGCTGGAGACTCAACTCAGCAAAATTGCCCCTGTCACGACCATTGGTTTGTACCGAAGCGGTGATGTCGATTGGTCAGCGTTAGAAACGGTTACCCGAAAGTTAGCAAAGGTCTCTGAAAAACAATCTCAAGCTGAAGTTTTGATTCAGAAAGCGAATGCTGAAATGGGTCGTTTAGGTACTCAGCTACCAAACAATGTGCCTGCAATGTTGATGGTGCAATTCATGGACACTAATCACGTTCGCGTTTTTGGGGATAACAGCCTATACAAAGCTTCAGTAAACAAGATTGGCCTTGAATCAGCATGGAAGGCGCAAACCAACGCTTGGGGTTACAGCTTGGTTGGTGTCGATCAGCTTATTGGCGTTAAAGGTCAAATCGTGATTATTTCGCCAATGCCAGCAGGGACTGAAGAGAGCCTTAAAGCAAATCAGTTTTGGCAATACATTGTGAAAGAGTCGGGTTATCCCGCGCTACAAGTACCAGCGGTGTGGAGCTTCGGGGCGATACCTTCTGCAACACGCTTTGCAAGGTTCATTGTTTCTGAATTGAACCAAGGAGGCGTGCTATGAGAGCTCTCTCGTTTGGTGTTTTGACTCTTTTAATGGTTTCTACATTGGCTCTAATTGGGCAACACTTATCTGTCTCTCAGTTCGGATTGAGCCGACTTTCTAGCTTGTGGACCGCTGATTTTACTTCTCCTGACTCAGTGAAACTGCATTTGGCTTGGTGGCCGAGGTTATTCACTACATTGTTATCTGGCGCAGCGTTGGCAGTGGCGGGTGTCTTGATGCAACAGGTGCTCAGAAACCCTTTGGCTTCACCGTCTACGTTAGGTGTCGCGAGCGGTTCGAGCTTTGCACTTATGTTAGCGACACTCTATGCCCCTTGGCTTTTAGAGTGGTCTTATTCGTTGGTGGCACTTGTTGGTGGCGTCACTACGATTGGTTTGGTGTTTGTTTTGTCTTGGCGACGTGCTTTATCTCCAACCGTCGTGATTGTCTCTGGCTTAGTCGTGAACCTCTATTTTGGCGCTGTGAGTACTGTCTTGTTAATGATGAACCAAGACAAACTGAATGGCTTAATGATTTGGGGCGCAGGTTCATTGGTTCAAACCGGGTGGGAAGATGTTCAGTACTTGGCTCCACGCTTAGCGATTGCGACTCTCATGGCGTTTCTGTTCGTAAAACCACTGAGCTTGCTTAAGTTATCAGAACAGGGCGCTAAGAGCTTAGGTGTTTCGTTACCAAAATTAAGAGTCGCTTGTCTCGGTTTGGCGGTTTTGCTGACGGCTTGGGTTGTGAGTGCTGTTGGTGTTATTGGATTCGTTGGTTTAGCAGCCCCTGCCTTAGCACGCTTGATGGGTGTGCACCGTTTAGTGCCTAAATTATTGGTATCTATGCTGTTAGGTGGCTTGTTGTTAAGCCTTACCGATCTGCTTATTCAACAGTTGCCGGGCATCATGTCTATGTTTGTCCCGACAGGGGCTGCAACGGCTGCGTTAGGTGCTCCACTGTTGTTGTGGTTGCTGCCCAAGTTGTCCATGAAAAGTCAGTCACAAACACAAACTGTATTAACGCGTCATAAGAAAGTAGCTTCTCGCTTAAACAAGCATTCAGTGGTATTGGCCAGCTTGTTTATTGCGATGTCGCTGGTCGTGTTTAGTTTGTTCTCTGTACAAACTGAAGGTTGGCGTTGGTTATTTCAAACTCAAGATTGGGCAATGCTCGAATGGCGTTTACCTCGATTAACGGCAGCGGCATTAGCGGGCAGCATGTTGGCAGTCGCTGGTACGATCGTTCAGCGTTTGAGTGGCAACCCAATGGCCAGCCCAGAAGTGATTGGTATCAGTTCTGGTACGGCATTAGGTTTGATTATCGCAATCTTTGCGGGCTTTGGCAGCAGCGTGGTTGGCCTTTATGTCGGTGGCTTTATTGGCGCGGTCTGTACTTTGGGCATCATTGTTGTGCTTAACCAAAAGTCGGGCTTCCAACCGGAAAGAGTACTATTAACAGGCGTTGCGATAACGGCACTGATGAACGCTGTGCAAAGTTTTGTATTGGCAGGCGGTGATCCAAGAAGTTATCAAGTTCTGGCTTGGTTGGCAGGTTCAACGTATTACGTCACCGAGGTAACTCTCGTGCCGTTACTGATATCTTCGGTTGTATTTATCTCGTTAGGTTTTCTCTGTGCGCGATGGTTGGATGTGTTGCCATTAGGGCAGGCGAGTGCCCAATCTCTTGGTATCAATGTATCAAGATCTCGAATTCTATTGTTGGTGCTGGTGGCATGTTTAACCGTGAGCGCAACGCTGGTAGTTGGTCCATTAAGCTTTATTGGTTTGATGGCTCCACACATGGCGAGATTATTTGGTTATAGCCGTGCTAAAGAGCACCTGATCTGTTCTTCGTTAATTGGTATGGCACTGATGTTGTTCTCGGATTGGCTTGGTAGACAGTGGCTTTACCCACAAGAGATCCCAGCAGGATTGGTGGCTTCGATTATCGGTGGCATGTACTTGATGTGGGGCTTAAGAAGGTTATAGCAGTCGCTTGTAGTCCTTGTCGTTAATTATCGCGATTACTGAACACTAGTAACGGGTGTCTGTTGAATTAACGGGTTGAGCTTCTAGAGGCCAAGACTAAACAACAAGATTATCGTACTTGGTTTATACGGGTTTATCTTTTTCTTTATTGATAATGATAATCACAATAATAATTAATTGAATGGTGTATATGAAATGGGATTGATCCTATTGCTGGCTGAAAAACAGAAAAAGTCACTGTTGTTCGTGATCTTATTGAGTATTGCGAGTGCGTTCTTGAGCGTGGGCGTGATTGCGTTTATTCAGCATAAGTTACTTGAAAGCAGTGGTCCACTTTCCAATACCCTAATTCAGTTTACTTTGCTGCTGATTGGTTTGTTGGTGACAGCCACCGTTGCTCAAGTTGCTCTCCATAAGCTGGGACATAAATTCGTTTATAACAAGCGTTGTGAATTGGTCTCTCAACTGTTGAATACCGATATAGAACAAGTCGAGAAGGTTGGAAGTGCAGGGGTACTCGCGTCACTTAATACTGACATTCGAAATATCACTATCGCATTCGTACATTTGCCTGAGCTGATTTATGGCTTGGTGTTAACCGTGGTGGCATTGGTCTACCTGGCTTTTTTGTCTATGCCTCTGTTTGTTGTCAGCGTTTTAATGCTGTCGTTAACCGGTGTCATTGGCTATCTGCTTGTTACGCGCATCACTAAACACGTTAAACAGGTTCGTGAGTACGACGACAAGTTGTATCACGATTACCAGTCCTTAATTGATGGTCGTAAGGAGCTATCTTTAAACCCATTCAGAGCTAAGCGTTACTTTGATGAAACGTTTTCAGTCAATGCTGAAGGTTACCGCAATCAAGTGACACAGGCCGATATCCTAAATGGTTTTGCTGCAAACATGGCGAATACCGTGGTATTGGCGCTGATTGGTTTGAACTTTTATCTGGCGACTGGCTTAGGTTGGGCGACGTTAGAAGTCGCATCTACATTCGCATTGGTTGTGTTGTTTATGAGAACACCATTGATGTCTGCAGTGGGTTCAATTCCAACCTTGATTACTGCCAATATTTCGATGAAGAAGTTGTCGTCGTTAGAGTTGAGTACCGACCGAAGCTTGAGTCCAAAATCGGCAAAAACCAAAGTATTCAACTCACTAGAACTCGTGGGAGCGAGCTATCGATATCGCTCAGATTTTGATGGCGACGCATTCAGCGTAGGTCCAATCGATTTTAAAATAGAACGCGGTGAACACATCTTCATTATTGGTGGAAATGGCAGTGGTAAGTCGACCTTTGCTCGTTTGCTTACGGGGCTCTACCGACCGCATTCTGGCCAAGTTTATGTCGATGGTAATGAGGTGACTCAAGCACATTGGCAAGATTATCGCCATCAATTCTCGGCTGTGTTCAGTGATTTTCATCTATTCCATCAAATTGTCGATGGTGAAGGCCAAGACATCGATAGCAAAGATATTGACGAGTGGATGGTACGTCTTGAAATGGCACATAAGGTCGATCACCAGCAAGGTAAGTTGAGTGATGTTCGCTATTCACAAGGTCAACGAAAGCGACTGGCACTGATGATGTCAGTTCTCGAAAAACGCGGTTGTATTCTGCTTGATGAATGGGCCGCTGATCAGGACCCACGCTTTAGAAAGCTGTTTTACCGCCAGTTACTACCACTGCTTAAACAGCGTGGGGTGACTGTAATCGCGATTACTCATGATGACGCTTATTTTGATGCCGCAGACCGCATTTTCAAAATGGATACCGGCAATCTTATTGAGTTGAGTAAAGGGGATTTGGCTCAAGCGCACCAAGCACTAGAAAGTGTTGTCGCTTGAGTTTTTAAGAGCCGAGTTAGGCTCAAAAACATAATAAAACAAAGTTAGTTGAGGAAAGAATGAGTATCGATAGCCCAAATACGGAATTTACCGTTGTTATAAACGAACAAGAACAATACAGCATTTGGCCAACCTACCACTTAGTGCCCAATGGTTGGACTGAGGTCGGTGTAAAAGGCAAAAAAGAACATTGTCTTGCGCACATCCGAGAAGTTTGGACTGATATGCGTCCGAAAAGTTTACGCGACGCGATAGACGCTCTAGAACACTAAACCCGTTTAACTTTTAGTTAGCACCTGTACTTTTCGCCTATAACGGGCGAATTGAGGATTTCTGCAACCAAATTTCATGTTTAGGTAATAAAAATGTCAGTGGATGATGAACAAATTTTGGATTCCGTAACGCCTTGGAACCCGCTCTCATACTCTCAACAACGCTTGTGGTTATTTCAGCAATTACAACCGATGAGCCTGGCCTATAACCTGGGTGGTTTACTTTGGTTTGAAGGTAAAGATATCACCGCTGAAAAGATCCAACATTCATTAAATGAAATGGTGTCGGCATTTCCCTCATTACGAAGTCAGTTTTCCGAAATTGAGGGAAAATCGGCTCAACGCGTCTTGCCTTTTAGTCCTGTTGATTATGATTGTATTGACATGCAGGGTGGCTCGGATGCGGTTGAAGTTATTAATCAAGATGCTCGCAAACGTTGGCAACAACCGTTTAATTTATTGGAAGGCAATCTTGCTCGCTGTTGTATTTATCAAGTCAGTGAAGATCGCTTCGCTGTGTTGCTTGCCACTCATCACATCGTTACTGATGCTTGGTCATTCCAAATCAAAATTAAAATGCTAGTCAACTCAGTTGCAGGCAAAGCCTACAGTGGAAAAGAGGTTCAAAGTTATCTTGATTACGCAGCTGAGCAGGCTAGTACAGAAAAGTCTGATATCTATAAGCAACAGAAAGCGGCATGGATAGAAAATCAGTTTATCGGTGAAGAGTCGCTGTCGTTATCAAACCTGAATGACCAGTCGCAAGACACTTATGGGGCAAGACATGAACTTGTTCATTTATCTAAAGAGATCAATGATTCGATCAAGCTGTTAGGGAGTGAGCTAGGCGCGACTAAGTTTGAGGTGTTAGCGTCGGCAATGATGCTAACGTTACGCCAGTACTCTTCCAATGTTCATCCTTCTATATGTGTTCCAGCGCTAAACCGTAATGCTCAGAACCGAAGAACGGTAGGCTTCTATGTGAATAGTGCCGTGATGGGCTATCGCATTGATGCTGAAATGTCGTTGTCGCAGCTAGTCAATAATACCCACGCTTCTATGAAAGCATCGCTCGCATTTGAAAGCACGCCGCTAGAGGCGCTAGTGGGCGATTTACCGCTACCGACAACCGCTTTAAATTTTAGAAATCATGGTGACAAATTATCGATTAACACCAACGGAGTGTTTGCTGAGTTTGAAGAGTTTCCAGTATTAGAAACACCGTTTGAGTTGGTGTTGGATGTCATCAATAAAGGTGATGCTCCGCTGCGATTTGTCTATGCAAAAGAGAAGTTTACCCGACCGTTTATTACTAAATTTATCGAAAGTTTTAAGATTAATTTAGCGACCATTGTTCAATCACCTAACGCTGCTGTCGCCTCAGTTAATGCTTTATCAAGTAAAGACATGAGATTAATTGATCAATATGGTTCAGGTGACCACTTATGGCAATACCGTCCATTCACTGACTTAGTGACTGAACGAGCATTTAAGTGCCCGAACAGCATTGCGTTAAAACACCAAAACGAGTCAATGAGCTACCTAGAACTAGAGACTCGCTCCAACCAATTAGCGCATTCTATTTTATCTCAAGGCACAGCGGGCAAATCACCAATCGGTGTGATGATGGAACGCGGTGTCGATATGATCGTCTCTATGATCGCAGTTTTGAAAGCTGGCTCGCCGTTCTTACCATTAGACCCTGATTATCCAACGGAACGATTAAGCTTCATGTTGGAAGACAGCGGGGCAGAATTACTTCTCACTCACTCAAAATCTAACGATAGATGTAGAGACGTCTTGAGTGGAGGTAACTGTGTCACTCAATTCTGTATTGAGAATGCAAAGCTTGCGAGCTTTCCTTCAGATAATTCTTTTAATCGCCCGTTGGCAGAAGAACTGGCTTATATCATCTATACCTCTGGTTCAACGGGAAAGCCAAAAGGCGTCACCATATCGCATGAAGGTTTGAGCATGCACGTTCAGACCATAGGCCAGCGCTATGGCATGAGCGAAGAGGACGTAGAACTACATTTCGCTTCCATCAGCTTTGATGGTGCCGTTGAGCGTTGGACTGTGCCATTAGCGTTTGGCTCAAAACTAGTGATTCGGGACCAAGAGCTATGGACTGCGGAACGAACCTGCGATGTATTGCAGCAAGAAAAAGTCACTATTGCTTGTTTCCCTCCGAGCTATGTAGGCCCGCTACTCGATTGGATTGAAGCGACGAAGCCTGCACTGTCATTACGTTCTATTACTTTAGGTGGCGAAGCCTTCACCCGCGAGACCTTTGATCGTATTCAAAATGTGTTAGCGCCGCTACGAATCATCAATGGCTACGGCCCAACTGAAACGGTGATCACGCCGATGATTTGGGAAGCGTATGCCGACGATACAATGAACAGCGCGTATGCACCGATTGGAACACCAGTAGGTGATAGGAAGTTGTATGTACTTGACTCTGAATTAAGCCAAGTACCGTTCGGTTGCAGTGGAGAACTGTATATTGGTTCAGAAGTGGGCTTAGCTGAAGGGTACTTGAAACAGCCTAATTTAACCGCGGAACGCTTTTTACCCGATCCATTTTCAAGTAACGGCGAGAGAATGTATCGAACGGGCGACCTAGTACAGTGGCGTGATGATGGCGTCATGGAATATTTAGGTCGTGTTGACCAACAAGTGAAGATCCGTGGTTTCCGTATTGAGCTCGGAGAGATTGAATCTCAACTTCAAGCGCTCTCTAGTGCGGAGTTTTGTGCTGTTGTTGATCACGAATCACCTACGGGTAAAAAGCTTGTAGGCTATGTCCAGCTAAACAAAGTTCAAAAAAGCAATGCCCAGTCAAATACGCCTCAATTGCAAAGTTCGAATGGAAATGAAGAATCACAATGGCTTGAACTGCTAGGGCAAACATTGCCTGACTACATGGTACCTGCTTGTATTATTGTTCAAGACAGATTGCCGCTGACTCCGGCTGGTAAGGTCGATAGAAAGGAGCTGTTTGCTCCTGATTGGACAGAGATACGCAGTGATCAAGGTGCACTTGAGACCAACCGACAAGTAATGCTCGCTGAAGTATGGTGTGAATTACTTAAAGTGAAGAGTGTTGGTGCGAACAGCCAGTTCTTCGCGTTAGGTGGTGATTCGATTATGGCGCTCCAGTTGGTCGGAAAGCTGCGTCAACAGGGCTACATGTTATCACCTAGACAAGTCTTCGATTTTCCAAAATTACAAGATATGGCGGAGAACTTAGAAGAAGCACAACTTGTCGTAGCTGAACAAGACAAACTCCAAGGTGAAGTGGCGTTGCTGCCGATTCAGCAAAGATACATCAAACACTTTGAGTTAAGTCGTTGTAACCAATATATCCAGTTTAAATGGGACTATCCGTTTGATTTAGCAAGATTGACTCACGCATTCCGCGGCCTTATGGAACATCATGATGCGCTTAGATTACGTTTCTCTGCTGATACCGCAATTGGAATGACGGCAAATTACCAAGACGATGTTGAGTTTACGATTCACTCGTTTGATAGCGAGATAAATATAAACCAAGTTCAAACGAGCATAGACTTAATCAACGGTGTGATAGGTGCGGTTGGCATACGGAGTATGGACGGCTTAGATGAATCGGCCGAGAATAGTGAAGTGTTAATCGCTATTCATCACTTAGTGGTTGATGCGCTTTCATGGCCAGTCATTATCGAAGATCTCGTTAAACTGTATGTTTCAGAGCCTACATCAGAGCTTTCATATGAGCCAAGAGGTATTTCTGGTCCGCATCTACTTACGCAAAAGACGTATCATCAAGGAAATTGGGCAAATGCTTTAAATACACTGTCGATATCTGATGACCAACAAGCTTATTGGGCAGAACAAACCAAGGAGCCACTTTATTCCACGCCACGTGGTAAACCTATTTCGACACACTGGCATACGCCGTTATCAAAAATAGAAGCTCTGACAAAAGCTGGATTTGGCTTTGCACGTCTTACACAAGAACAAATAGTGTTCCTTGTGAGTACTTTAACCGTAAGCACGTTAAATCAAGGTAAAGCGTTAACTATTCATCGCGAATCGCATGGCCGTTTTACCGAGGACTCTGGACTCGATCTCAGCCGAACTGTCGGCTGGTATACCTCGTTGTATCCGCAAGCTATTCCGGTTCTTGATTCGTTGGAAGAGTGGGTTAAATCCATAAAAGACAGCTTTGATGCTGACCAACTTGGCGGAGTCACGTTCCACGCTGGTGTTATACAAAACCTTTGGCCTCATGTTGGCGAAATGGATGTGCTGTTCAACTATCTTGGTAATGCGGCTCAACAGATTAATGACGCAGTAGAGGTGACTAACACAGGCCTGTGGAGAGATGAGTCTAACACCGCAGACGCAGCCATTGTGATCAATGCGTCTGTGGTCAAAGAAGCATTATTGTGGGATATCGAATTAGACAATGGATGTTTCAATGAATTTGAAATTGATGTTTTACACGCGGCATTTGACAGCAGTATCGAACGTTTACATGACTTGTTTATAGAAGCCAGCCCTATATTAACGAAAGCCGATGCACCATTGGTCGATTTATCTCAAATCCAGTTTAAGCAACTTTGCGGGTGTGTGAGTACCGCTGCCGATTTACCTAGCACGATTCTACCGTTATCAACGTTACAGCAAGGCCTGTATTTCCACGCGAAGCTCTCTGATAGTGACAGCACTTACGTCAATCAAATCACATTGCCTTTTAACAATGTCAATGTGCCAAAGATGGTAGAAGCTTGGCAAGGTGTCATGCAAAGACACCAAATGCTACGTTCAACGTTGTTCTCATTTGATGGAAACGCTTATCTCGCGGAATGGGCAGAACTTGGCTTGGACTATGAGGTGTTGGATGTTCGTAAGCGCAGCCAATTTGATATTGAGGAATATAAGCAACTAAGGGTTGAGGGTGGCTTTCAATTAGAGCAAGTTGTCGAGCGTTCAAAGGTAAAACCTTTATGGCGTGTTGATTTCATTCAAACTCACGACCATCAAGTGCAGTGTATTTTCACGATTCACCATATCTTAATGGACGGTTGGAGTACGGGGGTGCTACTCAGTGATTTGTTCGCCTTGTACCAAGGTCGTGCTATTACTCCGGTTAAAGGTGAGTTTTCTGATTATCTGGCCTGGACCCAACGCCAAGACAAAAGCCAGTCTAATGAGTATTGGCAGAATTACCTCCAAGGTATGGAGTCGCCGACGCGTTTAGCAGAATCCTTTGGACAATCGAAACCTGAGGCATCGGATCCCAAGGTGTCTAGTTTCCATCGATACAATGATGATTATTCATCAGAGGTTATCAGCGAATGGTTACCTAAACTAAGCCAAGCTGGTGTGACGTTGAATACGCTAACGCAAGCGGCTTGGTTACTGACATTGAATCGCTTCACAGGGCAAGAGACTCCAGTATTTGGAAACACGGTAGCGGGGCGCCCAACAGAGCTCGCTCATAGTGATTCTATGGTTGGTTTGTTTATTAATACCTTGCCTATTGCGCAGCGAGTTGACCTTTCAAAGCGAGTATCCGAATGGTTGTTGGATATTCAAACCTCATCAAGTGAACAACGTGAGTACAGTTATTCATCGTTATCTGATATCCAAGCGCAGACGGGTTGGTCAGGAGAGAACTTATTCGACACCTTGGTGGTCTTCGAAAACTATCCGTTAGATGAAGCGCTTCTGAATAGTAAAGGTAACGACGAGTTTAGTATCGGCGAACCTGAAAGCTATGAATTTACTCATTACCCGTTAACCTTAGCAATTTTGCCGAGTGACTCACTTCGCATTGTTTTCGCGTACGACGAAAGTAAATTTACGTCTCAACAGGTTGAAGTGCTTTGTACAACTAATCGACATTATTTAACTCAGTTAGTGGGACACTTAGCCGAAGATTTAGGCCGATTATCTGAATTAGCTGAAGATCAGTTGCGTGAACTTAGGTCGTTTGACCGCCAACCGGAGCCATGGGCATTTGAACCTTTTACCGACTTGGTTACAAAACAGATGTTACTGCACCCAAATGATGAGGCGTTAGTCTCTAACGTTGAAGTCGAGAATGGCCTTCAAAGACAATCTTTAACGTACCAACAAGTGGTTGAACAAAGCGATGCGATAGCTTCAAGGTTGATCACTGAAGGTGTAAAGCGCGACGATATTGTCGGTGTGCTGTTTGAGCGCGACTGTAATATGCTGGTCGCGATGATGGGCATCATGAAAGCGGGCGCAGCATTCTTGCCTCTAGATCCTTCTTATCCTCAAGAACGCTTAGACTTCATGATTCAAGACAGTGGCGCGCGAGTATTGATTCATGATGCGTTGAGTGAGTCTTTAGGGGATCAGATTGGGAACCAAGCGAAAATCATTAGTTATGACTCGTTTGATCTAACTAAAAACCTTAATGATACCCCCGTCATCTTGCCGGACCAACTGGCGTATATGATCTATACATCGGGTTCTACGGGCAAGCCGAAAGGGGTCTGTGTATCGCAACAAGGTTTGAGCATGCATGTTCAAACCATAGGTCAACGCTATGGTATGACAGCAAGCGATGTTGAACTCCATTTTGCGTCAATAAGCTTTGATGGTGCGATTGAACGTTGGACTGTGCCATTGGCGTTCGGCTCACGTTTAGTGATTCGAGACCAATCGTTGTGGAGTGCACAACAAACTTGTGACGTTTTGGTTAGTGAACAGGTAACAATTGCGTGTTTCCCTCCAAGTTATGTGTTGCCGTTATTGGAATGGATAGAGGGTAGCGACCCAGAGCTCTATGTGCGTTCATGGACACTCGGTGGTGAAGCTTTCACTCGCGATACCTATTTCAGACTACAACACGTACTAAAACCAAAAAGAATTATTAATGGTTATGGTCCAACTGAAACGGTTGTGACTCCGATGATTTGGGAAGCGTATTCTGATACTGAGCTAGAAAGTGCCTATGCACCTATCGGAAAGGCTGTCGGAAACCGAACCTTATATGTGTTGGATTCTGCGCTCAATCGTGTGCCTACAGGTGTTGCCGGAGAACTTTATATTGGCGAAGAAGTAGGGTTAGCTAGGGGCTACTTTGAGCGTCCTCACTTAACATCAGAACGCTTTATTCCAGATCCATTCTCAAATAACGGTGAACGAATGTACCGAACCGGAGATGTGGTGAAATGGCGTTCAGACGGAGTGATGGAGTATCTCGGGCGTAGCGACGAGCAAGTTAAGATTCGTGGGTTCAGGGTTGAGTTGGGCGAAATTGAATCTCGTCTACAAAAGATCACAGGTTCAGAGCAGTGCGCGGTAATCGCTTGTGACAGCCCTTCAGGTAAACAGCTAGTGGCGTACATTCAAAGTGATAATGTGCTGTCTAGCGAAGGTGCTTTACAAGATCTTGCGAAAGATCTTCCCGATTACATGGTGCCTAGCCAAGTCGTAAAAATGGATAAGATTCCACTGACTCCAGCAAGTAAAGTGGATAAGAAACGCTTACCAATGCCGAATTGGCAAGAGGTTGTCAGCGCAGACTATATTGCGCCAATCGGTAAGATTGAGTTGACTTTAGCAAAGCAGTGGCAAGCGCTGTTTGATAAAGAACAGATAAGCCGTGAGGATGATTTCTTTGCCTTAGGTGGTCAGTCGTTACTGGCGACCCAGTTAGTTGGAAGGTTGAGTCAACAAGACGACATCAGATTATCATTACAGGCGGTGTTCGATGCACCAGTGCTTAAAGATCTTGCTGCTCAATGTATGTTGACAGATGTTAGAAATAGGGGCGAAGTCGTCTCTTTAGCGCGAGCTTCAAGGCTGCCTTACATGCCAGCCTCCGCTGTGCAGAAGCGTTTATGGTTCGTGCAACAACTGTTGCCAGCCAGTGCTGCTTACCACATGCCTCTAGGACTTAAGTTCATGGGCAATGTGAACGTTGCCGCCCTTGAGCGTGCAATCAATGTGTTAGTTGAACGCCATGAGATCTTGAGAACTAACTTCAGTCAGGTTGAAGGTGAGCTCATGCAGTCTATCCATCCTGAGCGTGAAATCTGCCTTGGGATGCACGAAGGCTTAGCGTCCGATGAACAAAGACTTTTAGCATATAAAGAACTGATCGCTAAACCGTTTGATTTCGCTGAAGGCCAGTTGATTCGCTTTGATTGGATAGTAAGAGCTTCCGAGCGCTCTACTGGTGTTGAACAGGCTGAGCTATTGATCGTAGCGCACCATATTATCTCTGATGGGATCTCGATGCAGCTATTGCTAAAAGAGTTAGCCGTCTGTTATCAATCGATGATTTCTGCATATTTAGAATCTGGGGAGTCAGCAGCTTTTGAGACTCCTGCTATTCATGATGTTCAATATGCAGATTATGTGAACTGGCAGAAGCAATGGCTTGAGTCAGAGGAAGCGAGTGAGCATAAATCATGGTGGTTGGACGCGTTGAAATACGATATCGACCCTCTAGTGCTGCACAGTGATGTTCCAAGAGAACAAACCGAAACACAAGGTCACCGACTTCACTTTGAACTGACGAATGAGCAAGTTTCTAATATCACTCAATTGGCAACGTCGCATAACACGACTCCTTTCACTGTAATGCTGACACTGTGGCATTTGTTGATGCACAAGTATTCCGGCCAAGAGCAAGTGCGTGTTGGTGTGCCGGTTGCTGGTCGCACACAACCTGAAACACAGGCGATGCAAGGGTGTTTCATCAACAGCTTGGTGATTCCGGCTCAGTTTAATGGGGAGCAATCTTTCTCAGATTTATTGCATCAGGTGAAGTCTTTCACTGAGCAAGCTTTGGGCAGGCAAGACTTCCCATTTGAAATGTTGGTTGAATCACTCGGGATTACTGGGAATTTGCAATACCATCCCGTTTTCCAAACCAGTTTCAACTTCCAGCGCTTTGATGAGGCAGAGCTCTTTGATTGGCAAGGGGGGCTGGATGTTGAGCCATTTGATCCGGGTGTTGTGAATGCTCAGCTCGAAATCGGTATGGACATCCAACAGATGTCTGAGAGTAAGTGGCTTGGTTTCGTAAGCTATGTGTCACCGATTTTCACACAAGATTTCGTACAAGCGTTACTTGGTCATTGGTTATTACTTTTAGATAGGGTAGCTACAAATAGTGATGGGTTAGTTAGCCAACTTCATTTGATAGACGAGACAGCAGAGCAACAAAACCGAGCATTCAATGACACGTCCCTTGATTGGGGTGGGTTTGTGACGCCGTCACACAAGATTCAGCATCAAGTAGAGAAAACACCTGGCTCGATAGCGCTATCGATGCAAGGTCAAATTTTCACATATAAAGAGTTTGATAAGCGCGTCAATCAACTAGCAAACTGGTTACGAGATAAAGGAGTGAATTCTGAAACTCGTGTTGGATTAGGGCTTGAGCGTTCGTTTGAATTGGTCATTGGCTTACATGCTATCACTCGTGCTGGTGGTGCATATGTGCCATTGGATCCGAGTTATCCAGTAGAGCGACTGCAGTATATTCTGCAATCAGCCAACATTGACCTGTTATTGACTGACTCAAACTCGGTGCACTTGTGGCCACAAAGCCAAGATTGTGAGTATGTCGATTTAAGCAAGCTTGATGTATCGGGACAACCTTCAGTACCACCTTTGGTTCACTGGCATCCAGAGCAGGCGTTGTATGTGATCTTTACTTCTGGTTCAACGGGTTTGCCCAAAGGGGTGGTAAACACTCAAGCTGCATTACAAAACCGTTTGAATTGGATGCAACAAGAATATGTACTCAATGAGTCCGATTGTGTGTTACAGAAAACCCCATTTAGCTTTGATGTTTCGGTATGGGAGTTCTTCTGGCCATTGATGACTGGTGCACGACTAGCGATCGCACCGCCAGAGGCTCATCGTCAGCCAAGTGTGTTGTCTGAAGTCATTCAACAAGAACAAGTGACCACACTTCACTTTGTGCCATCGATGTTGAATGCATTTTCGGTTGAAACCAATATCTCGGATTGTGTGTCACTCAAACGTATCATCTGTAGTGGAGAAGCATTGCCTGCCGATCTTGTAGAGCAGGTGCTTAGCCATGCGCCTGTCGAACTGCACAACCTTTATGGACCAACGGAAGCGGCGATTGATGTCACGTATTGGCCTTGTGAGTTGCCAGTTTCTAAACGTATCCCAATAGGTTACGCGATCAGCAACACGCAACTTTATGTCCTTGATGATAACTGGAACTCGGTACCCATTGGTGTGCCCGGTGAGCTGTATTTAGCGGGCATTGGATTAGCGCGTGAATATCTAGCTCGACCGGATTTAACGGCTGATCGATTTATACCGAATCCATTTGGAGAAGCTGGCAGTCGAATGTATCGCACTGGTGACCAAGTGGTGCAAATGGCCGATGGTCGTTTGGAGTATTTAGGTCGCTTGGATAACCAAGTCAAAATTCGCGGTTTACGAATCGAGCTAGAAGAAATTGAGAATGTGATCAATCAACTGGACTGGGTTGAAGAGTCTGCGGTGATCGCCTTTAAACACCAAACGGGCGATCAATTGGTTGGCTATGTCATCGACTCTCACTGGGAACAAGACAAGCATGAGCTCCTGAAGAAACATCTATCTGAGCATGTTCCAGACTACATGGTGCCAACGATACTGATTGGGTTGGGCGAAATGCCACTCTCTCCTAATGGTAAACGAGATAGAAAAGCGCTACCAGCGCCTGAATGGCAATCAATCAAATACCGCGCACCGGAAACGGAGTTGGAATTGTGGTTTGCGACTAATTGGGAAGAGGTTCTAGAAGTCCCTCAAGTGGGCTTGGACGATAACTTCTTTGCTCTGGGTGGCCATTCATTATTAGCAACTCGAGTGGTAGCTAAGGCACATCAAGAGCTTGGCTTAGAGGTGGTACTTAAAGACTTTTTCGAAGCCAATAGCCTGCAGGCACTAACGGATAGCTTGCAAAATCAATATCAAACACAAAATGAACATGAACAAGACGAATTCGATGCCATGGCAGCATTGATGGACGAACTGGAGCTGCTATGAGCCACCTAAAAGATAATATCCAACTAGAAACAAAGAGTCACTCCAAAACGATGACTCAACCCAAGACAACGAGCCAAGGAAAAATCGACAAACAAGCATTAGCAAAACGCTTTTTATTATTGGGTAAACCAGAACAAATCAAGTTCATCGAACTGCTGAGTAACAAAGGCTTAGATTTCGAAAAGCTACCGATTGTATCGGTTGGTAGTGAACGACAAGTGGCGTTGTCCCCGGCGCAGCAACGCCTGTGGGATATCTATCGCTTAGATAAGGGGAACAGTGCCTATCACATGTCTGGCACGTTTCAGGTAAATGGAGATCTGGATACAGAGCGATTAACGCATCTCGTCAATCAAGTGGTGGATCGTCATGATGTGTTAAGAACACGCTTTATAACTAACGCCACGGATCAGGTTATTCAGTTTGTTGATAACGCAGCGGTTATGTATCCGGTGAGTGTTGATGCCAAAAGTTGGAATCAGCAGCAAGTTCTTGACGCTCAACAAGCGTTTATCACAAAGCCGTTCGAGCTTGAGACTGAATTGCCGATTCGTATGCAGTGTTTGAAAGCTGATGACGGTGCATGGAAGTTACAACTCGTCATGCACCATATTGTTTCTGACGGTTGGTCGATAGGTGTGTTCTTAAATGAGCTGATAACTCTTTATCAACAAGGCGAACTACCTAAGTTACCGATTCAATATCGTGATTATTCTCACTGGCAGAGTGCTTTGTTAGATGCGGGGAAAGGGCATCAACATATTGAGTTTTGGAAGGGCGAACTTGCACTATCAAATTCAACCATGTTGTTTCCTTGGTACAGTGAAGTTATCCCAAATCAAAGACGTACTGCCGATGCTATCAGTTATGAATTGAGTGAGTTGCAATCTGGAAAACTCAAACAGATTGCCCGCCAAATGTCGGTGACAACGTCAAGCCTATGGTTAGGTGTTTGGCAGGCGGCTTTAGCGAAAGTCACGTATCGCGAAGATATTTCAGTCGGTGTACCGATGGCAAATCGCACACGACATGAGGTTTCCAATCTGATTGGCTTCTTTGTGAATACCATGGTGATTCAGCAATCTATAACGCCTAACAGCTCTTTATCTGATGTGATTAATGGGGCTCACGACAAAGTACTTGAGGCGCAAGAACATCAACTATTGCCATTCGATCAGTTGGTCAACGCTTTCAAGACTGAGCAAAACAATAGTGAGCCAAAGATTTACGACCGAAAAGCAGGACAAACACCCTTGTTTCAAGTGCTTTTTAATCATCAAAATTCATTGGCTGATGAGATTCAATTAGACAATCAACTTACGCTGTCGTCGGAAGATCAAAGTGGTGAATTTGCGTTATTCGATATTGCATTGGATGTTCGCGAGACTGAACTAAAAACGCGTATCGTGCTGACTTATTCCAAGGATCGAATCGATTCAGAAACCATGGTTGAGCTGAATGCCGTACTTGAAAATCTGATTGGTGAGTTGGAATACAAAGCAGATACAAGTTTAGTGCAAATTAATCACCTGACGTCACATGATGCATCCGTGTTAGAAAGGCTATCGCAACCTGAAGGGCAATGGAGCTTTAAGTCAATTATAGAATTGATCGATGCTCAAATGAAAGCACAGCCAAATGCCATCGCATTAAAACATCAAGATCTTGAATTAAGCTATCAGCAATTGGATTCAGCTTCATCCCAACTCGCTTCCAAACTTATCTCCCAAGGCGTGCAGCGCGACCAAGCTATCGGCGTACTCTTTGAAAGAGGCGTAGAAATGGTTGTTGCTATGGTCGCAGTAATGAAAGCGGGTGGGGCGTTTTTGCCACTAGATCCAGATTACCCAACCGAGCGTCTGGCTTTCATGATTCAGGATTCTAAGGCTGGCTTTGTGATCACCCAGCAAGGCTTAGAATTACGTTGGCAATACATTCATTCTGAGTTTGATGTCTCATCGTCTCAAGCAAGTTCATTCGTTTATGGTTCGCAGGATTTAAAGAACTCACTAAATCAACGGTATGAACAAGACCAAGCAAACAACCAGAGTGAACACGTAACAACCATACTCCCTGAACAGCTGGCTTACATCATTTATACGTCAGGCTCTACAGGTAAACCCAAAGGCGTGGCGATTAACCACATTGGTTTGTCGATGCACGTTCAAACCATTGGTAAACAATATGGTATGACACCAAAGGATGTTGAACTTCACTTCGCCTCAATTAGTTTCGATGGCGCCGTCGAGCGTTGGACCGTCCCATTAGCGTTTGGCAGTAAGCTCGTTATTCGAGATCAGGCGTTGTGGAGTGCGGAGAAAACTTGTGAAGTGTTATGTGATGATAAAATCACCATTGCCTGCTTCCCGCCTAGTTATGTAGGCCCTTTGCTAGATTGGATTGAATATCAAAAACCATCTATTAATGTGCGTTCTTGGACATTGGGTGGTGAAGCATTTACCGCAGAAACTTATCAACGCTTACAAAAAGCCGTAAATCCCCCACGTATTATTAACGGCTATGGTCCAACAGAGACCGTAGTTACTCCCATGATTTGGCGCGCGTACCCGAAAGATAAACTGAGCAGTGCCTACGCACCTATAGGCCAACCTGTCGGTGAGCGTCGCTTGTATATCTTGGATGCACAGCTGAATAAGGTGGCGTTTGGCAAAGTCGGAGAGTTATATATTGGCGGAGAAGTGGGTCTTGCTCGTGGTTACTTGGAACAGCCAGACTTAACTTCTGAGCGTTTCATGCCTGATCCGTTTACTAATAACGGTAATGGCAGTAACGAATCGATGGGCGAGCGGATGTATCGTACTGGAGATCTGGTTCGTTGGAATCATGATGGTGTGATGGAATACATAGGGCGTGTAGATCAACAGGTGAAGATCAGAGGGTTTCGTGTTGAGTTAGGCGAAATCGAAAGCCGCCTCCAAGCACTATCTAAGGTTGAACATTGTGTTGTGGCTGTGAAAGAAGCTGGTCAACAAAAACAGTTGTTTGGTTATTTGCAGAGTAGTGAACCTGATCGCTTTAAGCTTGATGACATTCTCGAAGCGCTTTCACGAGAGTTCCCTGATTACATGGTACCAAGCCAATTAATGGTGCTAGATAAACTTCCTCTAACACCGGCAGGAAAAATTGATAGAACATCTCTGCCGACGATTAGCGGGAACACCAAATCGATTGTGGCGTTTGTGTTACCTCAAACCGAACAAGAGGCGTTGCTCGTAGAGATATGGCAGCAACTGCTAGGTATCAAGGAAGTAAGCTGCTCGGATAACTTCTTTGCATTGGGTGGTGATTCTATACTTTGCTTGCAAATGGTGAGCAAAGTACGCGTTGCGGGTTACAACTTAACACCACAGCAAGTGTTTGAAGCTAAATCCTTAAGTGATCTGGCGTGCATGCTTGATATCCATAAAGTGGCAAAAGAGCGTGTTCTGACTGAAGAACCGTTTGGATTGATGCCGACACAAGCACACTTCTTTGCTCAAGAGTTTGCAGAGCCTGATCATTGGAATCAGCATATTTGTGTCGAGCTTAAACAAGACATGAATACTGATTACTTAGAGTTGGCGATTCAAGCACTGGTAAAACAACACCCAAGTTTGAGATTGGCGTTTAATCAGCATCAGGGTAATTGGAAGCAACAGTATAAACCTTATCAGGAACGTGAGTACCTATGGCGCACCTCGGTGGATTCTGAAGAAGTGTTTTCAGCGTTTGCGCAAAAGATCCATCAAAGTATGGACATCGGGGCTGGAAGGTTGATTCAAGCTGGATATGCAGAATTTACTGAAGCACCGAATCGTTTGATGATAGCGATTCATCACTTAGCTGTGGATGGTGTGTCTTGGCGAATTCTATTAGATGACCTCTGGAAAGCGTATCAACAACAAGTTGCAGGGCAAGTTATCGAACTGATGCCGAATTCGAGTGCAATGGATGAAACCGTTCAAGCAATTGATAAGTGGTCATCAAGCGAGCAAGGTAAGTTGATGCAATACTCTTGGCATGAGTTAGCTCAAAAAGCGGCTGACCCCATAGAAAATAAACAAGAAATAACTCCTGCTCTTTATCAAGATAAACAAGTCTACAAAACTGAGTTATCGAATGATCTAACTCAAACGTTACTGCGTGTTTCAAACACCAGTAATGGGGATGTCCAAAGCGTGTTGATTACTGCGTTAGTGTCAGCATTGACGAATGAAGGCCAACCTGAAATTTCTCTGTATCTAGAGGGACATGGTCGAGAAGCTTCTGTTTTCTCAGGCGTTGATCTATCACGAATGGTGGGTTGGACGACAAGTTTGTATCCAATGATTGGGCATTTCCAACCAGATATTCTTGGTGTGCTCAACCAAACCCATGGCTATCTAGAGAGCGTTAAGCAAGATGGCGGTATCGGCTATGGCGTGAGGTATTTAAACAAAGATACTACTGATAGTTATCGAGCAAGTGCAACGTTTAACTATCTCGGCCAGTACTCAAGTGACGGGTTTGCACACTGGTGTACGCCTATCGAAGACGGAAGCCTACCTCAATCTGGACTCAATAAGATGTTGACGCCACTTGTCGTCAATTCTCAGGTTGTGTCTGGGCAGTTAAGCCTGTCATGGGAATTTGCGGAAACGCACTATTCACTGGACGATATTCAACAAATAGCCGAGCGCTATGTCGAGCGTTTAACGGTGCTTGTCAGTGCTATGAATAAAGAACGCAAGACATTAAATACCAATCAATGCTCCGCGAATCCACGGCTCGTGGAAAAACTCAATGACACGACTGACGAAAATGAGCCCCTATTCTGTATTCACCCGGTAACGGGTCGTGTGACGGGCTACCAGAGACTCGCACAAGCGCTTGAAGGCGATAGAAGCGTATTTGGCATAAAGTCACAGAGCTTTATATCAGAGAATTTATTTGATTCCTCGTTTAATGATATGGCCGACACCTACTACCAAACGATCAAACAGATCCAGCCTCATGGCCCTTATCGATTAGTTGGATGGTCATTGGGCGGGGCACTCGTTCAGGAAATCTCACTACGTTTAGAGAAGAATGGTGACGATATTGCATTCGTCGGGTTACTCGATTGCTATGTGCCAGGGACTGAAATTACTGAAGATCAGTGGGACTCACCAACCTCAAAAACCAAACTAATAGAGCATATTTCATTGCTGCTTGGTTCAATTACGGAAGCGCAAGGGCAGCGATGTTTACAGTTGCTCGATTCTGCGCCTCCTCCAAGGTGGCCAGAAGTTTTTAATACATGGTTAGCGGAAAATAACTTCGACCACTACATGGCGGACAACGCAAAACAAATGCTTTATAGCTGGGCTGTTGAACAACACATGCGTGCTTTGTGTCGTGGTTATCAATTACCAAGCATAAAAACCCAGTTGCATTGTTGGTGGGCAGGGCAACCAAATGGGCGCTCAGAGCTGTTATCAAAAGGGTTGAATAAGCATAACGAACTCCAATATTCCGTTGTTGTAGATACTGATCATTTAGGAATTGTGCAGAACAATAAAGTAATCAAAGACTTATACAGGCATTTGTATTGTGAATAATTTTATAAATATCTATTGCTGAGATGTTTTTTTTTGAAAATTACGTGGTACACTTCGTTAAATTATTAATCGCAATGATAACTATTATCGTTATTGTTTGTGCTTTTATTACAATTGGTTCATAGCCGTATTGAAGGAGAAATATATGAATCGGCACTTTATGCGCACCCCAACAGCTCTTGCGGTCGCTTTAGTTGTATCGTCAGGAATGGTTCAGGCCAACGAAGATGAAACCGTTGTTGTTATTGGTCAGCAGCTAGAAGACAGCTCAGTAGGTCCTGATTTTAGTTACGTAGGATTAAGCAGTCGAACAGCAACAAAAACAGACGTTGCGTTAGGTGAGACACCACGTGCAATTTCGATTGTGACTCGCGAACAGATGGACGATCGAGCGTCGATCAGTATTGCCGATGCATTGCAGTACACGCCGAGTATCCAAGCGAACTATTTTGGTGAAGACAATAAGCAAGATTGGTTTGTTATCCGTGGCTTTAAGCAAGCAAACAGCGGCTTGTATCAAGACGGAACGCGTTTGTACTCATCTGGCTTTTATAGTTGGCAAATCGACCCGTTTGGCTTGGAACGAGTAGAAATCTTGCGTGGTCCAGGATCAGCGCTATATGGCCAAACCCCTCCAGGTGGTGTTATTAACGTAATCAGTAAGCGTCCACAGTTTGATGGTGGCTCGGGTCAGTTTGCTATCGAATACGGTACTGACGATCGCAAGCAAATTAGCTTAGATGTGAACTCTGAAGTTAACGATAAAATGGCGTTTCGCTTACAAGCACTTGGTCGTAAAAATGGTAGCCGTGTCGATGGTGTAGAAGCTGAACGCATTTTTATCGCTCCTTCTCTGGCTTATAAATTCACAGATGACACAAAAATAACACTGCTAACTAGCTACCAGAAAGATGATTCTGACCCGTACCTCCAGTTCCTACCAATGGAAGGAACGTTAACGTCGAATCCAAATGGCACTATTAGTGATAGCACTGCGTTAGGTAATACGGATTGGGAAACGTTTGAGCGTGAACAAATCTCAGTAGGCTACGAATTTGAACATCATTTCAATGATCGTACTTATTTCATGCAAAACACACGCTACAGCCAAATGGACATTAACTTACGTCAAATGTACTACTCGCAGTATGTCGGTGATACGGCTCTAGCACCTTACGATCCAACGCGCTCTTCTATTATCCGCCAAGCATCAACTGAAGAAGGAACATCAGACGCATTTAACATCGATAATCGTTTGATCCATAAATTTACGACAGGTTCAGTTGAGCACACCTTACTGACTGGTATTGATTACCAGAGCATCGATATTGATAGTAAAGATTACGCTGCTGATCCAATCATTGGTGATGGAAACAGTCTTTTGCCTGTGCCGGGTGTAGGAAATATACCGAACCCAATCTTTAACGTGTTTGATCCGTCATACAGCACAAATGTAGCTTTGTTGAATCCAACAACATTTGCGCCACTTGATGAATCAGATCGTCAAACCACTAAAACGAAAAATAATCAATTAGGCCTTTATTTACAAGACCAAATGATGATTGCGGATAAGTGGGCGGTACAAATTGGTGTTCGTTACGATGATTCCCAAAATAAGACACATAACACGACTACTGGTGCTAAAACGAAGGTTGATAACGAAGAGTGGACAACCAACTTCGGTGTTGCTTACCTGATGGATAGTGGTTTTACACCTTATGCGAGCTATGCTCAGTCGTTCAACCCAATCATTCAGCTTGATCAAAATGGTGACCCGGCGAAACCAGAACGTGGCGAGCAATACGAAGTGGGTTTGAAATACCAACCGAGTAGTTTCGATGGCTACTTCAATATTGCCGCATTCGAAGTCTCGAAAGAAAACTTAGCGCGTCAAGTCGCAGGTCAACTAACACAAATTGGTGAAGTTCGTAATCGCGGCCTTGAGTTAGAAGCTGTCGCAAACGTAACTGAAGCATTAACCTTGATTGGTAACGTTTCATTCATCGATTCTGAAATAACTGAAGATGCGACAAGCAGTAATGTAGGCAATACGCCGTCACAAATTGCTGACCAATTGGCTTCAGCTTGGGCAAACTACCGTTTCCTAAATGGTCCACTAGATGGGTTAACTATTGGTGCGGGTGCTCGTTATGTTGGTGATTCTTACGCTGACAATACCGAGACAAACAAAGTGTCTTCTTACACGTTGTTTGACGCAACATTGAGCTACCGTATTGAAGATTATAAGTTCCAAGTTGCAGCGAAGAACTTAGCAGACAAAGAGTACGTCGCGACGTGTGATTACTACTGCTTTTACGGTGATCGCCGTAACGTGATTGCGAGTGTAACTTATGACTGGTAGCCACCAGCCTTTGAACACTCTGCCTGAGGGGCAGAGTGTTTCTTTAAGTGAGGCACAAGACCGTTACTGCGTTGAAGTCAGTTCCGGTGTGGTTGAAGTTGTGCGTGAAACAAACCAGTTCTGGCGTTTAACTCAAATGACAGCGTTAAACACGGAGCAACTTTCTGCTTTTGCACTTCTATTCTCTGCTAACCCCGAAATTCGAACGATTGAGCTTGGGCTGTTTAGAAGTGAAGTATTGGATTCTTTGTGCTTTGAAACTGCTGAGGGCTTAAAGGTGCTATGGCGTGAAGCCATTATGCAAGTTCCTGAACTTTGGCTTAAGAATCGACACCGAACGCTTTACCCCCATAAACAAATCCTCGACGCTGCAGGGTATCACCCAGCTAGACCAAAGCCCTTGTTGGGTGAGTTATATCGCCGTTATATTCCCGACCTTAACGCTGTTCTCACTCTAGAAGGCTTAGATGTCGACAAACACTTAACCTTCTTCAATAAGTGGCAAAACAGCCAGCGTGTAGCGAATTTCTGGGAGCAAACGGGCTCACTGGAAGAACACAGAAAGTACTTAGAAGAGTCAGTTAAAAACAACAAGAATCAGCTTCTTGTTGTGTGTTTAGACAATCAGCCTTTCGCTTATATCGAAGTGTACTGGACCAAAGAAGACCGAATCGCACCTTATTACGCGGCGGGAGATTATGACCGAGGTATTCATATGTTGGTCGGTGAAGAATCCCACCGTGGTGCACATAAAGTTGCTGCTTGGTTGCCTTCTGTTTGTCACTTCATCTATCTATCAGATCCCCGTACAGAAAAGATTGTTAGCGAGCCAAGAGCCGATAACGACAAGATGATCGGATATCTGCAGAAATATGGATTTGCCAAAGTAAAAGAATTTGAATTTCCGCATAAACGTGCGGCTTTAATGTGTCAGTTGAAAGACAGCTTTTTCAGTAACGAGTTCTAATAATTAAGCGGCAAGTACTGGGAAAGGGAGTCGGAATAGGGTGCTTTGTACTCAAAGAAATTATTATGAGGTTATACATGACGAAACAAATTAAGGAATATGATGTTCTCGGAGTGGGCTTTGGTCCTGCTAATTTATCGATAGCCATTGCTTTGGAAGAGCAAGCTAAAGATAAAGGCTTAAGTTATTGCTTCTTGGAGCAAAAGTCTCATTTTGAATGGCACGGCGGCATGTTGCTTGATGGAACAAGAATGCAAATCTCTTGTTTGAAAGATCTGGTGACGTTACGAAATCCAACCAGTCCATATTCATTCGTAAACTATTTACACACTAAAGACAGGCTAAACGCTTTCATCAACCTAGGCAGCATGAACCCTTCTCGTGTTGAGTTTAACGACTACCTGACTTGGGTTGCTAATCAGTTCTCAGAACGCGTAAATTACGGCCAGCGAGTGATTGATATTGAAGCGATTGACGAAAATGGTCATAGCTCCAAAGTAAAAGTGACCTCTACCGATATACATGGTAATCAGACAGTTCGAATCGCTAAGAACCTTATTGTTGGGATGGGAGGGATGCCGAAGCTTCCAAAACAGTTTGAAGGTCATGATAACGAACAAATCATCCACTCCTCGAAGTACAAAGCGTGGCGTGAAACACTTAAGCCAAACTCAGAGCCAAAAATCGCTATCGTGGGTGCTGGGCAGAGCGCCGCTGAAATATTCGTTGATCTTACAAACCGTTATGCGGATGGTGAAGTTCACATGGTTAACCGCCGCTTTGCATTGCACCCAGCTGATGACAGCCCGTTTGTAAACGAGGTGTTTGACCCTGAGTTTACCGACCATATGTACGAAAGCACACAAGAGCAACGTGACCACATCCTCTCTCGCTTTAGTGCGACCAACTATTCAGTTGTGGATACAGAGGAGCTAAACGCTATTTATGAGCTGCTTTACCTGCAGAAAGTAACTGGGGAAGGTAACCATCAACATCTACGTTGTCATGACATCCAAGAGGTCGCGCAGAAGGACGACAAAGTCGCATTGCGCTTAAATGACACGATCAACAAAACACAGGCATGGAATGAATACGATGCAATCATTCTTGCTACTGGTTATCGATACGATGAGTTCAACCAAATGCTGAGCTCAATTGAACCTTTAATTGATAGTAAATCGGTAGGTCGTTCATACCAATTAGACATGAAGCCAAGCTGTGACGTCAAAATCTTCCTACAGGGTTGTTGTGAATCTTCTCACGGCCTGAGTGACACGCTTCTTTCAGTGTTGGCTGTTCGCTCTAAAGAAATTGTGGATGCGCTTCTTTCTAGTTCTAACCAAACGGTTGAGACTGAAAAAGCGTAATCAATATTGCTACATAGCGCCGAGCCCTTTTGCTTGGCGCTAATTTGCTAGATACATCGATAGCTCGCCTATTTTCATACTCGTTCGCTACCTTTCGCTTATTCCTACCAATAATATTATTACTTCAGTCATCGTTATTCTCAGCGCAATACTGGATTGTGTTACTGATGGGGTTATCTTTGCATTCAAACAGAGCAATTACCGCTGCTAAATCAAACAACTAGACGCGGATTAAAACGATCAAGACGATTTATTGCAGCAGTTGTTGAGCACAAAGCCTATATTGACTAGAATGACGCACTTTTTTTATTTACGTACATACAGGTAATGAACATGAGCGATACTAATTCAAGACCAGCTTTACCAGATCATCTTGCAGGTAACCCACGCAGCCCACACCACGTGGCTGAGTGTTTCGAATACCCAATTGGCATTCGTCTAAATGGTAAAGAGCGTACTGATGTTGAAGAATACTGCATCAGCGAAGGTTGGGTTAAGATCCCTTCTCCTAAAGCGCTAGATCGTTTTGGCCAGCCAATGCTTATTACTCTTAAAGGCACAGTAGAAGCTTTCTACATCGAAGATTAATCACTTCGTGTAACTCGATAATGCCGAGTACAAACGCTGTTGTATAGAAGGGTCTAGAGAAATCTAGGCCCTTTTTTTATCCTTATTCATACCGCCTTACATATAGCTTTAATCGATTCAACAGTCGTTTAGATGGATCTCGCATTACCAGTTTAACTCTTCTTCTGTTCGTTATTTGTTCATTCGAAATACTGAGCGTCTCTAAAGAACCTTCCAAAAGTAAAATACACAAACGAAAATATGAAGCGTAGTCTAATTAAATGAAACTAAAATGCTGTATTTAAAGTTATTTTTTGTTAATGGCTATCTCTATCACAGAAATTAATCCTGAAGCACATACAATGCCCTGACTTTCGAATGAGCGCTTTATTTTTTCGTTCGAGCATTTTTATTTCTATCGCCCAATACACATGAGGTTCCTATGTTTGGAATATTCAAACCTATGGCGCATATCGATCGCTTATCTACCGATAAGATCGATAGCACCTACACACGATTACGATGGCAGCTTTTTCTCGGCATCTTTGTTGGTTATGCGGGGTACTATTTAGTCCGTAAAAACTTCAGTTTGGCGATGCCATATCTTATTGAACAAGGGTACAGTCGCGGAGAGCTCGGGGTTGCTTTGGCCGCAGTTTCCATTGCTTACGGTCTATCTAAATTCTTAATGGGTAGCGTTTCTGATCGCTCTAATCCTCGTTATTTCCTCAGTGGCGGCTTGTTAATGTCGGCATTGGTCATGTTCTGCTTTGGTTTCATGCCATGGGCGACAGGCAGCATCACTGCGATGTTTATCCTGCTGTTCTTGAATGGTTGGTTTCAGGGCATGGGTTGGCCAGCTTGTGGGCGAACCATGGTTCACTGGTGGTCACGTAAAGAACGTGGCGAGATAGTGTCGGTATGGAACGTTGCTCACAACGTCGGCGGCGGTTTGATCGGTCCAATGTTCTTATTGGGTCTTTGGGCTTTTAATGACGACTGGCGAACCGCTTTTTATGTTCCTGCATTTTTTGCCACTCTCGTTGCTATTTTTGTTTGGTTCACCGTAAGAGATACACCTCAATCTTGTGGTTTACCGCCGATTGAAGAACACAAAGACGATTACCCAGACGACTACGATACGTCTCATGAGAAAGAAATGACGGCTAAAGAGATCTTCTTTAAGTACGTTTTCTCTAACAAGTTGTTGTGGTCAATCGCGATTGCTAATGCGTTTGTTTACCTTATCCGTTATGGCGTACTTGATTGGGCTCCGGTCTACTTGAAAGAAGCAAAAGATTTCTCAGTAGATAAATCTTCTTGGGCTTACTTCTTGTATGAGTGGGCGGGTATTCCTGGAACGCTACTGTGTGGTTGGATTTCAGATAAGTTGTTTAAAGGCCGACGCGCACCAGCAGGGATCCTGTTCATGGTTCTCGTTACTGTCGCTGTATTAGTGTACTGGCTAAATCCGGCAGGTAACCCAACGGTTGATATGCTGGCACTTATCGCGATTGGTTTCCTTATCTATGGACCAGTAATGCTAATTGGTTTGTATGCACTTGAACTTGCACCTAAGAAAGCGGCAGGTACGGCTGCAGGTCTTACTGGCTTGTTTGGTTACTTAGGTGGCGCAGTTGCTGCCAATGCCGTGCTTGGTTTCATGGTTGACCATTACGGCTGGGATGGCGGCTTCATTATCTTGGTTGGTGCTTGTGTTGCTTCAATAATTTGTCTGCTTTACGCCTTCTTAGGAGAGCGTGAACACCACAAACAAAAAGAACTAGAACAACAGAAAGAAGCATTAACTCAGTAGTTCATTAACTGGACAACGTCATACTAATAAACAACAGAGGCAGGTATATCCTGCTTCTGCTTTATCAAGGGAAACAATAATGAAAACAACGTCACTGTCTATGACTTTATTAGCTCTTAGCTTATCTGCAAATGCGTTCGCCGATCCTTTAGTGATTGCGCATCGCGGTGCTTCTGGTTATTTACCCGAGCATACATTACCGGCTAAAGCACTTGCTTATGCCATGAAACCCGACTACATCGAACAAGATGTCGTGATGACCAAAGATGACCAACTGGTGGTATTGCATGATCACTATTTAGATCGCGTCACCGATGTTGCTGACCGCTTTCCTGATCGCGCACGAGCAGATGGCCGCTATTACGCGATTGACTTTACGCTTGCTGAGATCAAATCACTAAAAGTGACAGAAGGTTTTAACCTAGATAAGCAAGGCAACAGAGTGGCAGGGTACCCAACACGCTTCCCGATGTGGCAGTCAGATTTTCGCGTTGCTACATTTGCAGAAGAAATTGAACTGATTCAAGGCTTAAACAAAACGCTGGGTTATGACGTAGGCATTTATCCTGAAATCAAAGCACCTTGGTTCCATCGTCATGAAGGCAAAGATATCTCGAAAGCAGTGCTTGCCACCTTGCAGCAATATGGTTATCTATCAAAAGACGACAAGGTATATCTACAGTGTTTTGATGCCAATGAGCTGCAACGTATTAACGATGAATTAATGCCTGCGATGGAAATGGATCTTAAGCTCGTTCAGCTGATGGCCTATACAGATTGGAACGAAACCATGACTTACAAGGGCGATAAAGCGACGCCGTACAGTTATGATTGGATGTTTGAGAAAGACGGCATGGCAAAAGTCGCTAGCTACGCTGATGGCATTGGCCCTTGGAAACCTATGCTGGTGGATGATGCATCGACCAAAGATAACATCATTATTAAGCCATTGATGATGTCAGCAAAAGACGCGGGCTTAGACGTTCACCCGTACACGTTCCGTGCCGATCCGGGAAGAATCCCAGCTTATGCTGATAACTTTGATGGCATGTTGGATGTCTTTTACAACCAAGTAAAAGTCGATGGTGTGTTTACCGATTTTCCAGACAAAGCGGTAGATTTCTTAAACCGTTAGTTTCCTGCTTAGTTAAGAGATACTAGTAACGAAATACGAAGAGCTAAAAGCACAGTCTTAAGTCGCTTTTAGCTCTTCATGTATTAGTCTTAAAAACCTACCCATATTCTTCTTTCTCAGCCCACATTTTGATATTCACTCGGTTTACAGCAATAACGCGGCTTGATAGGTTACTTCCAATGCAGTCAAATACTTAATCTATAAGTGTTTATCGACTCGACCTTATATTGAATTTGGAAAGATCATGGAAGAAAGAAGCAAAGCTTATCTCGATAGCTACCTCAATACATTGTCAGCAGACGTTGCCTCGCAATACACCTCCTTTAGTGCAGACTATTATTGCGCCGACGAATACAACGCCAACCTATGCGCGCAACTGATACTCAAAGGTGAGAAGCAAGCATCTTGTAGCCTTGAATATTGGTATAGCCATGAAGGGGAAGCGATGCCTGTCGTGGGGCATTTGCAAGTCGTCACTGATTGGGATGGCAAACCAGTTTGCATTGTAGAGATTACCTCGGTGTCATTGTGCAAATACAACGAAGTGACGGCTGAGTTTGCTGCCGCTGAAGGCGAGGGTGACAAAACACTAGAATGGTGGCGAGAAGCACACTGGAACTTCTTCTCTCGCGAATGTGAAGAACTCAATATAAACCCAAGTGAAGATATGATGCTGGTACTTGAGCGTTTCAAAGTGGTTCATCAATAGTGAAGTCCCAGTGAGTGATGTGTTGATTCGTAAGGCATGGCACTTAGGCTGCCTTTGACTAAAGCTAGATAGCTAGACACCTAACCGCTACGGTCCTTACCTAACGTCACGACGACTCTACATTTGGGCTATGTTGACAAAATAGCTACGAACTCTACTTCGATATCGCCTTCGACAACATTCTGTCCTATCAAAGAGATGGCTTATAAAGGCGCGATGACTAATGCAGGAGGCAAGATGACAAAGCTAATCGAATTAACAGAAATAGTCTTATTCGACTGGGGCAATACGCTCATGATCGATTTCCCAGAAGCACAAGGGAAAATGTGCGACTGGGAAGTTGTCGAAGAAGTTGCTGGGGCGCGTGAAGTGCTGGCTGCGCTTTCGAAACAGCATAAACTCTATGTCGCAACCAATGCGGCTGACTCGACAGAACAAGACATTATTCAAGCGTTTGAACGAGTTGGTCTGTCTCAATATATCTTGGGTTACTTTTGTAAGGCGAGTCTTGGCGTATCGAAATACGATTTTGATTTTTATCCTGCAATCATTTCCAAACTCGGTGTTGCACCACAAGATATCACCATGGTAGGTGACACCTTAGACAAAGATATTTACCCAGCACTTGAAGCGGATTTGAAAGCGGTGTGGTTGAACACAGAAGGCACTGCTCTTAAGTCAGGGCATCCGAATATCGTACAAGTTCAAAGCCTAAGCGAACTATTGGAGAAGTACTATGGATGATTACTCTGAGATCTGGCGTCAGTATTACCAAAAGGCACTAAGCAAACCTCATTTAAAGAGAACTGAGTGCGTAATTAAACTGAATGAGTCAGGCTTAAATGTTGCGATTGATTGTGGTTGTGGAACAGGTAGTGACATCGCCTTTTTAGAACAGCAAGCGTATCAAGTGTATGGCTTCGACGTTAATCCTGATTCGATTGCACTATGTCGGGATCGTTTTGGCCGCAAACCTTTGGTCGAGATATCTGAAAGTGGATTTGAACACTATGATTTCCCGAAATCTGGCGTAGTGATTGCCAATTCGAGTCTGTTTTTTGCTGACCCAACCCGTTTTGACGAGGTTTGGCACAATATTGAAAACTGTCTTGAAGTGGGAGGCGTGTTCGCGGGCGATTTCATGGGCGTCGATGACAGCTGGGCACATGGCTATCGAACCCCAACAACGCCGTTAACAAAAGCCAAAGTACTTAGCTTATTCAACGACTTTGAGATAGTACGATTCCATGAGCGAGACGAACAAGCACTCACGTCGCTTGGTAGGATGAAGCATTGGCACACTTACTCGGTCGTTGCGATTAAGCGTCGTTAAAGTCAGTAACTAAAACTCGTTCAGATGCTTTTCTGTTTTGACGCCAACCTCTCATCTCTTTGTTGTTTAATCCTCTAAGCTAACTCTAGTTTCCATTAAGAGGACTAGGTTATGAGTATCGAACGTCATGGAATATCTGTTGGCATTGAACGTGTTAGCGGTGAAACCATCGTTGTGTTTAAGGCCAAAGGAAAGCTCACACACGATGACTATCAAGCGATGATGCCAATTCTGAATACCACACTAGAAGAACTCGACTCATCTGAACTTAAGATGCTCGTCGACATTTCAACCTTAACAGGATGGGAGTTACGTGCAGCTTGGGATGATTTCAAACTTGGGCTAGAACTGGACTCGAAAATAGACAAAATTGCCATCTACGGCGATAAAAGCTGGCAAGACATGGCATCAAAAGTCGGGAGTTGGTTTGTGCCGGGTGAGATTAAGTCTTTTGAAGATCATGACTCCGCTATCGAGTGGCTAGTTGATTAATTCAACCACAGTTCAGTTCTTATGACAGCTGGCGAGTGTTCTACTTGAAGGCTGTCGTTTATCGACTCTTAAAGCCATTTCCTAAGCAATTCAATAGAATATGTTCACTGCTGAATGTAATATACACCTAGCGCGATACGTTGTGCTACCAAAATAATAAACACAATAACAAGGTCTAAGAACATGAATAAGGTAATTGATAAGCTCGCTTGGATATTCATTGAAGATGGCAAGTTGCTGATGGTGAGATCAAAAGGCAAAGAGCTGTTCTACTTGCCGGGCGGAAAGCGCGAAGCAGGGGAAAGTGACGAGCAAGCATTGGTTCGTGAAATCAAAGAAGAAATATCAGTAGACCTAGTACCTGATTCCATCAAATACGTTGAGACGTTCACTGGTCAAGCTGATGGCAAAGCAGAAGGCGTGTCAGTGCAATTGACGTGTTACCTCGCCGATTACACAGGCGAACTCGCTCCAGACACTGAAATTGAAGAGCTTAAGTTTGTTGATGGCAACGACAGAGCAGTATGTTCATTGGCTGCTCTTGTTGCGCTTGATTGGTTAGAAGCAAACCAGTATTTACCACTTATCAGTAAATAATGGTTCGTTAATACAAAACGACTGTTTAGTCAGGATCTTTGTAAGATCAGTGCTTATGAAAAGCTTGAAGGGCGACTGTCTTTCATCAGAATATCGAGTTTTCTTTGAGCTTTTTTCGTGTCTTGTAGATCCACCACCTCAATCATCTCGCATTCATCTCTTACCATCTCATTGATTAGGCTCGGATAGTGGCGACAATCTTCAGGTCGGTCTAAGTAAATGCTGCACGTATATTTCGCTTGGGCATTCTTATCTTTCGTTGGAACAACTTCTAGGAAAGGGCAACGACTTAAACGTTCGCCAGATTTAGGATCAAACCAGATCTCACTACCGCGAACATATTCAAATATGTCTGGATTGAACAGTTCCCACAAATCAATCTCTTCTTGAGTCGCGGCAAGGTCACCATCTCCATATTTGATACAGCATTTTCCGCATTGATTACAATTTTTCATTAGTGACTTCATCGGTTGGTGAGCTTTTGTCATTTTACCACTGATAGCCGTGGCACGTTGATTTTGTTGTCCATCGTTTGGAACCTCAAAGGAACCCCCTCATTTGATATTCATTTATCTAGATCACAACACTGCAAACAGGGCTGTAAACAGTGATACAATTTGCGCCTAGCAAGTTATTAAAACAAAGGCATAAAAATGAGAACCGTATACACCACTGAAGGCGACATTAACGCAAAGAAACAGAAAGACGCTTACCCAAAATTGGCGCTATGTGATAATTGCGTTCGAGACTATGTGGTGATTGCTCAAGGTGAACGTACCTATAAGCCTTGTGCGAAATGTGGCGCAGACGATTAATGCGCCTTGATAAATACCTTTGTAAAAGCACAGAACTAACAAAACTCGAAGCCGTCCAGCGAATCCAAAACGGCGAGGTGAGTGTGAACAGTATGATTGTGCTGGACGAGTCTACTCAGGTTCATGAAAGTAACGCTATCTTGCTTAATGGTGATGCATTAACGCTACGAGAGTTTAGATACATCTTAATGCACAAGCCTGCGGGCACCATCTGTTCCAATATCGACGAAGTGTACCCATCGCTTTTCAATTACCTAGAGTTAGAGAAAGCGTCTGAACTGCACATCGCAGGGCGGTTAGACGCCGACACAACCGGTTTAGTGTTGATCACCGATGATGGCCGTTGGTCTTTCAATATCACTTTGCCGACCAAGTCGTGTAAAAAGGTCTACCGCGTGACATTGTCACGAGATATCAAAGATGATGTCGCTGATAAATTCAAGGCGGGTGTTCAGTTGCAAGGTGAGAAAACCCCAACGCGCCCAGCAGAGCTAGAAGTGGTAAGCTCGAAAGAAGTGTTACTGACCATCACAGAGGGTAAGTTTCATCAGGTTAAACGAATGTTTGCTGCAGTAGGTAACCGAGTTGTAGGGCTTCACCGAGAGCAAATAGGCGAAGTAAGTTTAGATGTCGAAGAAGGCCAGTGGCGTTATCTCACAGAAGATGAAGTTAGCTCTTTCAGCCAGTAACTGAAAACAAATTAAAGCATAAAGCCTAGCGATACTTCTGGGCTTTAAAACAGAAGGAATTGTTTATCATGGAAAACCTCAAAGTCACTGAAATAAAGTCGTTCGTACCCGCGAAAGACTTCGACTTATCAAAGCGTTTTTATCAAACTCTCGGCTTTGAAATCATGTCTGAATTCCATGATATCGCCTATTTTCGTCACGGTGATTATGCATTCCTTTTACAAGATTTTTACGAACCTGCGCACTGTCACAATTACATGATGCACTTACTGGTGGAAGACGTAAAAAGTTGGTATCAGCACGTGCAAAACTCTAATGTAATGACGGAATTTGAAGTAACCGTTACTGAGGTTGTAGAACAGCCTTGGGGAATGCTTGAGTTTTGTATCACTGACCCTAGTGGCGTGCTATGGCGTGTTGCCGAGAACATCAGGCCACGTTAGCCCGTAAACTTGTTTTAAGGCCAGTGAAGCGCTTCAAATTATCCATATGTCGCTTAATTTATACCGCTCTCGGTAATTATCAAATAGGTTAAAACATGGATATAAAGGCTAAAATGCACAACCAAGACGTTTATTACTGTGATGACGTTGATCTGGTCGCCGAGCAAACACAATGCTTAGAAGTGCTTTACGATTTCAACCACACTCGCCCGAGTGAAGGTGAGAAGCGCCAGCAAATCATGAAGCAACTGTTTGCAGAAGTTGGCGAGGGTTGTTACATCGAGCCACCATTGCGCGCCAACTGGGGCCGCCACACGCACCTAGGCAATAACGTGTATGTGAACTTCAATCTCACTCTGGTCGACGACACAGACGTATTCATCGGCGACAACGTGATGATTGCGCCTAACGTAACTATCGCGACAGGCACACATCCCATCAGCCCAGAACTCAGGCTCAAAGCCGCGCAGTTCAACGTGCCTGTTCGCATCTGTAAGAACGTATGGCTTGGCGCGCACACCGTAGTACTTCCTGGTGTCACCATCGGCGAAAATTCGGTTATCGGAGCGGGCAGCATAGTCACCAAAGACATCCCAGCCAATGTGGTTGCTGTCGGAAACCCTTGTAAAGTGGTACGAGAAATTAATGAACGTGATCGAGAGTATTACCACAAAGATCGCCGCATTCCAGACGAGCTTAAGTAACCCGTATCCCCCATAATTTCGCTGGCTTAGCGTTTGGTCATGCTATACAGAAAGATTCTGCATTTTCTCTAAAGCCGATGCTAGCTGTGATATAAGTCATTGTTATATAATGGCTAGATTGCATGTGAAGTATGTGCAGTAGAAACTAGACAGAGTTAATCTGCATTTAAATACAGAATTTTTCTGTCTAATAAAGCTGTTATGTGTATTGGAGATTTATGAGTCTAACTTCCAGTTCAAAAGTTAATGAGTGTATTAATCAATTCGGTTTATTTGGTGTTATGAATAACACTAAATGGAATGCACTATTTTCAGCATTAAATGATCTCGAAGAGCTAATCAGTTATCGGGTTACATATATAGATGGTTCAACCTGGCCAGAGGTTGAATCGAGTCAACACTATACTTCCGAACTAGCCCAAATTTGGGGGAATTTTCGAGCAATAGAATTTGTTGATATCGATGCTCGTATTAGTTATTCAAAGGGAGTTCTTATGGAGCCTGAGATAATTGATTATCAGTATAAAATTATCAATATTTGCTCAGTGGCAAATACCCCTATATCTCTAGAAAATGGAGTTATTCGTGTTTGGGGTTATCTCAGGCATGGAGTCGATATTCCGCTTCATAAATACACATAACAAGCAATTTAAGCAGACTGTCAACGCTCGGTATTTTCAACTCAGTTTAGCTTCAGTGATTTAGGAGGTAAGTTTGAGTGTATTAGTAGCGTTGTCAGCTACTTAATTGGGCGTTAGCCCTCAATGGAGTCGCATGAAATTATCATTAATCGCAGCAGTGTCTGAAAATGGTGTAATAGGTTCGGGCTTAGACATACCTTGGTCAGTAAAAGGCGAGCAGTTGCTGTTTAAAGCTATGACATATAATCAATGGTTAATTGTTGGTAGGAAGACTTTTGAGTCTATGGGGAAGCTCCCAAATAGAAAGTATGCGGTAATTACTCGCTCAGAGTTAAAATCGGATGATAAGGATGTATTCTATTTTTCATCAATTGATAATGCATTATCTACACTGAAAAACGTTACCGACCATGTATTTGTGTCTGGTGGCGGTGAAATATACAAAGCACTAATTCATCGCGCTGATACACTGCATATATCGACAGTTCATACTGAAATTGACGGTGATGTGTTTTTCCCTCAAGTTCCTAATGGCTACAGTGAAGTGTTTGAACAACGATTTAGTTCAAATTTAGACTACACGTATCGCATTTGGCAAAAGGGCTAATAAGGCGTTTAAACGTAACTAAAACAGTGGGTTAGGTTTCGCTTCGCTACACATTGTAACCCACAATTTTAGTCCGCTTAACGCGGCTACATGGATTCCCCCCAGGTTGTCAAACACCCGCTAAACTTATGTTGATGGGTTTTGGACTGCCGCTCTACATTCGGCCTACTTATCGACGATTCGCATACGTCGTGGCCCTGATGACTTGCGCGACTGCGGTGCCTTATTCGTTAGATGACATCTAGTGTGTCCGCCGCATTAACAGGCTCTCCGCAAGTGGTCTTAACCTATCTCCATCATTAGCGTCTGCAATGACCCGGTGGGTTTAACTCTTTATGCTGCTTAAGGTTTTACTTAAGCAGCATAGTTTTCATATTCTGTTTGATTGTGTAAAAGCGACCATATAATTCGTGCGTTCTTCGCGGCAAGTGCCACTATTGCTCGGTTCATTCCTCTTCGTTCCAGAACGCCTCTGCACCACTGACTTAACTTATCTTGTTTGTCGCCAAGGTTGGCAATCACGGTCCTTGCGCCGTGAACTAATAGTGTTCGTAAGTATTTGTCGCCGTGTTTGGTTATCCGACCTAACCGAGGTTTTCCTCCTGTGGAATATTGCTTTGGTACTAGTCCTAGCCAAGCAGAGAAATCACGGCTTTTATCAAATTGAGAACCATTGCCTATCGAAGCAAGTATAGCAGTAGCGGTTTGCGGCCCAATACCTCGAACTTTCATCACTCGTTGAACATTAGCGCTGACCTTAGCAAAAGAGTCAAAGACTTGCTCTGTATCGGCGATACGTTGATTCAATTCACCAAGGTGGTGATAAGCATCGGCAATGACTGTTCTTGCGAGGTGTGGCAGTTCATTTTCTGCATCTTCGAGCATTAAGGGAACGTGTTTCATTAACGAAGAGCGGCCAACAGGAATGATCAACCCGAATTCAGAGAGTAGGGCACGCATGCGATTCATAAGCGCGGTGCGTTCACGAACCCAATGCTCTCTCATTCTATGTACCGATAGGATGGCTTGTTGATCGGGGGATTTTATGGGCACAAAGCGAGTAGATGGACGCTGAACAGCTTCGCAGATAGCAACAGCATCATTAAGGTCGTTCTTCCCTTTAGTTCGATAAGGAACTACGTATTTAACGGCCATAATACGGGCGTCGTGACCGAGTTTATTGAGTGTTCTTGCCCAATAATGTGCACCACCACACGCTTCAACGCCTATACGCATGAGTGGCATATTTGCTATTGTAGTCAGTAGTTTAGAGCGAGTTACCGACTTATGAAGTATGACCTTACCATTTTGGTCTACGGCATGAAGACTAAAGTGGTTTTTAGCTAGGTCGATACCGCAGAAATAAGAATAATCAGACATGGTGCCTCCGATGCATTTAAGTACCACATAAGTGTGGCAGATTCTCGGTAGGGGGAATCCATGTCATTCGTTAGCACTAGAGGGGTATCACTATTTACGAGGTTATTTTTAATATAAAATACGAAGGGTTCTGGAGCTTGCTTTTCATTCTTCCAGGCATTCTATTTATGTCTATCGCAATTGGTGTAATAAAGAATCAAGATAAAGTTATCGAGTATAACGGGACAAAAGCAGGAAAAAAGCAATCCACTTTAGGATTTAAGGTAAAAATGGGAGTGTTTTTAAGTTTTTCTATTCTTTGGACTGGTTTAGCTGGGTATGGAGTGGGATCTCAATTGTATTCATTGTTGTCTGATTACTCAGCTGGTAAATACAGTATTGTTGAGGGGCAGGTAGAAAAACTTGATTACAATGGTAAATATGAGAGTTTTAGTATTAACGGAGTTAGTTTCCGTTACTCAGAGTCATCTGTTACCCCTGGCTTCAATAATACCAATGGTCCTATACGCGAAGGGCTTGATTTAAGAATCTCTTATATTAAAAATACAATTCTAAAAATAGAGGTTCTTGAAGCACTGTAAAATAATGCTAACAAGCGCTTTAAACGGACAAAAACAGTTGGTTAGGTTCCGCTTCGCTCCACATTATAACCAACAGTTTTTGTCCGTTTAAGCGGGCGTTATACGTTTTTTGGAGGCTCTTCATGCCAGCAAGAATTGATGAATACCTTGATAAGGTCATCAAGAATCGATTTACTGTTTCATTAATGTCAAACACTAAATGGCATAAAGCTTTCACGGTGTTAGATGTTCCTGAATTGATGTTGAATCAGTGTTACTGGAAGTTTGTTGATAGCGATGATGAGTTTCTAGGTTTGCTTACTAAATCAGATGAGCTGATGGAAAAGTATGTGTGTGACTATGGCTCAGGTCCTTTCGCCTACAAAAGAATAGAGTGGTTAGAAATCCCCAAAGTAGGTAAGCCTAGTGGTTATGAAAACGTTCCCTTTAAACATTGGCATCAAGATATAGATGGTGCATTGAGTATCTTAAACTCAGTTGGTCACTTCGATACTGAGTTTACGGATAGAGGGTTGCGTATCTACGGTTTCAGAGAGTAAACGTATAACAAGCAATTTAAGCAGACTGCCAACGCTTGGCAGCCTGCTTGTTTTAGCTTCAGTGACTTCGGTGGTATTTTGAGTGTATCGGTTGCGTTGTCAGCTACTAAATTGGGCGTTATGTGTCAGAGAGATTATGAGATTTTTGAAACTATTTATCTTGATTTTAGTAGCAGGCTGTTCAAGTCCTGTAGAAAACAGTCTCTCATCTGAATATTTAGATTTAGAGCCAACAGAGTTTGTACTTCCGAGATATCCCAAAGTTGCAGTGGAAAGCAACCTATCAGGGTATGTGGTCATGACGTTTAACATCAACAAGCAAGGGGATGTGACTGATATTGTTGTAGTCGAGTCCAATCTAAAGGGGATCTTTGACAAGGCCGCTGTACAAGCGTTGTCAAAATGGAAATATGAACCACTCAAAGATGTTGAATTTATTGCTCAAAAACAAAAGTTAGTGTTTAAAATCTAACACATAACAAATTGTTCAAGAGTGCTTCGTCACGCGTGGTATTTTACAATGCGTTGGTTTGACTGATTAAGGTGTAATGCGGGATCTTCGGTATTGCGCTCCTCTCACCTTAACAGGGCTACATGGATTCCCCCCAGGTTGTCAAACATCCGCTAAACTTATGTTGATGGGTTTTGGACTGCCGCTCTACATTCGGCCTACTTATCGACGATTCGCATACGTCGTGGCCCTGATGACTTGCGCGACTGCGGTGCCTTATTCGTTAGATGACATCTAGTGTGTCCGCCGCATTAACAGGCTCTCCGCAAGTGGTCTTAACCTATCTCCATCATTAGCGTCTGCAATGACCCGGTGGGTTTAACTCTTTATGCTGCTTAGGTTTCTACTTAATCAGCATAGTTTTCATATTCTGTTTGATTGTGTAAAAGCGACCATATAATTCGTGCGTTCTTCGAGGCAAGTGCCACTATTGCTCGGTTCATTCCTCTTCGTTCCAGAACGCCTCTGTACCACTGACTTAACTTATCTTGCGGGGGATTTTATGGGTATAAAGCGAGTAGATGGACGCTGAACAGCTTCGCAGAGAGCTACTGCATCATTAAGGTTGTTCTTCCCTTTAGTTCGATAAGGAACCACGTATTTAACGGCCATGATACGGGCGTCATGTCCCAGTTTATTGAGTGTTCTTGCCCAATAATGTGCACCACCACACGCTTCAATACCTATACGCATGAGTGGCAGATTTGCTATTGTAGTCAGTAGTTTAGAGCGGGTTACTGACTTATGAAGTATGACCTTACCATTTTGGTCTACGGCATGAAGACTGAAGTAGTTTTTAGCTAATGAGCTTAGAACACAGTTAACTGAAGCAGGGGTAAGAGTAACTTTCGATAGTCGTTATAAGCTAGTTACAGCGCATAGCTCAATTATTCGGTTCAAAGCCCCACTCAATGATGCTCAGCAACTTTTAGCCTTATGTCAGCGGTATAGGAATCACGATTTTGGTCATGTTGTGCTTGAAAACTTCGAGTTGGTTTTCAATAACTGGTATCAGAATTTAGACGTCACCAAGTCTTTGGCAAAGTATAGGGTGCAATAGTTAGCACGCGTTATGTTGCGGACTAATTTTACATAGATAAAGGATAAAAATGGTAGTACTCAGAGAAATGCGCCAAGAAGAATATCCGGCTTATTGTCAGTATTTCATTGGCGATTACAGTCAGGATATAGCTAAAAATTATGGACATTCTTTAGATGTCTCAATCGAATTAGCCAAGAAGGATTTGCATCGTTGCTTCCCTAACGGGCTAGAGGGAAATGAGCATTCATTATTATGTATTGATGCAGAAATCAATGGTGAGCTTAAGCTGGTGGGTTATCTTTGGCACTCAATAAACATGAGTGATAAATCTACTTTTATTTATGACTTTTTTGTTTCAAGCGAATATCGAGGTTTTGGTTTCGGCACTCAATCTATTTCAGCGTTGGAAGCTCAACTACAAACGATTGGTATCAGTCAAATTAAGCTTAGGGTCGCGTACCATAATGAACGAGCGCTTAAATTATACAAAGACGTTGGTTTCGAGATTACTGGTTTCAATATGTCTAAGAAAATCAGCGGGTAGCTTCAACATGACATGCGTCCAGATCGAGCACTAACGCGTCGTATTCTCGCTGTAGTAGAGTGCAGTGTGCGTTAGTTTTAGCTTAACTTGGTACAATGCTTAATTAGGTGGTTTATGAAGGAAGTCGTACTATTCGCATTACTCTATTTGTGTTTTTATGGGATGTCTTTATTGGATAGTGATTTGTCCTCATTCACACATAATATCAGTGTTATCAATATCGAATCAGCCTATTGCGAAAAAAAATATCGACGCCGTATATGCGAATCTATTTTTACTTTAGATGATATGCCGACCAGATTCAGAGTTGACACAAACCTGTCTTCAGGGTTTGAAGAGGGGGAAATATATTATAATCGAAAAGTTGAAGTTCTATTTGATCCAAAAAACGTATTAAGCGATAGAGAGCCTATAGAGGTAAGTAATATTATAAAAAATGGCTATTCTATTTATGGTTCTACGAAGTGGCTTAGTGGTAGATCGTTTGGTGTAATAACTTTGGTTTATCTGTGTATTTGTATTGCACAGTTTGTATTTGCTATCGATAGATATGAAAAAAAGCACAACAAAAAACTTGAGGCTGATTCTTAACGCGTGTCATCTACACTGTGCGTTCGTTTTAGTGTCTAAAGCCTATCTGTGAGGGCTGTGCTCTCCACTTAATGCCGCATTTCGTTTAATTCCTGCCACACATTTTAACTGTATATATATACAGTTAAAATGTGTTGGTGTATTATCTTCTAGTGCTTTAGTTATAGAGCTAATCTATAACCAACTATTTAGGTGTTGGTATTCGAGAATTGGAGTTTTCAATGGACAAGGCAGTCAAAAATCATTTCGAAGAGTGTCCAGAAAACGCCCGAGTTCGATTGGTAGAGTTACGAGAGCTCATTTTAAAACTCTCATTGGACTTGCAGTTGGGTGAAGTCGAAGAGTCTTTGAAATGGGGAGAGCCAAGCTATAGCGTAAAGAGCGGAAGCCCAATTCGAATTGATTGGAAGTTAAAGACACCAAACAATTATTATCTGTTTTTTCACTGCCAAACAAAGTTGGTAGACACCTTTCGAGAGTTGCATGGTGATGTATTGCGGTTTCAAGGGAATAGGGCTGTCCGACCCATTGCCAGAGCCTGAAATTAAACATTGCTTAGAGCTTGCATTAACTTATCACCAGCGAAAACATTTACCGCTTCTTGGAACATAATTGGTATTAATATGAACGTAAGGAAAGCATCTAAACAAGACTCGAGTAAGTTGTTCGAACTCATTGAGCAAAAAGCTGAATTTGATCGAAGCATGAAAGGGTTTGAAGGCGAAATATCGACGACTACAAAGAAAATCGAACGCACGTTATTTGGTGACTATCCATTTGCACATGCTTTGCTATTAGAACTCAATGAGGATGTTTTAGGTTTCGCGTTGTTTCATTATCGTTACTCCTCTTTTAGCGGTGAACCGTCTATTTGGCTTGATGACCTTTTGGTTGTTGGGGAACATAGATCAAAGGGGTATGGTGCTGAACTTATGCAGGCTTTGAAAACGGAAGCTGAAAAGTCGTTAGCCTCTCACATTTCGTGGACAGCAAGCCCATACAATACAAAAGCCCATGAGTTCTACAATAACTTAGGTGCAGAAATAGAGCGTATGGATGGCCAGCGTCCGTATTTTCGTTGGGTAACATTCGACTAATAAGGTGTTATGTTATGGATAAAGCGACAGAGCTAGCTGTAAATGAAATGGTTAAAAAGTATGACCCTCATACTGTAATCGTTTATGGCTCAAGAGCGAGAGGGGATGCGACGGCTGAAAGTGATGTCGATCTCGCATGTTTTGTTGATGGCTTGCAAACTTTCGAAGATACGAGCGACCGTGATGGTGTGTTCATTGATGCTTGGATATATCCGACGGATGCGATGAATAGCGTTGGTGACTTTATAAAGTTACACCAAGCGTGCTGCATTATAGACAAACAAGGGCTTGGCAAAAAACTAGTCACGAAGGTCGAGAAAGAGCATCAAAAGGGCCCTGCGTCTCTAACTGATTTAGACAAAACCAATCTTATCGAGCTAAGACAGAAGATCTTAAAACAGGCATGCAAAGGTGGGCTTGAGGGCAATTTTCGAAAAGGTTGGCTTCAAACTGACCTGTTACAAACGTATTTCTCATTACGCAGGCTTTGGTATTTCGGACCAAAACAGAGCTTTTCATGGCTGGAAGAGAATGATGAGGTTGCTTTTAAACTTTTCTCTGAAGTATACGAAGAGCCGCAGAGTATTGAAAAGTTAAAGAAATTGGCAGCGTTCGTCTTAAACGTATGACAAAAAATTTATGAGTGTATTCGACTTAATTGCAAGAGAGCTACGTGGGGTTGGTTATCCTGAGCAAAGTGTTCGCACCAGCCAAATTCGCAGTATATCGGCGAAGGTCTATAGAACCTTAGAGAGTAAAGATATCTCAGATGTACTTAAAGCGAGTGAAGAACTCCTTGAACATAGGGATTGGGCATTTGGGGTCATCGCCTATGATTGGGCGTTTCGAGTAAAGAAGCAATATACGCTGGAAACGTTCGATACTTTTGAGCATTGGCTATTTGAGTATGTGACTGATTGGAACGACTGTGACGATTTTTGTACCCACGCTTTTGGGGAATTAATCAAGCAACATAATGAGTTGTTTGAGAAGGTGCTAAGTTGGGGTGAACACGATCACTTTGCGGTACAAAGAGCTGCTGCTGTTGTTCTGATATACCCAGTCAATAAGAACGTCTACAAGGATTTGAAACCGACTCTAGTTGCGGATCATTTGTTAGAAAACGAACATCACTTGGTTCAAAAAGGTTATGGCTGGTTATTGAAAGTGTTTTCCAAGAAAGAGCCAGAATTGGTCGTGGAGTATTTGAAAAATAACCATGACAAAATGCCTAGAACTGCTTTTCGCTATGCTTTAGAAAACCTAGACAAAGATACGCAGCAAGCGCTTATGTCTCTTTAGCAACATAACTAGAAAAATCTATATTACCAATGAGAGTTTGGTTCAGTGTTGGTGTTTACGATGGTAAGAGCTTAGGAAGGGTGCTTCGCTTAATGTGTTATAACGTGTTGCAGACAAACAAACCTTAGACGGGTTTCTAAGGTTCGTTCTACATAGGAACTATGAACAAGATCCGCAACAGCCGCTTGGGGTGTCATGTTTAATTTTCTTCTTTGGTTCATTGTTTTCTTGAGTCGTTTCTTCTGTAGTTAGTTTCGTTTCTTCAGTGGTTTCTGCATCTTTGTTTTTGAAGATCTTCTTGATTGAAAATGTCATCTCATTGGTCTCGATTAGTCTGTGAACGTGAAATGATAATACCAGAGTAAATTAGTCAACTATTGATGTAGCACATGTTTGACGCTGTAACTTCCCTTAATGAATCCACGATTCTAATCAATTCAATTGACAACTCACTTTCAATATATGAGAGTGGTTGTATGAAAACTAATCTAAAGCAAGTTCAAAAACGAATTATCATCATTCCATAGGAATGGTGGGTTTTTGATGCGCTCTAGAATAATCAAACCCACCCGTGAGGTGGTTTTTTTGTATCTATCTTTCGGGGAAACAGGCTCTTAGAGGTATTAATATGAAGAAAATAGCGGTTTTTGGTAAACCGGGCAGCGGGAAATCTACGATAAGTAAAGCGTTGGCAGCGGCCACTGGATTACCACTTCATCAACTAGATTCAATTGCCTACAAGCCAAATGGCGAGTTGATCGAGCGAGAAATATTCAAAGACGTTCACGACATAATCATAAGCTCAGACACTTGGATTATCGATGGGCTTGGGCCAATCGGTGCGTTCAATCAGCGTTTAGATGCCGCCGACACGTTGATCTACATCGACCTACCTTATGCGGTTAGCTATTGGTTCGTAACAAAACGTTTTCTTAAAGGGGTATTCGTAAAACCAGAAGGCTGGCCTGAAGGAAGCTCGGTATTGAAGGGAACACTAGCGAGTTACAAAATTCTGAAGTTATGCCCAGTGTTCTGGAATGATGAGCTGATGAGTAAGTTAATCGCTAAGTCGGATGAGAAAACAGTACATGTAATCAAAAGCGTTAGTGAACTCAATAACTTTGTCTCTCGCTTAAAATTGAACGATTAAAGCGGGCACACAAACCTTCACCGCATTTGGATGCGTTATGCCTCCTTATGGGAACTTGGACTATTGTTAAGCTAATAAGCTAATAAGCTAATAAGCTAATAAGCTAATAAGCTAACAGGCTAACAGGCGAAGAGTGAGGGTTCAGGTATGACAAGGTTTCTATTACTACTATTGTTTACGATTATTTCTACGGGCTGTGGAACAAGTGACAGTGCTTTAATTGAAAGCGGGCATAACATGGCTTACGTGCAAGGTTTTCATGATGGCAGACATAGTGGCATGCAAGAAGCGGGTAATAACTTTGAAACCTTCATAAAAGACCAAAAGCGGTTCGAGTCCGATACTGATTATAAGCAAGGTTGGATCGCCGGCGAGTCTGAGGGGAAAAGATTACAAGACGAAGCAACGTCATTTGGTAAAGGTGTCGCAGGTAGTTATTCCCCTAAAGCTGAAGCGACGAACTCTGACGATGTGGCAAAAGAAGCGCTGAAAGGTGTCGATACCTCAGGCTTGAAAAGTTTAGAGTGATGAAGTCAGAATATAGCGAGTGGTCGAGAAGCATAATGCTGACTTGAAAATGCATGCAACAGGATACTTTGAAACGCCTTATGCCATGGAGTGGATGAACTTCGATGAAGACAGTTCATTGCCAGAAGTCATTAAGACGCAGCCACATATAGGGTATGTTGTAGAAAACTTGGAAGATGCCATCAATGGCAGAAACATCGTTTTAGCGCCAACAAGCCCGGCACCGGGAGTTAAAGTGGCGTTTGTTCTCGAAGGCCGAGACCTTATTGAATTCCTGCAGTTTGATCGACCTGAACACGAAGTTTGGCCACACCCAAACAAGTTCATGTTAGAGCTCTTAGGCTAGCTTAGAGAGCATAGGTTAGCTTAGAGATCATAGCTAAAGTCTTTAACAAGAAATATGAATTAGAAACCCAACGTTTAGGTCAATAGTCCAACGTTGGGTTTCGTGTTTCTGGTGTCATGGTTTAGATTGGGCAATCTCGCCGTATAATCGGTTATTCGGTGTCGTTAGAAAAGCGTTGGCTACAAACCTAAATCGATAACGAGGCATTTCGGATGATGCTTAATACTTGGTAATTTAGTGCTAAGTGGTTTAACGAATTTGTTTTGCGGGTACAATCATAAGGTCGTTGTATGCAAGATTTGGTTTCTAATGAAAAAAATGATGGCTGTTTTAGTCACTCTACTTCTTAGTGGATGTTCTCTATTTATTACTGGCGCTTATTTAGGGAAGGATTGGCCAGGAAGGGATGTTGACGCACTCATAGAGCATTGGGGAGAGCCGAATGAGGTTATTGTGAGTGATAGCGGTGAGAAAGAAGTGATCTATAAATTATTCAGTGATACTTGTACTTATACATTTTATTCTGATTCAGCGGATGTCATAACTGATTATGACTATGAAAGTACATGGTTGGGTACGTGTAAACCCATAGGTTAGTGTCACAGACCGCTATTCTTAAATGCGATTGTAGAGTTCTGCCTTACTGCACAACATCTATTTCAGAGACAATTCAGCCTGCTGAGGTTAATAATTCCCGCAATAGAACAGAAGACATCCAAAAACTCACATGTTCAAAGGTAAGTCACTATGAGTCTCAATGTTAAATGGGGTGGTGAGTGTCAATTTAAAGTGACCACAGAGGGTGGTTTCAATTTTGACATCGACGCCACCAGCAACCAAGCACCGTGTCCAACCGAGGTACTTTTGTCTGCACTCGGCGCATGCAGTGCAACGGATGTGGTTTTGATCCTTCAAGAGAAAGGTTTCGAAATCTCAGGGCTAGAAAATAACGTCACACACACCTTAACGGACGAAGAACCTCGATTGTATAAATCTGCCAATCTCCATTTTTCGGTACAAAGCTGTGGGATTTCTGAGTCAGATATTCTTACTGCGGCTCAAGAAGCCGTTTCAAAACATTGCCATGTTTGCTTGATGCTGCAACCTAAAATAAAGATTACTTGTTCGGCAGAAGTGATAGCAGCGTAACTTTCATCATAGAGCGTTAAACGCTCATCACAAATTTAGGATATACCTATGAAACCAGCACCAATCAAAGACGAAATTACATTCGACGATTTTGCAAAGCTTGATATCCGAGTTGGTCAAATCAAGGAAGTGAGCGAAGTCGCTAAGTCTGACAAATTAATGAAGCTAACCGTAGATTTTGGCGACCACACGCGTTCAATCTTGGCTGGCATTAAACAAGAACGTGAAAACCCGAAAGAGATTGAAGGCAAACAGGCGCTATTTGTGGTGAACCTTCCAGAAAGAAAAATGGCAGGTGAAGTTTCTCAAGGGATGCTTTTCGACATTGGCTACGAAGATAAACTGCAACCGTGTTTAGCTTGCCCAGAAAACGAAATGCCCAATGGTGCTAGAGCGGGTTAGAACATAAATGAAATTTTGGTGGCGGGATCGTTTACAACTTACTGTATAAATAAAATAGTAGATATTGGGTATATATGGACGTTTGGTTTTTAGTTACCGCAATCAGTTTTGTTGTCTGCTTGGTCGCAACTTTAGTTAGTTTAGTCATTAATGTTAGGCTAAAAGTCACTCTTTATTGGTTTGGCTTAGCATTTCTAAGTGTGACGCTATTTTTTGCTCAGGAATACACGATACGCCATTTACTATCGGATAGGCTAGTCGAGGAAAGTTTCGTTATTTCGTCTAATGAAGAAGTTAACAAGCTTAGTCTATTGAGAGCTCTAAAAAATAAGCAATATGTAGATATAAACAGGACTAAACCAACGGTTAAAAACAAAGTTAGAATCGTCGCGCGCGATGGAGAAGTAGAGTTAATCTTAGCTAAGGACTCAGTGCACGAAGATATCTACTGGGTGTATTACCCTAAATATCGTTTTAGTCGAATCAATGATATTGGAAAAATTAGGTTGGACTAGGTATTTACATAACAATACGCATAAATAAATACACATAAAAAATCACCGGAAGAACTGGAAAGTAGTTTCCGTGTTACGGTGTAAAAATTCAGCTTGAGACTTTGGTTAGCGATTGACGTTGGTAATTGCTCATCGAAGTGTTCTCCATTTTTATCATAATCATTCAAGGAAGAAGCATTGTGAAATTAGCTCAGTTAAATATTGCTCTGGCGAAGTACCCTTTAGATGCGCCTGAAATCAAAGATTTTGTTGATAATTTGGATCTGGTTAATGGCATAGCCGAAAGCAGTGAAGGATTTGTCTGGCGTCTCAAAGATGAATCTGGTGATGCGACCAATATCAAAGCGTTCGATAATCCGAACATGATCGTCAATATGTCTGTGTGGGATTCAGTAGATTCGTTAAAGAACTTCATGTTTAGAACTCATCATCGCGACTTCATGCGAAGAAAAAACGAATGGTTTCATCGTTTAGCTGAAGATACGTATGTTCTTTGGTGGGTTGAAGATGATCACATCCCAAGCCTTGATGAAGCTATCGAGCGACTAGAACACCTTAGAGAAGTGGGTGACACACCTTATGCATTCACATTTAAAACCAATTTTACTGAATTAGAAGCGCAAGAATAGCTTTGTATAACAGTGTTTTGCGGGTTCCTTTGGTATTGTCAGTTTTACATCTTAAAGGCGTTGTTTGTTAACGAGGAACTATGACCAAAATCTATTTCGTTTGTGGCTTTATTGGGTCGGGTAAAACTACGTACTCTAAACGACTTGCAGAAGAGCATAACGCCTTTCGCTTCTCCATAGATGAATGGATGATTCCTCTCTATGGCGAGCATATGGATCGTGAAACCTTTGACCACCGTTTAGCGACTCTACAGGGGTTATTCAAAGACTCGGCAACACAACTTTTCTCTCTTGATGTGCCTGTTATTTTTGACTTCGGTTTTTGGCGCAAAGCCGATCGAAATGCTTTTACTGAATGGGCATTAAATGCAGGTGTTAAAAGTGAAGTACATTACTTGGATATTCCTTTTGAAACCTGTAAAGAGAGGGCATTTCATCGTAATTCAGAGTTGAACGGAAAATCTTATGAAATGACGCCAGAAATGTTGGAGTTGTTCTGGTCTTGGTTCGAAGTCCCAGATCCCGATGAAAATGTGGTTTGGGTTCAGCAAGCGCTCTCATTGCGGAGCAAACTGGCTTTGTAGTGATTGGAACATCGAGTGTGGCAATTGCACGCAGTCACGGAGTGGATGACGGTGCATAAGTGAATAACTGAAAAAAAAGGATAAATAGATGCAGTTTGCGAAGGCATTTGAATACAAAAAATGGGCAAATAGTCAGTTACTCGATTTTGGAGAGAAACAATTCTCAAAACTGCCGGAAAACGATGGCACATTTTTCATTAGAATTCTAAACCATACAACTGTAGTGGATAGCCTATTCATAAGTCGAATTCTCGGTGAACCGGAAAAATATACTGCTGATAATACTGTTGAAACTCCTTCCTTTTCAGAGCTGCGTGAGAGGATGGCTCATAATGATACTCGGTTAGTGCAGTATGCAATGTCAGCCTCAAAAGATGAGTTAGACAAAGTTATTCAGTTTAACTTCGTAGATGGTGATATAGGGACAATGTCTGTTGAAGAAGTCCTTCTCCACTTGCTCACACACGGTAATAACCACAGAGGCATGGCGTCTAGAGTGTTAGCTGAAAACAATTTAGAACGCCCAAAGGACACATTTACCCGCTATCTGCACTTTGCTGAGCCAGCACGTAGAGGTAGCGACATGTTGAAAGAAAAGTAAAAGGTTATGTACTTAAGAACAGCACATACGCATGAGTTGGATGATATTTATCTCATGGGTTTTGATGTATGGGGAAGCCAGTTGTCGGTCGATGAGTATCTAGCTTGTTGTTACAACAGTGGTAAGTATCAGAATGGAACTTGGTATGTGCTAATAGAACAGGAACAAATTGTGTCTTCTTTGATTGTTTATCAGAGAGAGTTTGGCCTTTTGGAAGGAAGCCGTGGGCTGGGTTCCATTGCAACGCCACCAGAATTAAGGGGCAAAGGCTATGCTTCAAAATTAATTAACTTGGTAAAAGATGAGCTATTCCAAGATCAAAATAGTAAGGCATTGTTTCTGCATAGTGATATTGACAAAGAGTTTTATAGGCGACTAGGATTTACCGCAATTGAAGGTTCTGACTGTATGTACAGTACGAGTGATAACGCGGAATTCAAAGGCGCGATACCTGCGTATTTTTAATCGCGAACATTATATTTGTTTTTACGCAGAATAAATGGCCAACGGTTGAAGCTTGATGCTTGGCATTTGATTTAGGGAAAGAATGAGAGTTTTAATAGCAGGTGCCAATGGTTATATTGGTCGTCACATTACGAAGGCATTCGTAAACAGTGGTTTTGATGTTTTTCGCTACAGCAGGGACAAAGGCATTGCCGCTTGTTCGGATTGCATCAAAGACCTATCCGCAGATTATGAAGATTACTTCGATGTGGTTATCAATTGCGCACGCCCTCACTGGTCAGAATTTTCGCCAGTTGAAATCGCAGACATTGAACATGGCTTGCTCAAACAGCTTGATAGATTTGCGTCTGAAGATGCGATAAAGATCCACACATCGGGAGTTTGGCTCTTTGGTAATGCATCTCAACAAGACCTCAAAGAGTTTAGGCTTAAACCTTTAAAGGCCGTTGAGTTAGACGTAAAAACAATTCACTCAGTGATTCGTACTAACTGGCATATCGTTTACTGCCCGAGCTTGGTATATGGCGGTGGCAATTGCCAATTAAAGCGAATCATCGAATCGTATGTTGAACAAACCGCTCAAGTTGCCGTTCCTTCCCAAGGCCACAATCAATACGTCCACGTTTATGATATTGCCAAGTTTTATTTACTATTGGTACAAAACCCAGTTTCAGAAATGCAGCACTTTATTGCAGAAACTAAGGGGTACAGCCCAGTTGAGTTTGCGCAACTTTTATTAGAATCAAATGTGATTCAAAAAGTAGATGAACGTTCTTGGGTGGAATTCGCGGCTCTAAATGGTTTTGAGTCTCAACAATTAGAAAGGCTCAACCTCACTCTACCAGTGAGCCCTCTATTCCAAGCGACTGAGTTGATTCATGAGTATATAAAAAAGTTAAACGAAGGAAGTTAAAGCGAGAGCTGAATATTGCTGCCGTGCTTTAGTATAAATACTCGGTGTGATTTTCAGTGATTCTCGATAGGCTTGCTAAAAAGCTTAATTACCGTAAGTTGCTCAGCATTAACAGCTCTTTGTTAATAATGTGTATCACTACGCACTTCCACGTCTATCCGGGTTGATGGCATATTTGCTATGCTAGTCAGTACTTTACGAAAACCGATTGATCGGATAGTGTGCAGGTTGATAACTTTCTTTAAACACTTATTGTTGGCCTTGTGCTGTTCTAATCTGCTTTCGTAACATAATAATGACTAACAGGGCACCTCCGATATAAATAAGTACCACATCAATGTGTCAACTTGGTGGTAGTAGAATCCGTGTTGTCATAAGTTTGGTTTTGGAGGGAATTCATGATTAGGGAAATGTCTAAATCTAACTTTGTGTCATTTTGGCCTACGTTTTCAGCAGTTATTCAAGCACAAGAAACCTACGCTTTTGATCCAGAAATGACGATGGAACAAGCCTTTTCGGTTTGGTGTGAACTGCCATTAAAAACTTATGTATATACCGAAAATGATATTGTTTTAGGATCGTACTACATAAAGTCAAATGCAATGGGGCCAAGTGGTCATATTTGTAATTGCGGTTACATGGTTTCGGTAGAGGCAAGGGGACAGGGAATAGCGCGGTCTTTGTGTGAGCACTCTCAACAAGTCGCCATTGATTTAGGCTTTGAGGCGATGCAATTTAACAGTGTCGTATCGACAAACAAAACGGCAATAAAGCTTTGGGAAAGGCTCGGCTTTAGTATTATCGGTGCTATCCCAAAGGCATATAAGCATCCTAAGTTTGGTCTCGTTAACAGCTATATCATGTACAAATCACTTAAAAAGTAAGAAAGCCGATGAATGGCGTTATTACTTTTTAAGAAGGTTAATTTCAAGCGGTATCCTAGGAGGTTTTAAATGACGATAGTCGAAAAAATTGTTAGTCGTGAAATGGAAGCTGTGATCGTTTATGAATCGGATAACGTGATTGCGTTCGCTGACCACGATCCTATCAACTTTGGGCATATATTAATTTGTCCGACATACCCGTACACGAACTATATTGATTTACCGGAAGATGTTCTTACTGAAATTCAATCTGTCGCTAGGCAGGTATATAAGCGTATCCAAGAGGCGTTTAAGCCTGATGGGATTTCGTTCCTGCAAAATAACGGTGAGTTTAATGAATTGTCTCATTACCACCTGCATATTTTCCCAAGGTTTGAGGATGATCAGTTCGGGTGGAAAAGTAGTGAACTCGGAATTCAAAGTATAGATAAACTGCGCGAATCATTAGAAAACTTGTAATTCATAGTGAAAACTAGATGCACATTAAGTGCACAAAAGGCTTAACAATGAGTGAAATAAAAACGTTAGAACAATTAAATGAGCTTTATGCCGAGCCGAGTAAAAGAGCTCAAAATAAAGTACTTCCAGCGCTGGACGCCCACGCGAGCACTTTAATCAACCATTGCCATTTTGCTGTGTTGGGGACGACCGACTCGCAAGGCTTTGGCGATCTGTCTCCAAAAGGCGGTGAGCCCGGCTTTATCAAGGTTCTCGATGAGTCTACGATTCTGATACCGGATAGCTCGGGGAATAATCGTATTGATGGCTTAAAAAACATCATCAATAACCCTGAAGTTGGCTTGCTGCTGATGGTTAATGGAATAGATGAAGTGGTGCGTGTTAAAGGTAAAGCCAGTATTCATACCGATCCAAACTTGCTTGCGGCTTGCCCAGATGGGAAGAAAGCCCCAAAAGTCGTGATTAAAATCGCTGTAGAGTCTATGTACTTTCATTGCGCTAAGGCGGTAATGAGAGGCAAGCTTTGGTCTGATACGTTTAAAGTGGAGCGTTCTATTCTGCCATCGCTGGCACAGATCATGAAAGATCAACAAAACTTAGAAGATCCCGCGATCAATCAAGACGATATGGTCAAATATTACCAGTCCACACTGTGATATTTATGAAGAATGTAGTTCAAATTATCTTTGTGTCGGGCTCTAAGTTTCTACTCGGCTTTCGTCAAAACACAGAAGCGTACGACCAATACTGGGGATTTCCTTCTGGGAGAATAGAACAAGGGGAGTTACCTCGGACCGCAGCAAAGCGAGAAGCGCGAGAAGAGGTTGCGGTTGACGTCAGCAACTTAGCATTGTTCGCGATTGTCTCTGATCCAGAGTTACCCATTTGTCATTATTTTTACCTTTGCCACGACTGGCATGGTGAAATAGAAAATGCTGAGCCGCATTTATGCCGAGAGTTACGCTGGTTTGATCACGACAAGCTACCCGAAAATTGTACGCCTATTACTTACTTAGTGATGAAGGAATTAGAAGGGTTTTGTGCATCAAGTTAGCTTGTCGGTCCTCTATACACAAGGCGTAGCCAAAAAATTTGAAGGTTGGCTCGCTGCCCCTACAGAAGTTTCATTAATGAATAAGTTATCTTGATGCAACTCGTCTAATTAGGATTAATCAGTCAGTGGAATATAAGTTAGATACCGAACCATCAGATAGTGACATTAATGAAGTTCGCTCCGGCCTAATCAAACACAACACACCATTTCTGGAGGGTATTCCCAAATCTCAAGTGGGTTACTACGCCATGGAAGGGGATGTTAAAGTCGGTGGCATTATTGCCGATCTTTGGGGTAATTGGTTGTTGATTAAGTTCCTTTGGGTAGACGACTCAATGAGAGGGAAACAGGTGGGAGGAAAGCTTCTACAACTCATTGAAGAGTACGCGCAAACCCAAGGCTGTACATCGTCACTTGTCGACACCTTAAGCTTTCAAGCTAAGCCTTTTTATGAGAAGCATGGCTATCAATGCCAAATGGTGTTGGAGAATTATCCTGTGGATTCATCACTTTCATTTCTTACTAAGTCAATTATCGAGAGCTAACTGACTTTCGACTTATTCAATTGAAACTTACAGAAGCAAGGAGAGCAATGTGGTCAAGATTCGAGAAATGGTAACTGCAGATTATGATTCAGTCATCGCGTTATGGTGTAAAACTGAAGGCATGAGCATTCGTGATGCGGATTCAAAAGAAAGCATTGCGAGTTACTTAAAGCGTAACCCTGGTTTGAGCTTTGTTGCCGAGTCCGACAAAGAGATTGTTGGTGCGGTCTTAGTGGGTACCGATGGGCGTCGAGGTTATTTACAACATTTGGCTGTCTCTACTGAATGCAGAGGGCAGAGGTTAGGTTGTAAACTTGTATCCGAAGCGGTTAACTCTCTTGCTACGTTAGGTATTCCCAAGACGCACTTATTTGTATACAACGATAATATCAACGCTCAGCAATTCTATGAGAAATTGGGTTGGTTTCCTCGTGACGAAGTTCGTATGTACTCGTTTAATAGCTCAAGTAACAGTAACGTCTAATTTTTAAGGAGTAAGTTTTGCCTCATTGTATTATTGAACACTCTTCGTCTATTAAGTCAGATGAGTTAAACAACAAAGTCTTTCTAGGTGCACTAAATTCGGGTTTGTTTGAGGCTGACGGCCGAGATATCAAGGTGAGAAGTATCGCCTATCAGAACTACCAAACCGGTACGACGAAAGCTGATTTCATCCACGTCACACTACGTATATTGTCTGGCCGCAGCGATGAGAATAAGGCTACCTTGTCAAATACTGTGATGACGCAATTAGAGTCTTTGTCTCTGGTTGATGCCTCGATTACGATTGAGGTTGTCGATATGGATCGAAATAGCTACAGCAAGGTCGTGGTCTAACTCTCTCCGTATTTACTTCTTTTTCCAAGCTTATAAATAGATTCATAACACTCGGTGTTTTACCGTGCGTTATGTTTTGTTGATTGACGGCATTTTTTGAACGATTTTCTATTGTCGTGATTTATAAATTGGTACGGCAATCACAAACATTAAGTGTCTTGTTGAGTATCAATTGAGAAGTCGATTGCATTAAGTATCATGTATTTACGTTAATTATATAAGTAAATAGCATGAAAGATGATGTCCCCTCGACAATAAGTGATTTGTACGAATATTCAGGCTTTTGGCCTCGAGTTGGTGCGAGTTTAATTGATACAGTCATAATCGGTGCCATCACATACCCTATATTGATTTCGGTTTACGGCTGGGTATATTTTGATAACGAGGCATTAGTAAAAGGCTTCACAGATCTTGTGTTTGGTTGGATCTTTCCAGTCGTCGCTATTTTGGTTTGTTGGCTTTATCGACAAGCAACACCTGGCAAAATGGCGATATCCGCAAAAATTGTAGACGCAACCACTGGCGATAAACCCTCTCTTCAACAATATATAGTGAGATACCTTGGATATATCCTAGCGACTATCCCGTTTGGGCTTGGAATATTTTGGGTTGCTTGGGATAAGCGTAAACAGGGGTGGCATGACAAATTGGCCAACACTGTGGTTATCTGCAAAAAAGACCGAAAAACACCTCAGAAAGTCAGGTTTTCTTCTAAGAGTTAGTATCTATAGTGAGTCGAACTCATCGCTCACTATTCATGAATTCGTGTTAATCAGGTCTGTAGATTTACACGTTAGTTGATTGAAAGTTATTACAGAAAAAGCACACTTAGTAACATCAAAATGTGACAAGATTGTCTGGAGTGGGAGTGGGAGTGGGAGTGGGAGTGAGCATTTATCCCCGTTTACTAAGATGTTGCATGGAGGTACTGAAGTTGAAGAACGTAGAAGCTTTTTTGGTGAATTCCTTTACTAAGAACGGTAAGGGAGGGAATCCTGCGGGCGTGGTTTTACAGGCGGATTTTCTGTCTAACGAAGACAAGTTAGCGATAGCACAAGCGGTTGGCTTTTCTGAAACAGCGTTTGTTTCTCAAGATGATGAAGTCGACTTTGAATTGTCTTTTTTCACCACAACGAGTGAGGTCGATTTCTGTGGACACGCAACATTAGCTGCGTTTTCAACAATGTACCGTGAAGGGCTAATCACTCCAGGGCAATACGTTCAAAGGACTAAAGCTGGCATGTTGGCTGTCACTGTTGAGTCTAATGGGCAGATAGTGATGGAGCAGGCATTACCTGAATATCGAGATGTGTTTAGCTATGACACGATATCTGAATTGATTGGAATCGCTCCACAAATATTAAGATCTACCCAGTTGCCAATCGAGGTTATTTCAACTGGGTTGCCAGATATTATTGTTCCCGTCCCCAATGGCTATCTCGACAAAATTCAAGTCGATGAAGGCTCTCTTAGTGAATTCTGTAAGTTACATGATGTCATTGGCCTGCATGCTTTTGAACTGTGTGAGAAACCCACCGAATTAACTGCAAGTTGTAGAAATTTCGCTCCTTTATTTGGCATCCCTGAGGAATCAGCAACAGGGAGCGCCAGTGGTGCGTTGGCTTGCTATTTAGCTAAGCACTTAAATGGCATTCATGGACACAGTTTTACTTTCGAGCAAGGTAGGGCAATGGGTTATGTTTCCCAAATTACGGCAGCCGTTGAATTAGACGATGTTGGCGATAGTGAGATTATCAAGGTTAGGGTCGGAGGCTTCGCGCACCCAATTGGGGTTCAGAATATTGCCATATAGGAACACTGAAAACTCATGCGCGACGCCTTATTAACAGGGTGTTGGTCTCAAGGTTTTTTATAAATAAGGAGGTCTTAGACCGATAAGGATGTTCATGAACTTGATCATTATTTTGAGCACTATCTTATTTAGCCGGCATGTTATGAGTCAGCTAGGGTATAGCTACAATATCTTTTCTGATCCGTTCGATTTAACGCTCTTTCTCATTGATATCGGGCTGTCTATTCTTGTTTATTGGGTATTACACTTTTCATACACTCGGACAAAACTCATTGTCCAAAATTCAATGAAGAAATACAGATAATGTGTCGCACACTACAATCATAAGTACCAACCAGTTGAAAGGTTAGGCTTTCTGATGACGCATATTACAAAGGTCTGCGTAGACTAAGTACCTAAAAAGGCGTTATAAGAGTGATGTTTCGCCCTGTAATTCGGCGTTAGGCAACTGTGTTTTGAATGAGTTAACTCGTAGAGGTATAGAATGAAAAGAATAATATCACTAGGCATTATCGCACTTTCCGCTTCCTTTTCTGTCGCGGCTTCTGATGGTCTAGTTAAGTATGAAAGTAATTACTCGGTAAAAGAAACAGCTGATCGCTTCGAAAATATAGCGAAAAGCAAAGGGCTTACTTTGTTTGCAAGAGTTGACCATCAAAAAAATGCGGCCAGTGTGAACCTAGAACTACGACCAACCGAAGTTATCATTTTTGGTAACCCAAAAGTTGGAACGCCTTTAATGCAGTGCGCTCAAGATGTGGCTATCGACTTACCGCAGAAGGTCATGGTGAGTGAAGACGATAATAAGAAAGTTTGGCTTACTTACAATAATCCTACGTACCTGATGGAGCGTCATCAGATCCAAGGTTGTGATGAAGTCATTAAAAAGATCTCAGGTGTGTTGAGTAAGCTGTCAGAGGCTACAGTAGCCAAGTAAGTATCGATAGTTTTTATCACCAACAGCCTATGCGTGGCGTGCTACGCGAGGTTAGGCTGTCAGTAACATGCCTCAATTCAATTAAGCTTCACTCTAGTTCTCAACCAGTTGTCCATAGGGCATGGTCTCTCATGTGAATTAGCGTAGTGAGTATCACTTTTGATAGAATTCGGTTTGCTTTTCGTTCTTGGTGACAAATATGGAATTAAATGAAGTTGGAAGTCATGAGATCCCGATGGATCTACTTCTCGAAGCTGACCCGTCAAAAGAGAGCATTTCATCGTATCTGCCAAGTTCGTGGTGCTTTAGCGCGTCAGAGAATGGAAAAATCTTGGGCGTGTGTGTTGTTAAACTGCAAAAGCATACTGTTGCTGAAATCTATAATGTCTCGGTCTATCCCGAAAATCAGGGGCGTGGCATTGGGTCTGAATTACTTAGGTTTGTTTTGTCCGTTTTACCGACCAAAGGGATAGAAAGAGTCGAACTTGGTACCGGTACTTTTGGTTATCAACTAACTTACTATCAACGCCTTGGCTTTCGAGTCGATTCAGTGGCTAAAGATTACTTTCTTCTCAATTATCCAGAGCCCATCTTTGAAAACGGCATTCAACATAAAGACATGCTGAGGTTATACATACAGCTTTAACAAGCTGTGAGCTTGAGTGAAATAGTCAGCGATTCAATGCTTATGATTAACTAACGGTATCAACAGTTAAGCACAAAAAAGCACACCGATTTCTGCGGTGCGCTTTTTGTTAAACAGGTTGATGCTTCAAATCTCGATAAAGCTTCCGATGAGTGTTCTATCTATCGGCGATTTCTTTTCGGATGATCTCTGCACCTGCATGTAATGCATTAAGCTTGGCCGTTGCGATAGAGCGTGGCAGGGGAGCCATTCCGCAGTTAGTGCATGGGTACAGGTTTTCGGCATCGACAAACTCTAGAGCTTTTCGTAAAGTATCTGCAACTTCTTCTGGTGTTTCGATATCGTTGGTTGCTACGTCAATAGCACCGACCATAACTTTTTTGCCGCGAACAAGTTCCAATAGCTCAATAGGCACACGAGAGTTGTGACATTCTAATGAGATAATATCGATATTAGATTTTTGCAGTTTCGGAAATACTTCTTCGTATTGTCTCCACTCAGTTCCTAACGTCTTTTTCCAATCTGTATTGGCCTTGATGCCGTAGCCATAGCAAATATGAACGGCAGTTTCGCATTTAAGGCCTTCAATGGCTCTTTCTAAACACGCGATTCCCCAATCATTCACTTCATCAAAAAACACGTTAAATGAAGGCTCATCAAATTGGATAATATCAACGCCAGCCGCCTCTAAGTCTTTAGCTTCTTGGTTGAGAATTTTGGCAAACTCCCACGCCAATTGTTCGCGACTCTCATAATGATCATCGTAAAGTGTGTCGATCATGGTCATAGGACCAGGCAATGCCCATTTAATCGGCTGATCAGTTTGTTGACGTAAGAACTTAGCATCTTCGACAAAAACAGGCTTTTGGCGAGAAACAGGGCCTACAACTGTAGGGACGCTTGCGTCATAGCGATTACGAATCTTAACGGTCTTACGCTTCTCAAAATCAACGCCGTTAAGGTGCTCAATAAACGTTGTGACGAAGTGTTGGCGTGTTTGTTCGCCGTCACTAACAATATTGATTCCGGCTTGCTGCTGTTCTTGCAATGAGATACGCAACGCATCGTGTTTACCAGCAATCAGTTCTTCACCTTCCAATTTCCATGGTGACCAAAGTGTTTCTGGTTGAGCTAACCAAGAGGGCTTGGGTAAGCTGCCTGCTGTTGAAGTCGGTAATAGTGTTTTCATAATAAGTGCCGCTATATTCTGGGTTAATTACAATGCGTAGTTCGCAGACCAATTCTCAAGTGTTGCTTGGTGCGGCTTAATGAAGTGTTCTTCAGCGAATTTACCCTGTTCAATAGCTAACTGACTGCGCTCTTCTCGGTCATAAACAATTTGAGTCAACGAATGATCTAAGCTCTTCAGGTTTGGCTGGTAGCATTTACCAGCAACTGCGTTCGCATTATAAATCTCTGGGCGGTAAATCTTCTGAAAAGTTCCCATTGTGCTGATGGTGCTGATCAATTCAAAATTGGTGTAATCATTAAGTAAGTCGCCAAAGAAATAGAAAGCTAACGGTGCTGCGCTATTTGGCGGCATAAAGTAGCGAACTTGTAATCCCATCTTCTTGAAATATTGCTCAGTGAGAGAAGACTCGTTTGGCTGATATTCAACGCCTAAAACTGGGTGTTGATTTTCAGTTCTATGATAGGTTTTATTGTCTGAAACACTCAGGCATATCACTGGCTGTTTATTAAAATTCTGCTTATAAACGTCCGAGCTCACAAAGTATTTAAAGAGTTTTCCGTGTAGGTCACCAAAATTATCTGGGATACTAAATTTCGGTTGGCCTTTATTATGATCCAGTAGTAATACACTAAAATCATAATCGCGAACATAAGAGGAAAAGTTGTTTCCAACAATACCTTCAATACGTTTGTTGGTGGTGTGGTCAACGATATTTGTTTTCAAAATTTCGATTGAAGGGAAGGCTTGGTCACTGCCTTCAATGTCCATATCAACCGAAATGATTTCAAGCTCAACAGAGTAGCGATCACCGTTTGGGTTATCCCAATGTGCTAAAGCGTTGAAACTGTTATCAATCATCTTTAATGCGTTACGCAGATTCTCTTGGCGGCTATCGCCTCTCGCTAAGTTAGCAAAATTGGTTGTGATACGAGTACTGTCTGAAGGACGATAATTTTCATCGAGACAAATGCTTTTAATTGTAAAGTTAAAGTCTTTATTCATAGTGTTGGTATCCCAATATTTTGATTTCTTAGTCAGCGATTTGCACAGGTTTTGGTTTGAGGCCGTGAGCTGATTTAAGAATTAAATTCAATAATGTTTTTGTTATGGGGTTATTTATACGTGCTTCAGTGGATGGTTAATAATGGTTTTCTTTCACATTCAACATGAGGATTATTCATGATGTATTCGTTTGAAAAATAAAGCGACCGTCAGTTATATTAACTGGCTGAATGCGAGCGTAACTGAATTTATGTCGTAAATTAGCCCCTAAATATATAAGGAAATAAGCGGAATGAGTGAATGGCTGTTGTTGATTTTATACTGTGCAATACTTGGCAGTGGTGTAGGTTTCTTGGCTGGGTTATTAGGGATCGGCGGGGGGCTTATTATTGTCCCGGTACTTAGTAGTATTTTATTGCACTTCGGATCTTTACCAACAGATCAGGTCGTGATCGTTGCAATTGCGACGTCATTAGCATCGATATTATTCACATCAACATCGTCTGCAATCGCCCATCATAAAAATGGTAACGTGCCATGGAATCTTGCACCATGGATAATGACGGGTGTTGCACTTGGCGCATTGGTTAGTGGTTTTATGGCGGCACTATTGCCAGAACAAGTGGTGCGTTTGGTCTTTACCGTGAGTGTTGTGCTTATCGCAATTAAGATGTTTCTAAGCAGTAAAAGCGCGGCATCTAAAGAGCGTAAGCTACCCAACAAAGCATTGTTAACCTTTTTTACGACGATCACTGGCGGGTTGTCAGCCATGATTGGCATCGGTGGTGGCGCGTTATTAGTGCCTTTACTGACGTTCTTCTCACTGGATATGAAAAAGGCCATAGGTTGTGCGTCTGCCTGCGGTATTGTCATCGCGTTGTTTGGTTCGATAGGTTACATAAGCTCAGGTACGCCTCACTTTGCTTTAGAGGATGGCTTTGCTGGGTTTGTCTATCTACCTGCTTTGTTGGGTATTGTTTGTACTTCATGGTTCACAGCACCTTTAGGGGCAAAAGCGACCAATTACTTACCCGTTCCAACGATCAAAAAAATCTTCGCTGTATTACTGTTAGTCATGGCTGCGAATATGATTATTCGTTAAAAACTAATGGTTGTTAAGAATGAGTGGTCGCTAAAAACTAATGGTCGTTAACTTATCAATGTTCGTTTAAAAATCAATGAACGAACGTCTCCGAGAAGGTGCTAAGCCTATAGGGTGATACAAGTTCACCCTGTGATATCACAAAATACGTTCGAATAGTTTTTAACGTTTAATTGGTCGTGTAATGTTTGAGTTCATATGCAGCGTTGCTTGTTGTTCGTGGCTATTTGTTCACGGCCGATACGTTAACAATTCAAGGGAAGCCATTTGGATATCATCAAACAATTAGAAAAGCTCATGTCGATGGATGAATCCACTTGGCATAAGCACTCTAACCCGTGGAGTGTTTATACTCGATTTACTCTTCTCCCACTGATTTCTCTCGCTTTTTGGTCTAGAGATTGGATCGGAATCTATTCTGTACTGGCAATATTGGCCTCCTTCCTTTGGGTATGGATTAATCCGAGGTTATTCCAAGCTCCTGAGACAACGAACAACTGGGCTTCAATGGGTACGTTTGGTGAGCGCATCTATCTGAATCGTAACGTTGAGCCTATTCCTCTTCATCATGTAAAACCGATTCTGGTTCTTCAGTCCTTAACTGGGCTAGGCTTGCCCGTATTTGTATATGGCTTATGGAGTTTAGACTTAACCTTAGTCGTCATTGGTAACCTTTGGATTGCTGTATTTAAGGCTTGGTTTGTCGATAGAATGGTTTGGCTATATTTGGATATAAAAGACACTAAACCTGAATATGCGAATTGGCTAAAGTGATGACAAACGAATCGGGTAGTGTACTCGTGCGTCGTCTTTTGGGTTAGGTTTGAATGAAATTGTTTAGATAATGGAGTATTTAGTTCGTGTTATATCCAAAGGCTTTAAAAGCAGGTGACAAAATTGGTTTCTTCTCGCCATCTTCTCCTGCCACTGTATTCGCTCCGAATCGATTTAATCGTGCTAAATCTTATCTGGAGTCACAAGGTTTCGTTTTAGTTGAAGGCTCACTCACAGGGGAGTCGGACAAGTATCGCTCTGGTTCGATTCAAGATCGAGCTGAAGAATTAAATCAGCTCATTCGTGATCCAAGTGTCCGTTGTATCATGTCTACAATAGGTGGCACCAACAGCAATTCACTGTTGCCCTATATTGATTACGAAGCGTTGAAAAACGACCCTAAGATCATTATTGGTTATTCAGACGTGACCGCGTTGCTGCTTGGCATTTATGCACAGATAGGGCTAATCACATTCTATGGTCCGGCGTTGGTTGCTTCTTTCGGTGAACTTCCGCCATTGGTCGATGAAACACTCCGTTCATTCATTGATATTTTGTGTTCTGACTCCGAGCAATATCAATACGCTATGCCCTTGGAATGGACAGATGTGAAACATGATTGGGAAACACAAGATACAGCGAAACCTGTGTATCCGAATGACTGGCAATTCTTGGGAGAGGGTAAGGTTTGTGGTCGTCTTATTGGGGGTAACTTGAATACGATGGCTGGGATTTGGGGAAGTAAGTATATGCCAGATCTTCAAGCCGGTGACATCTTACTTATTGAGGATTCATTAAAGGGTATTGAAAGCGTAGAACGTTCATTCTCACACCTTCTAGCCTGTGGTGTTTTTGACAAAGTCGGTGCCATTATTCTGGGTAAGCACGAGCTATTTGATGACAAAGGAACAGGACGAGCACCACTTGAGGTTCTACTCGAAGTTTTAAATGGCAAGCCAATCCCAATATTCTGCGGATTTGATAGTTGCCATACTCATCCAATGCTTGTAACACCTTTAGGAGTAACGTGCTCAATCGACTTTGATAATCAAATCTTTGAGCTTAAAGAACGGTGGCTTTCAGAAACGTAATATAAATGCTCACTGCGATTCCCAACGCTTGGCATTTATAATGACTGTTTAGGTGAAAGGCCCCTGAGTGCTTCACCTAAACAACTCTACCTAAAGATACTTAAGATATCGTCTTTTTAGGACGGAATTTTCGACCATCCATAATATTCAAAGACATCAGTGTTAGGTTAGTGGCTCCAGCGATAAGTTCTAACGCTTGAACGCCATAAAATACTGCATCGAGCTCTCCAGAACTCGCCCATTGATTCAAAAAATAGGCTGCTGGGATCAAAATAAAGATCCCGTTAAAAGCAATGATTGGCATCCGTTTACTCTTACGTTCAACAATTTTTCCTTTTCGGTGCTTAGCCATTGCAGCACCTGTTGCGCCCGTAACTGCAATCGCTGGTACCAGAATAAATAAACCCGGAAATACGATCAGCGACTTAACCAGCTGTATCGACTCTGTGGTTCCAGTCAGTTCCACAATCAAGGTTGAAGAAAAGAATGTTGCAACACATAACGTAGCAACTATTGCAGCAAGTCGGTGGATTATTGGTTTCATATTGTTCTGTTCCATTTGTTATTTTGGTAACATGTTGTCAATATCGTTGAGTTTAAATTAATGACAGCATGTTGTCAAAGTGAGGCGTTGTGGATACGAATGGAGAAGTCTTTACTAAGATTGCTTTAGAGATCTTTAAGGTAAGTGGTTTATTGAACAATGAAGGCGATAAAATAACGGAAGAGTTTGGACTGAGTAGTGCACGATGGAAGGTGATGGGAGCGATTGAAAAATCAACTGACTTAGTCACAGTGTCACAAATTAGCCGTATCATGGGCCAAAGTAGGCAAGCCACTCAGCGCGTTGTTGACGTCATGGTTAAAGACGAGCTGGTGGCATGGTTAGATAATCCGAATCATAAGAAAGCAAAACTGGTGGAACTCACGGACAAGGGTAAGCAAACCTACAACCTACTCGATAACAAACAAGTTTTGTGGGCAAATCAAGGCGCCGAAGGAATCGACAGAGATGAGCTAGATAAGGCTTTAATCACTTTAAATAAAATGGCCAAATTTCTTGAAAGAGAATAGCTTAGGCTTGTGTTGTTATCCTTTAATTCTATTGTAAATCATCGATTAAACAATGAGTTATAGGGGAGTGTCTATGTTTAGATATGCTAATTTTCGAATAATACGGAATGACTGTATATATATACAGTGAGGGGGTGTATACTCCGTTTATATCAAAAGGAGTAGCATAGAATGACAATAGTATTTGATGAAAAAGTTCCTAATCCAAATGAATTCTGCGATATGCGAGTACGAGCAAACCTATCACCAAAATCTATTGAAGCTGCCACCATTGCGTTACCAAATAGCCTCTATGGTGTCTCGATAAGAGACGCAGGTGTTCTAATTGGTATGGGGCGTGTCGTCGGTGATGGTGCATGTAATTTTGAGGTTGTTGATGTTGCTATTGATCCTAGTTATCAAGGACAAGGGTTAGGGCGAAAAGTGATGGGATATATCGACGACTACTTGTCCTCGGTTGCACTTGAAGGATCGTATGTTTCAATGATCGCTGATGAACCTGAATTCTATGAAAAATTAGGCTATAAACTAGTGTCTCCTTCATGCCAAGGAATGACAAAAAAGTTCAAACCTTGCGTATAATGAACGGATTCTAAAAGCCAAAAATTTACACACTAGGTAGAACCATGAAGCAAAATATTGTCCATATTGCATTGGTCGTTAAAGATTACGATGAAGCCATCGATTTCTATGTAAACAAGCTGAATTTTGAACTTATTGAAGACACCTATCAGGCAGAACAAGACAAACGTTGGGTTGTGGTTGCTCCGCCGAATTCTCATGGCGTTACCTTATTGCTTGCAAAGGCGTCTAAGCCAGAACAGCATGATTTTATTGGTAATCAAGCGGGTGGACGCGTATTTATTTTCTTGAATACCGATGATTTCTGGCGTGATTACGAGCATATGAAATCGATAGGGATTAACTTTGTCCGAGATCCACAAGAACAAGACTACGGTACCGTTGCTGTATTCGAAGATTTATATGGAAACCTTTGGGATTTACTTCAGTTAAACCCTGACCATCCGATGGCAAAGAGATAAGCTATAGGACGTTCTTTATTATACGCCCTATAAATAAGGCCACAAGCCACTAGATAAATACTTCTAGAAATACGCAAATCTGACGCTTAAGCCATGGCACTTAAACCATTTAACTAACAATCGATTTAGGAGAATGCTTCATGGAAGAAATCAATAATGTCCTTCAGTTTATGGTTGAAATTGAAAAGCTAAAATCAGTTCACCGTCAAACGAAACCAGTAGGGCTGGATCGCTACGAAAATTCAGCGGAGCATAGTTGGCATGTGTGCTTAAGCGCCCTGATGCTGAAAGACTACGCGAATGAGACGATTGATATTACGCGTGTCGTTAAAATGCTATTGATTCATGACCTAGGTGAGATCGACGCCGGAGACACGATTATTTACGCCAGTGAAACGGAAGAAAATAAGTTAAAAGAACGTCATTGTGTTGAGCGCTTATTCCAATCGTTACCTCATGATCTACGCGATGAGTATGTACAGTTGTGGTTAGAGTTTGAAGAAGGCAAGTCTCCAGAGTCGATGTTCGCAAAAGCGATTGATAGAGTGCCTCCCTTATTACATAACATCCACGGTGGTGGTCATAGCTGGAAGAAGCACAATATCTCTAAAGATAAAGTCCTCACTTTCAATGGTGAACGCATATCCAAGGGCAGTAATAAGTTGTGGGATGCACTTGAAGTTCAGTTAGAAAGTGCCGCAGAGAAAGGTTTTCTGAAATAGTGCGTGAACCACAGTATTAATCCGGCTTCTCTTAGACAATAAGTCAAAACATTAGGTAATCGGCCATGGCGACTTAATTACGGAACTTACGTAATTACTAAGTGCGACGTAACCAGACAATTTGGAGTATTTATGATAACCGTTGAACGACTCAAACCGTTGGATGTTGAGAGAGTGAAAAACATTCAATTGGCTGATGAACAGATCAAGTTCGCAGGAACCGCAGAGGCGTTTTTATTGAGTGGCAGTGACACGATTCACTTACACGTAATCAAATACAACAACGATGTTGTTGGCTTTTTTAAGTTAGACACTGCGTATGCTACTGGGTACGATTTTTGTTCTGAACATGGCTTAGGATTAAGAGCATTCGCTGTCGACAAAAATCAGCAGGGCAAAGGCATAGGGACGGGTAGTGTGAAGGCGCTATTTCCTTATTTAAAATCTAACTACGCCGAATTCGACTCGATTTACCTGACCGTTAATTGCAAGAACCCAGGGGCAGTCAGTTGTTACAAAAAGGGTGGATTCGTGGATACCAATGAAAAGTACTTAGGTGGTGAAGCCGGTCCGCAGCACATAATGAAAGGACAAATTAGATAAGCGGTGTTCGTAAGTGATGCTCGAATGAAAAAGTCGTTTGTGAAAACTCAATACCGACCTATTTTTAATACTGGGAACGAACTAAGTAATGACTTGGCGTTAATCGACACGTGAGGTAGTCCTGACATAGGTCGTTCCTTATATGCGGTGATTGAGCGATTGCTGATGATCACTCTGGTCTTGCTTTTAGAACTATTGAGGGACTATGAATAGTCGGATATTAAAGGCTTTGGGAACGAACGCATCAATTGTGTTTGGTCACTTTATAATGTTTAGCCACCTTATTTTTTTTAGCCATATAGCAATGAGCGAAACGTTGCCCTTAGGATATTCTCTTAGTGTTGAGTACCAACCTTATAGCGTGAACGGAGGTACCGTTGCTGAAATTAATCGCTCCTTTCATGAGAATAAGCCTCAACACTTAAAAGATAGAGGTTTCGATGGTCTTACTAATTGGCAATATCAAACCTCTCATAACAGTGAAACCTGCGAGCTATCTAAACTGGACGTTAACATCACGTATACCTTGCCCCAAATCCAACGTTCGGAAGCTAACCGAGACGTGGTGGACGAATTCAAATCTTATATGGGAAAACTGTATCGTCATGAAGAAATGCACTGTGCGATAGCCGCAAAGCTATTTCAGCAGGTGTATTTAGCGTTCAAGCAGGGAGAGAGCGGAGATTGCAAACATCAACTCACTGTCGTAGACGATTTATATGCCAGCTTGCAACAACAGAGTGATGAGTTCGATTCTTATACCAATCATGGTGAAACTGAATTGCTCGCTTCTCCTTTTGGAGAGGAAGCCTATTACGCTCATTGCCGTATCACATTATCAAAGTATCTAACAGACATGAAAGAGTGAGTGCAACGTAAAGCTATGTGAGTTGAACAATTTTGTTCACCAACAAGTCGGTTGACGAGCGGCTACTCTTATTGGTTTTGGTTGTTTGATTGACGGATAATTCTATAAAACGATTTAGGTTGAATTCAACTTGTGGCATATTTGCATTGGTTAAGTTTCTGTTATCGATAAGGTTTATAGATTTTATGTATGGAAGTGAGCAGACGAGGGCGTTTTGTTGTAACTGCAAAGTGTTGACACTGCATAAATACACTATGTTCAGCAACCAAGTTCAAAAAGCACCTCAAAAAGAAAAGAAACCAGGTTTGATCCAACAGATTTTGTCGTCATTAGTGTCCAATAACACAACGGGTGATTATAAGTGTACAAAGTGTGGTACTTACTTACGTACGCCAGACAATCTTGACTAAGGCAGGCGATCAGTAAGGTATCTGAAAGGTCGGTTATCAAAAAGCCAAAACATTATTAAAGTGAACGCCTTGCTTAAGAAATAGCTCGAGATACAAAAAAAACGGGCAGATCGTAGTGACCTGCCCGTTTTTATCTCGATTGTCTCAATCGTATGCGGTTACTGATTGAGAGTTAGAAGTGCTTATGCGCAGCACTTCTTGTATTTCTTACCGCTACCACAAGAACATGGGTCGTTACGGTTAGGCGTTTTTTCAAACGTCATTGTTTTTGGCTTGTTTAGTAACGTGTCGAACTCAAGCGTGTTTTCTTCTTTTTCTGCATCAACAGATACCGCAACAAAGATTGAATGCTCAGCTGCGATTGCTTCAACTTCTGTTTTACGAGCTTCAGTTTGAACCATTACGTTAACTGGTGATTCTTCAGTACCCGCTTTAACATCGCGGTTTACATTGTAGCCAGCAAGAACGTGGTTCTGTCTTGTTTCGATACGGCCTTTAAAAAATAGTTTCGACATTGGGTACTCATTAAAAATGTGAATGGCGCTATTTTTAATGGAGATAGCGCAATGGAGCGGGGATTATACGCATATATTCCAATTGATAAAGCAGTGATGTGAGCAAAGGCTAATTGCTTTTTACTAAACGATGATTGAGTAATCAGGAACTTGTTTGGTTTTTGGCTTAAACGTAATGATTTAGGGATGAGAGATGACACCGAAAGAAGTGGTATTAGGTTTTTGGGATGCAATGCGCACCAACGATTTTGCAAAGGCAAGTGAATGGCTAGCCGAAGATTTTCAAGGTTACTGGCCTCAGTCGTCTGAGCTGACGGTAGGGCGAGGTAACTTCACTGCAATCAACTCTGAATACCCTGCTAACGGTGTTTGGGAGTTTACGCTCAATTCGATTGTCTGTGAGGGTGATACAGTAGTCACGGATGTGTCAGTGACTGACAGTGTATTGAAAGATCGGGTGATCACCTTTCACACGGTGGTTGATGGTCTAATTCAAAAGCAAACTGAGTTTTGGCCAGACCCATTCGAAGCGCCAGTTTGGCGATCGCAGTGGGTTCAGGTTGTATCGAACAATTAGGTTATATCGAGCAACCAGGTTGCATCGAAAAATCAGGTTATAACAAACAAGTGGCATTAGGAGGTTTCATTGAGCAAGGTAGTGATTGTAACAGGCGGAAGCCGAGGCATTGGCGCGGCGACATCTAAATTGTTGGCCAGTAAAGGCTATGCCGTATGCGTTAACTTCATACACAATGAATCGCGAGCGGAAGAGCTAGTTAATGATATTCGTGAGCAAGGTGGAACCGCTATCAGTGTTCGGGCGGATGTGTCGGTAGAGTCGGACGTTAAATCCTTATTTGAGATTGCTCGTAATAAGCTAGGTCCAGTGACTCACTTGGTCAATAATGCCGGGATCTTGTTTACCCAGTCACCATTGGTTGATATTGAATTGGATCGTTTTGAAAAGGTGATGAAATCCAACGTATCAAGCTGCTTTCTGTGTAGTAAAGCCTTTATCAAACAAGCTGATGGCGCGGGTGCAATTGTGAATGTATCGTCTGCCGCTTCTCGCACAGGCGCACCGTTTGAATATGTGGATTACGCTGCATCGAAAGGTGCGATGGATTCACTCACCAAAGGCTTATCGCTTGAACTTGCTTCACGCAATATCCGAGTGAATGGCGTAAGGCCAGGGTGCATTTATACTGAGATGCACGCAGACGGCGGAGAACCTGATCGCGTAGACAGACTAGCTTCGCAGCTACCATTACAACGAGGTGGCACGCCAGAAGAAGTCGCTAATTCTATCGCGTGGTTACTGTCAGACGAAGCTTCTTATGTAACTGGCTCATTTATTGATATTGCGGGCGGTCGATAGGGCACGTTGGCCTTTACACTAAGATAAACCAGTTAAAACCATAAACACGTAACAAAAGTACGAAACTAAGAGTACAAACATGAAAAATTATTTTGAAAGTCCGTTTGTCGGAAAGTCACTCAAAGAACAAGTGACCAACCCAAACATCATCGTGGGCGAGCACAGCTATTACTCGGGTTACTACCATAACCACAGTTTTGATGATTGTGCGCGTTATCTGCTGCCTGATAGAACAGATATCGACAAGTTGATCATCGGCAGTTATTGCTCGATTGGTTCTGGTGCAGTCTTCATGATGGCAGGCAATCAAGGCCACCAAAATCAGTGGGTGAGCACTTTCCCGTTTTTCTATCAAGATGATGAAAAGTTTGAAGGTGCGATAGACGGCTTTGAACGCTCTGGCGATACTGTGATTGGTAATGATGTATGGATTGGCACAGAAGCCATGATCATGAGTGGTGTTAAGGTCGGTGATGGGGCGATTATCGCGAGTAGAGCGGTTGTGACCAAAGATGTAGCGCCATACTCGATTGTCGGTTCAAACCCTGCGCGTCACATCCGTTATCGTTTCAATGAAACTGAAATCGCTCAATTGCTAGAAATGAAATGGTGGGAGTGGAGCGAAGAACAGATCAAAGGCGCAATGTCGTTGATGTGCTCTTCAGATATCGATGGCCTTTATCAGTACTGGAAAGCACTCAAGTAATTATTGTTACCGGAGCGCTTTGTCTCATCGTTATCGCTTTGGTTTATTGGGTAAGCACAGCGTAATAAATTAGATACCAGCACCGACTTGGAAATATAGGGCGGTATCTTCTTCACTGAAAGCAATATCAATCCCTGAAATCAAACCATAGCGTCTTGCGATAAGGTATCGGAAACCGACGCCATAAGCAGCGTGAGAACTTTGATCAAACATGTCTTTATCACTGTCACCCGCATAGCCAATTCCCGTAAACACCGCGGTTGACCAACGTGGTGTCCATTGTTTGCTTATTTGAACTTCTGCCGCGACAGTGTGTTCACCTTGATAGCGATTGCGGGCGATACCTCTGAGTTCAATGTCTGGGTAATATTGAGGGGAAAGCACGCGTTCATTGGTCGACAATGATTTGTATTGTCCTCGCAATGCTAAGTTCCACTCCTTGTTTAACTCCCAATAATTCAACCCTTCCAAATTAAACGTTTGGTAGGTGTAGTCACTGCCAATCGCATCACCAAACCAAAGATATTCCGCGACATAGTTGTATCCTTGCGTCGGATTCAAGAAGCTGTTCTTGCTGTCGTATTCAGCGATTAGACCCAAACCGGAAGAGGTCGGTGAGGTGTTGCCAATGTTGTTTAAGATTTTTTGCGCTTTGGGATGATTATTAAGTGAGAGTGTTGGTGCGAAGAACTGTTGAGAAAACCCCAGTAACCATTGGGAGTCGGGTACTCTAAATTGGAGCTTCTGTATCCCGCCCATGCCTTTGAGTCCTAGCTCAACACCTTCGTTTGGATCGAGTGGAGACAAGGCGTTCGGAGAGCTTTGTCTATAAAAGGTCATGTTGATATCGCCATAACCTAATCCACCAAGGTAGCGTATCGAGTCTTCATTCCAACTGCGTTTGTGACCAACAAACGCCATCCAAGTGCCATTTTCTGTCGCAAAGCCGCCAATCGCAGTGATTGCAGGGGTGAGAAGTTGCGCGCCACCGTCGATGGATTTTTCGGCGAGTTCTTTACGCGTGTTTTTTTGCGATTCAGATTCGTGCATGAAGATACCGGTGAAGCCGCCACCGTATCCTACCGCAGGCTCTGTAATGAGAATTGGGACAGGAAGAAAACCATAGGCATTTTCTGCGAGGTATTCTCCCATATCGAGTTGGCCATCAATTTCATCGATAAAGCTGACGGCGTGTGTCGCCGTAGAAACAAGTATCAGGCTACTTAGTGTTAAAGGTTTAAAGGTCATAACATTCCGTATTATTCAATATCCATTAAATTGAGTGTAATCAACCAAATAGAGAGCGCAATAGAACGAGGAGTATTAGCCGATATATCTGTTCAAAAGGCGAATGGCACAGCGTTTACTATTGGATAGTTTCTACGTACGTCAGAATATTCAGAGCATCTTGCTTGGTAATTGTACCTTTCCACGCTGGCATACCTTGTTCTACATCGCCCTCTAAAATGTCATCCGCCAAAGAGCTTGGGCTGGTAAAAAAGCCGCTCAGTTTATTAGCGATATTGGCGGGCTTGTGTGGCAATGAAGCTGCAGTGGGACCATCACCGTGTCCTTTGTCGCCATGACACACCTGACAAAGCTGTCGATATTTGGCTTTGCCATTGGCGAATTGACTCGCATCGACTTCAGTGGCCGCATTAACATTAAACGTCATCATTGAGGTGACTAACCCTAAGAAAGCTAACAAGTGTAAATAGTTCATGTGTTTCATTTTTTTATTCTCGATTATTATTTAACAATGAAAGAATAAGCAGGCGTGAGTAGAAGAAACGTGAATGGGTAAAGCGGGAGTAAGCTAAGTTTAGAAGCAAGTTTAGAAATAGGATTAAAAACAAGTTCAGTTGCGGACGAACATCAATGTGATTTGGGTAAATGATTGATTATATGCATATTGCATAGTATGGCGTGTCGCATTAGCGTGGTGGATGAATTGGAGGGGTATTATGATTAGTTGCAACGATTACGATTATATTGAGATTGTGTGTATGCACCGATACCCAATCAAATTAACGCTGAAGTCTGGCGAGCAGATTGAATGTGTCGGATTAGATACTCAACGCAATGATAGCCGTGAAGAGTGCATTAAGGTCAGTATTCAAGGTGTAGAACAACTTGTCGTACTCACTGATCTTTCCAAACTAGAAGTCTGTGTCGACAATCCTCATTTTCAGCAGATTTCATTCAAAACGTCATAGGCTTTCAAATGAATAACAGCATAGAACAATGCTATTGCACCGCGTGCAGAGAAGACACACAACATGTTGTTGTGTTGGTCAGAAAGACGAGTGCGTTTGCAGACAAACCTAACCAAAAGCGAAGCGAGTTTTGGGCAGGCATGATAAAAGGTTGGTTCCTTGATCCATTTATCGCGTCAATGGATGAGTTTTCTCGTCATCTTGTCTGTGAACAGTGTGGCCATAAAGAGATACAAGATTAGTTAAGATTTTACATAGTTAAAGCGTCGATTGGCTTAGGAATAAAACGAATGAAAGTAGAAACGATTGAAGCCGTAAAGGCGTATGGGTTTTCAGTAAGAACCACTAATACCGATGAGATTGATCCAGCAAAAGCAAAGATAGGTCAATTATGGCAAGGGTTTTTCGATCAAGCTTTTCCTAAGCTAACTCCAGACTCAAAGGTTTATGGCGTCTACACCAATTACCAATCGGATTTTACTGGTGAGTTTGATGTTATTGCATGTACCAATGCACTTACCCATAACAATCTAGATGACCTAGTTGAAACCGAAATTGAAGCAGGTAAGTACCTAACGTTTTCTGCTGAAGGTGAACTCCCTCAAGCTGTGATCGATCTTTGGGGAGAAGTGTGGGCGTACTTCAACGCAGCGGATTGCCCATATGTTCGAACTTACACGACAGACTTTGAATTTTACAAAGGCGAAACTGAAGTCGAGATTTCGATAGCGATTCAATAAGCTTTGGGTTGTCATTAGTGCTAGCGCAAATTTAGTCATTAGTACAAGAGTCGCTCTGTATTGAGCGGCTCTTTTTATTGGGGTACACCGCTTAAATAAATTGCGGCATACCGTCCTAACAAAGGTCAGCTACATCATTCTCATGAAGTAAGGAATAATCAGGGCGTTCGCTAAATCAATGAAGAACGCGCATACCAATGGCACGATGATGAAGGCTTGCGCTGAATGCCCATACTTCTGGCTTACTGCCGACATGTTTGCCATGGCTGTCGGTGTTGAACCTAATGAAATTCCTCCAAACCCCGCACATACAACGGCTGCATCATAGGTCTTACCCATTGAAGGGAACACGATGAAGATATTGATTATCACGGCCAGTAGCAGCTGCATTGCCAATATCGCGAAGATAGGACCAGCCAAGTCTATGAGCGTCCAAAGTTGCATGCTCATTAGTGACATCGCCAAAAATGTACCCAGGGAGATTTCGGCAATTAAGTCGATAGCGGGCGAGCGTGTCGGCCATTTTGCGCCCGAAATTCTAGGGTAGGAGTCTGGCATTACGTTGGTGATCACGATACCCGCAAACAAACACGATACGAACAGTGGAAGCTGTAATCCTGTCTGACTGATCAATTCATTAAGCAACGCGCCGACAATGACACAAATATGGATCGCTAACACGGCATCTAAAAATTGAAATGATGTGAGAGCTTGTTGTTTTTTGGCATTTGAATCGATTGATCCTGATTGGCCGTCGGCTGGTTTGAGGTTATGACGCTTGATGAGAAACTTCGCAATAGGACCACCCATCAGGCTGGCTAAAATCAGCCCGAATGTTGCACTGGCGATACCTATCTCCATCGCGCTTTCTAGGCCGAACTCTTCTGCAACCTTGGGTGCCCAAGCAATCGCGGTACCATGTCCGCCAATCAGCGAAATACTGCCGCTGAGTAGACCAAAGACTGGCTCTAGGCCAAACATTGATGCGACAGAAATACCGACAATGTTCTGCATGATCATGAAGAAAATAGTGATTGCTAGCAAAATGACCAAGGGCTTTCCGCCTTTGAACAGGTCTTTCAAACTTGAGTTAATACCAATCGTGGTAAAGAAGTAGACCAATAATACATCGCGAGCAAACAGATCAAACTGCACTTCAATTGAGGTCGTCGCGTATAAAACCGCGAACAAGAGCGATGCCAAAATCCCACCAGAGACAGGTTCAGGGATACTGAACTCTTTCAAAAAACCGATGACTTGATTCAGCCTTCGTCCGACAAATAGAACCACGATTCCCATGGTCACTGCAAAGAATGACCCGAGATGTAAGATGTTGTTTTCAAATTCCATAGTGATCCTTGTAAAGGTGAAATTATGACTAAATTTTTGATGGCCAAATCGCGCTTTGATAAGCAACTAGATTAGCATTATTTATTGCGTTCAAATGATAAGAAGTTTCGGAATTCCGGATCGGCAACAAGTTGTTTGTTACCTTCTTCAATCAATAGGTCGACGTTTTCTTTGTCTATCATAAAGTCCGTCGGAATTTGATTGAGCAAATATCGCTTGGCGCTGTTGTCTGATTTATTCAAGCTGATTTCAATGAAGTAAGGAGACACCTTACGACCTTGCTGAGAGGCCAACTCCGACCAAGACTGCAACTCGTCAACGATCAAATCTTTTGTTGTGTCGTTATAGCGATGCAGCTGGATATCAGTGATGACATCCACCGTTTGTTTCATGGAAGGCGCTTCAATTGATTCTCCAATGCCAGATTCTGGCGTCGTCGATGCATCAACCGAAATGATGACAATAGGGCGCGCGTGCTGGTTGTCGTACAAGTTTTTCAGCTCTTCGTTGTCGTTGTAACGCAAGTATTCAGACATCTCATATACCGACAGTAAACCGAGGTTGTCAGTGATCCCGCCATCCACAAGGTGGAGATAACTCACATCATCCTTATTGCTATAGGACTTTAGCGATTTGATGAGATTTCTATTGCGATAACTTGTGGCTTCAAACGAGGGCTGTAAATGCTCTGATTTGTCACAGTCATTTTTGTTTTCTAGTACCACAGGTGTGAAAACGAAAGGCACAGCAGAAGAAGCCGTCACTGAACTAGATACAGAATAGCTATTCAAGTCTGAACAAATGAGGTCAAAATACTCTTGTGTGAATGAAAAACGCGAACCCGTTGAAATGTCGGTCGCGTTAATAACAATGTAGGGTGCATCTTCTCGGTGCATGTCGGCAAATGTACTTTCACCGAAGATGTTGGCTTTGTAATAGTCGGTGGCTTTGTCTGTTCTGGTGGCGTACGAGAACCAATAAGTTGGAGATAAAAGGATGGAGAACAGATCTTTCGAGACTTCGTGATAAAGGAACGTTTCTTCGTAATCTTCGAATATCTGGTCACCATACAAACCATAATACGCGGCGGTAAAGCTGCCACCGGATACCGAACTGATCATATCAACTTCTTCTAACAGATTGACCGTTTCACCATTAACTTCGATGTTGGTGTCGCGCAATGCTTGCAACACACCATATGAGAGCGCTGCCGCACGTGTGCCGCCACCAGAAAAAGAAAGGATCAACGTGACTTTGCTATTGGGTTTAATGAAGCTTTTCGCCGTGTAGGCTTGATTCTGCTGCGCAGCAGATGGACTTGTGTTGGTTGCTTTGTTTTTCGCGCTACAGCCTGAAAGGGCGAGCGAGAAGGCCACTAACAGTGAAGCTTTCGCGAACCCTTTAAAATCGGGACTAAGTGTGTTGAACGTGTTTACTTGGTTTTTTGGCATAGCGCATTTCAAACTAACGTTGTGATTGAGTGAAAGACGATTTTCGTTGATATCTAATATGCCATCAATGGCAGTACTTGTAATTCAGTGTCACGATTTTCATAACAATAGAGAGTTGGCTATGCTTATTTAGAACTGTTTACAGTCATCTTCGGTAATCTAGGGATTTCTCCAGCAATTCATAGCGACTTAATGCTACCCAAAAAGACAATCTTGTTTAGTTTCATTCCACAAAGGGTATTGCTTCATAACTTGGGTGTAGAGCTTACTCTCGAGGTGCGCTCTTAACCAACGTCCTACGTTCTGATATTCAGATTGCACAAACCACTTCTTCTCGACTCTTACGAACTGGCTAACAAAAGGCATCACGGCAAAATCGGCTAAGCTTGGGGTTTCTCCAAAAAAGTAGGGCTGATCGGTGAGTAACGCTTCTAACTTACTGATGAATCCTTCACAGGCTTGTCGACGTTGTTCCGTATCTATGTTTCGGTAACGAACAGACGCACGATACTTTTCTAAGTGACCAATAAACTCATCATCGTTAACTTTAATGAGCTGGTGGACTTGTTGGCTAAGTGTTGGGTTACTTGAACGCAGAAGATCTTGAGGATCGTTTTGTTGAAGCGCCCAGTTCATCACATCTAAGCTCTGCTCGATGATTTGACCATCTGGCAATACCAATACTGGAACAGTGCCTTTTGGTGAACTAGCCAATAGTTCGCTAGGCTTATCTTTGGTGACAATCTCACGGAGCAACACTTGCTGTTTTGATAAGGCAATGCCCATTCTTCCACGCATAGCGTAAGGACAGCGTCTTAAAGAATAAAGGATAGGTAAATCGGATTCGTTTGGCATTATTGAGGTCATTTAGTTTGAAAAGTGTTGTTAGGTGGTAAAGAGATCGTGATGTAGGTAGAATACGCGGCTTAAAAATTATAAGTAAGTGAGCGACTTCAAAAATGAGCAGAAAGATTGAGTTATTAGCCCCAGGTGGCGATGTAGAGGCGATTAAAGCAGCTATCGTAGCGGGTGCTAATGCGGTTTATTGCGGTTTAGACACCTTCAACGCTCGTAACAGAGCCTCTAACCTGTCGTTAGATGAGTTGAATGGTGTGATTCGCCTTGCTCATGAATATGGCTGTGAAGTGTTTCTAACTCTTAACGTTGTGCTGCTGGAGCATGAAATTAAGAGCATCACTAAACTGTTAAACCAACTAGTGAACACCAAACTAGACGGCATCATTGTCCAAGATCTTGGTTTGTTTGATTTGGTGAAAAAGCATTTCCCATCATTAGATGTTCACGCATCGACTCAGCTGACTACGCACAACGAAGGCCAGATTAAGTTCTTGTCTAAGATTGGCGCGACGCGCGTTAACTTGTCTCGTGAATTGAACCTGCCAGAAATCAAAATGCTGACGGAAGTGGCACACGATCACGATGTTCTAACCGAAGTGTTTGTACATGGCGCTTTGTGTATCGCATTCTCTGGCCAATGTTACTCAAGCTCTGTAAGTGTGGGCAACTCAGGTAACCGTGGTCGTTGTAGCCAAGCGTGTCGTGATGAATACGAAATCACCGATGCAGGAAACAAGTTCCCACTGAACTTGAAAGATAACTCTGCTTACTATGACCTACCTGAACTGGTTGACGCAAAAGTTGACTCGCTGAAAGTAGAAGGCCGTATCAAAGGCGCACACTACGTATACACAGTGGTAGACACGTGGCGCAAACAGATTGATAGCTTTGTAGAAAGTGGTTTGTTGATCGAAGACGATTCGAACCTACACAAAGTATTCAACCGTGATTTCACCAACTCTTTCCTTAAGGGTAACCTAACGAAAGACATGTTTATCGATAACCCTCGCGACAACAGCATGAATTACGCTGTAGATAAAGCGACGAAAGAGAACAATGAAATCTCTGTTGTGCAAATTCAAGAAGTGACCAGCGATCTTTACGAAGCTAAGAATGCGCTAGGCAGCGAAATGCGCGATAAGATCGAGTTCCTTGATATTCGTAAAACACCGGTGTCATTGTCGTTTGGCGCGAAATTGGGTCAACCATTCACAGTGACAGTGAACACAGCAAAAGAGAACTTTACGGTTCAATCTAAATCGCTACTGATAGCGGCAGGTGAGAAGGCGATCGATCAAGAGTTACTTGAGAAGCGTTTCAAAGCTGTTAAGAGTGCAGTTCATACATTAGAGAGCTACAACTACGATAACCTTGATGCTGGCCTGATTATTCCTTTGAAAGAAGTGTCTAATCTTAAAGATGAAATCGACTTCGTTCTTAATGGCTCTGTAGATGTGATTAAGCACGTTGACGTGCCAGCACTACCGCAACACCCTAAGGTGAATGAGAAGCCAACCATGTCGATGCTGATCGCGGATGTGGAAGACTTGCACCTGTGTGATGTGACTGAAGCGGATGTTTACTTCAAACTGCCTGAAAGCTTCAAGAAGCGTTGCAACAAGTACATCGATATCTTAGCTGCAAACCCACGCTTGATTCCTTGGTTCCCTGCAGTATTGATCGGCAAAGACTACGACGAAGCGGTTCGTATTCTGGAAGAGGTCAAGCCAGCTCGCATCGTAACCAACAACACGGGTATTGCTTACAAAGCTTACGAAATGGGTATCGAGTGGGTTGCGGGTCCGTTCATGAACACGACCAACTCTCATGCGTTAGTGACTCTGCAAGAAGAGCTTAACTGTGCCGGTGCTTTCATTTCGAACGAGATCAACAAAGGTCAGATTCGTCATATTCGTCGCCCAGAGAACTTCAAACTGTTCTACAGCATCTACCACCCAATCTTGATGATGACTAGCCGCCAGTGTTTCTTCCAAAGAACCGTCGGTTGTAACAAGCCAAGCATCGAAGCGGGCTGTATGTTGAAGTGTGAGAAAGCGACCACGATTACCAACGTGAAAGGCATCTCTTTCGCGGTTGATAAACAGAAGGGTGGCTACCCAAGCATTTACAACCACGAGCAGTTCTTAAACCATGACGCTGTAACGGATTTCTCGGGTCTGTTCGATGAGTTCTTCATCGACCTAACCAACATCGGTGCAGGTTCGAAAGAAGTACAAGACAAAGTAGAGCTTATCAAACACTTCCAAGGTTTGATTGACGGCGTTGATGGTTCACAACAGAACCTAGAGCAGCTAGTCGAAGTTCGTACTAACGCTCAATACGTGCAAGGTCTATAGGGTTCAAGGTCTATAAGTTGCAAGGTCTATAAGGCTTAACGGCTTGTAAGCACTGTGAAGTAATAAACAAAAGGCCACTCGATCGAGTGGCCTTTTTGTATCTGAGTATTCTGAATCAGCGTATACGTTATTCCGTCACAGCTTCCTGTTTGAAGCATGGGCTTTTCAACGTGTTCATCTTTTCGATTTCACTGGTTAAACGCAGTGAAAGCAGCGCTTTTTGGTTTGAAGCAAAATCGAACATAACGATGGTCGCAGTACCGATTGTGGTCAGCTTCTGTTGAGTCTTACTGACGATCGCGTATTCCATGGTGAAGCGGTCGTCTTGAATGTCGGTGACACGAGAACCAATCATCAGCGTGTCTGGATATGTGACTGGGCGGAAATACTTACAGTAAGTGTCACCAAGAACAGGGCCAACTTTGGTAATCGCCATCTCTTCCATCAGCTCAACGTGCTTGAAAAAATCTAAGCGAGCAGTTTCGAAATAACGAAAATATACGGCGTTGTTAACGTGATTAAGCGCGTCCATTTCTCCCCAAGCGACTGGGATTTCTGTTACTACCGGGTAGTCAGATAATAATGCTTCCATGCGAACTCTCTTATTGTTATCTGCGGATAAGTTGTTATTGGAATAAAAACCCTACCGTTAAATTAACAAAACTGCAACACGTGTGATTTAAGTTTTTGAAGCTTGAAACCACACAATGTCAGTGACTTAGTTGCACATCCACTCAATGTTTACACATTAAGGTGTTTGAATTGCAGTTCAACTAGGCGTTGGTACAGTTCACAGCTATTGATGAGCGACTGGTGGTCGCCGATGTCTACTAGCTGTCCTTTATCGAGCACCGCAATCTGGTCGGCGTGTTTAATTGTTGATAATCGATGGGCGATAATGATGGTCGTTCTGCCACGCATTAACTCTTCTAAAGCTTGTTGAACGTGATGCTCACTTTCGCTGTCTAGCGCACTGGTTGCTTCATCCAACAATAGAATATTCGGATCTTTTAAGATGGCACGAGCGATTGCGATACGCTGACGCTGACCGCCAGACAATCTCACGCCACGTTCACCAAGAAAGCTGTGATAACCTTCAGGTAAGTTCTGAATGAACTCGTGCGCGTGCGCTTTTTTCGCCGCCTCGATAACTTGCTCGTCCGTTGCTTCTGGGTTCCCGTATCGAATGTTATGGAACACATCGTTACTGAACAGAGCGGGTTGCTGAGGAACCAATGCCATCTGCTTTCTTAGTTCATTCGGATCAAACTGATTCAGTTCAACACCACCTAACGTCACTTTGCCCACTTGTGGGTCGTAGAAACGTTGCAGCAGTTCGAATAGGGTGGTTTTACCTGCGCCAGACGGGCCAACCAATGCCAACACTTTACCTTCATGGGCCGTTAGCGTGAGGTTGCTTGTTGCGGGCTGGTCTGGTCTTGATGGGTAACAGAAAGTCACATCATCAAAAGCGACTTCTGGTGTCACGTTATCCAGTGATGTTGGGTTTTCTACAGGCGCAACAATGTGGCTTTCAACTTGTAGAATTTCAATCAATCGCTCTGTCGCACCTGCCGCGCGTTGCAATTCACCCATCACTTCAGAAATCGTACCTAGCGATGAAGCGACCATGATCGCATAGAAGACAAATGCAGCCAGATCACCCGCCGACATAGTGCCGTTGATAACATCACTGCCGCCAACCCAAAGCATGCCTGCAATCGCACTGAACACGATAACAATCACACCAGAGATTAGAATCGCACGCTGTTTAACGCGTTGGCGACCAATCTCATAAGCCTTTTCTACTTCAATTGCGAATGACGCTTTCTCTTGTTCTTCTCGGCTGTAGCTTTGCACCGTCTTGATGTGCTCAATCGCTTCGCCGGCATAAGAGCCCACATCGGACATCGAATCTTGGCTTTGACGGGATAGGGCTCTTACTCGTCGACCGTATACCAAAATCGGAATCAGGATAAACGGCACCGAGGCCAACACAATCAGCGTTAGCTTAATGTTGGTCGCGAACAGCATGATGATTGCGCCAATACACATTAATGCACTGCGCATCGCCATAGAAAACGACGAACCAATAATGCTTTGAAGCAGAGTTGTGTCGGTTGTGATGCGCGACATGATGTCGCCACTGCCATTGCTTTCAAAGTAACTCGGATGAAGTGTCACCACGTGATTGAAAACCGACAGGCGTATATCCGCACTTACTCGCTCACCAACAGAAGAGACTAAATAGAAGCGGAAAAAGGTGCCAATCGAGATCAACACGACCACCACCATGATGAATTGAATCGCACTGCCTAGGTCTGACAACGATTGTTGGCTGAAGCCTTGGTCGATAAGAAGGCGAATACCGTGTCCGACCGAAAGAGTTAAGCTCGCCGTGAAGATCAACGCGATCAACGCTGCAATCACACGACCTTTATACGGCTGAATAAATTTGCTGAGCTCGAACAGAATACTGAGGCTTTTCTTCTCAGGTTTGGGTTCTGGCGCTTTTTGATTCGATCGCTGAGTAGAGTCGAGCGTAGAAGAGACATCGTTTTGCATATGACTGCCTTAATGTGTTGTCGCTTTGAGAATAGATGGCTTATTGCTTGTAATACGTGTTGTTCGCTGCTGAAAACTTGTTATTGAGAATCGATGCCATTAAAGCATTTATTGCCGCGCGACGCTTCCTAGGAAACTCAATTTCCAAAATTTTCTTAGCACTGAGTGAATCAACAGGAACTGTTTAAAGGGAAAATTAAGCATTTGGTGTGCGCCAAGATGGTTTCAAAACTGTCTTTATAACCCTCATTTTTATGCAAGTAATTCTAAATCAATAGGGAAGTGTGTTCATAGATTTACAACCCAACAACGATTTATAAATTAATAGCAAAACGTTTGCCTTTTATCTCTAAATCAACCTTATCAATAACTTGTGATTTATAGATGTAAGACCAGTCATTGAGACTGTTTTTTATGCAATATCTGTTACAAAAATTCAACAAATTAGTTTTTTATACATTTATCTTGCATAAAAATTTAGTTTGAATAGAATAACCAACAAATGACAATTAATGCAGTAATCCGGCATGAGTATTCAAGTAAAGAGCATCAACAAATCATATGGCGATATCCAAGTTCTTCACGACATCAGTTTTAACTGTGAGAGTGGCGAAACCTTGGTACTGCTTGGCCCAAGCGGCGCTGGTAAGAGTTCACTACTGCGTGTTTTGAACCTGCTAGAAATTGCGGACAACGGCGAATTAGACATTGCTAACGAGCAATTCGACTTTGCTAGTCAGATCCAAGAGAAGCAGGGGCTTAAACTTCGTCGTAAAGTCGGCATGGTTTTCCAACAATACAACTTGTGGCCGCACATGACGGTAATGGAAAACTTGATTGAAGCGCCAACCAAAGTTGCAGGCTTAGATAAGCAAGAAGCCATCAAACAAGCAAAGGCGGTATTAACCACCTTACAGCTTGCAGACAAAGCAGACGCTTGGCCATTACAACTGTCTGGCGGTCAGCAACAACGTGTTGCGATTGCACGTGCTCTTATGATGAAGCCAGATGTATTGCTGTTTGATGAGCCAACGGCAGCACTCGACCCAGAGATCACCAACCAAGTTGTTAGCATCATTAAAGAGCTAAGCGGCACAGGCATCACTCAGGTTGTTGTGACTCACGAAGTTGATTTCGCCAAGAAGATTGCAAGCCATGTTCTTTATCTTGAGAAAGGTTACATCGTTGAACACGGCACCAACGACGCATTTATTAATCCGCAGACTCCAGAGTTTGCCGAGTACTTAACTCACTAAACCTGAGTTGACTCACTAGATTTAGCTAAACACAACATCGATTAAAACAATCAAATTATAAGAATGGCCACAGGCCACTATCACAATGTATTCGGAGTAACAAAATGAAAAAGATTCTACTAGCTTCACTTATCGGCCTTGCTTCTTTCAATGCAGCGGCTCAAGAAGAAATCAAATTCGCAATGGAAGCAACTTACGCACCGTTCGAATACATGGACGAGAACAACCAAATCCAAGGTTTTGACGTAGACCTAGCAAACGCACTTTGTGAAGAGATGAAAGCGACATGTACTTTCCACAATCAAGCATTCGATAGCCTGATCCCAGCTCTTAAATTCAAACGTTACGATGCGGCTATCTCGGCAATGGACATCACTGAAGCACGTCTTCAACAAGTGAACTTCTCTGATGCTTACTACGACAACTCTGCAGCATTTATCTCTATTGAAGGTAAAGTAGCAGACCAAGCAGATCTTGAAGGCAAGCGTATCGGTGTTCAAAACGGTTCTACTCACCAAAGCTTCCTACTTGAGCAAATGACTGGCGTAACCGCTGTTCCTTACTCAAGCTACCAAGATGCATTCATCGACATGAAAAACGGTCGTATTGATTCTGTATTTGGTGACACAGCGGTAGTAGCGGAATGGTTTAAGAAGCAAGACAACCTAACTTACGTTGGCGAGCAAGTAACGAACCAAGAATACTTCGGTAACGGTTTCGGCATCGCAGTAAACAAGAGCAACCCAGAGCTAGTTGCACAGCTAAACACAGCACTTGCAGCGGTTAAAGCGAACGGCGAATACGACAAGATCTTCAACAAGTACTTCGGTAAGTAATATGCAGTTAACGGGTTACTCTTTAGGGCTCGTCGAAGCAAGCTGGATGACAGTTCAGCTTGCGTTCGTAAGTCTATTGGTTGGATTAGTTTTAGCTGTATTGTTTGCTGGCGGTGAAATGTCTCGTCGTATTGCAATCAAATGGCCGACAACCGCGTTCGTGACTATCGTTCGTGGGCTACCAGAAATCTTGGTGGTTTTGTTTATCTACTTTGGTTCAACACAAGTGCTCTTCATGATCACTGGTGACTTTATTGAAGTTAGCCCGTTCTTATCTGGTGTTGTTGCGTTGTCACTTATCTTCGCTTCTTATGCTTCACAAACCATTCGTGGTGCATTGAAAGCAGTAAGTAAAGGGCAGAGAGAAGCGGCGAGTGCATTGGGCATCCCTCAATCTCGCGCTTTCTTCAGAGTTGTATTGCCACAAGCAGTAAGACACGCACTACCAGGTTTAACGAACCAATGGTTGGTTCTCTTGAAAGACACTGCACTGGTTTCACTGATTGGCGTAACCGATCTATTGAAGCAAGCGCAATTAACATCAGCAGCAACGCACGAAGCATTCACTTGGTACGCAACAGCAGCGACTATCTACTTAATCATCACTTTAATCACGCAAAGATTGGTAAAAGTGATTGATGGTAAGTTCTCTATTCAAGGTTTGGGTAATAAAGGGGCAATGGCATGAATCAACAATACCTCTCTCAAATGCTTGAAGGTTTAGTGACCAGCCTTCAACTGACAGGCGCTTCACTGCTTGTTGGTTGTATCTTGTCACTGTTGATGACAGTAACGCTGATTCTAAGATTACCAGTAATACATTGGTTCACTCGTGGCCTTATTACGCTGTTCACGGGCACACCATTATTGGTACAGATCTTCTTGGTGTATTACGGCCCAGGTCAATTCGATTGGATTCGTGAAAGCTTCCTATGGACATGGTTAAGCCAACCTTGGTTCTGCGCGATGTTAGCATTAGCTTTGAACACCGCTGCATACAGCACGCTACTGTTCAGAGGCGCATTCAACGCCATTCCAGCAGGGCAGTGGGAAGCATGTCGCGCACTAGGCATGGACAAAATCGCAACGCTTAAAGTGTTGTTGCCATACGCACTACGCCGCGCTGTTCCAGCTTATTCGAACGAAGTGATTCTAGTATTCAAAGGCACGTCACTGGCAAGCACCATCACCATCATGGATTTAATGGGCTACGCTCAGCGTATTAACGGCCAAACCTACGACACACTTACTGTGTTCGGCATTGCTGGCGCATTCTACCTAGCAGTAAACGGCATTTTAACACTGATCTTCCGTCAGGTTGAGAAGAAGGCCCTCGCATTCGAAGCCGCGTAATCTAGCTACTCACAAGCTTAACTAACGTATAAAGCCTGCCATTTATGTTCGCATAGATGGCAGGCTTTTTTGTGTTTAGGGTCTGTGTAGGTGCGCTGTGCTTATATACAGTTCGACGAGGCTTTTGCGAAAATTATACTGTGTGGAAATATTCTGCACTTTATCATTCAATGAGTCTATCTATGTTTTAAGTCACTGAATTGCTGTGATTAATCGTGGTACATTTTCGTGAATATGAAACTAGATAGATTGATTCTGTATTTAAATGCAAAATTATTCTATTTAATAGCTGTTATACGAATAGGGATAGTTCATGAAACTAGTTGAAAAATATACGGGTATGGATGAACGCTTTAAGGAAGTGGAGAAGCAGACTGAAACGCTTTCAACCTACCCAGATGATGGATACCTGATAATACGTTTAGATGGTATTGGTCTAAGTAAAAAATACCTTAAAAACAGCATCAGGAATAAACGTTTTGAGGGGCTAATGTGGGAGGCTATGGACGAAACATTTGAAGCTCTACATCGTAAGTGCCCCCATGATGCTCAAAACATTATTTTGGGTGCCATTATTTGTTCTGATGAAGTATCAATAGTTTTGAACAAAGTTCCAAACTATTATGAAAATCGAATCATGAAAGTGCTGACCACCTTCGTGTCGACATTTACTCATTTCTTTACACTTCGCGGCGTGGCACGAGCATCGAAAAAAGGAAAGCAATATATTGCAGGTTCATTCGATGGACGAGCACTTTTCTTAACTGACCTAAGTGAAGTGTCGGACTACATTACACATAGGTACGCAGTCGGGATACGAAACACATTAACGAAGCTGGTTCGTTTAAGTGGAACAGCAGAAGATGCTGAGATCTATAGTGAGAGAAACTTAAATAATCTTAACTATATTTCTGATAAATTGGCTAGCTTTGATTCTTCAAATGATGTCAATGAGGCTTTCCTTGCACCAATAGTTTTTGTTTCAAATGAGAGAGAATTACTCAATAAGAAATTTGAGTCCATTGAGCAACTGGAGCAATGGGTTGATTCAGGCTTTAAATCTCAACAGGTTTGGTTGGAACAATTCGTATAACAAATTGCTTAAGTCTGATTCGTAAACGCGCGCCGAACTCGCTTCGCTCAGACATGGCACACGTTCACTCACAGCTTAGCAAGGCGCTGACGGATCCCCTCATAATTTCCCTAGTCCTGCGTTGTGTGTGAGCCTTTGATATTCGAACATTCCCCATTGATATTGGGATTCATTAATTTGATATCGCCGATGATTTCGTACCTCTCTCCCTAGACGAGGTATGGATAGAACTCGGCGGTGTTTAATGCTGTTGGCTTGGAAGTCAAAATGCCATTTGGCTTGTACTGCAATTAGGCCATTCCACCACATCAAGATTTCAGCGAGCAACGCAATAAGAAGCAGGATATCTAATCGCTTAGTACAGCGAGTTCTGTTGTGACGAAGTGCGATCCCATAGGCGGTACTCTTTAGATCGCGGAAGGCTTCTTCTATCTGCATACGCTTGGCGTACAGATTGGTAATTTGTACTTCATTTAAGATATGTCGAGGGACATTAGTCGCGAGTAGCCACGGCTCCTTTGCACTGCGTTGATAGAGATGTGTAGCGGAGTGTTTTTGGCTGGTTCTACTATGGCGCTGGGCTTTTCGGCCTTTTTCTAATCCCTTATAAACATAGGCTTCACAAGATATCGGTGATCTCTTTGCTAATAAGCAGTTGCCAAGATATTTGGGTTTATGGACAGCGTTTGGATAAAAGGTTTTATTTGAGACCCAAGGTTTTTGAGGTTGTTTGATTGATACTTCACCTCGGACACGACCTAACCAAAACCAACCTTTCTCCTGAACTTGGCGGAACCAAGTATTTCTAAAACCCGCATCAGAAACGATGATCGGACTGATTTTATTCGGCAAAATACTCTGCAATTTATCGAGGAATGTTTGGTGACTTTTCGGTGAATTGTATTGGCCATACTCAAAAACTTGTTCAAAGATTGTGACGGCTCGACCATCAAGTGCAACGGATGCTCTTAACGTCATATAACGAAGTTGTTCACGAACATCAGACCAATCCACAAGGATCACAGGGCATGGGTTAGCGCCCGTTATTAAGTAGGCATGCCATTTATAAATAAGGTCTTTTTCACGATGTAGTTGGCGATTTCCAAGCAGTCTATCAACGCGTTTGATCGCATGTTTTACCGTGGTATTAGTTTCTAGTTTGCGACCTAGTTTAGTCAGCGTTAAGTCTGAGCCGTCAAGTACACTTTTTGTAGCAAGTATCAGAGAACTAACGCGTTTTTTGTGAATGGAGGGGCATTGGTTTTGTATGGTTTGTTGTAGAATCTGAATGTCGCGCATTATTAACCCACTTGTTCGAAATGTGTGTTCAGCGATATTCATTAGATCAAAGACGGCGATGCACGTCTACCTCATTGTTTTTAAGCCTGATTATGAGGGGATTCGCAAGAGCAAGGCGTTATATTCAAATGAGGTAGTATGAACATTTACGTTAACGAAAGTGTGTTCGATTGGGACGTAAAAAAGTGCACAATTGAACCTCAAGGGAGTGAGTGGGAAAAGAGCTACATATACGTAAATCACGCTCAGTCTTTGTTAGCTATTGCCGATAATGGTAACTTTTATATTGATATTATATCCAATTTAAAACGCTCAATAGATCATCGTCTAAAGTTGCTATCTAAGTATTACGACATTAAACACATATCGAAGCTATTTGGTGTCAAAGGTTCATTTGATACATTGTCAAAGTTGTCACTTGTCCGCAGGTTGATGGTGAACAAACTTATTGAATTAAGGAACAATATAGAGCATCAGTTCAGTGAGGCACCGTCACATGACCGATGTGAAGAATATATCGAGTTCACTTGGTATTTCTTACGTTCTACGGATAGTTGGGCTAAAGAGGTACACAGTGATATCTATTTTGAACACCCTAATATTTCTCACTACTTCATTGAACTTGATTTGAATATCGAGAATGGATGGAATATTGAGTTTTCGGCTTGGCTTCCGAAAGAAATGTATTCAGAGGGTGAAAGAAATAAGTTCTATGAACTCGAAGTTAAAAAATTAGAGTTCGGGCATCAATTTAGCAGTAAATTGGAAAGTGACCCGGATCTAAATTCTGACGGGCACTGGATTGCCTTAAAACAGGATGACTTGCACATTAATAGTGTACTAGTCCAATCTCATGAACTTAAAAGACGCATAATCAAAGAGTATTTTGCGAAAATATGAATATAACAAAAAATTTATCAGATTCGTAACGCTCGGCGTTTTCGGTTTGAATCAGATTTAGTGTTTACGACACAATAGTTAGGTTTAGTGGTAGCGTTGCTCACTACTTAATTGGGTGTTAGGTTTTTCCGCAGTCAAATGGAATTGAGGGGTATTATGGATTATCAAACGAAGCTCCAATTTGCACATAAAGAGCTCAATGATAAAGGTGTTTGGAAGTCGAATTACAATCCACCAATCGCAAAGTTACTATGTAAAATGGGACTTAACTTCCCGCCGCCTTATTATCAGATCTTCATGAACAACTGGATTATTTCAGCCATCATGTTCGCTCCTGTTTGGGGTGTTTTAAATTGGTTTATGGTTTGGAGTAAAGCAGATAAGCCAGTTCTCGAAGCTGTCTATATGTCTTTGAACGGGGGTGTTTTGTTTGGGTTAATCATGGCGACATTTTATTTTGTTAGACGAAAGCAGTTAAACCTGTCGGAGTGGAGTTCTTTGGGAGAATAGCCCCAAAACCTATCAAAGTATTTAAAAATGATTCGCAACACATGGTATTTTTACTATACGGTTTTTTGTGATTAGGCTTATGCCGAAGCATCGTCTTGAGTGCCTCACACCTTAGTCCGCGTCAAGCTTAGTGTAAACATGGAGTATAAATATGAAGCAAGATTTTTCTGAATTAGCGACCACCGATTACGGAAACATATTAAGTAACGACCACTTTATTGATTTCAACATTGGTCCTCTTTGGCAGGGTATGCCGAGAATTTTTGGTGAAGCATTTACGGTTCAGTTAACTTCGGGCGATAACCTAATGCTTCACGCTGCAATATACGAAGCACCCGAGGGGTCTATCATTGTTGTCGATGGCGTTGATAGTAAATATGCGGTAGCTGGCGGTAATGTGTGCGCAGTCGCTAAGAGTCGAGGAATAAAAGGCTTTATCATTGACGGCGCAATTCGGGACTTGAGTGAAATTTCAGACATGAAATTTCCAGTATTTGCGAAAGGCGTCCACCCTATACCGGGAAAAAAGAAAGTCTATTCTGAATTGGGTGTTTCAATCACTTGTGGGGGAGCAAGCGTCTCTACGGGGGATGTCATTGTTGCTGATGTAGAGGGTATTGTCGTTATTCCTAAATCAAGAAAAGATGAAGTGTTTGTCATGGCTTCAAAGAAAGCACGTGAAGAAGCTTCATTAACACTAGCTGAGTGGGAAATGAATCATAGGGCTAAAATAGCTCAAGCCATAATCTCTGCGAAACAAAAAGCTTAACTAATGTTTCGAGTTGATTCGCTGTCGGCGTCATTTCTAATTAGAGCTTGCTGTGCAGGGTTCGTTGCTCACGACTTAACGCAGCATCATTAGGTTAAGATGAACAAACAAAAACTTGAATCCCTAATTCAGCAAGTTCCTGAGTTAATCGAAACCGCTAAAGTGTGTCGTGAAGTAGGCTTGCCAAACTCCTACATCGCAGGCGGTGCTATTACTCAAGTTATCTGGAATAGCATCGAACGAAAACCGCTTCTCGATAAGGTTAAAGATTTTGATATCGTTTATTTCGACAACTTTAATCTTGCCACCGAAGACGAATTCAAAAGTCGTATTAGTTCACGATTGAGCCATTGCGTAGACGTGGATGTGAAAAACCAAGCAACCATACATGAGCGCTATGCTAAGAAGTTCGGTTGTTCGATTCAGCCATACGAGAGTGTTGAGCAAGGTATTGAATCTTGGCTTTCTGCGTTTGCCATTGGGTTTACTCTCGATAATTCAGAAAACATCAAACTGTTCGCGCCTTATGGGTTAGATGACGCATTCAACATGTTGATCAAGCCAAATAAACAAGCAATGACCGAAGCGAACTACAACAAAATGACGGCTGGTTATAAGGCTAGGTGGCAGCAAGTACAAGTGCTATCTTGGAGTTGACCTACTAATAAACTGTTCATGGAGGAATTATAATGGGAACTATAATTGGTTTAGTCGTTCTTGCTGCAATAGATTGGTATCTGGTTCGTAAAACAGGGTTCCATATTCATCAATGGATTTCTAGGAAGTACGCAGAGCATCTACAAGGCAAGGAAAACAGTAAATAGTGTTGACGTGGTTCGATTGTGCGTTTTAAGGAAGATGAGAGATCATGGAAAAGGTTGATTGGCACAAAAATCACATTGATGAGAATACGTTGATCACGGATAGCTACAAAACGACTCAGAATGTTCGTCGATATTTCAAATCCCAATTTGGTGAGCAGTTCAAGTTCGACCGCGATTTCATGCTTTGGATGAAGAGAGCAACAGGATTGACGATGGGTGATGCCGCGCAAGAGTGGGCGAAGCGTCATCAAGTTAAGTAATAGCGTTTTATATGATTACAAAAATACCGCTGAACGATTCAGCGGTATTTTTTTGAGCTTATCACTTGATAAGTAACGTGTAGGTTTTCTAGTTCAAAGAGGCTACTTCAACGCTTTGTGTCTCGTTTGCGACTTTCCAATCACCGCCTAGCGCTTTGTATACCGCAATGGTGGTATTGGCGGTTTGTAGTTTGGCGGCGACTTGGCGGTCTTGCATCATCTTCTGTTGTCGTTGTGCATCGAGCACCGATAAGTAATCCACTAGGCCAGCTTTGTACAAGGATTTGGCTTTGCTGACTGCGTTATCGACCGCGTCTGTTGCTTCATCAATGCGCTTTTGGTTCTCTTGGCTACGACCGTAAGCAAACAAGCTTGAATCGACTTCTGCGAATGCGCTGTCTACCGAATGTTGGTAGTTGAGTGCTGCCGAGCGAAATCTTGCTTCGTTCATCTCAACCATGGCTTCACCTCGGCCACCATCAAACACGTTCCAACTGATACCCGCAGACGCTGCCCAACCAAATGAGTCACTGCTGAACAAGTCATCAAAGCTTCCTGCCGTAACACCTGGTGTGCCCGTTAGGAAGAACTTTGGATAACGATTGGCGATGCTTGCGCCAAGTTCTTCGTTAATGGCCGCCATTTCACGTTCTGCGATTCGGATGTCTGGGCGTTGCTCCAACAAGTCAGAAGGTAAGCCCGTTGGGATAACATCGTTCATGCGTGGCAAGGTAAATTCACCCGCTAAACGTTGGTTGATGTTCGCTAGCGATTCTCCCAACAACACGGCCATACGCTGCTTGTGAACTTGTTCTGCAATTTCTAGCTGTGGAACAATTGACTCTGTGGCTGCGAGCATTGCTTTGGCTTGAGCGAGATCTAACTCTGAACCATAACCGCTGCGAACGACTTTGGTCACCAATTCAAGTGTGCGTTGTTGGTCTTGAATGTTTTCCATTGCTATCGCTTTGCGTTCTTGCGCGCCTCGATATTGCAGGTAGTTGTGAATCACGTCTGCGGTGATTAGCGTGTTCAAGCCTGATTGGAATATCTCGGCTTGTTCAACTCGAATCGTTGCCGCATTAGATTGCCTGTTGATACGCCCAAACAAATCCATTTCCCATGCAATGCTTGCGCCTAAGAAACCGCCATCGTGTTGAGCATCAAGCAATGACATACCAGTTGCTGATTGAACGGCATCAGACGCGCCAAATACAGGGCCGAGTAGGGAGTCGTTTTCACTCAATTGATAGTTGTAGTAACCACCGCCGACATTGACGGTCGGTACTTTGAAAGATTCAACGACACTCTTGTATGAGTTGGCCATGTTGATTCGTTCGGCTGCGAGTTTGAGTGGGATGTTCTGGCTTTGAACATCGGCCACCAACTGGTTAAGCGTTGGATCATTGAACTGCGTCCACCAATGATTGTGTTGTTGGTTTGCCTTGCTTTGGCTTTGACTTTCTTCGCTGTACAAGAAGGTTTCTGCCATAGTGGTTTGCGGCTCTTCGTAATCAGGGCCAACCGCACAGCCTGTCAGTAACAAGGCTAGGGCAATAGGAGCCACTTTAAATCTAGGTAATAGATACATGTTTATTGCTCCTTATTGAGTGATGTTTGATTGTTGAGTCTGTGCGCTGCCATTCGGCGTTGCATCAAGGACGACAATCGCGTCTTGGATTGCTTCGTTTACCGTGATGCCATTCTCTTCTGAACGATAGAAGAGTTTGTACAACGCAGGCATCACGAAGAGAGACAACACGGTAGCTGCTGCCAAGCCACCTATGATAGTTGCGGCCATTTGGTCGAACAGAAGATCAGTAAGTAGTGGGATCATGCCGAGTGCGGTGGTTAGTGCACCCATTGAGATCGCCATAGTGCGGTTTACCGTCGCTTCCTTGATTGCGTCCGACAGTGAGCGACCACCTTTACGTTCAAGCTCAATTTGGTCCATTAATACAATGCCGTTTTTGATGATCATACCCGTGAGAGTTACCGCACCAATCAACGCCATAAAGCCGAAAGGTTTATCCAGTAACAACAAGCTGAATGTGGCACCTGTTGCTGCCAGCGGCAAGGTAGTAAATATGATGACGGGTTGTTTGAAACCGTTAAACATCGCCACCAAGATGATCACCATTAACAAGATCGCTTTTGGCAGTTGCTTAAGAATATCGCTGACGGCTTTGTGTTCATCATAGTATTCGCCACCCCATTCAAGGCTGTAACCTGGCGGAAGTGCGATAGCTTCAATATCATCAATCACTGAGTTTCTTACCGCAGCTGGCGTGGTGTAACGACCAACACCGGCTTGTGCTGTGATGGTTTTCACGCGGTCACGACGCCAAATCATGGTCTCTTCACTGGTCAGTTCAAACCCATCGACAACTTGACCCAGTGGCACGCTGTGTAAGCCAAGTAACGATCGAACGGGTAACGTTTCTAGCGATTCGATTGAGTTTTCAGTACCACGTAATTGAATGGTGACCAATTCATCGTTTAGGTTCATACGACCTAAAGGCATGCCTTCAGACGCACGTTTCATCGCAAAGGCAATGTCGGCACGGTTAATACCTGCAAGGCGAACCTTATCTTGATTGATGACCGGCTCTAGCACTTTGCTCTTTTGACGCCAGTCATCACGCACGTACTTGGTATCTGGATGTGCTTGGAAAATGGCTTTCGCTTGGTTCGATAAGTCATGTAAAACGTCTACATCCGGGCCTGAGAAACGCACTTCGACGCTGAACTTGTCTGAGGTCGCCAGTTTCAAACTTCTAAAGCGCGGGTCGGCGTTTGGAAATTCTTGAGTTAACCATTTGTCACCACGAGCAATTAGTGGGCTCAATGATGGGAAATCAGTCGCGTTTATTAGGATCTGCCCATAAGCTGGGTCGAACGGTTCTGGCTCAATCGTTACAGAGAAGCGGGGCGCACCTGCACCGACATAAGTCGAGATACTTTCCACTTCAGGCTGTTCAAGTAACCATGCTTCGATGCGTTTCATGTCTTCCGACGTTTGTTCAACCTTGGCACCATTTGGTAGCCAGTAATCAAGGAACAAGATCGGTCTGTCTGCTTGAGGAATGAAATTAATTGCGACATTTGGGATAGCAAAAGCCGTCACTAAGATAAGTGGAATTAAGCCACTCAGCGCTTTTAATGGGTTATCGACTGTCCAGTTAACGCTCTTGCGGTATAAGCTGACTTTGGTGTCTGTTTTCTGTTTGGTTGGTTTAATGAACATCCAACACATCAGGGCAGTGAACGTCATTGCCACGAACCAAGACAACAGCAGTGAAGAAGCGATGATTAAGAATACCGAACTCGCAAATTCAGCGGCATCTGTCTGAGAGAAGATAACCGGGCTCGCCCCCATGATTGCGATAACGGTAGCGCCAAACAGTGGAGTTACTGTCTCTTTCACTGAATCGATAGCCGCAATAGTACGGTCGATACCTTTGTTGATCTTTACGATCATCATGTCGGTAATCACAATTGCATTATCAACCAACATGCCAAGTGCGAGTATAAATGTACCGAGAGACACACGGTGCAAATCAATTGCAGTAATGTTCATGTAGATCAGCGTTAGTAGAATTGTCAGCAATAAGCTTGAACCAACGATCGTTGCACTCTTTAAGCCCATGAAAATAGACAGCACGACAAACACAATCGCGACACTTTCAAGTAGGTTACTAACAAAGTTATCTATGGATTTTTGAACCTCTTCAGGTTGGTTCGCAACGGTTGCGACTTCAACACCCAGTGGCAGCGATGCTTGGAACTCGTTAACGATACGGTTGATGTCATCGCCCAGAGATACCACATTCACGCCAGAGACAGGACTCATTGCGAGTGTTACTGCTGGGACACCGTTGTAGCGGTTTTCCGTCATCATCGGTTCTTGATAACCCATGGTCACTTCAGCAATATCACCAAGTCGTAACAGGCCCGTTCCTAACTCGCTCACGCCACCTTTGATCATCAGATTTTTAATATCAGCGAGCGAAGTGAATTGGCTCGACTGTTGAACACGAATACGCTCGCCACCGGCAGAGAATTTACCCGCATCAAATGTGGTGTTCTGTGTGTTCAGTTGGCTCCAAACTTGAGCCATGGACAAACCATATTGAGCCAAGCGTTCGTCTGGAATATCGATATGAACCACGCGTGGCTGAACGCCGTGCAATTCGACTTTTTTAATGCCGTCTACGGTTTTAATGCGACGTTGTAACTCTTCTGCGTAGCTACGAAGTTCTGATGGAGAAGCTTCTTCGCCGTACACAGAGAAAAGCATACCGTACACTTCTGAAAACTCATCTTGTACGATGCTGATCTGCGCCGTGCTCGGTAGCAACATTTTCATGTCTGACACTTTACGACGAAGTAAGTCCCACTCTTGTGGTAGTTCTTTTGAGTTCAGCGATTCTTTTAAGTCAACAAACACCATCGACATGCCCGGACGAGAAAGCGAGCGTAGTCGGTTTAGGTTAGCCATTTCTTGGAGCTTGGTTTCAACTGTGTCTGTGACTTGTTGTTCTACTTCTTCGGCCGATGCGCCTGGGTAGAGTGTTACCACGACGGCCGTTTTAATGGTGAAGCTTGGGTCTTCAAGTTTACCGAGGTCGAAGTAAGAGTAGAGTCCGGCAATCACGCTCAATGCGGTGAAGAACAAGACGAAGGTTCGTTGTTTTATGGCAAAGTCAGCTAAGTTCATGGTACTCACCTACAAATCTTTAACTTGGATTGATGAAAAATGTTGGCCCTCTTGAACGTATTGCGCGCCGTTCACAACGACATAATCACCATCGTTGAGTTCTGATTCGACACACGCTGTGTTTTCAGCGAGTGACGCAACATGTACGGAAACCGATATTGCTTGCGAGTCCTTGATGGTGAACACTTGTTCGTTGCCTGATTGGTTAACGATGGAAGAGTAAGGTAGGCAAAAATTGTTGCTTTTTTCACCCAGTTGAGTGGTGAGGGTGACGGCTTTACCAGGCAGTAAACGGAGCGTGTCGCTCTTTGCTAAGTCATCTAAGCGATAAGTGACTGAATAAGTTTGTTTGATTGGGTGAGGGAGTGTTGAGATCTCAGTTGCTTGGCCTGTGATAGAGTTTTTTGCGTTATACCAACTGATGGTTGCTTGTTGATCGGCTTTGAATTGATGAATTAAGTTTTCAGGTACATCAATGGTGACTTCAAGCTTTTCTGGTTTGTGAATGGTGAAAACCGAGATTCCCGGAAGTACTTGTTCGTATTGATCGAAATTTGAAGATGCAACCACGCCATCGAATGGCGCAAGCAGGCGAGTGTAGCGAACCGAGTCTTTGGCTCGACGAATGTTTTGCTCAACCACTTTAACGGCGGCTTCGCTGCGTTCGTAACCGCTGATCGCACGGTCTAAATTGACATTGGCAATCGCGTTGTCAGCAATCGCTTGTCTTACTCGAGCTAATTCTGCTTTTGCTAATTTGTGAGCCGATTTTGCTTCTAACGCACGAGCTTGTAGCTCCTCTAGCGCAACTTGGTAATCGTGCGGGTCTAGCTGAGCTATCGCTTGGCCTTTCTTAACGCTGTCGCCAGTTTTTACTAACAATTCTTGAATGGTACCGGGAACGCGAAAAGCCACGCCTGCTGTTTCAACCGATTGGAGCTTACCCGTAAAGGTTTTGCTGGTTTGTTGAGATTTCGATTCAAGTTGGATGACTTGAATTGGGCGCGCTTCCGTTGTTTTGATCGAAGCTGCTGACGCTTCCAGAGAAACAGATGGCTCCGTGACAACAGACTGATTGCAACCGATAAGAGGCAAAAGAGTGGCGGCGAGTAGAGAGTAGCGATAGATAGACATCATGAATTGCTCCGAAATATTGATGGGGCAATTCTATCGAGATGACGCGCAGAGATAATCAGTGCTAACGGTATAACACTGTCACATTATTTGTGACAATTATTAGAGTTTTGGTAATTCTTGTAATAAGAAATCAATCAATAACTGGCTGGCATGACTCAATGCTTTTCGCTGTGGATACAGCAACCACGCTTCTTCTTTTTCCAAAGTCTCCGTCGGGAACAGGTTGACCAACGAGCCTTCTTTCAGCTCTTGTCGAACCATCAATTGGGGTAATAAGGCAATGCCTCGGTGACGGGTAGAGGCACCTTTCACAAAGCCAATACTGTCACTGACGATAGACGGTTCAACTTTCACAACTTGATTCGAGATTTCCCACTCTTTATCTATATCACCACTTGGCCAGCGGAAACACACAAACGGAAATTTAGACAATTCTTCAAGCTTTGTGGGTTTGCCTGACTTAGCGAGGTATTCAGGGCTAGCAACAAAAATACGCTGTAAATCCATTACCTTACGAGCGACGACATTCGAATCGCTTAGTCGTCCTCCATGCATAGCAAGGTCTAACCCTTGACGATACATGTCGATAAAGCCATTGCTGATGCTGCGAATATCAAGCTCAACCTCTGGGTAGAGATCTTGGAACTTAAATAGGGTGGCTTGAACAATATCGCCAGTTTCTGGAAGCAAACCTATCTTCACGCGACCATGCGGTACTTCCAATAAGTTAGACGCCATGTGATTGGCCTTTTCAAGCGCGCTCAGTGCTTTCAACAATTCGTTGTAATAGAGTTCCCCCGACTTAGTCACCGATAAACTGCGTGTTGTACGAAAGAAAAGCTGCATGTTGAGTGCTTTCTCTAGATCGTTAATACGTCTACTCACGTTCGCTCGAGGCACGTCCAGTGCGTTGGCGGCAGCGGTAAAGCTTCCGAGTTCAACAACAGTAGTGAATAGTTTGAGATCTTCGATTTTCATAGGAAATACGCTTTGAATACAGGCTGAATGTCTGTTCGGTATCGTATACCAAATAGTATATAAAATCGAAAAAACCAATGAGTAATCAGCTACTCATTGGTTTTAATAGGACTTGAATCAAAAAGAGAGGGACTAGTACAAACTGATACTGACAGCTGTTAACAGTTAGTTGTTAGTAAAGTCTACTTTTTAACGCCCTCGGCCATCGACCATCACAACAATCGTTTTCGTGATAATGCTCAAGTCAGCAGCAATCCAAGATTTTACAGAACATAGACTCAGTGCGTAACTATGGTCAAAACCGACTTTGCGGCGAACATCATCAATGCAAGTGTCATAGCCTTGATTGACCTGAGCAAGCCCCGTAATACCAGGCATCACGCCATAAGTGCGGTCTGCAAAGTATGGGATTTCATTCTCTAACTTGTTGTAGAAGGTTGGGCGTTCAGGGCGCGGACCAATCAACGACATTTCACCTTTAAGCACATTGAATAACTGGGGGAGTTCATCAAGTCGTGTCTTTCTCAAAAAGCGACCCACAGGTGTTATACGTGGGTCATTCTGTGTTGCCCAAACCGCACCAGAACGAGTTTCTGCATCTTGATACATGCTACGAAACTTCATGATTTCAAAAATCTCCATTTTTTCTGGTGTCGATTTTCCCACGCGAAGTTGGCGATAGAAGATAGGACCGCGAGAAGTCAGTGCAATGGCCAGTGCGATAAAAGGGAATACCGGAGATAAGATGACTAACGCGAGTAAAGAGCTAACAAAATCAAAAGTTCGTTTCGCGCGAGAAATCTTGCTTTGGTATAGGTTTTGGTTTGATAGTTGGTCAATATTCATCATAGTCAGTCCTTAACGATTAGCTCTAGTCCAAGGGGAGTTTTCAAGTCCTAATAGGTAACGTACGCCACCAATGAAGTTGGCATAATGACCAACGATTAAATAGGAAATTAAAGAAACAGGTTTGTTGATGAGTCTGCTAGGCAAGATGCAACCAAGTACACCAATGCTGTAAACAAACACTTGTGCCCAAAGAAGTACTTCAAACAATAGATATTCGTTGAGTAATATTGAGCATATTAAGCACACAATCATTAGATATGGGGTTAACAGTCGTAGCCCTTTTCCTGAAAAGAACGCAAAAGCGATGCCCTTAAATTTAGGGCTGAACAGGCCAAATAATCGTATGGCTTGTTGCATGTTGCCTGCAGAGATTCGCAGCCGTCTATTGAAGTCAGTCTTAAGATTTGACTCTTCCAGCTCCAGTGCAACCATCTGTGTTTCGTATTCTGCAATGTAGCCTTGTTTGACTATCTGCATTGGTAAAATGAAATCGTCGTTAATGGTATTAAGTGGTAGTGGAGTGAACAATGCCGTTCTGAACAGATAAAAAGCACCGTGCGAACCTAAACTTGAACCAAATGACGCTTCGCACTCTTTCACTGATGTTTGATACTGCCAATATGCATCTTCGCCTACATTACCTGTTGGACATAATTGATAGGTTGCGTTTACCACACCAACCGCGTCACTTTCAAAGTGAGCAGCAGCAATCAACAGTGCATCTAATGAAATCAGGGCAGACACGTCACTGAGCGCTGTAATATTGCTGGTAATATTAGTCACTTCTTCATTGAGTACCGCCACTTTACCTCTGTTTTGAACATGGTCGTGTATCTCAAAGTGAATGTCGCTACACATTGCTTCTTGGATGGTCATTTGGGCGATGTTTACTGTGTCGTCGGTACAGCCATCGCAAGCAATCACGACACGCAGTTTCGTTCTTGGGTAATCTAACGCCGCTAAGTTACGAATCTTATCGGCAATCCATTGTTCTTCGTTAAACGCAGGAACAAGGACGGTGACGGTTGGAAGTGTGCAATCCTGTTGTTCATCTTTGTAACAACGAGAGCTTTCGCTCACAGTACGCGCTGGATGATGTCTTGCATACCAACGCAGCAGTATTGGATACGCCGCGTGATGATAAACAATCAAGGCTCCAGAAAATAAACATAGGCTCGCAAGCAAAAGGTCAATCATGCGCATACTCCCTTTGAAATATCGTCGTAAGATTCAACCATCTTCACTATGTCAAAATTATCTAACACATAAGTACGAGGCGATAAGAATCGTTCGTGTTGGTTGTCTAGTAGCGCGCTAGCTAATCCCGTAATACTCCCTTTATTCACAAGCGTTCCACTGACTGGACATAAGGTTTCATCAACGGCACCTACATTCATCGCAACGGTAGGGACGTTACATGCCTGTGCCTCAAGAGTTGAAAGCGGTAACCCTTCATGACGTGAAGGTAAGCAGAAAGTATCCAGAGCGCCGTAAAAAGTAGTCATGTCTTCAACTAGACCAAGAAAGATAACGCGATCATTAAGGTTTAGTCTGTTGGTCAGTTGCGCTAATTTTTTTTGTTTGGAACCGCCACCTGCAAATACGACAACCATATTTTGGGGCAGTAGTGCGAGGGCTTTGATGAGTTGGTCTTGGCCTTTAACGTGTTCCAATCGGCCTGCACAACCAATCATGTGCTTGTCTTGTGGTAGATTTAACGCTGTTCTCGCATCTATCTTAGACATCGGCTTGAATTTGTTGCAATCAACGCCGTTCTTGATGGTAATGATGTTCTCGTATGAGAAAGCAGAACGGAGTTGTTTGTAAACACGAGTTGCGTCAGCGACCAATGTTGGTTGAGCGGCTTTAAGCGCTAATGCCTGTAAGCGTCGGCGCTTGTCATCTTGAAGGTGCCAAGCGTCATGCTCAGTATGAATTCGCGTTGGAACACCTGATACACGAGCAGCGTAACCCGCATAGAGTAGAGGGCCTATGTGATGAGTGTGAACAACATCAGGGCGAATGCCTCTAAACGCTTTGATGAGTTTTATGATGATGTTGAATTGAACACCGGGCTCTTTGTCTAAAAACACAATTTGATTGTGGTAAGGCTGAAGCTTCGGCCAGTTCTTGATGGATTCGTCTTTGGTACCTTCAATACTGACGATCAACACTTGATCAACTGGCTTAGCAAGGCGCAGAAGATCCAGAGTTAACGTCTCCAAACCGCCAGGAGCAAGGTGCTGAACAACATGTATTATCTTTTTGCCATTCTTTGTGTTTTGCTTTCCCATAATATTGCTCCCTTCAGTAACGCTCTAATGTTGCAACCTAGCTTTCTGTTTCGTTCTGTTGTTACCATTGCACGTGCCGTGCCAGTTAATTATTTGATGATTTTCAAGCGGTTATGGATGATTGAAGTTGAGGGTAAGGCAATTCTCAAAATAGGAATCAAAACAGAATCTGTGGTTGAAAGAATGATAAGAAAATCGGAGAGTTAATGGTCAAAGTGAAACTGGCTATTAGAACCAACACAATTAAAAACACCAGCGCGAGGCTGGCGTTTTCATTTGTGTTTAGTTATTTCTGGTGATGGCGAGAGTGCTTTGTGGCTAACTCATTCGAGGAATAACAGTAATAACGGGCACCCCCATGATGTCTTCAATTTCATCTTTTCGTTTGATTGATGAATCAAAGAGTTCGAACAATATCGCCAAACCTGTTCCTAAGCCGATCCCAGCAACTAGACCTGCAAGAATGAAGATGAATGCCGGCATGTTAGACTTGATGCTGGGTGTAAAGGGTAAATCGATAATCTTCACACGTTTGTTTTGTTCAAAAACACCTAATGATCCGGTTAATTGCGCCATCTCGTAACGTTCGGTGAGTTCATCGTAAAGCTGACGTTTAATATTCACATCACGTTGCAAGCGATACATCTCTTTTGCGTTCTCACCAAAGTTATTCGCTTTGTTTTCCAATTCAAAAATCATTGTACGAAGGCTTTTGGTTTCTTCGGTTAAAGACTCATAACGAGCTCGAACCAATTGCAAGCTGTGGAGCTGTGTCACTAACAAAGGTTGAATGTCGGAAAGCTTGTTTAATGTCGTGCTACTCGCGATGTCCCACAATTGATCGCTGTTCATGCCAGGTTGTTTTTGTTCCAACAGCGCTTTTCGTTCATTCTCAAGTCTTTCTAGTTCACGAACTTTGGCTTGCACTGCACTGTGCTGGTTCGTGTATTTGGCTTGTAGCAGGGTAAGCGCACTTCGAATATCGATGATCTGATCTTCTAAACGTCCGATAACTGGGTTTGTTTTTGAGAGTTGTTGGTCAATTGACCCCAAGCTTTTTTGTACACCTGATAGCTCTGCTTCTTTCTCTGCAAGTGTTTGTTTTAACGACGCTAATCGGTTTAAACTTTGGCTCTGAACTTCAGGTGTCGAATGTACGTTCTCGTTCACGTACAGCGCCAGCGCTTCTTCCGCTTGTCTAAGCTCGGCGCTTCGTTCATCGATGTGGATTTTAAGGAAACTACTGGAGTCTTGAATCGAAGAACGTTCTGGTGCCAATAACTGCTCGATAAAATGTTCACTGACAGAGCGAAGTGTGTCCTCCATACCTATAGGCGTATCCGAGCTTAGGCTTATCTTTAGAAAATCTTTCCCTAATTGTGTGACTGATAAACGTTGTGATAGGTCGGTAATGATTTCTTGTTTCTCTACATTCGACATTTCTGGGCTCGTCAGTTCAAGCTCTTGTGCTACTGAGTAAAGGACATGTCGACTGTGAAGCAAGGTGCGAAGTGCACTCATACGGTCTTTGAGCATGGTGGATACCGCAATATCTTCAAGAAAGGGGTTCATCTTAGCCGTTTCCTGAATCAACATGCTGGTATGAGCATCGTATTTTGTTGGCGCCAGCTTACTTACTCCGAAACCAACGAAAGGCAGAATGAGAATAGGCACCAAAATCACGTAGCGTTGACGCCACGCTGCATTCAATAAAACCAATAGGCGCAATTTTAGATTATTCATAATAGCTCCAACATCCAGTGCACGAAGTTACCGCGGTTTTGCCAACTGTCTTTTGAGACAACAGAGACAGGGGTATCTTGTAGGTTACGAGCTCGGTTTAGAGCCTCCACCATTTGATCCGCGCTCTCTACGGTTGATACATGCTCTTTGTAAGGAAGAAGAGCCGGAAACGGTGTTGCGATGATTGGCGTTCCGGCTGCAAGGTATTCCATGAGTTTTAAAGGGCTGCATGCGCGGATTTGTTCATTATCAACAAAAGGAAGTAAGCTCACATCCCAATGTTGAGAGTAGCTTGGCAGGGTATGATGAGGACGAGGCCCAAGGTAATGCACGTTATCAAGTTCAGGCAACGACAGGGTATCTAACTCGTTTGGCCCAATGAAGACGAAATCCCATTCAGGCATAGCTTGAGCAACATGTTCGAGTAACGAATAATCTAGCCACTTTGATAGGCTTCCATAAAAACCAGCGATAGGGCGGTGTTCACTTGGTAGGTCATGTGCTCTTGGTGCTGGGGTCGAAAATAAACTGACATCGACTCCGTGAGGCAGCAGTTGAGCTTTGTCTTTAGGAAACTTCGTCATCAAGTTTTCGCTGGCGGCAAAAATGAGGTCAGATTTTTCAATTAATTCGGATTCATGTGCAGCAACAGTTTGATGGTCAACACCAGCCAAAGCGCTAAAGTCATCGCCACAATAATACACAACAGCGGATTCATTGAGGTGTCCGCACAGGTCAACAGCCGTAGGCAGTGATGTCCATAGAATTGGAGCTTGCAAATCCAGCTCTGCAATAATCGGCTTTAGTTGTTTTAACATCATCCATTGAGCCAACTGACGTGCAATAGCAGACGAGGGCGCAGGAATTGTTCTGAGGTTAACGATGGTTATGTTGCCCACCTCATTTGAATCAAGCATGTTCTGAGTCACGGCTTTGGTTTTGCCAAACAGTTTGTTGGATGCTCTTTGGATATCTTTGACACACAATTTTGGCTGTCTTAAACCAATGGAGTTTACCCATAACACTTTATGTTTTTCAGCAAGGTGACGAACCAAATGCTGAGTAGACGAAGGTAGACCACCGAAGTCTTCACCAAATACGATTAAATCACGCATGACGACCTCCATGAGTTTCTAGAGAATCGAATACATCAGATTCAGCCTCAACATGTTGGTCGTTTGGAATCTCCCCAACCACACGCGCTGGGTTGCCCGCAGCTATAGAGAAAGGGGGGATAGACTTAGTAACAACACTGCCTGCCGCAACCACTGTGCCTTCACCAATGGTGACCCCGCCTTTCACCGTAACATTCGTGCCTAGCCATACATCTTTCTCTAAAATGATAATTCCAATCTGTTCTTGATCATCGCCTTCGCCTGCCGCTCTGCGCTTAGCGTCAAGTGGATGCCCAGAGTAACCAAACAGAAATGCACCGCCTGCAATGCGTACATTGTCGGAAAGAACGACTTTGTGGCCGACCGCGATAGTGGATTGCCAACCGACGTCAACGTTGTTACCAATGCTTAGCAAGGGTTGAGAACCGTCAGGCGTTGGTTGAGTACAACCCGAGAACGTAGTTTGCCCGGAGATTCGGCAATCATTACCAAGTTTAATCATGAGTGGGCCACTAACGAATGGCAGGCCACCATAAAGGTAAAGACGTTTACCACATTGATTAACTCGGCCTTTGAAGGCTGGAGTCCAATAAACAAAGCGTGCTAATCCAGAGATGAAGTTGCTTACCAGTTTATGAGCATGGTAAAGGCATTTGTTGAAAATCTGAGGGCTTGGGAATTCCATTGTTCTGATATTTTTCAAAATGAAAAATACATTTCTAATGTGAGAATTAGGATGAAACTTAAGCCAATGTTTGAATTGATGCGCTGATACTGACGTCATAATGAGAATCTCCATTTTTATCTTTAATGGATATCTTTCATTTTACATGCCACATCTTGATTTGTAATAATTTCAATGAGTTATCGTTTTTCTGTTTCTGGGTTCTCATTCTGACATTCAGTTTGGGATACGTGAGATACGCAGACAGTGAGTGCTGCCAAGATATAAATTGGCCAGTTAAAACCTTGAGTCAGAAAGGTGCCCGATACGATAGTGCCAATTAAACCCGCATAGACGGCGTAGGCCGCAGAGTGGAGCGCTGGCGTGACCTTGTCAGAGCATTGGTTGATACGAGCTAACGTTTGGCGAGTGGTGATGAGCAATGAAGCAATCACGATGATGAAAACAATGAATCCGAGAAAACCAGTTTCGGCCAAAACACCAAACCAAGTACTGTGTACGGCATGATTTAACCCATCCCAGTGAGAGCTGTAGAAAAAGTAGTTGGAAAAGAAGTTATTTAACCCAACTCCAGTCAATGGGTTGTCAAGCGCCATTTTAAAGGCCGCTTCCCAAGCGTATAAACGTCCCATTGCCGATTCATCGATACCGGCTTCTGCTGCACCACCAGAGGCTCTATCTGAAATACCAGCGGCAAAGTACAGGACGACGGCGCCTATTGCACCAAGTGATAGCAGAAGCATTTTGGAACGAATTACTTTTAAAGCGAATATACCCACGACGGCAACACAACCTAATAACCCGCCACGGCTTTGTGTGGCTATAACGGCGTAAACCAAAATACAGCTAGCGATAACACAAAGTAGTCGTTTGAAAGTCGCTATGCCTTTGGTGCTTGCTTGGCTTATCGCAAACGCGAGAGGAAACATCAGTACAAGCGCTAAGTCGTTAGGGTCTCCAAGCATCGAACCAAAATCCCGACCGATGGTTACTCGGGTTCCTTCGACTAATCCAATACCGTTAATTGAGTTATAAATCGCGATAACGCCGACCAATGTCCCTGCGCCGACGATGATCATCGATGTCTTCGCAAGTTTGTCAGCGCTATTTACTAGCCAAACAATGGCTAATGTCATGACCATGATTTTCCAATAGATGCCTTTAAACTCAGCAAGCGCGACGCCTCTGTTGGACGCAAACACCAATCCGATAGTCACTAACACCCAGAACACCATTAACCATGACAATGAACGATGCCAATATGGCTTCAGCTCTTTGCTTATAAGGCCGTGCCAAAGTAATGCAGTTAAAGCGCCTAGCGACAGAAGCAACGGGATTTTGAACGCAAAAAGCTGAGGGATAGCCTCGTGAATACGAAAGAAAGAGAACACAACGAACATAATCACCAACCAAAACGTTTTGTTGATGATAAATAGTGCTGCAAGTGGAGCAAATGCTAAACAAACGGCCACCAATGGGTGAGGCACAATAACCCATACCACTCCCACAATTAGGCAGAGCGCTAAAATACCAATAGTAGAGGGGGCTTTTCTGGCCGAATCAATCATCAATGTTCCTTATTGGACGGTTTAGGGGCTGAAGTGTATTCATTCTGATTTCTGCCTTTAAACCTAAATGCACGTAAAATATGAGTGTCATGACTAACGAAAAGCCCAGCGCAAAACTGGTTTTAAGCTGCAAGCTAAAGACATAGAACTCGGTTCCGCATATATTTTCTCGTAGAGTCGTTGGAAGCGTTGTGTGTTAGCAATAACAGTCAGGGAAGAGGCAGTGAGTTCATATAAATCATTACCGAGCCTACTTCCAAGTTGAGGTTGAGTGATTAAGCTCAGCATATGCTCGGTCATCTCATTTATTGGGTTTTGTGTTGAGAACAATAGCCCATTGCCTTCGTGGTTGATGAACTCCGGAATGCCGCCAATGCGGGGCGCAATAATAGGTAACTTGGCGAGCCCAGCTTCGGCAATCACATGCCCAAACGCTTCATACCTAGCACCACCGTACAACCAATCCGCCGTATTATTTTGTTCTCCAACTAAGTGAACACGTTCATTTAAACCAGACGAATCAATCAAAAGTTCAAGATTTTCTCTATCTTCACCTTCTCCGATCACGACTAAATGACAGTCATGGTCTTGACTAGCAATGTTAAGTGCTTGAATGATCAAATCTATACCTTTGCTCACAATGAGAGGTCCTACAGTAATGAAGACATAACTTGATGCTGGGATATTTAGGTGAGTACGTAGGTCTATCTTTTGTGGAGCTCTTGAGCTACACCATTATAGATCACTGACAGTTGGTCTTGAGGGTAATCGTCATCAAGTAGCCCTTCGCATACATCGTAGCTCACCCCAACGATACAAGGAGACAAATGCAATCCGAATGTAAAGCGGTCTCTTAATCGATAATTATTGTGAAGTTGAGTTACAAGTGGGATTTTGCATAGTTTGGCAGCTAGGCACATCCATTGACATGGGGCGCCATTATTGATGTGTATTACGTCGATATCATGTTGTTTTATCAATGTGATCGCTTGGTTCACTTGTCTGCACCAACCAATGACATTGAATTTCGGTTGTTTTCGGCCAAGCATGAGATGGAAGGGAGAGTAATGGTTAGGAACCTCGGAATTGGTCAAACGTTCGATAAGAGGCTCACAATTGCTCCAAACCAACGGTTTGTAACGATTTCGATCGAGAGATTCAACCAAGTTGATTAAACGAGATTCGGCTCCACGAATATTATCGTCACCGTAATGAACATAAAGAATGTTTTTCATACCAATCCCCACACATAGGATGCCTGTTTTCTTGACTCGTTTTAGCGAAATAGAACAGGCTAAAACAGTGTTAGGGTAACTTTGCAAGTGTGATGCCATTGGTTTGATATAGCTAATATACTGTTATTTAACACTTTATGAGAAAGGTTAATTATCTATTTCAAATTGAGAATCAGAATGAACGATGAAAGGTGACCTAACGACATACAGAATTGTCAGTGTTTCTGTGAGTGCTCAAGTCATTAAGTGATCTGAGGCGCTGGGTGGTTTAAAGCTGGTAGCAATTCAACAATTGCGGGATAACGGCTTGCGGCGAATAATCATCGATGACGCTTTGTCTAGCTTTGGCACTCATGATTTCTTTGTCGGTGGAAGACAGATTTAACCATGCGTTGAGGTTCGCGGTCAGTTCTGACTCTGAATGCGAAATGTAACCATTACTTCCATGGTCAATCAACTGAGGTAGATTACCCACAGCCGTTGCAATTACCGGTATACCGCGAACCATGGCTTCAAGAGCGGCCATTGGCAGACCTTCGTATCGGGAAGGAATGATCAACACATCAATTCGCGGCCATACTGAAGCCATATCATTTTGATGACCATGAAATTGGCAGTTTGCAGGGCTATTTTGTGCGAGTTTTGAACGTTCCGGTCCATCACCAAATAGATTGAACTGATGTTGTTCAAAGTTTTTCGCTAACGTTATAAAGCGATCGGCGGCTTTTTCGTGGCTTAAGCGCCCGACGAAACCAAATCGATAGTGATCTAGTTGGTTGTTTTGTTCTTTTTGAGTATCGATTAAAGCCGGTGCTTGAGAATCGACAGGAATACTCACAAAGTTATTGAGTAATGTAGAGCGAGTCGGGAGTTTACGACTTATTTTACTACTAACCACTAATGAATGATTTGATATCCAACTTGTGTAGCGATCGAGAAGATCATAAACCCAAACACGACCTGTTGGCGTTTCACCTGCATGATAGGTGGTGATTTGGCAGAGTGGTATTCGCCTGCTTAACAATTTAGTGGATTTGCTTACGATACTGGCTTTGTAACCATGAGCATGAATCAGTTGTGGTTGATATTGTTCAACCGCTGATCGTAACTGAGTTATCGGGTTACCTTGGACTTTTGATAGGTCTTGAAGATAAGAGTAAGGCAGGGCGCTTTCATTTAATCGCCCGATAATCGAGGGTTCTGGCATGTATTGCGTTAACAAAACAACACGTACCTTTTTTTCGTGGCCGAGCAGCCCCTTTGCTAGCTCCAAAACGTGTGTTTCTATTCCTCCGAAAGTCTGGCTATCGATGAGCAACCAAATTTCGCCCAGCAAAGGAATGAGAGCCTCTTTGATAAGAGGCTCGTTTACGTTATTCGGGGGGATATTAGGCTTGGTTGTACTCATCTTCAGATTCCCAAGCCTGCTTCTTACGATAAACGGTAGAAGGGCTTAACTCTAAAAGCACAGCAGCGTTTAATACATTACCATCGCAATGATTGATCGCATGTTGAATCGCTTCACGTTCAATCTGCCACATTGGGCGTATAGCGCCTTCGACCGTTGTGAAAGCAGGAGTCATTGACTCGATTTGTGCTTGCGGTGTTGGCGCTTGCTCAAGCTCTTCTGGTGTGATCGGCGGTAACTTAGTTTCAGTAACAGGAGTCGGAGCTGCCACAGCAACGGGCGCTACATTTCGTATTGGCGTAATAGACCTTGGTTTCGTGGTATCCGCTTTATTAATTGGCGGAGGAAGCATGTCTTTAGTCACGCTGCTTTCATTATTTAACACCACGATGTTTCGAATGACATTTTGCAACTGACGTACATTACCTGGCCACGCGTAACGTTTAAGTAGGGTTTGTGTCTCTTTGTCGATAGATTTGAATTTCTTCTTATCTTGCTTCGCGTACAGCTTCAAAAAGTGACTCGCAAGAGTGACAATGTCACTTCCTCTTTCTCGTAGTGGCGGCATCTCGATAGGTACGACATGGACGCGATAATAAAGGTCTTCACGGAATCGACCTTCTTCAACTTCAACCAGTGGATCTCGGTTGGTTGCGCAGATGATTCGAACGTCGACTTTGATTTCTCGGTTACCGCCGAGTGGGGTAAAGGTGCCTGTTTGTAAGAATCTGAGGAGCTTTTTCTGCATCTCCAGTTCCATCTCACAAAGCTCATCGAGAAATAAAGTCCCGCCATGCGCTTGCATCGCTGAACCTTTGCGGTCAGTCGTAGCGCCAGTAAAGGCACCTTTAACATGACCGAAGATTTCACTCTCCATTAGATCTCGAGGGATAGCACCACAGTTAATCGCGACAAACGGTTTATCGCAGCGTTGACTCTCTTGGTGTATCGCTTCTGCACAGACTTCTTTACCGGTACCACTTTCGCCATTGATGAAGACACTGGCAGTGGTTGGGGCAACTGAATCAATGATTTTGTAAACAGCTTGCATCGGTAAGCAAGAGCCGATGAAGTTATGGAAACGGTCGCGATCGAATTTGGTTTGAATGTCATCGACCAAGTTTTCGAGCTTGGCTCTGCGCAAGTGAAGATTAACCGATGTTTTCAGGCGGTCAGCTTGAATGGGTTTCTCTAAGAAATCTTCCGCACCACGTTGAATTAGATCAACGGCGATATTCACTGAGCCGTGTGCCGTAGCGATAATGACAGCAGTCGGAATCTCGCTATCACTGATCCAATCTAAGACTTCTTCGCCCGGCATATCAGGCAGTTTTAGATCGAGGATAACGAGCTGTGGGGCGTGTCTTTCTATAAATGTTTTGGCTTCAGCGCCAGTCTCGACATGAAATATGTCGTATGGCTCATCTTTGACGTACTGTTTGTAAAGTACGGCAAGGGAGGTGGAGTCTTCAACCAACAATACTTTAGGGCGCATTGTATAATTCCTTTTGAAACTTTATCCTAACCAATCAATAACATAGTGACATCTAAGCATCAATGCGAATAACGCGTATTTGTTAGCTACCGCATGCAATATTTTAATATGCACTTGGCTTTAATCATTACTGATACTGGCGATGTCGAAGCGAGTCTTTAAAAGCGATGTAACAAAGAAAATTTCCTAACATCGATTTGAAAACGAATTTAACTAAAGCCTTGGTCTTTTCTTTCTAAAAGGGCTTTAATCGAATACTCTGCGAGTTCTAACAATTCGTCGACCCTAAGAAACGCGTCTTCATGCTTTTGTTCTAAACATTGCTTTTCTAACGTTCGTGCTAGAACGGACAGTGGGCGGTTACCTAGTGCAAGAGCGGTACTGCCAACCGTATGCACTTCAAACTCAAGGGCTTGAGCATCATTATCTGTGGCCGCTTGTCTAATAGCAGTTAGGCGAGTTTGTGATTCTTCTACGTAATGGTCAATTAAAATAGGAATGATCTCTGCACTCGTATCGCGAATCATTTGTTCTAAGATGCTCTCGTCTACAAGCTCGGCATCGGCAAGTTGTGCGTTCGCTTGTTCGTTCAAACTAGCAGGTGTCTCTGAAGCTAAAGTCGAATTATTCACACTAAATCCTTTCATTGTGTGTTGAGGAAATACGTTAGCTTGAGGCTAATATCCATAAGTATTATTAAGTTTTAGTCATTTTTTAGAATAATTTCAACTGGTTGCCTAAAAAACTATGGCATTAATTGGTTCATCGGTAAGCGCGAAATTAAAAATGTCCTAATGGTAATGCTCTGATTTTTGGTGTTTTTACTTATGAAATATGAACTTAGATGTCTAACTTGGGACAGGACGTTTTAAAAACAAGGGTAAACTCTACGGCGGAAAGAGAAAGGCCACTGCATTATTCAATGCAGTGGCCTAGGTTATTTAAGATAGTTAAAAGATTACTAACGTTGGGCTAAGAAACTAAGAAACTAAGAAGCCTTATCAATCTTTGGCTTTGGGATAGTCTCTACTTCTTCCTCGCTATTTTCAGTGAAGATTTCAGCAACTGCACTTCGTTCTAACTCTCCTTTAAGGTTGCCATCTTCGTCGACAACAGGGAGAGAGTAATCACAAGACATGGTATCAGGCAGAACCTCTTCAATAACGGCATCAGGCAACACCGCTGGCACTTCTTCGTAGATCTCTTCACTGAAGTCATGCACTGAGGAATCTTCAACCGCATCTTGAAGACTTTCTTGGGTTACCAAGCCCTGATAGCCGTCATCGGTCACGTGATAAGCGTAATCGTTTTTCAGCATCTTCATTTGTGCTAGTGCACCTTCAATGGTTTCCGAAGTAATGCGGTATAGAGGAGGTTGCATTACCGTTTCAACGGTAAGTGCGCGTGCTCGGTTTACGTCTTTTACGAACGCTTCTACATAATCATCTGCAGGGTTCAACAGAATTTCATGAGGCGTACCTTGTTGGACTAATTCACCATCTTTCAAAATCGCGATTCTGTCTCCTAAACGAAGTGCTTCGTCGAGATCGTGGGTAATGAAGATAATGGTTTTATGAAGCTTTTCTTGTAGCTCAATCAGCTGATCTTGCATTTCGCTTCGAATTAAAGGGTCCAGCGCCGAGAACGCTTCATCCATAAGTAGAATTTCAGCGTTAGTACACAAAGCTCGAGACAAACCGACACGTTGTTGCTGACCACCAGAAAGTTGAGCAGGGTACTGGTTGCCATAACCTTTCAAGCCAACGGTTTCGAGCCACTCATTAGCTTTCGCTAAACGGTCTTCTTTCTTTATGCCTTGAACTTCGAGTCCGTATGCAACGTTTTCAACCACAGTACGGTGAGGCATTAAACCAAAGCGTTGAAAAACCATCGACATTTTGTGACGACGAAACTCTTCAAGCTCTTTGGTATTGAGGCTCATTACATCAATACCCTCTACCGTGATCTTACCTTGAGTCGGGTCAATTAGACGGTTGAAGTGACGAATTAGAGTCGATTTACCAGAGCCTGAAAGGCCCATGATAACGAAGATCTCACCGCGGTTGATCTTGAGGTTAATCTCCTTCAAACCGACGGTATGCCCAGTATCTGCCAATATGTCGTCTTTGTGTTCACCATTTTTCACACGGTTCATTACAGACATCGGCTTTGGTCCAAACACTTTGTAAAGACCACTAATTTCAATCAATGGTTTAGTCATGCTTGAATCCTCCTAGGTGCGCATTGGTTCTTCGCGCATAAGCCTGTGAAGCTCGGTCAAATAAGATAGCTAGCGCCACAATGGCGAAACCGTTCATCAAACCTAATGTGAAGTATTGGTTGGTGATCGATTTCAATACCGGTTGCCCTAAGCCTTTTACGCCAATCATCGACGCGATAACGACCATAGAAAGTGCCATCATGATAGTTTGGTTGATGCCCGCCATAATTGTTGGCATCGCTAAAGGCAGTTGAACACCCCACAAGCGTTGTTTCTTGCTGGCACCAAACGCTGTTGCCGCTTCCAATACTTCCTTATCGACCAAGCGAATACCTAAGTTGGTTAAACGAATAACCGGTGGAATTGCATAGATAACTACGGCGATCAGGCCAGGGATTTTACCGATACCAAGCAGCATAACTACTGGGATAAGGTATACGAACGCAGGCATGGTTTGCATGATATCGAGTAGCGGCGTCACAATGGATTGCACTCGATTAGATCGTGCCATTGCAATACCAATAGGGATGCCAAGGAAAATTGAAACTAGGGTACACACAGTAATGATACTGAGCGTCCGCATCGTATCTTCCCACATTCCAAAGTAACCAATGAGAAGCAATGAAACCACACACCCTAATGCCAGTTTCCATGAGCGACTCGCGGCATACACCAAGCTGGTACATACACCAAGAACGATAAGCCACGGAGTGGAGATAAGGAGTTTTTCAAACCAAACAAGGAAAGAAAGAAGAGGATCAAATAATGATTCAATCATTTCGCCGTATTCACGGGAAAATTCGCGGTAAGCGCCATCTAGCGCCTTTTTAATTGCTCGCAAATCAGAGCGTTCCATTTCAGGAAAGCTTGATAACCAATTGCTGTCAGCCATTTTATATCCTTATAGTTCGGCGCCTTTCAGTTCGTCGTAAGTCGCTGTTGAATAACGAACGAGATAGACGGTTTCAGTCGCGATAACGCTTAAACATCATCGTGACTGAAACTTAGGACTCCGAATATTGAATAACATCAAGTATAGCGACGTTATTTATTCCTATTATTTTCATCTACTTAGCAAGAGCGATTACAGCTCCGCTTCTACTTTTTTAGCAACTTGTGGAGAAACCCATGGGTGCCAGATTTCTGGGAATTCACTCAAGAAATGGATACTCGCTTCTTCACCATCCGCTTGGTTGTCTTCCATCCAAGCAAGAAGTGAGTTCATTTTGTCGTTCGTGAAACCACGTTTAGTGAAGTAGTCGTAAGCCTCAGGTGCTCTTGATGCGAAGTCTTCTGTAGTGACAGTGTGAACAGGTGAAGGCGGGTACATGGTTGCTTTAGGGGAATCACAGTCTTCTTTAGTGGTACAGTTCAAAAACTCCTGTTCATTGACGCCACTACCAAAGTCAACTTTGACCATATCGTATTTACCTAACACCGCGGTTGGTGCCCAGTAATAACCAAACCAAGCTTCTTCACGTTCATAAGCTTTAGCGATAGATCCAGATAAGCCGGCACTCGAGCCTGGGTCCACAATAGTGAAACCACTCTCTTCTAGGTCAAGAGCTTCAAACAAGTTACCGGCGCTGATTTGACAGTTCCAACCTGCTGGGCAGCTATAAAATGCAGATGTATCTGGGTCTTCTGGGTGTTTAAACAAGCTAGCGTTTTTGCGGACGCCTTCAATGGTTGCCATTTCTGGGTATTGCTTAACCAAGTAAGCGGGAACCCAAAAACCTTCTTCACCACCGTTTACAAGGGCTTTACCTGCGTAGCGGAGACGTTTCTCTTGGACACCTTTATCAAGTGCGTCTTTGAGGCTGTTACTCCATAGTTCTGGTGCAACATCTGGTTGGCCTTTTTCAATCATCGACGTGCCAGTTGGCATTGTGTCACCAGGGATGAGTTCGGCATCACAACCATAACCGTGTTCTAGGATGAATTGGTCAATGTTGGCGATTAAAGTTGCAGAGTTCCAGTTCATATCTGCGATTGTTACGCTGCCACATTCACCAGCGTTAGCATGACCACTGGCTGCTGCAACTAACAAAAATACGGAGCTTAACTTGTATTTCATATTGAGTTTCCTTTCTCTTTAATAATACAACCAAGCTAATCAAGGTCTGTTGACTAACTAAATTGCTCGATGGTGATCCTTTCCGTGTATTTGAACCATTTGAGCAGAAGGAGGGATGGAGGGAATATGAATAGATAAATCAACAAAGCATAAAGTGTGATTTGCTTGATTTATCCACTGTGTTTCACAGCCATCGGATAACTTTGTCAAACTATTACAAATTCGTCAAAAACCACCTCTATTTATAATCTTAGGGAATATTCGTACGAATTCCATCTTTGATGCGATTTGCATTGTGCTTTAACCGTCTGTGTCACATTACCATTAAAGTTAGGCACAGGGCTGTTGATCTTTGAGTTGTTTTGAAGGTGGTAAGACCATATTTGTGATGTGTGAAATGCGTTGAATGGTTTTAAAAATCGTATTTTTAACGATAATTTCGCCAAAAACACCAAGTTTGGTGTGAAGTGAATTAGCTCTAGGACTAGTAGGATAGGTGGCTGTCGGGTTTTGAATGACAGCCGGAAATCGAAACAGGAAAAATCACATTGGTAGATTTAAAAACTCATTTTGATAAAGTTTGTTTGCCAAGCGGTCACGGAGCTTGGAAGGAAGGAATTTCATTCGGTTGACCTGTCGAACCAGTTCTTGAGCGAAGCTTGGGTTGTTCTTCATGTTCATCACGCAACCCATCAGCGAAATGCTTTGAGCATCAAGAAGTTTCTTCGCTTGCTCTAGATGATGAGTTGATGTTTCACCATAGGCGACAACAAGCAGTGCACAATCACAAGCACTCGCAACCGATTGAGCAGGAATATTCCCCTTGTTGATATTAAGCAGAGGCGACGTATCAATGATCACACGATCGTACTTTCCTAACCACTGATTCACCGCTTTGTTGAGTGTCGCTGGGTCTTTATAAGCGAGCTGAGTTGATGCGACTTGTGGAGCTGGGACACCAATGAACATACGATGAGATTCAACGTGTTCAATAAGCTGACCGGATTGACCCTCTTCAAGCATGTGCAAATTCTTAAATGCAGAGTTGAACAAGTTGAGGTCAACATACAGCGTAGAGTGACCCGCCAACAGGAAACGTTCCGCTAATGCCGTTGCAATTGATGTTACGCCGTCACCTGAATGGCAGGCGGTGACACAGATAGAGCGTTGTCCATTCAGTTCAGAAGCTAAGTACAGTTGTTCAACTTCTGCATGCGTTGCTGAGATAGTCATTATAACGCTCCTATTAAGACGATCATTGTTGTTAGACGTAGTATGTCTTCTAGACCTACACGAGCTTTTTCCATAAAGCTCTCTCGGCGATCTGGGATGTAGATAGTGTCACCAGCGCGCAGTACTGGGAGGTTGTAAATGTTGGCTGTTTTGCTGAACTCAACAAGGTCGAAGGTACGCGCTTGGCCTTGGCAACAAGACATGTTCACAATGGTAATTTTCTCTACGTAAGCGTTATCAGTAGGGCCTGCCGCTTCTGCCAAGATATCCAAGATAGTCATGTTGTCGTTAAACACATAACGACCCGGATTATTGATAGCCCCAAGCACACGAACGGTTTCTTCTTTCGGCGTGTCTAACCAGTTTTTACCTTTCTCTGGGATATAAATGGTGTCGCCAGTGGTTACGTTTGGCAGTAATGATTCGTCACCTGTTTCAAAGTACAGTGATAGGTTCAGTTTGCTGACTTGAGAGTAAGTTTTGTCACGGTGTGTGACTCGAACATTGTGTATGTCTGCATCTTTAGTTGGACCATCAGCCGCTGAGAGTATGTCTAAGAAATGCATGTCTTTAGTGAAGCGGTAACGACCAGGGGCATTCACTTGTCCGAAGATATAGATTGATGCGTCTGAGCTTTGACGAACCCATTGTGATTTATTGTCTGAAGGATCTTGTGGCAAATCGTGGACACGAACGATAGAGCCAGCGCGAATGTAGGGCATTTGATCACGTGGTGCGCCATTTCTGATGAAATCATCAAGGTTAAACACAACCAACTTTCTACCCGTAACTACTTCTATTTTTGATGTATCGGCACGTAATGTAGGACCACCGACATGAGCCAATAATCCCATGAAGTTCATTTCATCTGACCATTCAATACGCCCAGGGCGGTTCACTTCGCCAATAACGTTAACCGCTCTGTCTGGCGCAATCTTCAACCAAGACTTCTCGTTCATGTCCGTTTTCTCTGGAACGAAAATAGCGTCGCCGGCCTTAATGCTTGGTGGATTAGAGTTAGGTAGGCCTTCTGTGTACGCTGCTAAATCGAATTTAATCACTCTGCCATCTGCTTTAATTACACGTATTTGGCGAGATTCTGCAAATCGAGTCGGACCGCCAGCATTGGCAAGGATATCCATGAAAGTAGCGTCTCTTTTTCCTTCAAAAGCGCCGGGAGCGGCAACTTCCCCCATCACGTAAACCATATTGGCACCAGACTTAATCTCTTCTTCTTGCTTCGGTACAAAAATGGTTGAGCCGGGGCGAAGAACAGGTAACAAGCTTTCATCACCAGAGTCTAGGTAGCGTTTAAGATTGAATAGAGTAGGTGTGTTGTTAGAGATTACACGGATTTGCTCGACGCTGGCATAGCGAGTAACACCGCCCGAACGCATAAGCACATCAACTAAATCAGTATTCTCTTTGTACGTGAATGAACCCGGCGCGTTTACCTCACCAAATACCTTAATGGCATTGCGAGAATCGGCACTGTCGCCTGAGTTAGCAAGCTTAGCTGGGTCAAACTCTTGTTCAATATTACCAACAAGCGGAGAAGCGGGAACGAACAGAGAATCAAGCGATTGCAGTGTCGGTAGGTTAGCTTCATCACCTGAGTCTAGAAAGCGTTTGTAGTTGAACTCTTTTTTGTCAGATCCACGTTTTAGGATCAGTTTGTCTAACTGTGCACCTGAACGTAAACCGCCCGCCGCGTACAGTGCCATTTGAACGCTTGAACCTAGCGCTAACGTGTATTCGCCCGGTTCTTTCACATAACCTTGTACTGAGATGATGATTTGTTGCTCTTTTACATACACGGATGCGTTTGATAGGTCTTTGTATGCCGTAGCCAATGACTCCAGAACGACTTTGTTTAGCTGCTCGTTGTTGTAACCTGCCACGAACACTGCGCCGACTTCAGGAAGGGTAATTCGTCCACGTTTATCAACTTGGAAGCCTGTATTTAGAGTGCTTTCACCAGGAACATTAACTTGGATAAGGTCACCGACTTGTACAGCATCAGAAAACTCGTCATTAGCCTGAACGAAACTCGCGAAGCACAATGCGAAAGTGATGAATAAAGTGACTAGTGATTTCATAGTGCACCTCCCATCTTCGCTGCGTTCTCAGGCGAGATGACTTCAATGCTCACTCGACGGTTTGTCAGCATGGTTCCGTCAGATTCACCCTCGAAAAGTGGCACCGTTTCACCGACTGATACTGCTTTAATTCGTTGTGGACTTAGGCCAAAGATAGTGAGGTATCGTTCGACTTGTTTTGCGCGTCCTAGCGCTAGCTTATCGTTGTATTCTTCAGAACCTGCCGCATCTGCGTGTCCTGTAACAATAAGGTCTAAAGATTTGTTTTCTTTTAAAATGTAAGACGCTTCGGCCAATTTACCCATATATTTAGGATTGACTTCGGTCGAATTTTGCGCGAATTGGTTGTCAACGTTTAGTAGGTCGTACAGTTGTTCGATCACAGACAACTGCATACGAAATTGGTTTTCGTTTTTCGGTGGTTCACAACGCGCTTGAGAAGTCACGTAGTCGAGTTGAACTTCGAGTTCGTTAAGGCGCTTTCTTTGAATAACAAGGTCATTAGCGGCATCTAACAAAAGGCCACCTTGCAGTTCACGAGCAATTCGGTTTTGTTTTTCAATGGCTTGAACGACAGCTGCAGGGAAGCACCAACGCGCACCTTCTTGAACTAACGCATCTAAATGCAATTTTGCGAGTTGCCAATCAAAACGTAGTCCATGTTCAGGACCAAGAGGTTCGTCAGGCATGACAGGTGAGAAGTCAGAATTCTGGTAATTAAGTGAATCGTAGCTTTCAGCCAAACCGCCTGTGCCTTGCTCTGGATAGCTTGTGCAACCCAGAACTAGAGCAGACAGAGAAAGGGCTATGTAGTTTTTAAATAGTTTCATGCCAACGTCCTTTGTTTTTTCTTTTTATTATTATTTTTAGATACTTACTTCTAGCTTAGTGGATCTTTTTTAATTAGCAGGACTTTTTGAGTTAACAGGGATAGCGTGACCAATACGAAGTAAGTTCATGATTTCTAGAGGTTGTCCTGAAACGTTTTCTAAACGCATATTTCTTTCACGTTCTGTAAGACGTTTGAACATGTAGACGATTGCGCCCACGCCCGATGAATCAAGAAACTGTACTTGGCTGAAATCTACTTCGATTTCTTGATGACCGTCGTTTGAAATAACATCATCGATGTCAGTTTGAGCATCGCGACTACCTGCTGCGTCTAAATCACCAAAAATAGAAAGAGTCAGTGTCGTAGTGTTTAAGTCAATTTTACGTAGTTCCATAATGTTATCTCCTTGAATGCATGTGTTTACAATTGCACTGAATGTGCCAACTTTTATATCCTTTATTTTCAAATATTTAGAGTGCTTGGTTGTTCGGATGTCATATTGAGAAATAGGACTTCTCAATATGAGAACTAAAAATGAGTGAATTTTTGAGAGCTACTAGGTATTAATTTGGTGAATGAAATCAAGGGTTGAATAATGTTGACGTTTGGATCGCATCGTTTATTTAATTCCTGATATCAACTCTGTTGAACACATAGGATGAAAGGAGTGAATAATACGGAGTGAATAATGAGGTTAACCAAACTGGCTATAGCAACGTTTTGGGCGTGTACTTTACCTGCGCATTCATCGTATTTACCACCGGATCAATTGGTGCTCGCCAATACCTATCAACAAGGGATAGATGTCTCTCAATATTGGAAAAGCGAAAAACTGGACGGTATTAGAGCGTTGTGGGATGGCGAGCATCTATACACACGTAACGGCAATCGAATTTATGTCCCTAAGTGGTTTGTCGCAAAACTTCCTAAAGTTCACTTAGAAGGTGAGTTATGGGCTGGGCGAGGTAACTTCCATATTGTTCAATCAACGGTTTTAGATCATACGCCCAGTGATACTGCGTGGCGGAAAATCGACTTCATGCTTTTTGACATGCCTGGTGCTGCTGGGGATTATCAAAAACGTTATTACAACATTCTGCATTGGGCGAGTGTGATTGATGAAAAGCATATTGGTTACATCGAACATTTCCCAATACCCAATGAAGAGTTGTTATTCCAGCAGTTAGACAACATCGATGAAGAGAATGGTGAAGGCATTATGCTTCGTAAGATCACCAGTCGTTATCAAGCAGGAAGAAGCAACGACTTGTTGAAGCTCAAAAGACATCATGACGCCGAAGCAACCGTCATTGGTTATAAAGGTGGAACCGGCAAGTACAAAGGCATGATGGGCTCAATATTGGTGCACACTGAAGAGGGTATTGAATTTTATATTGGGAGTGGGTTTAGCGATAAAATGAGATTAGCACCACCAGAAATCGGCAGTCGAATTACCTTCCGCTATAACGGCTTTACGCAAAACGGAAAGCCCAAGTTTGCACGCTTTGTTCGAGAAAAGAGTGAGTATTGAAAACAAAAGCAGTGACAGCATTCAAACGAGAATATTTAGGTTAACAGGAAATAAAAAGAGCCCTGACAATTCAGAGCTCTTGAGGTTTATTTGTATACTGGATTTACGTTAGTAATTCGCGACTAATTATTAACGAGAACTAAACTCTAGCTGAACATCGTCGTCTTGTTTGTGCATCCAGTGCAGGCGCATACCCAACATAATGGCTGCTGACGTAAGACCAATGATGAAACCAATCCAGAAACCATGTGCGCCCATAGGCTCAACTATCCAGTCTTTCATTCCTAAAACGTAGCCAATCGGGAGGCCAAGCAGCCAGTAGGCAACGAAGGTAATGTTGAAGATCGAACGCATGTCTTTGTATCCGCGCAAAGCACCCGCCGCAATCACTTGAATTGCATCTGTACATTGATATACCGCAGCGAACAACAACAGCTGCATGGCAACGGTAATAACCGCCGTATTTTCAGTGTAAAGCAGCGAAACTTGTTCTCTGAACAACACGGTTAGGGCAGCCGTCATAAACGCCGTTACTAATCCAACAATAATGCCCACATGTGTCGCTATTCTTGCGCCTTCTGTGTTGCCTTGACCCAATTTATGGCCAACACGAATACTCACCGCAGCACCAATACTCATTGGAATCATGAACACAAGTGAAGAGAAGTTAATCGCGACTTGGTGCGCGGCAACAATCAATGAGCCTAATGGTGCCACCAATAAAGAAACGACTGCAAATAGCGTTACTTCAAAAAAGATTGCAGCGGCAACCGGGAAACCAAGTTTGAACAAACGGATTTGGGCTTTTAACTGTGGCTTATGGAACGTGCCAAAGATATTAATTTTCGCTAAACGCTTCGATGTTAAAACGTAAGCAAATAATAAAGCGAACATCACCCAATAGACGATTGCCGTCGCTACGCCACAACCAACACCACCAAGAGCAGGCGCGCCTAGCTTTCCGTATACAAACATCCAGTTAAGCGGAATGTTTAATAGTAAGCCGATAAAACCGATAACCATTGCGGGTTTGGTTAAAGACATACCATCAGTAAAACTTCTTAAAGTTTGGAACAGCAAAAATGCAGGAACAGCAAACATCACGGCATTCATATAGCCGATGGTCTTGTCTGCCATGAGCTGTTCAATATCCATCCATTCAAGTATCAGTTGCGTTTGAAAGAGCACACCAATGATAGGAAGGGAGATGATGAGCGCTAAAAATGCGCCTTGTTGAATCTCAAATGGAATCTTTACTTGGCGACCCGAGCCATTCAATTGTGCCACTACAGGAACAAGTGCCATTAATAGACCCACGCCAAATAGAATGGATGGTAACCAAATACTTGCTGCAATCGAAACCGCCGCCATATCAATAGCACTTACGCCACCGGCCATAACGGTATCAACAAAACCCATTCCGGTTTGTGCAACTGATGCGATCAAAACTGGGGTCGCAAGTTTGATTAAATTAGAGGCTTCTTCTTTGTAACGATGCACAAACAACTCCAAATAAGAGAGAAAATTAGAATAATAGCGTAGGAATAGACATTCTGAAGGAATCAGAGACACTGATCTTGAGCTTCCACTGGACGAATCATAAAGAAATGTCACAATACTTGCTATGAAAAACTGTTACTAAAATGCTAAATAGGAATCTTATGTTTACAGGTATCGTTCAAGGCATGGCTACACTGGTTGCTATCAACAAAAAAGAGTTGTTTCAGACTCATACCATTGAGTTAAACGACGAGATGGTTGAAGGATTAGCGATTGGTGCTTCAGTCGCTCATAACGGTTGTTGCTTAACCGTTACTGAAATCTCAGGTAACCAAATCTCATTTGATCTCATGCAAGCAACACTAAGACTCACCAACTTAGGCCAACTCGATGTTGGTGACCAAGTAAACGTCGAGCGCGCCGCTAAGTTTGGTGACGAGATCGGTGGTCACAGCATGTCTGGGCACATCGCACTTATGGCTAAGTTAGTCGAAGTGATTAAAACGGAAAACAACCGTACGCTTTGGTTCGAATTACCAGAAGCATCGATGAAATATGTTCTGAGCAAAGGCTACATTGGCGTCGATGGCTGTTCATTAACGATTGGTGAAGTGGAAGACAACCGTTTCTCCGTACATCTAATCCCAGAAACGCTGAATCGCACTCTATTTGGTGGCCGTGAAGTAGGGGACGATGTGAACATCGAATTCGACCCTCAAACACAAGCTATCGTTGATACCGTAGAACGCGTACTCGCAAATCAGAAGTAACCTGAACGACAAGGTTTATAGTTTGAGTAATTAAGATATCGTTATAAATAGTAAAAAGAGCACATCAGGTGCTCTTTTTTGATCGGGGCTGAACCGAAAAATGATTGGTCAGAAAACTTGTTCATCGTCTGCATCAATCGAGAGATTAATTCTGTCTCTCACTTCATCTACCTGCATGTCGAGGTGAATGGCATTGCAACACGCTGGACAATCGTCGTAGAAGTCTTGGCTACCATTGGAAGCATCGAGCGTTATGCTGATGGCGTGCCCACAATGAGGGCAAGAGACATGTTTCTCGGTGTATTTGTGCATGGCGAATTCTCCTCACTGTAACTTTTATCAATTGCAGCCGCTTTATCGAACGTGGCTCGCTTTCCCAATCGTAGGCGCTTATATCTAACGTTCTAGCTTATGTCGATCCTAGAAGCTTATATCGAACAGGCTGCTTGTATGGTTCTTGGTCAACCGTTGTGATTGATATTAAACGGCCTGAATCTTCTGAATACACGCTTCGGTTTGTGCTAAATACTCACCGCCAAATTGATTGCAGTGATTTAGAAGATGGTACAAGTTGTAAATGTCTTTTCGATCAGTATAGCCAACGTCTAGTGGCATGATGCTTTGATAGCCGTCATAAAACTCTTCAGGGAAGCCTTCGAACAATTCGGTTAGCGCTAAATCGCACTCATGGTCACCCCAGTAACAAGCGGGGTCGTAACAAATTGGGCCAAAAGCAGAATTGGCAACATTTCCGTTCCAAAGATCACCGTGAAGTAACGAAGGGCGAGGGTTGTGGCCTGCAAGTCGCATATTTACCACGTCGACGATATCGTCGATATCACCAAATTCGATGCCTTTTTCTTTCAGAAGTTGCAGCTGAAAACCTATACGCTGCTCTGAGAAAAAACGGCCCCATTTTTTGTGCCACGGATTGGGCTGAAGGGTACTGCCTATATAGTTATCTTGGTCGCAACCAAACTCTTTTTGTTCGCCCCAGCTGTGCAATTGTGCCAGTTGAACGCCAAAGTCATAACTATTATTGCCTGTTTCTAAAGGCTTGGTTGGTAGGTAATTAAGAATAATGAACGAGCACTCTTTGGTTTTACCAATCAGCACCAACTCTGGGACGTAGACTGTGGAAGTATTTCTTAGTAAGCGCAGGTTCTCAGCTTCAATTTCAAATTTTGGGAGAAATTCCCGCTGATTCACTTTTACAAAGTAACGTTCATTACCATCACTGATCATATAGCAATCGTTAATGTCACCACCAGGCACCTTAGTACGTTCAGTAATCTGAAAGTTGAATAAAAGGGTGTCTGAAAGCTGTTGAGAAATGGCCTGCCACATAGGAAATCCTCACAGAACTGTTGATTTGAAATACTAAATACAAATAGTTTAATAGCAATAGTTTAGGATAAATCTGAGCAATTTATAGACGTTCTGGTCAATGTTCTTAGCTCTTGTTCCGTTCGATATGCATCAATTATAGAATTTGTGAACTCGAACTGTCTCAATGCCGTTGATATACCAGAAGAAATCATACTTTGTTAGGTCGCCAACGGTTTGGAACAGGTATCACATCTGAGCTAGATAAGATCCCTGTTAAGTGGAAAAGAAGGGGCGGATTGGTATCGTCTACACGTTACCTTATTTGGTTCTATTAAGATGGTTAGCGCTCATAAGGCAATAGGTAGAATGTCAGTAAGGTATTAAATCCTTTTGTCGCTTGGCTTTTCACCTGTTTAGTTCGATGGCTTGTTTGATACTTGAGAGGTTGATTTAAATTTGAGCTCAAATGCTAACAAAGATCATTTAAATGCGACTTTTAATAATAAAATGATGACAAATGACCTAATTTACATAGTATTAGCCAAGTACGTATTAATCTACTCTTGAGCTTAAAACGGAGATTTATTGTGGTTGTAGAAACCGATGGCTACTTAGCTTTAATCGAGCACCTATCATTCAACCTGGATGTATTCACCAAAGGTACTGGTGATACTGGCACTGAAAGTGTCGAAGACATCGTAACTGACATGATTTCAAGCAACATCATGGCTATTTTCGAGCAAAACCCAGAATTGCATGCCAGCGTTCGTTTTCAATTGTTGAAAGAGGCCGATGCTGTTGTCGCTGATTTAGGTGAAGTATTAGCAGGTGTTTGGGCTAAGAAAGCGACGAACGAACAGATTGTTTTTCTTGATGAATACATCGCATTAGTGAAGAACTTGTTTGATACTGCTGTGGCTAAATACGACTAAGATAAGTTGCTGCTGCTATTAAATAAAGGCAATAAAAGTCAGATAGACTTCAATCTATATACGTCTAAAGTGCCAGAATTTTGAAGCCCAGTAGGGGTTATCAAGCCTTGAAATAATCACGCCTTTAGACGTAGACGCATGTAGGAACTGTTTGTTTCCCAGATAAACACCTACATGTCGAACCTTTGGTGAGGTTTTGAAAAAGACCAGATCACCGCTTATCGCTTGCTCATATGCGATTTCTTTCCCTTGTTGACTCTGATCTTTTGTCGTCCTTGGCAGTGCTTGCTGGGTCGCATTTTGTACTGCAATTTGAACAAATGCAGAGCAATCAACACCTCTAAATGACGTGCCACCAAAGTGATAAGGCACACCTTTCCACTGGTCATACACGCTCATATAGGCATTAACAGTCAATTGTTCTGATTTTGATAAGGGTTTCTGTGCGGTTTGACTGAAGTGAGAGGGAGGTGGTGTCGAGCTACATGCAGCTAATGTTGCGAAAGTTATTGTAACTGCAAGCATTTTCCTGAATTTCATACGTAACTCTTCTGAAAAAAAAATGAAATAAAAACGTCATCAAGGACTTCTAGTATACGAACTAACTTAAGGATATCTCTTTTCGTAGTCAAACTGGATTTCACATGCCCGACACAAATTTATCAATAAAACCCTCACGTTATACATTCTCGCTCATCCAAACCGTTAGTGCTGTCTTTATTTCCATTCTTTTACTTGTCAGCTTTTTATCAATGGTCAGCATAAGAGGTGTTGAGCGAGTAGGCGGATATTTCGATACGCTATCGGAGCAAGCATTACCGCTTGCGTTGCACAACGCAGAATTAACTCAGAGCGTATTAGAACAAGTCAAACTTCTCACTTATAGCACCCAATCAACCGACTTAGATACACTGAATGCAACGCGAGGATCGATTGATCAACTCGCTTCCGAGAGTAACGCAACGCTAGAGGAACTCCTTTTTATTTCCCAATCTTTTCCTGATGCGATCTCTTTAGAACAACAACAGAACCTTATCGATGATATGGCGCAACTGCAAACCATGACCAACACGGTTCTGCTCGCCCAGATTGAGATTCAAAATAAGCAAAACCTGATCGACAGCAAAATGGGTGAGTTCCGTTACGGTGTTGGCTCGATCGGACCCGAAATGAACCGTATCAGTTCGTTTTTGGTGGAAGATAATCCAGAAGCCAGTGATGCAGCGAATCGTTTCACTTCAAGTGCTTCAGCAATGGCAAATACCTTCTTGATGTTGATGATGCAATCTGACATCGAGAAAGCACAAGACGAATATCGCCAATTAAGAAACCGAATTGCGGGCCTGAATTTGGCTTACAGTGACTTTGCAGATTGGCATCCTGACATTGCTGAATTCGCAAGCCTAACCGCACCTTATGAAATGGTAAAAGAAGGCTTCACAGAACAAGGCGTTATCAAGCAACTGCTATCGAAATTAGAGTTAGTTCAACAACAAGAGCAAGATCTCGCTGAAGTGATCTCTTTAGCGAACACTGTCATCAACATACTGAACCAATTATCTTTTACCGCTTCTCAGTTGATTGATGAGAGCGAGCTCGTTGTTAATCAGACCATTACCAATATTGACCGAGTGTTGTTTATCAGCGGTCTAGTGATCGCCGTAATCATCGTGCTTTCATGGTTAGTGTTACGTCGCTGGGTCAACAAAGGCCTTAAAAATATTACGCAACAACTGAGCTTGCTTGCAGAGCATGATTTCTCAAAACAAAGCGCATTGGTTGGCCCTTTAGAGTTACAAGTGATTGCCTCTAAGCTGAATACCGTGGTCGATTCAACAGCGGATTCCGTGCGCTTGGTGACACGTAACTGCGAAACGCTTTACCAAACCGCAGAAGTAAGCCATGACGCAGCGGAACAAACTAATTCGAGCCTGAATGAGCAGAACGAATCGTTGCAGAACATGATTACTACGATTACTGAGCTTGAAGCCTCTATTGGTGAAATTGCACGTATTTCTAATGCATCAAATGACGACGCGCTACTTGCTGAAAACGAATCGGTAACCGGCAGCCAAGTTGTCGGGCTCAATCAACAACGCCTGCAAGCTTTAGAACACTCTTTGAGTTTGAACGAAGAGTCGATGACCGACCTCGACGGGCGCGTTAAACAGATCCGTGAAATGGTTGACGTGATCAGCGGTATTGCAGAAAACACCAACTTGCTGGCATTGAACGCCGCAATCGAAGCAGCGCGAGCTGGTGAACAAGGCCGAGGCTTTGCCGTAGTTGCCGATGAGGTCAGAAAACTAGCCAGCGGTACTTCTCAACAAACCACTAATATTCGCAATATGATGAATGAGTTGGTTGCAGCAGCTGGACGCTCTCGCTCGGCGGTAACTGAGTCGCGAAGCGAAATGGCCAATGCGATGCAAACCAGTGGTGATGTTAAGCAAGCTTTTGAAAAGATTGAAGTTGCAGTGAGTCAGATTAAAGGACGAGTCGAGCAAATCATGGTGGCGACAGAACAACAAGCACGAGCCACTGTTGATGTTACATATTCAATCACCCGTGTATCAGAGCAGGGTGAAGATACCAAATTGCAGTTAGAATCCATGATTGAAAGCTCAGAACAAGTCGCTGAGATAGCAGGGCACCAACAAGCCATGCTTCACAAGTACCAGTTGCAAGCTGAAAAGTAGACACGTTCGTTGCTGTTTGTTGATAAATATTGAATAACTACCAAGCGAGATAGGATTTATGCAAAAGGCAGAGTGCGAGACTCTGCCTTTTCTTTTTTAACGCTATTTACCTGTCTATTTGAGCTTCTCTACATCGGCAACATTGGCATGATTTGTTGGAAAAAGATAAGCGAGGCAACACCACTGATCACAACCCAAATCAGATCAAAACGAAGGCTAACAAGTGTACAAACAATCGCAGCCAAAACCTTTGGGTTGTGAAGATCGAATTCCATTTCAGGCCCCGCACCTAAAATCTCCACAGCAATGATCGCAGGTAAAACCGTAACGGGAACAAAGCGCAGCGTCTTTTTAAAACGCTCCGACATCTCAAACTTGCCCGCCATACCAATCACAGAAAAACGAATGATGAAGGTTGCCGCCGCCATCGCTAAGGTAATAAGAATAAAAGTCGTTGTATTCATGGTTATGCCACTCCGCTTTCTGCGATTAATAAACCAGTTTGTGTTGCTTCTTGTTCTGCTTTCTCTGTCGATAGATCCATGCGATACCCCGCGTAAACGCCTACAACCGCTGCGATAACAAGGCCAAGCGAGTAGGGGAGTTCAGCCAGCAGAACGCCTGTGAATGTCGCAACGATTGCCGCCACAATGCACTCGCGACTTTTCACTTGGGGAATCACAATAGCAATGAAGGCTGCAACCATTGCGAAATCTAAACCATAGTTAGCAATTTCAGGGAACGAAGAACCAATCAGAGCACCTAAAAAATCTGCCAAGACCCAGTTAACCCAAAATCCGCCCATCGCCGCCAAATAGAACCAATGACGACCTTGTTTTTCTTCCTTCATTTCATTGATCGTTACTGCGTATACCTCGTCTGTTAATCCGTAAGACATCAATATGCGCATATGAAGAGGGTATTCTTTCATGTGTTCAGACATTGATGCGCTGTAGAGCATGTGACGCAGGTTGATAATGAAAGTAGTAAACATGATGACTACGATACTCGCAGACGATTGAACCAAGCCTAATGCGACCATTTGCGATGAACCAGCAAACACAGTAAATGACCACAAAGTACTTTGAGTAACACTCATTCCGGCTGTGATACTTATTGCTCCGACGATAAATGAAAATGGAAATGCGCCTACGCATAACGGCAAGATGGCACGTAGCCCTGCCTGTATCTGTTGTTTATTCATGACTGCTCACCCTAAATTAAAAATTCAAATTTATTTGCAAATTATGGTGAGAATCGTATTGCTGATTCGTTTGTTTTTCAAATGCAGATTAAAATTTATTTGATTTAGATCGGTATTATGACTTCGATAGAAAAAGGGCTCAAACTTAAGTTGTTCAAATTCAACCGCTTAAATTAGCTTCCATTTTTGAGATCTTTGATTGACGGTATTTTAAGATAAATATTGCAACTATTTTTGCACTTTAGTTATTTCAGTGTTTAAAATGTAGTTGAAATATTTAGTAACCCAGAACAGGAATAATCATGAAAGAAGTCATCACAGCAGACAGAGCACCAGAAGCTATCGGCCCATACTCACACGGCAACGCATTTGGAAACCTCGTTTTCACATCAGGTCAATTACCAGTGTGCAGAGAAAAAGGCGGTGTAGTAGAAGGTGGTGTGAGTGAACAATCTCGTCAATCGTTACTAAACCTTCAATATGTATTACAAGCGGCGGGCAGTGACCTAGACGCGGTACTAAAAACAACGTGTTACTTATCAGACATTAATGATTTCGCGGCTTTCAATGAAGTCTATAAAGAGTTCTTTGAAACGGATTGTCCTGCTCGTAGCTGCTTTGCAGTGAAGGATCTTCCTTTAGGCGTGAAAATCGAAATTGAAGCGATTGCTGGTCGTAAATAATCGAAGAATAGTGTGAGGTCCTTACTATGAAACAACAATGGCAACAGTATAAAGAGATTTTAAATACCGTCGTTAAACCGGCTCTTGGTTGCACAGAACCCATCTCCGCAGCTTACGCTTGTTCAGTCGCGGCCAAGATGCTGGTGGGTACACCCGACAAAGTTCGCGTGTATGTGTCGGATAATTTATACAAAAACTCGATGGGCGTGTTTGTTCCGGGAACAGGAAAAATCGGTTTACCCATTGCTGCTGTTGGTGCAATTGGTGGGGACCCACACGCTGGTTTAGAGGTTCTAGCGAAGATCACCGAACAAGATGTCGATAAAGCTCAGGCACTTATTGATGCAGGGCAGGTAAGCGCACATCGAAAAGACGTAGATGAATTCATCTATTGCTGTGCTGAAGTTGAATCTGAAGGTCAAATTGCTATCGTTGAAATCAGCGGCGGTCATACTCAGATCATTAAAAAAACGTTAAATGGTACGGTTTTATTCAGTCAAGATTGTGACCAAACGGTGTCAACCGGATCGATTTGTGATGGTATCGATATTGATATCGGCGGTATCTACAATTACGCCACTGGCGCTGAATTTGAAGACATTCAGTTTATTCTAGAGGCGTCAGAACTCAACAGTAAGTTGTCACAAGAAGGGTTAGCACACGCATACGGGCTTGAAGTTGGCCGTACCATGGAACAAGGTATCCAATTAGGCCTGATGACCGAAGATCTAATGAATAAGATCATCATGCAAACTGCCGCAGCGTCCGACGCTCGTATGGGTGGGGCAACCTTGCCTGCAATGAGTAATTTCGGCAGTGGTAATCAAGGGATCGCTGCAACAATTCCCGTCGCAATTATCGCTGAGCATTTTAAGTCGTCTCAAGAACAATTGGCACGAGCGCTTATCATTAGTCACCTTGGTGCAATTTATATCAAATCATACTATCCACCGCTTTCTGCTTTTTGTGGTAATACGGTAACCAGTGCCGCGGCGGCGATGGCGATGGTGTATCTTGCGAAAGGTTCTTTTGAGCAGAGCTGTTACGCAATTCAGAATGTACTAAGTGATTGTTCTGGAATGGTTTGTGATGGTGCTAAGTCGACATGTGCGATGAAAGTGAAAACCTCAACCAGTGCAGCGGCTAACGGATTCTTAATGGCGATGCGCTGTAATGAAGCCCACAACCAAGGCATTGTAGCTGATGATGTCGAGACCAGTATTCGCAATATTGGAAAATTGGTTACCGCGGGTATGAGTGTTACAGACTCAACGATTATTGATATAATGTCTGCGTAATCAAACGTTTTAGAATAAAACAAACCGCTTGGTATTTTTACTTAGCGGTTTTTTCGCCAGAAGAGGAAGGTCTCAGTGTTTGAATTAGCTCAAAGTGATTATGATATTTTGCACTCAATCGAAAACATCGTTGACGGGATTGCTGCAATGTATGGTGAGCATACGGAAGTGTTATTGCACAGTTTAGATGTTCGCAACCCTTCGATTATCAAAATCGCGAACAGTCATGTCACTGGTCGAGACGTAGGTGCACCTATTACCAACTTAGCGCTGATGAAGCTTACTCAAGGTAAAGATGTGTCGGGCGCGTATATGACAAAATGTCCCGATGGCAAAACCTTACGTTCAATGACGACGATAATTCGCAATCCTCAACAGAAAGCCATTGGTTTGTTATGTATCAACACCAACCTCGATGCGCCATTCCAAGAGGTGATGCATTCACTCGTTCCTTGTTTGCTTCCGCACTTAGAAAGACCTCAAACCACGCCTGAAACCTTTGCTCGCAGTAATGAAGAGATGATGCACAGTTCGATTGAAACCGTTCGAGAGCAGGTGACGAGTGATCCTGAAATAGCGCCATCGAAGAAGAGTCGTGAGATTGTGACGCGATTGCATGAAATGGGCATTTTTGATTTGAAAGACAGTGCGCAAATAGCAGCAAAAGGGCTCGATATCTCTATCCACACCATTTACCGCTATCTACGTGAGTTAAAAGCGTAGCGTTTAGTTCGCGTTTGTTGTCTAGTTTTTAGTTTTCTGGTTGTATCTAAATGGCTGGGTGATCAGTTTATCCAGCCTCTGTTCCTTTCCATCTTGTATCTCTGGCACGCCGATATGAACGTTATCATGACCAAGCTTGGGCTGGTCACGATACGTCCTAAACCAGATATCCCACACCGATAAGAAGAAACCAAAGTTTGAGTGTGTTTCTTTAACAATGACTGAGTGGTGGACGCGATGCATGTCTGGCGTAACGATCGCTTTTCTTAATCGTTTATCAAACCACAACGGAAGGCGTGCATTACTGTGGTTAAACATGGCACTGGCATTCAACACAATTTCGAAGATGACAACAGCGATCACTGGAACACCCAGTGCTATGACCAAGCTCACTTTAATCAGCATTGAAAGAATCATTTCTATTGGGTGAAAGCGGGTGCCCGTTGTGACATCGATATCAAGATCAGCGTGATGTACTCGGTGCAGCTTCCAAAGCCAAGGAACGCGGTGAAACACCAAGTGCTGTAGGTAAATGGCACAATCCAAGAGCAATACACAAATCAGAATACTGAGTTCTTTGGGAAGTGACAGGGTATTGAACAAACCCCAATGGTTTTCTTGTGCGATAACCGCCGCTTGGAACGCAGCGATCGGGATTAACGTCGCTAACAGAAAGCTATTCAGAGCGACTAAAGCAAAGTTGTTTCCCCAACGAAACCATTTACTCTGAGTCAGCGTTTTACGTGGAAAGCGGTACTCCCAAAGCGCACATAATCCAAAAACGACAATAAAACAAACAAGGCGAAGCAGGGATGGGTCTTGCATGGGAATTCCTTCTATCATTCTAGGGTCACTGTAAGTACAATCGTGCCACTTTTCTAGATTTATCGTTATTGTCCATGAGAATCCACGCTTTTCACCGTTTATACCAACACCGTTTATCCATTGCTACTAAGCCGTTTAATGCGCGCGGGTGTAAAGTAGTGCGATGTGAGTTCTGTAAAATAAAACAAGACAGCTGTATCTGCGAGCATCAACCTAACATTGATACGAACGTCGCGACTATGTTGATCTTGTCAGACAACGAAATCTTAAAACCAAGTAACACCGGTCGTTTGATTGTTGATACGGTAAAAGACAGTTACGCCTACCTTTGGCATCGTACTGAACCAAATCAAGAGATGTTGGATGTTCTAAAAGACGACAAATACCAACCTGTGATCGTGTTTCCTGAAGACTATACCGACGACAAAACACGCGTGGTTCAAGACCTGCCACAAATGCGTGACCCAAACAAAACACTATTGCTGATTTTCATTGATGGCAGCTGGCGCGAAGCGCGACGTATCTTCCGTCGTTCAGAGTATCTGCAAGACTTACCTGTGCTGTCGATTGAGCCTGAATCGGTTTCTCAATACATGATGCGTAAGTCAGACAACGAACAACACCTTTCTACTGCCGAAGTCGCGAGCTTAGTATTAAAACAAGCGGGTGAAGAGCAGGGCGCGAAGACTTTACAACTATGGTTTGAAGCATTTCGTGAAAGCTACATGCTAAGTAAGACGCGTTATAAGTCCGATCCGACCAAACCAAGTCTGAACGCTTTCATAGAGCACACCAAAAGTGAGACGTCACTCTAACCTTTAACCGCTTTGTGCTGACTTGTTGTTCAAACAGACTCGATCACGAGATAAGTTTGTTATCTATCACGGTTTGTAGGGGGAGTGTTATGGATAATGCTCCTTAGTTGTTTAATTTAAAAATTTTATTTGCCCTAATTTAGGGAAAAATTGGAGAGATTTCATGTATTACGGCTTCGATGTTGGCGGCACAAAAATTGAGTTTGGTGCATTCAATGAGAAACTTGAGCGAGTAGCAACAGAACGTGTTCCAACACCAACAGACGATTATCAATTACTGCTTGATACGATTGCTGGTTTAGTTAAAAAATACGACAGCGAATTCTCTTGCGAAGGCAAAATTGGCCTTGGTCTTCCTGGCATGGAAAACGCAGACGACGGCACAATGCTGGTTGTTAACGTACCGGCTTCAACAGGTAAGCCACTGCGTAAAGATTTAGAAGCGCTTATTGGTCGTAGTGTAAAAATCGAGAATGATGCGAACTGTTTTGCGCTTTCAGAAGCATGGGATGATGAACTTAAAGATGAACCATCAGTTGCTGGCCTAATTCTAGGTACTGGCTTCGGTGGTGGTTTAGTTTATGAAGGCAAAGTGTTCTCTGGTCGTAACCACGTTGCAGGCGAGTTAGGCCATATGCGTCTTCCTATTGATGCATGGTTCCACCTTGGCGACAACGCGCCGCTATTAGGTTGTGGTTGTGGTAAAAAAGGTTGTTTAGACAGCTACTTATCTGGTCGTGGCTTCGAATTGATTTATGAGCACTACTTCGGTGAGAAGAAGAAAGCGATTGAAATCATCCAAGCGTACAACGAAGGTGAAGCAAAAGCGGCTGAGCACGTAGATCGCTTTATGGAGCTATTGGCTATCTGTTTTGCGAACCTGTTTACGGGTCTTGACCCACATGTTGTTGCACTGGGTGGTGGTCTTTCAAACTTCGAACTTATCTACGAAGAAATGCCAAAGCGCATACCTAAGTACCTACTGTCTGTAGCGAAGTGTCCTAAGATCATCAAAGCGAAACACGGTGATTCAGGCGGTGTTCGTGGCGCTGCATTCCTTAACATTAAGTAATCGCAACTTAACGTTAAGCTAGTTCAAAGCACAAATAAAAATGCCGCAATCTCGAAAGAGGTTGCGGCATTTTTTAATTCAGATAACGCCCACTGTCACTTAATGACAATTTTGAGCCTAACAAATGATTATAGTCCTCTCACTCCCGAGGACTTTGTTTGCTGAAATAGCACATTTCCTCTGAGACTTTGTAATTACATTTAGAGGAAACCTCGTGAAACTAAAAACCATCGTACTGTCAATTTCACTTTTATCATGTTCAGCTTTTGCTTCTAATACAACCTTTGACGACAATTGGAAAGCAAATACAACAACAGCACTTGATATCATCGCGAACTCAAATAATGAAGCAATCAAACAATATACAAAAGACCAGTTTTGGGCTCGAGATGGCCAAGAACGTGCAGACTCCGCGCGTAACGCATTGCAGTCTGCATCGCGCGAAGAACTAATTGTCATGAGCAAGATTACTTTAAATGAAGGGTCGTCGACGGAAAAATCAATGCTTGAATCGATGGTAACTGATGTTATTCACTTTGACGAAACAATCAGTCAATCTGAAAAAAATGCGTTAATTGATGAGGTTGGTAAAAAGTTTGAAGGTAACGAGCATCTTACTTTGGACGAACGTAAACAAGTAAATGATGCGATTGAAACAGCTATCGTTGAATCTGCTATTGAAAACAATGCAATTGATGAAGCTTTCAAGCAAGAGATGAGGCAAGAAGTTGATCGTTTAGATGACCGCATTGACGGCACTCAAGCATCATTACACGCAGTAACCAATGCTCGCCCTATGCTTGCAGAGCAAGGTGATTTTGCTTTGGGTGTAGGTGTAGGTTTCTCCGGTAATGCACAGGCTGTTGCGGCAGGTGTCGGTTATTCTATCAATAAGAATTGGTCAGCTTCAGCAACCGTCAATACGACGACTGGGATTGAAGATAATGACTTCTCAGCGGGTGCAGGTATTCAATATACATTTAAATAAGTTTCTATATGAAACAAAATCTCGTCATATAAAAAAGGGAGCTCAATAGCTCCCTTCAAAATCTAAATAACTTATTTGCTATTTCTTCTTTTTGCCAACGCCAAGGTTGTCTTTTTGCTTCAACGTAAGCTTAGTAAAGCCTAGCTTACGGAAATAGTTGTCTTGGTAGTTACGAACCGCTTTAGTATCAGAAATAAACTCAAGCTGTTGCTCAGTTTTTAGATACTCAGTGATGTCGATACCTTCAGCTGCAGCTACAGCTTCTTGGATCGTGCGGTGTTCTTGTTTCGAAAACAGTAACTCTTTGTCTTCGTCTTTGTAAGTGTACAGAATGGTACGAGCCATGATGCTCTCCAATAGAATTATTACTTTGCGCGCACTCTACATAAAAACAGTACGTGGCTCAAGGTTATGATAAAAAATCTTAAGATTATCGTTCTTCAGGCTTATCGCTATTTAAGCTTTCTGTCTTTTAAGGAACGAACAGGTTGTCTTTTACGAAACGAACAGAAAAGAAAGCCCCATAACATCGAAAATTCGATAGGAAGGGGCTTTATCTATGTTTTGGCAAAGAGCTTCTAAGTCATTTAAAAAGCGGCCAAGTCAATTCAGGTCATTGAACCTTCAATTAAACACGACCTTGAAGTGGAATGATCGTTACCGTCTCGCCAACTTTCACGGTATCAACCGCTGGCGAGATTTCGATTAAGCAGTTCGCTTCGCTCATTGAACGCAGAATACCTGAACCTTGCTTACCGGTTGTTTTCACTTCAAGCACACCTGATTCGTTCATTGAGAATACGCCACGGCTAAACTCAGTACGACCTTGACGAGAACGTAATTGCTCAGTTGCTATCGCGTTCGCTTTCACTGGTGTCCAGTTAGTTTGACCTTGTAGCTTACGGATTGCTGGTTCTACAAAGTTAATGAACGACACCATCACGGCTACTGGGTTGCCCGGTAAACCGAAGAAAGGTTTATTTTCAATTTTTCCGTAAGCAAGAGGGCGGCCTGGACGCATGTTGATACGCCAGAAGTTAATCTCACCCAACTTATCTAACGCGAGTTTGATGTAGTCAGCATCACCAACAGACACGCCACCTGAAGTCAGAACCATGTCGGTCTCTAACGATGCAGCATGAAGTACATCCATCATCTTTTGTTCGTCATCTTCGATAATGCCGTAATCAACGATGTCGCAACCTAGCTTTTGAAGCATACCGATAATAGTAAAACGGTTCGAGTCATAGATAGAGTTCGGCTTCTGCTCACTACCCGGTGCTTGAACTTCATCACCCGTAGAGAACACACCGACTTTAACTTTACGTAAAACAGGGCAGTTGCCAAAACCTAGTGACGCCATCATGCCCATTTCTGGTGCTTCGATTCGTGTGCCACGAGTAAAGACAGGTTGGCCGATTTCTAAATCTTCGCCCGCCATACGGACATTTTGTCCAACCGAGATTTTAGCGTCTGGGAAGCTAACTGTGTCGCCTTCTTGAACGGATTGTTCACGCATCACGACGACATCAACGCCCTCAGGCATTGGAGCGCCCGTCATGATCTTAACCGCTTCCCCTTGTTGAACGGTTTTATCGTAGCTGTGACCAGCCATGACTTCAGCAACGATGTTGTAGCTGTCCAATTCTAGGTCTTCGCTACGGATCGCATAGCCGTCCATTGCAGAATTAGTATTCTGAGGTACGTTGATTGGTGAAATAACATCTTCAGCCAGCACACGCCCGTAGCCTTGTAGTAATTCAACACTCTCAGTGAGGTCGAGCGCATCAATACTATCGACGATCTTTTGCTGACCTTGCGTAACGCTTAGGCCAGCAGGAGAGAAGGAGTCACAACACACAACAGGTATATCGTCTTTTGAAGATGAACACGACGCTGTTTTGCTTGTGGTCGATGAAGGGTCGAATGACTGAGCATACTCGATGATGAAATCACGAATCGCTTCTAAGTCGCTGATCGCCATTTGTGGCAGGTCAGATTCAACGTGGCTGTCTGCAGCAATCGCAATAATGTTGTTATCGTTTGGATACAACCAAGGTTTACCAACTTCGTCTCTGTGCAGTTCAATTTTTGGGAAGGCAATGTTCTTGCAGCCTTCAACCAGAATCAAGTCCAGCGTGTTGGTATCGAAACGTGTCAGTAGATAATCAAAATCAGCTTCGGCTTCTGGCGTTTCTGTCATCATCACGTGACGGTTACGCGAAGCGATCAGCATTTGATTGGCTCCAGCCTTACGTAGGCGGTAGCTGTCTTTGCCTGGCTTATCGACATCGAAATCGTGGTGAGCATGTTTAAGAACACCCACTTTTAAACCCGCATTCGTCAGCAGAGGCAACAACGCTTCAAGTACGGTTGTTTTGCCTGTGCCGCTGTAAGCAGCAAAGCCCAATAAAGGAAGGTTAGGGCGTTGTTTTGAATCTTTCATTATTGAAGCGTTCCAAATTGGGTGAGTTCTTCTGGCGTATTGAGATTAACAAAGCAGTTAGGCGCGTCGCTAAAGTCGACGTACTCAGTCACACACTCTTTGTACAACAAGATGATCTTGCGGTCGCCACGCTCTAAAAACGCTTCTAACTTTGGCAGAACACGTTTGTGGAACAGGGTGAATACAGGTTGCTTAAATTCGCCATCATGAGCCACAAGAATGTCGCTGTCTTCTTTTACTGCTGCACAAAAACGCTCAACAAGGTCGTCACTGATTTGAGGGCTGTCGCAAGGAACAAAGCCTACCCAATCTGTGGTCGCGTTTTTAAGGCCAGCGTGAATCCCACCCAAAGGGCCTGGGTAGTCAGGGAAAGAATCGGACACAACCGGTGCAAATGCTTGGTAACTGTCTAAGTTACGGTTGGCATTGATGGTAATGCTGACATCTTGTTGGGACAGCTTGTCTATAACGTATTGAATAAGCGGAGAACCGTTGAGCTCAACGAGTCCTTTATCTTTTCCGCCCATACGGCTGGCTTGTCCGCCAGCCAAAATAACCCAACTAGTTTGCGTTGAAAGCAACATAAATATTCTCTTGTGCTTTGTTCTTTTTAATAACTTGAAGAAGCGGTGATTCGGTCAAAGTGTTGTCTTTGATCCACCACTGCTTCTTACATAAATCGGTTAACGCGTTAGTTTGGTGGCTAGTGATGACCAAACTCGCGCCTCTCTGAAGAAGATCTTCGGCCATAATGACCAATCTTTCAATAGATTCTTTGTCTAAAGAAGCACTTGGTTCGTCCATCAGCAAGATTGAAGGCTTGAGAATCCAAGCTCGTGCCATTGCCACGCGTTGACGCTCACCACCAGACAAAACAGAAATGTGCTCGTCTGCTAGGGTTTCTAAACCTACCATCCTCAACGCATTAATTATTTGAGCTCGCTTATCTTTTTGGCTCTCTTTGTTAAAGCGAATGCCATAAGCGACATTTTGGTACACCGAGCCATCAAAAAGGTAAGGGGTTTGGTGGAGATAGATGATGTCTTTAAATTTTAACCGAGGAAACAGGCTGTGTTGCCAGCTTTGTGTCGGAGACTGAATACGGCCAGAGCTCGGCTTGATCAATCCTGATAAGATTTTAAGTAGGGTCGTTTTGCCAACACCGTTATCGCCTTTGAGATAAATAGCATCGTTAGGGCCGATCGACAATTCGGGGATGTGGAACAAAACACGCTCTTTGTAGCGCATTGAAATTTGCTGCGTTGTTATTTTTATACTCATGACAGCGTTCCTAAGTTCTCAAGTAGCCTTTTCCTCTCACACTGGAAAGGAAAAAGTTAAGGGCTAATGCCAATGCTAATAAGACCATACCAAGTGCCACACCTTGAGCAAATGCGCCTTTGTGACTTTCCATAGCAATAGCCGTAGGGATATTTCGTGTCATTCCCATAATGTTACCACCCACCATCATCGAACAACCGACTTCGGTCACGATACGTGAGAATGCAGCAATGGTGGCTGCCAACAGAGGGAATCGTGTTTCCCAAATTAAAGTACACGCGACTCGAGTGGTTGAGACTCCAAGGGTACGCGCTGTTTCTACTGCTCGGCGATCGCTGGCTTGCAGCGCGCCATGCATCATAGCAACCAGAATTGGGAAACAGATCAGCATCTGACCGAGAATCATCGCCTTTTGCGTGAACAGCAATTGCCAGTCACCCAAAGGGCCAGAACGAGAGAGCATCATGTACATCAACAAGCCAATTACCACGGTCGGTATCGCTTGTAAGGTGTTGATCACCGAAAGCAGCGCCCATTTACCGGGGAATTCGGTGTAAGCCAATAAGAAAGCCATGATGATTGCAGGAACAATCACCAATGAAATGGCGGACAATGAAACGCTGAAAGATACCGCGACGATTTTCCACAGTTCGTGGTCAAAACTCACCAGTAGATTCATTGCATCAAGCGTTGTTTGCCATAGGGTCATGAAGTATCTCGTTTAAAGCGACAATAAGTCTTAAAAAGTAATGCTGATGTTTTGGTAATAGCTGACACTGGATCAGTGAAACAGGGTGAGTCAGCCATTCATTCTTTTCGAGTTCACTATTCACCCTGTAAGAATAGTGCAATGACGACTATTCTGCGCTTGCAACAAACAGTTGTTTGCCGTGCAGTTTAAAGTCGTTAATCAGTTTCTGACCTTTAGGGTTAACCAACCAATCACTGAATACTTTCGCTGCTTGGTAGTTGATGGTCGGGTAGCGCTCTGGGTTAACAAGAATCACTTGGTAAGGGTTAAATAGGTTCTTGTCACCTTGGAAAAGGATTTTAAGATCCAATTTGTTTTGGTAAGCCAACCAAGTACCACGGTCTGTCATGGTGTAGCCTTGCATTTCAGACGCCATGTTTAGAGTAGGGCCCATACCTTGACCAACACTGCGGTAACCACCGAAGTTTGGTTCCATTTTGGTTTGTGCCCAGATACCCATCTCTTTCTTATGAGTACCAGAATCGTCACCACGAGAAACGAACGTCACGTTGTTCGTTGCAATCGCTTTGAACACATCAGCCACTGCTTTTTGAGATTCAATTTTCGCAGGATCATTTTGAGGGCCCACAATAACAAAGTCGTTATACATCAGTTTACGAGGTAGAACGCCATAGCCTTGTTCAACGAAATTCGCTTCTGCTTTTGGTGCGTGAGTCATCACCAGATCGACATCGCCGTTCTCACCCATACGAAGTGATTTACCCGTACCTGCAGCTAGAACGTCAACTTTAATACCAGAGTCTTTTTCGAACTCAGGTAATAGGTAGTCTAGTAGGCCAGAGTGATACGTGCTTGTTGTTGTCGCAAGTTTGATGTGCGTGGTGTCTTCTGCGCTGCTAGCCGAGTAACTGACGATAGATAGAGCGGCAATAGTTAAGGGAATTGCTTTCATTATTATTATGTCCATTCTGTTATAAATGAATGACACGCCTTCAACTTCAAAGGGCTCAAAGAAGGTCATGTTCATGAGTGCTAATTTTTGTAATTAGAAATCATCACCTTATAAGCAATGTTAGTGCCAATAAATCATGCATCAGATCTCATTAAATTGCTGTTATTTCGAACGAAACTGCGTCATTTGACCCCATAAATTAAAACAAAACATGAGCTAGGACAAAATGTCGCACATTGACCCTGTTGCGTAAAAGGTTAATTGGTACACTCTGTCCCAACTTTCCCTATCGGCTGATCATTATGTCTTTACCTAGTTCAAGCGCCTCTAACCTCAACTCCAACACATTGACTCAATATCAGGCATTTTCTGTCTTGGTGGTCGACGATGAAATTGGTATGCAGGCTATTCTTAAGAAAGCACTAGGTAAGTATTTTGGCAAGGTATCCAGTGCCGGTTCCGTAGAAGAAGCTGAAGTTCTACGCTGCAACGAGCACTTCGATTTGATCGTGCTTGATATCAATCTTCCAGGTCGTTCTGGTATTGAATGGGAAGAGGTATTCAACGACGCAGACAAACGCGCCGACGTAATTTTCATGACAGGTTACGCTGATCTCGAAATGACCATATCTGCACTTAAGCTTGGCGCCTCTGATTTCATTTTGAAGCCTTTCAACTTAGAACAGATGATAAAAGCAGTACTTCGCTGCATGGACAAGCGCCTAGACCAAAGAATGCAATATGCGTTGAAACGCGACGTAAGCCGCCATATCAAAACGGAACTGATCGGTAACTCAGATAAAACCAAACAACTTAAGCAGCTCATCAGTCAATTCGCACCATCAAGAGCATCGGTGTTAATCGAAGGCGAATCTGGGACGGGTAAAGAGTTGGTTGCTCGTGGCGTGCATGAAGCCAGCAAACGAACAGGGCCATTTGTGCCAATCAACTGTGGAGCTATCGCTCCTGAGCTTTTAGAAAGTGAATTGTTTGGCCATACGTCTGGTGCCTTTACTGGTGCTAAGAAAAATAGAGAAGGCCTATTTAGAGTCGCAAGTGGTGGCACATTGTTCCTTGATGAAATCGGTGAGATGCCACTGCCAATGCAAGCAGCGCTGTTACGCGTTTTAGAACAACGAACGATTCGACCTGTTGGCAGTGAGAAAGAGATCGCTGTCGATGTTCGTGTGGTCGCAGCGACAAACCGTAATCTTCAAGAAGAGGTCGATAAAGGACATTTCCGTCGTGACCTGTTTTACCGACTTAATGTTCTTAAAATTGACGTTGTCCCACTAAGAGAACGTCCGTCCGATCTTATTGAGCTCGTTCCTTACTTTACCCGTTTACTATCGAGCGAGCTTTGTGTACCCGTTCCAAACTGGGCGCATGAAGACATCTTGGCAATGAACGAGTATGAATGGCCGGGGAATATCCGCGAACTTAAAAATTTAGTCGAACGTTGTATCTTATTAGACAAGCCACCAGCTCATTACTGGCGTGAGATTAACGGTGACCCAGCACCCACCAGCATTTCAGTGACGGTGTCACATGGCGCTGAGTTACCTAATTTGGATAACAATGATGCCGTTGAAGGTTACCCAAACACTTGGACACTCAAAGATGTTGAGAAAGCACATATAGAACAGTTGGTTAGTTTTCATGATGGGAACAAATCAGCAGCGTCTCGGGATCTTGGCGTTGCTCGTAAAACGTTAGAGCGTAAATACAAAGAATGGAATACAGAAGGCTCTGAATATGCCGATTAGACGTCATTGGTGGTCAAAGTGGGCGTTCCGATTCAAAACCATGGTGCGGTACCGTCTGTTATTTTTAACGTCGGCTCCGATCATCTTAACTCTATGTGCTCTGGTTGCGATCACTTTGTATTGGTCTGTTCACTACACATGGCAGGGCGCATTGATTGATGTTGATGAGCGGTTGGATGTTGCAGACAACAGTATTCAACTGATTCAAAGCCAACAGGCCTATAACGTTCAAGCCTTTGCTGAGTCTTACAACTTCCGAATCAAACTCAAGAGTGATATTTCAAAAAAAGAGCTCACACGCTGGGTTTCAGAAAACAAATCTCGCTATGAACTCGATTTTCTGCGCTGGCGTAGCGTCGAGAGCATGGAGAAAAAACTTGAATACCTCAACCTGACACACAAAGCGTCGTTCTTTAGTGTATTAAGCCAAAGCGAGCTCAACGATTTAGACCAAAATCTTGCAAGGCAAGCCGAAGTCCCAATGCTTAATAGTCGAAATGTTGAAACTCGTGGTTTGGTTAGCCGCACTGTTGTGTCGATTCGAGACAAGAATGATCACGTCATTGGTTTTCTTGATGGCGGGATCTTACTGAACAACAGCACGCAGTTAGTTGATCAGATCAGCAACTTAATTTATCCGCAACGCGATAGTTTCAATCGTCGTATCGGTACTGTCACGGTTTTCCTTGATGACCTACGTGTGAGTACGAATGTACCGCTGAGCAGTGAAGAGAGTGCAGGGCGTGCAATCGGCACTCGTGTTTCGCATGAGGTTCACTCAAAAGTCTTGAATGAAGGCAAAGAGTGGTTGGATCGTGCTTACGTTTACGACGCTTGGTACATCACAGCATATCAACCGATTCATGACCAGTTCGATAACGTTATCGGCATGCTCTATACCGGTTATTTGATTTGGCCATTAGTGGAAACGTACTTAACCAACCTTGGTGAAATCAGCATTACCATTGTGCTGTTACTCTTGATCTCCGGTTGGATCGTTCACCGTGGCGCGCGTGATCTTTTCAACCCAATTGAACGCATCCATAAGGTCGTGAAGCTCGTCCAGATGGGGCAAGACAAGCGAATAGGTACGCTTGGTTTAGATGATCAACACGAACTCACATTGCTGGCTAAGCAGTTCGATAAAATGTTGGATTTGCTCCACGAACGCAATCAAGAAATTCAACAAGCGGCGTCTGAGCTCGAATGTAAGGTTCATTCTCGTACTGCCAGTTTGAAAGAGAAAACCGAAGAACTCGAACTTCATATCCAGCTTCTCAACCAAGCTAGAGATAAGCTGGTGGTTAACGAGAAATTAGCCGCATTAGGTGAGTTAACCGCAGGTATTGCTCATGAGATTAATAACCCAACAGCTGTGATTCTTGGCAATGTCGAGTTGATGAAGTTTGAGCTTGGTGACGAAGTGGCCCGTGTAGACGAGGAAGTCCACGCGATCATGGAGCAGATCGACCGAATCCGAAACATCACACGAAGCCTACTTCAATACAGCCGACATGGCGGCGTACAAGACGAAATCACTTGGCAACACATCAATCCAATCGTCGACGAGAGTATTACACTTGTCAAAACAGGCGCTAAGAAGAAAGGCATTGTTTATGTCTCACAACTGCACGCGAAAACGTCTGTCGAAGTGAACCGCAACCAATTGCTACAGATTCTGGTTAACCTACAAATGAACGCGATTCACGCGATGGACGGAAAGGGCACATTGACTATTTCAAGTGAAGACTGGGTTGAAAACGGCGTGTCTCATGGGGCTATTGTTCATGTTGAAGACGAAGGCTGTGGTATCAAAGAAGAGCAATTGAAACGTATTTTCTCGCCTTTCTATACCACCAAACGCGACGGTACAGGTTTAGGTTTGTCGGTATCTCAAAGTATCTTGAGTCAAACGGGTGGCGAGATACGTGTCGAATCAGAAGTGGGCAAGGGAAGCCGCTTTAGTATCTACCTTCAACAAAAAGCGACACCACAATTGTTGGTCTCAAACCTATAAGTTTTAGCTTTAAGATCGAATCCAACCATATTATCACCTGATAATATTTCTATTGCGCTTGGGCGGTTACATGAACGTTTCAACCCAAGCACGAAAATTCCGCACTACTAAACTATCGCCAACCAAATCTCAACCTCTGCCCGTTTGACGAGCACCTCCTTTTAGCTATGTAACATGGTGTATATCTTTTGATCTTGATGCATATCATCTGAACTGTACGAAATTTTGATAACTTGGTCGAAAATCCATAATCAAAACAAATAATAAAGTCAGTCAGCTATGAAATTAAGTAACTTATCTATCAAATCAAAACTCGTATCCATCGTTATTTTATCGGTTGTTCTATTGGTAATGGCATCCACTTTTAATTTAATGCAACAGCGCGCTAGCTCCATGGAAGAGCGGCAAGATAAACTCAGTGCACAAGTCGAAACAGCGGTCAGCCTAGCTCAACACTATTATGACCAACGAAATGTTCTTGGCGAAGAGACAGCAAAGAAACAAGCACTGCAAGCTATTGAAACGCTTCGCTATGACAGCACCAACTATTTTTGGATCTTAAACCAACAACTCAACATCATTAGTCATCCACTCAAGCCAGAACTCAATGGCAAAAATGCGGGTAACTTAAGAGATGGCGCAGGCAAGCAACACTGGCGTGAGATGGTCACCATCTCTCAAACAGCGCAACAGAAAGGCTTTCTTGACTACCAATGGAAGAGCCCGAATGGAGAGTTGAAAGACAAGATCTCATACGTACAACTGTTCCCTGAATGGAACTGGGTGCTAGGGTCTGGAATATTGGTCGCTGATATTCAAGATGCGTTCTATGCGTTGGCGATTAAAGAAGGGATGGTTGCGGTTGTGTTGTCTGGTCTGTTGTTTGCGATGGGCTACGCGATATCCAATAACATCCTTGTGCCTCTCAATAAGCTTATCGACAACACCCATAAGATTGCCGATGGTGATCTTCGTGTGCGTATGAATATGACGCGTAAAGATGAGCTAGGCGATATGAGCCAACAGATCGACACCATGCTCGATAAATTGCAAAGCACGCTGCGTACCGCCAATGAATCTGCGGACCTGTCCAGTAACATGGCAAGCCACATTGCTCAAGCGAGTGAAGAGGCGGCGACCAGTGTCAATTCACAACATGCTCAGCTTGAGTTATTGTCTACCGCGATGACGGAAATGAGTGCCACCATTTCTGATGTCGCGGTTAATGCAGAGAACACAGCGGCGAGTACCAATAAAGTGGTCGATCATGCCAATCAAAACGACAAGAACATGCAGGTCACGTCTAAGACGATCTCTCAAGTTTCAGAAAACATCTCTACGGCAAACGAATTGGTAAGAGATCTACAGTCCGGTGTTAGCGAAATAAGCCAAGTGGTCAGCGTGATTCGTGATGTATCAGAACAAACTAACTTATTGGCACTCAACGCAGCGATAGAAGCGGCACGTGCGGGTGAACAAGGAAGAGGGTTCGCGGTTGTAGCAGACGAAGTTCGTAACCTTGCTAGTCGTACTCAGAACTCAACCAATGAAGTGCAATCGACAATTGAGAAACTCACTCAGCAAGCCGAGCGCACCTTTAAAGCGATGCAAAGCAGTAACGAGAAAGTGGATCACAGTGTCGTGGCCTCGAATGAAACACGCCAACAACTGGATGTGATTGTGAATGAGCTGCACAACGCCAACGACATGGTGGCTCAAATTGCAGCAGCCTCGGAACAACAGAGCACGGTAGCAACCGAAATGAGTGAAAGTGTCACTGGGATTCATCTGGCGGCTAACGAAGTACTGCAAGCTTCACAGTCGCTGGCAGAAGACAGCCAGAAAATGGCCAACACCACAGAACACCTTACTGATCAGTTGAAGTACTTTAAGGTTTAAGTCCGACCTAGGTTTTTACCGAGCAAGGTTTAAGCTAAACCTCATAAAAAAACACCTCCGCACTTAAGACAAGTTCGGAGGTGTTTTTGTTTGTAGATGACTGGATTGGTAACTTGCTCAGCAAAAGGAGCGCGTTAAGCCAATCTCGATCAATGCGTTGCCACTGAAATTTTCGGTGGGTTAATGTTGTGCTTCTTAAACTCTTTCATTACTCGAAGGGTAATGTCTGTTTCAAACAACTTCTCATACGCCGTATCGACCACATAAGCCTTACAAGTTAACTGTATTGCTAGGTAGTTATCCGTAATCGTCTGTTTAACCAGAACCGTAACAGGCTTAGGCAAGTGGATGTAACGGCTTGAAGACGCGGCTTCTTGAATTAGGTCACGGGCTAGGGTGATGTCTTCATCCATGCTGACATAGAAAGGGATCACCACTTGCATATCCAATGCGCCATAGTTACCGCTCGTCGTCACTTCATTCAAGAACTTGTTGTTCGGGATCGTGATGATGTCATCGTTCAGCGTTCTCATACGAACAGAACGCAAACCAATAGTGATAATGTCGCCGTAGTTACCTTCGAACGTGACACGGTCACCAACCTGAAAGGGTCTATCGATCATCACCGTGATACCCGCGATAAAAGAAGCCGCCAAGTCTTTAAGTGCAAAGCCAACAGATACGGCGAGGGTACCACCAATCAGAGCGAGTATTTGGTCGTTGATACGAAAGCTCATCATAAACACGATCAGACCCGTGCTCACATAGATGAAGAACTGCATAAACGACTGAAGCTTTTGCAGTAGCATTCGATATTGAACAAATTGGCTACCAAAGCTCGTTACCAAGGAGTTGATGAATTTGAGCAATAGCCACATTGCGGCAATGACGATAGCGGAGAAAAATACGCCACTCCATCGTACCAAGCTCGCAATCTTCGAGATGTTTTCTACGTTGGCCAGCTCTTCCGTCGCGAAGGTCGGAAAACTCACAGTAGTCGCAAGGCCAACAAGTAATAGGATAAATAATTTCTTCATTTTACTTCACCAATAAATGTTGACGGTCGAGAACGTTAGTAATGTGGCGGAACCAGTGATCGGAAATTTTTGCCTTCTCTTCACTCCAACCAATGTAACCTCGACTTTCGAAGTAGCGCAAAATGCCCGTAATCTCAGCAATACTCAGTTGAGTACAGTCAGACAGAACCTCAGGGGAGGCTATCTCTAGCTGAACAATCGATCGAAGCACGGCCAGCATGGGTTTGGGCATGTTCTCTAACTCTTGCGCTTCAGGCACATGGAACAGCCTGACGACAGCTTGGTCGGTGTCTTTGTTTCTATTGAGAGATAAACGGAAGAAGCGGAGCGCCACTGTGGGGTTACCATCAGAGTAATGCCATAGAATTCGATAGAAGCCTTGGCGAGCACGTTCTTCTTCTGTCATCTCATCTTGATCCCACTGTTTAGGAACCACCAAGCCATCAAACGACAACGGCTTTTCTAACTCGGTATTGATACGGCTTGTTAGTAACTCGCCGATTTGCTTCTCAGTCCAACGAGGTAGGAAACACACGAAATCAAACAATAGACGCTCACCACGAGCTCTATCGACAAATCGCCAGCTTGATTTAGCAATCGACATCACTACACGGTGGTTCTTTTTAGAACGGCGCAGTAAGTTGGTTAAGCGAATCAGATCAGACAATCCGCCAACCATCGGCTTAACAAGTCGTTGTGCGTTGTCGATCGCGATCAGGTAAGTGGTTTCGCTTTTACGTAAGTGAGCCAGAATCTGAATTTCAGTCGCTTCTTCTTCTAATCCGATGCTTACAGCTAAGTGGCAAAGAAACTCTTTGTAACCCGCATAAGGACAGCTAACGTAAATTGGCTCAGCGTTGGTGACTTTATGTAGCAATGTGTAGAGCAGCGTTGTTGAACCCACGCCACGCTCACCAGACACAATACAAATCGCTGGGCTGTCAGACATCAGATAACGGTTAAGTTGTTTAACTTCATCGCCCGCATAGTCAATCAAGGTGCTATCGATTGAACCTGGCAGAACGTATTCAAAGGTTTGATCGCCTTTGATTCTCACGAGGTTCTGTTGGTTCTTATCAAGGTCGGACTGTTTTGCGACTTCAATTCTAAATAGATAAGCAAGCGCCTGACTAAACAGGGTATAACCGGATAACAGCGCCATAATACGATGCTGGAAGGTATAAACGGATAGCCATACAATACCAATTGCGGTTGCCAGTATATTGAGAATAAATGTGTCTTGGCGATTCACAGCCCAGTTCACCCATACAGGGCGATCTGAAATATGTTGTAGCGCATCAAACACTTTTGCGCGCCATAGCCTCAATACTGAGATAGTCACAAGAACAAACCAGAAGAACAGCGCACTGTAGATCCAGCTGTAGATCGTGCCTTTACCTAGCGTACGAATCGAAATCTGCAGAATCACACCCGCGACAATGAAGCTCCACACGTAACGACGAATGGTCGAGAGGCGCAATGCAATCACTTCTTGGTTTGATGTGCGACCTAATCGGTAAGCAAACTCAAGAATAAAGCTGATTGCTATCGAGCCACCGAGAATCCACCACGTAAAGATCTCGAGGAAAATTAAGTGCTGCAAGCTCGGTATGCTTGAGAGAATACGCAACGAAATAGTAATCGCGATTAACCACGCTATCGCTCGATGGGCACGACTCACGTACCAAATCAAACGCACCAAGAATGGAGGATTCTGTTTCGCTTCTAAGAAATTAACTCGGAACAATTCAATCAGGCGCGTGCTGTTTGATAGCCACCACACCAAACCAAAGTAAATAAACAGCACTTTCAAAGACGCGCCAATCACAGGAACTGGTGAAATGAAGATGTCTTTTATCAACGCTTTGAAGCTACGAGTTTGGAAATACACCAGATATTCAACGTTGAGCTTAGTCAGTCGCCACTCTTGCTTAAACTGTGTGACACCATAAGGGCCAAAACCCGTTAGGCGCTCTTTGTTCGCGGTAGTCGTCTGCTCAAGTAAGTGCTGCTTACTCACATTTAAACTGTTTAATGTTACGTAGCTCGATTCAACATCGAACCACAGATCCGCATCGCTGTTTTTTCGATAATCCAGAAGCTGTTGATCAAAGGTTGCGATTTGTTGGTTTTGGACACGAAGCACTTCAGCCAATAAAACATTGACCTTACGTTTGTCAGCCGCTTCCATAAACAGAGGGTCGGGGAGTGCATTAATGCGTTGATCCAGATCTTGGGCAATGTCAGACACCTGAGGACGTGACTGTAAGTCATATTCCAAGTTGGCATGACTAGGCCAAGAGATCATGGCCAAAGTGAACAATAAGAAGCGCGATAATGAACGCATAAAAGTCTCTTAGAATTATGAGGTTAGGATTACTATAGTTAGATAATGGTGCTTTGTGAAATCTAACCCTTTTTCGGGGGCGAGTACTTTATTCCTGTTTCTTTCATCTTTGTCATGAAATTGTCAGGGTTTGGGCTAGTATTTGAGCATCAGCCAATACCGAAAATAAATAGGGGAAAGTAGGTTAGGTTGTAACGATGCGCCGTGCGATATATTCAATTATCCGTGGGATTTAAGGCGTTATATAAACCCTATTATCGACGGCTGTTCGCTATTTTGTATTTTCCTCATTGTGGCGTTTTAATGAACACAAATAGAAAATCAAAAGTGTGAGTCAGCTCAAATTATGATTTGGCTAGGTTATCACTCACTTAATGGCCTGTAATTGCAATCAATACTTGAAGTTAAAGCCCCGAAGAAGTAACGTTGCGGCGTTTTTCACATTAAAAAGGTAAAGGCATTGATCTCCACAGCAAATATCACTCAACAATTCGGCGCTAAGCCACTTTTCGAAAATATTTCAGTTAAGTTCGGCGAAGGTAACCGTTACGGTTTAATCGGCGCGAATGGCTGTGGTAAATCGACGTTCATGAAGATCCTATCAGGTGAACTTGAACCAAGTGCTGGTAACGTAAGCTACGATCCAAACGAGCGCGTAGCTAAACTAAACCAAGACCAATTTGCTTACGAAGAATTCACGGTAATCGACACGGTTATCATGGGTCACAAAGAGCTTTGGGCTATTAAGCAAGAGCGTGACCGCATTTACTCTTTGCCTGAAATGAGCGAAGAAGACGGCATGAAGGTAGCTGACCTTGAAGTTCAGTTCGCTGAAATGGACGGTTACATGGCAGAAGCTAAAGCCGGTGAGCTTCTTCTTGCTGTAGGTATTGAAGAATCACTGCACTTCGGTCTAATGAGTGAAGTAGCACCTGGTTGGAAACTTCGTGTTCTATTGTCTCAAGTACTGTTTGCAGACCCGCATATCATGCTTCTTGACGAACCAACGAACAACCTGGACATGGACACCATCAAGTGGTTGGAAGATACGCTTAACCAACGTAACTGCACAATGATCATCATTTCGCATGACCGTCACTTCCTAAACTCAGTTTGTACACACATGGCTGACCTTGATTACGGCGCTCTTCGTCTGTTCCCAGGTAACTACGATGAGTACATGACAGCAGCGACACAAGCTCGTGAACGTCTACTTTCTGATAACGCTAAGAAGAAAGCACAAATTGCTGAACTTCAAACGTTCGTTTCTCGTTTCTCTGCTAACGCATCTAAAGCGAAACAAGCAACGTCTCGTGCTAAACAGATCGACAAGATTCAACTAGACGAAGTTAAAGCGTCTAGCCGTCAAAACCCATTCATCCGTTTCGAACAGTCTAAAGAACTATTCCGTAACGCACTTGTGGTTGAAAACCTAGCTCAAGGCTTTGAAGAAGACCTATACAACAAGTTCGATGCGATTTTCGAAGTGGGTGAGCGTGTTGCTATCATCGGTGAGAATGGCGTAGGTAAAACAACGCTTCTTAACACACTAGCGGGGGCTCTAGAAGCGCGCGAAGGTGAGTACAAGTGGTCTGAAAACTCAAACATCGGTTACTACGCTCAAGATCACGCACATGATTTTGAAAAAGACATGAACCTATTTGATTGGATGAGCCAGTGGCGTCAAGAAGGCGAAGACGAGCAAGTTGTTCGTGGCTTCCTAGGTCGTATGCTGTTTGGCCAAGACGACATCAAGAAATCTGTAAAGGTTATCTCTGGTGGTGAGCAAGGTCGTATGCTTCTTGGCAAGATCATGATGCACAAGCCAAACATCCTTCTAATGGATGAACCAACGAACCACATGGATATGGAATCTATCGAAGCGCTTAACTTGGCTCTTGAGAACTACAAAGGCACATTGTTCTTCGTATCTCACGACCGCGTATTCGTAGACTCTCTAGCGACTCGAGTTCTTGAAATCAAAGACGGTAAGATCAACGACTTCCGTGGTACTTACGCTGAGTTCTTGAAAGCACGCGCTTAGTACACATTAAACATGATTACGTAATACAACGTTATTACGTATTCCTGAATAGAAAGGCCTCTATCTTTGTGAATAAGATAGAGGCCTTTTGTTTATCTATGTTTTTGATGCCAGTTTTTTCATATCAGCTTTTTCATCGCAAATAAGTCGAGTGGTTGCTCTCAAATACTTATTGCTAATCAATATTTAAACTGCGCCACAATCTTCTCTAGCTTCACACTCACGTTCGATACTTGTTCACTGCAACGAACAGACCCAGATACCACTGTATGAGTATCACTCGCCAAGTGGGCGATATCAGTGATGCTGCGGTCAATCTCCGCTGATACCATGGACTGTTCTTCAGACGCCGTGGCAATCTGGCTGTTTAAGTCGAACATTTCCCCGACTTGAAAGTGTATTCCTTCAATCGCATTCACCACGTCTTTGGTTTGATGCTTAACTAGGCCTGTTTGCTCTAAGCTCACTGACATCTTCGCGACCGTTTTTGCTATTCCCGACGTTAGGCCATGAATGGTCGATTCAATTTGATGGGTTGAATCGTTAGTCATTAGCGAAAGCTCTCGCACTTCGGAAGCAACGACTGCAAACCCACGACCATGATCACCAGCACGCGCAGCCTCTATCGCTGCATTTAGCGCGAGTAGGTTAGTTTGTTCCGCTATACCTTGAATCGTAGTAACGACTTGATTGATTTCGCGACTCTGATCTTCGAGCTGAACAATTAGGTTTTGAGACTCAGCAATGTTCTCGGCCAGCACATTAATGCTGTCATTAGTTGCGTGGGTTTCTTGCAACGCTTGATGTGCATTATCTTTGATCTTTTCAGCGTTCATCGCCGCGTTTTCTATGTTCGCCGTCACTTCATTACTGGTCATCACCAACTCATTAACTGCCGTCGCTACTGATTCAGATTGTTGCTTCTGCTTTTCAGCATTACTCATACTTTTGATTGCCGCTTCTTCAGAGCTGCACGAACTATCGGTCAACACCGTCATTACGCCAGACAGCTCTTTAATATTGCCATGCAGTTTATTGATGAAGGTATCGAAGGAATGCGCCAACTGAGCAAGTTCATCGTTGCCTTTGGCGTTCATGCGCACAGTTAAATCGCCATCTCCATTGGCAATTGATTCCATCATCACGTTTATCGCTTTGATTCGCGCAAGTATGTTGCGACCAATAAACACCAACAGCAAAGAGAGCAGCGCAACAATCGCCGCACCAAAAAGGTGTAGGGTGTTTTTGGTATGTGTACCCGCTGTGGTGATAGCTTGACTTATCTCGGTTTGTACGGCTTCAATGGCTTGTTCTGTTTGGTGGACGTTGCTACGTAAGGCGCCTCTAAGACCGAGTTCTGCCGACAAGCCTAAATTGGTGTTGGCCAATAGGAGCGTTTCAACCGCAGCTTTGTAGTCCGAATAGGCTTGCTCTGTCGCAACGGACGTTTGAGAGTAGGGTTCAAACTCTTTAAGAGCATCTGCTAACGCCATATGGGTTTGGTCATTGATATGAGCGAGATAGTGGAAATCTTTTTCAATCAACTCCAATAGCGCAAGCTCTAAAGCCAAACTCGATTCAGATTCGATCGCTGATTTTAATTTGTTTCTTTTGGTATCTAACGCAGCGACAAAGCCTAAGGGCGCGGTCGTACGTTCAATGTTATTTACTTGTTCGACAATTTGGTGAAACTGCTTTTGATATTGATGAAGGGTATCCGAAATCCGTGTCATTTGGTCAGACAAATGAAGCTCGTGTGAAGCTAGAGTTTGGTTCAAAGTCACCAATCGTTGATTCAGGGTGTTGGCGGTTTCGTCGAAGCGTTCTGCGTATTTGTTATCGTGGCGAGATAAGAAATCTTTTTCGTGTCGCCTCAGGGTTAGTAGGTCAACAGAGCTCCTCAAGTTTTCAGAGGCAGCTCGCTCCAAGGATTCAAGCTTATCTAAGCTGAACTGCTCGTAAATCGCATAGATAAAGACTGAAACAAACAGGGTGAGGTTGATTAGAATGAATTTACTGCGTATTGAAAGAGACAGCGAATGACGCTGAGTTTCCGATGGATTACTCATGGTTAATTCCCTTTAAGCCAGTGACGTTAATATTCATCTTTGTTTTGTAATTAATAGATTCATTAAAATGATGAATATGTAACTAATAGCTTATGAGGTTGTTAAAGCAAGGTTCATTGGTAGCAAAGGTTACTTAAAACCTGATATGCAAAAACTAAGCGATTTGAGACGCCAGTTCCCTTGATGCAATACGCAAAGGCTACGATACAAAAAGCTTAGATACATAGAACTCATATAGAACAAGGCATGAATAAGAAAGCCCTCATTAACACGAATGTCGGTGATCTTTGAGATCGTAGGCATCGCATTTAATGAAGGCTTTTAAGTGAGTTAGCTTATTGTTTCGTTAACACTTATTACTGAATCTACCGTTCAGTTTTGTTCATCAAGAAAGTCGGTGTGTTCTAGCCATAGCGCATTAATAATTCCAAACGCGCAGGCTAATAATACGCCCAGTACCCAACATAAATACCACATAGGTTATCCTCCTATTTCATCTCTAATTAATACAGTGACGAACTGTTATCGTGAATGTATTGGCTATCTAGTCGACCGAACATTTTGTAGTAACACCAGATTGTGTAACCCAAAATAATTGGCACCACGATAACTGCGACAACCGAGATAATGCTCAGTGTTAACTCACTCGATGTTCCGTCCCATAGCGTTAAACTATGCGAAGGCATCAAGCTAGACGGCATGATCATTGGGAATAGGGCAACGCCCGCTGTCGTTATGATGCTTGCTATTGATAAGCTCGAAGAAGCGAAGGCCAAACCAGCGCGGTTAAGTCGAGTCATCACGGCACAACTCAGCATTCCGATGATACCTAGAGCGGGAATTGCCAAAAGTATCGGGTAGTTTTCGTAGTTATGTAGCAGTAAGTCATCAAACTTCACTACATGCTTTAGTAATGGGTTTGAAACACCATCGGTCACAACTGGGCTAGTAATCAGGTAACCCGGAAGTGTATATGCGTATAGCCCACCAACAATAAACAGAACGACAGTGACAAGCGCCATACATACGATCACTCTCTGTGCGCGTTGTTTTAAATCACTCGTCGTTTTCATCTGTAGGAATGCCGCGCCTTGCGTGACAACCATCGCCAAGCTCACCAAGCCACATAGCAGTGGGAAGGGCGTGAGTAGATCCCAGAAACCACCTTGGTATGACATCATTAGCAATTCATTAAATTCAAACGGAACGCCAATCATCAAGTTCCCGAAACCAACACCAAAGATAACCGGAGGAATGAAGCCACTGACGATAAGCGCAATATCACAAGCTTTCTTCCATTGCGGATTGTCGATCTTAGCGCGGTAATCCATACCGAGGGGTCTTAACCACAAGGTCGCCA